>NZ_UGSI01000001.1:1342500-2685000 GCF_900454495.1 Paenibacillus macerans
GGACCGTCCAAAGTTCAAACGCTTCCTGGAGGAGAGTGGGGATACGGGCCAACTGCACAAGACGGTGGAATTGGCGATTGCCGAAGGAGCACTGCCGGAGGGCCGCAAGTCGATCTCCGGCCTTGCCTGGATCAGCGACTACCTGGTGGGCGTCAACTTCGGCCATGTTTTCGGCGTCGATGGTACGCTTGCCGAGGATTTGACGCGGGGGGCGATTGAAGGACGCCGCACGGCGGAACGCCAGCTGCAGTTCTTCCGCCGCTATGTGCCGGGCTTTGAGCACGCCCATATGGTGGCGAGCGGAGAGCAGCTCGGCATCCGGGAGACCCGGCGCATCGAAGGGGACTACATCCTGACGGTCGATGATTTCCTTGCTGCCCGCTCCTTTCCGGATGACATTGCCCGCAACGCCTACTACATCGACATCCATCTCGCCAGCAGCAAAAGCGAGATGACCTTCAACCACTTGCCGCCGGGAGTTTCCCACGGCGTACCGTACCGGATCCTGCTGCCGGTCGGCATCGACAACCTTTGGGTCGCCGGACGCTCCGTATCCTCGGATCGTGCGGTCCAAGGCTCCCTGCGGGTGATGCCGAACTGCTTCTCCATGGGTCAGGCCGCGGGGACGGCGGCTGCATTGGCGCTGCAAGGCGGCACCGGCTCGCGCGGCATTTCCATAGCCGAGCTTCAGCGGCGGCTGCTGGAGCAGGATGTATGGCTTGGAGAGGATTTCATACTGGCTGAGGAGGCCGTGGGCAAGAAGGAAGGGAATGCACCGTGATGCAGCTTCCTTTAACGAATGAGTGGTTCCACGGTGCCGTTTCGTTGGAGCACCGGGAGGATGGAATTAAGCCATGGCGCATTCCTTACCTGGATTACGACCTGTATCCGCCCGAGGGAATCGAGGGCAAAGCCGAAATTTGCGCCGGTGTCCGCCTGCGGTTGCGCACGGATTCCGCAGAGGTGGCGGTATCGTTCACACCGCTTGCGGATACCGCCGCCATGGACTGCCTGGTTGGGGGAGAATTGTTCCGGACGCTCAGCCTGCCCGCCGGAGCAACAGAAGCCTTGTTCAGCGGACTGGGGGGCGGAGTCAAGGATCTGGAGATTTGGCTCCCGCAAAATATTGGAATGACCATCACCGGCCTGCGAATTGGGTACAAAGCCTCCGCAGATCCGCTGCCAGATACCCGGCCTCGGTGGATTACTTACGGCAGCTCCATTACCCAGTGCGTCGCGGCTTCCAGCCCTTCGCGCACCTGGCCCGCCATTGCCGCCGCGAACTGCGGCTTCAACCTGACCAATCTCGGCTTCTCCGGCAACTGCCACATGGAGCCGATGATCGGGCGGCTGATTCGCGACCTGCCGGCCGATTTCATCTCCATATGTGCGGGCGTGAACATCTATGGCGCAGACACCTTAAGCCCGCGTATGTTCAAGCCGCTGTTGATTGGACTGCTGGAGACGATACGCGACAAGCACAGGGAGACTCCGCTGCTTGTCATTTCCCCGATTTATGGCACCGTCCGTGAAACGGAGGTGAATCGTCTGGGCTTCACGCTGCCCATGATGCGTGAAGCCATCCGCGAGACCGTGGAGCTGCTTATGGAGCGGGGCGATCGTAAAGTTTACTACCAGGATGGCCTGAACTGGCTCGGCCCGGAGGATGAAGCCTTGCTGACGGACGGCCTGCACCCTGGAGCCAAGGGGTATGAGTTGCTAGGCCGGCGTTTCCGCGGCCTTCATGAATTTGCGTTCCGGGGTGTATATAAATTTGCGGAGTAATGTAATGTCTACCTATCGTGGTATTATTAAACAATATAAAACTTCTGATGGGTCGTGTATATGAATATGAAAGATCCCTTTACGCTGATGAACTTTGATGTTGAAGAAGCAAGTATATACGAGTTACAAAACGCGATGGAACAAGGTAGATTTACTTCAAGAGAACTTGTGTTTTGCTATTTATCACGTATCGCAAAATATGATCAGGATGGTCCTCACATAAATTCCATCATGGAAATTAACCCCGATGCCATTTTCATCGCAGAGGCTCTCGATTTAGAACGTCAGCGCAAGGGGAGTAGAGGACCTCTTCATGGCATTCCGATTCTCGTGAAGGATAATATCGAAACCGGAGACAAAATGCGTACTAGTGCGGGAGCTTTAGCGCTGGCGCAACATGTAAGTACGAAAGACGCTTTCCTGATTCGCCGGCTAAGAGAATCCGGGGCCATTATATTGGGAAAGACGAATATGACGGAATGGGCCAACGGTGTTTCCTCGACGATGTGGGCGGGTTATAGTTCAAAGGGAGGGCAGGTCGCGCACCCGTATGGTGAATTTTTCGTAGGCGGATCCAGTACTGGATCGGCAGCTGCGGTGGCCATGAGCTTTGCAGCGGCGGCGGTAGGCACAGAAACCTCCGCTTCAATTCTAAGTCCGGCCATACAAATGTCTATCGTCGGCATTAAACCGACCGTCGGCTTAATCAGCCGCTCAGGAATGATTCCTTTTTCTTATTCACAAGATACAGCAGGGCCGATGGCAAGGACGGTTTCAGATGCGGCAGTTCTGCTTAGCGCATTGGTTGGGAGGGATGAGCACGACCCAGCAACCTGGCGTAATGACCATGTTATACAAGATTACACTGCATTCTTGGACAAGGATGGACTACAGGGAGCGAAAATTGGGGTCTTTAGTGAAGTGCCCGATTACGTACATGAATCTGGTGAATATAATAAGGAGCTATTTCAACAAGCAGTCTTCGAACTGATAAAAGCAGGAGCCAAAGTGGTAGAAGATATCGAGATTCCTTCATTCCATGGGCCATGGCAGTGGAACAAGATGAATTTAGAATTCAATCATGGGGTGGAAAATTATTTGCAGCGTCTCCCGGCACACATGGCGTTTCATTCATTGTCCGAACTTATCGATTGGAATGAAAATCATGCTGATGAAGCCCTAAAATACGGCCAAGATATGTTGAAATTCCGCGAGGGATTAACCGATCCCTTGAAAAATAAGGACTATATTTTGGAATCCATTATGGATTTATATCTAGCCCAGAACGAAGGAATCGATTATGCGATAAATCGTTATCAGTTAGATGCGATAATGTTTCCTGCTTATATTGGAGCGGATATATGTGCCAAAGCTGGTTATCCATCGATTGCTATCCCCGCGGGGTATGGAGCGAACGGCAGACCATTTGGCGTTACTTTTGCCGGAAAAGCATTTACCGAACCTACCTTAATTCGCATAGCTTATTCTTTTGAACAAATAACGAAACATCGCAAAAAGCCTGCATTTAACTAACTTTGCTGATACCGCAACGTTCAGCGCGTAAAAATGATGAATGCTCCATTTAATGAAGTGGAGCATTTTTCTATTTTATCTTACTATGTTTATATGAGGGAAGTGGCTTTCTTTGAAAAAAACAATAATTGTATGCTCAGTTACTCTCGTTATCTTGTTGATTGTGGGGACCGGGTACTTTAAATAATTTGTCGCACTCTCCCGAAAGGGAGGGGGCGATTTTGTCGTTTATAGGAATTTGTTGAGGATTGATTTAGCTTGTTCAAAAAATGATCAATAATTGCCCCAATCATAAGAAAAAACACTTTAGAATAATTGACTAATGGTAAATAATTCCGTATCCTTATGATAAGGAATTAAATGGGATTGGAGGTAAATTTATTGAATCAATTACGCCTGGACGATTTGAAAATTGATTCCTTAGTAGATCTGCTAAAGGCTACATATACCCTTGAAGATTGGGACAAAATGATCGAAATAGCTGACAAGCTTCACTTGGCCGCCCTAGAGCTTGAAGGCGAAAGATCAACTAAAAGCAAGGCTTGTGAGAGGCATCCGACTTACTACTTTGGCTACAGCAAGTTAATGAAAGGATTAGCTCTTCAAAATAAGGGACAATACAACGAATCAAAGGCCCTTGTAGAAGAGTATAGTGATCTTTCTTGGCTAGACGACGGGAGTAAAGAAGCAAAAGAAGAAGTCGAGTTCTTTAAATTGTTCTCTAAAGCCAACATGCTCGCAGTCAATTTGCTCTCAGGTAGATTAGAGTACCTTGACCCGTATATTCAATTTCTAAGGGATGCAAGAATCGAAGAATTATTACCTGGGATACTCAACATCACCGATGCGGCAATAAAGCATGATTTTGACATTGGTGATGTGTTGACTTTATTTGAAGACGATATAAATAAAGCACTCGAATACTATAAGCTGAAGCGAACAGTGTACTTGATGAGAGTATTCTTCAAATTGTCGCTGTATCACTTTGTTCGTCAGCAGTATAGTGCTGCAATAGATAAAACATTACAAGGTTTGGAATTGTCTAACATACTTAAAGATACATTCGCATTTAAAAAGTTTTCTGCATTGTTCGAATCATTTAGGAAACATGCTGACGAAAATCAACAGAAGCGGTACACTCTATTTATGAATAATACTCTTAAGGAGGAATTAAGTAATGAAAAAAGTATTTTTTTCGATGGCGATCGTATTGGGGTTAATTAGCGTGATTGTAGTACCCGTAGTACCAAGTACACCTGGCGTAATAACTGCAAATCATGGGGCGGATCATTAAGACGTTTAAGTATCATATTGAATTTTCGCCAAATTTAATGTCAACATTTAAGCTGAAAAAATCACCCTCATGGGCCAAATAGAGGGTGATTTTTTTTATATAAGAAGGTCAGTAAGCTTACATCGATTGGTCTCGTTGAACGAGATTCATCCAGCCTACCAGGTCGTGGACGGCGATACCGCCGAACGAGGTATGCGCTTCGCCCAATTGCTCCAACTGGACGAGCTGCTCATTCAGAACTTGGCTTCCTTCTTCGTAAAAAGTGATGAAATTTCCTTCGCTGGAGGGCTTGGTTTCCACACCGGTGTAGATTTTCTTGTTCAAGCTTTCGCCTTCGGCCAACTCGGTTTTAGCCGTATCGTAAATGGCCTTGGCGCTATCGCGGTAAGACATCAGGGTCACGGATTCGAAGCGCGAGATCATCCAGGAGCTCAAAGTTTGTTCGCTGTCCGGTACTTTATAATTATCGAGCCAGAAGGGAAGAGCCGCCGATAGCGGGAGTTCCAAGTCAGCCGCCTGCCGGGCCAACGCATCGACATTGCCTTGCCATTCAGTCACCAGGGTGTCGTAGTCCGTTTTCCAGACCGGAAGCAGATAGGGCTCAATGTCAACATGAATTCCCTTTAGCTTCTCTTCCGGCTCGGCATGCTGTTGGTAATCGTTAATCCATTTCATAAAAGCGTCCAATTTCGGACGGCTTGTGGCGAGGGCCCAGTCCGGGGCTCCGTTTAGAGCATGAACCTCGATGCCCATTTCCGAGGCCTGGCGAATGAAGCTGCGGTAGGAGGCAAGATCCACTTTGGTGCTAATTTGCAAGTATATGATTCCGACGCCTTGGGACTTAGCAAAGTTCAACAGCTCGGAGGACGATGATTGGATGAGAGCGGTGTGCCATAACCAAGTCGTTCTGGCGTTGGAGACGGGTTCAATTTCAGCGCTGGCGGTCTTGGTGGCCGGATTGCCCAAAAGCGCCAATATCAGAACAAAAACAAGAAGCATTGCGGATTTGCGGGGGTAAGAGATAGTTTTCACGAAGATGTACACTCCTTCAAGATAATAAAAATGTGTGATTGCGGTTAGGATTAGCGGACGACATGATTAGGGATCACATGAAACTTTAGGCCTTACCTCCCGCGTAGTGATGTGCCCAAACTTTAGGTCGAAAATCCCTGTCAACAGGAATGATTTGAGACTTAAGGGCGGGGTATAATCATATTTTCGTCGGACTCGCCCGATTTTTTCATAGGTCTATCGGATTATCTTTGCCATATTATTAGCAATATTAACAGTGGAATCCAGTTTAAGCTCGATAAATCGGGATATGTACGCCAATGGTCCGGTTTGGTAAAATAATTCAAGAAAGCGGCTTCAAAGCGCAGCGGCTCGGTCGTGTATGGGAATAAGGCCTAAAGCGATATATATGGACATCCGTTTTAGAGAAACGGAAATGTCCACTTTTTTTGTGAAGATGAAGGTGGGGAGGAGGGGAGGAAATAGCATCGTTTTAGAATTACACAACGAAGAAGGAACCATGCGGAATCACGCGAATAATTAAATATCCTTACTTAGAAAGGACAACACTTTTCGATGATGATACATAGTTATGACTTTAAAAACCGAGACGAGTACCGGGCAAGTTTCAATCGACTATCCAAGCTAGTATTTGGTATTTAGTTCGAAGCATGGTACCAAAAGGGAGCCTGGGACGATCGCTATATTTGTCATTCAATTGTTGCCGATGACCCAATTATTGCTATCTAGTCGTTAACGTCGGTCCCGGTCTCGGTTCCACCCTGGCACAACTAGGCTTGGTGGATGAGTATCACTTCCTGGTACAGCCAATCGTTGCCGGACGTGGCCTCCAATTATTGGGGGGAGTTCGTGATCGACTGAATCTGAAGCTGACCGAGACCACCCCCATCGGCTCCGGCGTCGTGGTGCTCCGCTACACGCCCGTTCGTTAACTGCTTGGCTGATCACCACGGTTTGGCACTGCCAGACAAATGGTATGGCAATATTTAACAGATTGTTTCTTAAGAAATGTCCATGAATAGAAAAACGCGAGACAAAACTTCAAGTTTTGTCTCGCGTTTTAGTTGTATCGCTTATAAACAGTTTTGTGTTCAAAAACAACTTATTATTTTGCTTCTGAAAAAATGGGGAATAAAATGTATAACACTAAAGGGTTCTAGTTTCAATAATGATTTTAACAAGTCACACTAGTCAGCTTGCTGCCCCATTCCCCGATAGGTTCAAGCCAACTTACTATTCTATCGTCAATGAGGCTTGTAAGTGCACCTTCATACTCACTACGGTAAGGCTTCGGAAGTTCATCTTGTATCCAGCTTTCTCTAGTACCTTGCCAGATCTCATAAATAACAAGATCATTAGGATTATCTAAATCATCAGATACGATTGCATTTACGAAAGTAGGCTCATTTCTAAAGTTGTTAATCATTGAAAACAAACTGTCACGAAATGTTTCTTTCTTTCCTGGTTTAACTTTGAATCGAATATTGAGAATAATTTGATTTGTATTTGTGGGCATAATCGCACACTCCTTATATTTTAAAATTTCTTAATGTATTTGTGGCCACAAGAGTTATTCTGGACCAAAAGTGTAAATACGAAAAGTACAGACTTTTTGGTTACATAGTAACTAAAGAGTAATATTTGAGGCAAAATACATGCAAAATCACAAATGGAAAATGTTGTGACTAATAAACAAAATGAAGCTAAATAAAGTTTTTCTGACATATTTTATCAAATAACAAAAATCAAAATCTGATACTTGTGTTTTGAATTTTATTGCAGTATAGAGTCAATTTCATAATTCAAAACCCTTGATATAACTGGATTTTTTGGGCATAGAAAAAGGAGTACCTCCCCAAATCTCGAAGTAATAGTGACCAAACCAAACTCGAGAAAGAGAAACGGAGGTAATCCCTATCTATTCAATTCGCCAAACGGAGTTGTTTTCCTTCGAGGAATTAATGGAAATGCGCCCCGAAGATAAGTACAGCCAAATCTTCGAGCATTTGGATCTTGCCCCAGTCATGCAGGCACTCAGCAAACCAAAACGTCGCGGGCGTAAGGAAGAATTAAATTATCCAGCCATGGTATATTCGCTGCTCATCGCAAAGATGGAGGGTATAGAATTCGTCTCTTCCATCATAAAACGTCTGTAAAGCAGCGAGGAGTTTCGCATCCAATGCCGGTTCACCGGCTCGGACCGTATACCAAGCGAATCGACCTACTCTCGGCTGAATCTGGCGCTGCAGCAAAAGGGTCTGCTCGAACAGGTGCTGGACCGTTTGGTGAGAGCCGCTCATGCCGAGGGTTTCTTAACGGGAGCTCATATCGCCGTCGATTCCTCGGCGGTTGAAGCGTGGGACTGCCAATATGGAGAATCTGCTGCCAAACGCCGAGCCGCAAGGAAACAGAAGCAAAAGAAGGAATCTTCGGTGCAACAGCTCGAAATGGAGCCCGTTCTCCCCGTGTCTGAGACCGAACCCACGAAGCCGACAAAGCCGGTTTACGGGCGTGGAAATTGCTCGGCCGAAGAAAAGGAACGCCGCCGTAAAGAACGGGAAGCATACGAGGCGAGCCTGCCCCCTTTCGAAAAGAAAATAGAAAACATGTTGCCCTTCACCTACGACGAGCTGTTTGAAGCGATGCCCAGGTCTGCTTCGCGTTGCACCAAGAAAAATTCGAAAGGCAAGCTCACCACCTGGTATGGCTATAAAGCCAACATCGTAGTGGATACCGATAGTCAGTATGTGCTCAGCGGGGTACTGAGCTCGGCTCATTTGAACGACCAACGCATGGCTGTACTGTTGCTCAAAGGTCTTCCACTTAAGTTTCCCATGCTGAAGGTGAAATATGGGTTGGGGGACAAAGGCTACGACAGCACGCCCATTTACGAGTTGATTCGTTCGCTCCAAGCTTACCCGATCATTGATATCATCCACCATACGGCTCCGCCGGAAGGGATGAATCTTGATTATGGTCCGGTTTGCAAAGAAGGCCACGCCTATCGGTACGACAGCTTTGATCCCAAGTATGAGACACTTCGGTATACCCGTCCAAGCGAGTGCAAGGAATGTCCGTTTGCGGAATCCGGCTGCCAAAAGGTGTTTAAAATTCGGATCGAAACGGACGTGCGTAAGCACACCTATCCGGCAAGAGGCAGCAAAGGGTTTAAAGAACTGTACAAAAAGCGAACGGCTGTCGAGCGTGTCTTTGCCTATCTCAAGGGTTACTATGGATTGAAACGAACACGTCACCGCGGTGTCCGAGCCAACGTCGACTTCCAACTCAGTATACTTGCGTACAACCTAACCAAGTTTGCACTCGATAAGTTGAATAAACGCCTGCCTCAAGCAGCATAACCGTATTTTTTTAAACAAGCAGCATTTTATTTTCGGTAATTATAGCCCTATATTCGAATCGAATTATGAAATTGACTCGTATATTCAATTTATCTTAAATATGGGTTAATTAAATTAAACAAAGCCATTTGGGTAAAAACGGTCCATTAGTTTCAAGCATGGGTCTTGGTTGTATGGGAATGTCTGGAGGAACATACGGCTCTGTGGATCGCGTAGAAAGTAATCAGCACAATTGCTGTAGCTGGTACTCGATATTAATGGCAGATTCACTTCTAACAAAAGAAACCATTTTGGATGCGACGGAAGATGTTCTTCGTCGGTTTGGACCAGAGAAGACGAGTGTAGTTGATGTGGCGCGATCATTAAATGTCACACATGGAACCATTTATCGTCATTTCCCAAGTAAATCGGCTTTACGTCTTGCGGTTTTAAAACGCTGGTTTTATGTCATCACTGAACCTGATATTGCTAATGAATTTGTTAATCATATCATCGGTAGCATCACCAAAATTGTAGAAGCAGGGATAAGCAATCACGAGTTTAAAGAAGGACTAGCAGGAGATATTGCCCGTGGAATCTATGTGTCAACAATCCGATTTCATCACCCACTTTACAGTCGAGAATGGCTAATACCAACCATTCAACAGGAATATGATGTCGTTTGGAATCTCATTATGTCTGGAATTTTGCAATAAAAAGATTCCGCAATTGCACCCCTTGTAAATGCGTAAAAAAAGTTGCGGGGCGCCGAACTAAAGATCGCCTGTTATCAACAATATGCAGAAAAAAAGGAGAATGAAAGATGACAAAGACAGCATTAGTAACTGGTGCGAATAAAGGTATTGGATTTGAGATTGCGAAGCAGTTGTTGGAAGTGGGGTATCGTGTTTTAGTTGGGGCACGTGATCAGAAGCGAGGAGAAACTGCAGTAACTGCCCTCCGAAAATTTGGTGATGCAAAGTTGGTGCTGTTGGACGTTGCCGACTTAGAGAGTATTGATAACGCAGTGACAACAATCAAGCAGAATTACCCAGAGTTGACGCTCTTGGTTAATAATGCGGGTATTCCAGGCGATATGCATAAACCTGGATGGGAGTTTACGGTTGAAGAACTACAGGCAACCCATCAAGTTGACTTTATCGGTCCTTTTGCACTTTCTAAAGGCTTGCTACCATTATTGATTGCCAATAAGGGCACTATTGAAAATATCAGTATACCTATTGAGCCACTACCTTACTTCAATGCGTTTGCCTACCAAACAGCCAAGGCACCTTTGAATGTAATGACAAAATCTTGGGCAATGAGTTTTGAGCAGGAGAGCATACCTGTGGAGATTTTTGCGGTGATGCCAGGGGCGGTTTCGACGGATTTGAATGGGCATATAACGGGAGATTTTGTAAAAACACCTGCTCAGGCTGCGGAATTAATCGTAAGCTTTGTTTTGGATGATGAAAATCATAATGGACAAGTGATTAATTACGACGGCACTCTAGCAGAATACTGATTTGAATAATTACGCACAACATCTGATCTACTTCCGCGTCTTTGAACGCCCTTTCTCTACAAGAGGTGATTCGAAACCATCCGTTAATCCCTAATGACATTCCAGTTCATGGCTTGGTTATTAATCCCGAAACCGGTGCTTTAGATATCATCAACAATAAACAAAGAGAGTAAGCGAGAAAAAGAAGCAATCCCACCGGCCCTCGCAAAACGGTGTGATTGCTTCTTTTGCATGGATCATTGAGCTATTATTAGGCAGTACAGTAACGCAAGTGTAGTGACTCTTAGTATCGATTGGGATGTGAATGTGTCAGAGGTATGCTCCATCTCTAAGCCTCGCGGCCATTTTGAATTGCAAATTGGAAACAATGTGATTGCCGCATGACTCATGGTGGTAGCCACGCAGGTCATGCTTCAACCAATTATGTAATTTCTCCACCACTACCCGTGTAAGAGTATAGGAAGCCATTCAGCGACCAGGAGACGGGAACAAAGATTGTTTTTAGGATGGAATAGCTTCAACGAGCTGGCCAAAGCCAATCTTCCTGCGATGAAGGCTCGTTTTGGAATCATTGGGAAACAGATGGTATATCACGCCCAGGGCATAGACCTAACCAACCCGTATGACAAGCCAGAAATGGCTCGCCACGCGATAGTTCGGCTCCGGAATTACACTGCTTCGGGATTATAACGTGCGTGAAGAGATTATCACCGTCATTCTTGACCAAGCGGAAGAAGTCTGCCGGCGCGCCAGGGAAGTGAATATGAACGGCCGCACTGTGTCCTTGGCCATCGGTTACTCGGACGACGAGGGCGGAGGGGGCTTCAGCCGGGAGAAGACAATCGACACGCCAACCAACCTTACCCATAAGGTGTTCCAGGTGTGCAAGGAACTGTTTTATCAATATGATCAGATGCGAACAGTTCGAATACATGTCGGACTAACCAATCTATCGAATAATGATGTCCGGTTTGTACTTCACATTCAAAGTAGGAAAAGCGCTTAGTATTAACATAATTGAGTAAACGAAAAGCCACCCATTGCATCGGTGGCTTTTTCGAGTTGTTAGGTTTTATTTCAGCTCACTATAAATGTAATTCGCAAACGCATTACAACAAGCTTGATTTACTTCGCTTGTCGGATTATTTTCTTTTAGGGCAAGCAGTCCTACAAAAGGAAGGCGTTCGTCAGCGCCGTTCATTTTATTATGAAGCAGAAACTTGTCTATTCCGGGCTCTACTACTAACCGCCTAAAACTAACTCTGCAATTTACATTCTTAAAGATGTTTTCTATCTTTTTGCAATCGTTACTCTTTTAATAAAAATGGAAAGTACGAGTCCGATCAGTGCAATAATCATACAGAAAATAAATGCATCGTGCACACCGGCAGTCAATGCAGCCGGTACAATCGTCGGATCGCTTGGATTTTCAGCACTTTTCATAAACTTTTCAGATCCATTACTCATCACGCTGACAGCGACAGCCGTGCCTATCGCACCGAAAACTTGCTGCAATGTGTTCATGATTGCCGTACCATGCGGATAAAGATTGGGTGGAAGCTGATTGAGTCCATTCGTTTGAGAAGGCATCATAATCATCGAAACACCAATCATCATCACGATATGAACAGCGATAATGAAAGTGACCGTTGAAGTCAGGGTTACTGTGGAAAACATCCATAGTGCAGCTGAAACAAAGATTACACCTGGCAAGACAATCCACTTTGGCCCGTATTTGTCGAACAATTTTCCCATAATTGGAGCAAGGATTCCGTTAATTGTGCTAGCTGGCAGCAGAATCAGACCTGCACTGAGAGTGGAGTACGCTAATGCTGTTTGCAAATACATCGGGAGAACAAGCATGGAAGAGAGAATAACCATCATGCACAGGCCGACCATCAGCGCTCCGATTGTAAACATGGGGTATTTAAAAGCGCGCAAATCAAGCAATGGTGATGTCATTCTTAACTGACGAATCGAGAACAGAGTCAGGGCGATGACACCAATCGCTAAAGAAACGATTACTGTGGAGCTTGTCCATCCGCCTCCCCCTTCACCTGCACTACTGAAGCCGAAAACAATCCCTCCAAAACCAACCGTCGATAACAACATGGAGAGCAAATCAATTCGGGGCTTGCTTGTTTTAGAAACATTCTGCATCTTAAAGATCCCGATAATAAGCGCGATCACAAGGAAAAGAAGTGAAATCCAGAAGATATAGTGCCAACTTAATGTTTCTACTAGCAATCCAGAAATAGAAGGTCCGACTGCTGGGGCAAACAGAATCACGAGAGTAACCATGCCCATTGCAGCGCCACGTTTTTCGATCGGGAAAATAATGAGTATCGTATTAAACATAAGCGGCAATAATAGCGCTGTACCAATGGCTTGAACAACACGAGACACCATAAGTACAGCAAAGCTTGGTGCTAGTGCTCCAATTAAGGCTCCTATAATTGAAAAAATAAGCGCCGTGATAAAAAGCTGTCTCGTTGTGAAGCGTTGATTCAATAATCCTGATAATGGGACGAGAATCCCCAGTGTCAATAAATAACCCGTAGTCAACCATTGAATTGTAGCTGATCCAATATTAAACACTTGCATTAAATCGGTCAATGCAACATTTAGAGCTGTTTCGCCGAACAATCCAATAAATCCACTTAATAAAAATGCAACTACAATAGGGAAGATCTTAACGTTCTTTTTTGTTTCTTCAAATTCTTTGCCTGTTGTTGCTGAAGCTTGCATGATTTCCTCTCCCTTAACTATATATTGATAAGTACTATATAGACCGTTCTATATAATTTCGCGACGACAAAGGGCACGAACCCTTGCCTGGATCAATACGATTATCGCTATTCCTCCAAAATCGCAGAAATATGCTTGGCAGCTCGTCGCATCGCTCTGGAATTGCGTTCGACTACCGACATAATGGTAGCTCCCTCAATCAAGCATACAGAAATTTCGGCCATTTCGACTGCGCGTTCCTTTGTAATCCCAGTGTCGACGAGTTTATTGGATAACGTATCTTTCCACTCTGCTAAGGCGGCCTGACAGGCATCTCGAAGAGAATCGCTCACAGAAGATGTCTCTGCAGCAGCCCAGAAGCCGAATGGAACGAATTTATCGGTTCCAAAACCATCCATCCGGTCTGCTATATTAAGAATGAAAGCGCGCAAGAAGTCTTGCGGCTTAGCGAATCTCGACATCAGTTCCTGAAGCTTACTTTGTAAGTTGGACTGGGTCAGCTTGACACACGCAATGGCCAGCTCTTCTTTGCCTTTGGGGAAATAATAATATAAAGATCCTTTTGGCGCGCCGCTTTCTTTAATGATTTGATTCAAACCCGTTCCGTGGTAACCATGCTTAGCAAATAACCAGGTAGCCGTATTTAAAATAACGTCCTTTGTATTTAACTTCTCGTTCTTCATTTTCCCACCCCCAAAGATATCAACCGGTCTATAGATTACAAGCTGGAAATATCATAATCATTACCCAATTTTGCTAAAAATTCGGGGTTGTTTTCTCTAGCCTCTCCAGTCTACCGGCTTCAGTAAAGATCGTGACAAGACCCGTTGGTTCTAACGTCAAGGCTTCCGCTGGCAAAAACGTCGTTCGCATGCTCTAATTTAAATTTTACGCAAATGCCCGATCAGTTTGTTAATGGACCCCCTTTGAAAAAAAATATGTAGACCATTCTATATAACAATATCCCCAAAAAATTATATAAACTGGTCTATTAACAATAGCAAAAAGTACAAGGACATGTCAAGACCACACCGATGGAGAAACTATGTTAAAAATGATTGAGGTGGCGGATGAGAAGGTGCCTGATAACTTCAGCGATGCAGAAGGTTATTCAGGTGAAGGGGGAGGGCGAGCGTATCCTCACGTCAAGATCGACCAGCTCGGGCACCTACGGAGCCATGTCGTGTTCGTCATCGGAGGCAGTTACGGGCTAAGTAAAGATCATGAAGTGCAGTAATGGTAAGCCGTCTTTCGCTCCGCCAGCAACATAGCCTCCTGTTGTCAAAATGTCGTTGTTCGTATGCCACGCCTGGCTAACGCGAGCGCATCGGTTCAGGCCTGGGGATATTTTTCGTCAAACTCGTGACATAGATCGAGTTCGACAGCGCTATATGCAGCTCACTAAGCCGGAGTTGGTCGAATTACTGATACGGATGGAACAGTATATTGCGTATCAGAATCAGTATTGGCTGAAAAGCGAATTTGAAAAGTATATAAATGAGTAAACCTAACTTTGGTTTGTTAAATCGAACGGTACTGCCCTGCAATCAATTGTCTGTCAGAAGAAAATAAAGTTCTAGACTGAAAAATAAAGTTGTAGACTGAAGATGCTTCATTGAGCTAACTGGCAGTTTAGTTTAGGCAGCGAGTATTTAATCCGGCTGCCTTTTTCTCTGTTTAGTGCCGACTTTTGTTTGGTAGAACACTCAGATACACGAAGTGTCCATTGAGTAAGCAAGAAGGATTCGAAAATAAACGATATTGGAACGAACATTGTGTGTATTTTAACGCCGAAGGTGCCTCTATTATAGCTCCAGTTTTCACAGCCCCCTAAATAGGGTCAATGATGGGCATTATAATGATAACCAGTAGTTCAGACGTTAACAGCTGTCTCCCAAAATAACGCTTGCCTTAAAGTGTACTTTAAGGTTTAGGATGAGGAAGAACCAGCCGATTCCGTCTGAAAATAACCGATAAGGAGCGATCCGGCCAATGGCATTCACGATCAAAGAAGCTTCAGAGCGGCTTGGTTGCCCGGCTCATACGATTCGTTTTTACGAGAAGGAGGGATTGCTCCCTTACATTAAGAGAGATAAGAACGGGAATCGACTGTTCGAACAAGATCACCTAGATTGGATCCGGCTGATGACATGTTTCCGGGCGACAGGGATGAAGCTGTCGTTGCTGAAGGAGATGGTGGATCTTGCGCTCGATGGTGATTCCACGATTCCACAGCGCAAAGCGATCTTGAACCAGTACAAGGAAGATTTATTTCGCCGCCAGAACGAATTGGCCAAAGCGCTCGACGCCGTCAATAACAAACTGTCGATATACGAAGACATCGAAAAAGGGAGAATCCCTTCCGAGAGCCAGTTGTTAATCAAGATGGAGGAGTCAGAGCGACAACAAACATAGAATGAGGGATTAACAAATGCAGCAAAGAATTTTGGGCAATAGCAATATCCTCGTCTCTTCGATCGGACTGGGAATTATGGGAATGTCTCCAGGCATTTACGGGGAGACTAACGACGAACAGTCGATCCAAACGATCCATCGCGCTTTGGACATTGGCGTCACGATGTTCGATACCGCGGACGTGTACGGGAACGGGCATAACGAAAAGCTGCTCGGCCGTGCTCTTCAAGGGCGCCGCGAGCAAGCCGTTATCGCCACCAAGTTCTCGTACACCCCAAATTACGAGAGCATCAATGGCCATCCTGATTACGTTAAGAAAGCAGTGGAGGATAGCCTTCGCCGTTTGAATACGGATTACATCGATCTATACTACCAACACCGCGTCGATCCGCAAATCCCGATAGAGGAGACGGTCGGAGCGATGGCAGACTTGGTCAAGGCAGGCAAAGTTCGGGCGCTCGGCCTGTCCGAGGCTTCCGCTTCCATCATTCGCCGCGCTCATGCCGTGTATCCGATCTCCGTGCTAGAGAGTGAGTATTCGCTCTGGAGCCGTGACATCGAAGAGGAGATACTCCCGACCGTAAGAGAGCTGGGGATTACCCATGTGGCCTACAGTCCACTGAGCAGGGGCTTTATCTCCGGCGAGCTTCGCACTTTCGAGGATCTGGCCGCCGACGATCTTCGCAGATGGATGCCGCGGTTCCAAGGAGACAACTTCCGGAAGAACATTGAGGTTGTCGGCAAGATTAAGGAGATCGCGATGGAGAAGAACTGTACACCATCCCAATTGGCCATTGCCTGGACGATTGCCAACGGGGCGCTGCCTATCCCGGGTACGAAGCGTATCAAGTACCTGGAGGAAAATGCGGCCGCGGCTGATATCCTTCTCATGAAGGAGGACCTCGAACGAATCGATCAGGTCAGTCCCAAGAATGTCGTTCACGGCACGCGTTATATGAAAGAACAGATGACGCTGCTCGACGGCTAGACTCTAATCAGAAGAAGCAGTGGTCCACGGGCTCCGTGGACCATTTTCACCGATTAGGGTATTTTCCCGCGTGGGTGTCCGATTGGCGATGCAATTTTGAAGGACTTGAACAGTAGTAAATTTGTAAATGTAAAAACACAACTTATTTTTTTGCATCTGCAAAAATGGGGAATATAATGTATGCCACTAAATGTCAAAAGACAAGAATATGTAGTCATTAGAATCCACGTAAATCGCGTTTTTTTTATTTATAGATATATGTTCTTGTCCAAATCGAAGGACAAGAACATATATCCTTTACCGAAATGGACAAGAACATGCATCCTTGAAAACTGGGACGGATGGGTTATTCTATTCCGTGAAGAATTCCTTCTTCCTGCTTCACTTACGTTGAGTGAACTGAATTTAACGTTTGATATTGGAAGAGCGCCTCATAGTTTGACTTTAAATAATACAGAGCTGCATCGGGCAATCACTTTAATAGAGCAAATGGTTCAAGATTCTTTAATTCAAGTAGCCAAAGAGGATGTTCATATGTTGTTACGCTATCAGCTTTATGCATTCGTAGCCTGGCTCAACATTATCCATAAACAAAAAAATATCCCTACTACTTCTCAGGTCTCACAAAAGTTTTTAAAATTTCAAGAATTAGTGGAGAAAAATTATGCCAAGTTAAATCATGTTAGTGACTATGCCGCCCTTTTAAATTGCACAGAAAAAACATTAACACGGGTTACGGTCGCAGCTGTTGGAATAAGTGCTAAAGCTTTCATATCAGCTCGAATTAGTCTCGAAGCTAAACGTTTATTAATGCATACAGATTACTTGATTAGCGACATTGCAGAAATGCTGAACTTTCAAGAAACTACTCACTTTAGTAAATTTTTCAAAAGGGAAACTGGCTATTCGCCTGTAGAATTCCGAAAGCAGAACCTTTAATGATTTGTTCTACAAAAGGGAGTGATACTGTGATACAAGGAACATTATTTGATAATGAACATGATCGACCATTGGCCAATCGTGTGCGTCCTCAATCGTTGGAAGACTTTATAGGTCAAAAACATTTACTTGGCCCTGGAAAAGTTCTGCAAGATATGATCAAAAATGATCAAGTGTCTTCTATGATATTTTGGGGTCCACCAGGTGTTGGCAAAACAACACTAGCTAAAATCATTGCCAATCAAACCAAGTCTAAGTTTATTGATTTTAGTGCAGTAACTAGCGGTATTAAAGAAATCCGAAATATAATGAAAGAAGCTGAGGAAAACAGGAAATTAGGGGAGAAAACCCTATTATTCATTGATGAAATTCATAGGTTTAATAAGGCACAACAGGATGCTTTTCTTCCGTATGTGGAGAAAGGGAGCATTATTCTCATCGGCGCGACAACCGAAAATCCATCGTTTGAAGTTAACTCAGCCTTGTTATCTCGTAGCAAAGTTTTTGTACTTCACCAACTAAGCAGTGAAGATATTGTTGAATTATTAAAAAAAGCGATCTTGGATCCTAAAGGATACGGAGAACAAAAGATAGGTTTAGAAGAGGGCGTACTTTCTGCTATCGCAGAATATTCAAATGGAGATGCCAGGGTGGCATTAAACACCTTAGAAATGGCTGTGCTTAACGGAGAGAAACAAGGTGAATATATTGAAATTAGCAAAGAAGGGCTGCTACAAATTATTCATCGAAAATCACTTTTGTATGATAAAGATGGAGAAGAACACTATAATATTATTTCCGCATTGCATAAATCGATGCGAAATAGTGATGTAAATGCATCTATTTATTGGTTGTCTCGAATGTTGGAATCAGGTGAAGATCCTTTATTTATTGCTCGTAGGCTAGTTAGGTTTGCAAGTGAGGACGTGAGTTTGGCAGACAATAGGGCTTTAGAAATCGCTGTTTCGGTGTTTCAGGCATGTCAATTCATAGGAATGCCAGAGTGCGATGTACATCTAACACAAGCCGTTATATATCTGACCCTGGCTCCCAAATCGAATTCCGCTTACTTGGCTTACCGCTATGCGAAAAAAGATGCCCTACATT
Organism: Paenibacillus macerans; assembly: GCF_900454495.1. Lineage (NCBI taxonomy): Bacteria > Bacillati > Bacillota > Bacilli > Caryophanales > Paenibacillaceae > Paenibacillus > Paenibacillus macerans. Next base: position 1,361,205 of record NZ_UGSI01000001.1, read on the forward strand.
CCATGAGTGAACCTGTTCCTTTGCAACTTCGGAACGCTCCAACGAAGCTTATGAAAGAGCTGAACTATGGTAAAGGGTATCAGTACGCCCATGACACAGAAGAAAAGCTAACAACGATGCAGACTATGCCAGATTCCCTGATCGGACGCGAATACTACCATCCGACAACACAGGGGTCTGAATTCAAAATTAAACAAAGGATGGAAGAAATTGCAGCATGGCACAAGAAAAACAACAATCATGAATAGCTTTACAGACAGGAGAATACCAAAATGAAATTAGAAGAAATCGTAGAATACTGTTTATCTTATCCAGCCTCATATGAGGATCATCCTTTTGGAGAAGGTTGGACAGCTATACGCCACAAAGGAAACAAGAAGATCTTTGCGTTAATATTTGAAAAAGATGATCATCTTTGCGTTAACCTGAAATGTGATCCTGATCGATCTGATTTCCTTCGAAACGCATTTAAAGAAGTTAAGCCGGGATATCATATGAGTAAAGAGCATTGGAATACGATTATCTTAGATGGAAACCTTCCGGAGGATGATCTTCACGATATGGTAAAACATAGTTTTGACCTGACGAAACCCAAACGTAAAGTGAAAAAATAACTTATATAGATATGTAATTCAATCTAGTCAGGGCAGATACTCTTTGTTAATGGACATCATGAAAAATATGAGTGCTGGCAAGCTGGAGATGATGCAGAGTATACTAGAGATAATTGGCTTGTGGTTGCTACTCCAAGAGATGGTATTGCCACATGGGCACCCGAATCTTCAACTAACGGGGACGATAGCGCTATGACACCAAATATCACGGAAACGGGATAGATGGATGAATAGACCTTGTACGATTATGTCGGAGGACAAGTACATAGTCCCATTGAAAGTCGCTATTTTAGAGGCTATTTTATTTTATCAGTACAAGTTCTTGTCCCGAGTCGAGGACAAGAACTGACCGATTGCCGAAAAGGACAAGACTAAGAGAAGTGATAAATAAATTCAGTTCGATAGTATTAAACAAATTATTTCCAGAATATATAGTGCATAAGCCTTATCGATGATAAAATGAACTTATTACCAAAATGGGATGTAAGAGCTAAGTCAAACTACGAACTATATTTAAATAGTTCGCTAGAATAAAAAAGGCTTTCAGTCTTCACAAATACATATGTACAAAATACGAGTTTTGTGAATAAGTAGTGTTATTAAAATATAGAACCGGCCCAACCCGGCTCTTTGATCTGATTTATCTGCTTTTTACTTATCCATATTATTTACGGCTTTTCGCATCTCTTCATCCGTTAAATGCGTATAAATCATCGTAGTTTGGATTGATGAATGGCCCAGTTGGTTTTTTAGTCTCGGTACGTCGTTGTTTTCTTGATGATAACGTGTCGCAAAAGAATGTCTTAACGCGTGTACCGTTAACGCCGGTTTGCCGAACGCTGCCGCATATTTTTCGATCAGCTTCTCAATGGCTCTTGGCGTCAGCCGGCGGTTTGTGCCTTTGCGGCCGATTGGCGCCGCCAAAAACAAGGAACTTTCCGATTTGTCCGGCGCATATCTTGCTTCCCGGATGCTTAGGTAATTTTCCAGGTCCGCTAAAGCTTGTTCGCTAAAATACACGTATTGTTCTTTATTTCCTTTGCGGATTACCCGGACCAATCCTTTGTTCATGTCCAGATCGCCGATGTCGGTTCCCGCAACTTCCGATAAGCGTAGTCCGGATCCAAGTATCAAGGACACGATGGCGGTGTCTCGTTCGCGGTTAAACTCATGGAAACGAAAAATCCGCTTGTTGTCTTTGTTTTGCGCGCCAAAATCATACGCCACAAACTGCCGGAACCGTTCGAAATCATCGTCTCGCAAAATTTTCCCTTCAATCCGGTTGGCCATCGTTTCCTGGCTTTCTTTAACGGCGTTAAATTCTATTTTGGCCATAACATTACGCTGAATATACGGCTGTAAATCGTCGGTTTCTGCTTTGTTTTGCAAATAATCGAACAACGATTTTAACGCGGACAGTTTGCGGTTGATCGTATATTTGTTGTTTCCCAAACGGTACTCCAGATGGGAAAGAAAATTTTCGATCTCGCGAACCGTCAATTTTTCCAAGCTGGGTAATTCAACGTCTTTGCGGCTTGCGGCTGCGAACTTTTCGGCAATCAGCCAGTCAAAAAAGATGATGAAATCATGACAGTAATTCAGCAGCGTCGTCGGCGACAATTTGCGTTTGCGGCTATCTATGTATTCGGTCACGTACCAAGGCAGCTCACTTAGCTTTTCATCGATACGGTTCATATAATGCGCTTTTAACGTTTTATCCATGTCGGTTCGTCACCTCCTAAACCAAGCATAATTCATTTATAATTATTCGTCAAATTATTATTTTACGTAATTATAAAAAATCCTGCAGCTGGACTAAAAAGCTCATGCCCAGCTGCAATCATATTAATTGCTCGTATATTTTACCCAGTCATATTCAGCGTACAACGGATTCGCTCCATTATAAGAACCTAACCAGTCATCCACTCCGGTTCCGTTCCATAGATTCATCATAATTTTGCCTGGCGTACTCGGAATATTCGCGGTGGCGGTATGTTTCAAAACACCGTCTACATACCATTTAATATACCCTGGCTGCCAATCGAAAGCATAGGTATGGAAGCCCTTTGATGCATCAAAGCCAAGAGAGATAACCTTTTCATGACCGCCAACCCCATTGGTATAATAGTTAAACTGCACTTTTGTCGTGTCTTTTCCTAGAAATTCGATATCTATTTCATCCCATTGTGTGCCATGAGCAGGTCCTGTATACGTGAAAAAGGATGAGACAATTCCTGTATTTTTGGCTGGCTTCATACTGACCTCGTACAGGCCGTATCCGTAAATGTTCGTTGATCGGTACTCCGCGCAGTCAAATTTGTTGTACGCAGAACTCGTTAAGCCCAGCTTGAGCTTTCCATCATTCGTAAAATTAACATTGTTGGCACGCCATGTGCAATTGAACACCCCCCCATTGGAATACCCATCTGCCTTTTCCCATGTACTCGGATTAAAATAACTTAATGGTTCCCAGAACACACTCCCCGCTAAAGCGCTTACAGAAAAAATCAAAGAAAACGCAAATGTGGTCACCAGTGTAAAACAGGACTTCTTTTTCATAATACACCTCCAAAATGATTTTAAATATGAACGAAGTTATGGAGCCACGGTGTTGGAATATTTTACCTGGGTAATTATAGTATATCGCTTACATTGAAATGTGGCAACCTGTAAATAAATACCCGACCAGTTCCCTGATACCAGTCGGGTTCTAATCTCGCTTTTTACTTTTTCCCGCCCACCATAAAATACAAAAACCAGACAGCATGATTTTGTTCATCGGAAACCGTACGTTTAAATAGTTCCTTGATATAGGGATCGTGCGCTTTATCTGCGATTTCCAGGTACTGGTCAACCGTTTTTTGCTCATCCAAAAAAGCGCCGATCACTCCCGACCGGTAATCGGCCGGGCACCGTTCCGTTTGCCGCGGAGTCGCTTGCGTGCCGGTTAACGAAGCATAGAGTTGCAAGAAGCTGTGATAGTGCCGAATTTCGTCTTGACGGATTTCCATAATTCTCCTCTTTATCTCTTCATTCGGAGCCATGCCGGCCAATTGTTCGTAGCAGATGATCGCGTTGTATTCACCGTTTATGGCGCGTACGATATCAGGGATTAAATTTTGGTCCGCAGAGACGCGAAACGGATCGTAAAAATCGAAATCATAGTGCAAACTAACCTTCCCCTCTCGCTCTATTCAACCCTAGGCTATGCAGCCTATAGGCATTTGGTGCAAGGTCCGCATAAAGGAAAAGTCCGCGCTGTTTTTCCGCATCACTTGCTACCGTTCGAACATGAACATGCTCCGCTGAATAAAATTTAGATATATAAAGATGTAGGTGATGCGATATGCGAAATAAGGGCGGTTTGACAAGCTGGGAAGAATTTGAAAAGAAAATGCTGGAGCAATTTCCGTTTTTGCCGAAAAATTTCACCCAGGCGAATCCCGCCAAAAATCTCTCCTGGGTAGGCGACTATGTCCAAAAGCAGCTTCAAAAGTCCATGCCAGCCGATTTTAAAATCCCTATCTTCCATGACAATGCGGGGAATTATGAACTTCACGAAACACACCGAAGTTTAATTGTCCGGTTGCCTGTTTCGGACCATTTCGAATTAGACCATACAAAGATCTCGGTAAATCGCAACAAGCTGCGGATTGTTTTGCCGTCCGGGGAAAAACAGGAAATCCAGCTCAAAAAACAAGTGAACCCTAAACAAACCCGGGCAAAATACAAGGAAGGCATTTTGGAGATCCAGATGCCTAAGATGCCGGAGTCCCAAAACTTTCACGATGTCTTTGTCGAAAGCGAAAACGAGGAATAGAAGTTTGGATGAGAATGCCCCGTTGCACAGCGCAACGGGGCATTCTCATCCGGTTGTTCCCAAGTTAACTTCAAAGTTTCATGCCTCATACCCGTCAAGCAGCGTTCCTCCATACGGTTCCAGCGCCCGGCCGCAAACCTTGACGAGTTCGCACGGATCGTCCCGAAGATACAGCGTTTCCAGCCCTTTCTCCAATTCCCCCGCCGTTTCAGGAGCGTACTTTTGCAAATACCGGAATAAGTGTTTCCCTTCCCCAAGCCATTGTTGGTTGGCGCGCAGCAGAAACTCGCTAAATAAAATAAGCAGCTTGCTGGCCACAAACCATTTTTCGCAGCGTGGAACTTGGCCCTGCAAATCCGTGATTTTTTCGGAAATCTGGTATCTGGCGAAATCCAGTTCTGCTTGCGACCAAGGCATCGGGCCATACTGCAGATCGTTTTCTGCTTCTTCGATAAATTCCAGGCCGCTTTCCCGCGAAACCAAAACAACGCCTCCGGCTACCAGTCTCTGCAACGTGGGGTTGGCGGTCTGCACCCCTAAATCGTAGTATTCCCTGTAATTTTCCGGCGTAAGTACCGTACACTCGATGATCCAATCCATGAAAGAGCTTACCCTATGAAAATAACCCGGGTCCTCCTTTTCAAAAACAACGATATCCAAATCCGAAGCCGCGTCATGCTGGTTTATGCTGGCGCTGCCGCCCAATACCGCTAACATGCAATCGGGATAATGCTGAGACACAAACGTCTGGGCCGCCTCCGCCGGCGAACTTCGCATATAATTCCCCTCCTCCCCGTATCAATAAATTGTATGAGCGAACGAAGCAGCGTAATCCTTTTTAAGAAAGCCTTACATCACAAGAAAGGAAGCGTACCGATGTTTGCGACAAATTGTCAGGCGCATGCGCATGCGTTTTATGGATCGACATCCATCAATTTAGGCCATCGTCATAATGTCCGGTTTTTTACTTATCCTGTTAATGGAGGCCCAAGTGACTGCCACTTTCATCGTTTCCAAGGAATCACTTACACCCGGGATCAACATTTCCATCGATTTAACGGCTACACCGGACCGCCCGTTTATTTACCTGACGGATCACATTTTCATTGGGTTGACGATGTTGTGGATGACGAGCCGTTCGAATTTAGAGGCCAATATTATATCACCGTGACAGGCATCCCGCGGCATCGCCACAGTTTTCAGGGGCGAACCGGTCCCCCGCTGGGTTACGAACCCCCCAGTTGGTGAAAGTAATCGATATATTTATCCGTCGCTTGCAGCAGATCATCCTTTAAACGCCGCTCAACCTGTTCATGCTGTTCATGACCGTTTGCCCCCTCTTGCAATTGAGCCATATAAAAGGCAAGCCGGTCCTCGACTTGCCGGATCATATCGTCCATGATGTTTTGCAGCTGTTCGGCCGTGAGGGTCATATTGCGGTGATTAGCTTTCTCGGCCAGCAAGGAGGCGATGTCCTCTTTTATGTATCGTTGCACTTCGACTTTGATCGTTTGGACGGACGATTTGCTCGGATCGTCAGGGTCCTGGCCAAACGAAACGTCCTCCGTTTGTTTGCCGGCTACCGATAGATCTTCAATCGTTCCTTGATCATTAGGACTGATTCCGATAATGAGGGTGCCGTTCAGATTTTCTACTTTCAACTGCTCAAAATTGTAATCTATCTTTTCAACATGTTGTCTCGGCATGGATTGCAAAGCCTCAAACTGCTTCTTCAGCGCCGAAATATCGTTTTCCAATTGAAACAATTTATCGTACTGCCAGCGCAAGGCATGATTGATTTGATCCAGCCAATGATTGGGGGGATGTCCCGACAAATGCCCCTCCTCCTTTCTTTTTCTTTATCAATGTATGCCAATCCATCGCCCGTCTTGCAATAAATTAGCTACATGGGAGGGATCATCAGACCGGTTCAATTAATCTCTTGGGATAAGATGCCTGATGTGCTTGGTGCGATTCTTCGCGTCAAGTATGGCGGTATTGCCGATTTGCAGCCCGGAGGAAGTTGATATCCCCAAAATATAGAGATTGTTCACGTTGATGCAGGGGCTTTTGTTCTTTTGCGTAAAAATGACTTCCTCATTGATTTCTTGGGAGGGAAACGGTTGAAAGAACACGGGCAGCTTCTCCAATTTCCCCTCATCCCCCCAAAAGACGGGAATTTGGCGTTGCAAGGCGAAAACTTGCGAATCCGGAAAGATTCCCCAGACATCTCCCACATGTACAAAAGAAGAATAAATTACGAAGGTGACTTTCATCTGATTAACGCAGGATATCCGCATCATGTCTACCGTGCAAAAGGCACAAGCGGCCCGATAATGAGGGATTCCGGCGGAGTGTCAAATATGGAGGAGAGCCGAATAGAACCGGTGTCCCCAATCAAAACGACCGATGAACTGCCCACTGCCACGATCTTCATGTTGTCTACCATGATTTTATCGTTTGTAACATCCAAGCGAATTTTTTCGTTCATCTTTTTCACACCTTCCGCATTGGCATTCAAAATCGGTTATTACCGCCCGGTGGCAAAAGGGACCACCGGTCCCGGCAAAGCAGCAGGAGCGGTTGGGGCTGCCTCCGGGGCGGGACCCGTAAACCCTCCGGTATTGTACAGATTGGATAACGATTTTATGATCCCGGCTGTTCCGATTTGCAAAACTGAAGAATTTGAAATTCCGTTAATCCGAAGGCACTGAATCGAAATGGTCTGCTGAACATGTATCATTAGGCTAAGGTCCCTCCCTTGGTGACCGAACTATCGACAACAGCGGGGTCAATGGTTAGGGTCGTACTCAAGCCGCTGTTCGTAACCGGAAAATCCCCGGTATTAAACGATCCCGAGCCCGCAAATGTTTTCGTGGCCGTCTGCGGGGAGATAACCAGCGTATCGCCAAATTGCACCACTCCACCGGAGCTGATGTTAATAATCTTTACATTTCCAACGATTGCAGGCATCAGTTAAACACCTTCTTCCTCCACTTCGTCCCGCAGCTTAAAGCCGAACTGTTTTTCGGGCTAGGTAAATAACCATTTCCTCAGTCTCTTCATCATATGGAGCAAAGCGTCATTTCGTTACGGCTCATCATGCATCATAAATAACATAACGAAAAAACCGCCCCACAGTATATGTGGAACGGTTTTGAGCTTTCATCGGACATGCCGGCCTATTCATTCAACGCGGACATAATCATCAGCACCAAATCGCTGCGGGTGACTTGTGCGTTTTCTTTCAGTTCCAACCCGCTTAAAGCCTTCCCCGACGCCGCGGAAATTACGGCTGCAGCCTCTTTGACGATCAAGTTTTGTTCAGGCCGGAAAGCGGTGTCGGCGAAACCGTCCGTATACCCCGCTTGCTTAAGCGCGGAAACGGCAGGCAATGCCCACGGCTCGATGCTGTCTTCATCGGAAAATCCGGTTTCGGCTGCCGCGTCGCCCAGATTGAAGGCCCGGCTCACCATCACCGCAAATTCGGCGCGGGTTACGAGCCCATTCGGACGGAATGTGCCGTCGCCGTAACCGTTGATGATGCCCGCGGACTCTGCCCGGGCAATCGCCGACTTGTTGGGATCGTTAGCGATATCCGTAAACCGGGAAGCGACATTCTCCGCCGCTTCCCCGCCGGCCTCGCCACTGCTTCCTGCTTCGGCCGGAAGCGCCGCTCCTTTCAAATCGGTGATGCGGCCTTCCGCCTTCAGGTTGACCGTACCCGCTTTATCCAGGTATTCGCGGAACACTTCATAATCGACCAGATTCAGCTCGTAGAAACGGCCGTCGTCCTTGGCCTGCTTCATCGAGTTGTAGAAATCTCCGCCGCCGGCCATATAGGAGTTGGTGGCCACGATATAATAAGCCTTCGGATCGATGTCGGCGTACGTGCCGTCTTCATTTTGAATTTGTACTTTCACGATGCGTTGTCCGGATTGCGTTTTCTCCCCGGTCACATCATCGACGACTTCAGGCTGCTTGGTCGAATCATAGTAGAAGCGCATGCCCGAAACCTGCGGAAACCGCCCTTCACCGTTTTCGACGCCGCTTACGCCGTTCTCCAACGCCGCTATGATTTCATCGCCGGTCATCTTGAGCGCGGTCAGATTGTTGCCGAACGGCATCGTCGTCAGCAATTCGCCGAGCGTTATGTCGCCGGCATCGATCGAAGCGCGAATCCCGCCGCCATTCTGAATCGTCACATATCCTTTGACACCGGGTTCCTTGACGATGCTCATCACTTTCGACCGCATGCCGTCGGCCACCAGGTCGCCCAGGTTCGTCTCCTGCTTGCGCGCGCTGTTGCGTTCACCGTCTAGGGGAACGTCCGACTCGCCGACAACGGTTTTTTTCAGTTCTTCTAGGGGGGCGGCGTATTCGGCCAGCTTGGCTTCCGCTTCCGCATTGCCCTTAATGGCATAATTGCCGGCATCATCCTTGGCATTAAGGTCGATCAAGCGGCCGTTCCATTCCTTCAGTACGCCCTTGTCGTCAAACGTCACATCCAGTTGGCCCAAATGCTCGTCATATTCGCCCGTTTGTACGATCAGCGTCGGCTCCGTATCGGCGTGGCGCACTTCGGGAACATCGAGCTGCGTATGGGAGTGGCCGCCGACGATGATGTCGATGCCATCAACCGCTTCCGCCAGCTCCTGATCGACCGTATAACCCAGATGCGATAATACGATAATTTTGTCGATGCCTTCCGCTTCCAGCGCATCCACCTGCTTTTGCGCGCTTTCCACTTCATCATTGAACTTAATGTTGGGCCCCGGCGAAGAGAGCACGGAGGATTCCGGCGTGGTTAGGCCGATGATCCCCACCTTCTCGCCGCCGATTTCCTTGATCACGGCCGGATAAATCTTCCCTTCTTCCCCGGGTTTTCCTAGCCCGCTGTTCGCCATGGGGCTTAATGCCGGCTCTGTGCCGAAATTGAGGTTCGCGCTTACGAACGGGAACTTGGCCTGCTTCACAAATTCGGCCAAGGCCGCAGGACCTTTATCAAACTCATGGTTCCCGAACGTCATGGCATCGTATTTCATTGCGTTCATAAAATACAGGTCCGCGAGGCCGCTAAACTGATTAAAATAGAGCGTTCCCGAAAAGACGTCGCCCGCATCCAGCAGCAGGGTATTCCCCGTTCTTGCTTCCTGTACGGCCGTGACGCGGCGGCCGATATTGTCCAGATGGGCATGCGTGTCATTCGTATGTAACACCCTAAGCTGGAATTCCCCCGAACCGTTTGCGTTTTCGGCTGCACTGACTGTTCCCCAGGCCGTACCGGTCGTAAGTCCGGCCGCAATGACAGCGGCCGCAAAAAACTTGCCGAATGACTTGTACCCCAACTGCATAAAGCCAACTCCTCCTCACCCCATATTAGTTGCACTACATAATAAATATAAGTTCAATAGATTTGTATGTAAACAATTTAAACCAATCATGCGAATACCTTCGGATGACCATAATCAGGAAAGATGTTATACTGAGTGTAAGCCCCTTGCGGGCTTATTTTCTTTAAGGAGGACTGCTTGTATGAGAACCATTGACATGGTCACGCTTGGTTGGGAAAAACAAGTTGGGGGTGATATCTACTATGAGCCCTAGTTTTAAAGCCCTCGACGGAACCAGAACGCATTTGGTGAACCAGCTCGTATTTTTTGACGAACAGTACCCTTTTTTTGCGGATACTTATCTATACGGAATGCCAAGCCGCGATCGGAAAATGATAGACGACCTCCTGCAAAAATACACCGCCCGATTGATATCCATGCTAGCGGCCGATGATACTGCGCTGCAAGATATGCTCCATCAGGTCGTTCTGATTGGAAGTGGCGTAAAAGTGGAGTTTGAGGAAGACGGTTCAACGGACCTGTTCACTGTGGTCTATCCCACGGAAAGCGACCCCGACAACAACCGGATCTCTTTTATCTCCCCGATCGGCAGGCAACTGCTTTGTGCGGAATGCAATTCTCCCCTTGTCTTGGAGGTTCCGGACGGAACGCAGCGGATTCATGTCCGTGAAATAAAATACGCTTATATAGGCGGATTTCAAGATGAATAACGATCACGATCACGCCTTTTAATCCATTCCCCCGCCTTCGCGCGGGGGATATTTCCAAAAAGCGCTCAGCTCAACGCGTTCAGCATAAACTCATAGATGTCCCGGTCGCTTAATACTTCGTCATCGGGAGTAACGATTTGTTGAACCTGCAAGCCGTACTTCAACGTGGCAAATAGCTGCGCAACCTTGTTGGCGTCGATGTGCGCGGGAATAACCCCATGCCGCTTGCCGACTTCAATCCATCTTGCCGAATTGCGGATCGCGGTTTCGTGATAGCGCCGCAGAATGTCGTCCACGGCGGGTTTATCTCTTTGGCTGAGCAAGTATATGAAGATCAGGTTGGAAACACTGTCCGGACTGGCGGCATGCTGCATCCTGCCGGACACCAGGTTCAGCGGTCCCTGGATTTCGGCGGGTTTGCCGGCGGCTTGAGCCACCGATTCGAAAAAAAGCTCATTCGTTTTCTCGAATCCGGATTCAAGGATTAAAGCGAACAATTCGTCTTTGCTTTTGACATAATGATAAATCGCTCCTTTGGTGAGCCCGCTCCGGACGGCAATATCCTGCAGCGTGGCGGCCCGGCAGCCTTTTTCCAAAATCATTTCTTCCGCCGTCTCCAGCAGCAGCTTGAGCGTAGGGTTCATCGTTTTATCATGCATGGTCAAATACCTCCAATTCATAAGCGGTGTTTATTCCGACGGTTGAAGTCCCGGAGAGGCCTGCTTCTTCACCCGCTTTACGTAACGAACGGTCCACCAAATCGTCACACCCACGATGCCATAACTTGCAAACGGCGACACCGCCAGAAATGACGGAACGGATAAAATGTACACCAACCCCACTTTGACAACGGCTTCCAGCACAAGAGCAACCCCCCACACGGCGGTAAGCAGCCGGAAAGTATGGCGGAACCTGGGCAAATGTCTCCACTTTTCTTCCATATTCGCATCCCGCCCCGTAAACCGCTCGGCAAAATAATAAATTAACGGGCGCTTAAGAAGCAAAGAGAGCAAAAATAGGAGTCCCATGATTCCCGTTACATACGATTCCCTCAGCAAAATAAACCTCTCGTCCCCGCCAAGCAGCACGGCAGCAACGCCTAAGATCAGGCCGATGAAAATAAAGGCGGAAAACATATCCGCTTTTCGCGTTTTAATCAGACTGTACAGCGAATCAACCAGCGGAACGACGGAGGCGGCCGATAGCGCCCATAAACTGCCGGTATGTTTAATGAGCAGAGTGTAAATCAGATAGGGCAGTACAACATTTACGGCTAATGTGATGATGATTTCTTTTCGCGTATGGTTCATCTTGGTTGAAGTCCTTTCTTTAACGTGAGTTTGACGGGAATATTTCATACCTTCGGTAGGTATCTCAAATTTTACATACCTTCGGTAGGTAGGTCAAGTGTTTTGTTTTGAGTTTGCATAACATCGCTATGGCGAGGGCAACTTATGTATGATTGAAGCCTATTCCCCAAGTTTGTGATATTTTGCATTCCAGGAGGTCTTTAGTATGAACAGTCAACGCGCTAAAGAAATCGTCGCTTCGCCGACGATGGTAAACGTAACCTGCGATGGGGTTCCGATTTATATTCAGCATGTGGACGAAAAAAACGAAACCGCCAGAATCTATCCTTTGGACGAGCCGGAAAATGAGAAGAACGTGGCTCTTTCCCAACTTCACGAGCATTAATAAGCAGGAGGCGATGCGCGATGCATCCCTCCTGTTTTTTAAGTTAACATAACTATATTTATGTAATCTTTATTGGCGGCAGCTCCCACAAACGCTAAAATAACAGTCACCAGATTTTTGGCAAGGTTTTCTCCGCGCAAAACAAAAGAGTTCAGCCGATGTATCGGCGAACTCCTTTGTTGATCTTCGGCTGCATCCCGCCCTCCTGGGGCCCTTCGGTCCAAGTGTCATCCCGCTGGAAGGCCCTCCCATCCTAAAATTAGACTGGGAGGGGCAGTTTTGATTGGAAAACCTAACTCAAAAAGCTTGAACGCTCTCCTTCTGATCCAGAATAACGGCGTTAACGCCGTTCAGAAAAGCCTGGCCGCTTGCTTTGATAATATCGGTGTCCATCGCCCGGCCGACATACGTCTTGCCTTGAAAATCAAGCTGGATATTCACCCGGCCTACCGCTTCCTTCCCCCGCGAAATGCTGTTGATTTTATAATGCGTCAAATGAACGTCCAGACCGGTCAACGTTTTGATCGCCGTGTATAATGCATCGATCGGACCGTCCCCGACGGCGCTGCCCTTAAGCTCTTCCCCATTTTGCATAAGCACCACGGCCGCGGTTGGGCACAGATCATTCGTCACGACCTGGAACGACCGCAATTCGAACAGCCGGCTCGCGTGCTCCGCTTGTTCCCGTTGATCGTTCAGCAAGTAGTACAGATCGTGATCGTAAACCTCTTTTTTCGCGTCGGCCAGGGCCAGGAATTTTTGAAACACGATCTCAAAGGCGTCGGTATTGGACGTATCGAAGCCCAGCTTCGCGATCGCATGTTTGACTGCGTGTCTGCCGGAACGTGCGGTCAGCACCAATTCCATGCTTTCCGCCCCAACGTCTTCGGGAGACATGATTTCATACACTTGTTTATCCTTGAGCAATCCGTCTTGATGGATGCCGGAGGAATGGGCAAACGCGTTTTCACCCGTGATCGCCTTGTTGGCCTGCACGTCGAGCCCTGTCAAATGCGTCAATAGTCTCGACGTCCGGAGCAGTTCGGTCGTATCGATGTTCGTGCTGCAGCGGTACAGCGATTCCCTGACCTTCAGCGCCATGACCGTTTCCTCCAGAGAGGTATTCCCCGCCCGTTCTCCCAAGCCATTGATCGTGCATTCGATTTTTTCCGCGCCGTTTTTGACCGCGCTCAAGGTGTTGGCCGTGGCCAGCCCAAGGTCGTTGTGGCAATGCACGCTCAGTATGACCTTGTCGTCCAAGTTTTTCAAACGGTCGTGGATTTTCCGGATCAGTTCGCCATACTCCTCCGGTATCGCATATCCCACCGTATCCGGAACGTTGACGATCGTGGCGCCGGCCCGTACGACCGCTTCGATCGTTTTCCATAAATACTCGAAGTCCGCCCGCGAGGCGTCCTCCGTCGAGTACTGCACCTGCGGCAGCAGCGTCTTGGCGTATTTGACCGCGTCGACGCCCATTTGCAGCACCGCCTCCTTGGAGCGGTTGAACTTTTTCTCCACGTGTACGTTTGATGCTCCGAGCACAATATGGATCAGCGGTTCCTGCGCGATCCGGACGCTCTCATAAACGGCGTCAATATCGCTTTTCACCGCCCGGGCCAGCGCCGTGATGCCGACGCTGTCGCCCATGCTGCGGGCGATTTCCCGAACCGCCTGGAAATCCCCTTGCGACGAGGCCGGGAACCCGGCCTCGATAATATCTACACGGAGGCGCTTCAGCTGCTGGGCAAACTCCAATTTTTGCTGTACGTTCAACTTGGCCCCAGGGACCTGCTCACCGTCTCTTAAAGTCGTATCGAGCACGATAATTTTGCGGTTCATCTGAAATTCCTCCTTGATCATTCGGTTATTGGGTTATGCAATCTATGTGAAGCGGGGCTGATTAAACCCGGGCTTTAACCAACAAAAAAACCCCGTCTCTGCAATAGAGACGAGGTTTATCCCGCGGTACCACTCTAATTCATTTCACGCTCTGAAATGATCTCTTTCGATGGCCGACACCATCTATCCTTGTAACGGCGGAATCCCGGCTCACCCTACATATCAGGCAGCTGTTCATAAACGAGTTCAAAATGATGAGCGCTGCCGTTTCTCACCAACCAACGGCTCTCTGAAAGGTTCGATCATTTTTACTATTTCTAATCAACACATTTGCTCGTATGGAATTATAGGTAATTATATGCACCCCTGGGGCCATTGTCAACCGCCTTTTCTGGCCCGTTTGCGGAAATTGTGCATGCGCGGAGGGGCAGATGGCTTGTTGGTACATATACTGCATTAGATTTTAATTAACGCCAAGGAGATGGAACCCCTTGAAACGGAAAAAGAAAAAAGTCAAAGTCAAACAATTTATTCCCACTCAAATGAGTCAAAGTCCCCTCTCCCCCACCCTTTTTAATCCTGGGCCGCAATTGCCCGGTATTTTCGGGCCGTCGCAGCCGTCATCGGGCCCTCCCGCTTCGTCCGGCTTCGGCTCCTTATTTAAGGGTTTGGGCGGATTGGACGGCATTTTGGGCACCTTGGGCAAAGTTCAAAAGATGGTCGGGATGTTCCGGCAGTTTTACCCGCTCATTAAATTATTTTTCCCCAAAGCGGCGACGGCAAGCGTAAGAAATGGCGGTACACCCCGCCGCCGGGCCGTAAAACAAAGAACAATCAACAAACGGAAGTGACTTCTGACAGGTCAGAAGTCACCCTTTTCTCTAAAAAACCCGTGTACGGAACACCTGCTGCCTTGATGTTCCGCACACGGGCGGTAAATCCTAAATCCCGTCATAAGCGCTGTCCTGGTTTAAGCAGATTTAGATCCAGGCAGTCAAAACAATTACCAAAAGGATGAACAAAACGAGGATAACTCCGGTGCTCGTAAAACCGCCGCCTGCGAAACACGACATCAGTGATGCCCTCCCTTCGTTTCAATCTACTTAAGCATATGACTTTAGCGGTACGTTGGATTGGTTATAAGTCCCGGAGCCGAAAAATAGGGCTGTTTCACAAAGCGGCGTTTAAGCATTCATCCATGAGTTCCAAGCCTGCTCGGATTGCACCTGAACATGCATATGCCGTTCGGCCTCACCCCAGGGTACGGAATAGGACTGGCCCTTTGCGCAAAAAATGGAGGATGAGGTATAGGCCGGATCGGCGTTTTTATCGTAGTTTTTAAGGCGGATGACATCTCCGGGATTATGGCAGGCTTCATAACCGCCGAATTTCAGCGAGATGACACCTTTGCCGTGCGTCATTGACGCCAAAACCGTACTATAATCCATAAAGGAGGCGACGGGAACGACGCCGGTGATCGTTGCGGAACTTCCCGTCAACTCAGGAGGATCAAACCGGCCATGAGCCTGCTGGATATCGGTCAGCACCTTGCCCAAATGCTCCGTGTCCACTTTGATTTTCACGTGGTATACCGGTTCAAGCAGTACGTTTTCCGCCTTTTCCAAGGCCTGTCTGATTGCCCGGAAGGACGCTTCCCGGAAGTCTCCCCCGCTGGTATGCTTGTTATGCGAACGGCCGGTTATCAATGTGATCCGCACGTCCGTGAGCGGCGAACCGGTCAAGAGCCCGTGATGCTCCTGCTCCAGCACATGCTGGCCGATCAGGTTCTGATAGCCCGCCGCCAGTTCGTCGGGATGGCATGCGTTCACGAACGCGACGCCGCTGTTTAGCCCCGTCGGCTCTAGCCGCAAATGCACCTCGGCGTAATGGCCGAGCGGCTCGAAATGCCCGCAGCCGTATACCGGCTTCGCGATCGTCTCTTTATAAAGAATTTCCGGCTGGCCGAAAGACACCTCAAAACCAAAGCGCTCCCGCACCACCTGCTGCAAAATTTCAAGCTGGACCTTGCCCATGACGTGAATATGCAGCTCCTGCAGATGCTCATCCCAGCCAGTCCCTAAAGCCGGGTCTTCCGCATCCAGCATTTGAAACGCGCGGAGCACTTCTTTGATGTGCAGCGGGGGAGCGAACAGCACTTTGGATTGCAGGGTCGGCACAAGCTCGAACGGGGCGGCGTCATGAATAGCGCCGACGCCTTGGCCGGGAAACGCCGAGGTTAATCCGGTCACGGCAAACAGCTCGCCTGCACTAATCGAATCGGCTTGCGCGTAACGCTGCCCGTTAACCTTTTGGATCGCCGTAATTTTCTCCGCTTTGCGGGCTTCCCCCGTCCCGTATTCCACTTCGCCGCGCACCGCCAATACGCCCTGCAGCGCTTTAATGAACGTAATCCGCGCCCCTTGCCCGTCGTGACGGATTTTATATACCCGCCCGGCAAAAGGGGCCCCATCGTCATAAGCGGCAACCGTCAGCTGATCCAGCCGCTCGAGAAAAACGTCGATGCCGAGATCCAGCAGCGCCGACCCTTTCAGGCACGGAAACACCTTCCTGCCGCGAATCAGGCTGATCAGATGGCCGGTCCATTCCTTGTCGTTCAGCGTCCCTTCGAAATAAGGTTCCAGCAGCGCATCGTCCCGTTCGGCGAGCCAGGCTTTCAGCGAATCCTCCCAATGGTCCGGGGTAAAGACGGCAACATCCAGCGCGTCACCGGTCAGCTGCCGGCGGATGTCCGCCAGTACGCGTTCCGGGTCGGCCCCCGTACGATCGATTTTATTGATGAAAAAAAACGTCGGAATACCGTAAGCGCGAAGGAGCTCCCATACCGTTTCCGTATGGCCCTCCACACCTTCCACCGCGCTGACGATAATGACGGCGTAGTCCAATACTTGCAAAGCGCGTTCCATTTCCGCCGAGAAATCGACGTGTCCGGGCGTGTCCAGCAAAAAATAAACGGAATTCCCGTACGTCATTTCCGCCTGATCGGCAAACACGGTGATGCCGCGCGCCTTTTCGATCTCATGGCCGTCCAAAAAGGCGTTGCGGTGATCCACTCTTCCCCGGCTGCGGATCGCCCGCGTGCGATACAACAACGCTTCGGCAAAAGTCGTTTTGCCTGCGTCGACATGGGCCAGCAGGCCGATCGTTTTGTTCAACGTGCATCCACCTCTGCTTTCGGAACCTGTCGTCCGTTCTATCTATTAGTTTTTAAAGCTGTGGATCGGCGCCGGAATGCGGCCGCCCCGCTCGATGAACGGCGCGCAGCCAAACGAGTTGACCGGCATGATCGGCGCATAGCCAAGCAAACCGCCGAATTCGACGATTTCGCCGACATCCTTGCCGATCACCGGAATGATGCGCACGGCGGTCGTCTTGTTGTTCACCATACCGATCGCCGCCTCGTCGGCGATAATGCCGGAGATCGTGGCTTTGCTCGTACTGCCGGGGATCGCGATCATATCCAGCCCGACGGAGCAGACGCACGTCATCGCCTCCAGTTTCTCCAGCGTCAGCGCGCCGCGCTGCACCGCTTCGATCATGCCGTGGTCCTCGCTGACCGGGATGAACGCCCCGCTGAGTCCGCCGACATAGGAGGAGGCCATTACCCCGCCCTTTTTCACGTTATCGTTCAATATCGCCAGCGCGGCCGTCGTGCCCGGCGCTCCCGCTTCCTCCAAGCCCATCGTCTGAAAAATTTCCGCGATGGAATCGCCGATTTCCGGCGTCGGCGCCAGCGACAGATCGATGATCCCGAAAGGCACGCCCAGCCGCTTAGACGCTTCCTGTGCGATCAATTGCCCGACCCGGGTCACTTTGAAGGCCGTCCGCTTGATCGTTTCGCACAACGTTTCGAAGTCTTTGCCCTTCACTTCCTCCAAAGCCCGCTTGACCACGCCCGGTCCGCTGACGCCGACGTTGATGACGCATTCTTGTTCGCCCACGCCGTGGAAAGCGCCGGCCATAAACGGGTTGTCCTCGACCGCGTTGCAGAACACGACCAGCTTGGCGCAGCCGATCGAGCCCCGGTCCACCGTTCGTTCGGCGGTGCGCACGATGATGTCGCCCATCAGCTTGACGGCATCCATATTGATGCCGCTGCGCGAGGAGCCGACATTTACCGAGGAGCACACCCGCTCCGTCACGGCCAGCGCTTCCGGAATGCTTTCGATCAGCAGGCGGTCGCCGGCCGTGAAGCCTTTTTGCACAAGCGCGGAAAAACCGCCGATGAAATTGACGCCCACCTCTTTGGCCGCTTTGTCGAGCGTTTCGGCGACCGGCACATATGTATCGGTTTTGATACCGCCTGCGGCGATCGAGATCGGCGTCACGGAAATCCGTTTATTGACGATCGGAACGCCAAACTGTTTTTCCAGATCCTCGCCGGTTTTGACCAGGTTCTCCGCGAGGCGGGTAATTTTGTCATAGATTTTCCGGTTGAATACATCCATGCTTTCATGAGCGCAGTCCATCAAACTGATGCCCATCGTAATCGTGCGCACGTCGAGATTCATTTCCCGGATCATCGAGTTCGTTTCCTGCACTTCCACGCGTGAAATCATGTTTTTCTCCCCTTCCCGTTCCTTAGATGCGATGCATGATATTGAAAATATCCTCATGCTGCAGCTTGATTTCCACGCCGATGGACGTCCCCAACTGCTGCAGGTCTTCGACGAGAAGCTCAAACGATTTCGACGGCGCCGAAATGTCCACGATCATCATCATGTTGAAATACCCTTGAATGATGGTCTGCGATATATCCAGAATGTTGACGTTATGATCCGCCAAATATGTACATACCTTCGCAATAATGCCGACTTTGTCCTTCCCGACAACCGTAATGATTCCTTTCATACGGCGTTCCCTCCTTTGATTTATGAATCCGCCGCTTCTGCGCCGGGTCCAACCGCTTAACCGCTTCGCTTATTATGGCAAAAGATAGCGGAATCTTCAATGAAAAAATCCGCAAAAAAACTCCCCCTGACGGGCTTTCGCGGATGGTTGCAAACACCAAGCTGCTCTTCTCCGCACAGGGGCGCGAGCTCCATTATGAGTTGATGACGGTCGCTCCCTATATTATTTTGATGGAGTTGCAGGAGCATTTAAAAAACGGCCGCCACAAAACGGTGATCAACACCTCGTCCGCCGTGACAAATATGGCGAAGCCGTTCGATGCGGATTCGCCGGACCGCCCGAAAACGTTCCGCAAGCTGTTGGGTTCTTACGCCACTTCCAAGCTGGCATTGTCGCTTTGGACGCAGGCCGCAGCTCCGGAGTTCGCCAAGGAAGGAATCAAAATCCGCAGCGTCGACCCAGGCAGCAACAACACCGCGCGAAAAAGCAAAAAATCCGGTTTGCCATGGTATGTGAAACCGATGATGAAGCTGTTTTTCCAGCCGCCGTCTTACGGGGCAGGGCGGTTGTACGACGGAGCGTTTGGACCATACCGCGATCTTGCCGGCGTGTATTTGGAAAAAGGCCAAGTTAAAGAATTAAATTACACCGAATTCGCGCAACAGGTGCTGAACAAGGTCAAAACGGTTTATGAGCGGGAATATCTTAAAAGTGAATGAAGACCGGCTAACAGAGCAAGCCTCCTTTTCCATTCCCGGATCAGGAGGCTTGCTTAACACGCTTAATAGGCGGTCCACCCGGCATCCGCGGTGATGACGGTGCCGTTCACAAAGCTGGAATCGTCGGAAGCGAGGAACAACGCCACTTTGGCGATTTCCTCGGCGCTGCCTAATCGCGGATTAATAGCCATGCCAAGCTGTTGTCTGGAAGCGCCAAACGGATTGATATTGGTCATCGAAGCCCCGATATTCGTTTCCACGCCGCCCGGAGCGATCGCATTGCAGCGGATGCCTTTTTGAGCGTACATGAACCCGGTGTTTTTGGTAAATCCAATCACGGCATGTTTGGAAGCGGTGTACGCCGCGCCTGCACGTGCTCCGTACAACCCTCCGGCGGAAGCAACGTTGACGATCACGCCGCTTTCCTTTTCCAAGAAGATCGGCAGCACTTTCCGGGTTGCACGCATTACGCTTGTCGTATTGACGGCAAACACCCGCTCCCACTGCTCATCCGTGATGTCGCCGGCCGGCTCGAAATTATCCATGATCCCCGCATTGTTCACCAAAATATCAACCGTGCCGAAAGCTTTAACGGTCGCATCCACCAACTGCTGAATGTCTTCTTCCACGGCGACGTTTGTTTTCACCGCTTGAGCCGTCCCGCCTGCGGCTGTAATCCGTTCAACCGTGGCGTTCGCGCCCTCCAAATTCAAATCCGAGACCATGACCTTGGCGCCTTCTTTGGCAAACAGCAGTGCGATTTCTCTGCCCATTCCCGATGCGGCTCCCGTTACGATGACTGCTTTGTTCTCCAATTTCAAAGCGCGTTTCCTCCAATCGTACTATTAAAATTTTAAATGTTTTCAATCATTATTATGATACCCATTCCATGGGCATTTCCATCAGCAAAAAAGAGACTTGCTCCTTCGCGGAGCAAATCTCTTTTTCATTTCTATTATGGAGTTTTAAAAAGTTTGCCATGAAATTGCTCAAGCCTGGCCAGGTACTGCTTGTTCAGCAAAGCAAACAGAACGGCGTCAACAAATTGATTTTTCTCGAAGAAACATTCCTTCAAATAGCCCTCTTCATGAAAACCGATCTTCTCGAGCAGGTATCTGGAACGAATATTGTCCGGGTCGATAAAGGCTTCAATCCGGTTTAAGCCCAAATCCTCAAAGCCAAAGCGCAAAATTTCCTGCAGCACCTCGCTCATCACGCCCTGTCGCCAATATTCCGGATCCAGCTCGTAGCCGATTTCCGCCTTATAGTGCTCTTGAGACCAGTTATGGAAGCCGCATGTACCGATGACCCGGTCCCCTTCCGATTTGACCGTGATCGCCCAGCGAAACCCGCGGCGCTCCAAATACCGGATGTTCCAGTTTTGGATCAGCTCTTCGGCCTGCCGGAGACTATCAAACCGATCCAAGTCGTAATATTTCGTAACCTCGTCATTGGAAAAATACTGGAACAAATCCCCGGCATCTTCCGCGGTCAATTTGCGCAAAATAAATCTTTCCGTCTCCAGCTGGGGGAACAGCTTCACGGCAACCGCTCCTTTCCTATAACATTGCATCGTATAATATTATAGGTGAGAAGCCTTGCCAATTGAAAGAGTCAAATCATTCGGCCTGGTCAATCACTAGTTTAATGCCGATGCCGAACGGATCGGTAAGTCTGATTTCCCGCCCTTGCTCGTCCCGTTCATAGGCCGCTTTGGCATTCGCCAACCGGCTTTCCACGGCCCCTAGGGCCGCAAGGTCCGGCAGCACCGCCGCGAAATAACGCAGCCCGACCGCGTCCTCCGGCGACGGGGGAGCTCCGACGCCGGCCCAGGTATTCAGGCCGATATGATGATGGTATCCGCCGGCGGACACAAACAGCGCCGCCCCGCCGTAATGGGCGGTAATTTCAAAGCCGAGAATTTGGCAGTAAAACCGCTCCGCCTCGCGCAAATCGCCGACATGAAAATGAACATGGCCGATCTGCGTTGCCGGCGGAAGTCCCCTCCACTCGGCTCCTTCCGAAACGGCAAGCAAACCATCCACGTCCACCGGATCAGTCGACATGATATATTCGCCGCTTTCGTCACGCCGCCAGGTGTCGCGCGGCCGATCGGCGTAGATTTCAATGCCGTTTTGGTCCGGATCGTTTAAATATAACGCTTCGCTCACCAGGTGATCCCCCTGTCCAACGGGAATTCGGTATTTGATCAGATTGCGCAGCGCCAAGCCAAGCGCGGTCCGATCCGGTACCAGGATCGCGAAATGGTACAGCCCGGAAACCGACCGTTCCGGCATAACCCGATACTGCCCGTTAGCTTCCAGGTACAACAGCGGTGTTTTCCCGTCGGCCGTGAGTTCGGCTACGTTTCCGTTTTGCTTCAGTACGCTCAGGCCGATCACTTCCCGATAAAAGGCCACCGACCGGTCCAGATCGCGAACTTTAAGATAGACGCTGCCGATCCGGGCAGCGGGATGAATGGATACGTGCTCAGACAAAATGTAAATTCCTCCTATACGCAAAGATTGGTGTGGATACGAAATGCTCTATTTCATGCAATATAGTGTAACCGGTTTGGTTACATGATAGTTATGTAATCAGTATAGTTACAGGTGAACCGTGTGTCAACGAATACTTGCCGGTTTTGGCTGCGCATATAAAAAACGTCTGCCAGCGTATTTTCAAAGAAGCCAGGCCGTTTAGCGGTAGTTTTTCTTGCGTTGATAACGTTCGTGTCTCGGTGTTCCTGCCTGCTGCCTACCTTTGCACGATTATCCCCTTCGTTAAGGAGCAGGGATTGGGGCCAGAGCAAGGGTTCCAAAAAAAGCGTGAAGAAAAAGAAAGGGGGGAAAAATGAGGCGGTTTAGGTGAGATTTTCGGCTTGATAAGGGAACGTGTGTTTGGTATAATGAAATAAATGGAACTAATGTTCGTATATTCTTAATTCGGGGGAGAGTAAACATGGAGATCAATGCGGGCACGGAACTTCAATCATTCAGCAGCCGTTTTAACAGCGAGCAGGACTGCATGGAAGCGCTAATCGCGATGAAGTGGCCCAGCGGCTTTGTCTGCCCGCGCTGCGCTCACACCCGGTGCAGCCGTCTGACCTCCCGGCATATCCCCTTGTTCGAGTGCGGAAAGTGCAAGCATCAAACATCGCCTTTGGTCGGCACGATTTTTGAAGGAACGCATCTCCCCTTGGTGAAGTGGTTCCAGGCCCTGGAGTTATTCCTGCTTGAGGGCGGCATCTCAGCGCTGCGGCTGCGCAAGGAGATCCGTGTCGCCTACAAAACCGCCTGGTTAGTGCTGCACAAAATACGTCATGCCGTGGGGGAGTTCGATGCCCGGGAGCTGCTCTCCGGAGACGTGAAGGTGAACAGCGATCAGTATGGGCGTAATCCGTCCAGGTGTCAGCTTTCGCATCCGTACGCCTCGGCGGTCGTAGCGGGATGCACGGTCACGGAGTCGGGCGAGCCGGAGCAGGTTAAAATCCGCCTGGTGCCGCATAAGCGGGGAGGCGAAAAAAGGGCAGACCGTCACGATCTAACCGCGTTCATCAATGGGCATGTGGATGTCCGTACATCGGCGGTACAGCTGTTCCCTCAGGCCTTTCGGCTGTATGCGCCCTTGCGGAAAGTGGTGAGAGAGGCGTGGGAATCGCTGAAGAGTACGTATGGAGCCTTGGAACTGAAGCATCTGCAGGCGTATCTAAACGAATACACCGGACGCCGCCGGCTGCGCCTGCAAGGAAGCCGGCTCGGAGCGGAAGAAACGATGCGGCAGAAGTTGTTGCAGATGTGTGTAGCGGTGCCGGTGCTTCCCTACCGCCGGCTGATCGCGCGCCAACCGCATCAGCCCCTTGAGGCTGCGGCCTGATAGAAGTGCTTGAACGTTTCAGACGTTGCTGCAAACGGATCCAGGCTGCGGCAAGATCACGGTCTTTTCATTTTTTTCGGTGTCTTGCCCCATCCCTCTCGTCAGGCCTGCTTTACTTCTCCTAAACCTCCTTCTCCCAAACCTATCTATTGATCTAGAACAGGTCTGCTTCTCAAAACATATCTACCGATCCCAAAAGTATCCTTTCCCCAATATATCTCTTTCTCCTGAATTTATCTTCTTCGCTGCTTCCTGATCAAACGGGATAATCGTGCAAAGCGTCGGACAGCGGATGTTGATTCAGTTTGCACTTACACCACCGGCGTTTTTGCGGAAATATCCTCGACGATATCCTGCAGCGTCACGGCTTCCAACGTTTTCTCCAGCGCTTTTTGCGCCATGGAGAAGATCGGCTCGATCGCAGACTGAATATTCCGGCCGACCGGGCAATCCGGGTTGGGATGATCGTGTACCGCAAACAACCCATCCTCCTCCACGACATGCACCGCGCGGTAAATATCGAGCAGCGTAATGTCGCACAGCTTGCGGGACAGCTTGGTGCCGGCCACGCCGGGGCGAACTTCCACCAGCCCGGCTTTATTCAACATGCTCATAATACGGCGAATAACGACCGGATTCGTATTCACGCTGCCGGAGATATACTCCGATGTACTAACCCCGTCCTTATTGATTTCAAGCAGGGACAAAATGTGAATGGCCACGGAAAATCTGGAGCTGATCGTCAAGCGTGTATCCCCCTTTTCAAGCGTCAGTAACAATATTAGTTACAAATTGACCGGGGTGTCAATAATCATAGTCATTGATTTTTCAACAAAGCATGGATAACGGCATAGCTGATCAAACTGCGGTCCTGGTATACGCCGGACACTGCATCCGGATGTTCGCCGAGAATGCCTTTTTGCAGGATCGCCGCCCCAAAGCCCCTCTCCCGGGCGCCGTTAAACGTAAAGGTTACGCAATGTTCCGCGGCAAATCCGCAGACGACGACAAAGTCGGTTTCCTTATCCCGCAGCAGCTGCTCCAAATCGGTTTTCCAAAAGGCGTTGTTCCATTCCTTCGAAATGCGGAGATCCGAATCGTCAAGCCTAATTTCCGGAGTCACCTCAAATCCGGGCGAATGCTCGCCCATTTCCGTATCCTGCACCACCACGACCGGTCTGCCAGTGTCCCGGAATAAGTCGGCCACGGCGTTAATATACTCGCTAGCTACGGACAGCTCGCTTTGCAGCCGCGGATCAGTCAAAAGCCCTTTCTGCATGTCGATGATTAATAAAGCCGGTTTCATTGGCGTGCCTCCTCGTCAAACGCTCATTTTGGGGTCAATCATTCCTTTCATTATACACACTTCCGGGCCCAAGATTAAGCCTTGCCAAAACATCCTTCTCGTCTCTGGCGAAAAATAACGGCCAACCTATTGACCCTCACATTAGTGTCAGGGTTTATAATGAATCCGGAAGGCAGGTGAGGTTAGGTTTTATGAAAATTGGAGAATTGTCGAAGGCGACCGGCGTCAGCATCCGTTCTCTTAGATATTACGAGGAGCAAGGGCTAATCACCTCAAATCGGCTAAACAACGGATATCGCGACTATCACAGCTTGACCGCCGAGCAGGTAAAAACGATTCAGTTTTATTTGAGCCTCGGCCTGACCACGCAGGAAATCGCCGGTTTTCTGCAATGCGTAATGACAAGCAAAGAAGCGTTTTGCCGGGAGATTATGCCGGTGTACCGCAGCAAGTTGAAGGAGATTACCGAGCAAATTGAGCTGCTGCAAACGATCAAGTCAAATCTGGAAGAACGGATTCACTACATTTTAGAAGAAAATCCCGAAATGGAGATGATGGAATATGACGATCAGACGGATCGCCGATGCTAACGAATTCAACCGGGAAAGTGCGGCCGCGGAATTGGTGCTCGCCGACTTTGACGCTCCGTGGTGCCCTCCGTGCAAGGTGCTCTCGCCGATTCTGGAAGAGCTGCACGAGGAATTTCAAGGAGCCGTTCCCCTGCTCCAAGTAAACTGCGACGATCATCCGGAACTGGCATCGCAATACGGAATCATGTCGATGCCTACGGTTATCTTCTTCCGCGGCGGAGAGCCAGTGGAGAAGCTCATCGGCTTAAGACCCAAAGACGCGTACCGGGAACTGATCCGCAAATACCGTGGGTACGCGGGCCAGGTACAATAAACGACAAACCAACCGCAAAAAGCTGCCGCCCTGCTCCCTCGTTCAAGAAGGGGCAAGGCGGCAGCTTTTTATCCGTAGGCGGTCAGATCAGGGATTTGTTTGGCTTGCTCGATGAACGGACCTTCCAATAAGTTGTTAAACGCCAAATGCGTCGCCCGCAAACTGAGCAGCCGATCCCCCGGCTTCAGGCCGAATTGCTCCCACGTCCCGGGCGGCAGCGTAAAATAGCGGTTACAGTTCAAATGAACCCAACAGAATGTCCGTTCTTTAAACGTAATCGTCTCCCCCTCGGGAACGGCAAGTTGCCGAAGCTGGGGAATGCTGGCGAAGACGGCCGCCAGCGGCGAATTTGCGATCATTTCCTTGCATACCACGCTGAAGCCCCGGACCGTGTTGCGTCCCGTCATTAAAATGATCTGGGAATCCGGATGAATACCATACTCCTGCAGGGCTTGATCCGGCAGGTAAAACGATCCGTCGGCAAGTATTCTGCTCCACGCGTAAAAATACTTCCCGGACTTGGCAGTTACTGCCATACTCTCATCCCCCGAGCTAAATAATGATCGTTTGGTTACGCTAAAATCATCTCGCATGCAGGGCATCTGGAGATATGATATTCATCACGCTTCCGGCAGCTTGTCTACCTTTTGGGCGATGTACAGCCGGTAAGCCTTGATCACGATAATTTTAAGCGTCATATAAAGCGGTATGGCCAGGATCATGCCCAGGATGCCCATGAAATCGCCGGCGATCAACAACAGCACGATCGTAGTTAGCGGATGAATGTTGATCGTTTTCCCATAAATATACGGAGAAATCAAATTGCCTTCGATCTGTTGGGCGGCAACGACGATGATGATGACCCAAAGCACCATTGACGGCGAAACGGTAAACGCGACGATAACGCAAGGGATGGCGCCGAGCAGCGCGCCAAAATAAGGAATAAAGTTAAACAGGGCCATGACGATGGCCAGCAGCAGCGGGTACGGCAAACCGATCAGCCAAAAGCCGATGAAACCCATAACGGCCAGCAGCATGGCGCTGATCATCCGGCCGGCGATGAACCCCTTCAGCATATTGTCGACCTCATGGATCACCTGCTCGCCGTCGATCCGGTAACGGACCGGAAGCATCCGCACCAAAGAAGGCGTTACCCTATCGTCTTGTTTCAGCATGTAATACAGAAAAATCGGTACGGTCCCCACGATGATCACAAAATTGTTCAAAAAGCTAAACACATGCGATACGTATCCGCTGACCGTATTCAACGCGGAATTGAGGTATTCGGTCACCTTGTTCATCACTTCCGGACTGCCTTCGCTTGTAACAAACGAAAAATACCGGCTGCGGCGGATTTCGTTCATTTGCTCCTGCAAGCTGGCCATGAGTTTCGGAACGTTGTTCATGAACTCGAACAGCTGCTTTTGCAGCGGCGGCCAAACGACCATAAAAAAGATCGTAACCACTCCGGCAAAAAGAAGGTAGATCAACAGAATCGACAGCACCCGGTTCCATTTTTTCCGCTCCAGAAATTGCACGATTGGGCGCAGCAAATAGTAAAGGAACCCGGAAATCGTCAAGGGGACGATGAGAATCTGCACCAGGGTGACGAAAGGATTAAAAATGAAACTGACCTTGGACAGCAAATAAATGATCGTCAGCAGCATGATAATCCCCAGCGAAGTGCGATAAAAAGGATGCTGCATCATAGAAGTTGTCCCCTCCTCTCTTGTGGGAAGATCGTGCGTACACGGCCAATCTCATTCCTCCGCCAACGTATCCCAAGCGGCATCGAGAAGCGCATCGAACCATTCGTCATCCTCTTCGATTCTTGTGTCTACAGCCATGAACTGCTCTTCAATGCCGGGTTCGCTCGCATAATGCAGACTGTAATCCCAATCTCCTCCGTCCTTGCTGTAAAAGGCGATTTCATATCCCGCTTTATGGGAGCTTACTTGAAAGACGGTTTTGCCAATGTAGGATCCGTCCTCCTGTCTCTTCATTTGGGCTTCCACAATCGTTAATTCTTCCATCATTAGTACTCCTTTACCCGGATTCGCATTTTTTGTCTTGTGTAATGCCTGTACAACCTTACTGCAATATCGTACCATGTTTTATGGCAAGATCAATATCGGTATTCGGTACAACAAGAGTAAAGGTGGATTCCATGTCTAAACGCAAAAAAAACATGCTGTCTCCCGCAAAAGTGCTGACCTTCGGATTTGCGCTCACGATCACGATCGGCGCTTTTCTCCTTTCGCTGGGACCGGCTTCGGCCGGAGGCAAAAAACTGGGGCTGACGGACGCCTTTTTTACGGCGACCTCGGCCACCTGTGTAACCGGACTGGCCGTTGTGGATACGGGAACGCAGTTTTCGCTGTTCGGTCAAATCGTGATCCTGCTGCTGGTCCAGATCGGAGGTTTAGGTTTTACGACCATCGGCACGCTGATCTCGCTCGCTTTTAATCGCCGCATTTCCTTGCGCGACCGTCTCGTTCTGCAGGAAACGCTGAACTACAATGCGATCGGAGGACTGCTGCAGTTAATCATTAAAATTTGCGTCTATACCTTCAGCATCGAGTTCGTCGGCGCGCTGCTCCTGGCCGCGAGATTTTTTCGGGACATGCCTTTGGGCCAGGCCCTCTACTTTGGCGTGTTTCACAGTGTGTCGATCTTTAACAACGCCGGGTTTGATTTGTTCGGAAAAATCCACGGCCCGTTCAGCGGGCTGGCGGAATACGCCGGCGATCCGTTTGTCAATATCGTCGTTATGGCGCTCATTGTTCTTGGCGGAATCGGCTTTATCGTCATTTCCGACTTGGTCAGCTACCGCCGTACGCGCCGGCTGACCCTGCATTCCAAGGTCGTGCTGACCATGACTCTGATCCTGACGGTGGTCGGGGCGCTGACTATGCTCGCCATCGAATCCTCCAATCCGCATACGCTGCAGCCGATGAGCTGGACGAACCGGACCATGGCCGCCTTTTTTCATTCCGTCAGTGCGAGATCCGGGGGGCTCAGCACCGTTAGCGTGTCGGATATGGAGCAGTCCAGCCAATTTTTGCTTATTCTGCTGATGTTCATCGGCGCGGCGCCGGGTTCTACGGGCGGCGGAATCAAGGTGACGGTATTCGCCATTTTGCTGGGAGCCATTTACGCCATGATTCGCGGCAAGGAAGATATCGTCTTTTTCCGCGAGCGTTTATCCAAAGAATCGATCATCAAAGCGATCACCCAAACCTGGCTGGCCATGTTTCTCGTCGTTTTTGTGGGGATGGCGCTCTCCGCGCTGGAAGACCATGCCTTTTTGCCGCTGCTGTTCGAGGCGACGTCCGCATTTGCGACCGCCGGCTTAAGCCTGGACTTAACCCCCGAGCTCAGAAACATCAGCAAATGGATTCTTTGCGCCGTTATGTTCCTGGGACGGATCGGGCCGCTTACGCTCGCATATGCGTTCACGTCGAAATCGAAAAAAGAGCTGCTGCGTTACCCCGAAGGGAAAATAATTATCGGCTAAAGCGGCCTGGGACCCGGTTTATTACTAAAATCTTGAAGAATGATGTATGATAAAACAATAACCAAATTGTAAAAAACGGAGGCTAATCCATGTCAGATTTTCAAACAAAATTGGAAAAATACGCTGAGCTGGCCGTAAAGGTCGGCGTAAACATTCAACAAGGCCAAACTTTGATCATCAACTGTGCGATCGATTCCGCCGAGCTGGTGCGGCTGATCGTGAAGAAAGCCTATGAAACCGGGGCCCGGTTCGTCAAAGTCAACTGGAGCGACGACACGGTTACCCGCCTGAGATACGATATGGCTGCTGAGGAATCTTTCCTGGACGAACCGAAATGGTATGCGGGAGAGATGCTCGAGTACGTGGAAAACGGCGCTGCCGTCCTGCATGTCATGTCCTCGGACCCCGATTTGCTCAGCGGCGTGTCCACACAGCGGTTAACCAATCACCAGAAAACTTACGGCAAGGCGATGAGCAAATATCGGGAAATGCAAATGTCCGATAAATTCAGCTGGTCGATCGTTGCCGTCCCTTCCAAGGCCTGGGCGGCCAAAGTGTTCCCGGATCTTCCCGCGGAGCAGCAGATCGACGCGCTTTGGGAAGCCATTTTCCGCACCGTCCGTCTGGACCGTCTTGATCCGATCGCGGCCTGGGAAGAGCATATCGCCAATCTGAAGCAGAAGTCCAATTATTTAAACGCCAAAAAATATAAGAAGCTTCATTACATAGCTCCCGGGACCGATCTGACGATCGAGCTGCCGGAAGGCCATCTCTGGGTTGCCGCCGAAAGCATTAACGCCAAAGGGCATACGTTTTTGGCCAACCTGCCCACCGAGGAAGTGTTCACCGCTCCGCTGAAAACCGGCGTCAACGGAACCGTGTCCAGCACCAAGCCGTTAAGCTATCGCGGCACGATCGTGGACCGCTTTTCGCTGACGTTCGAAAACGGCCGGATCGTCGATTACAAGGCGGAAGTCGGCCAGGACGTATTGAAGCAGCTGGTCGAGCTGGACGAAGGCTCCCATTATCTGGGCGAGGTGGCCTTGGTGCCGCACAGCTCCCCGATTTCTCAGTCCGGCATTCTGTTTTACAACACGCTGTTCGACGAAAATGCCTCCAATCATTTGGCGATCGGCAACGCGTATGCCTTCAATCTGGAGGGAGGAAAATCGATGTCCAAGGAAGAGCTGGAGCAGCGCGGCCTGAATTCCAGCTTGGCGCACGAAGACTTTATGGTCGGCTCGGCCGAGATGGACATTTTCGGGATTGCGGAGGACGGCAAGGAAGAACCGATTTTCGCCAAAGGCAACTGGGCTTTTTGATTGATCACCGCCAATAAGTACAAAGCAGCCGCCACCTGGAATCGGATTCCGGATGACGGCTGCTTTTTTTTGTGCGAAACGCTACCCGTTGCTTTCGGCCGATACGGCGGCGGCCAGCGCGCTGCCCCGGCTTCGCTGAATGAACACGGCGAAGATGCTCAGCAGCGCGAGCAGCATCAGAAAGCCGGCCAGCAGCCAGGACGAGGCGTAAGCACCGCCCAGATCCATCGTTTTCCCCATGATCAACGGCAGAACGGCTCCCCCTACTCCCCCGGATGCGATCAGCAGGCTTGGCGTCGACTCCTCGGCTCCGACCAGCAGCTTATTGGCAAATACGAGCGCGATCGAAAACAGCCCGGACATAAACAGACCAAACAGCAATATGAGGATATATGTAACGACCTTCCCCCCGGTCAAGGAAAACAGCGCAATCAGCGCAAAGCTGACGATGCAGCTCCAGAGCACATAACGGCTGTAGGAGATTTTTTCTGCAATGATGCCGGCGACCAGACGGCCGCAGGTCATCGCGATCCAAAACAGCGTGACGCTGAACGCCGCAGTTGGTTTATCAAGCCCCAGCTTCTCGATCAGCAGCGACGGCAGGAAGTTGACGAAGCTCATTTCGGTGCCGACGTAAAAAAAGAAAAACACGATAAATACGGCGAGCAGCAGTCCCCGGGCCCCCTGGTACTGCTTCAGCCATCCTCCCTTCTTATCCTGCCGCTTCCCTTTGGCATACAGCGCGCCGCGGAATTCGCCGAAGTTTCCCCTGCCCCAGGCAAACAGCATGATAAACGCCAAACCGGCCACGACCAGGAACGAAAACCGCCACGCCTCCGCGCGGATGAAAAATCCCGCGGCCACCGGCATCAACAGCGCGCCCAGCCCGAAAAACACCTCCAGCCGGCTCATGGCGACCGCAGTGCCTTCCGTCACCGCAACGAGAATGATCGTGCCGATCACCGCCTCGATCATCCCGAATCCAAACCCCGCCACGGCCCCGATGGCGTACATCCATTCCCAAGGCGGCAGCAGCGAATAGCAAACCTCCGCAGTGCAAAGCATCCCCGTGGCAATCAACAGTCCGTAAATTTTACCGAATTTGGCCAGCAGCAGCGGCGAAACCAGCACGCCGACCAAAAATCCGGCGAATTGAGCAAAAATAAGGCTGCCTCCCGCGCTGTAATCTTTGCCGTATTGTTCCAGCAGATTAGGCATCAAAGAGCCGACGACGACATGAGCTAGGCCGATCAGCAGGTATGACCAGCATCCCAGCCAGATTAATCTTTTCATGTTCTCTCCCTCCGTGCATTACGATGCTCTCCCCGCCCCGAACCTTACGGAGCAGGTTATATTTTTGACACACCCTTTCTATTGTAATCGATTCCCTTAGGCAGCGTCATCCGTATCACGAACAAATGACAAGTTTGTTTTATTTATGGAAAATAGTACCTAA
Source organism: Paenibacillus macerans (assembly GCF_900454495.1). NCBI lineage: Bacteria > Bacillati > Bacillota > Bacilli > Caryophanales > Paenibacillaceae > Paenibacillus > Paenibacillus macerans. The sequence goes on from NZ_UGSI01000001.1 coordinate 1,393,208, forward strand.
TCATTGGTTGATAGAGTAAAATGAATAGAGCATCCGAATGACTAGAGCATCCGATAGAGTTACCATAGAATCGTTTTTAGCGGAGATGAGAGGGAACGCATGCCAAACCGGTTGCAGTGCCTGCTGTCCGCCAATTATTCGGAGTTGGACGAGGACGAGCAAAAACAAGTGTACGAAGCATTTTATGAATGGGTATACGGCACCATCTATCTTATTGTCAAGGATCATCAGGCCACGGAGGACATCATCCAGGAGGCCTTCCTGAAGGTTATGCTGAAGAAGCCCGTCTTTAAGGCGGAAGCGAGCTTGCGGGCTTGGCTAAGGACAGTATCCCGCAATATGGCGATCACCTATCTGCGCAAGAACAAAAAGTATATGCAAAATTTGGAGCAGACATCCGCCATCGGCGAGTTGGCTGCCGCCTCCTGGAAAGACGGCTCCGTCGAGGACTCGGTAGAGACGAAGCTGATGGAAGAAGCGATCGTTACGTATTTGCGCCGCTTGAAGCCGGAGTACCGCATCATGGTCGAATACCGCTGGCGGCTGGGGTTAAGCTACAGGGAAATCGCCGATAAGCTGGGCGTTTGCGAAAATATCGTCCGGCAGCGGCTGTTCCGCACCCGGGAAGGCATCAAGAAAAAGCTATATAACGAATGGGAAAGAAGCCGGCATACGTAAACGGAACCAAAACGAGGCTGCCCCTTTAGGTCAAGTTGACCTAAGGGGCAGCCTTCTGTATGTTATGCGCCGGCCTCTTCCAGCGGCTGAAGCTGCTGCCGGATTAATTTGACGCGTGAAATTCTCTTGTTGTCGGTTTCTTCCACCACATAAACAAATTCGCCGTATTCCACGGTTTGGCCCACCTGCGGCGGCAAAATCTCGATCCGGGAATAAAGCCACCCGCCAATCGTATCGTAATCGTCGGAGTCGAGTTCCAGACCAAACCGGTCATTGATCGATTCGATCAGCATGAGTCCGTCCACGGAATAGACGCCCGGTTCAACCTGCTCGATTCCGGGACGTTCCTCGTCGAACTCATCTTGAATTTCGCCGACGATTTCTTCGACGATATCTTCAAGCGTCACCATGCCGGAGGTTCCCCCGTATTCGTCGATCAAGATGGCGATCTGCGTTCTTCCCCGCTGCATCCGTTTCATCAAATCGCTGATTTGGATGGATTCCGGGACCGCCATGATCGGCCGGATCAGGTCGCGCAAATTCCGGGTATTCGAGCGGATCAAATCTTTAATATGGATAAATCCGATAATATGGTCCTTATCCCGATGACATACGGGATATCGGGTTCTTGTGCCTTCCAAGGCGATTTCCAGGTTTTCCTCCAGCGAATGCTGGGTATAAAGGCAAATCATTTCGGTCCGGGGAATCATAATTTCCCGCGCCGTCGTATCGGCGAATTCAAAAATGTTGTCTACAAGCGACATCTCCGTGCTGTCGATCAAGCCGCTTTCGCTGCTTTCCTTCATCATGACCCGGATTTCTTCCTCCGTATGCACGGAGTCCTGCCCCGAAACCGGCGAAATCTTAAACAGACGCAAGAGGCCGGACGACAGATGGTTCAGAATCCAAATGAACGGATACATGATACGGTAAAACAGCAGCATCGGCCAGGCAAACCATAATGTGATGGTTTCCGCCTTGCGGACGGCGATCGTTTTCGGGGAGAGCTCTCCCAGAACGATGTGCAGGACGGCGATGAGAATAAAAGCAACCGTTAACGAGATGAGATAAACCGGCCTTTCGCCCAGACCCGTCAGTTCAAACAGCGGGCTTAGCAGCCGGGCCACAACCGGCTCGCCCAGCCACCCCAGCCCCAGCGAGCTGAGCGTGATGCCCACCTGGCACGCCGATAAGTAACCGTCCAGATGATCCAAATGCCTTTTTACGATCGCGGCTCTCCTTCGCCCTTCCTCCACCATCGCGTCGATGCGGGAGCTTCGAACCTTGACGATCGCAAATTCGGCGGACACGAAAAATCCGTTCAGCAATACCAGCAGCACCATCAGTCCTACATGCAGAAGACTCGGTAAAGGGTCACTCAATACGTTTCCTATTCCCGCCTATCCAGCGGTGAATAGGTGCACCTCCTTCGCAGTATGGAATTGTACATCATTTTGTATTTTTCATCTATATGGAGCAGCGTCAACTTCCCAATGGATTCATCTCCCTTTCAGCATATTTCGGCATAAACCATGATTACTATTAATTATATTATTATACACTACACAGTCAAACGCTTCGGTATGACACCGGTACCGGCGCGGCGGCCGCAAAAATGAAAAGAACCCCCTTTCGCGAGGGGGCCCTAATCTCATCTTGTAGGCGGCGGGGCGCCGATGGTGCCGGGATATTGATAATACAAAGGTTCATCAAACGTGGCAAAGTCAAGGTTGACCATGAGCAAAATGATCCGCCGGCCGGTGGCCGGTTCGCTGATAATGATATGGTCGCGGCCGGCGGCTTCGAGAACGCCTTTAAATATTTTGGCATTCCATTCCCGGTTGTTTTCGTATGTCATATAAAAGGTGCCGACTTTCCCCAGATTCAGGCGTAAAATATTTTCAATGTAGGATTGCTCAAACGTCGGAATGGCCGAAGGCACTACCGTGCCGCCGGGCGTCATCGGACTGCCGCTCGGCACTTGCGGCGGGACGACTGCCCCGCCTCCCATCGGAGCCGCAAAACCCGCCCCCCCGGTTTGGGCCGGAGCGGTGTTGTAGCCGGCGGGATAGGCAGCCGGCCGGTAAGACTGGGTAAACATGTATCGATTCCTCCTCAATTTACTTGCTTAGGTTTCACTTTCTTAGCCGTGCCTAAGTACGCTTAATAAACGCCCGGGCAATTTTGCGCGCTGGGGGCAAAGAAGCAATGCGATTTGAAACGCCCGGTATTCTGCTGATTGTACCAGGTCCCCGGGCAATTGCCGGCGGGCCTGAAGAACCACAGCGCATTGGACGCTGGCCGTATCCGCTCTCCGCCTATCACCCTCCGGGCTAAACGGATATCCCGATCGCGGGCCCTTTGGTAGAAGTATCCTTTTTGCGTCGCTTCAAAGCCGCCTGGGGATTGAAACACCATTTGCTTCATTAGGCGTATATTCTGAAAATCAAGGCAATTGCCCAGTATCCGGTTAACGCCTACGTTCCCAACCATCAGCATCCCTTGCTCCCCCTCGCCTTCCGCTTCCGCGCGCATAAGGCGCGCCAGCAGCTTGACGTCTTCCGAGTTTGCTTTAATGACCGCCAATCCCGTCCCTCCTTCCTCCCTACTTGACGCTATATTGTATGTGCGAATGCCTATCCGGGTGTCTAATCCCCTAAAAACAGCCTTGTCAATAGCTGCAAGCGGATTCATCTTGTGAATACGATTACAATATTGAACATTTTGTGGCTATTTCTATGGACGCGCTTACACGAATAGCATATACTGTTAAGTAAATAAATGTTTTTTATATGGTTTTGGTGATTTCTTTATAAAGCGTTTTGCTTCACAACACCTTTTAGGAGGTTCCCCACATGAGAATCGCGATTATTGGCGGCGGCTTGGCCGGGTTGACGGCGGCGGCATACTTATCGGGCAACGAGGAGACGGCAGGCACGGTGTTTGAACGGAGTCCGCAGCTTGGCGGCCGGGCATTTACTTATGAGAAATCGGGATTTACGCTGAATTACGGAGCGCATGCGGTATACGGAATCGACAGACACACGCTCCATCATATGGAAGAAGAGCTGGACCTTAAATTTCAAAGCAAGCAGGTCGATAAACGCAAAGTAATGTACGCCAAGCACGGGCAGTTGACCGCCGCCCCGCTCGATTTTGTCAACATCGTCAAGACGGAGGTTTTGACGCCGATGGAGAAGGTGCGATTCGTCAGCGAGGTCGCCGCGGTCATCGGCAACATCCACCAGTTGAAGCATCATCGTACGTTGGGCGACTATCTGGAGCATTCTCACGCCTCAGCTGATGTCAAAGAACTGTGGGCGCATCTGGTCTGCTCCAATTTCTTCATAACGCCGGAGGAAGCCAGGAAAGTGCCCGGTGAAGTCATCGCCGAATACTATCATAACCTGTTCCTTTCCCAGCGGCCGGTAAGCTATATTCTCGGCAGTTGGGCGACGATCACAGGCCAGTTGGTCGACAAGATCCGCGGCAACGAAAACTGGGAAATCTCCGTGAAGGAGCCGGTCGAGTCGATTGTCATGGAAGACGGAAAGTTTGTGCTGCGCACCAAAACGCGGGAGCGTTTAGAATACGATCAGGTTGTTTTTGCGATGCCGGTACAGCAGGTCGTCAAACTGCTGGAAAACTCGCCATGGTCCGCTTCGCTTGAGCCGTACAAAGATTGCACCCCTACCGAGGTGCTGGTGTATGACGTCGGCTTCTCAAAAGTCGTAGCCCGTCCATTCCATTACATTAGCGACATGGATCACAAAATATTCATCAGCGACGTTTCCGCGACCGACTTCACGGTTGCGCCGGTGCACGGCCAGCTGCTTCAGGGCATCGCCTACTTGAATGACGACTTTGCGGATGAGGAACAAAAGAAACAGTATCTGGAGCAAAAAAACGCGCAGATGGAGGCCTTGTTCGATACGTATTACCCGAATTGGCGGGATTTTGTCGAAGTCAAACGCGTTTCCAAAAAAGCGATGGTTGCCAGCGTCAAAAACATCTGCACAAACAAGCTGCTTCCCAACCGCTTGGCCGGCGTCCCGTTTTACTTCTGCGGCGACGGCTGCACAGGCAAAGGCGAACTCGCCGAACGCGCATTTTCCAGCGCGCGGACGGTAGCCCAGGCGCTTTTGGCGGATAACGTGCGAATCAAAGCTTATACCCATTAATCGGGATTTAAAAACAAAAACAGAAGCGAACGCGAGTACCTAAGTTAAAGGCGCTCCGTTTGCTTCTGTTTTTATTTAACGTATTTCCGTTCAACCTGGCGACTTCCTTTCCTCGTCTGATTTAAAGGCTAAAGCGTACTGCGGTATTTCCGGAACCCCTCCACTTCCGTCCGCTGCGTTTTCCGCACCCGTTCAAAGCTTTGGTAACGGCGGCCTTGAAACGTCAGCTTCCCTTCGTCCCCTTCCGCGCATTGGCCGTATTCCAAGCCACTGACGGCAAATTCCAGCCGATCGCCGCTCTCGACCTCAAACGTAACATAATATTTCGTGTCCGAACGGTTGACCGCTGTCTCGGTATCATGGCGGTGGGAAACCTCCGTCCGCTTCCCGACGATCACCGAATTTACGCTGAGTACGGGCTGCCTGCTGCCGGCGAAAAAGCGCCATGCCCCTCCCGCCGATGAAATTACAACAATCGCCGTGAGCACAACGAGCAGGATCGGCAGCGCGGTTTCCATCATCTCAAACATTTCCACCCATGACTGCATGGTTCGCCCTCCTTCCATAGAGGCAATGGCCTGCTTCTTTTGTCCCTCCCCTTTCTTTCCTAAGTATATGCCGCTTAATTTAAAACTTGTTATTCACCTGCAGCGTAAATTATGACACCCTTGTCCCACAAAATCATAAAAAATCTCCGGCTCTTAAATCGAACCGGAGGTTTAGTCATACTTGCCTGCTGGCGAAAATGAATCAAGCATAATATTCAAACAGCAATTGGCGGGTTTCTTCGACGCCGTCGGCTTCAGGTTCGTTATCCAAAAGCCCCTTTTCCGCCCAGCAAGCCCGGCACACATCTTCGGTCGTGCATAAATGAGCGTCTTCGCAGGTGTAGCAAAATTGGAGATAATTGCGGGTTACCGTGTCTTGCGTCGTCGTTTTCATCACTATTCACTCCTGCCATCAAATTTGGAGCACCGCTCCAGTTTGCTGCTGTTTCTCTTACAAGTTAAATATATCACAATGTCGGATTTTATTATGTGATTATTTTCACAAACTCTGTAAAATAAAAAAGCATGGCCGGGCCGCCATACTTTTTCCTATTGAATATTCGCGTTGCCCCAGGCGCGGACAGACTTACAGCACATGCCAGCTCGTCCCCCCGTCTCTGGTCTGCAGCAGCAGCGAACGTTTCTGATCTTCTTTGGCCACGAGCAGCCAGCCTACTCTGGAGGAAAAGAACTGCAGCTTCACCACTTCCGGATAATCGGCCATAATATCAACCAGTTTCGGGCTTCGCGGTAATGGCGTCCAATGATTTCCTTGATCCGAAGTATAGTAAGCGGTCGAGCCCATAATCGTCCAGCCTTCGTTGCGCGTCAAAAAGGTAGGGGTCAATTCCTCATTAAACCCGGTCTGCCAAAATAAATTGAAAGGAACCATCGTCCAGGTGGCTCCGGCATCTTGGGTAAAGTAGCCGTTAAACTTGGTGGCTTCATCGCGAGTGCAGCCGACTGGGACCCAGGCTGAACTGCCGTCTTCGAAAAGAGAGACATTGCCGATGCTAAACCGCTCGCAAGTCTTGAACTTTGACGGATCAAAAAAGCCTTTCTTTTTCGCCCAGGTTTCGCCCCCGTTCCCGGTCGTGTACAGGGCGGGTTGTCCTGCTTCAATCTCGCTGACGAGGCCTCTAAACCGATCAATGAACGCCATCGATACCGGGGTCCCCTTCCCCAGACCGGCGCTCGCCGGCCGCTCCAGCGTAAAGCTGTTCGGGTCCGGAGCTCCCATAATCGGATCAAATGTAGCTCCCCCGTCGTCCGTCGCGTATAGCACGATTTCAATACTTCCCGTTTCGCTCGTTTTGCTGGCCAATATCCAACCTGCGGACTCGTTCGAAAAATAAATCCCCTCGACCTGGTCCGCTCCCGGAAATGAAGAGACTTTCCAAGTGACGCCGCCGTCATCCGTTCTTAAGACGATCGCGTCATCCAGACCGGAGGCATTAAGTACAATCCAGCCATGCATCGGATCGATAAAAAAAATGTCTTTGCCGAAACGCGGCGTGCTTGGAAACTGCACCGAAGCGGCCGGGGAAATATTCGTCCAGGTCTGCCCGTTGTCTCGAGTAAGATAAAGTCTCAGCTCGCTTTGAGTACGCCCCCAGGCCAACCCGGTAGTCGTGCTTAGCAACTGAAAATCGGTTAGTCGCGTTTGAATTTGATATTGGTTGTTCTTATCCTCCGAGGGCACGGCGGCTTCCGCTCTCAGACTCTCGGAGGAAGAGGGATTAATGACGGTGAGCGTCTGCCCTTTTTCTTCCGGCGGCTCCGGCTGCGCCTGATTCGCTTCCGGCGGCCGCTCGGACGTACAAGCCGTCAGCAGTAGACAAACGGATAGCGAAACCGCGATAACATTACGCCATAATTTCAAAAAGACAACCTCACTTTCAACCACATGCTGATAACTATTATATCATAAACGTGGCCGAAGCCTTCAGGGGCCGGATTACAGCCGCTTATCTTTGGCAAAATTTACGCTGACATGGTGATTGGGCTTGTAAACGGCAAAGGCGTACCCTTTTTTCTGCAAATATTCGATAACCTCCGGAAGGATTTCCACGGTTTGCGCCTTTTCGTGCATTAAAATCACTTCGGTATCCCGGTGCACCTGGCGCTTGACCTCCTTCAAAATACGCTTGGGGTTGCCCGAATACCGCCAATCCTGGGAATCGACCGTCCAATCCCACATTTTAAAGCCCGCGTCGGCGATTTCGCCGCGGAATTGCTCGCCGATCTCCGGTTTGCTGCCGTACGGCGCCCGGATGAGCGTTGGCGAAACTCCGGTGATCTTAGCCATCAGCTTTTGTTCCTGCTTGAATTCTTTGATGAAGTTATCCGAATTTCCGCTCTCATAAATTTTTTTCTTGTTGTGGCTCATACTGTGCAGTCCGACATAGTTGCCGGCTTCAACCGCATCCTTCACGGTTTGCTCATGGCCGGATAGCTGATTTCCGATCATAAAGAAGGTGCCGTGAATTTGATATCTGGCTAAAATGTCCATGATTTCCTGTGTATGTTTGCTAGGGCCATCGTCGAAAGTCAAATAGATCACCTTCGGCTGCTTAACGGCGGACTGTTTTACAGGCTCAGAGTTCGCAGCTTTTGAGTCGGTTGGAGTGGCGGCAGGCGGAGTTGTTTCAGCCGGTGTCGACGGCTCCGGTTTTGTCGACGGCTGGACGACAGTGCCTTCATTTTTGCCGGCCAGATTAGCGGACACGACAGCCGTTGTGGAGTGTTTGACGATTGAGCTTGCCGTATGCTGCTTCAAATACGAATATACGGCAAATCCCGACAAGGTTAATGATACGACGGAAAGCGCCACGGCGGTAACCGCAACCCCTTTTGCTTTCCGCTTGGACTTCGCGCGCGCGGTGCGGGTGGAATGCTTCTGTGTGCTTCTGTTGATGTACGACATATGAATAATTCCTCTCTCATTTCATTATTACTAGCATAATACAAAATGAGAAATTCGTCCTTACAGAATCGTTAATCCAAGGTTACAAAGTCATTACAGATTTTATAAATTAATGTCATTAGTTAACACAATAATTATTACGTTAATTTTTGTTCAGCAAATGCATAGAAACAGATCAACTTTCAATAATCCTGCAGATTTTTCTTCAAATTTAAGATATTTCATGTACAATGAGGATGGATACATACGGTTTAGGGCGATATGTCGCAATTTTTCGATTGTTGGAAGGAAAGGTTAAGTAGCCTGGCTTCGGTGCAATCTATCCTAAACGGGAATCTACATTTTAAGGAGATGATTTGATGAAAACCCAACTGCGCTCCAGCCGGGTCGTGATTATCGGTACCGGTGCCGTGGGGGCGACGACGGCGTACACGCTGCTGTTAAGAGAACGGATTTCCGAGCTCGTCCTGATCGATGCGAATAAGGAAAAAGCGCTTGGCGAAGCGCTCGACATGAATCACGGCCTGCCGTTTACCGGCGGGGTCAAGTTATGGGCAGGCGACTACAGCGATTGCGCGGACGCCGATATTATCGTCATTGCCGCCGGGGCTTCCCAGCGTCCCGGCGAAACCCGGATCGACCTGCTTAAGCGCAATGCCGGCATTTTTGACAGCATTATTCAAAACATCGTGAAGTACAACAATCATGGCATTATTCTGGTAGCTACCAACCCGGTCGATATCCTCGCTTACGTAACCTTGAAGAAGAGCGGATTTCCGTCGAACCGTGTCATCGGCTCCGGTACGCTGCTCGACAGCGCCCGTTTCCGCTATTTGATCGGACAGAACAAAAAAATCAACCCGCGCAGCATTCACGCGCATATCATCGGGGAGCACGGCGATTCCGAGGTGCCGCTGTGGAGCTTGGCGAACGTGGCCGGCATCGGCCTGGAGTTCAACGAACAAGAGCGCGAGGAGATATTTAACAGCACCAAAAACGCCGCTTATGAAATCATTAACGCCAAAGGAGCCACCTCCTACGCGATCGCGCTGGCTTTGGACCGGATTATCGTGTCGATTTTGCAAAACGAAGGTTCCGTGCTGAACGTCTCCACCCTGCTGACCGATTACAACGGAGTTTCGGACGTCTATCTCGGCGCACCGAGCATCGTGGATCGCACCGGTGTACGCCAAGTGCTCGATTTGCAGCTAGGCGACGCGGAATTGACGCAGTTCCAAGCTTCGGCCAACAAGCTGAAATCGGAAATCGCCAAGCTGGAGCTGTAATTACGGTAACTCCGCACCAACAGTAAAAAACGCCCAGACGCTGAAATGAACACAGCGGGCTGGGCTTTTATTTTGCATTACATTTGTTTAAAGTAACTTCCCTCCTTCTGCCGCGTTTTATTAACTGAGACGGTAATCATGAAGGAGATGGTTCTATTGACACAATCAAAGCTTATTCTGAACACAATTCTTACTACAGCCCTGCTCGCTTCGGGTCTTGGACTTCCGACGCTTCTTTAGACGCTGTCCAGGCAGCCCCAACGACAGCCGCTTCCACCAAAAACAATGCGGCGGAAAGCGTCTCCGTCCCGCTGCTTTCGCCGAAATGGCAGGCCCAAACGGATAAACGATTATTGGCGGTAGCACTGCCGAAGGAACTGCAATAATGGACTGATCACTGATTATAAGCAAACAAAAGCCCCGCTAGAGGGCGGCGTGATAAACCGTAAGGTCTAATCGCTGCCCGCAAGCGGGCCTCAGTACAGTTAATCTAGTGAAGTAAATTAATTCATGCCATTAATCTCAAGGTGCTAATACGGCGGTTAATGCGCCGATTCCACCTGGTCGACGTGCTGCACATGTTTGCGGTTTAATGCAATGAACACGACCGCCAGCATGACGAACCCGGCTCCGACGATGAACGGCACGTGCGGGTTGTACCATTCGGCGAGCTTCCCGGCCAAAAACGGAGCAACCGCGCCTCCCAAAAAGCGGAGAAAGCTGTAGGAGGCGGACGCGGTGGACCGCTCTATCGGCGCTGCGTTCATGACCGCCGTCGTGATCAGCGTATTGTTGTTGCCGAGCAGCGCTCCGGCAAAAATAACGGCGGCGATGATCACCCAAGGTGAATTCGTCCAAATGCCCATCGCCAGCAGCACTAAAGAGAACAGGAACAGCATCGCGCACATCGATTTGAGGGTGCCGAATTTTTCCTGCAGTTTCGGCGCGGTGCCGACCGAAGTGATGGCCAGCAAAATCCCCCAAGCCAGGAAGACGTAACCCAGCCCGTGCTCATCGAGTCCCATGACAAACGGAGCGTAAGCCATCAGCGTGAAAAAGCCAAAGTTGTAAAAGCAAGCGGTCAGCCCCAATACGACCAGGGGGCGGTGTTTCATCGCCTTAAACGGGGCCAGGATCGAGGTGCGGGAGCGTGTGACCTCCCCTTTGTTCTCCTTGGGCATCAGCAAAATGAGTCCAATGAATGCGATGACCATCAGCGAGGCGACGCCGAGAAACGGGCCTCTCCAGGAAATGGCGCCAAGCCAGCCCCCGAGCAGCGGTCCGACTGAAATGCCCAGACCAACCGCCGCTTCATATAGGATGACCGCTTTGCCCGTGCCGCTGCTTGACAGCGTAACGATAGCCGATAACGCGGTGGCCACGAACAAAGCGTTGCCGAGGCCCCAGCCGCCGCGCAGCCCGATGATCGTCCACACGTCGCCGGCCATGCCCCCAAGCGCCGAAAAGACGGCGATGACGACGATGCCGGCCAGTAGCGTCCATTTGATGCCGATGCGGGACGAAATCGCCCCCGTAATCAGCATGGCCACCGCCATGACGGCGTTATAGCTCGTAAACAGTAGGGTAACCTGGCTGGGCGTAGCGTTCAGGCTTGCGGAAATCGCCGGAAGGATCGGATCGACGAGACCAAGACCCATAAAGGCGATGATCGAGGCAAAAAAAACAGCCCATACGGACTTAGGTTGTTTCAGCAAGCTTGGTTCCCCAAGCTCCAAATGGCTTGATGTACCGCTTAGCGGCGCGGTTTTGGCCGATGATGTAGATGATGACATATAATCTTCCTTTCGTCTTACATTAAAGATTTGAAGGAATGCCGGATGACATCCCCGCGGCTGATGATGCCCACGAGCACCCCATTACGCTCGACGGGAAGCTTTTTGATTTGCTTTTTCCCCAATATCGCCGCAATGTTCTCAATTTCTTCATCCCATGAAACTTTAATGACTTTCTTTTTGCCGATTTCCATCACGTTGAGATCCAGCAATCTTCGCGCTCTTTCCTCGTAAGCTTCCTGATCCCCTTTGAAGACGGCCACATAATAGATCGAGTCAACGACAACGTCGCGATGTTTGCCGATGTAGCGCATGATGTCCCCGTCGCTGATATATGAAACGATTTCGTTTCGTTCGTTCACGACGGGCAGCCCGCTGATCCGATGCTCGATGAACCTTTCAATCACCGAACGGACCGTATCGCTTTCCTTCACTTTGTAGACCTGCTTGATCATCATTTCATGCGCTTGCATGCCAATCCCCCTAATCCATATAATTGTATTATACAACTACTTGTTGTTTTGTCAAGGTTACGGGCGGGCTTCCGCCTCCCTCCCAAGTCTTGCCCCGCCTGGTTTCATTTCAAATTCTCTAGTCGATATGTTACGATAAAATTATATTAAAAAGCTGTGAGGTATTCATGATATGGATCAAACTTCCCTGGAAACCATCGAGTTGGAAATCGCCATCTTATACCGCCGGATGACCTTCGTGACCGCGGCGAAAAAAAACGGCAACCTCGATCGTTCCGCCTATTTGCTGCTGCATCACATCCGCTCCTTCGGCTCCATCGGCGTCAAGGCGTTGGCCGACGAATTTCAGCTGGATATCTCCACCGTTAGCCGGCAGACCGCCGCCCTGGAGCAGAAAGGCTACGTCAAGCGCACGCCCGATCCCGAAGACCGCCGGGCCTATTTTTTGGAAATCACGGAGCTTGGAACCACGGAATATCTTGCTTACAAGCTGGGCCGGTTAAACCGGATCAGCGAACTGCTCAAAGACTGGTCCGACGAGGATGCCCGGCACTTCGGGCGGTATTTGGAAAGATTCAACCAAGCCCTGCTCGATCATTCCAAATCGAATGAGAGCTAAAGAGTCCAATCGAACCACAGCAAACGCAAAAACTGTACATAATTATTGTTATGTTAACTAAATGGGAGGTAGTTATTGATGAACGATACCCATCATCCCGCCGAAATCATCGAACGCGCCTCTACTCCGCGCGGGGAAATCCAACTGCAACGGCGCGGCGAATTTTATGAAATCATCAGCAACGGCACGTTTCTGATGGCCACCTATAACGGAGAATCGGAACGTCTGCTGGTGCGCCGCGCCCTGGAGCAAGCGAAGGCTCCCGGCAAAGTGCTGATCGGCGGTTTGGGCGTCGGCTTTTCGCTGCAGGAAGCGCTCTCGGACCCGCGGGTACGGGAGGTTACGGTCGTCGAAATCGAGACGAAGGTAATCGAATGGAACCGCACCGTCCTGGCCCCCGTTTCCGATTATGCCTTACGTCATCCGAAAACCAGGCTGGTGCACGCCGATCTGATCGCCTGGATTCGGGAGACCGACGAAACGTTTGACCTGATTTGCCTCGATATCGATAACGGCCCGGACTGGAAAGTGTTCGACGGCAACGCGTCGCTGTACGATAACCGGGGACTGCAAGCTTTGGGCGCGCGGATCAACCCGGACGGCTGCATTACTTTTTGGAGCGCCACCCCCTCTCCGGAGTTCGCCGGGCGGCTGAACGCTTTTTTCGGGAATGTGGAAATCCGCAAAGTCCCGCAAAGCCACCGCGATCCGGATTATGTGTTTCTGGTGCGGGCTGGAGGTGCCGGCCAGTGAATGTTCAGAAAACGATCGACCGTAAAAAGCTGGACGAAAAAACGCCGCTTATGCCCTGGTTTGTACAGCAGTTTATCGATTATAAGCTGCCCGACCTGTCTCCTTCCACGCTCCTGGAATACGTTCGGGACTATGAGCAGTTTTTCGGCTGGCTGCGGGCCGAAGGGTTGACGAAGGCCGAAACCAACAAGGAAATTTCGCTGACCGATCTGGAGACGCTGCGCATGGAAGATGTGGTCGGCTACCGCTTGCACTTGACGACCCGGACCGATGGGACGAATTCGAAAATCACGGTATCGCGCAAGATGTCGTCCCTTCGTTCCCTGTTCCATTATTTAAGCCAGATCGCCGAGGATGAAAATTTTTACCCGCTGCTGAAACGCAACATTATGGCCAAGGTAGAGATCAAACGCATCCACAAGCCGAAGGATACGGCGGCCAAGCTGAAGGGGAAAATCCTCGAGGAGGACGAGCTGCTCGAATTTATCGGCTACATCGCCGAAGGCTACGGCCACGATATCGAAGGAAATAAGCAGGCGCTTTACGCTTACGAGCAAAATAAAGAACGCGACGCCTGCATCGCCAGCCTGATCCTGAATTCGGGGCTGCGGGTGTCCGAGGTCGTGAACCTGAACGTCGACGACCTGGACTTGAACAATAAGCTCGTTTATGTGTACCGCAAAGGGAACAATGACGAAACGTTCAAAACGCCGGTCTATTTCCGCGAGCAATCCAAAGACGATCTCGCTCATTATTTAACGCTGCGGCAAACGCGTTACCGCACGCCGAAACGGGAAAAAGCGCTGTTCGTCGCCGTCCCCAACGGGCAAAAGGAAGGCAAGCGGATGACAAAGCGGGCCATCCAGGCGATGATCATCAAATACGCCAAGCGGTTCGGCAAACCTTATCTGACCGTGCACAAGCTCCGCCACTCCTTTGCGACGGACTATTATTTGCAAAACGACATCTACAAAACGAAAGAGCAGCTCGGACACGCCTCGACGGAAACGACTGAGGTTTACGCCCATCTCACCGACAAAACGATGTCCGAAGCAATCGAGCGCCGGATCAGCGGCGGATCGTAAAAAATCCGTCTGCCGGCCGCCGTACGCGAAAAAGGACTCCCCCGCATTTTATGCTGAGAAGTCCTTTTTGCTTAGACTAGGACATTTTGCTTCAGAAACGACAATATCCCGTCCACATCGTTCCGCTCAAAGCAGCGAAGTCCAGGCCGCGGCGGCTTGTCCGGATCGGGGAGAGCCTCTTCCCTGTACACCGCGGCGCAAACCCCGCCGAGCTCCGTCAGCAGATGCTCGTCCTCGGCGGAGCGGATGAACACCATTTTCGGATAAGGCTCGCGCTTGAAGCCTTCAATAATAATAAGATCATACGCCTGAAAATGCCCGATCAAGTCCGCCAGCGGCGTTTCCCGCTCCTCCACGATCGCCGTGCGCCATGGCGAGACGATGGCGGCGGCGGAAGCGCCGGCCTGGCGGTGGCGGTATGTATCGGTCCCTTCCCGGTCGACCTCGAAGCCGTGGACATCATGCTTGATGACGGCAACGCGAAGATTCATGGCATGAAACATCTCCACAAGACGGGCTATTAACGTTGTTTTACCGCTGTTTTTATAGCCGACGATTTGGATGATCGGCGCCATTTCGTTAACCTCCTTGTCCAAAGCGCTCAAAGAGAAGCGCCCGGAAGCTTCAGCACGGTGACCATTTCCCCGGCTTCCCTCGCTTCGCCGGAAGGAGGAATGACAATCAGCGCATCGCTGTCCTTAATCGTGATCATCACGCCCGATTCGTCAAGCTCGGCCGGATAAGCGTAAAGCTTGCCCTCGCGCGCTTCCAGCCTCCCCCGGACGAATCGGGTAAAGTTGTTGATTTTCTTGTATGGCCGGCCTAGCTCCGCCGTCATTTCCGGCAAAAACGGCTGCAAAACGCCAAGCATCCGGCCGATCGCCGGGCGCACGAACAGCTCGAAGCCAACAAAGCAGGCGCCGGGATTACCGGATAACGCGAACAGCAGGTTCCCGTCCTTCACGGCGGCAGTCGTCACGCTGCCGGGACGCATCGTCACTTTGTTGAACAGCATTTCCACCTCGCCGCCGGACACAAGATCGGCCATAATGTCGAAATCGCCGACGGAAACGCCCCCGGTGGTGATCACCGCATCGTAATCGGCAAACGCCGCCCGCACCCGCTGGCGGGCCAGCTCCAGATCGTCGGGAATCGCCTCCAGCATAAACGGCTCCGCACCCGCGTCCTTAATCTGACTGGCCAGCATGTACGCATTGCTGTTGCGAATTCTTCCGTCCTGCAGCGGTTCGCTTATAGCCAGCAGCTCCGAACCGGTGGAAAAAACCGCGATCCGCGGCTTTCTTACGACAGGCACCCGGTCGATCCCAAACGTTGCGAGCACGGAAATTTCTCCGGCCCCCACCTTGCGCCCGGGCTCCAAAATGACCTCTCCCGCGGCAAGCTCCAGCCCGACGGGAGTAATATTCTTGCCCGGGTCGATCTCCCGAATGAGCCGGATATACGTTTTGCCGTCCTGCCGGATCGTCTCGGTCATTTCAAACATGACCACAGCGTCGGCTTCGTCCGGCACCTTCGCCCCGGTCATAATCCGCGCCGCCGTTCCCGGCGCGAGCGGTACGGAAGGCAGAGAGCCGCAGGGGATCTCGTCCACCACCTCCAGCAGAGCCGGGCGGTTCGCGCCGCAGCCCTGCGTATCCCGGCTGAGGATGGCAAAGCCGTCCATCCCCGACCGGCGAAAATGCGGATACGGATGGGGGGCTGTCACACGTTCGGCCAAAATCCGTCCTTGCGCGTCCGGCAGCGCTACGGTTTCTGCCGGCAGGCGCCGGGCATAAGGCAGAATCCGTCCCTGCGCGTCCGGAACCTGCAGCGCTTTGCGGCGAAATTTGTCTTGCTGCGAATCGGTAGTCATTTTTTAACCTCCTGCAAATAATCATCCAGTAAAGCGGAGGCTTTTTGCGAAACGGCCAAAATTTCCGCCTTGCTTAAATCATCGTAATGGATTCCCATGACCACGGTCACCGTCCGATTCAGCGCCGCGGCGGCGCGGCGGGCGAAATCCTCGCTTAGCGTGTGCTCTTTGTGGCCGGGAACGGCCGAGGTTTGCACGGTAACGCCCCCTTCCGCCGCGTAAGCGGTGGACGCCGCGCCGATATGGACCTCGCCGCCGCCGATCGTGAGCAGCAAATCGCGCCCCATCGGAATCGCCTCCAGCTTGATGTCGTCAAATGTCAACATGCCGCAGCCTCCTTTTCTCCATGTATAACCACATTTTAAAGGATTCCGCGGATTTCGTCCAAATTTCGGATGCCTTCCGAGCGCATAAACTCGGTCAGCCCGGCAACCAGTTGCTCGCCCGCGCACGGCTGCACGAAATTGTAGGTCCCCACCTGCACAACGGCCGCTCCCGCCATAATAAACTCGATGATATCCCCGGCGCTGCCGATACCGCCCATGCCCATCACCGGAATCGTAACGGCCCGGCACACCTGGTGGACCATCCTTAATGCGATCGGCTTGATCGCCGGCCCCGACAATCCGGCGTACAGGTTGTCGAAGACGCTGCGCCGCCGGTAAATGTCGATTTTCATTGCCGAAAACGTATTGACCAGCGAAACCCCGTCGGCGCCCTCCTCCTGGCACATTACGGCCATCCCGGCAATGTCTTCGGCGTTCGGCGACAGCTTGACGATCAGCGGCAGCTTCGTGGCCGCGCGCACCTCGCGGACGACGCCGCGGGCGATCTCCGTTTTGATCCCGTAGGCCATCCCGCCCTCCTTGACGTTGGGGCACGAGATGTTTAATTCGATCATGTCGACCGCCTGACGTCCCTCCCGCTTGCGCCAGGCGGCGTCCTCATCGATCAAGCGCGCGCCCTCCGCGTATTCCTCGAGCGTGTTCCCGCCCAAATTTACGATACGCGCCAAATCGAGCGTTTCCCAATACGGACATTCATCGCGGAGAAAAGCAGCGACGCCGGGATTTTCCAAGCCTACGCTGTTGAGCATTCCGGAAGGCGTTTCGGCCGCGCGCAGGCCGTCGTTTCCCGCCTTTGGACGGAGGGTCAAGCCTTTGCCGCTGATCCCTCCAAGCTTGTTGATATCGTACAGCGCACCGTACTCCCGCCCGAAACCAAACGTACCGGAGGCCATAACGACCGGATTCTTAAAGGAAACCCCGGCGATGGCACAGGACAAATCGATCCCGCTCATGCAAAAACCACCTCCTCCACCGGAAAAATGGGGCCGTCCGTACACGCCTTTTTCCGGCCGTCCCGGCATTTCACGCTGCACACCAAGCAAGCGCCGATGCCGCAGGCCATCCGGTTTTCCAAAGACACGTACACTTTGGCCCGGCTTCCCGCGCTTGCCTGCTTTTGCTGCACGGCTTGCAGCATCGAATGCGGCCCGCAGGCGATGATTGTGTCATAAGCGTCAAAATCGGCGCGGTCGAGTATCGAACCGCCCACATCAACGATAGTCCGGCCCGCGGATGCCTGGCGAAACTCTTCGACCATGTACGCTTCCCGGCTGAAGCCGAGATATACGTCAGCCTGTGGCGCCGTTTTGAGGGCAAAATAAAACGGGGCGATACCGATGCCGCCGCCGATGAATGCCGTTTTTCCCGTTAGCGAGGGAAAGCCGTTGCCGAAAGGCCCTTCCATCCGGAGCGGATCGCCAGGCTTCAGCTGAGAGATCAGGCTGGTTCCTTCCCCGGCAATCCGGTACAAAAATCCGATCCGGTCCTCCGTCAAATCGAAAATGCTGATCGGCCGCGACAGCAATGGATACCGTTCGCCGGCGCGGAGCATATAAAACTGGCCCATTTTCCCGGCAAAGCTGCCTTCCGCCGTCAATAAAAACACGTCATCGGCAACCCGCCTGTTGCTTACCACGATAGCCATCAAATCCACCTCTTCCTTACGTCTGCTTCATCAAAGGATGCAATTTTTCGGGAAGAACGTCTGTGATGTTTTTCATAATTGTGTCTTTATAAATCCCGTTAAAGATGGGCATACCAAATCATAACAGTACCCGGACGAAGGAGGAAAAATGTTGACTACCCTGTTCAGAAACTTCCTGATTTCCGTTTTCATTCTCGCAGTAATCGGGGGCAGCATGCCCGTCGTATCGGTTTCTTCCGAAACGTCCCGCGTTGCGGCTGCTGCGCTGCAGCCCGGCGACAAGGAAGCAAAAGCTCAAGCCGCCCGGGCGGACGCCAAACCGAAGCCGGCCGATTTAAGCGAGCTTCGGCGCAAATATTCCGAAACGTTCAAATTTCGCGGACCTGAGGTCAAGCAAGTGGCGCTGACGTTTGACGACGGGCCGGATCCGAGATTTACACCGCAAATTTTAAACATTTTACAGAAGGAAGGTGTGAAGGCGACCTTTTTTATTGTCGGCAACCGGGCCAAAAAATTCCCTGCCCTGGTAAAACGGATACGCCGGGAAGGCCACCTGATCGGCAATCACTCCTTTGGCCACCCGAATTTCGGAAAACGGTCGCTCAAGCAATTTCAAACGGAAATTTTGCGTACGGAAAAAATCATTCAGCAAACCGCCGGGTACCGGCCCAAGCTGATCCGTCCTCCTTACGGCGAAATCCGGGAGCCGCAAATTAAATGGGCAAAGCAAAACGGCTACACCATCGTCAACTGGAACGTGGATTCGCTGGATTGGAAAGGGCTGAACAAATCCAAGGTCGAAAACAACGTGCTCGGCGCCATAGAGCCCGGTTCGATCGTTCTTTTTCATGCCGGCGGCGGAGTAGGATCCAATTTAAACGGTACGATCCAAGCTTTGCCGGACATTATCCAAACGCTGCGGGACAAAGGTTACCAGTTTGTCGATTTGGCCGAATTGCTAAATACGGCGAAGTATAGATAAAAAAGAAAAGCGCGAGCATCAGACCCAATGGTCTAGCGCTCGCACTTTCTTTACTGGATCTACATATAAGCAAACGAATTTACTTCAACACGTACAGGGTGACATCCTGAAACCCGAACGATTCGACGGATTTGACGCTGCCGGGAATGAAGATGTCGATGCGGTTGCCTTTGATCGCGCCCCCCTGATCGCTGGCCGTGGCCACAAACGCCTGCTTCGGCAAGCCATCATGATTATATCCGGTGACCAGTACCTTCGTTCCCATCGGAATCACGTCCGGGTCGACGGCGATCGTGCCCAGCTTTAACGGGTTTCCGAAATAATCGACCGCGCCCCATTTTCCGTTTTCGTCGGCGGCCGCCGAGTATGCCGATGCTTTCACCTGAATCGTATGGGAATAATTAAACGTTTTGCCCCAGGCTTCGACGACTTTGTCCGATGGCAATACGGTCGGCCCCGACACCGCGTCGGCTTTCATCGTCTTTGCCGCGGGAGCCTGGTTCGATTCCGGCGCCGCTGCTTTCGCTTCGGGAGCCTCCATTTCCGGAATCATCAACTTCAGCCCCTCGTATATATTGCCGGGATCAATCCCCTGATTGGCGTTCATCAATTGCTCCAAGCCGACTCCGTACTTTTTGGCCAACAGATAGAAGGTATCTCCTTCTTCCGTCGTATGTACCGCATCCGCGTGCACAGGTACCGTCTGTAAAACCGCCGCCAAACTTGCGGCTACCAACGTTGTTTTTGCAATCTTCGAGAATAAGAGATTTTTCATGCTGTTCTTCCTCCTTTTATACGCCTGCGGAGTTAGTTGTCGGATTCGGGAAAAAGGATTATCCCCGGCGCCCAATGCGAGCGCTTCACCCCAAGAAAACCGGTCACGTTTCGTTTAACGTTCCGTTATTCGCTGAATCATCCCCCGCACCTGCCGAGGCAGGTTTTGGCTATCTAAATATATCACAATTTTGTAACCAATTGGACAGGAAATAGTATCCAAAACGCGCAAACCCGCATTCTGCCGCTATTATTTATTTATGGAATCATGTAAAAAAAGTAACAACTCATCATGTTGTAACGTACAAACAAGCTTCTAGCCAATCTTGAGGAAAGGGAAGGCCGGTGGGGTGGTCGGCAGATTAACATCCGCTGTCCGGACGGCTTTGCACGATTATCCCGTTTGATCAGGAAGCAGAGAAGAAGATGTGTTGTTCGGGAGAAGCAGATATGCTTGGGAAAAGCAGATATGTTCGAGATCAATAAATCTGTTCATAGATCATTAGCCAGGTTCGGGAAAAGAAGGTTTAGGAGAAGTGAAGTGAAGCAGACCTGACGGGAGAATGGGGCAAGACAACGGAAAAAAAGAAAAAACCGTGATCTTGCTGCAGTCTGAATCCGTTTGTGCAATGTCCGTAGCGTTCAATCATTTCTATCAGGCTGCAGCCGCAAGGGACTGATTCGGTTGGCGTGCGATCAGCCGGCGGTAAGGAATCGCCGGAATTGCCACACACATGCGCAGCAACTTCTGCCGCAGCGTTTCTTCCGCTCCGGGCAGTCCTCCGGACAGGCGCAGCCGGCGGCGTATGGTGTATTCGTTCAGGTACGCCTGCAGATGCTTCAGTCCCAAGGCTCCATACGTACCCTTCAGCGATTCCCACGCCTCTCTCACCACTCTCCGCAAGGGCGCATATAGCCGAAAGGCCTGAGAGAACAACTGCACCGCCGATGTACGGACATCCACATGCCCGCCAATAAACACGGTTAGATCGCGACGGTTTGCCCTCTTTTCGCCTCCCCGCTTATGCGGCACCAGGCGGATTTTGACCTGCTCCGGCTCGCCCGACTCCGTGACCGTGCATCCCGCTACGACCGCCGAGGCGTACGGATGCGAAAGCTGACACCGGGACGGATTACGCCCATACTGATCGCTGTTCACCTTCACGTCTCCGGAGAGCAGCTCCCGGGCATCGAACTCCCCCACGGCATGACGTATTTTGTGCAGCATCGACCAGGCGGTTTTGTAGGTGACCCGGATCACCTTGCTCAGCCGCAGCGCCGAGATGCCGCCCGGGAGCAGGAATAAATCCAGGGCCTCGAACCACTTGAGCAAGGGCAGATGCGTTCCTTCAAAAATCGTGCCGACCAAAGGAGATGTTTGATGCTTGCACTTTCCGCACTCGAACAAAGGGATATGCCGGGAAGACAGACGGCTGCACCGGGTGTAAGCGCAGCGCGGGCAGACGAAGCCGCTTGGCCACTTCATCGCGATCAGCGCCTCCATGCAGTCCTGCTCGCTGTTAAAACGGCTGCTGAATGGTTGAAGTTCCGTTTCCGTATTGACTTCCATATTCGCTCGCCCCCGAATCAAGAATACACGAACATAAATTCCATTTATTTCATTATACCAAACACGTGTTCTCTTATCAAGCCAAAAATCTCACCTGAACCGCCTCATTTTTTCCCCCTTTTTTTGTTTTTTGTTCTCTCTTTTTTGGAACCCTTGCTCTAACCCCCACCCCCTGCTCCCTGCTCCTGAAAGAAGGGGATAATCGTGCAAAGGCAGGCAGCAGGCAGGAACACCAAGGCAGGAACACCAAGACACAAACGCTATAGACAGCCACCTCAGTCCGTCATCCTGGAATCAATAGAGCCAAAGTCATCATTTATTTCTTCAAGCACCGATCTCGATTTTTGAGCTAAAAAACTTCTGAAGTGGCCTTCAGCATTGATCTTTCGACTGGTCTTGAGCTGAGGTAACAGCATTTCATATATAGACGCCTTGAATAGAGAAAACGAGGTCGAGTTTACGAATTAAAAGTGAACTCCTCGAAAGCAGGATTCTGCTAAATTAAGAGGAGTTCACTTGATATCAGAAGAAAAAATATGGTGAAGTGAAATAAAAACATATGAGGATACTAGCTTAAAGGCACTACAGCACTTTGCTTAAAAAATCCTTCGTGCGCTGGTGCTGCGGCGCGCCAAACACCTGCTGCGGCGTCCCCTGCTCGAGAATCACGCCCTGATCCATGAACAGGATGCGGTCGCCGACCTCGCGGGCAAAGCCCATTTCATGGGTGACGATGACCATCGTCATCCCCCGTTCCGCCAGGCTCTTCATCACGTCCAGCACCTCGCCGACCATTTCCGGGTCAAGCGCCGAAGTAGGCTCGTCAAACAGCATGACGTGCGGCTCCATCGCCAGCGCGCGGGCGATCGCGATCCGCTGCTTCTGTCCGCCGGATAGTTGGGCAGGATACGCGTTCCGCTTATCCTCCAGTCCGACCGTCCGCAGCAGTTCAACGGCGATCTTCTCCGCTGAGCTTTTCTCCATTTTTTTCACGCGAACCGGAGCCAACGTAATGTTGTCGATCACCGTTTTGTGCGGGAACAGGTTGAAATGTTGAAACACCATGCCCATTTTCTCCCGGGTTTTGTTGATGTTGTGGCCCTTCCCGGTAATCGATTCGCCTTCAAACCGGATTTCGCCTTCCGTCGGAACCTCGAGCAGGTTCAGACAGCGCAGAAACGTACTTTTCCCCGAGCCGCTGGGGCCGATGACGACGACGACTTCGCCTTTGGAAATCTCCAGGTCGATCCCCTTCAAAATGTGCAATTGGCCGAATTTTTTATGCAAACCTTTAACGGTGATCACTGGTCTTCAACTTCCTTTCGAACACGCCCAAAATACGGGACAGCGTAAATGTCAAAATAAAGTACATGATCGCGATGATCAGGTACGGCGTCATGCCGTCGTACGTAATGGTCACGACCGATTGCGCCTGGAAAATCAGCTCGGCCGTCCCGATGATCGATACAATGGACGATTCTTTGATGATCGTGATGAATTCGTTGCCGATCGCGGGAAGCACCGATTTGATCGCTTGGGGGATGATGATATGCCGCATCGCCATTCCCTTGGTCATCCCAAGCGATCGTGCGGCCTCCCCTTGCCCGCGGTCCACGCCTTGGATGCCGGCGCGGAATATTTCCGCCAAATAAGCCGAACTGTTGATCGACAGTGTAATCGCCCCGGACTGGATCGGCGAAAAGTTGATGTCGAACATAAACGCAAACCCATAGTGAATGATCAGCAGCTGCACCATCATCGGCGTGCCGCGCAAGAATTCCACCCAGGCATGGCCGAGAAAACGCACGATCCCCCAAGGAGACATGCGCAAGAGTGCGATGATCAGCCCCAGGAAAAAGCCGCAGACCACGCTGATCGCCGCCAGAAGCAGCGTATACTGCACACCGGCGAGAAAATAACTTCGGTATTCCATAAACATCGAAATCAAATTCATAAAGCCTTCATTCCTCCTCGTTTACCTCAAACCCTTACGCAAAAAAACAGAAAATAGCGAAATGGGCTTCGCTATTTTCTGCAGGTTGCAATCCGCCATTATTTCTCAGCCAGTTCACTCGCTTCGGTGACGAACTTATCGATGCTGCCGTCGGCAATCAAGCGGTCCAGCGTGGAATTCACCTGATCCAACAGCTCCTTGTTGCCTTTCTTCACGCCGATCACGTAACCTTCGTCTTCGTTTTCCGGTGTAGCGTCGGTAATGACAATCCCTTTGACGTTCTTGACGAACGATTTCGCTACAGGGCCTTCCAGTATCGCCGCATCGACGCGGTTGGTATTAAGCTGCATGACGATATCGCTGATTTTGGCCAGCGAAGTCAGTTTGGCGTTCGGAATTTTCTTAGCCATTTCTTCCTGGATAGAACCCTGCTGCACGCCGATCTTAGCGCCCTCCAGCGATTCCATGGTGGCGAATTTGTCTTTATCCGCCTCGCGGGTGACTACCGCCTGTTCGGCTTTATAGTAAATTTTCGACATATCGATTTGCTTAGCGCGCTCCGGCGTCGGACTTAAACCCGAGATAACCAAATCTACCCGGCCGCTCGCCAGCTCGTTAAGCAGGGAGTCGAACTTCAAATCCTTAATCTCCAGCTTCGCGCCCATGTCTTTGGCGATTTCTTTGGCGATCTCGACATCGAAGCCGACGATTTCATCCTCGCCCTGCTCGTTTTTAATATGGAACTCGTACGGCGGGAAATCCGCGCTCATGCCAATCGTTAATGTTTTGTCCGTTTCGTTCGTGTCGGGTTCGGCCGCTTGTGCACCGTTTTGCGTCGTTTGACCGGCCTTGTTGCCGGCCTGACCCGCGCCGTTATTTTTTTCCTGTCCGCAGGCCGCCAACACGAAAGTCAGCATCAAGACAGCTGTTAGTAATATGCCCCATTTTTTCATTCGTCTCTCTCCTGTCCTTTTCTTCACAAATTAATAACGTGATCATTACTGGGCTAATTATAAATCAGTTTGTATATATATGCAAAGGATTTTCGTGCCATTCATCAGATTTTCACACATATCCGGCCTCCGCTCTGCCAGCGCCCCTCCAATTATAATACTTTGGTCAATTATCACCGCTTTACTCTCGGCCATTTATGGTACGGTACATATTGAACCATGGTTTGATAAACAATCCCCCATTGCTCTTCATTGAGCGTACCGACAGGTTTTTCATTTTCGATGTTCAGCTTTCTCCGCAATAGCTTCATTTGCGGCGGTGTGAAAATTCCGCGAAAAGCAAACTCAATCGGGGATTCCGGTTGCTTGAGCGCATATTCGGCAAGCCCGAGAAAAACGCTGTAGCCTTTTTGCGGTAATACAGGTGCCCGTTTTCGAGTGATCATTACCATGGCCGAGTCCACACTTGGCGGCGGAGAGAAATCATCTCTCGATATTGCTTTGACAAAACGAATATCAAACCACATTTTCCAAACTAGAACATAAGAATTTTTCATGAATTTTGCGGTGAAGCGCCTGGCCGCTCCCTTTTCCATGATGATGATGCCCCTTTGCAAACCGCTTGCAGGATTGTTCAGCAGCAGCTTCATAATGGGCGTTGTGATCGAATACGGAATATTGGAGACAACAATAAACTTTTCTTTTGGCAAACGGATTTTCATAATATCTTGATGAATCACGATGGTATTGGGCTGATTTGCCGTTTTCTCCTTGAGGATCTCGACAAATCGGGCATCATATTCTACCGCCAATACCTTTTTGGCTTGTTGATTCAGCACCGTCGTCAAAGCGCCCTTTCCGGCTCCCAGCTCTAAAACCGTGTCTTCACCTCCGACCTTTGCCCGATCCACAATTTCATAAAGCAACTTTTTATTGTGCATTAAATGCTGTCCGGAAAAATTGGGAGGCTCCCCGCGGCTTAGCTTTCTTCCACTGTACTTATGCTTTCTTTTGGTCATATGATCTCCACCTTTCGCAATAAAAAAATCACAGGCAATCCGCCTGTGATC
The DNA here is from genome assembly GCF_900454495.1 of Paenibacillus macerans. Lineage (NCBI taxonomy): Bacteria > Bacillati > Bacillota > Bacilli > Caryophanales > Paenibacillaceae > Paenibacillus > Paenibacillus macerans. Next base: position 1,418,718 of record NZ_UGSI01000001.1, read on the forward strand.
AGAGTAAAGGGAAGAAGACCCATCCTAATTCGAATTAGAGGGTTAGCTGAAGAAAGCTGTCGCCAAATAAAAATAAAAAAGAAAGGCAAAGTGAGCTGCCTTTCTGCATAATTACATATTTCTATGCGCAAATGAGGATTATTAAAAAAGGACAGACTTATCCCGTTTACTCCGTATACACAAACGGAGCCTTTGAACGTATTAAATTAACGGTTCAAAGTTGGGAAACGAAGTCTTATCGATTGTGTCACTTTTTAATAATCCTCCTTAAAGTTTTTAAAATTACAATGCAGATTATATAAGGCCATTAAATAAAAGTCAAGTATACCGGCCCTTCTCGACCGGCTAACCTGTCACCCCCGGTTCATGCTCCGCGGAAAGTTTGGGAATAATGGGACCATGAAACCAATACTCGATGAGAAAAAGGAGGCGTCGCCCCGTGCTGCTTGAAGCGCTTTATCATGTCCCCCGGGACAAGTGGGCCTACGCCTACGACCCGGCAACGATTCATCTTCGCATCCGCACGAAACGGGATGATGTGGAGCGGGTTTTCGCCCTGACGGGCGACAAATACGACTGGAAAGGCACCTATCAGGAGCTGGCGATGGAAAAAGCGGCGCATGACCGGATGTTCGACTATTGGGAGGTGTCGGTCCGGCCAAGATTCAAGCGACTGTCGTACGCCTTTAAACTGGTAGCCGGAGCCGAAACGGTATACATGCAGGATTCGGGGATTCAAACGGAGGAGCCGACCCCTCCCGGCGAGTTGTTCGAATTCCCGTATATCCACGAGATCGAGGTGTTTAAAGTCCCGGAATGGGCCAAACAGGCGGTCTTTTATCAAATTATGCCGGAGCGGTTCGCCAACGGGGATCCGTCCAACGATCCGAAACCCGTTGAGGCCTGGGGCGGAAAGCCGACCCGGGAAAATTACTTCGGCGGCGATCTGCAGGGCGTCCTTGACCATCTCGACGATCTGGTCGACCTCGGCATCACGGCTATCTATTTCACGCCTCTGTTTGCCGCGCCCTCCAATCACAAATACGATACGATGGATTACAAAAAGGTCGACCCGCACTTCGGCGACAATGCGCTGCTGAAAAAGGTCGTCGAATGCTGCCACGAACGGGGCATCCGCGTCGTGCTTGACGCCGTGTTCAACCATTGCGGCGAGCAGTTTCCGCCGTTTCAGGACGTGCTGAAGAACGGGGCCGCTTCTCCATACGCCGACTGGTTCCATGTCAACCAGTTCCCGGCCCGCGTGGAAAACGGATTTCCTACGTACGATACGTTCGGTTTTTTTCCGAAAATGCCTAAATTCAACACCGCCAACCCCCGGCTGAAGGAATATTTGCTTGGCGTCGCCGAGTACTGGATCAAAGAGATCAAACTGGACGGCTGGCGGCTTGATGTGGCCAACGAAATCGACCATCATTTTTGGCGCGAATTCCGCCAGGTCGTCAAAAAGGCCAACCCGGACGCCTACCTGATCGGCGAGGTTTGGAGCGATTCGCTCAATTGGCTGCTTGGGGATCAATTCGATTCGGTCATGAATTATCCGTTTGCCGACAAGGTGCTGGAATTTTTTAACGGCGGGATGGACGGCTGCGCGTTTTCCGATGAAATGGGTGCCCTGATTATGCGTTATCCCCAGCAAACGAACGAAGTCGTGTTCAACATGCTGTGCAGCCACGACACCCCCCGCCTGCTGACCCGGGTCGGCGGCGACAAGCGCAAACTGAAGCTTTGCGTCGTGTTTTTGTTTACGTACATCGGGACGCCGTGCGTGTTTTACGGCGATGAGATCGGCCTGACCGGCGAGGGGGACCCGGATTGCCGCAAATGCATGGAATGGGACCGCAGCAAGCAGGACCGGGAGCTGTACGACTTCTACAAATTGATGATCGCGCTCCGCAAAAAACATATCGCGCTGCGGCAGGGACGTTTCCGTTTTCTTCATGCCGAACACGGGGATCCGTGCATCATTTATGAACGCATGGACGAGCTCATGCATTTTACGGTCTGGATGAACAATACGCCCGAACCGCGAACTTTAACCCATCCGATGCAGACAAGCGATTGGCGCGACGGCCTTACCGAAGAGCCGGTCGCGCCCGCGGGCGGGGTCATGAACGTATCGCTCGACCCCTACGGCTTCCGCATTTTGTACCGGCGTTTAAAATGAACCGGAAGAAGCAAACTCAATCATTCGCCTTTATCGTCCGGTAAATATCGGCATACCGGGCGGCCGAAGCGCTCCAGCTGTAATCCCCGGCGAACGCGTTCGCCGCGATTTGGCTCCAGCGCTTAGGATCGCGGTAAAAGCCGGCCGCTCTGCGCAGCGTGTACAGCATATCGTGCGCGTTGTAATTGCGGAACGTAAACCCGTTCCCTTCGCCGGTAAATTCGTTATAGGCCCGCACCGTATCGTTTAACCCGCCCGTTTCCCGCACGACGGGCACAGCCCCGTACCTAAGCGCGAGGAGCTGGCTGATGCCGCAGGGCTCGAACCGCGAAGGCATGAGAAACAGATCGCTGCCGGCGTACATGCGGCGCGCCAGCGCGTCGTTGAATTTGATCTGGGCGGACATTTTACCGGGATGTCTGTGAGCGGCTTCCCGGAACCAATCCTCATATCCATGATCGCCTGTGCCCAGAAGGGCGAATTGAACCTCGTCCCCTTCCAGCCATTCGTCCAAAACCCGGATGACGAGATCGAGTCCCTTCGGCTCCACAAGCCGGGTGATCATCGAAACCAGCGGGATATGCGGCGCTACATTCAGCCCGAGCTCCTGTTGAAGCACGGGCTTGTTGGCCTGCTTTTGCGAGAGGTTGTTGCGGTAGCGGGCAAACAGCTCAAGATCGGTTTCGGGATTGTAGACGCTCTTGTCAATCCCGTTCACGATGCCGGTGAGCCGGCTTCCCAGCGACCGCAGCAGACCGTCCATGCCGTAGCCGTAATGCTCCGTTTTAATCTCCTCCGCATAGGTCGGGCTAACCGTCGTCACATGATCGGCGAACACGAGCCCGGCCTTCATAAAGCTGACATTGCCGTAATATTCCACGGCGTCCGCATGCAGGTAAGACTTCGGCAGTCCAAGTAAATCGCCAAGCACTTCGGGCGGAAATATCCCCTGGTACAGCAAATTGTGAACGGTGTAAACGGTCCGGATGCCTTGATGGAACGGGCTGTCTTGATAATGCTCCCTAAGCAGCAGCGGCACCATCGCCGTGTGCCAGTCATGGCAGTGAATGACGTCGGGGACGAATCCGATCAGCGGCAAAATTTCCAGCACCGCCCGGTTCAAAAAGGCGAAGCGCTCGCCGTCGTCCCAATGGCCATAAACGCCTTCCCGGCCAAAGTAATATTCGTTGTCGATAAAATAGACCGGCACGCCTTCCCAATTCAGGGCTTCCACGCCCCCGTACTGGCGGCGCCAGCCTACGGGGACGGTTACCGCTCCGAGATGCTTCATGCGCTCCGTATACTCCCCGGGGATTTCCCGGTATTTCGGAAGCACGATCCGCACATCATGCCCGGCGGCGGTCAAAGCTTTCGGCAGCGCTCCAATGACGTCGGCCAGACCTCCCGTTTTTATAAAAGGGGCCGCTTCCGCGGCGGCAAAGCAGATGTTCAACGTCTTCCCCTCCTTTTCGGTTTGGGCGAAACTTTACGCTTCCACACCGTCATGCTCAGCGGGGGAAGCGAAAGAACCAGGCTATAAGGCTGTTCATGCCAAGACAATCGTTCGCCGGCCGCCACCGGCTTAAGCGGATAACCGGAACCGCCGAAACCAGCGTCATCGCTGTTGAACACGAGCTCGTACCGCCCCGGCAGCGGAACGCCGACGCGGTACACGGGCCGCTCCGCCGGCTGAAAATTGAACAGCACAAGCAGCTGATCCTCTTTGCGTTTGCCTTTGCGCATATAACCTATGACGCTTTGCCCGGCATCATGCGGGTTAATCCATTGATACCCGTCCGGTTCGTGATCGAGCTGCCACAACGCCGGCTCCCGCAAATAAAAGCGGTTAAGGGCGGCGCTGTACCCGCGCATCAGACGGTGGGCTTCGTAATCGAGCAGAAACCAGTCGAGCTCGGCCTGATCCCGCCATTCGATGAATTGGCCGAATTCGCCGCCCATAAATATCAGTTTTTTCCCTGGAAAAGTGAACTGATACCCAAGCAGCAGGCGAAGTCCGGCAAACTTTTGTTCATATTCGCCTGGCATTTTGTCCAGCAGCGATTTTTTCCCATGCACAACCTCGTCATGCGACAAAGGCAGCGCGTAATTTTCGGAATAGGCGTACCACACCGGGAACGTCAGCAGATGATGGCGCCCGGGGCGGTCCGCAAACGGCGTCTCTATGTAATCCAGCGTATCGTTCATCCAGCCCATATTCCATTTATAGTTGAAGCCAAGCCCCCCGTCATGGGCAGGAGCCGTAACCATCGGCCAGGCGCTGGACTCTTCGGCCATCATCAGCGCGTGCGGGAAATAACGGAATACGATCGTATTCAACTGCCGCAAAAATTTGATCGCTTCCAAATTTTCCACGCCCCCGTATTCGTTTCGCGGGGCATCGCTTTTTTCGAAATCGAGCCGCAGCATGCTGGTCACCGCGTCCACCCGCAGCCCGTCGAAATGGTACATCTCCAGCCAATACAAAGCGTTCGAAATTAAAAACGACCGCACCTCCGGCTTGCCGAAATCGAAGCTGAGCGTCCCCCATCCCGGTTTTTCGGCTTTGGCGGGGTCGCCGTATTCAAACAGGGGCGTTCCGTCGAACCGCCGCAGGCCATGCGCGTCCTTGGCAAAATGCCCCGGCACCCAGTCGAGCAAAACGCCGATACCCGCCTGGTGGCAGCGATCCACAAAATACATCAAGTCCTGCGGTTTCCCGTAACGGCTGGTCGGGGCAAAATAACCGGTCGCCTGATACCCCCAAGATAGATCGTATGGATGCTCGGCGAGCGGCATAATCTCTATATGGGTGTATCCCATTTCCTTGACGTACGGAATCAGGAGGTCCGCCATCTCACGGTAGGTGTAAAACCGGCCCGCTTCCGCCTGCCGCCATGTTCCGAAATGGATCTCGTAAATGCTGATCGGCTTTTGGTACGGGGGCTTCCTGCTTTCCGTCCATGCTGCGTCCCCCCAGTCATATCCGTCCAGACGGGCGACGACCGAAGCGGTTTGAGGCCGGACTTCCGCGTGAAACGCGTAGGGGTCCGCCTTTAGAAACGTTGTGCCGTCCGCTGCCGCAATCGCCAATTTGTAAAATGTTCCATCATCGATTCCCGGAAAAAAACGAGTCCAAATTCCCGAATCGGGTATCTTATATAGTACATCGCGGTCTCCTCTCCATCCGTTCCAATCCGAAACGATGGAGACTTGGCATGCATTGGGAGCCCATACGGTAAAACGAACGCCGGGCCGTCCGTTCTCTTCGGTGAGGTGCGCGCCAAACGTACGGTAGCTTTGGTACAAGGTGCCCTCATGAAACAGATAAACATCGGTTTTCGAAACGGCCTGAGCCCAGGACGGTTCGGACATATCATCACCACCATTCAGCATTTTGCGGACGAAACTCAAGCAAACTCCCGATAAAGAAAAATTATGAGTTTTTTCCAAAAATTCATGTAATATTTTCTTTCTATTTCCATAATTTATTTCAACTACATTATATCCTTTAATGTATGTACTACACGGTCAAAAACATACGGGAGGGAAACGAAATGAGGAAAAAGAACTGTATTGCGATGCTGCTCGCGGGAGGGGAAGGGCGAAGATTGTCCCCGTTAACCGCCAAGCAGGCAAAACCGGCCGTGCCGTTTGGCGGGCATTACCGGATTATCGATTTTCCTCTCAGCAATTGCGTCAATTCAGGCATCGATACGATCGGGGTTTTGACTCAATACGAAGCGGCGTCGCTGCACGAGCACATCGGGGAAGGCGAACCCTGGATGCTGCCGCGGCCGGATGGCGGCGGAATATCTCTGCTTCCGTCCTCCAATGCGGGAACCTCGGAATATGCGGGAACGGCGGACGCCATATATAAGAACATCGCGTTCGTCGACGGGTATGCTCCTGAACATGTCCTCATTCTTTCGGGGGATCATATTTACCATATGGACTACCGCCAAATGCTGAATTTTCACTTAAGCCATGGGGCCAAGGCGACCATCTCCGTTATGACGGTTCCTTGGGAAGAAGCGCATCGTTTTGGCATCATGTCCAAGGACGAAAAACAGCGGATCACCGAATTCGCCGAGAAGCCGAAGCAGCCGGCAAGCAATCTGGCTTCGATGGGCATTTATTTGTTTAACTGGGGGTATTTGAAGCGGCATCTGCTGGAGGATGCCGAAGATCCTGCTTCCAGCCATGACTTCGGGAAGGATCTGATTCCCAAAATGCTTGCCGGCTCGGATCCGCTGCATGCCTACGAGTTTCAGGGATACTGGCGGGATGTGGGGACGGTCCACAGCTTATGGGAAGCCCATATGGATTTGCTTGAGGAAAGCTCGGATTGGCAGCTTCATAAGACAAACTGGCCGATGTATACGCGGGAAATGCCGGCGGTTCCGGTTCCTCCCAAAAAACGGGTTAACCCCAACGGTTCATTAATCCACGATGGCTGCGCGCTGGAGGGTCATGCCGAACGTTCAGTCATTTTCGGAGGAACGGAAATCGGACGAAACACCCGAATTAAGGACAGCGTCATTATGCCCGGCGTAAAAATCGGGCGAAACGCGGTGATCGAGCGGGCGATTATCGGCGAGGGCGCCATCATCAAGGATGGCGCGGTCGTGAAGGGAACGGCGTCCGAAATCGCGGTGATCGGGCCGCGCGAAACGGTATTGGCAAAACCCGCCGTTCTTCCCCAGCCTTCCAGGCTGCTGCAGGAGGTCTACGAAAATACGGCCCGGCTGCGGGCGGAAGGCCTGCTGTCCTGACGGGTTTTTTATAGGCAATCTCATTAACGGAAAAAAAAGGGGCCATCCTCGCAAGTACACGAAAAGTGTGCTTGCGGGATGCCCCTTTTCAAGGATTAAGCTTGGTCGTAAATAGCCGGAGCCAACTGATACAAATTAAATTCGCGGCCATCATCCTTCCGCCCCGTACCCTGCAGGCGAAAGCCAAGCTCTTGATAAAGCCGATTCAGCTTTACGTTTTGGTTCCAGCAATCGAGACGAAGTCCGGAGCGCCCCAAAACCTTAGACCGCTTGGCGGCAAAGCTTAGGATTTCACCGCCCAGCCCCTGGCCGCGGTAAGGCAAGCGGACCGTAAGCCGGTGCAAATAACTGTATCCGGGGATGTTCAGCGCCCCCCAATAATCGGGATCCGAATCCTGCAGCGTAAACATGGCTGCCGGCTCCCCTTCCCTGGTCAACAGATATATTTCCCGTTCATCATAGTAGGAACGAATCAAGTCCGGAGTAAACTGCTCGGGGTTCCACTGCTTGACGCCGCCGGTTTGCATCCAGTTCGCCGCCTCGACGAGCATTAGCCGTACCGTTTCCAAGTCGCCCGGCTTGGCGAGCGTGACTGAGAAGTCCCCGCCGCGCGTAATTACCGTTCCTACCCTGTCAATCATTTTGTTTCCCCCCTTTTCGGTCAAGCCTGATCATCGTTTTCCGCGGCGAGCGAACGGCCCGCTTCACCGTCTGCAGACGATTCGTCTTCCGGCGCGGCGGAAGCGGTAACGTCCGATGCTTCCGCGTCTTCGGCTACGGGAAGCGTCACCGCCACGGTTGTGCCGACGCCGAGCTCGCTGTGAATCTCCATCACCCCATGATGCAGCTCCACGATCTGCTGGCTGATGGCCAGGCCCAGCCCGGTTCCGCCTCCCTGGTGGTTGACCTGGAAGAAGCGGTCCTTCACTTTGTGCAAATACTCCTCGCTGATGCCGATCCCGGTATCGACCACTTCCACCATCGCCCGGCCGTCCTCTTTTACGCTGATCACCAGGTGAATCCAGCTCTGCTCATGGGAAAATTTAATCGCATTATCGACGATATTCAGGAATACTTGCTTAAGCCGATTGCCGTCCCCGCTGACGATGACGGTCCTGTCGGTACGTTCCTCCAGCTTCAGCTGGATTTGCTTCTGTTCCGCTTTGGCCCATACGTTAAGCATCGTTTCCTGAATCAGCTCTTTTAAATTGACGTGCCCGATGACCAGCTTCATTTCATTTTGCTGCAGCTTGGAAAAATCGAGAATTTCCTCGACCAGCCCGATTAACCGGTTGGTCTCCTTGGCGATGATCCCCATTCCGAGCTTCGTTTCTTCCGGATCGAAGCCCCCGGACGTGAGCGTTTCGCTCCACCCTTTAATGCCGGTCAGCGGCGTTCTGAGCTCGTGCGAGATCGAAGATATGAACTCGTCCTTGATCTGATTGCTGCGTACGATTTCTTCCGCCATATAATTGAGCGTTGCCGCCAGTTCGCCCAGCTCGTATTTGTAGTTGCCCCTGATCCTGGCGTCGAATTTGCCCCGTGCCATTTGCGCGGATACGTCGCGAATATTGTTAATGGGCTTAACGATCGAGTTGGCGAGCCCGATGCTGAACAGCGTCACAAGCGCAAGCACGGCGGCAGCTACCCCGATGGATAAAAAGGTCAGGTTCAGCAGCTTGGAATTAACGCGCTCGAGCGATGTGACAAACCGGGCGATATACTGCGTTTGGCCTTGAATCTGCAGCGGGCGCGAGACCGCCATCACCGCTTCGCCGGTGCTCGGCTGCCGGCCGATCCATTTCCCTACGCTGCCGGCCAGCGCTTGCGGGACATCGCCCGTCTGGATCGCTTTGTCCGCCTGGAAGGCGTTGGTGCTCGCTTTGACTTCTCCGTTACGGTCCAAAATCATCAATTCGGTATTGTCCAGCTCAAAAGTGCGCAGCATCTCGGTAAAATAATCGGGATCGCGTTCGGAGTTCAGACGCACGAATTGTTGGAAAAAATCCGAGGCCCATTTGGAATGGTTGGCCATATGGTTGTAAATCGTATCGTAATAATACGATCGGATGGCTACCGTGAAAATAATTTCGACCATAAACAGCGTCACGAATACAACGATAAAGTAATGCAGAACGATTTGCCGTCCGATCCCTTTCTTGATCATTGTCCCTCGCCTTTCCACTTATAACCGTGCCCCCACACGGTCTGCAGGAAAGCCGGTTCGGACGGATTGCTTTCGATTTTTTGCCGCAGCCTGCGGATATTTACGTCCACGATTTTCGGATCGCCCATGTATTCCTTGCCCCAGACGTGGTCAAGCAGAGAATCCCGGCTCAGCGGCATATTCTCCTTCTCGAGGAAATACTGAATGAGCGAAAATTCCGTAGGCGTCAGTTCGATCAACTGCCCGTTTTTCTTAAACTGCTTGGAAATCAAATCCAGCGTAAACGGCCCCGACGTAAACATGACTTTAGCGCTGCTCTCCCGGTATACGTTAACCCGGCGCAGCAGCGAATGGATCCGCGCGATCAGCTCGGTCGGGCTGAACGGTTTGCTGACGTGATCGTCGGCTCCGACGGACAAGGCGTATACTTTGTCCTGTTCCTGCACTTTGGCGGTCAGGAAAATAATCCCGATCCGTTCGTTGGTCTCGCGGATCCGGCGGCACACCTCAAACCCGTCAATCCCCGGAACCATCACGTCGAGCAGCGCGATGTCGATATCCGGCACGCTCTGCAGCTTGCTCAGCGCTTCGTGGCCTTCCGCCGCCTCCAGCACCTCGAACCCGTTCCGCTTCAAATTGATGACGATAAAGCTGCGGATGGATTCTTCATCCTCCAAAATCAATACCTTGCTCAATGGTAAGACCTCCCTCTCTATCCGAAAACGGCTTAACGTTTGATTTCCGTCTCGCCTTTATTCACCTTCAAATCCGTATGGCTAAGGAAGCCGATCACTCTGTCGGTATCCTGCGCCAGGAACTGCCAATCCGCTTTGTTCTTCTCCCACTCGGAAAGCGTAAAGAAACGAATTTCCGCCACCACCTCGTTCGTGTCGGTTTTGACAAACCAAAGATGCTCGTTTTTATCCGATTTGGTATCGATCGTCACATTGCCGCGCCATTCCTTCGGAAAATTGAAATAAAAGCGGCCCGCCATATCCATATACTGCTGCATCACGGATTTCAGACCGTCTTTTTCATCCCATTGGTAATAGGTAAACAGCCAGGGGATTTCATCAAAAGAGATGTATTCCCAGCCCTTCGGCTTCTCGAGCATGCCGACTTCCAGCACGCCGTCGTTATTCACGTCTCCGCTCATAATCGGATAACCCTTCAGCGTCATATCCTGCGACGGAAGCAGATTCACGAACTGGCCGTCCTTCATGACGATGATGGTGGAGAAAGCCGAATGAGTCCCGACGGACGCGTCGAGAATGATCCCTTTGAGTTTTGGGGTAATATTCCCGCTGACCGCGTTGTAATAATCGCTGACCGGATCGTTCAGCTCCAGTTGGCTGAGCTGCTGAAAGGATCCGTCCGCATACTGGTAAGCCGTCACCGTGGCGAACTGCTGGCGCTTCAAGCTCACCACCGTGATATCCGGTTGACCGTCCTGATTGAGATCGTCGACCATGAAATAGTCGTACGGCAAAGCCATCATTTTTTCAACGGCTCCCTCATGGTAGGAATATACGGTTAATCCCTTTTGCAGTCCATCGCCTCCATTGGAGAAGCCGGCGATAATCTCCAGGTTCCCGTCTCCGGTCAAATCCAGCACGTCAAACGTCTCCAATTCCTGGCCTTCACCGTCAAAGCGGGCTTTCAGCGCCCAGGTATCCTTCTCGCGCTCCAGAATCATCCCGTGAATCCGCACGGCTTCATCCGGCGTTTGGTAGAACACCACCGCCTCCTTGACCCCGTCGTTGTTCAGGTCGGGAGTGCGGATCGAGCTGCTGTTGCGCACATCCCGGGGCGAGATGATTTCTCCCCCTTTCAGCTCCGATTTGATGACGCTGATCAGGGACGCCTTATCCGAGGACAACTGCGGCGTTTGCATCAGCGATTTCGGGTCGCTGATAAAACTGCAGCCGCTTAACACCATTAGTAAAAAAAATCCAGCAATAACGGTGCACCATCGTTTTGCCAACATCATATCACTCTTTTCATGCCAAATCGATCAGCCTTTTCTCTTCCGGCAGCAGCCTTCTTCCGGAAACGTCGATTTTAAGCTCTCCATCGCGTATGCCCCAGATACGGGTGCAGAAGCGTTCCGCCAAGTCCAGCGGCAGCGCCGCCACGACGATTTTGCCCTGCTCCTTGCAAAGGGCCTTCAGCGTGTTCAATACGCGCTCGGCCGACTTCGGATCCAGCCCGACGGCCGGTTCGTCCGCCGCGATAAACCCAGCGCCGTGCACGAGCGCCCGGCATATGGCCACGCGCTGGCGTTCGCCGCCGCTCAGCTTGCCGGCTTTCACGTGGGCTTTGTCCAGCAGGCCGAACTTCTCCAGCTCGTCCATCGCGCCCATATAATCGTCCGAACGCACCATACCGGTCAGGCGGCGAAGCAGCGGCGTTTGCCCGGCCTGTCCGATCAGGACGTTTTTAAGCGCCGTTTTTTCGGGAAACAGCGAAGGGTTTTGCTCCAGGTAAGCGCATTTGGAGCGGTACTTTTGCGAACCGCCGCCACCGCCGCTGATCACCTGGTCGCCGTCCCACGTATAATCCCCGCGGTTCCAGCGCTCCCGCAGCGCTAAACAGCGCAGCAAAATGCTTTTGCCGCTGCCGCTGGGCCCGACCACGCCGATCATTTCCCCGCCTTCAAACTGAACGGTAATGTCGCGGAGCACTTTTTTCTTATTTCCATCCACCGATTTGTGCAAGTGGTTCACTCTGATCATGGGTCCGATTCTCCTTTTTTACGATGCCAACCGCTTTTTTTCTCTACCTTTAAGTGTATTGGAAAAGCCGGCGAAAATCCATTACAGCATGTTCATATTTGCCGATTTTTTGACCGGCGCTGCTTTCCGGATTAAAATGGAAGGCAGGGAAAAAGAAAAAATCGCCAATAATCATTGACGATGTCCTGCCGTTTTGCTGATTTGTTCATGAATCCTTAAACATTATAGTAGACAATCCCCCGTCAAACAAGCCATAATGAATTTGTATGCAAAGATTTCTGGGAGGTATCTTGTCATGGCTTATGATGTGAAGGTAGATTACTCTCTGGTCTACGAACTGCTCAGCAGCTTTATGATATATACGACGCGGAAATGGGTGAACAATCTCGATGTCGGAGCGGAATGGATCGAGGAGATTCAGAACCGCTTCAATCCGGAGGTCCGGCAACGGTTCGCGGAAGCCGCCGGCTACCCCTTTTCCGATTACGACGTGTTGTACGTTTGGGTTCTGGAACGCGGAAAGGCGGATGACGTTCTTTCCTTTTTGAACGAAACGGCCGAAGCCGAAGCAAACGCGCTATGGCAGAAAACAAAATCCTATATTCCCGATGTGACTTGTGAGGCAATCGTTAGAATTCGCGACAATTACATCCCTTTGTTAAAAACGTGGCACCAGGTTTATTTCCGCGACGTAGAGCCGCAACTGCTCCCTCTTCTGGAAGAAGACGCGGCGGAGAAAAACGCGCTCCTGAAAAAAATGGACACCGACGCGCTGATCGAATACGCTTCCGGCGGTCTCGTGCTGGAGCCGCAAAGACCGGTCTCCCAAGTGGTTCTCACGCCGTCCACCCATTTCCGGCCGATCAATACATACGTCTTCTACCGCGATGTCCTGTTCATTCAATATCCGCTGGACATCCCGGAAGTCGACGAGGACGAGCCGCCGGTCGTGTTAAAGCGGTTGACCCGGGCGCTCGCCAAGCCGGAGCGGCTGCGGCTTCTCCGCTATGTGGCGGACGAACCGAAATCGATCTACGAAATGCTGCATGACTTAAACGAAAGCAAAGAGGATTTGATGCATGACCTCATGCGGCTTCGGGTGGCCGGGCTGCTGCGCATCCACTTGGTCGACCAGGATATCGAAAAATTCAGCATCCGCCCGGACGGCGCCGCCGAGCTGCAAATTTTCCTGGAGTCTTATATCCGTTTGTAATGCAGGCGGCAACAGAGAAAGTTTTACTTGGATAAAGGAGTGACCTGCTGTGAACACGCGGACCAAGCGGCAACACCTTATTTTTGATCTCGACGATACCTTGATTCATTGCAATAAATATTTCGATTTGATCCTGGAGCAATTCGCCGAGCTACTCGTCGATTGGTTTAAAGGGAATCCGGTCACCGCCGCGGAAATCCGCGACAAACAGACCGAAATCGATGTGGCCGGCGTGCACCAAATCGGATTTTCCAGCTCCCATTTTCCGGAATCGCTCGTCGAAACGTACCGCTATTTTTGCCGTATCTACGGCCGCAAGGCGCTGCCGGAAGAAGAACAACGGCTGATGAAGCTGGGGCTCAGCGTCTACGAGCATCCGGTCGAGCCTTACCCCGGCATGGTCGAAACGCTGAATCTGCTGCGCAGCCAGGGGCATGAGCTTTTGTTGTACACCGGAGGCGAGACCGCTATCCAGCAGCGGAAAATCGAACAGATGAAGCTGGCCGAGTTCTTCGAGGACCGCATATACATCCGCCAGCACAAAAACGCGGAAGCGCTCGAGGAAATTTTACGTTCCCGTTTCTTCGACCGGACCAGCACCTGGATGATCGGGAACAGTCTGCGCACCGATGTAATGCCCGCCTTATCCGCCGGAATCAACGCCGTTTACATCAAAATCCCAAATGAATGGCTGTATAACATCGTTGAGCTGCAGCAGGAGAGCAATTCGAACATGCATACGGTGTCCTCGCTCGAGGAAGTGCCACGGATTATTTTTGATCACATCCATCAGATGAAACGGCAAAAACGGACCCTATAACAAGGTCCGTTTTGTTGTTCGGAAACGAGTCTCACCCACCGGGTCCCTGATCCCCCACCAAAATAAAGGTAATTTTAGCCCTTATTTGGGCGAATTGTGTTTTTTCGATTTAATAGAGGAACAAAATGTCCTTATTTCCCTTGGGAACCTTATAATCCCATGCTTTTTTTCGCCTCCACCCCAAAGTAAAGCCAAAAAAGTCCCTTATTTTTCCTATAGTCGCGGATTTTCCAAAATAAGCCCCTTTTTTACCGTTATTTTTGGCAGAGCAAGGAATATCACTCTCCTGTGCCTTATTGTCCTCAGGTGTCCGTCACCGCGTCGAAAGCCTGCTCCATTTGGTCAACCCCGGCCGAGACCGCAAATAGGATAAACGGCCCTTTCGTCTTTAGCACATGCTTTTCGAGCAAAAAATATTGTTCCGGACGATAGTCTTTAAATTTGGCGGTTTGCGCGGCAATTCTTTCCTCGATTTTCGCCATGACGCGGTCCGCTTCGCTTTCGTCCTTAAGCCGGACGATCAGCAATTCGTCCGCTTCCACGTTCGATGACGCCGTATAGAGCACAAAATCCGCGACCTCTTCGCCGGAGATATGATACAGCTTTTGCAGCTTTTTCATATCCCTTTGCTCCATACTCTCCAAGTTAACCGATTGTTCGATTCGCTCGCCCACATCGGCCGCCGTCAGGTTCCCGGTTCCCTTTTCCCTTTCGGCGCACCCCGCCAAAATGCCGGTCATGACGATAAGCGCCAGCAGAGTGGAACCGAACACGAACGTTTTTGTTCCCTGCATATATCTATTCATTTTATCATCTCCGATAAGTTCTTAATGGACGGATCCGCAAAAAACGTATTGATATTATAAAGCACCAGCATGTCATCAATCTCCCGTTCCCGTATTAGCGCAAGCAAATCGCCGTCATAATACCGCAGGTCCACAACATAAATCTCGCTGAAATGCCCCGTCAAAAAAGGAATCAAGCTGTTGGCATACGAGTCCTTCACGACCAGCAGCTTTTTTCCCGCCGGATGAGCCGGCGACGTGATTTTTACCAGCGCATGGTTGCCGTTCAAAAAGACTGCATATTTGTCCTTCTTGCTTAAGTTCTCCAACGCATACAGAGAATTGGTAGTCTGCTCTTCGTCGACATATTCAACTGTTTCGTTCTCTTTCTCCTTTGGCAGCCAAAGAGCGATTCGATCAGGCCGTAAATGCCTGAAGCCGCTCTGCGAATACAGCGATCCGTAGAAATCATCCGCGGCCTGCCAGATCTCGAAATCTTCCGCTTCTTGGGGGGTCATCCCCATTTGCCTGCATAACTCCCGGTATGCGTAATAAGCGCCCAAGGTCGTCCAGTGGTGGTCCGTCTTGTAGTAAAGATACTCATGGCGTTTGTCGTACAGCGCCGGGTAGACGTCGACAAAGCGCGCGAAGCGGCTGAGCGCATTCCGCATTTTGTCCAAAAAGGCAAGCTCGCTGCCGGCCGGAGCGAATGCCGGAAGCTTGTCCTCGTTCAGTGTTATGGAGGTAGGTGCCAGCATTACGTAGGTGTGCAGGCCCGGCGCCGCGGAAATAAACGTTCGGATCGCCTCCGCGTTCTCCTCCACCTCCCCTACTGCCGGCGGAGAGAACCGCTGAATCAGGTAACCGTCTTTGCCCAGGTAAACCCCGCCGTTTTCCTTTTGCCCCATCGCCCGGGCCGTATCGGATTTCGCGCCAACCCAGAAATCCCGGAAAGGAAATTGGTCGGACATGTACTTCTCGTAATTGGCCATAAACTTCCCCGAAGCCAAATGCTGCAGCGAAAGATCCGGCCTTGGCTCGAGCATCCGGTTTTCCGCTGCGGAGAATTCGCGGTCCGGCGTTAGAATCTCCAGAGCCGGCAAGGCGCATATAAATGCCAGCAGCAGAACAGCCATGGCTTGTTTATACCATTTCAGGTTTCGCCGCCTCCCTTCCTGACACTAAAAACGAAAATATAAAAACGGATTATAGGTTTCATTGACTAAATACGCCGTGGATAAAAACAACAGCAGCAGGTGCGTACCCAAAGCCGCGGCGCTGCCCCAATGCCCCCGTCTCCTCCGGAAACGCAGCAGCAGAAGGCGCGGTAACGGCGTTGCGCATAACATGAGCAGGATCAGCCAGCCGGAATAGGCGGACAGATCGTAAAGCGCCTGACGATCGGCAAGGCCATGCGCGCCGAACCCGAACATCGTTCCGAGAAAATGGGCAGCGATCCCCAGGTTTTCGTATTCGAAAAACACCCAGCCGATGATAACAGCCGCCAGCGTATAGACGTGTCCGGCAAAACGCGGGAGCCGGTGCAGCCCTTTTAGCAAAAACAGCTTTTCGAACGTAACCAGGCAGCCGAAATAAAGACCCCAGACGATAAAATTCCAGCTCGCTCCATGCCACAATCCGGTTAAAAACCACACCGCAAGCAGGTTGCGCAGCTGCTTGGGCAGGCCTTGCCGGTTGCCGCCGAGCGGAATGTAGACATACTCCCGGAACCAGGAGCCCAGGGAAATATGCCATCTGCGCCAAAATTCCGTGATGCTCCGGGATATATACGGATAATTGAAGTTTTTCATAAATTCAAACCCGAACATTTTTCCGAGACCGCGGGCCATATCGGAATATCCGCTGAAATCGAAGTAAATTTGCAGGGCAAACGCCGCAATCCCGAGCCAGGCGGAAAGCACGCTCAGCTCCCCCGGCGGCGCCGCTTTGACATTCGCCCACAGCAGGCCGATATTGTTGGCCAGCAGCACTTTTTTGGCGAGACCGCGGATAAACAATTCCGCTCCCGCGCCAAACCGGCCAAGCGTCATGCGGCGGGAAACTAATTGCCGGGCGATGTCGCCGTATTTGACGATCGGACCGGCCACAAGCTGCGGGAACATCGCCACGTAAGCGCCAAAAGCGATCGGACTGCGCTGCGCAGGCACTTTGCCGCGATAGACGTCGATGACATAAGACATCGTTTGGAACGTATAGAAGGAGATGCCCACCGGCAGCGGAAGATCGGCCGCAGGCAAGCCTAAATGCAACAACCGTTTCAAGTTGTCGATGGCAAATCCGGCGTATTTGAAAAAGCACAACAGCCCTAAATTGCCTGCAATGGAGCCGATAAAGATCGCCCGGGCGAGCGCTTTGCGCTCCCGGTACTTCTCGATCAGCAAGCCATTGGCATAGTCGAACACGGTCGAAAAGATCATGATGAAAATATATAACGGCTCCCCCCAAGCGTAAAATACCAGGCTTGCCCCGAGCAGGACACCGTTTCGAAACCGTTGGGGCGACAAATAGTAGATAAGTATCGTAGCCGGCAAAAAATAAAACAGGAAGATCAGACTGCTAAATACCAACACTCATCCCCCCTGCCTCGCTGGATCGGCGGGGACGGAAGTACATGGCCGCCGTCACTCCACTCGGCCCTTCAAAGCGTCCAGCATTAGCGTATAGAACCCCTGCCTAAAGTGAATGCCGTCCGTATCGTACAGCTCCGGATGATCCGCGAGAATCGGGGTCAAATCGACAAACGCGGCTTGCTCCTTGGCGGCCATCTCTTTCAGTTTCTCATTAAAATCGGAGATGTTTTGGTAGCGGGGCTCTTTCTCCCGCGCCTCATCCGTAACGGGAGTTACCGACAAAACCGTAATGTCGGCCTGCGGAAGCTTATTTTTGATCGCTTCGATCAAGGCGGTGTAATGCTTAACCGCGTATTCCTGCGGGTTATCCGTCGGCCAGAGGATGTCATCCGAACCCAACTGGATAAAAATATGCTCGGGATTTCTCCGCATCAGTTCGTCGAGATCCTCCATCGCGAATTCCGCTGTTTTTCCCGCACCGGCCAGTACGTTCTCTTCATCCAGCACATCATGATACGACAAGCCTTCCGTGATGGAATCCCCCAGAAATACGCTGCTTTGAAACCGCGAAGCGAGCGTGGCTTGCGCTGCATCCGCGGAAATCTCCACTTGCGCCTGTCCGGCTGAAACCGGATTGCCGGAAGCCGGGTGTGGCTCTCCTTCTTGTTGTCCGCACGCCGCAAGCGATATTAAAGCGATCCCGGCCAACAAAATACAGAGCGTCTTTCTCATTTTCGTTCACATTCCTCTCAGGTTGTTTTTCTTTCGCACCTTGATAGGATAGTTGAGAGAAATGCAGACCAGGTGCAGATCAAATCAATATAAGTTAAAAAAGCGCAGAACCGAAGCTCTACGCTTGTTTGCGCAAATAAAAGTAAAATAAAACCCCATCCGCCGTATTCGCCACGCCAAAGGGCAGACCGTGCAGCTCCAATATTTTTTTGGCGATCGCCAGGCCCAGCCCAGTTCCGCCGGTCGAAGGATTTCGGGAAGGCTCCCCGCGGTAAAAGCGATCCCACACCTTTTCCAACTGCGCCTCCGGGATATGAACACCGCGGTTCTCCACGCTCACCTTTACGGAATCCGCCTCTTCGGCAGCCGTGACGAGGATGGATTCCCCTACCGGCGTATAACGAATCGCGTTGGTCAGGAAATTGACCAAAACCTGCTCAATGCGGTGCCGGTTGGCCACGACTTCGGCCTGCGCCATTCGAGTCGACAGCCGCAGCCGCTTGTCCGCGAGCTCCGGGGCCAGTTTACCGCAAACCCGCTCGATCGCATGGCCGATTTCAAACGGTTCCTGCTGCATTTTGTACGTGCCCGACTCGTATTTCGCCAGCTCCAGCATATCCGCGATTGATAAGATCATGCCGTTTACTTCTTCTTCCATCGCCGCAAAATAATAGTCCCGCTTATGGCCGGCCACCCCGTCCTTGAGTACGGCCAAACAGCTTTGGATGACGCTCAGCGGAGTTTTCAGCTCATGCGACACTCCGGCGATAAACTCCTTCCGCGTGTGCTCCAATTGCTTTTCCTTCTCAATGTCCCGCTCCAGCTGCAGAATATGAGAATTTAACCGCTCGGACAGCTCGTTGATGCTGGCGGACAGTTGTCCCACTTCATCCTTGCCGCTCACCGGCAGCTTCTCGGAGAAATCGAGGCGGGCGATTTTTTGCGTGGTCCGGTTGATGCGCAGCAAAGGCCGGGCAATCCGGGTGGAAAAGTATAGCGAGGCCAGCACCGCGAGCAGCAATGCGGCGATTACAATATAAACGTAATAATTTTGCATCACCGCTGCGGCTTCGCTGACGGGTTGAAGCGACGTCAGCGCGAAGATATAAGAGGACTTGCCTTCCCGATCCTGGATACGCTCCACGAACAACTTATAGTTCACATCGTTTTCCGCAAAATTCATCACCTCGCCGTTTCCGTCAACGGCGAAATCACCGTACAGCAGGTCCGCCTGAAAAGCTTTGACCCGCTCCAGAAACAAACGGTTCGTATAACGGGAGACGCCGGCTCCTTCCGGCAGCGCAAGTTTCGTGATCGTCCCCTGGACCAGCGCCGAAGGATATTTTTCATGATATTGCACCGGGCTCTCAAAGCGCGGGACAACCTCGTATTCCTTATTGGCCAGCAGCGTATTTTCCAGACGGTTTTCCTCTCTTAAGCCGGAAACGCCCCTGGCCATCCGCTGCGGAATCAGGCGCCCCTTCATCATAAGACCCTCGATCGCGATCGGCTGGCCTTCCTGGACCCAGGTACCGCCGAAAGCGTACAGCGGATTGTCGGCGCTAAAATCGTCCACATTCGCCACAGTGTAAAGCGGAATCGTCAGCGTTTGGCCGTCAAGGTCAGGGAAACCTTCAGCCTGTTCCAGCCGGACCTCCATCTCAAAATCGGCGGAGTACTGCAGATACCCCATTTCGTCCAACGCCGCGATCCAGATGTTATGCTCCCGGTAAAATTTCTGCTCCAGTTCGGCCGCGGCGTTTGGTTTCCCGCCCGTTTTCATGTAGTCCTGCTTGAACGTTTGAACGGCGGCCTTGACGTCCGACACTTTTTGATGCATATAAAATTGTTTGAAAAACACGGTTTGCGCGGCGAAAATCATTGCAACGAGAAATAGGCAAAGCGCCGTCGTCAGCAAAAACAGCTTGAGGACGATTCCTTTTAACATGGCCGATCCTCAAATTTGTACCCGGCGCGTACCACGGTCACGATGCATTGGGCCTTGTCGCCCAATTTCGCCCGCAAATTGCGCATATGGCTGTTGATCGTCCGTTCATCGCCGGGAAAATCGTATCCCCATATTTTCGCCATCAATTGCTCCCGAGTCACGATCGTCCCTTTGTTTTTCGTGAGGTACGCTAAAATTTCGAATTCCGTGTACGTTAGACTGCAGTCTGCCCCGTCAATCGTTACTGAGCGGGAAGGCAGGTGCAGCGCGATCCCGGCCCCACCCAAAGTGTCCTTTTCTTGCCCGGGCATATGGCGAGGTTCCAGAAAACGTTTGGCCCGGGCCAGCAAAACAGGCGGGCTGCACGGCTTGACGACGTAATCGTCCGCGCCCAGCTCGAAGCCGAGCAAGGTATCGTCCTCGTCCGAACGGGCCGTCAGCATGATGACCGGAACGTCCGACACCTTGCGGACCCGCCGGCACACCGCCCAGCCGTCCAATTCAGGCAGCATGATGTCGAGAATGATCAATTGGACTTTATGCTGTCCGAACAATGCCAGCGCCTCTTTCCCGTCACCCGCCTCCAATACCTTGTATCCTTCATTAAGGAAGTAATCTTTGATAATTTCCCGTAAAAGAAGCTTATCTTCGACAATCAGAATTGTTTTTGACATGGTTCTACCTCTCGTTATGTATTGTGCTTTTGGATTTGCGGTATTCCTTGGGTGTTTTTCTATAATGCTTTTTGAAGGACTGAATGAAATGATTGGCATGGTTGAAACCCACTCTACGGGCTATTTCTGAAATCGTACAGTCCGTATCAACCAATAATTCGGTGCTTTTTTTGATGCGATATTTAATTAAATAGTCATAAGGAGTCGTATGCAGTGTTTTCTTGAAACTGCGGTTGCACTCAGAGACACTCAGATGCGCGGCTTCGGCAATTTCCGGTAAAGTGATGCTGTCGGCGTAGTTCTGATGGATATAACTGATCATTAATTGAATTCTTTCTTGCTGTTGTTTGAATATTTAGGCGATTCCTCGGAAGAAAGCGTAATATTGGATATCATCGTGAACCAGAACTGCACGGTTTTCATGGAAACCTTATATTCCCACCCCCAGGATTTTTTTGTTCAAACATTTTCTTTATATCCCAGAGCATCCCTATCATTTCAAGTTGCCATTTCACGTCTGGCTTGATTACTAGAGACAAAAATAAAGAATTGGTAAAGGGAAGAACATAATTCTTTTCCATAGTACTGTTCGCAAAAAATCCTAACTTTTTCCCAATTCATTGGAGGATTGTTCAGCATGTTGGGAATGGGGATGTATTTCTGGGCAAAATCCAGAATAAACCGGCCCAACCGCAAGGGTGCGATTAGACCGAAAGATAGAAGTCAGGATTTAGTTGGATGATGCTTCTGACGGCTCGGCGTGCAGAAGCTCAAGCTTTCCGGTTGAACGGTCGACCAGGGCGATCCGCCCCTTAATCTCTCCGCCTGCCCGCTTAAAGGTTAACAGCTGGGTCTGGCCTTTGGTCAGAAGCGCATTTAGCATGGAAGCGGAAATTTTCTTTCCGGCAAACTCTTTCCAAATGACGAAGCCGCAGCCCTGCTTGTAATGCGTGCAGCCGTAGCCTTTGCGGCCTTCGATGATCTGGCCGCCGCAGCCTTCCCGCGGGCAAGGGGCGAGCGCCTGCAGCCCCGGGCCAGCCGCTGGCTTGGCTGCGGAGCCTGGCGAAGCCGCCGCGCTGGCCGAGCCGGCCGCTCCTTTGGCGGGACGGCCCGTCGGGCCGGCTTTCGCGGTTTTTCCGCGCCCGCGTCCCGCTGGTTTGTCTCCGTCCGCCGTGCCGAACAAGGCAGCGTCCGCTTTTTGCTGCGTCCGCACCTTTTCGATGATCGACACCGTAAACCGCCGCACATTGTCCATGAACTTGTCCGGAGTCGCTTCCCCGCGGGAAATTTGGTACAGCCGTCTCTCCCATTGGCCGGTCATTTCCGGAGAAGTCAGCAGCTCGACGCCGGCGCGGCGGATCAGCTCCACGGCCGTCCGGCCTTTTTGCGTGACGGTGATCCTTTTGCCTTGCATCGTGATGTAGCCGACTTTTTTGAGCCGCTCAATCGTCGCCGCCCGCGTGGCCGGCGTGCCGAGCCCGGCATCCTTCATCGCTTCGCGCAGCTCCTCGTTTTCAAGCTGCTTTCCCGCACTTTCCATCGCTTTAAGCAGCGTCCCCTCGGTATAATGCTTCGGCGGCTGGGTCGCTTTCTCTTTGGCCTGGGCCTCCGTACATTGGACCGGCTGGTTCCGGTCGATTTGAAACGGCTCGCTGACCAGTTCCTCGGCTTCTTCCTCTTCGTCCTTTTTCTTGCCGCGTCCGCCCGGTTTAGAGGCCTCGTCGCCGGGGAGGCACACTTTCCAACCCAGGGAAAGCAGCTCTTTTACGTTCGTTTTGAACGTCTCTCCCTCCACCTCGGTCAACACGGTATGCTGCTTGTACTCGGCCGGCGGATAAAAATGCGCAAGGAACCGGCGGACGACGAGGTCGTATACGTTTTGCTCCTCTTTGCTTAAATTGCCCGGCCGTTTTAGCGTGGGCAATATCGCATGGTGATCTTCCACGCGCGCTGGATTGCACACGGATTTGTTGCCCACATGCACCAGCTTCGGATTGCCGCCTTCGGCCAGCGTTTGATACGGCGTCGATTTAAGCATATGAAAAACTTTGTGCATCCCGTCGATATTTTGTTCCGTCACATAGTTGGAGCTTGTCCGCGGATAAGAAATGACTTTATGGCGCTCGTACAGCGCCTGCGCCAGATCGAGCGTTTTTTTGGCGGAATAGCCGTATTTGGCGTTGGCTTCCCGCTGCAGCAGCGTCAGATCGTACAGCTTGTACGGATATTCTTTCGTTTCTTTGACTTCGTATTCGGCGATGCGTCCGGCTTTTCCCCGCACTTTATCGGCGATGGCCTTCGCTTTATCCGCGTCGGTCAGCCGCTCCCCTTGCCAAGTTCCGGCGTACTTGCGGGTGTCCTGCGCAAATTCCGCCTTGATTTCGTAATACGTCAGGGAATCGAAATTTTCAATCTCTTTCTGCCGGTCATAGATGAGCGCCAGCACCGGAGTTTGTACCCGGCCGACGGACAGCAGCTCCCGATGCTTGGTTGTGAACGCTCGCGTAGCGTTCATGCCGATCAGCCAATCGGCCTCACTGCGCGCCCTGGCGGCGAGCGTCAAATTTTCAAACTCCGCGGCCTCATGCAGCTCCGCGAAGCCCTTGGCGATGCTTTCGCTGGTCAAATCGGAGATCCACAGCCGTTTGACCGGCTGGGACAAACGGAGCTGCTGCTGGATCAAAGCGAAAATATACTGCCCCTCGCGCGCGGCGTCGCACGCGTTGACGATTTGGCCGCAGCGTTTGGCCAGCTCGCCGATCGTCTTCAATTGATCTTTCGTTCTTGGGTTCGGCACGATTTTAAACCGTTCCGGCATGATCGGCAAATCGCCGAAATTCCATCGTTTATACTTGTCGTCATAGGCGTCTGGTTCGGCAAGTTCGAGCAGATGGCCGATCGCCCACGTGATGATGTACCGTTCCCCTTCCAGATAGGATCGATTGTTTTTCGCTTTCGGTTCGATAACGGCGGCGATCGTCCGCCCCATATCCGGTTTCTCGGCAATCACGAGCGTTTTCATGCTTGAACGTCCCTCTTTCTCTGTCTTTCCGTCTCTTTTTCTACAGGTGTCCCTACCTTGACTTTTGCCCATTCAACCATAAATCATAAGCGAAGCGTGCGGTGGGATGATTCCCTCCGGTATCGGGAGTTAACGGCATTTTATGACGTTACTTTACTGTTTTGGCCACATCCGCATAAAATAGAGGAATTTAATGTCCTTATTTCTTCGGCCGCATCTTTAAAAAGCCTTTATTTCCGATTAGCTTCAAAAATAACGCCATAAAATTCCCTTAAGCCGTTAAAAAGGGCGATTTCTCCACTGATAGCGACACTTTTTACCGTTATTTCAGCGCGCACCACACAAGAAACGGGCAGCACCTAAAAAAGAGCCGCGCTTCGCGCAGCTCTTGTAAGCTTTTACTATTATATCACAACTTTTGAGGTTAATAGAATGACGTTTTAAACGAATGCTACACCAATACGGTCGAGCCCATCAGATATTTATCGACCTCGCGGGCGGCCGCCCGGCCTTCGTTGATCGCCCAGACGACCAGGCTTTGTCCGCGGCGCATGTCTCCGGCGGCAAACACCTTATCCACGCTCGTCTTGAATTGGCCGTATTTCGCCTTCACATTTGTGCGGCGGTCTTTTTCCAGCCCCAGCTCATCTATAATCGTCGATTCCGGACCGTCGAAGCCGATGGCGATCAGCGCCAATTGCGCCGGGAATACCCGTTCCGTCCCCGGAATCGGCTCATAGATTTTACGGCCGGTTTCGTCAACGGTACGGCGGATTTGCACCGTGTGCAGCTCCTTCAAGCTGCCGTTCTCATCGCCGACGAACCGCGTCGTCATGATCGAGAACTCGCGCGGGTCGCTGCCGAATATCGCCTTGGCTTCCTCCTGCGCATAATCAAGGGTATATACATTTGGAAACTGCGGCCAAGGGTTGTTGATCGGATCGCGTTCCAGCGGCGCTTTGGCGTGCGTGCCGAACTGGGTGATGCTGCGGCAGCCGTGGCGCAGCGCCGTGGCGACGCAGTCGGAACCCGTGTCCCCGCCGCCGATCACGATAACGTCCTTGTCTTTGGCGGACAAATACTGTCCGTCCTGCAGCCCCGAATCCAGATAGCTCTTGATCGTGCCGTTCAAAAACGGCATCGCGTAATGCACACCGTTCAAATCGCTGCCTTCGATGTTGAATTCGCGCGGTTTCGTAGCGCCGCCGCACAGTACGACCGCGTCGTATTCGTCGACAAGCTGCTTCGCCTTGATGTCTTTGCCGATCTCCGTGTTGGTGACGAATTTCACGCCTTCCGCAGCCAGCAAATCAACGCGGCGCTGCACGACCGCCTTGTCGAGCTTCATCGTCGGAATGCCGTACATCAGCAGACCGCCGATGCGGTCCGAACGTTCATATACGGTCACATCATGGCCCGCTTTGTTGAGCTGCGCGGCGCAGGCCAGTCCGGCCGGGCCGGAACCGACGACGGCGACTCTGCGGCCTGTCCGCTTCTCCGGAGGTTCGGGAACGACCCAGCCTTCCTCAAAACCTTTGTCGATAATCGCCTGCTCGATCGTTTTGATCGTGACGGGCTGTCCGATCAGGCCGACGGTGCAGGAGCCTTCGCAAGGCGCGGGGCAAATACGGCCCGTAAATTCCGGAAAATTGTTCGTTTTGTGCAAACGCTCCAGCGCTTCCTTCCACAAACCGCGATAAACGAGGTTATTCCATTCCGGGATCAAATTATGCACCGGGCATCCCGAAGTGCCGCCGGCCATGTCGATGCCCGTATGGCAATATGGCGTGCCGCAGTCCATGCAGCGGGCGCCTTGCGTCTGCAGCTCTTCCTCGGACATATGTTTATGGAATTCTTCCCAGTCCCGAACCCGTTCGGACGGGCTGCGATCCCCCGGAAGCTCGCGTTTGAACTCCATGAATCCTGTTGGTGTAGACATCTATACGTTCCCCCATCCGTGTTCTTGTCTAGTGATGCTATGACTTGAAAAAGCCCGCTATTCACAGCCTGAAACTGATCAATGCGGACTTTTTAACTCTCCGTGTCAGTGTATCTTGATGTTAGCACCCGGGGGAAACGATATTAATGGATTAATCATATGATAATTTGCATTATTCTTCACATCACTTGCGGCGTTCGTAAGTCAAAAAACGGTAATCATAAGGATTCTTGTCATCACGAATCCCCTGCTCCTCATGCACTAAATCAAAATCCTCCCAGTTTAGGGAGGGGAAAAACACATCCCCTTCGATGTCCTCGTCGATGCGTGTCACGAGCAGCTTGTCGGCGACAGGCAAGAAGAACCGGAATACGCCTGCGCCGCCGATCACCATCAGCTCTTCGCCTTCCTTTTCGTAACGCAGCGCCTCTTCGAGGGTATGCACGATATCGGCTCCCTCGGCCCGGTAGGACGTATCCTGCGTCAGCACGACGCTATGGCGGCCCGGCAGCGGTTTGCTCCCCATCGATTCCCAGGTTTTCCGGCCCATAATCATCGTTTTGCCCATCGTCTGCGCTTTGAAAAATTTCAGGTCCGCCGGCAATCGCCAAGGCAGCTGATTGTTGCGGCCGATCACTCCATTTTGGGCCATCGCCCAGATCAGCGTTATACTCATACGTATCCTGCCTCCCTGTCTATATGGCCACCGGTGCCTTGATCGCCGGATGATGCTGGTAGCCGACGAATTCGAAATCTTCGTAAACATAGTCGAAAATCGAGTCCGGCTTGCGTTTGATCACCAGCTTCGGCAGCGGGAACGGCTCACGCTCCAGTTGAGTTTTGACCTGCTCCAGATGGTTGCTGTAAATGTGCACGTCCCCGCCGGACCAGATGAACTCGCCTACTTCCAAACCGCATTGCTGGGCCACCATATGCGTCAGCAGCGAATAGCTGGCAATGTTGAAAGGCAGCCCGAGGAACGTGTCCACGGAGCGCATCGTCAGCATGCAGGACAGCTTTCCGTTCGCCACGTAAAACTGGAACACAAAATGGCATGGCGGCAGCTTCATCCGATCGACCTCTGCCACATTCCAGGCACTCACCAAATGGCGCCGCGAATCCGGGTTTTTCTTGATCGCCTCGATCACAGCGGCAATTTGGTCGATCTTCCGCCCGTCCGGCGTTTCCCAGGAACGCCATTGCGAGCCGTACACCGGCCCAAGATCGCCGTTCTCGTCGGCCCACTCGTCCCAAATGCTGACACCGTTCTCTTTCAAATATGCGATATTCGTGTCGCCCTTTAAAAACCACAGCAGCTCATGGACAACCGATTTCAAATGGATGCGTTTTGTCGTCACCAGCGGAAACCCTTCGCTTAAATCAAAGCGCAGCTGTCTGCCGAAAACGGAGAGAGTCCCTACCCCGGTCCGGTCCTCCTTTGGCGTGCCGTTCTTCAATACATCCTCCAACAAGTCCAGATATTTTTTCATCTATAACACACCCCGTAACCATTGATTTGATCTTCCCTATTATAGCAGACTTCGCCGCTCAGGAAAGCATATCGTTGACGAGGTGCGGCAGGCTTTACAGCTTGCGGGCTTCCCTTAACGCTGGCGGCTGCGTTCTCTTTGACCCGACAGTTCCACCAAAAAGGACTTCAAATCAATGATCCGCAAATGCTCCGGCTGTTTGTCCGTCCCGCAACTGATCAACGGCACCAGCGAGGCCGCTTGATCAAGTCCGCCGTGAGCTCCGCCGCCGGGATGCGTCGGCGAGCCGGCTTCCGTCAGCTCATACCCCGGTTTTGCGGTAACGACCAGAAAACGGCCTTCGTGAGAGTTTAGCGCGCCCTGCAGCCGCTTTAGCGCATCGGGATATTTTCCATAGGTAAGCCGGGATTTCCCTGAGCCTAAGTCCATCCGTTTCAGATCGAGGATATCCTCGTCGCCCTCCACTATCCAAGTCTGTCCGTAAGGATCTATCAGCTCCCCTCCCTGCCGGAATTTCAGCGTTTTTGCCGAACCGCCCTGATAAACGACCGTCCGGCCGTTCTCCTCCCAAGCTACCGTATCGATCCGCTTATCCGCTCTTAGGACATCGGCGATCTCCTTTAAATCCGCCTCCGGCTTTAAACTGTAGACATAAGCCATCATGTCGTTGACGCCTAAAGCAATCTCGGTTGCAGGCGATACGGTTTCGCCTGCGGGCAGCACTTCAAAACGGCTTAGCAGCTTGGGCAGATCTATCGCCGCAGCTTGATCCTTCGGCAGCACCTTATCCATCCCGTTGTCTCCGGCTATAATGATGACACACTCCTTAAGCGCTTGCTCCAAGCTTCCGAAGGCCTCCAGCATAGATCGCAGCTCGCGATCCGTGTCCCTGATTCCGCTTAAGTCCGCCGGGCCGTGTTTATGCACCTTTCCATCGAGCTCCGGTAAATAAACGTACAAGAAATCAGGCAGTTGCTTCGACCGGATCAAATATTTGACGGTTTCAACGACGTAGCGATCGTTATAGCCCATTAGGTCCGCCGGACCTACGGGTAAAGAGAGCTTTCCCGCCAGCGGGTTCGACAATGCCCCAAACGTCAAAAAATCCGGTCCCTTAACCGTTAGTTCCTTGGGCAAAGAGGTGATCGCGGTAACCGGATCCGGCAGCGTTAAACGGTGCTCCGCAAGTCCGCGGTAAATCAGGCCGTTTACCGAACCGGTGGTCACGCCCCGCTGCTGCAGAACTTCGTAAATCGTCGGCACTGCAGGATTTAAATCCCGCCCGTTCATATTAACGAGCGCGTCGGTCAGCACCTGTCTCGTCCCCCGCCGCAGCACCTCGAACGGCCCGGAGCCGTAGCCGATCACTTTATCGCCGTCTTGCGGATACCAGGTTAATCCGGGCAAGTGATGCCCGTCGGGGTAGGTTCCGGTTAGCAAGGAGCTGTCTATGCTTACGGACATCGTTGGAAAAGAACTGACCATATCTTTGAAATACTGCCCGTGTTCAATGAAATAGCGAAAGGTCGGAAGCTCATTTTGCCGGATCCCGCGGTCAATCGCTTGCGCCATCAGGGAATCGACCATAAAAAAAATGATCTTTTTCGGAACGGCTTGCCGCTCTGCGGCGGTTTGGATGCGAAGCAAATCTTGCTCTTGCGGAGCCTCCTGCTTATGGCAGCTTATCGTTAACAAACAAACGCCAATGACGGTCAACAAACGTTTCAGGTGTGCGTGCAGCAGCATGTTATGTACACCAGCCTTCCCTGTTTAGGGTTAGTATGTCACCTCGATCCGAGTCGATTCCAAATCGGCCTCAATCTGGCTGATATAAGTTCCGTCTCGGCCAATAGCCATGTTTTAAGAACATTCGTTCGCAAGAAAAGGTTGACAATCTCCGTCTGGAAGGTTATAGTAAATACACCAAATCGAATTAGGTTCCGCGAGTGAAGCACCTCGCAAGACAGGCATTTACTGCCTTTCTTGGAGGTGCTTTTTTGCGTGCCTGGTGATGATTAAAA
Source organism: Paenibacillus macerans (assembly GCF_900454495.1). Taxonomy (NCBI): domain Bacteria; kingdom Bacillati; phylum Bacillota; class Bacilli; order Caryophanales; family Paenibacillaceae; genus Paenibacillus; species Paenibacillus macerans. The sequence continues at coordinate 1,447,812 of NZ_UGSI01000001.1, forward strand.
AAGGTTAGGGAGCTGACGAAGTATGAAAATGCGGAAACAAATGCGTAGCCTGCTGCTTGTGATCATGATCCTGCCATTTATGTTTTTGGGGAGCGTGCAAGTTCGGGCAGCCGATTCCTGGGAAGCGGCTTGGTCCGGCATCGACGCCGTTTACGACGGACTCACCGCGGTGCAGGCCGTCGTTAAGCAGGAAAGGGCATCGATCACTGAGCTTCGCAAGAAAAATAACACAGAGTTGAAGGCGGTGAACGCCAAAGTGAAAGCGATCGACAAGACGCTGATCAGCCGCTTGTCCGCCGAAGCCGAAACGGTCCAGCGCAAACACGCTTCGCTGCTCGAGCAGTATTCCAATCTCGGCAAGCAGATTACCGCCGCGGGCAAAGCCAAAAATACGAAAAGCGCCGATTTGCTTAAATTAAAACGCAACAAACTCAAGCCCTCGGTCACATCGGCCAAAGCGGAAATCAAAGCCAAAAAAGACGCGCTGACAGCCGCCAAAAAAGCGGCCAGCGCCAAAGCCAAAATCGTGAAGGAGGCGCTGGCCCCGGTGCAAACATTTAAGAAACAGATCTCCGCGGAAAATAAAACGATGGCCGCGGCAAAAAAATCGGTTACGGCCGCAAACAAGCGTTATAGAGCAAGCGTTAAGCTTGGTGACGCAATCGGGGCCGTAAGCGGCCTGAAGGAGGCGTATGATCAGACAAGCAAAATTCACGCCTCTCAACAAAAAGTATACGAATGGGAGAAGAAAATTTCGCAAACGATCAGCTCCGCGGCCGCCAAGCTGCCGAAGTAGGATGACGGGCTGATTCTGGAGAAGAGGCAGCGATGGAATTACACTTCCCCCGTCTGCCTCTATCCATACGTATCTGACGATTCCCCCCATTTTTAAGCGGACTTTATCTTTGGAAACGCAGCCGATTTAAGAAAGCTTGAACCCTCTTCTTTTAACACGGCCCTAGCCTCCACTTTAAAAAAGCCGTCTTCTTCCCGGGCCGATAATCGCTCGGGATACGGATTGCCCAAGAGATCATTTTGCCCCCCGAGATCGCTCTCCTTCAGCGCCATGAGCCACAAGAAGCATAGGTGTGATAGAACTTCGCGCAAACAATTAAACCCCTCCATCACTTTTCCGGAATTCTCCTTCAAATAAATCTAATATTGTTATATCGTAATATTGCGATATAATGATACATATAAAAACGCGAGGTGGTGCGCATTGATGGACAACAACTTCAAGGCCTACCAGGAGGCCGCCGACATACTCAAAGCTTTGGCCCACCCTGTTCGCCTATGCATCGTTAAGGGCTTGCTGGACAAAAAAGATTGCAACGTTACCTACATGCAGGAATGTTTAAAACTGCCCCAATCTACCGTTTCCCAGCATTTGCAGAAATTGCGCAACCTGGGCATCGTCGAAGCCGAGCGCAGCGGATTGGAAGTAAAATACCGGATCGCCAACGATCATGTAAAAAAACTGATCCGCACCTTATTTGAGGAGGAACAATAAATGAGCAAAAAAGTGCTTATCATCGGCGGCGTCGCCGGCGGAGCTTCCGCAGCGGCAAGACTCCGCCGGCTGTATGAAGACGCGCATATCGTCATGTTCGAACGAGATTCGTACATTTCATTTGCGAACTGCGGACTCCCCTATTATATCGGGGATTCAATCAAAGACCGTTCAAAGCTGCTGGTACAAACTCCGGAGGCCATGCACCGACGGTTTAATATCGACGTCCGGACCGGAAGCGAAGTGATCGGCATTGATCCGTCCCGCAAGACCGTTCGCGTCCGCAGCAAAGACCGCGGTGAATACGAGGAAAGCTATGACGCGATGATTTTGTCGCCCGGCGCCAAACCGATTCGTCCGTATTTGCCCGGCATCGAAAGCAGCCGTATTCATACGCTGCGCAACATTCCCGACACCGACCGCATCAAGCGGCGGGTCGCCGACGAACAGGCTGCTTCGGCCATCGTCATCGGCGGTGGTTTTATCGGCGTGGAAATGGCCGAAAACCTGAAGGAAATCGGTCTTGACGTTATATTGATCGAAGGCGGGCCGCAGATTCTCTCGCCTTTTGATCCGGAAATGGCGGGTGTGCTGGCCAAAGAACTGGAAGATCGCGGCGTTAAACTGCTGATGTCGCAAACCGTAACTTCGTTTGAGGAAATGGGACAGCAAATCGTGGTCCGCACCTCAAGCGGTCTGTCGCTCGCCGGCGACATCGTCATTTTAGCTATCGGGGTTGCGCCGGATACGGCTTTCCTGAAAGAGTCCGGAATCGAATTGGGGCCGCGCGGCCATATTATCGTAAATGACAAGCTGGAAACGAACCTGGAAGGCGTCTATGCGGTGGGCGACGCCATAGAAATTAGTGATTTTGTGAACGGCTCCAAAACCGCGATTCCGCTTGCCGGACCGGCAAACAAGCAAGGCCGGATCGCGGCCGACAACGTATGCGGTCTAGGTACGGTCTATAAAGGAACACAAGGCACATCGATTATCAAAGTGTTTGGCCTTACGGGAGCGTCCACCGGCAACAACGAAAAAACGCTGCAGCGCCTGGGAATTCCCTATCATGTCATCTACGTCCATCCAAATTCCCATGCCTCGTATTATCCCGGAGCCGCGCCGATCACGATGAAGCTGCTGTTTCAAGCGGACGGGACTCTGCTTGGGGCCCAAGCAGTCGGGTATGACGGCGTCGATAAGCGTATCGACGATATCGCCACCGTCATTCACTTCCACGGCACCGTAACGGATCTAACGGAACTTGAGCTGGCTTATGCCCCGCCCTACTCGTCGGCCAAAGACCCGGTGAACATGGCCGGCTATACGGCGGAAAACGTGCTCAGCGGGCGCACGAACGTTTTCGTGCCGAAAGACTTGGCCGCACGGGACGAGCAATCGACGCTGCTTGTGGACGTGCGTTCCGAAATCGAGCACGCGGGCGGCCACATTCCCGGGTCACTGCTAATCCCTGTCGATGAGCTGCGGGACCGACTCGGCGAACTCGATCCGGCCAAGGAAATCTGGGTGTACTGCCAGGTCGGTCTTCGCGGGTACACCGCATCGCGCATCCTCCAGCAAAAAGGATACCGTGTCCGCAACCTGACCGGCGGTTATAAGCTTTACCGGATGGCTAACTATGAGCCTGGAGGAGCTCAGCTTCCTCCGGGTCGTCTCGACGCGGCGGAGGCGAAAGCGGAAGTTGCCGCGGCTGCGGCTGCGGCCAAAGAGAGCAATCCGCTTCAAACCGCAAATGAACCAGCTGTGGCGAACGAGCCGCTACGCTCCGACGCGGAGTTGGACGCCTGCGGGCTTTGCTGCCCAGGTCCGCTCATTCAAGTGAAACAAACGATGGACCGGCTTCAAGAAGGCCAAGTTTTGCGCGTAACCGCCTCGGACCCTGGATTCTACGAGGATGTGCAGGCCTGGGCCAACATGTCCAAACACCGGATGCTCCGGGTCAGCAAAAACGATAACGGCATCATCGAAGCATATATGCGCAAGGGCGGCGCGATGGCCGGGGAGGCGGCAAATGCTGAGCAGCCGGCGGCATTGCCGGAGGGCACGACAATGGTCGTGTTCAGCGGCGATTTGGACAAGGCGATCGCCTCCTTTATTATCGCCAATGGGGCTGCAGCCAGCGGAAAGAAGGTCACCTTGTTCTTCACTTTCTGGGGTCTTAACATTCTCCGCAAGCCGGAAAAAGTACCCGTAAACAAAAGCTTTATCGGCCGCATGTTCGGCGCGATGATGCCGCGGGGCAGCCGAAAATTGGCATTGTCCCGCATGAACATGATGGGCATGGGTGCCAAAATGATTCGCGGCGTGATGCAAAAAGGGAACGTATCCTCACTTGAAGAGCTGATGGACACCGCGATAAGCCAAGGCGTGGAAATCGTCGCCTGCCAGATGTCCATGGACCTGATGGGCATCGCCAAAGAAGAGCTGATCGACGGCGTCAAAATCGGCGGAGTCGGATATTATTTAGGCAAAGCGGACCAATCGGGCATTAATTTGTTTATTTAATCAGGTATAATCGAATCATCGATGTCCTAAAATTTCATTGTCCGAAGGAGTGATTTCCTTGACCGGCCAGATTCGCCAAAATAACGTGGACCGTTTCAACGGCTTCGGAACGCTTTATGATCAGAGCCGTCCGCAAGCACCGGAAGAAGTAGCCAAAATTTTAACGATGTATTTGGGCCGAGCGCCTGAGCACGTTGCTGATGTCGGATGCGGAACCGGCCTCTCCACTATGATTTGGCTGAAGCATGCCGAGCGGGTCATCGGCATCGAGCCGAACGACGACATGCGCGAGGTCGCTTTAAGCCGTCTGCGGGAGACGGGTGCTCAGGAAAAGCTGACGTTCGTCCAGGGCCTCTCGGACCAACTCCCGCTCGAATCGGCTTCCGTCGATATCGTCACCTGTTCGCAATCATTTCACTGGATGGAGCCTCAACCAACGCTGCGGGAATTCGCTCGCGTACTGCGCCCTGGCGGCGTGTTCGCCGCCTATGATTGCGATTGGCCGCCGGCCATCGCCCCCGAACTTGAACAGGCGTACGAGCGGCTCATCGATTTTGCCGACCAGCGGGCCAGCGAACTGGCCGAAAGCGGCAAACAAGCGTACAAGTGCCCCAAAGACAAGCATTTACAGCAAATCCGGGAGAGCGGATGGTTTCATTTTTCCCGAGAGATCGTGTTCCACCATTGGGAAAGCTGCGATGCGTGCCGGTATGCGAATCTGGCCTTCAGCCAAGGTAGTCTGCAGACGGCGCTGAAATTAGGAGATGGCGAAGTTGCAGCAGCCGCGGAGCGGTTCCGCAACGAGGCGATTCAAGCATTCGGCGGCGAAACTCGGGAAATCCTGTTGAGCTACCGGATGCGGCTTGGCGTTAAGTAATGACTAAAAGGCCGCCGGAGGAATTTCGCTTCGGCGGCCTTTTTATGCCTAACCCCGGGTAATAGAGGTGCATAGTCGCAAAATTGCGGAGATTTTTTCGTGTTGTTTAGGGACTGGGTTTGGAAAAAGCGACGAGAAGCCGCCCCAAAAAACAAGGTCAAAAAATGCATTTATTCCAGCGAAATCGGTTCATTTAAGAGAAATAGAAAACATATGTCCCTATTTTGTAGGCAGGTTGTCCTACCCGGCCGGTCGGCTCCGGCAGACGCTGTCAAATTTCATAAAAAAAAGCAAGGCCAAAATTTCGGCCTTGCCCAAATATGCTTAGGAGAACACTTCCTCTTAGGAGGAGTGGAAAATCAATTGCAGTGCACCGCTGGATTAGCGAGCGATAACGTGGATCGGATGGCCTTCCACGAGTTCCGCGGTTTCCATCACGATTTCGCCCAGCGTCGGGTGAGCGTGGATCGTCAACGAGATGTCTTCGAGCGTTGCGCCCATTTCGACCGCGAGGCCCAGCTCAGCGATCAGGTTGGAAGCTTCGATACCGACGATTTGTGCGCCGAGAACAACGTTGTTATCCGCGTTAGCGACGATTTTGATGAAACCGTCAGGCTGGTTCAGCGAAGTTGCACGGCCATTGCCCGCAAACGGGAATTTGCCGGCTTTCACATTGAAGCCTTTTTCCTTCGCTTCTTTTTCGGTGTAACCTACGCTCGAGCATTCCGGATCGGTGAAAACAACCGCAGGAATCGCTTTGTAATCGACAACGGAAGGCAGTCCGGAAATCGCTTCAGCCGCTACCTTGCCTTCATAGGAAGCTTTATGCGCAAGCGCTGGGCCCGCTACGATGTCGCCGATCGCGAAGATTTTCGGGTTGCTGGTGCGCCCTTGATGATCGACTTTCACCAGACCGCGGTCAGTCAACTCCACGCCAGCCAGATCCAGGCCGAGATCTCCGTCCGTGTTAGGACGGCGGCCCACCGTTACGAGCAGGTAATCGGCGGTAATTTCTTTGCTTTCGCCGTTCACGGAGTATTTCACCGTTACGTTCTTATCGGTTTGCTCCGCGCTTTCGGCTTTCGCGTTCGCTACGATTTCAATGCCGGTTTTGGCCATGTTCTTAGCTACGAGGCGGGTCATGTCCTTGTCAAAGCCAGGCAGCACGCTGTCCATGCCTTCGATAATCGTCACTTTCGTACCGAATTTGGAGAACATTTGGCCCAACTCCGCACCGATATAGCCGCCGCCGATAACGACCAGGCTGCCCGGAATTTCTTGCAGCTCAAGAGCTTCCGTGGAGGACAGGATGCGTCCGCCAAACGGGAACGGCTTCAGTTCAATCGGTCGGGAGCCAGTCGCCAGAATACAGTTTTTGAAACGGTAACGCGGGGATTCGTGTTCATTGAAGCAGCGGGCTTCGCTGTCATTGATGAACATAACCTCGCCGCTGAATACTTCCACTTTGTTGCCTTTCAAGAGACCCGATACGCCTTGGGTCATTTTCTTGACGACACCATTTTTGAATTCTTGCGTTTTCTTAAAATCCACTTTAACGTTTTCCGCCGTAATCCCGAAAGCATCGGCATGTTGCGCGGATTCATATTGGTGCGCCGCCGAAATCAGCGCTTTGGACGGAATACAGCCGCGGTTCAAGCAGACACCGCCAAGCTCGGATTTGTCCACGATCAGCACTTTTTGCCCCAGCTGAGCAGCGCGAATCGCTGCCACGTATCCGCCTGGGCCTGCTCCGACTACCAGTGTATCAATATCAATAGATGCGTCTCCTACTACCATGATGGTATTACACCTCCATAACAAGCAGCTCAGGGTTGGCGAGCAGCTGTTTAATATAGTTCATCGCGTTTTGAGCCGTTGCGCCGTCGATCAAACGGTGGTCGAAGCTGAGCGACAAGGCCATAACCGGAGCAACAACGATTTCTCCGTCTCTAACGGCCGGTTTTTGGCTGATCCGGCCGGTGCCCAGGATGGCAACTTCCGGATAGTTGATGATCGGCGTAAAGAACATACCGCCAGCGGAACCGATGTTCGAGATCGAAATCGTGCTTCCCTTCATTTCGTTCGCGGACAGCTTGCCTTCGCGGCCGCGCAGCGCCAAATCGGAAATCGCTTCGGCGATCATCCAGATGCTCTTGCGGTCGGCAGCTTTCACAACCGGCACGATCAAGCCGTTGTCGGTGTCGGTAGCGATACCGATGTCGTAGTGTTTCTTGTAAACAATCTCATTGTTTACGTCGTCGATGGACGCGTTGAGCGCCGGATATTTGCGGACCGCCGCCACGAGCGCCTTAACGATGAACGGCAGGTAAGTCACCTTGATGCCTTTCTTCTCGGCAACAGGTTTCATACGGGTGCGGAAAGCCACCAGTTCCGTAACGTCCACTTCGTCCATGATCGTAACGTGCGGCGCGGTATACGCCGATTTAACCATCGCGTTGGAAATGGCTTTGCGGATGCCTTTGAACGGTACGCGTTCTTCTTCGTCGGCCACTGCGATCGGGGTAGGTGCCGGAGCCGCTGGAGCCGCACCGCTTGCCGCAGGCGCTGCCGAAGCTGCCGCAGGTGCACCGCCGTTCTTGAAGGCATCAACGTCTTCACGCGTAATTTTGCCGGCTTTGCCCGTGCCTGGCACTTGCGTGATGTCAATGCCCAGCTCGCGGGCGTATTTGCGTACGCTTGGCGTAGCCAATACTTCGCGGTTCGGCGCTGCAGGAGCTGCCGCTGCCGCCGGAGCCGCCGCACTTGCAGCCGGAGCGGCTTCAGCCGGTGCCGGGGCCGCCGCTTCCGGTTCGTCATGCGCCGGTGCGTCCGCTTGCTCCGGAATGTCGCCTTCCGCGTCGATCACGGCGACGACTTGGCCTACGCGGAACACGGCGCCGTCGGTGCCGAACACTTCCTGAACCGTACCGTTAACCGGACACGGCACTTCCACGACCGCTTTGTCGTTTTGCACTTCCATAATGATATCTTCGTCGGTTACTTTGTCGCCCGGTTTGATGTGCATTTTAATAATTTCGCCTTCATGCAAACCTTCCCCAAGCTCAGGGAAACGATATTCAAATTTAGCCACCGTAAATGACCTCCTATTTCGTCGAATTAAAATTCAAGAACTTTGTTGACGCCGTCGATGACGCGAGCCGGAGACGGAAGCCATTGATCCTCGATTTGCGCGAACGGATATACGGTATCCGGCGGCGCAACGCGAAGCACTGGAGCTTCCAGGTGCAAAATCGCTTTTTCGTTGATTTGCGCGATCACTTCCGCGGCGATGCCCGCGGATTTTTGCGCTTCCTGTACGACGATGGCGCGGTTCGTTTTCTTCACCGATGCGACGATCGTGTCGATGTCGAGCGGCACCAGCGTGCGCAGGTCGATAACTTCGGCTTTGATGCCTTTGGTTTTCTCCAGTTCTTCCGCCGCTTTGACAGCCGTGTGAACCATCAGCCCGTAAGCGATGATCGTGACGTCGGAGCCTTCGCGAACAATGTTCGCTTTGCCCAGTTCAACCGTATAGTCCTCTTCAGGCACTTCGGCGCGAAAAGCATGGTACAAGTTCAAATGCTCCATGAAAAACACCGGGTCGTTATCGCGGATGGCCGAGATCAGCAGGCCCTTCGCATCATAAGGATTGGACGGAATCACCAGCTTGATTCCCGGAGTTTGCGCGATCAATCCTTCCAGGGCGTCAGTGTGCAGCTCCGCTGCTTTGACCCCGCCGCCGAACGGCGTGCGGAATACGACCGGCGCATGGTAACGTCCGCCGGAACGGTAACGCATCCGCGCCGCCTGCACCAAAATTTGGTCGAGCGCTTCAAAAATAAAGCCGACAAACTGAATTTCCGCTACCGGACGGAAACCTTGAATCCCGAGGCCAACCGCCATGCCGCCGATCGCCGACTCGGCCAGCGGCGTATCCATCACGCGCTCTTCCCCGAATTCTTTTTGCAGACCTTCCGTTACGCGGAACACGCCGCCCACATGACCTACGTCTTCGCCGAAAATCAGGACGTTCGGATCACGCTTCAGTTCCACGCGGAGCGCGTCGCGAATTGCTTCTTTCATATTCATTTGTGCCATTCTATATATCCTCCTCTTTAGAACGATCTGACTAGATTAGACTCTAACCTTATTGAAAATCGGCTTTTTGCTCTTCCAGATGCTTCGGCGTTTTCTCGAACATGCTGTCGATCAAGCCAGGAATCGTCATTTTTTCCGTTTGTTCCGCTTTTTTGATCTGTTCGTTAACGGTCGCTTTGGCTTCGTCTTTTACGCGAGCCGTATCTTCTTCGGACCACAGACCTTTTTTCTCCAAATATTTGGCGAGGCGGGCAATCGGGTCTTTTTCGCTCCATTCCCCTTCTTCTTCTTTCGTCCGGTACTTGGAGGTATCGTCGGAAAGGGAGTGCGGACGGAAACGGTAAGTTACCGCTTCAATCAAAGTTGCGCCTTCCCCGTTGCGCGCACGTTCAGCCGCTTCGCGAACGGCGGCGATGACGGCAAACACGTCCATGCCGTCGACTTTCACGCCGCGGATCCCGGCCGCAACGGCTTTATGAGCAATGGACAAAGCAGCGGTTTGTTTCGAGAACGGCGTGGTAATCGCGTAACCGTTGTTTTGCACAAAGAAAATGACCGGCAACTTGAAGGCCCCAGCATAGTTCAATGCTTCGTAGAAGTCGCCTTCGGAAGAACCGCCGTCACCCGTATAAGTAATGGCCACATGTTTTTGCTTCTTCAATTTGTAGCCCATCGCGATGCCCATGGCATGCAAAACTTGCGCGCCGATAATGATTTGAGGCATAAGTACGTTGACGCCTTCCGGAATTTGTCCGCCATGCTGATGGCCGCGGGAATACAGGAAAGCTTGATACAGCGGCAGACCGTGCCATACGAGCTGCGGCATATCGCGGTAGCCCGGGCAGACGAAGTCGTCTTTTTCCAAGGCAAATTCGCTGCCGACCATCGTCGCCTCTTGTCCGGATACCGGAGCGTAGAAACCAAGGCGGCCTTGACGGCCCAAGTTAATGGCGCGTTCATCCCAAGTGCGGGTGAATACCATGCGGTACATCAGTTCTTTCAATTGATCGTCGGAGAGCTCCGGCAGCTTATCTTTGTTAACGATTTCACCGTCCGGCGACAGCACGGACAAAGCTTCGACTTCCTCCGTATATACTTCATAAGGAATCTTGCTCATTTTTTTCACCTCGACTGAAAATTTGATTATCTTGTTCCTCTGTTATAGAATTATTATACTCCTGTTTCATTCTCAAAGTCAAAGGAATTAAGGAGAATTGTGTCATATTTTTATTTTTGTTTATATAACAGTTTTTCGAAAATAATATAACACAACCCCATTTAACCCATCATGACAAGGAGCGTGTAACAAAGCATGACGGATTCGCGTTATTTGAAACGAACCATTATTAAGGAGGAAATCGACAGCAAATACTTGGGGGAAAAACGATATCTTCGTATTTACCTGCCTCCCGGGTATAACGAAATCTTGAGTTATCCTGTCGTATACTGTCAGGATGGCGAAGAGTTTTTCAATTTCGGACGTATTGCCACGCACGCCAACCAGCTGATCCTCGACGAAGGGATCGATCCGTTTATCATCGTCGGCGTGGAAGTGGATACGAAAGTGCGCACCGAGGAATACGCCCCGTTCGGCAACCGTTTTGACGCTTATACCCGCTGTTTCACGGAAGAAATTATTCCCTTCATTGAACGGAATTATCCGGTTCGGCGCGAACGCGAAGAAAGAGTCCTGGCCGGCGATTCGCTGGGGGCGACCGTCTCCCTCCACTTGGCTATGAAAAATCCGGAACTGTTTTCCAAAATCATCAGCTTGTCCGGAGCCTACTATGGACCGTCCCTCAAACTGCTGGCCCAAGAAACGGACTTGTCCTACCTGTCCTTGTTTATGGTCGTCGGGCTGCAGGAGGATCATTACACGACCGACACGGGCACCTATAATTTCGTCGAATTGAATCGCCAGGCCAAAGCGCTGCTTGAGGAACGGGGAGCCAGGATCGTCTATACCGAAAAAGACGGTAAACATTTATGGGGCTTTTGGCAGCAAGAGCTTCCCGGAGCGCTCGTCCATTTCTTGAAATAGCGCTTTCAAAACAAACGGACGCCAAAATCGGAACAACAGAGGCCGTCTTAATATAGTAGGAAACTATTTCGGACAGCCTCTGGTTGTTTTTTTATTTAATTGCGGTGAACCGACCCGGAAGCGGCGACATGCTCGCTTTTCGGCAGCTCGGCCGGAGTTTCGGGCCTTTTGAGCGACCGGCGCGGCAGCTTCCATTTGTAGTGGACGGATAACATGCGAAAAAATACGACGATCGCAAACAGCAAAATCAGTTCCATCGTGGATTTAAAAAATCCAAAGCCCACGGCAAGCCCGGCCAGCATCGCCCATACCGCGTAAATCTCATCGCGCAGCACCAGCGGTTTGCGTCCGGCGAGCAAATCGCGGATAATTCCGCCGCCGATCCCCGTCAGTACCGCCGCTACGAGCACCGCGCTCATCGGATGCTTCATTTCCGTGGCATACAGCGCCCCTTGAATGGCAAAGGCGGACAGGCCGATGGCGTCAAAAAACACCTCCGCCCTTTTCCAATGCCGGATCCACGGCAGCGGCAAAATAAAGGCTACCAGCACGGACAACACCGCCAGTAAAATCAAGTCGTGTTGCCCCCACAGCGTTGTAACCGGGATGCCGATGAGCACATTGCGCACGATTCCCCCGCCAAACGCAGTAACCAAGCCAAGCACCATAACGCCCAGGATGTCGTATTCCTCTTCCATCGCCACAAACGCTCCCGACATGGCAAATGCGATCGTTCCGATGATGCTGAAAATGTCAAATATGTGCATTCTATTGTACTCTTCTGCCCTCTCTTTCGCCCCTTGTGCCTGCATCATCATTTTAGGCCTCTGTGCCAAAATTGTGTAGTCCTCAAATTTGAATTATACTACATGAACAAGGGATTCAACCAGAAAGGAAGAAAAGAAATGGCTGGAAAGCGCGTGCTCATTTTTGCGGGCGGACGCATCGATCCTGATGTATTACAGGATATCCAAGCGGATGATGTGTTGATCGGCGCCGATCGGGGCGCTTTATTTTTGGTAGAGCATGGAATCCGGCCGCACCTGGCGGTCGGGGATTTCGATTCCGTCAGTCCCGAGGAACTGGACAATATTAAACAGAACTGTATGGAGCTCATCGCCTGCGATCCCGTCGACAAGGACTTGACCGATACCGAGCTGGCCTACAACCTGGCATTAAAGCAACAGCCCGCGGAAATCTTGATGACCGGCGTCATCGGGACCCGGCTCGACCATACGCTCGCCAACGTGCATATGATGCTGCGCGGCCTGCAGCAGCAAATCCGTACCGACATTTGGGACAAGCACAATTACATAACGTTAACCGGTTCGGAATGCCGGATAACGGATCGCGGTTATACTTACGTTTCCCTTCTCCCGCTTACACCCGAAGTAACGGGAATTACGCTTGAAGGATTTTTGTACCCGCTGGACAATGCCAGCTTGCGTATAGGCCAATCGCTGGGTATCAGCAACCGTTTGACGGGGCCTGAAGGAATTGTCCGGGTTTCAAGCGGTCTTTTGCTGATTATGCAAAGCAAAGATTAAATGAAAACAATTTTGTAACCTTTTTGATCGTTTGCATGAAGTCGAAAAAACCCTTGATCCTCAAGGGTTTTTTCTTTGTAAATTGCAAAATCCTGCTTTTTTTCTTAAAAATCTGTAAACTTTAATGATATTTTAATAAATGCATCCAAACTATGAATATATCAGGTTTTTAGGAGACTATGCCATATATTAGGAGGTAACATTTCTGTTATACTTCTCTACGAACCGGTTGAAAAACAATAACTTTGGAGGTATACAACATGAACATGCGCAGCATATTCCAAAAAGTATTGACGGTCGGCATTGTGTCCACCATCGGTTTCAGCACTCTGCTTGCCAGTGGGGCTGAGCCTGTACAAGCCCAGTCGGCAACCAGCACGGCTGTTTCGAAAGGATCGCAAATCGTTAACTTCGGTAAACAATTTATGGGTACGCCTTATAAATTTGGCGCTTCTACTTCGACAACAAGAGTTTTTGATTGCTCGTCATTTATGAAGTACATTTTTGGACGGTACGGCGTTGACCTGCCCCGGACTTCCGCCGCTCAATCGAAAGAAGGCTACGCGGTTTCCAAATCCAATCTGAAGCCAGGCGACCTGGTGTTCTTCTCCAGCGGCAGCCGCGCAAACGGCCATAACGTGACTCACGTCGCCGTTTACATGGGAGGCGGTAAAATTCTGCATACGTACGGTAAACCGGGCGTGACCATTTCCGACCTGAACTCCGGAAACTGGAAAAGAACTTACCTGAAAGCCCGCCGCGTCCTGTAAACTTTAATCGTACCAGTGCAATTCACCCTTTATCCCGGCAGCCTCTCTGCCGGGATTTTTGTCTTTTCATTGCAGCATATATCCCGTTCCGCGCACCGTGTGCAGCAATTTTTGCGTTTGCCCGCGGTCGATTTTTTTGCGCAAATGACGTATATACACATCGACTACGTTCGTCCCGGCGGCGAAATCGTAACCCCATACCTGCTGCAAAATCATCTCCCGGCCGCATACCTTGCCTGCCCGTTTTAACAAAAACAGCAGCAAATCAAACTCCTTCGGCGTCAGCTTAACCTCTTCGTCCCCGCGATACACTTTGCGGCTTTTTAGCTCCATCCGCAAATCCCCATAGCTTAGCTCAGTAAGCGAACCGTCCCCGATCCGTTTAAACATCGCGATCAGATGACCGGCCCGGGCATACAGCTCGGCGATCGGGACGTCGATACTTACGACGTCGTTTGCGCCGGCCGCAAACCCGCTCACGACTTCATCCGTGTTCCATTCGCGCAATAGAAGGATGAGCGGGTAGGCGGCAAACCGGCCAACCTGCTGCAAAATTTCCCCCGCGGATAGATCCGGCAAATCCGTTCCCAGCAGCACCAGGTCCGGAAACTCGTCTTCGAGATAACGGACCGTCTCTTTTCCGTTACGATGCTGTGCGACTTCATACCCCGCCTCTTCCAGCCCAAGTCTTAACCGTTCCCCCGCGGAAGGATCCGCCAAGGCCAACAGCACCTTCCTTTTCATTTTCGCCCCAACCACCTTGCCTGCAAATGCCAATCCTATTTAATAAGATGATCAATCTTCGCAAAAACCATTCCAAAGGCCTTTGGGGGTTGGGGCTTTTGCCGTTCTTCGGACTTTACCCCAAAAAGCGGTCATAGATTCCTTTGGCTTCCACCGGATCTTTCGTGCCGTGAATCAGGGCCCGTCCGTCCTCAAACAAAACCAGACGCCGTTCTCCGATCGTGTAGGACAGCAGAAACGGATTCACTTCCACTTTGCCTTCATTTAACCGGCTAAGCGTTGCCGCCATATCAGGCAGGTTCAACCGGCGCTTTTGGGCCGGACGGATCTGAACCGTATCCCTGCCGCAGAGCACTTCCGTTTTTCGGTGGCTCGCCGCGGATAAGTACGGAAAGCCGGGGTGCGCACCGCAGGAAGGACAGTCTTCCCGTTTGGCGGAAGCCACCTTAATGGAAGCTTGTTCGTTGCGCCACAAATCAAAGGTCAACAGCGTTCCGCGCAGCGCTTCCGGATGCCCGGTCAACAGCTTTAACGCCTCCGTTGTCTGATGGGCCACAACCATTTGGACCGCCGAAGGGATGACGCCGACCGTATCACAGGTTTCGCCGCCCATGGGGATGCTCCCCAGCAAACAGTTCAAGCAGGGCGTCACTCCCGGCAAAACCGTAAACGTGATGCCGTAGCTGCCGACGCAGCCTCCGTAAATCCACGGAATCCGGTACTTTTGCGAAATATCGTTGATCACCATCCGGGTATCGAAATTGTCCGTGGCGTCCATAATCAGATGCACCCCGGGGATAAGCGCCTCCAGTTCTTCGGGGCCCACATCCGTCACCAATGCCTCGATCTCAACCGTACTGTTGATCGCCTTTAGCCGCTCGCTCGCCGCGACCGCTTTCGGCACTCTTCCGGCGGCATCCGCTTCCGAAAACAGCTGCTGCCGCTGCAAATTGCTCCATTCGACATAATCGCGGTCCGCGATAACGACATGCCCCGCACCAGACCTGGTGAGCGACTCGGCGATCCCGGTTCCGAGCGCTCCCGCGCCGATGATCAGCACCTTCGCTTTCCCCAGCATATTTTGGCCATCGGCGCCGATCGGAGCAAAAAGCTTTTGCCGCGAATAGCGATCGACTTTATCCCCCGGTACTGCGGTATCCTCTAACTTCATGAAGGTATCCTCCCCATAATCCGCCTGGATGTGTATATAGCTAATTTTATCATCTAGGCTGCGGATTGTAACTTAGGGAATCCACCCACTTAGGGAGTTACAACCCCCGATCTGAAGCATTTCGCCTGAAAATATCCGCTTGCCGCCGCCGCCCGCTCTCCGGGAAACACCTCGCTAACCTCATAATCGGCACTGCTCGCTTCCGGACAAGTGTCCCGGAAATAATACTTAAGCCCGTTTCTCCTATTCACTCCGCCAAGTACGGCATCGCTTCTCACCAGGCGTCCGCCGCCCAACGCATAATTGTTGTAGTAGCGGTCGCCGATCGGTATGCCTTGCAAAAACACAAGCACCCCAACGTCGTCCAGCGTATTGCTCCATTCCTCCTGTGAAATGACCGGCAGCGTGAACGTATAATGAACGCCCTTCTTTAGGGCAAACTCATTATGTCTATGGATTACCTTTGCCAGATCCTCCTCGATACTGTGCACAATGGCCGTGCGCCGCACCTGATCAAACCGTTCATCGTCTTGAAGAAGCGGAATCGTAAGCTCCGATTTCAGTTCGGTTTGCAGTCCGTCCTCCCACTCATCCAAACCGGAGTCGTGTGCTGTTATATGCCGGTCCAGTGTAAAGGAGACATAATTGCCGAAGGCATCCGCGTATGCGTAAGGCTTCTTGAGGCTCCATCGGTGCGTCATCTCGGGACTGCCGTCCGCATCGGCAGACTCCGCCGCCGCATAAATCGAGTATCCGTCATAATCTATAACGACGATGGCAGGTATGTATACCAGCAAAGCCTGCTGGGCCAGCGGGTCATCCGTCACCCCAAAATGAATGTACAAGCTTTGCAGCAGCACGGAAAGAGCGCGGTCTTTATCGGCGCGCATCCATTTTTGCGAACCGTACCCGCTTTCGTATCGTTGGAGCTCGTTGAGGTTCAGCGCGCTGCCGCCATCTTGGGCGGCCGTTCTCAGCGCCGTCGTATACCGCGTTTCGAGCATGTTCGTCTCGCGGATATTTTCGGCATGCAAGCTGCCGAGCCAAAGGAACGGGCTGACGATAAGCACAAACACGACCGCCCAATCAGTAATCTTCATTTAATACCATTCCTCCGTAGGACAACACATCTTTGTAACCCGCTGCCGTCCCGGTTCCATATAAAAATTCGGAGAGCACGTCATACGGCGAACGGGACCGGGCCTTTACGGTAACGCTGAAAAAATCTCCCGCCTGCAGCGTGTACTTCACTTGCTCTTCGCCGGCTGCCGCCCGGTTCTCGCTAAACAGAACGCCTAGGATATCTTCGGTGTAATAGGCGTCGTAAACGACGCTAAACCGGTCTTGAAACGTGTCCGGATCGGCCGGATCGCCGTATTCGGGGTGATATTTTTTGTGCCGGTGTTCAAGCTCAATATCGTAAAGATTTCCTTTGGCTTCCAGGCTGCGGGTAAATTGCTCGTACATCACCGGTGAGATATACCCTTTCGTACGAACCGCATCGGCAAACTCGGTCAAGGCGTGATAAGCCGACATATAGCGGATATCCGCTTCCCTTTGCGCCGTTTGAACGGCCGGAAACAAGTACAGCAGCAATACGGCGAGCAGCGCGGACGCGATTTTGGACAAAGCGTTGGTCATATTGAACGTCCCCTCATTTTTTCGTGAAAACCAGCTTCAACAACCGGCTGCCGGCATCGTATTCACGCCGGGTTTCGTATTGCCCCTGCAGGTCAATCAAAGCCAGCGCCTCCCTGCGCCTTTGTTCCATAACCTCGGCCGGTTCATCACCGGTCAAAACCGCAAACCGCCGGCCCTCCACCTCGACCGGTACGCCGAGCTCAACCCATAGCTGCAGGCCGAAGAGCAAGCTGAGTCCGGAGTATGCTTCCGCCCGGTCCGGCACGGCAACGGCAACATCGGACGGAACAGCCAACGTCCCCGCAAGCGCACCGTCCGCTAAAGAAAACACATTCCGCTCCTGAACATGGGTTTGCGCCGCCAGCTGCTCCAGCGCCAAATCCTGCCGCTCCGCAAAACTTAACGTGATAAAGGCCGCGGCCAGGCTAAACGATACGGAAAGAAGCAGCCAAAGTATGCTTTTCAGCTGACTCATCATCTGTCCGTCCGGCCCGACTCAACGATTTACCGTCGTTTGCGTAAATATAAGGCCGCGTACGACATTGGAGTTATCCTTGACGACCTGAGCCTTAAATTTCCCGCTGGGGTTTACGTATTCATCCAGCTTTTCATTCCATGAATCGCTGATGTCCGCACTGCTTTTGCCTGTAACCGTACCGTAATCCCTCGATGAAGACGCACCGATGTTCAAAATGTATCCGTACCATTCCCCAACGCTGTTCTTCCCGGTTTTTACCTGAATGCCGAACTGGTCGCGATCCTGGAATTTCCGCAGCGCGTTTGTCACCTGCGAACCGCTGATCGTCGTATCGTCGTACACCGTAAAAGAAGCCTGGGACAACTCCGTCTGAATGTCGGAAAAATTGTTCTGCGCGGTTTTTGTCGCCTCCTGGGCGGAAACGAACAAAATGACCACAATCGTAATCAAAGCGATCGTCAAGAAAATACCGGCAGCCACCTTTAGAGCGGATGAAGCGTTATTCATAGGTACAGTCCTCCTTGGTTCATCATAATTTTTGGATTTGTTCAAAATACAAGCCCATTTGCTGAAAGCTCATCCAAATGAGCGGAAATACCAGGTACGCAAACACAAGCGAATACATGGGCGCAAACCCGATCATCCGGCCGAATCCGGCCTTTACATCAATCGACTTCTCGTAATCGAGCCGCCGCTGTTCAAAATGATAGGACATCTCGCTGTCCAAATCGTCAAACGCATCGGCTATCGTGATTTTTTCCGAAGCCAGCAGCAGCTTGTCCGCAAGCCGCCGGAATTCGTCCAGCACCACCTCCCGTTTCAGCTCCTCCAAAGCGGCTTCGGCCCCGTGGCCGTAATCCAGCAAGCATTTTTGCAGCGGTGTCCTGAAAATGACGGCATAGGAAGCCAGCCATTCCAAAATTTCCTCCACCGAAATTCGCTCCAGCTCCCGCAATATGGCGATCATCGTCTGGAATTGATAAACCTCGTGCCTCATGTCCATCAGGCGCATGCTGCGCTGAAACATCAGCGACCAGAGGGGAAAATAATATCCGGCCCCCCCGGCCAGAAGCGCAAGCAGCAGCTCCCACCATTTCAGGTACTCATCGTTCCAGCGCTGAAGCTTGCCCTGAATCCGCTGAGCGGCAGCGGAAATGTCTTCGCGGGTTGGGGCCGTACGCCCGCTGCCCATCAGCGACGCAGCCGATTCGGCAACTTCATCAACCTTCGCATCGCCGGCCATGCCAAGCTGTTTCATCACCCGGGCGTCCAGTTCGGCTTGAACGCGGGCCTCGGCCGTCTCTTCCTTCGTAAGCGAGCCAAAAAACACCGCTCCGGCCGGAGGCTCCAGCAAAATGTATTGCCGGGACAAATGATGAAGCGTAAAAACGGCAACCAGCGTAACCAACAAACCGCTGACAAATAAAGCGACGCGCCTTATCTGAAACAGCTCCACAGGCAGCGTATGGTTCGTATCCTTCAGCAGCCGGGCAAGCTTGTGGTAAGCCTCCGTGGCAGGGCGCGGCACAAACCGGCGGCCCAGCGTTCCAAGTCCGCGCACCTTTAACAAACGAGCTTCCCAGGGAACTTTAGCCTGCCCGGCGCGGTATGCCGTCTCTTCCTCGCTTTTCAACTTTTGCAGCAGCAGGTAAGAAAGCAGGATGATCAGAAACAGGCCGATTTTGATCACCATCCCCGCTTTGCTTAAATAGAACTGGTCCATCAGCGGGAAATGGCTTCTCGCCCATACCTCCACAGGTTTCGTAAAGAAAACCGGCGTCAGGGCAATCACATGCAGCCCTTTCAACAAATAATCCAGCCGGTTTTTACGGATCAGCTCCAGTTGAATTTCCCCGGTAAGGCTGGTTATCCCCCGCAAATACAAAGAGCCCTGCGCACGTTTGCGATCCCCGTATTCGAGCACCAGCCTGGAGATGCCGGCAAAAGCTTTCAGGAAGCGGCTTGGCGCCGTTTCGTAGTATTTCTCCAGCGCTTCGTCCGGGTTTGCGTCCGTCAGCGCCTCGCCGATCATATGCGCGTGAATTCCGATCTCCCGTCCGGTGGTTTCCCCCGCCTCCTCGATCGCGTCGGCGACCATGCCGTGCCGGTGGTAAGCATGGCGGACAGCGGCAAAGAAATCGAGCATCTGTTCGAGCAGCCTGGTCTCCTGCCTGTTTACGTACCCGTCGAGCAGCACGCCTTGAATAACCGTCCCGGCGATCAGCAGCGACAACACGAAAATCCAGTTCGGATTTAATGCTGCCAGAACTCCAACGACGGCCACATACGCGCCTGCGGAGAAATAAGCGAATTTCATCGTTTCGCGCCGGAGTTCAAACTCGTCTAACCGGTGGACCGGAGCCAGCCGTTTGCGGATTTTCAAAGCATAATGCCTAAGCGGCGCAAGCTTCATCCAAAGCGCATAAGATCTCATCGCAAAGGCGGAAAAGGTCCGGTTCAAGCTGTCCCTCGCTCCCCGGCCAGCCCTTTCGGCTGCGCCCTCCTCAAACCCCAGCGCCTCCTCGCGCGAGCCGATTAAGCGGCCGGCCGCATACAACAGGCTGAAACCGATCAGCGATATTCCCATCACCGCGATAAGCGCCGATTTAAGCTCCAATTTTCTCCCCCCAATACGCCTTGGCAAACCGTCCGAACGAAGCCGCGTCCTCCGGCGTCATCTCGCGGATCATCGCTTCCCGGCAGCGCTTTGAGATCGGCTGCACGGCGACGTAACAACCGTCCCGGTATTCAACGATCACCCGCTCGGAATAACCGCGCCGGTACGGCATGGCCCCGTAAACCAAGCCACCTCCCGTTTCATCGTTCGCGCCCGGCTCGCCGGCTTCCTTTTCGTCCGGACGGCAGCACTCCGTGATCCGCTCGATATAACGCTTCCCGCTCATATCCCTGCGCAGGTGCACATCGAAATCGATCGCCGAGGCGACCTGCAATTCCGCCACGCGTTCATCGCGGAACACTCCGGTTTTCAGCAAAGAATTCCGCAGCGATTCCATCAGATCGCGGAACGTTTTGGCGTGATGCGTAAACAGGGTGAACAGGCTGGCCACCTGCGCCATCTGCACCATCCACGCGGCGACCTCGTCCGTGGCCACCTCGCCCAAAATGTTCACGGTGCCGTCGGTTTTTTTCTGCAGATCAAGCCCCGCCTGGCCGCTGACATAATCCGTCTCCCGGAAGCTCAAAATGTTTCTGCCCGTATAGATCCTGCGCAAATTCAGCTCAAAAGACATCTCCTGGACGCGCAGCGTATAGGAGGCGTAAATATGCTTGACGAGCGCCATCAGCAGCGTCGTTTTGCCCGAGCCCTGCGAACCGGTAATCGCGGTAATGCGGCTTCCTTTCATAAGGAATTTCAGCAGCTCTATAGGCAGCGGCGCATTTTCTCCTTGGATAAGCTGCTCCAGCACGGCGTTTTTCACATCGAATTTGCGAACAAAAAACGCCCACGACTCCGCAAACGGCGGTCTGACCACCACGACCCGCGAACCGTCCTTCATCTCGTTGACTTTATAGCCGTTCGCTTCGGACAGCTGGCCGGGCAAATTAAATTTGTAAATGTTCTGGCACACCCGCTTCAGCTCGGCTTCGCTGCCGAACGACAGGAAGGAAAGACGCACGCTTTTGCCTTTGTAAAAAATCCATACGCTGTCCCAGGAACGGGAAACTTCTTCCCCATCCTCGTCGGTTCGGCGCAGCGCATCCTTCTCCGCCTCCTGTCCGCCCTCTGCCGGGATCGCCGCCATATGCGCAGGGATGCCGCTGACGCCGCCGCTCACGCCGTCAATCCGCTGCCCCAGCAGTTCGTCTACGACGGAAAAGCCTTTGTACGCCTGATAAATGCGCTGCACGACGAGATCGAGCTTTTCCCGGAACGTCAACAAGCGGTATTCACGGTAAAAAATACGGTCCATATCCTCGGCGTTGATCTCATAAACAAACGTCCCTTCTTCCGCTTTGGGAGCTTTGGGCGCATCCAGGCCGTACTCTTCGATCAACCGGGATAACCCATCGGTTCCGAAGTTCAGCTTATATAGATACAAAACGATGTCGAAGCGGTCCTGAACCGTCAGCCGGTCCCTGTCCCCAAACGGAATAATCCGGTCGATATTGTCTTCCCCGACCCCGTAGCCGTGGGCCAGTAAATCCTTGATAAAGGATTTCACGTACCGTTTGTCCTGCGCATCGCCATATGTACATCCCCGCAGCGCCTTGCGCAGCTCGGCCCGCGCTTTGACCCGGCGGTTCCAGGTCTCTTCGCCCATTCCCCAATCATTGGCGTGCGAACGGCTAAGCTCGTGCAAGCTGCGCTTCACGTATTCGATCAGCGCGGGAAACGAATAGCGGTCGTCGCCCGCCTTGCTTATTCCCGGTCCGCCTGCGGCGGCACGCGCCCTCACCCATAGGAAGAGCAGCGCCAGCAGCGAAATCAGGACGATAAGCAGCAGGTTAACGATTTTGTCGTTCAAACCTAAGCCCCCCTCTCGCGTGCCGCCTGCCCCGCCGCTTGCCCCGCAAGCTCCAGCAGATTCCGGCTCAAATCCCGGCAGCATGACAGCATGGCTTCCCGCGAGCCGCCCCGCTTCGGAAGCAGTCTGTACCGGCGAAAAAACGACAGGACGTCCCGATCGTTCCACGCGTCCGCAAACTCGGTGTCGTAAGGGATGCCGTGGACCGGCAGGTCGCTGCGATAACGGCGTTTCAGATTGGCCAGATTCAAGGCGCAGCCCGGATCGTAAGGGGCCAGGACCACGCACAGTTTGCGCCGGCCCGCCAACGGTTGATTCGCGAGCGCGGCAAAAAAATCGTCCAACTGCGACCGCCGCTGCTGCAGTACCGCCACCACAATCTCCCCTTCGCTGCCGGCCGATGCTTCCGGCAGCTCCCGGATTCGCGGGGCGTGCCGCAGCACCAGGTCGTAGCTCTGTTCGGCGGCCATTGCCAATTCCAAGAGCCCCTCCCCTTCGCCAAACCCGGACGTACCGCGCAAATCGCCGGCCCGAACCCCGGTCGCCAAATCAAGGCGGCCGCGAATGACGGGCAGCGTGTAATCGGAGTAATTCGCCTTCGTCAGCAGCCCGCTGGCCGACAGGCGAAGCAAAGCATCCGCCCCGTATTCGCTAAGCCGCGTGTCCATAGCGCCGGTGTCTCCCGGTCCGGATTCCGGGGCATGGCGGCTTCCCGCCCGCAATCCCTCCTCTACGCCGCTGCCATGACGCCCGTCATTTAACAGCAGCACGCGCAGCGGATAATGGAGGCCTACAGTGACGGCGCAGGCCGCGGCTACGTTTGCCGCATACCCATGCCCGGGATCCCAAAACATAACCATGCTCATGCGCGTCTCCTTTCCGCGCGGCGCAGCGCTCTTTTCGCCGCTCCGGCTTCAAAGCCGGCCAGCCCGCTGAGGAGCCGGCGCAGCGCCCGTTTGTAAGATCGGGACAAGCGGCTCATGGCAAGCCGGCGCCCATGTTCATTTTCAAGCTGTACGGCCTGATTGAGCTCATTCCATGGAATGATGATTTCCTCCTCATGCCACTGGATTCCGATATCGTCCATAAAGCCGAGAATATAGTCGGTGCTGAGATAGCTGTCCACCGTTCGGGTAAAAACCGGGCGCACGCGCATCCCCCGCAGCTCCGGCCGCATATTCACGAGACCGCGCAGCCACCGGGCGGTCGATTCGACCTCATAACGATCAAAGGAAGTGACCAAAACCAACTCATCGGCGGAAGCGAAAATATCCGGCGAAGCGGCGTGTAAAGCTTCCAAATCAACCAGCTCGTAATCGTAGTCCTTGACGCCCTTTCCATCGTGTCCATCCGCAGCATTATGGAGCAGCCGCATGTCCAGCGGTCCCGCCGCCACGTCAAACCCGCAAAACTCCGTCACCGGCAGGAGTTGCTGAACTTCTCCGATCGAGTAGCGGTATTTGCCGCCTTCCGTGGCATCGGCCAGCAGCACGCTCCGTCCCGCGGCCGTTAAAGCGCTGCTTAAATAAAGCAGCAGATCCCGTTTATCGCTTTTGCCAATAAATACCCAGCGCTTCATTTCTCCTTCCCCCTGACCTCTATTTCATTTGAAAGCTGTCCGCTTCAGCCGGCGTTTCATTCTGCAGCGCCTCCTGTGCGTCCACCCGGCTGCTGGCGAATTCGGCAGCCTGACGCGGGGACATCGAGTATAGGTCGCTCTCCAGCCTTTCCCGAGCGGCGGCGTTTAAGGCGTTCTCCGCCTCCCGGACGATGTTCGGATCCTTTTTGATCAGCTGCATTACCGCGCCGTTCGCCGGATAAGTCGGCGTCGACTTGCCCTGCAAATAAGGTTCGACGTAGGTCAGCGCGTAAATGGACGCTTTATGCAGGTAAGCGTCGACGATGGCGCTGGAAAGGGATAAAATCTCCGCTTCGCCCAGCGTTACCGTCACCGTTCCGGTGGCCAGCGCTTCGATCTTTTTCTTGGACAGCAAAATATAGTCCTGGCCGGTCGGAAACTGAATGCGGATATCCACGACATCGCCCTCCTTCAAGGCGGCCGGAAGCAAAACAAAGCTCATTTCCCGCCAGCGCAAATCGTCCGTCGTCGGCGCTTCCTTGTACAGCAGCGTCTCCGTTAATAACGTAAACGGGCGCAGGGTGATCTTGGCGATCTTGCCGGCGATGTCCTCCCTTGACTTCAGGGCGTCGGCCGGGATGCTGTCGGCCGGCAGCTCGACCTCCTTCATATCGTCCGCTTTGATCGGATGCCCCGCCCGAATCTCGCTGACCGGCACCCATCCCCTGACCGTTGCGCGGTTCGCTTCTTTCCGCAATCTTTCGATTTCCGTTTCGTATTTCTGCTTTAACGCCAGCCTCGCCGATTGATTTTGCTTCCCCTGATGTACGGCATATCCCGCGAAAATCAAACCCATCGCGGCGGCTCCCGCGAGCCCGGCGCAGATCAATTGCTTCGTTTTCCGTCTCAATCTTGACATCTGTTCATCTCCCTACCTACAATTTCTGCTTTGCAAGAAAGCCCCTGCCGCCTCGCTTCGGCCGCGGCAGCAGGCCGTCGCAGAGCGCCCGGAGCGCCGCGGTTACGGCTTCGCCGGGGTCAAACGGATCCGGCTCCGGCGGAATGGCGTACACGCTGCGCGTCCGCAGCCTTTTGGCAAGCCGTTTTGCCGCGGATGCGGAGGCCAAAGGGACGCAGAATTTCCAGGTAGACGGCCATTTCCCGGCCAACCCCGCAGCTTCGGCGAACCGCTCCAGCTCCTCCGCCCGCCATTCTGCGGCCGAGCCGACGACGAGGGACAAATCGGCGCGTCTGAACTCCTCCAGCTGTTCCTTTTGCCGGCCGCTCCCCAAATCGCATACGAGATACTCATATCCGCCGGTCAGCAGCTCGAGCCATTCGGTGCGCGAAGGCGCTCTGATGTATTGAACCCCGCCGATGCGAAACTGCCGCTCCGCGGAGGAGGCGGACTCGCCGAGCGCGACCCGGGCAAGCCGCTGAAAAGCCGGCGATTTTGCCTCCATTTCGGCGATCGCGATCCTTTTGGCGCTGCGGGACAGCACATGGGCCAGCGCGATCGCCGTGTGGGTCGTTCCCGCTCCCGGCGACGCGCCGATGACGGCGATGACCGCCGTTCTCCCCCCGGCGGCAGGCTGGACGCCGGAAACAGGCCCCTCCCAAGCGGATAGGGAGGCGGCCGCTTGGTCCGCCGCTTGCGGCCGGAGCACTCCCCGCAGCGCTTCGCCGGCCGCTTCCGCCGAATCATAACGCGCTTCCGGCCGCTGCTGAAGCAGCCGCTCCAGAACCGGAAGCAGCGCGCCGTGCCCCCGGCCGCGCAAACACTCTTCCGCCTCCTGCGTCCATGCGCTGCATTTGCAGCCTGTTCCCAAATACAGCAGCACCGCGCCAAGCGAATACAAGTCTGCGCGTCCGTCGCTCTGGCTTCCGCCGTATTGCTCCGGGGCCGCAAAACCTACCGTGCCGAGCTGAACCGTGTCTTCGGCTTTATCCGGCGAATACGTGCGGGCGATACCGAAATCGATGAAGCGAACCTGGCCTTTGCCGTCCACCAGTAAATTGGACGGTTTCACGTCGCGATGGATGACGGGCGGACGATGCGTATGCAAATAATGCAGCCCCTCGGCGATTTGCAGGCCGAACCGGATCAACGTTTCCGTTGGCATACGTCCTTCTCGCGTCTTCACATAACGGTCCAAATGCTCCCCCTCGATGTAATCCATCACGATGTACGAATAACCTGTACCGCCTTCCTGGATGAAATCGACGATGCGCGGCAGCCGCGGGTGGTTCAGCGAAATGAGCAGCTCGGCTTCCTGAGCCACCAGCACACTGTGCCCCGCTGCCGCCTGGCTTTCCTTCACGGCCCAAACCTTCCCCGGCAGCTTCAAATCCGAAGCGAGGTACACCCGGCTCATCCCGCCTTGTCCGGCAACCCGCTCAATCGAATAGCGCCCGGCCAGCAAATCTCCGGGGGCCAACTGCGGCACAAAAGACAAGCTCAACCCCTCCTTTTCAGACGCAAAAAAGGGAAAGCCCCCATCCCACTGCTTCAGCCGTAAGGCCAAAGGCAGCGAAACAGGATACTTTCCCTTCGCGGTCATTGTATAATTTTGGAATTAGTATAGGACAGGTTTGCACCAATTGTAAAGCATTTTTTTTGCACGAAATTAATTTATGGAATTAATATTTAATCATATACAAAGTAATCTCGTCGCGGTTGTGAAACAGCTGCTTCGCCCGCTGCACTTGCAGCCTCGCATCCTGGAACATGCCGATGACCTCTTGAATCAATGCCATCGGTTTTTTGTGCATCAGCTTCACCGTAACGATCGCCGTTCCTCCGGGGACGAGCGCATACAGCAGGCTCGTTACCAGCTTGGCGGCAAGCTTCGGGCTCCAGCTCATATCGCACACCAGCAGGTCGAACTGGTGCTCCTTGAATTTTACGCTGTCGGCGTTGCGCTGCACAAAGGTCAGTTTCGGCGATGACAGCAAGGAAGGATGCAATTTGGCCGTATCGACCGCCGTTACGTTCAGCCCGCGTTCCAGCAGAAAGGAGGTCCATCCCCCCGGGGCCGCTCCGATATCAAGCGCATCGCGAAACGAGGCAAACGGGATGCCGAACGTCGCTTCCGCTTCCAGCAGCTTGAATTTGGCCCGCGAAATTTGCCCTTCCTCTTTCCGGAAACGGATGGCCCCGCCGTTCCAGTCGGACAGATTGTCCTCCGGGCGAGCCACGCCAGCATAAACCCGGTCGCGACTGGCAAACACAGAGATCACCCAGTCCGCGTCCCGGACGACGAATTCCGTACCGGCCAATTCCTGCAGTTCATTTTGCAGCGCATCTTTCATTTCCGCGGCCGTTCCGCTCCATAAGCCGTCCTCCGACTTGCGCGTTTGTACGGCAACGCGGGCGCCGGGCAGCCGGAAATCGCCCAGCAGAAACTTGCGCAGGGCCGGCAGCCAGCCGTGCCGATCGGCATCCGCTTGCTCGCCGGGACACCATTCCCAGTCGACCAAAAAAGCGTGGCGAAGAAATACCGGAGGTGCGGCGGCGAGCTGTTCCGTCACTTCCTCCACCGCCTTCTGCAGGGTGGCGGCAAACACTTCGCCGGGAATCAGCATCGTGCTTTTCACGCTGCCGAACGCCCGCCGCAGCTCCTCCTGAGCATACGGCGCGAAGCCGTGATTGGCCGTGCAAATCCATTTGGATTGGGGCGGCACCTTGCAATCCCGGGCGATCTCATCGAGCCGTTCGAACGAAATCGGTCCGTTATGCAGCAGCACATGCTCCGGTTTGTTCGGGTATAAAATTTCGTACATGCTCTTTCTTCCGGAATTGCTGGACGTGTGCAAATAAATTTCCCGCGGAAACAGGCCTTCCCGCACCATGGCCGCGGCCATGTCCGTACCGTTCTTCTCCCCCGGTCCCATATCGTAATCCAGCGATAAAATGTCTACCTCCGTTAATCGCAGCAATTCCAGACATTCGTCGACGGTGCGCGCTAGCGTAAACCCTTGTGGACATCGGCGAAAATCGTCCATATATACATGAATCAACTTAGTTCTTCCTTTCCGCGGTATTTCACTCAAAGTGGAGTTCAAAAAGTCAGGTTTATAGCACCGAGAAGGTTGGATGAAGCTAGGGACTGAGTAGCGCAGCGTAGATAGATCTACGTGAGCAACGGAAGGCCCGGCTGAATTCAAGATTCGATGTCGAATCCGCTTCACGACCTGCTTCGTGATCAAAAGATGACTTTTTGAACAACCTCTCTAGGGTTCCACCCACCGCCTCACTCGCTCCAAATCGTCTCTATAGGTCCCATCTTCTCCGGTTTCACTCTCAAAAATAAGCGGTGCGTTCCGGATGGCGTCGATCTTCAGCAACCAGCGAAAACCGGATTCGCCGATATAACCCTGGCCGACGCGGGCATGACGGTCCTTTCGCGATAATACCGGGTATTTCGAATCATTGAAATGAACGGCGCCCAGGCCGTCCCAAAACCCAAGCCGCTCGGCTTTCTCCGCAAAGTCCTCATCGCCTTCTCCCCGCCACATCCCCGCAGCAAAAGCATGGCAGGTGTCGAGGCAAAAGCCGATCCGCTCCGAATCCCGGCACAAACGGCGAATTTGTACCAGCTCATCGATCGTCATGCCCATATCCCCGTGATCGCCGGCCTGATTTTCAATGAGCAGCTTCGCCGCCCCCTCCCAGCCGTCGAGCACATCATTAATACATTGTATAATATTTTGGTATCCTTGTAAGGGGTTTCCTGACTTAAATGTGCCAAAATGAACAACAATTCCCAAAGAACCGCAGGCCTCCGCAATGGCCAAGTCGTTGCGCAGCGAATCCACGACTCTCCGGTACGCGGCGGTGTCATCCGAACTTACCGCCAAATTGCTCGGATACGGCGTATGCGCCACGGAAACAAGGCCATGCTCCCGGCAAAAGCTTCGGCAGTTCGCCGCATCCCGCGGGTCGAAGTTTTTTACCGTAAGGCTGCGGGGGTTTTTGGGAAAATACTGAAAGGCTCCGCCTCCAAGCCCAAGCGCCGCTTTGGCGGCCCCGAAATATCCCCCGCGAATGCTTAAATGTCCCCCGATTTTCAGCTCAGCGGTCATGTTGGCAGCCCGGACTGTAAAACACTTTTCGTCCGTTCATTTCCGCTTTCACGATGGAATCGCCGCAGCGCGGACAGGGCTCTCCCTCCCGGTCGTACACGCGGCAAATCCCGTTTGCTCCGCCGGTAAGCGTATCGTTCTTGAACAGCGGCAGTTCGATGTATCCGCCCGCTTCGATCGCTTCCAGGAGCACTTCTCTCGTCGCTTTATAGAGATGCGACAAATCTTCGTCGCTCATGTTTTGCAGCTTGGCCATCGGCAGCAGTCCGGCGGCAAATGCAATTTCATCCGCATAGCGGTTGCCGATGCCGGCGACGACGTCCTGGTTGACGAGCGTCGTTTTCAAGCTGCCGCGGCGTTTGCGCAAAATCGAGATGAACCGCGCTTCGTTCATTCTGCGGTCAAGCAGCTCCGGGCCCAAATGCGCCATGAGCTCCTCTGCTTCCTTGGCGCTGTGCAGATGCAGATGCCCAAGGCGCAGGCCGATGAAATAAAGCGCCTGGCCGTCGGCAAACGCAATTTCGATTTGCGTGTTCCGGTCCGGCCGGTCCTCTTGCGAGCCCAAGTAAAGCAGTCCGCCTAACATCAAATGCAGCAGCAGGCGTTTGCCGTTGTCCAAGTGAAACAGCAAATGCTTGCCCCGCCGCTCGATAAAAATGATTTGTCTGCCGGTGAGCTCCCCCGCAAACGCGGCAGCCTCCATATTAATCGACTTCTCCCGGTGAATCGTGATTTCCGTCATCGGAACATCCAAAATGTGCTGTGACAACTGAATTCGATAATTTTCCATTTCCGGCAGTTCCGGCATGGGTCATCTTCCCTTCGTTCATGAGGTTCATGATTTGGAACGTTTCATGGATTCATAAGTTCGTTCATTGGTTCATTCGTTGCTTCGTCTTCGCCGGACGTCAGCCGATCAGGCCGGCAACCTCATCCAAGTTACGGCATACCGCATCCGGCCGGAAGCCGGAGGTTTTGATCGCGTCCGGCAACCTTTCTTCGGTCGTCACTCCCGTCAACGTCAAAATCGTCCCGCAGCCCGCGTTTACTCCAGCGGCAATATCGGTCAGCATGTTGTCTCCGATGACGGCCACTTCATCATTCCTCAAGCCTAAGCGCTT
The DNA here is from genome assembly GCF_900454495.1 of Paenibacillus macerans. NCBI lineage: Bacteria > Bacillati > Bacillota > Bacilli > Caryophanales > Paenibacillaceae > Paenibacillus > Paenibacillus macerans. The sequence goes on from NZ_UGSI01000001.1 coordinate 1,477,487, forward strand.
GATGGCAAAATTCATCAGCGGCTCGGCCGGCTTGCCGATAACGACGGGTTTGACCCCCGTAGCCGCTTGAATTGCGGCGGACAGCGTCCCCGCTCCCGGCATCAAACCTCCCGTCGAGGGCAGCAGCAGATCGGGATTCGTCAGCACGTACCTGGCGCCCCCGCCGATCCAGCGGGCCGCTTTGGTTAACGTTTCGTATGTAAAATTGCGGTCGATTCCCTGGACGACCACATCCGGCTGTTCCTCGTCCAGCGGCAGCCCCGCATTCTGAAGCGCGGTCAGCAGTCCCGCTTCTCCGATCGCCGCCACCTTGACGCCGGCCGGCAGCTCGCCAGCGATATATTCCGCTGCCGCCACCGCCGAGGTGCAGACGTCTTCCGCTTTGGCGGGAATCCCCATCGCCCGCAAATGCCCGGCAACCTGCTCCGGAGTCCGGGACGAATTGTTCGTGACGAATAAAAAAGGGATCTTTTTGTCCAGCAACGCCGAAACGAGGCGATCCGCACCAGGAATCATCCGCGTCCCGTGGTATAACGTGCCATCCAAATCAATCAGAAACGCCTTCCATCTCTCAGGCAATATATTCATCCTTCCCATTTGGACCTATCCATTTCATTGTACCTATTTCACCCAGGATCAGGCAAATTTCCGCCTTAGCTTTTTTGGGAATTTGTCAAAAAAACGTCTTGACGCGCTTGTCGGCGTCGAAGCTCCTCGAAGCTAAAGAAAACCGGGCCTTGGCGCAATGCCAAACTTTGAAGGCGGCTGTCATTTCCTGCGCTTTCCCGGAAAATATTTTTCAGCTCTCCCGATCGCATCGGCGCCGAACCGGATACAGCACATGCTCCCTGGCCAGCTCCGATCCGGCAAAAACCGCTTTGGCCTCATCCTCAAGCCGGCCGAGCTGTTCCTCGGATTTGTACCGCGAGCTGAAATGGGTAAGAAATAAATGCTGCGCTCCGGCATCGCGCGCGGTTTTCGCCGCCTGTCTAGCCGTGCTGTGGTGATATGCGTGCGCGGTGTCGGCCAATTCGTGCAAAAAGGTGGATTCATGCACTAGCACGTCGGCGTTTTGGGCCAGTTTTTGGGCCGCGCTGCAAGGGCGGGTGTCGCCGAGAATCGTAACGACCCGTCCCGCTTTCGGCTTTCCGAGCACATCAACGGCATACAGCGTTTCTCCGCTTGGCGTTACCACGCTTTCTCCTTTCTTCAGCTTGCCGTACAGCGGTCCGGGGCGAATGCCAAAGCGTTCCAGCACCGCGGCGTCCAGTTTGCCGGGGAGGTCCTTCTCGACAACGCGGTATCCGTAGCTGGCAATCCGGTGCTCCAGCAAAGCGGCTTCCACTCGAAAGGTATCATCCTCAAATAGCAGCCCTCCATCATGTTCTACGATTTCAAGCTTGTAATCGATTCGCGATTCGCTTAGCCCAAGCGTGGTTTCCACAAATTTTTTCAAACCCTTGGGTCCGAATATGGTCAGCGGCGAATCCCCGCCCTGGTAGGCGCGGCTGGAAATCAGTCCGGGAAGGCCAAAAAGATGGTCGCCGTGCAGGTGCGTGATGAAGATATATTCCAGCTTGCTCAGTTTCAGGGGCGAACGGAGAATCTGGTGCTGCGTCCCTTCACCGCAATCGAACAGCCACAAGGAACGGCGTTCCTCAAGCAGGCGCAGCGCCAACGAGGTTACATTGCGTTCCAGCGACGGCACCCCGGCATTGGTCCCCAAAAAATAAAGTTCCATGCACATCGTCCTTCCGGTTGTAATCAAGTCATCAATGAAAAACTGGCAAAATAGACTGCCAAAACCCTCCGTTAATCGGAGGGTTTGCCAGAAGCTTCTTTATTTAAGAGGTTGTGAACGCGCATTTTATGCTTTGTCCACATTAAAATACTTGGCCTCTGGATGAGCGAACACCATCGCCGACACGGAGGCCTCCGGCTCCATCATGAAGCCTTCCGTCAACGCGATCCCGATGTCCTCCGGATGCAGCAGATCAAACAGCAGCTGCTGATCCTCAAGATCCGGACAAGCCGGGTAGCCGAACGAAACGCGAATCCCTTGGTAACGGGCCCCGTGGCGCTGCTTCATGGTCATATCCGCCGGATCCGGGAACCCCCAAATGTCCCGCATGATGTGGTGCACGCGCTCAGCCAGCGCTTCCGCCAGCTCCAGCGCAACCGCCTGCAGCACATGGGAGCGGAGATAGTCGCCCCGTTCTTTCCATGTCTCGGACAATTGGCGGACGCCCTGCCCGGCCGTAACGACGAGAAAACCGACGTAGTCCATCTCTCCGCTGTCCACCGATCTCAGGTAGTCGGCAAGGCACAGATAAGGCTCCACCCGCTGGCGCGGGAAGCTGAACCGTTTGATCACTTTGCCGTGATCGGCCGGATCATAGATCAATATATCGTTACCCGACGATTGCGCAGGGAAGAAGCGGTACATCGCCTGCGTGCGGATAATACCGTCCGTTACCGCCTCCAGCAAAATTTGGTCCACGGTTTGTTTTAACTCCACCGCTTTTTCGTTCCCCGCCGCGAGCAGTTGCTCGACGGAGCCGCGCAAACCTAAATGATGACCCAAAAGCATTTGCCAATTCACATAAGGAGTAATATGGCCGATCGGATAATCGCGCAGCACATGCCGCTCCAAATCCGGCGGGATAAACACCGGCGCGTCGGTGCGGATTTGCGAACGCTGGACGCGGGTCAGCTCAGGCAACGGCTCGGCAACGGCCACCGCCGCCGCGTCGGCCTCTTTCTCCGCTTCCATCTCCAAGCGCAATTGCTCCCGGCTCGCCGGATCCATCAGCTTGTTGGCCAGGTCCAGACCGTCCATCGCATCTTTGGCGTAGACGACCATGCCGTTATACTCCGGCCGGATGCGCGTTTTTGTAAACTTGCGCGTTAGGGCCGCCCCGCCAACCAGAATCGGCACGTCGATGCCCGCGTTGCGCAAATCCTGCGCGGTAAGCACCATCTGCTGCGCCGATTTGACGAGCAGGCCGGACAAGCCGATCGCGTCGGCTTTCTCTTCCCGATATGCTTCAATGATGCGCTCTGGTGGTACTTTTATGCCCAAATTCACGATTTGGTAACCGTTGTTGGACAGAATGATCTCCACCAGGTTTTTGCCGATATCATGGACGTCGCCTTTTACGGTAGCCAGCAGGATTTTCCCCTTAACGCTCGATTCGTTTTTCTCCATAAACGGTTCGAGATAAGCAACCGAAGCCTTCATGACCTCCGCGCTCTGCAGCACCTCCGCGACGATCAGCTCGTTGTTGTTGAACAGCCGCCCGACTTCCTCCATCCCGGCCATCAGCGGACCGTTGATGATCTCCAGCGCGCTGTATCGTTTCAGCGCTTCGTCCAGATCGGGAATCAGTCCTTCTTTCGTGCCCTCCACCACGTAGGAAGCGAGCCGTTCTTCCAGCGTCAGCTGTACCGTCCGTTCCTTTTTCTCCACTTTTTTGTTGCGGAAAGCCGCCACGAACGCGGCCAGCGTCTCGTCATTGGTATGATAAATAAGTTCTTCCGCCAGCCGCCGCTCTTCCTCCGGAATCTTCGCGTACCGCTCCAGCTTTTCCGTGTTGACGATCGCATAATCGAGGCCGGCCTTAGTGCATTCGTACAAAAATACGGAGTTCAGCACCTCGCGGCCCGCTTCCGGCAGACCGAAAGACACGTTGCTGACCCCAAGCACCGTTTGGCAGCTAGGCAGCGCCTCCTTGATCAGCCGGATGCCTTCAATCGTTTCCTTGGCAGAGCCGATGTACTGCTCGTCCCCCGTTCCCACCGGAAACACGAGCGGGTCAAAAATTAAATCCTCGGCGTTTAATCCGTACTTGTTCACGAGCAAATCGTGGGAACGTTTGGCCACTTCCAATTTGTCTTCGCGGGTGATCGCCTGTCCGCGTTCGTCGATCGTCCCTACGACCACAGCCGCCCCGTATTTATGAATCAGCGGGACGACGCGTTCGAATTTCTCTTCCCCATCCTCAAGGTTAATGGAGTTAATAATCGATTTCCCCTGGCAGTATTTCAGCGCCAGGTCGATGACCTTCGGATCGGTCGTATCGATCATCAAAGGCACTTTCACCTTCTTGACGACCAGTTCAAGAAACTTCTTGATGTCCTCCGCTTCGTCGCGGTCCGGATCCTGAACGCACACGTCGATCACCTGGGCGCCGTTCTTCACCTGGGCCCGGGCGATTTCCGAAGCCTCTTCGTATTTGCCTTCCACGATGAGGCGTTTGAATTTTCGCGACCCCAGAACATTCGTTCGCTCTCCGACCAAATAAGGCCGATTTGCCGCTTCGACATAAACCGGCTCGATTCCAGACAACGCCGGAGGGTGGTCTCCGGCCAGCGTGCGCGGCCGGTATCCGCTCAGCTTCTGCGCCAGGGCGGCGATATGTGCCGGGGTTGTGCCGCAGCAGCCGCCCGCGACGTTCAGCCACCCCTCCTCGGCGAACGCGGCCATTTTCTGGGCCAGCGATTCCGGGGATTCGTGGTATTTGCCGTTTTCATCCGGCAGTCCAGCGTTCGGGTGGCAGCTTACCGCGGCTTTCGCAATGCCGGAAAGCGTGCGGATATGATCGCGCATAAATTCCGGGCCGGTGGCGCAGTTCAATCCAACCGAAATCGGCTTCAAATGCTCGAGCGAAATATAAAACGCTTCGATATTTTGCCCGGCCAAAGTCGTACCCATCGGCTCGATCGTTCCGGAAATCATCAGCGGCAGCTGTTTCCCCGATTTTTGCAGCGCCCGCGTTATCCCGATACTTCCGGCTTTCACGTTCAGCGTATCCTGGGACGTTTCCAGCATCAGCGCATCCACGCCGCCATCGATCAGGGCGATGGCCTGCTCCTCGTAGCTTTCGGTTAATTCGTCGAAGGTGACCCCGCCGGTGACGGACAGCGTTTTGGTCGTCGGACCAAGTACGCCAACGACATATCTCGGATGGTCCGGCGTACTGTATTTCTTCGCGGCCTCTACGGCTAGCTTTGCCGCCGCCAAATTCAATTCCCTTGCTCTATGGGATATATCGTATTCGGCCAGAACAACGGAGGTTGCCCCAAACGTATTCGTTTCTATCAGGTCGGCTCCGGCCGCCAAATATTGCTCGTGAATGCCTTGAATCACATCCGGACGGGTGAGAACGAGCATCTCGTTGCAGCCATCCAGCTCTTCCCCGCCGAAATCGCTCGGAACAAGGTTCTCCTGCTGGATCATGGTGCCCATGGCGCCATCAAGTATCAATATTCGTTCTTTTATTCGGTCTTCCAGGCTCGGTTTGCTCATGATCATGTCCCTCCCGTAAAACGTTAAGACTTAGTTTAACAGAATAAAGCGTTGAAGAAAAGAGAGGACAGGCGTATGAAATGTTGCAAAAAATGTTGCAAAAAACAAGCTGCCCTCATCTCAGCGGATGCAGGCAGCTTGATCGTTGTTGCGCGCGGGGCTTTTATGTAATGATCGATCGGCGTTACTGTACCGTAAACTGCTTGGACGGCATCGAATGTTGATCCCGTGCGGTCACATGGGAAATCACTTTATAGGTTCCCGGCTCCGCAAACTTGCGCTCGAGGACATAGGCGCCGTCTCCGGCGCTTTTTACCGTCACTTTGCTGTGCTCGGCGTTTTCGTCATCGGTGTTCCAAAATTCGAACGTAACCTCCTGCGCGTCATCGACGTTTTCCCCCCGATGCCCCACCTTGGCGGTAAACGTCACGGTCCCGCCGCTTTCAACGGTATCCGGCGTTACTTCAAGATCTACCCGGATCGGCTCCAGCGGTCCATTATCCACCGCCGCCGTTTCGCTTCGTCCGCAGCCGCCAAGCACCGTGATCAACAATACCATAACGGCGATCCGCCCGGCTTTTCCCTTCAATGGATTTCCCTCCTTTTCGCTTATTCCGTACATTCGTTTTGAGATTGGACGTTCGTACGCAAGCTTACGCCAATCGCGCGATAATTTCGTGCAGCTCGGACAAGTGCGAAATTTCGTAATCGGGCTTGATTTCGTCGCTAGGCTGTTTTCCGTCGCGATTGATCCATATGGCCGTCATGCCGACGCTGAGCGAGCCTTTGATATCGGTCGTCAGCTTGTCGCCAACCATAATCCCTTCGCCGGCATCGATCCCTAACCGTTCCAGCGCATGGCGGAAAATGGACGGATCGGGTTTGCCCTTGCCGAACTTGCCGGAAATGATGATCTCGTCAAAAAACGGCGCCAGCTCCGGCACGCCGTCGAGCTTCTCTTGCTGCAGGGCCGGGCAGCCGTTGGTCAGCAGCAGCAGCTTAACGGTTCCGTGAAGTTCCTTGAGCACTTGAAACGTTTCTTCGTAAACATGCGGACGGGCGCGGCGCTCTTTGGCGAACCGCTCCGCCAGTTCCTCGCCGAGCTGGTCGTTATCGACGCCGACGGCCAGCAACCCGCGCCGCCAGGACTCCTTGCGGTATACCGGGGCAAGCTGCTCCAGCTGGCGGAACTCCGGCTGCTCTCCGGCCGAAAACGTAGCCCATAGGCCTTCAAACGGATTAATCCCGATCATCTTCGTAAACGGATACGTTTCGTAAGACTCGTACAGTCCGCGTGCTTCCCGCCGCACCGCTTCCTCCAGCTCTTCCGGCTCGATTCCCGGAACCCGCTGCGCCGCGAACTCGCAGGCCGCGGCAAAAGCTTCCTTTACGCTGCGGTCATCCCACAGCAGCGTATCGTCCAAATCAAAACAAACAGCTTTAATCGTCATCGTTTCAACCTCGCTCCATGATCTCCCTATGGGGGCAAATGAACAACGCCTTCCTTATTCCTTGACCAGCTTCACGTGATGCGTGTTGGCATACAGTTCCAGCCGCGCGGCCATCGCCTCGGTGTCAAAGCGGTTGCGCGTCCGGTAAAATACCCATTTTGCATCCCGGATTTTCGGCTCAATTACGATTTTGTTCCGGCTTACGATGATTTTGCTGATATTTCCGGCATCCAGAGATTTGTCCCGGTTAAATTTCGAGGTGTAGAGCCAGCTTTTGTTGATGCGCAAATACGGCTTGCGGAGAAATATGGCGAGCGCCAGCACGGCGTAAAGGATGATCGTAATCCAATACATCATCGTATTCACCTCGGCCGAATTCCCGATGATGCCGACGCTGGCATAGAGCAGAGCCAACAAGAACAGCACGATCGGCAAAATAAAGTTGCGCCCTTTGAAGACGTCGCCTTCCCCGTTAGGTCCCAAGACGCTTCTCGCGTTTCTTCCGCCCTGCCCGCTCCCCAAATTCGGGCCCTTTCCTTTTTTCTGCATCCGGAGCTGATTCCGCTCCACTTTCCGGTCAAACGAAGCCATGCATGTTCCTCCCCTATTTATCTACAATCTCGATCGATTCGAGTTGCCGGCGAAAATTTCTGCGGACATTCTCCAGGTATGTTTCGCGAAGCTGGGCTCTTTCCAGCATCTCGTCCTGCGTTAAACCTTCCGTTTTATGCTTGCGGGCCAGTTCGTTAATCCGCTTTACCAAAGCATCGATGTCCATATCTTCCTCCTGGATTCATTTACTATGCGCTCCGATGATTCCGGTTTAGCCGCACTTTGGCGGAACAAGCATCATGCAGGGCATTAATTCTTACTTTGACATGAGAAAAAGAGCTTGTCAAGGCGGCGGAAATCACTCCAGAACGCCAATGGCAAGCCCCTTTAGTTTATAGAAATGGTTTAAAAAGTCCGCTTTGACGACAGCCCCTTATAAACACGCGCTAACATATATAAGAAAATAACGATTTCCGTATGTTGTACGTATTGTCATTCCAAAGGAATGAACAAAATATCCCCCGCCTTAATCTCGCTAGAGTTCAACCCGTTGACGCGAATCAACTTCTTGATGTAGACGCGCGTGTCCGATCCTTGCGGCTTATGTTCAACCGCGATTTCCCACAATGTATCCCCGGGCAGAACAACGACTTGCTCAAGCTCCCGCTCCGGACGGCCGGAATCGGAGGAGGCGGCAAATGCCGTTACCACGCCCGTACAAGTAAGGCTCAGCACCAGAAGAAAAACGGCAACCTTGGCGAGGCTGTGACGAAACATCGAAATATGTAGTCTTCTCTTTGCGGGACGAGTAAAAGAAGGTTGGTCATAGATGCTTCTATAGGTAGTGTATCTTGGCATAAATTCATCACTCCAAACAAGCGTTCTTATTAATGCCATTACTATAACACGAACATTTGTTTGATTCAACACTTTTTTCGAACAATTGTTCCCTTTTTTCTTTAGTGCGAGTTTAAAAAGTCAGTTATTCAGCACCGAGAAAGTTGGTTGAAGCCGTGGACGTTAGGAGCTTAGCGTTCGTTTTGGGTACGTGAACACCTGAATGCTTCCTTAGGAACATGCTTCGGAAGCATATGCTAGAGCCCGGCTGAATTCAAGATTCGACGTCGAAACCGCTTCATAATCCGCTTCGTGATCAAAAGATTACTTTTTGATTTCTTTTTAAAGTTTACTTTTAGAACTAATGTTTGTGCGAACGGAAGTTCTGTGTTATAATTTTTCCAAACGTTACTAAATGGGGTTGATCCGATATGTCAAAGATATCCAGCCGGCAACAGGCCATTCTGGAATTTATCCGCAATGAAGTTCGCGCCAAGGGATACCCTCCCTCTGTCCGGGAGATTGGGGAAGCTGTAGGACTTGCCTCCAGCTCTACGGTTCACGGCCATTTGGACCGGTTGGAGAAGAAGGGGCTGATCCGCCGCGATCCGACCAAGCCGCGTGCCATCGAGCTGTTGAATCAGGAAGAATCCGAGAGTTTCAATAACTTCGCTCAAACCGTCGCACGCGTTCCCGTCGTGGGCAAAGTCACGGCCGGTGTTCCGATTACCGCCACGGAGAACATCGAAGATTACTTTCCGCTGCCGGATCATTACACAAGAGACGGAGAAATCTTCATGCTCTCCGTAGTTGGGGACAGCATGATCGAAGCCGGCATACATAATGGAGATTACGTGATTGTCCGCCAGCAGCAGACAGCGAACAACGGGGATATCGTGGTTGCGATGACCGAAGACGACGAGGCGACGGTCAAAACCTTTTACAAGGAGAAGGACCATATTCGTCTGCAGCCGGAAAATCCGACCATGGAGCCGCTGCGTCTGAAGCACGTGACCATCCTCGGTAAAGTGGTGGGCTTGTTCCGGGATCTGAACTGATTCATTTTACGGCAATGAAAAAAGGACGAAGCAGAACAGTCTGCAGCGTCCTTTTTTCCACTTGAAATTTTCATCGGAAAAGGGATGATGCACCCCTCCGTCCGCTAGTCCCAATCCAAATCCGGGAAATAAGGCATCGTTCCGTAGCCGGATTTTCCCCGTCTGCCTCGCATTCCCCATCCAAACCCGAATCCCGCCCGTTCGGAAACCCACCACTGTTTCAAACGATACCGGCGCCGCTGATATCTTTTGAGTGCGGTAACCATTTCATTCAACCTCCTTATATCTATAAGGTATCCAATCGCTGAATAAAAAACGGCATAATTACAGTTTCCAAAATATTCTAGTCCAATAAACGGACTCGCCAGGCCGGTTGATGGAAAAAGTATGAACTGCATAAGATTATTTTTTATCTTAACCCGTTGCGCTGAGCCTTCCAGTGTGATGGTACTTGGATCGAAGGAGGATCTCCGGTCCGGCTCTAACAACATAAGGACAAAAAACGTCGTTATTCCGGCGAAGTCCGTCAATTTGAGAGAAAGAGAGACAATTTATGCCGCTATTTTCCCCCGCCCTCGAGAAAATGCTGCATTCCGGACGGTTCACAGGTCAATAAGAACAAAAAATGCCGCTAATGGGGATAAATATGCCTGGGTCCGGATGATAAGTACATAAAGTGCCGCTATTTTGAAGGTCAACGGTGTATCGTTCCACCCGACGGTTAGCCGTACCATCCAACAGGTTGGTCATTCTACTCGACAGGTCAGCCGTTCCACCCGACAGGTTAGCCGTTCATCCGGCGCAAAGTCGTTCCAGCAGCAGGCTGTTAAGCGTCGATATCCTAGGCTGAGCCCATTATTGCCCGCAAAAAACAAAAATCCCCTGAGGCCAACGGCCCCAAGGGATTCCTCAATTAATACAGCGTCATGTACTGATCGCGTTCCCACGGATGTACTTGCGTGCGGAAAATATCCCATTCGATTTCCTTCAACTCGTAGAAATGGGTCAAGGCGTGATCGCCAAGCGCCTCGGAAATGATTTCGCTGCGGAGCAGCTCGCCAAGCGCTTCCTTCAGATCGGCCGGCAGGCTTGGAATGCCTTCTTCGACGCGCTCTTCCTCGGACATCACATAGATATTGCGATCGACCGGTTCCACCAGCGGAAGCTCCTTCTTGATGCCATCCAGGCCCGCTTTGAGCATCACGGCAAGCGCCAGGTAAGGATTGGCCGCCGGGTCAGGGTTCCGCACCTCGACCCGGGTGCTGAGGCCGCGGGAAGCCGGAATCCGGATCATCGGGCTGCGGTTGCTGGAAGACCAGGCCACATAACACGGCGCTTCATAACCCGGAACAAGGCGTTTGTATGAGTTGACCGTCGGGTTCGTGATCGCCGCGAACGCGCGGGCGTGCTTCAGAATGCCGGCCATGTAATGACGGGCTTCCTTGCTCAGGCCAAGCGGATCGCTTTCCTCATAAAACGCGTTCGTATCCCCTCTAAACAGCGATTGGTGGCAGTGCATCCCCGAGCCGTTGACGCCGAACAGCGGCTTCGGCATAAACGTGGCATGCAGGCCGTGCTGACGCGCGATCGTTTTGACGACCAGTTTGAACGTCTGAATCTGGTCGGCCGCTTTGACCGCATCCGCATATTTGAAGTCGATTTCGTGCTGGCCTGGAGCCACTTCATGGTGAGAAGCTTCGATCTCAAAGCCCATCTCTTCCAGCGTCAGCACGATTTCGCGGCGGCAGTTCTCGCCAAGGTCCGTCGGCGCCAGGTCGAAGTAGCCGCCTTGGTCATTGAGTTCCGTCGTCGGATTGCCTTTGTCATCGGTTTTGAACAGGAAAAATTCCGGTTCCGGACCAACGTTCATCGAGGTGTAGCCCATTTCCTCCGCTTCCTTCAGCACGCGCTTCAAAATGGCCCGCGGATCTCCGGCAAACGGCGTGCCATCCGGCATATACACGTCGCAAATCAGGCGGGCAACGCGATCTTCAGTCACCCAAGGGAAAACCACCCAGGTATCCAGATCCGGGTAGAGGTACATGTCAGATTCTTCGATACGAACGTAACCTTCGATGGAAGAGCCGTCAAACATCATCTTGTTGTCGAGCGCTTTTTCCAACTGGCTGACCGGAATTTCCACGTTTTTGATCGTACCGAGCAAGTCGGTAAACTGCAGGCGGATAAAACGTACATTTTCCTCTTTGGCAATGCGCAAAATATCTTCTTTGGTGTAACTCATGAATTACCTCTCCCAACATTTAGATTATTTTTTGAAAAAGCGGGACAGCTCGCCTTGGATCAGGGAAACCTGATTCGGCTTGCTCCCGGTGACCAACTGCTGCTTCAGCATGCGGTAAAGCTGAGAATCGGTCATTTCTTTCCGCTTCTCTTCCGTGTCCTTCGTGATCACCGTCGCCTCCTGGGATTCACGTGACATCGGATTCATCACCTGCTTGATGCCGGCGATATTAACGCCTTTATCAATGAGACCTTTAATCTCCAGCAGCCGCTCGACATCATTAAAAGAGAACATACGCTGGTTTCCCGAAGTGCGCGCAGGCACAATCAACTCATGCTGTTCATAATATCTGATTTGTCTTGCCGTCAAATCCGTGAGCTTCATTACGATACCGATAGGAAATAAGGCCATATTTCTGCGAATTTCGTCACTCATCGCTCTCAACCTTCCAGTTATATAATCTCTTGACCTTATCATATGTGAGTTATCCTAACATGTCAATAGATATGTTAGGATAACTCACAACAAGTTGCGGTCTTTCATCGTCTGGAGGGCGGTAAGCAACCCGAATTTCACGTGAGAATAAGTTAATCCGCCCTGCATGTATGCGATATAAGGGGCGCGTATCGGCGCGTCGGCGGACAATTCCAGGCTTCCTCCCTGAATGAAGGTGCCGGCGGCCATAATCACGGGATGCTCGTAGCCCGGCATATCCCAAGGCTCCGGCACGACATGACCGTCCACCGCGGCCGCCTTTTGAATGCCTTGCACGAAAGCGATCAATTGCTCCGGACCGCTGAAGGAAATCGCCTGGATCAAATCCGTCCGCCGCTCGTTCCACCCCGGCCGGCTTTCGAAGCCGGCCCGCTCGAATACCGCCGCCGCCAGGACGCTGCCTTTGACCGCTTGTCCCACGATGGTCGGCGCCAGGAACAGCCCCTGGTATATGCCGCGGGTCGTCCCCAGCATCGCCCCGACTTCCCCGCCGATTCCCGGCGCCGTCAGACGATAGGATGCGAGCTTCACGAGGTCTTCGCGCCCGCAGATATATCCCCCGGTTTCAGCCAGGCCGCCGCCGGGATTTTTGATCAAAGAGCCGGCGATCAGATCGGCGCCGACCGAGGTCGGCTCCCGTTCTTCGGTAAATTCGCCGTAGCAATTGTCGACGAACACGATCGCCTCCGGTTTGAGCGCTTTAACCTCGCGCACCATCTCCCCGATTTGTTCGACGGTAAAGGAATCGCGCCAATCGTATCCCCGCGAACGCTGGATGCCGATCACCCTCGTCCTATCGGTAATTTTCCCTCTCACCGCCTTCCAATCGATTGTGCCGTCGGCAGTTAGCTCCGCCTCGTTATAGGCGATTCCGAAGTCCTGCAGCGAGCCGCTGCCGTCTCCCGGCTTACCTATCACTTTATGTAGTGTATCATAAGGACGGCCCGTGATATAGAGCAGTTCGTCCCCGGGACGTAAGACACCGAACAATGCCGTTGCGATCGTATGCGTTCCGGAAGCGAAATGAGGGCGGACGAGCGCCGCCTCCGCGCCGAATACGTCAGCGTACACGAGATCCAGCACCTCGCGTCCGCGGTCATTGTAGGCGTATCCGGTCGATCCGGAAAAATGGTAATCGCTCACCTGGTGCCGCTGAAACGCTTCGATGACTTTCCACGAGTTGTGATCGACGATTTCGTCGATCTCCCGAAACCTCCCCTCCGCCTTACGCTCGGCCGCTTTTAGCCAATTTACGATCTCATCCGAAAATACCGCCATCTTGTTGTTCTCTCTCCCTTATCTCGATTCGTTCGTTTCTTCATGGACGTCAGGCTTTTGAACCGCAAAAGGAGCGAGCTGATACCCGTATTTCGCAAAATCCGCCTGGTTTACGTTCACATCGTAAATCATGTCCGCCTCATCCATTTGCTGATTCACCACATCGCCGATCCGGTACAAAACGGAGGCGAGATCGCCCCGCTCCGCCGGAATCCGAAACGATTTGGTTCCGCCGGACAACCTGCGCTGCACCGCTTCGCGGATCGCGGCGAGGTCCCGTTCATCGTAAGCGCTGATCTTTAAGTACCCTTCGCCGGAGGGCAGCATCTGCAAGCCATCGGGCCGGCAAAGATCGATTTTGTTGAACAGAACGATCTGAGGTTTTCCCCCCGCCCCCAGCTCGGTTAAAATCCGCCCCACGACCGCCATCTGCTCCTGACGCATCGGCGACGACGCGTCGACGACGTGAAGGATCAAGTCCGCCTCGTTCACTTCCTCCAGCGTCGCGCGGAAAGCGGCCACCAAATCATGCGGCAGGTTTTGAATGAATCCGACCGTATCGGTCAGCACCACCTCTTTGCCGCCGGGCAGCGGCAATAGTCGCGTCGTCGGATCAAGCGTGGCGAACAGTTGGTTCTCCACGTACACGTCCGCGTTCGTAAGCTGCCTCAGCAGCGTGGATTTGCCGGCGTTCGTATAGCCTACCAGCGCCACCTGCACGACCCCGGTCTCCTTGCGGCGGGCCCGATGCAGCCGGCGGTGCCGCGTCACCTCTTCCAATTGACGCTTCAGCTCGCCGATGCGGCGCCGGATATGGCGGCGGTCCATCTCCAGCTTGCTTTCCCCCGGTCCCCGCGTGCCGATGCCGCCGCCGAGCCGGGACAGGTTTTTGCCGTGGCCGGACAGCCGCGGCAGCAGATAGGTCAGCTGAGCCAGCTCCACCTGAATGATCCCTTCCCGCGTTTTGGCCCGCTGGGCAAAAATATCAAGGATCGGCTGCGTGCGGTCGATAATTTTGGCGTCCAGCATCTCCTCCAGATTACGCACCTGCGCCCCGGACAGCTCCTGGTCGAAGATCGCCGTATTCGCTCTCAGGCGGTCCATGAGCTCCCTCAGCTCCAGCACCTTGCCTTTACCGATAAGCCAGCGCGGATCCGGTTTGTCGCGGTTTTGCACCGCCGTCTCCGCCACCTCCACGCCCGCCGTCTCCGCCAGCCGGACCAATTCGTCCAAAGAATAGGACGGATCGATCCCGGATTGCTTCGTCTCCGGGGTAATCAAGCTAACGAGAACGGCGATATCCTGAATTTTGTCGTTGGTCTCATGTAATGATTTGGCCATAAACCACTGCTCCTTATATCAACCGGTTATCCCTTTTTCTCCAGCTTTAGATCCTCCGTCCTGAGCGTCATCAGCTCCAGTTTGCCCGGGGAGCCGCCGCCGTATTGGTTCAGCAGCCGGACGGCCTGCTGGCGGATCGAACGTTCGATCACGTTGCGGACGTAGCGGGCGTTGCTGAACAGATGTTCGCTTTCGCATTTTTCCTTAAGCAAATGCTGCTTTAGTTTGAGTATCGCCTGGGGCATCAGGATATAATCCCTTTCTTTGGCCATCGCTTCGGCGATCTGTATCAACTGGTCGATCGTATAGTCCGGAAAATCCATCTGGATCGGAAACCGGGACGGCAGCCCCGGATTCGTTGACAGGAAAAAGTCCATTTCATCGGAATAGCCGGCCAGGATGAGAATGAACTGGTTCTTCTGGTCCTCCATCGCTTTGACCAGCGTATCGATCGCTTCCTTGCCGAAGTCTTTCTCCCCGCCCCGCGCCAGGCTGTAGGCTTCGTCGATGAACAAAATGCCGCCCAGCGCTTTTTTGACCAGATCGCGCGTTTTTTGCGCCGTATGGCCGATATATTCGCCGACCAGGTCGGCCCGCTCCACCTCGATCAAATGCCCTTTGCTCAGCACGCCCATCCGTTGAAACATCTTGGCCACGATGCGCGCCACCGTCGTTTTGCCGGTGCCCGGATTGCCCTTGAAAATCATATGATATACCTGCGGCCCCGACAGCAGGCCCGCTTCCGAACGCATGGAAGCGATCTGTAAAAACGCGAAAATTTCGTACATGAACTCCTTAATATGATCCAACCCGATCAGGTGATCCAATTCCTTTTGAATTTCCACGAACAGCCCTTGCTGCGGCAAAGCTTTGGCGGCCGGGCCCGGTTCGCTTTCGGGAACGCTCTGCGAGACGACCGGCGGCTCGGCGCTGCGTAAAATGACGTTGATTTGCCGGGACGGTCTCTCATCCGAAGAGCCGCTTCTGGCTATAACACGCCCAGACACAGGGACATCACCTCTTTTATAAAGGTAATCAAAAATTCGTCTTTCCATCACGAAGAAACTCAAGCGGTCTATTCGACGTCGAACCTTGAATTCAGCCGGGATTTCCGTTGCTCACGTAGGCGTGCCTACGCTCCGCCGCTCAATCCCTACGCTTCATCCAACCTTTCGGTGCTAGAAACCCGGATTTTTGATCTTAATTTAAAGGGGCAGGTTGAAAAAAGGCAGCCTTTTTCGAAGCACACTTTTAAATGTATTCTCTCTCCCTGTCCGTTATTAGAAGTTTTGTCACCCTCGGCCCAAAGCGAGCGCCAGCTGATCCATTTTCCATTTCGTATAAGCCAAAATCTCCCGTACCGTATTGGGAATCGGTTTAAGCACCGCGGATTTCTTCAACGACAGCTTCGGGTCATGATAGCCAAACGCCTCGGCGATTTCCAGCGCCCGGTTCCCGTGATACGTATGCGTAATAATGAGAGCGGAATCGTACCCGCGCTCCTCCATGATCGCCTGGCTGAATTTCAGGTTTTCGAACGTGCTGGTCGCCTCGTTTTCAAGCAGGATTTTTTCCCGCGGGATGCCGCTGCGTTCCAGATAATTCGCCATGCCCTCCGCTTCGGTGTATTTGGAGTTGGCCGTATCCCTGCCGCCGGTCAGCAAAAACAGCTTAAACTTCCCCTCCTTATAATCCTGAATGCTCTGCTCCAGCCGCTCCCGCAGCCCCGGGCTCGGTTCGTCCCCCCACAGAGAAGCTCCCAGCACGATGCCGACATCGGCCGGTTCGGAGCGGCTGGCGCTCACGGCCGGATTTCGCTCGATGCTGCCGATCTGGGCCAGCACATAAAGCACCCAGGCCAGTCCCAGCGCGCACAATACGAGGCCCCAGCGAATCAACTTTCCCCGTATCCCCCGTTTTTTCCGTACCGGTTCGCCAAAAGTCAACGTTGTTCTTTTCTTGGCAAAAAGCATGTCTCAACCTCCATCGGGATGCGAATCCGCGTTCATAAACCCGCTGCGGTAATGCTCAAGCGACAACTGAAAAAGCGGAAAGCGCTGCTTGTTAATGGCATGAAGCAGTTCATGGGCCGTCTCTGCTGCCAGATCATAATCTTTTACCGTAATAAGGCCGCTTGTAAGCGCGTCGTCAAGTTCATCCTGATCGAGCAAAAACACTTCTCCGGTCTTTAACACGACGATATCCAAATACAAATCGTCAAACCAGGGCACGCCCTGATCCGTAATCCCCTGCGTTTTGCAAATATCGATATACCATTCCACGATTTCCCCTTGGTCATCGAACATCGCCGTGACGACGTAATGGGCCCCTTTCGGGTAGTACTGCAGCCAGGTAAACCCTTTGTCGGCAATGCGAAACGTGTGTCCTCCATAGGTTTTCCACAGCGGATCGCGAAGATCTTGAATCGTATACAACGTCACATGCCCCGTGAAGACATCGTTTTGTACAAACTTGGATTTGAACTGACGCTGGGTTATGCGGCGCCAGTTCGCGCGGTCTCCGAATTTTCGCTTCATAGATTATAGCCCTTTCACCAACAATGTACTATCACTTTACCATATTTGAAAAAGAGTCACAAAACAGCCGCAACAAACGGGAAAAGACCCCCGGACGCTAAACGCGCCGCTCTGGAGGTCTTTGCCTTGCGGGTGGTTGGCCCGCGGGTTCGCGTGCCATATAGATCGATCGGCGCTTTCGGGAATTCGGCAGGTTAGCCTCCCGTCCCCTGAATCGCTTCATTCGCACCAGCCGGTGCGTTCAGCCCGTTCCCTGAATCGGTTTGGCCGTTATTTCCATCGGCGGGTGGCGCGGACGTATCCGCATTTCCTTCGCCTAAGCCGCCGTCAGGAGGAACCACGGTGCCGGGATTCGAGACGCCCCCGTCTCCGTTCCCGCTTCCGTTTCCGGGGTTGCCGTTGCCATTACCGTTGCCATTACCGTTGCCATTGCCATTGCCTTGGCCATTCCCTAGGCCATTTCCGTTGCCTTGGCCATTTCCGTTGCCGTTCCCCTGGCCGTCTCCCGAGCCATCCCCGTTTCCGGGCGGGAAACCTTGATTTCCGCTGCCGTCGTCAATTTGCCCATCCCCCGGCAATCCCTGGTTGCCATCACCGTCTGCGCCCGGATCGGGCAGATCGTCCATCGGATCTTCGCCCGCTTCGATCAACACCTGGGCATTGTTCGATGGATCGCTTTCCGCGTCGTTGACGGGGTCGTAAGCCGTAACACGGTAGATATAACCCGTTCCCGGGGTAATGCTGATGTCTTCCGTTTCCGTAGCGCTGGAATCCATAATATGCGTGAAATCCGTTTCCGAAGCTTCACGGCGGTAAATCCGGTAAACCGCACCGGCTTGTTCCACGCCTTTCCAGCTAAGCGCAACCGTACCGGTATCCGCGTTATAGACCGCGCTGAGTTCGGACGGCGCCGCCGTCTTCGGTTCCTCTTGCGCCGGCGGCTTCAGGTTGGCCGGTATCGGGAAATCCTTGACCGGCACGCCGGCCAGCGCCTCTTTCATCACCGCCGCGAACAGCGCCGCGGTCTGGCCGCTGCTTCCGTTCAGCAGATGGTCTTTATCCGCATTGTCATAGCCCATCCAGATCGCGGCCGTCCACTCCGGCGTGTAGCCGACGAACCACACGTCGCGGTTTTTGCTGCTTCGCAGGCCCGGGATGCCGTGCTGCGTCGTCCCCGTTTTCCCGGCAACCGGACGGTCGATTTTTGCCCGCCGGCCCGTCCCTTCATTGACGACGTTTTCCATCATTTTCGTCATATAGTAGGCCGTGCGTTCGCTGATTACCCTTTTCGGTTTCGGCGGGTTGTATTTATATTTAACTACCCCGTTATGATCGACAATCTGCTTAATCGAATACGGAGGGTTGTATTCCCCGCCGTTGGCAAACACGCTGAACGCCCCCGCCATTTCCAGCGTGTTCGTCCCGTAGGTCAAACCGCCA
Organism: Paenibacillus macerans; assembly: GCF_900454495.1. Classification (NCBI taxonomy): domain Bacteria; kingdom Bacillati; phylum Bacillota; class Bacilli; order Caryophanales; family Paenibacillaceae; genus Paenibacillus; species Paenibacillus macerans. The sequence continues at coordinate 1,496,026 of NZ_UGSI01000001.1, forward strand.
AGCGCGATCGCCAGGTTGCGGTCGTTTTTGTCCATCGTGATGCCCATTTCCTGCGCGTATTTCACGCCTGTGCCGGCCCCGACCTCATTCAGCAGCCACACGGCCGGAATGTTCTCCGATTTCGTCAGCGCGGTCGTCAGGTTGATCGTGTTCGAATAGCCGTGCAGATTCGTCGGACAATAATCGCCGAAGCACTGCTTATTGTTCGGGATCTGCGAATCCGGCGTAAATTTGCCTGATTCGAGCGCCGGCGCATAGGACACGATCGGCTTAAACGCCGAACCCGGCTGTCTGCGGCTGTTCAGGCGGCTGTAGCCTTTGCGCTGGTAATCCCGGCCGCCAAGCAGAGCGACGAGGCTGCCGTTCTCATGGTTCATGATGACGATCGAACCCTGAACCTGTTTATCGTCCTTGCTTTTTTCGAAATAATCGTCGTTGGCGAACGCCTTCTCCACCGCTTTTTGCGCCTGGGCGTCCATCGTCGTGTAAATTTTGTAGCCGCCGCGGTTCAGCTCGTCTTCGGTGAGGCCAAACTTCTCCTCGGCTTCCTCGACCACATAGTCTTTAAAGGCGAGGTAGCTTTGGTTGCTGGCCGGCGGTTCGTAGTCGTAAACCACCTTTTTCGCCTCGTCCCGCTCCTCGGCGGTAATGTACCCTTCCTGATACATCAGGTCGAGAACGACGCCGCGGCGCTCTTGCGAAAGCTCCGGATTCCGCAGCGGGTTATATTTGGACGGCCCTTTGGGCATAGCCGCCAGTGTAGCCATTTGCCACAGCTTCAGGTCGTTCAAATTCGATTTGCCGAAATAGCGAATGGAAGCCGCTTTAATTCCGTACACCGTTCCGCCGAAATTAATCCGATTAAGATAAAGCGTTAAAATTTCATCTTTTGTTTTGTGGCGTTCCAGCGCCATCGCAATCGACATCTCCGTCGCTTTGCGGAAAAACGTTTTGTCCGCGCTGAGGAAAATGTTTTTGGCGAGCTGCTGCGTAATCGTACTTCCGCCTTCCACCAGGGAACGGGCCACGACATCCTTTACCGCCGCTCTGCCGATCGACCAAAGATCGACGCCGTTATGCTCGAAAAACCGCCGGTCTTCCGTGGCGACAAACGCTTTTTTGAGCAGGTCCGGGATTTCGTCTGCGTCAACAGGCTCGCTTTTGTCGATCGAGAGCTCCCCCATCAACGCGCCGTTACGGTCGTATACCTTGGTTGTTTCGTAGACCGTCAGCTTGTCCCCGTTTTCCATGAGGATCTTTTCGCCGCTGACCGTAATGTACATATAACCCGCAATCGCGCAGAAAACCGCGAACGCGATCGTGAAAAACGAAGTCCACAGCAGTTTCTTTACGGTCAGTTTTTTCTTTTTGCGCGCCTTCGGCGCCTTTCCTTTTTTCCCCGATTTATTGCTTCGTTCCAGTCTTGGATTTTGGCTGGACATGGTTTCTCTGACCCCCTTTTACCTCTCCGTTAAAGGTTCGGCCTCCGCCCTCATACCCCGGCGGCAGCGCCGCAGCGAGGCGGTTGAACCCGCTCCCGGTGAATCCGGAGCGCCCAAAAATGCCCGGAACGAAAAGAACAACCTGGGTCAGGTTGCTCTCTCCTTTTCCTATACCTTTAACGTATTGAAATCAAAAAAGTTTCACTATCGCTTTAGCCCTCGTTCTGCGTTTCCTGCATCAGCGACACGTTGCGCTGCGGCTGGAACGTGGAAATCGCGTGCTTGTACACCATTTGCTGGCGTCCGTCGCTGTCGATGACGATCGTGAAGTTGTCAAAGGCTTTGATCGTTCCCCTGATCTGAAATCCGTTCGTCAGAAATACCGTCACCGGTATGCTTTCTTTGCGAAGCTGGTTCAGAAATGTATCCTGGATATTAATGGTCTTGTTCATAGCCGTACCCCCAATAGGAATCAATTAGTGTTTTGAATTATATTCAAGATCAGCGGGAAACTTTCCTGCTATTATAGCATGGGCCGCCGCCAAAATCCCGGAAAAATTTTCGCCGCTCCCCGCATCGATCCAGGCGATCTCCTTCATATGCCTGAACCAGGAGAGCTGCCTCTTGGCGAAACGCCGCGTATCCCTCTTTAATTTCTCCACGGCTTCCGGCAGCGGAACGCCGTCCTCCAGGTGTTCGGCGATTTCCTTGTAGCCAAGCCCCTGCATGGACACGAGTTCCCGGGAATAACCCTGACGAAGCAGGCGGCGCACCTCATCCACAAGACCAAGCCGCAGCATTTCGTCAATTCTCCGTTCAATACGGTTATAAAGCATTTGCCGGTCCATTGTCAAACCGATGACGCACAAATCGTACGGGGACTCCTTGATTTGTTTGTCCAATTGCTCCGATAGAGTCGTTCCCGTCAGATGGTGGATTTCCATGGCGCGAATCACCCGCCGCACATCGTTCGGATGCAAACGGGCGGCGGATCTGGGATCGATGGCCGCCAGCTTGGCGTGCAGCGCCTCCGCGCCGTGTTCTTCGGCGTACGCCAGCTCCGCGGCGCGGAACGCCTCGTCGGCCCCGGCTTCCGTAAATTGGAATTCATAGCAGACGGATTCGATATACAGCCCCGTCCCCCCGACGATAAAAGGCAAATGCCCGCGGCTTTCGATCTCCGGAATCAGCTTGCGGCACCACTCCTGAAATTGGGCGACGGAAAAAGGTTCGTCCGGCTCCAGCACGTCGATCAAATGATGGGGGACGCCCTCCATCTCCGCCGGAGCGATTTTGGCCGTGCCGATGTCCATGCCCCGGTACACCTGCATCGAATCGCCGGAAATCACTTCGCAGGAAAACGCTTTGGCGATTTCGACGCTAAGCTTCGTTTTGCCCACCGCCGTCGGACCGACGAGCACGAGCAGCCGCGGTTTCTTATTTATGGTCAAGCGCGATCACTCCGTAAGCTATTTTGGTATGGGCGCGGGCGCTCGTCTCGAAGCCAAGCCGGGCAAATTCGCCGCTCCCTTTTTGTTCCTTCATGACGACCGTTTTCCGGGCGACCCGGCACGCTTCCCGCAACGCCTCCGCGCTGAGGCTGCCCGCGTTGGCAAAGGTTCTCAGCGGCGAAATCGAGGAAGAATCCTCGAGCGGATGCCGGAACATCGGATCGAAATAAACGATGTCCGCGCTTTTGTCGGGCATGCCGCGCAAAACCTCCAAATGGTTCCCATGCACCGTTTCGATGCGCCGCAAAGCGGCGTCAAACTCCGGCAACCCGGAAACATAGTGCTTCAGCCCCTCCTGCAGCAGCGCCCAGAGCGGAAACGAATCCTCCAGCGCCAGCACCCGTCCCCCGGGGCCGGCGGCAACGGCGAAAACGCTCGCGTCGGAGCCGAGACCGGCCGTGCCGTCGATGACGAAGTCGCCGGGGGCGGCGCGGGCCGCCTCCAGCATGGCGTCGCTTTCGCCTTTAAGCAGCCGCTTGGCGCGGACGAAACCCATGCTGGGGTGGAACGTCAGCGGCTCTTGCCCGGCCCGGTGCAAACGAACCCCCTGCTCCATAACGACCAGAATGTCGCCGTCTCCGTAACGCTCGGCCAGCTTGGCCAGCGAGGTCCGGCCGCGCGGAACGCGGGTTGCCCCGGTCAGTGCCGCCAGGTTTTGAGCCCGCTCAAGCACGGCGGGAGTCTCGCGGTCTCCCGTAGTAATTAACATGATGAAATTCCTCCGTTCGCGCCGCTCACATGACCCGCTTGAACAGCTTTTCCAAATCGTACGCCGTAAACGAAACGATGATCGGTCTCCCGTGCGGGCAAGTGTACGGCTGTTTGCAGGCCGCCAAGCGGCGGATCAGCGTGTTCGCTTCCTCCGGCGTCAGCTTCTGGTTTGCTTTGATCGAAGCTTTGCAGGACACCATCGTGGACGAGGCCTCGCGCAGCTTGGCGAGGTCGATGGCCCGCTCGTGCAGCACCCATTCCGCCATTTCCTGGATGATCGCTTCTTCTTCCCCTTGGGGAAACCAATACGGGTGAGAGACGACGCGGAACGTGCCCCCGCCGAAATGCTCCAGGATGACGCCGGCCTGTTCGAACCAGTGCAGCCGCTCCTTCAGCTTGGCGCTGTCCGACGGCGTAAATTCCAGAGTAATCGGGATCAGCAGCTCCTGCGAGGCGTCCGCCGGATGGCCGAATTTTTCGTAATAGTATTCGTAATTCACCCGCTCATGCGCGGCGTGCTGGTCGATCAAATACAAGCCCTCTTCGTTTTGGGCGATGAGGTATGTGCCGTGATGCTGTCCGATCAGGGACAGCTCCGGAAAGGCCGGAAGCTCCGGCGCCGCCGCAGGCGCGCCGTACAGCGCTTCCGGCATCTCCTGCAGCCGCTCGGGCGGGAGCGGCTGCTGCGATGCCGAGCCGCCGCTATACGCGGCCGCGGCGGCGCTGTCCCGGCCAAGCCCGCTTTGCGGGGCATTGGCCGGGGTTTGCGGCGGCGCCTGGCGTTGCGCCAGCGCCGCTTCGGGCTGCGCGGCGCCGTACGCGCCGGCGCCGGCAGGGCCCCGCTCCCGCAGCGTCAGGCCTGCGGCCGCTGCGGGAGCGCCCGGGCCCGCGGTCCGGGCGGCCGAGCCGCCGCCCGGAAGCGGGCCGCCGGCGGCGCCTTCGGCGAACGCGCCGCCAGCCGTGCCCGGGGCGCGCTCCGGCGCCGCCCCGGAAAAGCCGCGGTCCGCCATGCCGGACCCCGCGCCTATGTCCGCTCCGCCCCAGGCCTGCGGCCGGAGCGTCCCGTTCCCCGCCGCGCCCGGCTGCCCGGCGGCGGCTTCTCCCGCGCCGGCATCCGGCGCGGGGAAGTGAAACTGCTCCTGGATCACCGCTTTGCTGGATCCTCTGCCAATCTGCTGCCGTACGACCTGCGGAATCAGCACCAGACCGTTCAGCACGCTGCGGATGCTGCTCTCCACAAACCCGTTCAGCTCGGGCTCCTTGCTGAAACGGACCTCCAGCTTCGCCGGATGCACGTTCACGTCCACCAGCGACGGGTGCATGTCCAGCATCAATACGACCAGCGGATAGCGGTTGATCGGCAGCAGCGTGTGGTAGGCTCTTAGAATCGCCTGATGCAGGCCCTGATTGCGGATGTAGCGGCCGTTCACGATCGTGGACATCCCGCCGCGGTTCGACCGGGCCAGATCGGGCCGGCCGATGTAGCCCGAGATCCGGTAATCCAAGTCCTCGGCTTCGATCGGCACCATCCCTTTCGACGTGTTTACGCCGTAGATGGCGGCGATGACCTGCAGCAGGTCCCCGCCGCCCGGGCTCTGCAGCAGCGTGTTGCCGTTATGCCGCAGCGTAAAAGCGATGTTCGGGTGAGCCAGCGCCTGCCGGTACACACAGTCCGAGATGTGCCCCAGCTCCGTCTGGATCGTTTTCATATATTTCAGCCTTGCCGGAGTATTGTAAAATAATTCCCGCACCGTAATATCCGTGCCTTGCGGCGCGGCGGTCTCTTCGTTTTGCTTCAGCGTTCCGCCTTCGATCATGATCTGCCGGCCGAGCCCGGTGTCGTCGCTGGAGGAGACCAGCTTGACCTTGGCGACGGCGGCGATACTCGGCAGCGCCTCGCCGCGAAACCCAAGGCTGCGGATTTGAAACAGGTCGCGGCCTGATGTGATTTTGCTCGTCGCGTGGCGGTAAAACGCCGTCTCGCAGTCCTCCGGGGCGATGCCGGAGCCGTTGTCCGTCACCCGAATGAGCTCAAGACCGCCTTCTTCCACCGTCACTTCAATGCTTGTCGCCCCCGCGTCGACGGCGTTTTCGACCAATTCCTTGACGACCGACGCCGGCCGTTCCACCACCTCGCCGGCGGCGATCTGGTTGGCGATATGCTCGTCCAATACTACGATTTTTGCCACTTGTTTTCCCTCCCGCCTTGCCGTTTCCGTTCATTCCTTGGCTACATGTCTTTAGCCTTCATCTTGAGCTCGTTCACGAGCTGCATCGCCTGCAGCGGCGTCATATTCATCAAATCGGCATTTTTAAGCATGTTAATGATCTGCCGGGCCCCAGGGTCCTCGGCGGCCGGCTTCGCTTTCTTCGGCGGCGTTTCGTCGCCAAAGATGGACAGCTGCACGACCTCCTCCTCAACCATAGGCTCGTCCTTGAAAGAAGCTCTCGCTGCCGCCGCCTCTTGCCCGGCCGGCGTATGCTTGCCAAAGGACGGGTCCATGGCTTCGGCGCCATAAGACGAGGCCGTTTCGCGGTTCAGCGCTGCGCCGGCAAGCCGTGATTCCGTCGCCGTTCCGGGTCGATCCTTGCCGGCGGCTCCGCCTCCCGATCCATCCGCGGCCAATGCCGCCTCTTCTCCCGCGTCCGTTTTCGCCCCTGCGCCGCCGCCGGTCACCGGCGCCTTTTGCTCCAGATCCTGAAGCAGCCCGTAGGCGCGTCCGATGATTTCCTCCGGCAGCCCGGCCAAACGGGCGCAGTAAATGCCGTAGCTCGTATCCGCGGCCCCCGGGATCAGCTTGCGCAGGAAGTGGACTTTGTCCCCGCTCTCCTGCACGGCCATGCTGTAATTGCGCAAGGACCCGAGGCTGTGCTCCAGATGGGCCAGCTCGTGGAAATGCGTGGACACCAGCGCTTTGCAGCCGATTTTGTTGTGCACGTATTCAATCACCGCTTGGGCGATGGCCATCCCCTCGCTGGTCGACGTTCCCCGGCCCAATTCGTCGATGATGATCAAGCTGCGCGGCGTTGCTTTTTCGGTCATGATCTGAATGTCGGCCATTTCAACCATAAACGTGCTCTGGCCGCCGATCAGATCGTCCGCCGCCCCGATCCGCGTGAAAATGCGGTCAACCAGCGGAATTTCCGCTTTGGCCGCGGGCACGAAGCTGCCGATCTGGGCCAGGATCGAAATCAGCGCCACCTGGCGCATGTACGTGCTTTTCCCGGCCATGTTCGGCCCGGTGATCAAGAGGATGCTCGCCTCCTCTTTGCGCAGGGCGGTGCCGTTGGCGATGAACGCCGTATCGTTCATGACCGATTCCACCACCGGGTGGCGGCCCTGCTCCACGATCAGGTCATATCCGTCGGTCAGCGCCGGTTTCACGAAGCGATTCTCCGCCGCGACGGCCGCCAGCGAGCGCAGCACGTCGATTTCGGCGATCCGTTCGGCCAGCTGCTGCAGCCGGGGAATTTCCGCGGCGATTTTCTCCCGCAGCTCGCTGAACAGCGCATACTCCAAATCGACCATTTTTTCCTCGGCCTCCAGGATCAGCGCTTCTTTCTCCTTCAGCTCGGGGGTGACAAACCGCTCGGCGTTGGCCAGCGTCTGCTTCCGTTCGTAGCGGCCTTCCGGGAGCGCGGACAGGTTCGCCCGCGTAACTTCGATGTAATAGCCGAACACTTTGTTGTAGCCGATCTTCAGCGATTTGATGCCGGTCGCCTGCCGTTCGGCCGCCTCAAGCTCGGCGATCCAGCGCTTGCCGTTTACGCCGGCCTCCCGCAGCTCGTCCAACCGCGCATGATAACCGGCCTTAATGATCCCGCCTTCCCGCACCGATACCGGCGGATCGTCGGCAATCGCCGCCTCGATCATATCGGCCAGATCCGCGCAATCGTCCATCGTTCCCGCCAGCCGCCGCAGCGTGGACGAATCCGCGCCTCCGCACAGCTCCTTAATCGCCGGCACCTGGCGCAGCGAGGTTTTCAGCGCGACCATATCCCGCCCGTTGGCGCTGCCAAACGCCACCTTGCCGACGAGCCGCTCCAAATCGTAAATATTGTGCAGCGAGCTGCGCAAATCCTCACGCAAAATAAAGCCGCCATGCAGATGCTCGACCGCTTCGAGCCGTTCCTCGATCCGCGCGCGCTGCAGCAAAGGCTTGTCGATCCAGCGGCGCAGCAGACGCGAGCCCATCGATGTTTCCGTCCGGTCCAGCAGCCACAGCAGGGAGCCTTTTTTGGAGCGTTCCCGCACCGTTTCGACCAGTTCGAGATTGCGGCGGGTAAACGGATCGAGAATCATAAACTGCTCGGGCTCGTACGCGTGAATCTTTGTCAACTGCCCCAGCGAACGCTTTTGCGTTTCGCTCAAGTAACCTACCAGCAGGGCGATGTTTTCCCTGCGTTCGGGCTCCAGGCGGATCCATTCGGCCTCGCCGAACTGCGTCCGGCCGGCATCCTCCTTGGGCTTGTTCCACGGAGTATACACGACCGGCTTGCTGAGCGGGGCCGCTTGCTCCTTAATCCAATCAAGCAGCACGGAATCCCCGATGATTTCCGCCGGATCGTACAGACCCAGCTCGTCCCGCAGCCACTCCTTGCTTGACGGCGACGAGGTGGCGTACAGGGCTCCCGTGGACAGGTCGCAAGCGGACAAAGCCATCAGCCCCTGGCGTTCGGTTGCGCAAACTATGTAATTGTTGACTTTATCGCCAACCGTTTTCCCTTCCATAATCGTGCCCGGGGTGATCACCCGCACGATCTCGCGCTTGACCACTCCCTTGGCCTGGGCGGGATCTTCGGTCTGCTCGCAAATCGCCACCTTGTATCCTTTTTCGATCAGCCGCTGAATATAGCTGTCCGCCGAATGGTAAGGAACGCCGCACATCGGTATTTTCTCGTCGGCCCCCCCGTCCCGGCCGGTCAGCGTGATTTCCAGCTCTTTGGCCGCCAAAATCGCATCGTCAAAAAACATTTCGTAAAAATCGCCGAGCCGGAAGAACAGAAACGCGTCCTGCGCCTCCGCCTTGACCCGCAAATATTGTTCGATCATCGGCGTGTAGGTAGCCATGATTCCCCTCCAGATTTGCCTCTATTTTCATGTCATTCGTAGAATTCTATTATAACAGAGAAAGGCGGGTAGGGGTTACGAACGAATTTGCAAATTCCATAACGGCCGGATATCGGCGCTTTCGTCCCAGGTTCGCCCGGACAGGACCGCTTCCAGGAGAGGAGCGATATAGCTTTCGTAGCGGGGATAAGCGGCGGCGGCGCGGAGATCTTGGATCAGCGGGGGCAAAACGGACCGCAGTTCCTGCTGCCGGCCGGCGTAAAACGCGGTGAAAACGGCCGTTTTCTCCAGCGGCCTGCGATTGAGCTGTCCGGCGTTTTCGGCGATGAGGCGGGCCAGAGCGACGGTCCCTTTGGCCACCAGCGGGGAAATCAAAAAGCTGGGCAGCGTCCGGTACTCGAAGCCGCCGTAATCTTTGCGGCGGACGTCGCCGAGAAACCCGTAGCGCGGACGGCGGCGATGGCTGCGGCCATCCTCCAGCACCGCAAGCGGCAGCGCCAAATAGTTGTCAAAGGTCCGCAGCAGCTCGCTCGTCAGCGGAACGCCGCTGAAGTGAAGATGTCCGCCGAGCGGAAACCCTCGCTGCGGCATGGCTCCGGCCTGCCAGACAAGCTCCCGGTCATCGATCGCTTCGCCCGCCGCGCGAAAAGCGCGCATCAGGTGAACGATGGTTTCGCGCGGATCATGTCCCGGCTGCGGTCGCAGCTCGGCGAGCGGAAACATGCGGCGCCCGCGGTAACGCAGCACGTCGCACCCGGCAGCGCCATGGCGGCTGAGGTAGCGCGAGGCCGGGATCACTTTGCCGGTGGCCGGATTCACCAGCAAAAATTCCGGGTCCATCCCGATCAGCGGCTCCTGCGCGGCTTCGCCGGCTTGCTCCAGCTCTTCCATCGCTTCGCGGATCGCCCGGGCGAACAGGCCGGCTTGCCGCAGGTCCGGCACCTCCGGCGCCAGGGAGAGGGCTTCCACCGTAAAGCGGCCTTCTTCTCCGGCCGCGATCACGACCTCTCCCATATCCAGCCCCAGCGCGTATAAAGCCCGGACCGCCGTGGACTCCAGCCTTTTCCACAGCACGGAGCCCGGGGCCGGCCCGTTGGCGGGGAATTGCAGCGCATGCCCGCTCCGTCCGAGCGGCCGGGCCTCCAGGGCGCGCAGGTGAAACACGCTTACCGCGTACCGCCGGATAAACCGGCGCGGCGGCAGCTCCATGCCGGAGCCTGAAGATAGCGGCCGCAGCGCTTCCGATACGCTGATCCCGGCTGCCCGCAAACGGCGGCTCGCGTCCTCCGGCGGCCGCTGCGGCGTTACAACGCAGGAACGGTTAAGCACGATCTCCTGTACCCCGCCGCCCCAGTAGGCCTCCTCCGGTCCGTAATGAATCCAGGCGCCGCGGCGCTCTGCGCGGCTTTTTCGTTTGCCGCGAAGCCTTTCCGTACGTTCCGCCCCGAAAGGGCGAATCACTCGATAACGGCCGCCGCTTCGCTCCAAAGCCTGCGTCAGACGCGTTTTGGCTTCTTCCGAAGCGACGCGGATTTTAAGCACGGTATATTTTTCCCTGTTCACGGTCCGCATCTCCCGTCTCATTCGGCTTTTCGAAAAATTTTCCACAAAAAGAGGGCGGCCGCCCTCTTCGACGACGCCCCTGCTGCATATGCTACATTGTAGCCCGAACACCTGGAGCTCAACATCCGAATGTATAAGGCTTGAATTACAGTTCGTCGTCGAGGAGATCGGGATCCAGATCTTCGTAGTCCCCCAGCTCGGAGCCGAAATCATAATCCTTGTCTTCAATGCCCCCCGGCACGACAAGGACGTTCAGCTTCGTTTCGGCGATCAGTTCCACCGCGAACTCGCGCTCCACGCGGATCAGTACGCGGCCGTCTCCCGTCACGTTGGCCTCGACGGTGCTCGGTTCCTGCGTGGCTTCCGCGGAAACTTCGACCGTCGAGGCGCGATGTCTCGCATCGAGGTAGTTCAGCGGCACATTCTCGACGTAAGATACGGTTTCCTTGGCGACCTCGGTCTGTGAATTTTTATCGTAGGAATACCAGATGTTGATATCGTAAGTACCAATAACTTCAATTCCGTCTCCCGCCGCGACCGCCTCGTACTGGTGATTGATAATCCAGGCCCCCAGAATACTGGACGGTTTGTGCGGTGGAGTCACGGTATGTGTTACGGTAGAGAACTTACGACCTTTGCCGCAGATCGCTTTCGTAATGACCTCTCTACTTTGATATTTCAATGACATGTTAGTACCTCCTCCATACATCATTCACTTAAGTGTATGCAGGACATAGGCGAATGTTGAATATGCAGAGATAAATAAAAAATATTATGGCTGCTTTTATTAGGCAGTATATGTAATTGCCGCTAGTTTCAAGGACGAAAAACGCCCGGAAAATCAGCGGCCCAACAGCGTTTTTTTCCGCCCGGCCGCTTTCAAGGGGAGCGGCGCCTTGCTTTTTTTCGAAACTTCGAGATATAAAGATAGCTCGCGGCACAGCTGCAATATCGCCGAACGGATTTCAAATTCCTCGCGGGTCGACGGCAGCTCCATCGTTTTGAACTGCTGCTCCAGCTCGGCCAGCATCCGCTCGGTAATACCGGTATATTCCTCTTGACTTACGTCAATGCTCAGGCGGTCGAACAGCAGGGCGGCAATCTCTCCTTGCGGCATCCGCTGGTACACTTGCGAGATTAGCTCCAGCATGCCTTCAATCCGGTCCAGCTGCTGTTTGCGCATATAAAAATACACCGTCCAGGCCTCGTTCGGAAAGATCATCTGATTTTCCACGGCGCGCCTAGCGGCGGACAAGCCTTCATCCACAAGTTTAGCCGCTTCCGTCAGCTCTTTGCCGTCCCATAGATGATACGGGTCGCGCAGCGAGGCGGCGATTTGCCGAAAAATGACGGAAAACCGCCCGTCCACCTGCCGCCGGATTTCCATGAGCTTCTCCTCCGGTTTCGGCATGTACAGGAAATTGACCAGCAGCGCCGAGCCGAGGCCGATGATCAACAGCTCGACCTGAGTCAGCATGACGTGCCAGGAAACCTCCTCCCCGCCAAACACCCGGAACACGACGACCGAGCTGGTCACGATGCCTTCTTTAAAGCGGGCTTTGGCAATCAGCGGGAAGGCGATCAAAATATAAATCGCCAGCACCCAAATATGGAATCCCAGCACGTAAAACAGGATAAAGGCCAGAATCAGTCCCAAAATCGAGGCGAAAAAACGCGCCGAGATCGTCACAAGACTGCGCTTGCGGGTCACATCCACCCCGAGAATGGCCAGCAGGCCCGCGGACAGCGCCCCGTCCACCCCGGTAAATTCCGCGATCAGAATCGCGAGCAGCGTAGCAATAGCCGTTTTAACAATGCGCATGAAGACCACCCTTATGTATGGATTTGCCGCCTATTGTCGATTGTATGAAAATATCCTACTTGATTTCACGCCCGCTTACAATCCCGCCAAAACGAAAAAGGAGCGTTACCGCTCCCGAACCAGCTTCCGTTCGATATAAACGACCAGTTGATACATCGCCGTGGCGACGACCGCGATAATGACCAGGCTGGATAATACCAGCGTAAAGTTAAACACCTGAAACCCGTAGACGATCAGATAGCCGAGCCCGATTTTGGCGACGAGGAATTCGCCGACGATGACGCCGACCCAAGCCATGCCGACATTCACCTTCAACGTCGAGACGATGGTCGGAAACGACGCCGGCAAGATCGCCTTCATAAACACGTCGCGCCGATTTCCTCCGAATGTGCGAATGACCTTGACAAGGTTGGCGTCGACTTCATTGAAGCTGTTGAACACGACCAGCGTCGTCACGATCACGGTGATCGACAGCGTCGTCACGACGATGGCGGTGAAGCCGGCTCCGAACATGACGATAAAAATCGGCCCTAAGGCCACCTTCGGCATGCTGTTGAAGACGACCATATACGGATCAAGCACCTTGGACAGAAAAGGCGACCACCAAATCAGCACGGCGAGCAGCGTCCCGAGCAGCGTGCCCAGCAAAAATCCGACCGCCGTCTCGCCGACCGTCATCGCCAGATGCGGCCACAGCTCGCCGCTCGCCGCATCTTTGAATATTTGCCTTGCCACCTTGGACGGATAGCTGAAGATCAGCACATCAATCCACTTCATCCGGCCGGCAAGCTCCCACCATCCGATTAACAGCAGCAGCAGAAAGATTTGGACCGCCAGCACCATCCGCTTCATCTTCCGCTTTTGCTTCCGGTGCTGGTTCCATTTTTCTCTAAGCCAACGTTCCCGATCCGGCAAACGCGTTACATCCGCCTGCATCAATGGCCCCTCCTCCTTCATCCGATGTCTCGAGATCCCGCCAAATCTCCTGAAACAATTCGTTGAATCCCGCTTCCTCCCGGGCATAAAAAGGCAGGGCCCTGCGGATGTTGTCCGGAACGGTATACATGCTCCGGATTCTGCCGGGCTTTGGAGCCAGCACGATAACCCGGTCGCTGACGGCGATCGCCTCGGACAAATCATGCGTCACGAGCACGCCCGTTTTTTTCCGCTGCTTCAGCGTGCCGGCGACAAGATCCTCCAGCTGCAGCTTCGTCTGGTAATCGAGCGCCGAAAACGGCTCGTCGAGCAGCAGCACCTCCGGATCGGTGGCCAGCGTCCGCACCAGCGCCACCCGCTGGCGCATGCCCCCCGACAATTGGCCGGGGTACAGGCTGGCCGTATCGCCAAGCCCCATCTCGGCCAGCAGGTTCCGTACCGTTTGCGTCGTTTCCCGGGTCAAGCGTCCGGTGAGCTCAAGGCCGATCACGGCGTTGCCGAGGATGGTCCGCCACGGGAACAAATAATCCTGCTGCAGCATGTAGCCTACTTTCGAGGTCGGTTTGGTTACCGGCTTGCCGTGCAGCAGCACTTCCCCCCGGGAAGGAGCCAGCAGTCCGGCCATCACGGAAAGCAGCGTGGTCTTTCCGCATCCGCTGGGACCGACCAGGCTGATGAATTCACCGGGCTCCACGGTCAAATTCATCCCTTTCAAGGCTAGCACGGCTTCCCGATCCGTCACGTAAACCTGATCCAGATCCTTCAGTTCCAAGACAGGCAACAAAGCGCTCACGCTCCTTTTCCGTGTAAGAGGTTGTTCAAAAAGTCATCTTTTGATCACGAAGCGGGTCAGGAAGTGTTCTCGACGTCGAATCTTGAATTCAGCCGGGCCTTCCGGTGCTCACGTACCCAAAACGTACGCTCCGCTCCTGACGTCCCTAGCTTCATCCAACCTTCTCGGTGCTGAAAAGCCGACTTTTTGAACTCGCACTTTAAGGTTGTTCGAAAAGTCAGCTTTTGAAGATATAAGAAGGAGTTGACTACTGAGTGTAACTCGGCATCGAATTGAACACGCATTATAAATGCCGGTTTACCGGCCGGCTGCTGCGGAGGCGGATTGTACCGCTTTTTCGGCAAACCGGTTGTCGGCCAGCTTCTTAAGCTCTACCCGCTCGTTTAATTCCCCGGCGCTTTCCATCACATCAAGCAGATTGTTCCAGGCATCCTCGGCCAAGGCCGGCGTTTCGGCGTAAGTTCCCTGCTCCAAATAACGCTTGACGGAGCTGGCCAAAATATCCTGATCCGTGTCCTTGAAGAAAGGCGCGATCGTTTCGGCCGTTTCCTCCGGCGTGTGCTCCTGAACCCAGCGCTGGGCCTTATGGACCGCATTGGTGAATTTCTGCACCACTTCCGGCTGATCTTGGATATAGCTTTGTTTGGTCATAAAGACCGTGTAGGGCAATTTGCCGCTTTCCGTACCGAAGGAGGCGACGACATGGCCTTTTCCTTCCCGCTCGATGATGGAGGCTTGCGGCTCGAACAGCTGGACGAACTGGCCGGTGCCCGAGGCGAATGCGGCGGTGATGTTGGCGAAATCGATGTTTTGAATCAGCTCCAAATCCTGATGCGGATCGATTCCCCGCTTGCGCAGGGTGAACTCGCCGGCCATTTGCGGCATGCCGCCTTTCCGCTGGCCGAGAAAAACGCTCCCTTTCAATTTCTCCCAATCGAATTCGCCGACATCCTCTCTGGACACAAGGAAAGTTCCGTCCGTTTGCGTCAGTTGGGCAAAATTGATCACCGGATCGTCCGAACCCTGCTGATAGACGTAAATCGATGTTTCCGCCCCGACCAGCGCCACGTCCACAGCCCCGGACAACAGCGCGGTCATCGTTTTATCACCGCCCGACGTCGTTTGCAGCTCCACATCGAGGCCCTCTTCCTTGAAGAAGCCTTTTTCAAAGGCAACGTATTGGGGGGCATAAAAAACGGAACGGGTCACTTCCCCGACCTTTACCTTCTGAGTTTGGCCGCCATTGCCGCAGCCCGCAAAAACCGCGCCCAGCAGCACCGCGGCGGCCAGCCATAACACCGTACGGCGCTTTATCATCCACGTTCACACTCCTTCCAACTTGCCGGATACTTAATAGTATGCTATTGCCCAGCAAAAGGTTAAGGAGTGAAGTGCCCTGGGGCTTGATTGGAAAAAACGAATGGATTGACGGAAACCGGCCGCCATTTCGAATTCCCATTGGAAATATTCAATAGATTCCGCCGACCATTCTATTGGATAATTCCAATCAGCAAAAAACCCCCAATCCCAATTGGATTGGAGGTTTCGCCACTACGGATTGGAGGCTTGTGCGGCCAGGCAACGGCCGTTTACAGCCCGTAGATGCTTTTGAATTTTTGTTCCAGGTAATCGGCCAAGTAGTCCGGATTCAGATCTTCTCCGGTCACCGCCTTGATAATTTCCGCCGGCTTGCGGCTTTTCCCGTATTTGTAGATTTTGTCGGTCAGCCATTCCTTGATCGGCTGGAAGTTGCCGGCCTCCACTAAGGCGTCGAGCTCCGGCATTTCCTTGCGCAGCGTGCCTGCGATTTGGGCGGCATACATGTTGCCGAGCGCATAGGAAGGGAAGTAGCCGAACAGCCCGCCCGACCAATGCACGTCCTGCAATACGCCAACCCCGTCGTCCGGCGGCGTCAAGCCGAGATAAGTCTGGTACTTCTCGTTCCACACTTTAGGCAGTTCGCTGACCGGCAGCCCTTCATTAAAGAGCATCTTCTCGATCTCATAGCGAATGATGATATGCAGATTATAGGTCAGTTCATCCGCTTCGATCCGGATCAGCGAATTTTCCGCGCGGTTCACCGCCAGGTAAAACATCTCCGCGGTCACGTCTTTAAGCTGCTCGGGGAAATGCTGCTGCAACTCGCCAAAATACCGGTTCCAGAACTCCCGGCTGCGGCCGATAACGTTCTCCCAGAACCGCGACTGCGATTCGTGAATGCCCATCGACGTTCCCTGCCCCAGCGGCGTTTCGGCGAGCTCATCGGCCACGTTTTGTTCGTACAACGCGTGCCCGCCTTCGTGCAGCGAGCTGAAAATCGCGCTGGCCACGTCATTTTGTTTGTAATTCGTCGTAATCCGCACATCGCCGTGATTGATCGTCGTTTCGAACGGATGCACGGTTTCGTCGACCCGCCCGGCCTCGAAATCGTAGCCGATTTGCTCCAACAGGAACAAGCTGAACTTCTCCTGCGGCCCTACGTCGTACCGCTGCTTCAGGAACGCCGCCTCCGGCTTGTTCGGCGCGTTCGTCACCGCCGCGACAAGCGGCACGAGCCGGTCGCGCAGCTGTCCGAACACTTGATCCAGCTTCTCCACGGTCAAATCGGGTTCATACATATGTAAGAGCGTATCGTAACGGGTCGCTTTCGGTCCCCAATAATCGATGAATTCCTGGGTTTTCTCCACGATTTGCGTCAAATAAGGTTCAAAACCTGGAAAATCGGCGTTTTCCTTGAAATCCTCCCATAGCGTTTCGGCATGCGCTGTCAGTTCGGTGTACGCTTGGAACTTTTCCGGCGGAATTTTAACGCTGCGCTCATACTCCTCCTGCACGTCAAGCACCATTCTCCGCTGGGTATCGTCCAGTTCGTCCATAACCGCCGGCTGGCTTAAATAGGCGAGATACTCTCCCATTTCCGGCGAAGTTTCCATTTTGAACGCCTCCGTCGACAACAGCCCGATCGATTTCGCGCGGGTTTCCGCCCCTTTTCTCGGCGCGCCGGTGCGCAAATCCCAGTTCATCAGCGCGACCGCCTCATGATAGCTCTGAATTTTTTGCAGAAGTCCGCGAAAAAGTCCCCACTTTTCCGCCGTTTCTTGTTTCATGGCCATTCCCACCTTTACTCTAAAATAACTGCTACTCTTGATGATACTTTTAACAAACCGTATAATCAAATTTTAAGGCGGGTTTGTATAATTTATTTTTGAAATAATTGACTTCCAGACGAAAAGGAGGCGCTATGGCGCGATGAAAGTAACTCTTAATACGGCGGCGGAAAAGCTTATCCGGACGTCCCTCGCCGATAAGCCGGGCATGCTGCGCATCGTGTATGATACGGAAAACTGCGGCTGCGGCATGAGCGGGGTTCCCGGTCTGCAGCTCGTCTCCAAGCCGGGCGATTACGATATCCCCTTGGAAAACGACGCCTATCCGTTCTGGATCGACCGGATGCAGGCCGTTTTTTTTGAAGAAGATCTGACCTTAAGCGGCGAAGAAACGACCGGAACCTTTCGGCTTGACGGCAGGTCGCAATTTTACAAATCGAATATTCGCCTGGTAGACCGGCGGTAATCCCAAATTTTATCCTAGGAGGCAAAACCAATGACCCAACTTGATACTATCCTGGAGTTTAACCGTAAATTCGTCGCCGATAAAGAATACGAAAAATACATGACGGACAAGTTCCCCGAGAAAAAAATGGCCATCGTCACCTGTATGGATACGCGGCTCGTGGAGCTGCTCCCGAAAGCGATGAACCTGCGCAACGGCGATGTCAAGTTGATCAAAAACGCAGGGGCGCTCATTTCCCATCCCTTCGGCAGCGTCATGCGCAGCTTGCTGGTTGCGATTTACGAGCTGCGCGCGCAAGAAGTATACATCGTGGGCCATACCGGATGCGGCATGGCTGCGCTGAATTCCGATCAAATGATCGGTTCGATGCGCGAACGCGGCATTTCCGAAGACGTGCTGAACACGCTGGAACATTCCGGCATCAAACTAAACGAGTGGCTGCGCGGCGTTGACAATGAGAAGCAAGGTGTTATTCAAACCGTGAACCTGGTCAAAAATCATCCGCTTCTCCCTGCCGGCGTTCCCGTTCACGGGATGCTGATCGACTCCACGACGGGAGAACTGGAAGTCGTCGTCAACGGTTACGAAGAGTAGTATGCATATAAGGATCGCATCGAAGTGTATGAAGCGGAAAGGGTGTTAACATAAATGAATTATCAGTTTGACGAACGCACGCAACGCAAAGGAACATGTTCCGAAAAATGGGATCTCGGCAAAAAGCTGTTTGGCGATCCCGACGTGCTTCCCCTGTGGGTGGCCGATATGGATTTCAAATGCCCGCCGGCGGTGATCGGCGCGGTCACCGAACGGGCCAAGCTCGGAATCTATGGCTATACGACCAGACCTCAGGAATATCTGGATGCGATTATCGGCTGGTTTGGCAGACGGCACGGATGGCAGCTGAACGCTTCCTGGATTGCCAATACTCCCGGGGTCGTTCCTGCGCTAAGCGTCGCCGTTCAGTCGCTGACGGAACCTGGGGATGCCGTTATTTTGCAGTCCCCGGTTTATAACCCCTTTTACGATGTGATCGTGAAGAACGGGCGCCAGGTGGCCGAAAGTCCGCTGGTTTTGCAGGAGGGCGCCTACCGGATGGATTACGGGCATCTGGAAAGCTTAATGCAGCAAGGCGCCAAGCTGATGCTGCTCTGCAACCCGCACAATCCCGGCGGGCGAGTCTGGACGAAAGCGGAATTGGAACGGTTGGGAGAGCTTTGCGGCCGGTACGGGGTGAAGGTCGTATCGGATGAAATCCATTGCGATCTCGTGTTCCCCGGCAACCGCCATTATCCGTTCGCCTCGTTGTCCCAGCAGCATGCGGACATGACCATCACCTGCCTGGCGCCGTCCAAGACGTTTAACATTCCCGGACTGGCCAGTTCGTTCACCGTCATTTCCAACCCGCAGCTGCGGCAGAAATTCACCGACCGGATCGATGCCCTGGCCATCGGTTCGGTGAATTACTTCGGCCCTTCGGCCACGATCGCGGCCTATAATGAAAGCGAAGATTGGCTGGAAGCGGTGCTGGAATACATCGGGGCCAACCGGGATTTTGCGGTCGGTTTTTTGGCCGAGCGTCTGCCGATGCTGATCCCGGTCCGCTCGGAGGGAACCTACCTGCTCTGGATCGACTGCCGCGCTTTGGGACTTGACGGAGCCGCGTTGAAACGGTTGATGTACAAGGACGCCAAAGTTGCATTTACCGAAGGCTCCACATACGGGCGGAACGGCGAAGGTTTCCTGCGCGTCAACCTCGCCTGCTCGCGCGAGCTGCTGGCCGAAGCGCTGGAACGTTTCGCCGCGGCGGTGGCGGCGGCAACGAAATAAACGTCAACGGAAGAACCTGGCCCAGCCGCCAGGTTCTTTGTGTAATCCGCAGGTATCCTGCGAAGGAGGACCGTTTTTATGCCGACGCATCTCCATACGCTTTTTCAACCCAAACAGGCCAACGGAAGAGATCCGGCTTACCGATACCGCGAGCTGCCCCCCTCCCCGATGCTGGCTCCGTTCGTCTCCTGTTATTGGCAGAGCGAACCTGCTGGCGAAGGAGACTCCGTGCGGGAACATCAAATCCAAGATCCGCGGCTGAACTTAAACCGGTCTCTTCGGCACAAGAACAAGCCGATTGACCGGGTAATCCCGGACGGCTGCAGCGATATTTTATTTTCGCATGATCTTAAGCGGGGTCGCTACAGCGTGCTGTTTTGCGGATTATCGGACGAGCCGTTTGCGATTCGTTACGACCGGGACTATCCCCTGTGCAACTTCGGCATCCGTTTTTTTCCCGGAGCAGCCTACGCGCTGCTCGGTTTGCCGCTCGGGGAACTTACCAACACACTCGTTGCGCTTGATCTCATTTGGCCGGGAATGACGGACGAGACGGCATCCCGAATATTTGCGGAGACTTCGTTTCGCGGCAGGGTTCACATTGCCGAACAATTCCTGCTGTCCGCTATGTGGATGGATGGGGCTGGAGGTGAAAACCAGTTTCGAAATCTGCTGCACCGCATTTTGGTTTCCGGAGGAAAAATGAGCGTCCGCGAGTTGGCTAAACAAGAGGTGATCAGCGCGCGCCAAATGAACCGGATATTCCTGAACCGGATCGGGACGAGCCCTAAAAAGTTCAGTGAAATCGTGCGCTTTCAGGCGGTAATCCAATCCATCCGGAATCCCCCCGAAATGGACGGAGCCTCCCTTGCTCTCAAGCACGGTTATTTTGATCAAGCGCATATGATCCGTGAGTTTAAGCGATATTACGGTTGTTCTCCGATGACGGCGGTGCGGGAATTCGGGGGCGTGTCCGATTTTTACAATACGCTCCCCCATGCGGCCGACTAAAATAAAGCAGAGCAAACCCATCCATTTGGCACAAGGAGGTTCCATTGATATGAAACCGCGTATTACAGTCATTACGATCGGCGTGGACGACCTGGAGAAGTCGGTAAAATTTTACCGCGACGGTCTGGGATTCCCGACCGAAGGCATTGTCGGACAAGAATTTGAGCATGGCGCCGTGGCGTTTTTCGATTTGGAGCCGGGGATCCGGCTCGCCCTGTTCAGCCGCAAAAATTTGGCCCATGACGCGCAAATTCCCCAAACCGCGGCCAGTCCTTCCGAATTTACGCTGGGCCACAACGTAAGCAGCAAAGAAGAGGTGGACCGGGTCATGAAGGAAGCCGAACAGGCCGGCGCCACCATCACCCTGGCGGCGCACGACACGTTTTGGGGCGGGTATTCGGGTTATTTCCAAGACCCCGACGGCCATCTGTGGGAAGTTGTCTGGAATCCGGCTTGGGAGAATTAAGGAAACGGGAAGACACCTAATCAACTTTTTCATATCAGCATCGGCTTTGTTCATATCACCGGCGCTAACGGACCGAGATGGCTTATCCCCGTCACATTAGCCCAAAGGACTTATTTGGAAGCCCGATAACGACAGGTGAGCTCGTTAGAGCGGGAAATACCCGGGAAATGGACGAATACGGTCATTCAGGTCCGTTGCTGGGATTACACCAAGCCGGGTTTGGTTAAGGGCTGCGGGGCGAGTTTATCATCTTTCATGGAAAGAAGGATGGCCCGACCGGATCAACTGCAAAAGTGCATTCTATTTCCCCTAAATTACGATTTTAGAGCGATTGAAATGCAAATGTGCATCTCATTTTGGGCTATATGATAAAAAAGTAACTTTTTACCGGAAATGAACTGCACTTTTGCATTTGAACCACCGGTTTAGAGGAGTTCCGACAAAAACCGCCTGCACTTTTGCATTTCGTGGTGGGAGGGTCCCTCTCTTCCTTATATCGCAACGTAGCGGGAGTGGCATATAGTTCCTTTTATGCGAAAGGCTTCAACTCGCTCAAGTTCCCGAATAGCGGTCTCAAGCCCCGCATTCCATCGCTGTTAACCTCATGCTCGACCTGGGCGAGTTCCCTAAAAATTAGCCAAACTCCCTTTTTACCGTTCCTTCAGCAGTCTCTGCAAATACGCCGCCCCCTTACACCCCGGTCCACACATCCTTGGCGTACCGTCCTTCCGCGTTCAAGCCCTCCAGCCACTCCTTCGCTTCTCGCGCTCCGGTTCCCTGAACCTTTTGATAGGACTGGAGCAGGCGCGCTTCCACATCCGGCGCCATGCGGCTGCCGTCCCCGCAAATATACAGATGTCCGCCGCTTGCCAGCAAGGTTATCACTTCTTCGGCATTTTGCTCGATCAGGTCCTGAACATACGTTTTGGGGACGCCGTCCTTCCGGGAAAACGCCGTATACAGCGAAACGATTCCGTCCCGCACATAGCCTTCCAGCTCATCCCGGTAAATAAAGTCGGCCTCGTTCCGGCAGCCGAAAAACAACATGGCGCGTCCAAGCTGTTCCCCCTCCCGCTTCAGCGCCGAGCGCGCCTGAAGGAAACCGCGGAACGGCGCCAGCCCGGTTCCCGGCCCGACCATAACGACCGGCGTCCCGGGATCGTCCGGCAGCCGGAACCCGGATGCCGGCGTACGGACGAACATGACGACGCGGTCCCCCGGGTTGGCTTCCGCCAAATAATTGGACGCCACTCCGCGGTATTCGCCCTGCCCGCTCCAGGCCGGCCCGCGAACGACGCCCACGGTGATGCTGGCCGTTTCCGGAGATATTTTGGGCGAACTGGAGATCGAGTAATATCTCGGCTTAAGCGGGGGCAGCAATTCCATAAAGCGTTCGAACGGAATTTCGCACGCTGCGTATTTTTCCAGCAAATCGAGCATGGTGATATGGCGTTTGACGATCTGCGCCGTGTAATTTTCCCCTTCCAGCAGCTGCTCGAGTTCGCGTTTATGGGGCGGACATGCCGTGTAAGACGCCAGTTCGCGAATTTGCGCCCGGGTCGCCGGCTCCTGAAGCTCCACGCCATGCGCCAGCAGATCGCGCAGGTTCACCGGCCGATCCAAAGGAAGATGGGCCGCGCTGAAGCCGCTGGCCGTCATGATCACTTGATCCGCCCCGCTTAAACCGAACCGCTTTAAGAGCCGTTCGATTTGAACGCCGCTGTTTTCCGGCAGTACGCCCAGATGATCGCCTTCGCTGTAGCCGAGTCCTTCCGGCAGGGACAGCTCGATATGCCGGGTGCTCCGTTCGCTGCCTTCGGCCTGCAATTCCCGGTTAAGCGCTACCGCGGCGGAAACCGCATCGTAGGACTGCACCAGCGGCGATTCTGTCAATTCGTTTACGAATCGGATGCTTAACGTGCTGCGCTCCCTTTCGGCGTTCGGATTCAAAGCGATCCCGAAAAAGTCCATCGCCTCGCCCCACATCCGCGACTCCCACGTTTCGCGCTGCTGCTCGAAATCGCCGCTGGCGTCGGCTTCGCCGCGTACCGAGAAACGTTTGGCTCCCTTGAGCTCCATTTGCTCGTCGATAAATTTCGGCACATGCTGGTACGTGCTTGCCCAGTTGCGGTCGCCGCAGCCGAACACCGTATAATTGACGCCGGCCAGGCTGCCCGGCTCCACTTCCTCCAGCCATTCCACAAATTGTTTGGCATTCGCCGGAGGTCTGCCGTTATACGAGGAGGTGACGATAATGACCGCCCCTTCTTTGGGCAGATTCCCGACCCGCTCGTTTAAAGGCTGGGCTTCGCTGCGGACTCCATGCAGGCGCGCCAGGTCGGCCAGCTCCCGGGCGATTCCTTCCGCCGTTCCCATTTCCGAACCGTAGAGAACGAGCAGCGGACGGTCGTTAATCCCGACCAGCGCCGCCGGCCGGGGCGTTTCCGCTTCCAGCATCTGAAGCGGTCCTTTGCCGGCTTCCTGGACGGGAAGCACTTTCCCGGCGAGGTTTTCTTTTTTCGAGCGGGGCGCCACCCGGATCGTAAAACCTTCGGGCTTTAGCGTCAACGTCTGTTTGACTTTGAGCTGATAATTCGTATGATCGATGAGCTCGAACCGCTGCAGAATCATCCCGAGAACGAGCGCCGCTTCGTGAAGGGCAAACTGCCGGCCGATACAGGCCCGCTGTCCGTTCCCGAACGGTTTATAAGCATCGTGGGGTATTTTTTTCGGATCTTCGAACCGCTCCGGCCGGAATTGTTCGGCGTCCTCCCCCCAAGCCTCCTTGTCCCGATGCAGCTTCGGCAGGATAACCGCGACCGTCTCGCCCTTCTTGACCGCGTATTTGCCGCCGATGACGGTATCCTCCTTGGCGAACAAACCGAATTGCGGGGCG
Source organism: Paenibacillus macerans (assembly GCF_900454495.1). NCBI lineage: Bacteria > Bacillati > Bacillota > Bacilli > Caryophanales > Paenibacillaceae > Paenibacillus > Paenibacillus macerans. Next base: position 1,519,648 of record NZ_UGSI01000001.1, read on the forward strand.
GTCGGCCACAGCCGCAGCGATTCGTCCAAAATCATGCGGATATAGTTCAGCTTCCGCACCTGCTCGTAGCTGGGAACGGGGTCCGTTAAAACTTGATCCACCTCTTCATAGGCTTTTTTCAGCACATCCGGATTTTTCAGCAAAAAATAGATGGTAAACGACAGCAAGCCGCTTGTCGTCTCATGCCCGGCGATGAGGAAGGTGATAATCTGAAAACGGATATTTTCGTCATCCAGCAGCTCCCCGGTTTCCGGCTCGGCCGCACTGAGCATCCGGGCGAGCAAATCGGTGCCCCCCTGCTCCCCGCTCGCCTTGCGTTCGGCGATGATGCGGTCGACCAGGGAAAACATCGATTGAATGTCGCGTTCGTATTGGCGTTTTTTCTTCACCATCAATTTGTTCTGAATCGGCAGCCGGCTCGAATAATGCATCGCTTCGTCGAGCGCGTTCACCATGCTGACGATAAACGGATTTGGCGTTTCCCGGTAGTAGCTGTTGAACCGGTAATCGAATCCGCATAAACCGATCGTATCCAGCGTAAGCCGGGTCATGTCCTCCGGCACATTGATGCTGTCGTCGGGGTTCAGCCGGGCCCATTTTTGCACGAGCTGCAGGGCGATGTCGACCATGCGCGCGTGGTAACCTTTCATCGCCGGCTGGCTAAAGGAAGGGATAAGAATATGATGCGCTTTGGCCCAATTCGGCTCCTTCGTCAGGCTGGTAAATAAACCGTCGCCGGCAAAATCGCGTACTTTCAGCAAATGGCCGATGCTTTTGTCAAAACGCGACTCGTCGCAAACCTCAGCTGCAAGCTTATGTCCGGATACGGCGATAAATGAGCGGTTGGCCACCTCGAACCGGTAAATCGGTCCGAACTCGTCGGCCAGTTTGGCAAAAGATAGAGTAGGCAAATCTTTATCGATCAAAGGCAGGTTGCCGAGCGCCCCGTAGGTTTTGGGCTGGGGGATCGGTTCTAGTTGCTGATCCATCGGGAACGAACACTCCTTTTTGCTTTGGGATTGCCGCAAACTATTCTTTTTGGACAACCTCTTTTAGGTTGATAAATTTCCCATTTTATTATTCAGCAAGAATTGTCCAATAGCGAATAGCGGTTGAACAAAGAGGCGCATTTCCGTCATTTTCCCCATGCCTTAGCGGCTTCCTCCACAATCGCCCTGACGCCCGGATCGATTTGCGCCAGCGGCACCCTTGAAACGCTGATCCGCAAAAACTTCTCCCTCGCCAGATAGTCCGCCAAATAAAACGCTTTGCCGGGTGACACCCGGAATTTCTGGCCGCCAGCCGCTCCGTCAAACGTTCCAAATTGACCTCCCGGGGCAAGCGCAGCTGCGCGAATATGCCCGAGTTGACGTCCGGAACCTCGGCCTGCCCGGCTTCGGCATGCCGCCGCACCGCTTCCAACAACGTTCGAATCCGTTCGGAATACCGGTCGAATAAGGTTTGCTTGTGGCGTTCGTACATGCCGTTTTTGATGTACACCTCCAGTGCGGCCTGGGACAACAGAGAGGTGTCGCCATAATTTTTATAAGCTCGAAACTGTTCCAAAAGCTCGCCCGGCAGCGCGGCAACGCCCAATCGCAGCCCGGGAAAAACGACCTTGGAAAAGCTTTTCAAATAAATGATGCGCGAGGCGCTGTCATACGCATGGATCGGGGAATATCCCCGCTCATCGCCCAGGTCGGCCATATAGTCATCCTCAACGACGTATACGTCGTATTTTTCGGCCAATTTGGCGATCGCCTTTCTTTGTTCCGTGCTTAACGTCGTCCCCAGCGGGTTGTGATTGCGGGACATGGTGTAGAAAAATTTGATCCCCCCGCTCTTGAACCGCTCCTCCAGTTCGCTTAAATCGACCCCTGCCGCAGTACGTGCGATACCCTGCACGGGGATTTTTTCCGCCGCGAGAAAGCGCAGATAAATATCGTAGCTCGGCTGCTCGACCAGGATGGCCGACTTTCCGTGCGGAAAAGGCATTTTCGCCAAAATTTCCAGCGCCTGCTGCACGCCGGAGGTGACCGCGATATGCTCCATTTTGGCGAACACCTGATTGCTTGCCAGATGGGAAACCAGCGTTTGCCGCAGCTTCTCCATCCCCAGCGGATCTCCGTAGGTGAAGAGCTGGGCCTTGTACGTATCGATCGCTTTGTTGAGGCAGTGCTGGAAATCGAGATAGGGAAACAGGCCGATATCCGGCGACGCCGACGTAAAATCGATGGTATCGCTTTCTGCGCTTGTCCGCGCTGCGGCGGAATGCCCGACCACATAAAACCCGCTTTGCGCCACGGAGTAGATCGCATGCCGCTTTTCCAGCTCCGCGTAGGCCTTGATGATCGTGCTGGCGCTGCATTCGTATTCTTGAGCGGCCTTGCGCACCGGCGGAAGCTTTTGTCCCGGGCGATATCGGCCTGCAGCTATTTTCCGTTCGATGTCGGACAGGATGGCCATGTACTTTTTCACGTTTCTGCTCCCCTTTCCCGTTAATACTGCCGGACTGGCCGCAATGCAGCTGATCTGTATCGGTACAGTTTTGAAAAATTGCGATTTTTCTTATCGATGATTCATTATACCATTGCTTACAGAATGACTGTTCGCGAACAGAATCAAGCCTTGAAGCTCATTAAGGAGGTTGTCCGCTTATCGAATCCAAAAAACAAACTCTTGCTTATATGTCCGCCTTGGTCAACGCCGCGATCATCGGCTTCTCTTTTCTGTTTACGAAAATCGCCTTGGAAGACGCGGGTCCTGTCGATACGCTGGCTTTCCGCTTTGCCGTTTCGTTTGCGGCGATGTCGATTCCCGCAGCACTGGGCCTGATCAAACTTCAATTTCGAGGCAAGCCGCTCTTCCGGGTGATTTTATTGGCTGCGTTCTATCCGTTGGGGTTTTTCCTGTTTCAAACGTTTGGGCTGCAGCACGCCAACTCCGCGGAGGGAGGCATTATGTATGCTTTTACGCCGGTGTTGACGATGGTTTTGGCCTACGTCTTTTTGAAGGAAACGACGTCCTTGGGACAGAAGCTGGGAATCCTTCTTTCCGTATTCGGCGTAGTGTTTATTTTTGTTATGGGCAACGGCCGTATTGATTTCGAGAATATGACAGGGCTTCTGCTGTTGTTCTTGTCCGGCCTGGCGTTTGCCGGATACAGCGTGCTGGCAAGGTCGCTGCTGAAGCTTTTCAGTCCGTGGGAGATCAGCTATTTGACGCTCGGCATCGGCTGCTTGGTTTTTCTGGCCGTTTCGGTGGCCGGGCACGCCTCCGCCGGGACGCTCGGGAACTGGCTGGCGCCGCTTAGGAGCGGCAGGTTTATTTTGTCGGTTATCTATCTCGGCGTGCTGTCTTCGCTCGTCACCGCGCTAAGCTCAAATTACGCCTTGTCCAAGCTGGAAGCCTCGCGGGTGAGCGTCTTTTCCAACTTGTCGACCGTGGTGTCGATTGCCGCCGGGGCGATGGTTCTTGGAGAGAAAGTGACGGTGTATCATGTGATCGGCTCGCTCCTGATCATCGCCGGTGTAACGGGCGCGAATCTCTTGGGAGCCAAAAGCAAAGGTGAAACAAGCAAGGGCGAAAACAACAAGTCAGAAAACAACAAGTCCGGAAAAGCCACGGTTCGTTCTGGAGGCGAAGCAATATAACCAATCTGTACCACCCGCTGGATTCTAACGGAAACCAGGGCTGTTATTTCAGCAAAAACGGGAGCTTTGGGGATAACGGATACCAGAGACCTTATTGGACACTAGCGTTGCATTAAATCCGACAAGATACATTTTTTCTCGCCACCACATTCTAACGGTTGCCACAGCCGCTATTTGCTCCAATATCGCCGTTTTCAAATTCTAACGGTTGCCATGGCGCTTATTTAGCTATAACCCGGCGATTTGGGCTCAGATTTGAGCAGATAACCGCGCTCACAACCGTTAAAATTTAGAAAAGGTCGTTTTTGGCAAAATAGCGACTGATACAACCGTTAGATTTCTGACGTGATCTCAAATGGAATAGCGGGCAAGGTGTACCAGAGATTTTGTGTGGGCGTTAATGCAACGCCAGTGCTTATTGGACGGTTCGACGCTCATTTCCGCCCATTTTGGGGCAAATAAGGGCTCTATACGGTCCGTTATCCGGCCTAAGCTTGGGGCTCCGGCCTTGATTATAAAGAAAAATTTACAACTAAGGAGTGGATTTGATGACATCCGCGGTACAAGCCGACTTTTTTACCGTGATGCGGGAACGCCATGCGGTCAAGCACTTTGATCCTGCACATAAGCTGAGCAAAAGCGAAATTACCTTTCTACTTGAAATGGCGGGAAGCGCCCCGTCGGCCTGGAATCTTCAGCCCTGGAGATTTCTTGTGATCGCCGATCAAAGGCTTCAGGAGAAACTGCTCCCCGTCGCATACGGTCAGCGCCAGGTGGTGGAAGCTTCCGCCGTGATTGCCGTCCTGGGGGACCTTGAGGCACACCGGGACGCTGATATGATTTTGAGCCGCGACGTGGCTGCCGGGTTAATGCCGGAAGAAATCAAGGCAAACCTATGCGGTCAAATCGAAGCGGCCTATTTGAACAACCCGCAAGTTCCCCGGGATGAAGCAATCCGCAATGCTTCCCTTGCCGCCATGCAGTTGATGCTCACCGCCAAAGCGATCGGGTATGACACTTGCCCGATGGGCGGTTACGACCCTGCCGCATTGATCGAGGCGTTTGACATACCGTCACGTTATATTCCCGTGATGCTCGTTGCCGTCGGGAAAGCGGCCCAGCCCGCCCGGCCTTCCACCCGTTTGTCCGCCGAACAGACCGTCGTTTGGAACGGCTTCTGACCGGCAAAAGAACCCCTGCAAAGTTAGTTGCGAGGGGTTCTTTTTAACTGGAAGCGCCGCCCAAATGGCAGGCACTCGGACATCGATAACGCGGAACTCATCTAAAGAGCATCCTCCAACCGCCATTTGAGCTCAGCAAGCATGTCTTCCCAGTGGCGTTTCATCAGCTCTCGGATAAAAACATCCTCCAGCATTTCCTGGTGGATCGAAACGGTCGTTTTGCCGGTATTCGTCGACAACACGTAGATCTGCAAGCGGGAAAACTGCTCCCATTCCGGTCGTTTCCAGGTCAAACGCAGCTTATGGTAAGGCTTGACCACCGTTATTTTGCCGGAGACGCCTTCCTTTGACGCAAATTCATACCCTACCTCAAATTTGAACGACGGGACATCCCCGATCCATAACGGCAACCCTGCGGGTGTCGTGAGAAACTCCCAAACCCCTTCCTTCGAAGCGGCAAACGTCCTTCTGACCCCGATCTGCACACCCGAATCTTTGGTTGTCCCGACAGGGACTCGTCCCATTAACGGAGCGTACATCGTGGCGATCCATTCGCTCCACTCTTCCGACACTTGATGCTGCTGCTGAATTTCCTTTTGTATTCGGTCGTCTGACCAGCCCGGATTAATCGTACCTGCCAGCGCTGTGACCCAATCCTCCCATGATCTTCCCGTGGCCTTTTTGATTCCTTTCTTGAAAACAGAGCTTACCATCCGCTCACCCCTAGCCTTCTGATTTTCCTATAATATAAAGTTAAACCCTGACAAAATCGGTCAGTATATGATTCACTAACAAGAGCACGATTAAAGCCGTTGACCTGCATTTTCTAAAGTTTATGATATCATCCGCACACAATCTAGTCCACTTTGCCATTAGAGCAGCATTTCAACAACTAGTTTACTGCCGTAGGGAATCCAACGAGAGCTATAAAAAAGGTTCGATTGCCATCAATCTATTGGATTTTTCCAATAGAAGGACTGGCCTCAGCAAACTTTCAGTATGTTTTCATATGGACTTAAGGTAGGGCAGTCATACTAAGCTTACAACAAGACTTATTCAACTAAGGAGGACATCCCCATGGCAAACAACAAATGGACAAAGTGGTGTGTCGGAGTATCGAGCGCGGCGGTATTCGTCGGACTGATCGGCCTGAACGCAAACCACAGCGATGCAGCGAACCCATCCTCATCTTCATCCTCGTCTTCATCTTCATCAACGGCATCCGAATCTGCACAAAACAGCGGCCAGTTCACCTATGATCATCAAGTAACCGAGCGGAGACCGCGGTTTGAAGACTTTAACGGTAATGACGGCAGCGACTCCCCCGGGGCCGGCTACGATGGCGGCGACTCCGGAGCCGGGCCGCAATCCGGCGAATTCGGGGGGATGAGATCCCACGCATCCTAAAGGAGGGAACGGCCATGCACAAATTTCGCGCGATGAACGCTCTCTTTTTCACGGCCGGTCTCCCTCAACTTTTCCGGCGCAGTGCCATGAACTGGTTTATTTATGTGGAAAACAAACTTACCCGGTTTCGGCCCGACAGCGAGCTTTCGGCATTAAACCGGTGCGGCGGGCGGCCTTTTGCGGCTTCTCCTCTGTTATTCGACGTCATATCCGAAGCGGATCTGCATTATCAAAAAACGGAAGGCTTATTTAACCCTTACCTTGGCGCGGCGCTTTGCGAACTAGGGTATTCCCGTTCCTTTGAAACCTTGACGGAGCCAAGCAAAACCGTTACAGCGATCCGCAACATCGCTGGGATCGGCCCGCGTCCGGCCGGCTTGAACCGGGAAACGCGGCGGATTACGCTGGAACCGGGGATTTCCGTCGACCTTGGCGGTTTCGCCAAAGGATGGAGTGCACACCACTTCGCTTTGAAGCTGCAAAAGGAGGGAATTTCTCCGGGAGCGATCGGCGCCGGCGGAGACATTGCGCTCTGGGGCACGCCCCGTGAAGGATGGCATATCGGAATCGCCAATCTGTGGCAAGAGGAGCGGGATTTGCTGAAATTGCATCTGCACGGGACGCTGGGGATCGCGACAAGCAGTCCGATGAAGCGGCGATGGACGGATACGGACGGAAAAATCCTTCATCATATCCTCGACCCGCGCCGCGGCACCTCTGCCGACTCGGGTCTGGCGCAAGTCACGGTGGTGGCGCCGAATTTGCCCGAAGCGGAGGTTTGCGCGAAATGCATCCTTATTTTGGGCGCCGCAGCGAGAGCACAGTGGCTTCGCGGCCATTATCCTTGGAGCGCCATGATCGGCGTTAAGCACGACCGGTCCATCGTCGTCAGCGGAATGCTGGAACAATACAACGCCGCAAAAGGAGGCATCCCCTATGAGCTCATTTCTTGACGCTTTTAATGTATGGTCAACGACGCGCGCCGCAGGTTTAATCTGTTATCTTCTGCTGTTTGTATCAACAGCAGCCGGGCTGATGATGGGTCTCAAGCTGGCAAAAGGACGAACGACATCCCTCTTGCTGGCAGTACATGAATCCAGCGGCTGGTCTGGCTTTTTGTTCGGGCGGATCCATGGCGGAGTACTGCTGTTCGACAAATACGTCGGCTACTCGCTCACCGGTCTGCTGGTGCCGTTTACCGCGACTACACATCCCATCGTTACCGGGCTGGGAACGATCGCTTTTTATATCGCCCTGTTACTAATTCTAACTTCCGATGGAATCAAAAGGATCGGCAAAAAAGCATGGCGGACCATTCATTTTCTGGCTTTTCCCGGTTTTTTCCTTGCCTTGGTGCATGGTCTGTTCATCGGGACGGACTCGCAGTACCTTTGGGCAAAGCTGATTTATCTCAGCACAGCGGCAATCGTCATCGGGCTTACTGCGGCCCGGCTGATTCTGACTTTTCGCAAAAGAGGGGAAACCATTCCCACCATGATTCCGCAGGCAACCGAGCATCGTTAGGCCGCCGCATGAGTCCGTATTCGCGGCAGCATAACAAAAGCTCCTAAACGGCGCCTGCGCCGGCCAGGAGCTTTTGTTGCGATTATTGGCAGCCCGACAAACATTCTGCTTGGATATATCCAAGCAGGTGCTTAAAATAAGGTTCAATTCCCGCCAATCAATTGGGCTTTTCCCAATGAGAATGGCGTATCCTCCACGAATATCTATTGGATTTTGGCAAGCTGCGCTTGTTCGCGCGCCCATTTTTCGCAAACAGCTTCCGTCAGCAAGTAAGAAACGACCGCTTCCGCTCCGCAGTTGCGATTGGGGCCGTCCGCGTTTAATCCGTCGTAACAGCTGCCGTCCCGCTCGTTAACCATGGGAACTCCGAGATCGTTAGCGCCGTAAAACCAATCGCGGCATTTCAGGGCAACCGCTTCGTATTTCGGCATATCGGTCAGTTCATAAGCTTTAGCCGCGGCCAATGCCAGCTTCATCACATCGACCGGCTGTTGGTCCCACAGCGCCCGATAGTCCGGGCGGCACCAGCCATGGCTTCCCACCGGCCGAATCTGACCCGCTTCATTTTGCGACAAACCGATCAGGAAATCGAGGGAGTTTAGGGCGGTTTCAAGCAATTCCGGCCGCTGCAAGATCTCGTACGCCCACAACAGCCCCCAGGGCAGCAGCGCGTTGCTGTAGGTGATTTCGGGCTCGTACCACGACCAGTTCGGTGCCGAATGCCGGCGATAAAGACCGGTAAGCCGATCTGCCAGCTCCTTGATTCGAACGGTCAAATCGATATCGAACCCGGAGCGCTGCAGCAGGCCGAACGCGGCCAAGGCGTAAGCCCATCCCCGCGGGTAACGCATTCCATCGGCCTGAGCGAGCGCTTTGCGCAGGATCGATTCGACCGCGAAGGCGAAAGACGAGGATGGTTTTGATGTCATTACCTTGGCGCAAGCCCAAAGTACGCGCCCCAGGCAATCGTCGGACGGCATTTCCGGCTCTTGGCTGCGGTCGTAAGCGAAATTGTTGTGGAAATGCCCGTCTTCTTTTTGCGCCCACAGCAAAAAAGCGGTATACGTTTCCGCAAGCCGATCGAGCCATTTTTGCTCCTCCGGGCCGCAATTGCCGGCCCATTCCAGGCAAACCCATAATGCCCGGGCCTGGTCGTCGGTGCTGTACCCTTCATTGCGCCGGGGCACCACCCCCAGGGCATGCTCCAAAATCCCCGTCTCGTCGGTCATTTTCGCCAGATGATCAAACCGAACGGATCGCCGCTCCATATCTCCCCACCTCGGTAAACAGCCGGTGATATTCGCTTCCGACGTTCGGCCAATGCATCGTCTGCCCCAGCCGCTTCATTTTCCGGACCACATCCTGCAGCATCACTTCGTTGTTCAGCAGCGCTACGATCCGTTCCCGCCATAACGCCTCGGCATCCGCCGCGATCAGCAGATCCGGCTCACCCTCAAGCAGATCCTGGGCATAACAGTACGGCGTCGACAGCGCCGGCCGCCCCAAACCGACGGCATAAGCCAGGGTACCGCTGGTAATTTGCTCCAGTCCCGGATAAGGCGTTACATAAATGTCGCAGGCGGTGATATGGCGAACCAGGTCGTTTTCCTCCATGTAGCGGTCGATCATGACCACGTTGTCCCCGATGGCGCTGTCCTCGATCATCGCCCATAGCTCTTCGCGGTATTTCTCCCCCTCCCATTTCTTAACCTCCGGATGCGTCTGGCCTACGATGGCATATAAAACATGGGGGACCTGTTTGACGATTTCCGGCAGAATTTTAAGAATCAGTTCGATCCCTTTCCCGCGGCTCAGCAGTCCAAACGTCATCAGCACCTTCCGGTCAGACCAGCCCAGCCGCTCCCGGAACGTTTGCCGCCGCTCCGCATCGGGTTCGGGCGTGCCGTGCGGAATAAAGACGATCTTGTCCTCAGGAATGCCGAACGAACGGTTTAAATAGGAGATCGCCTTACGGTTCATCACGACGATCCGGGCGCTTCGCTCGGCGATTTCCCGCTGGATGCCGGCGTACGGTTCGCGGGGATGCTCAAACACCGTATGGAACGTTGTCACAAACGGTTTGTTTAGGGCGCGGATGAACCGCAAAATATACCGGCCGGCCTCCCCGCCGAATATCCCAAACTCGTGCTGCAGCGAAACGACCTCAATATCCGAATTGTTGATTTTGTTCGCCATCTTCTCATAATCGTTTTCGCAGTCGCGCCGCAGCAGCCACAGCAGCGGGTCAGTCAGTCCGTCCGCTTCCCCGTCGTGCAGGACGACCACCCGGTCCTTCGCTCTCCACTCTTTGGCCGCATGGACGGATTGACGCAAATGATAGGTGAATGTGGCCAGGCCGCATTTTTTCGGAACGTAAGTGCTGACATAAGCAACCCGCGTCATGCTTGCATCACTCCCAATCGGTTCATAACGGCTTCGTGCAAAATATGTCTTGAGCCGAGCTCCAGGTTGTAACCGAAAATGCAGTTGTTTAAGTACGCCCCTTCGTTCACCCGGCAGCCGTCCCACAGGATCGTCTCCGCGAGCCGGACGTTCGGGCCGATCGAGCACTTGTCTCCGAGCACGACATAGGGTCCGATGACGGAACGGGCGCCGATGCTTACGCGGTCTCCGATCAATACCGGAGGAACGAGGAGGACGCCGGTGCCGATTTTGCAGCCTTTGCCGATCCAGATCCCGCTGTCCCGATCGTATCCCGGAATGCGGATCCGGCTTGTTCCTTTTAAGAGATCCCAATGGATTTTGCGGTATCTGTCTTTCGTGCCCATATCCGCCCAATAGCCCTGGATGGTTGTTCCGAATACCCCTATGTTCTCGCGGATGAGCTGCGGAAACGTTTCGCGTTCAATGGAGACTTCCCGACCGGACGGTATCGCTTGCAGCACGCTTTTTTCCATGATGTAAATGCCTGCATTGATCCGTCTTGAGGGCGCTTCGTCCAAGCGGGGCTTCTCCACAAAACGCAAGATGCGCCCTGCATCGTCCTGCTCGACGACCCCGTACGCGCTCGGATCTTCCACCTCCGTCAGGCCGATCGTCACAGAAGCCGCGCGGGAACGGTGGAAATCCAGCAGCGGTTTCAGTTCGATATCGTGGACGATATCCGCGTTCATGGCCACAAATTGTTCATCGAGCAACGCTTCGGCGTTTTTGATCGCCCCGGCCGTGCCCAGCAGCGTTTCTTCCACGGCGTACTGGATCGATACGCCCAGCCTGCGGCCGTCGCCGAAATACGTTTTGATTTTTTCGGGATGATGCTTCAGAGCGATAACGAAACGGTGAACGCCTTGTTCCTTCAGATGAAGAATGAGATGTTCCAGCCACGGGCGATTGAGGATCGGCGCCATCGGCTTCGGCATGTTCTCCGTCAAAGGTCTAAGTCTGGTTCCCAAACCACCGGCAAGCAACAGCACATTCATTTTCGAAATCTCCTCCTGTCCCCAAAAAATGGTTCGATAAACAAACTTACGCCAGTTTCGGCACTGACGCTAATATCTCATGCCGTTCCCTCCTTTAGCTCACAATTATCAGCACTCCATCTAGTCGAGTGCTGATAATATAGTATTTTATGGAAAGTTGCTTTTTTTCCTCAAGTTATCCCATGCTTAATAGTTCCGGCAAAATCCCTTAATCGGCCCGTCTGATCCCTAATTTTCTTTAGAAATCTCATGATTTCTCCGTTTTTCGATTCATCCAGATATTTGAAATTTTATATATTGTAAATTATTATAAATTTAGTATACATTTCTATTAATAGAATATTTATACTAAAAAAATATATAGTGGAGGTTGGTAACATGAAGACTGGACGAATCAGCAAGATCTTCTTGTCACTCTCGATGGCCTTCGCAACAATTCTGCTCTTTAATGCTGTTTCGGCGAATGCCGAATCCGGCGGCGGCATTGAGCCAAGCGCCTGCTCAACGTTCATCTCCGCCGTTTTCGATGAAGCCGTAGAGGTTGGCGGCGTTGGCCAGGCGAAGTTCTACTGCGGCCCTGTTAGCGACGGCATCCCCATTGATTTTTCCGCTGACGATATTTACGTTGCACCCGTTGATCCCACGGTTGACGTTTATGCCGATCCGGACAATAACACGGTGTACTACAAAGGCCTTTATAAGGGATGGATAGAGATCATAGTTAGCTGGCTGGACAAGCCGCAGGGCCCCCATTCCACGTTTTTATGGCTGGAAGTGAAATAATTTAAAATAATTATCCGGCCCCGCCGGTTTAATTACTAACGCCGGCGGGGGTGCGGGAACGTAATCATGCATACCGTCCCCTGACCAAGCCGGCTGTTGATGTCGATTTCTCCGCCGTGTGCGAGAATGATCTGTCTGGCGATGGCCATTCCGAGCCCTGTGCCGGAACTGTCGGACGATGCGTTTGTCCCCCGGAAATACCGTTCGAACAAACGGGCCAACGTTTCCTGATCCATCCCGGCTCCATTGTCCTCAATGCCGATGCGAACCCGCCCGCCTGTCCCCCGCTCTTCATTGATCGTGATTTTTACGGTGGTGCCGGGCGGGTTATGCTTAATGCTGTTGGCAATTACATTTTCCAGTGCGCGCTGCATGTACCCCGGATCCAGATCAAGCGGAATCTGCCCGCGGTTCGTTTCGAACAAAAACGTTTTGTCCGCGGACTCCGGCAAGCTTTGGAGCTGCTTCAAAATATCTCTTGTCATCCTTACGAGATCGTTTGGCTCGAGCCGCAGCGGAAGCGCATCGTTTTTCAACCGGAAGGTCAGGCCAAAATCTTCGATCAGCCGCTCCATATATTCCACGCGATCCCCCATAATGCGGGAAAAGCCGCGCACCTGATCCGGCTCCCAGTCGTATTCGGAAGATGACAACAGGACGGTATAGCCTTTGATTACGGACAGGGGGGTTTTCAGATCGTGCGAGACGCCCGCCATCCATTCTTCCCGCGTTTTCTCCAACAGCTCCCGCTCTTCCTTGTTGCTGCGAAGGGCGGAGGTTAGCCGGGAAAGCGCCTGTATCAATTCGTGAAACGTCCTGTACTCGGCCCTTTTGCGCAGGTGTCCATTCAATACGGATTTACGCTGCTGCAGGGGCTCCTCGTATTTTCCTGCGGACAACCGTTCGATCCAGGAGACGATGTAGAGCAAGGGGGAGCCGAGCTGTCTGCCAAAATACAGGACGGTTACAATCCCGACGGCCAGTATCGCCAAAATCCATAATATATTCAGCCCGTAAAGCAAGGGATTGCCGTCCGCCGACGGCCTCCCTGCCACCCAGGTCAGCTCGCGTCCGCCCGCCGCTCCGTACCAGGTGGAAAGCTGATACCCGTTTTTGGCCGGATAAATATAGTCAGAAACGAGTTTCCCTGGAATATAGTGATCCGTAATGCTTTCGGGTTTATTTACGGAATAAATCTCATCTCCCTGCTCATTCAGGACCTGAAGCCACATATCGTTTCGGATGATATCCTCCCGGACATCAGGGGCAACCGTGAGGCGACTTCCTTCAACCGCCGTTTGCTCGGCGATCTCGCGAACCGACCATTGCGAGGCTGGCGTTTTGCCGTAACCGAAAAAAAAGCTGAACAGCAGCATACTTCCGGCGATGAGCAGCCCCCAAACCAGAAGCAGCCAAATAAGCCGCGAAACGAAGTAATAGGCGATTCGATTTCTCAGTTTCATGGCCTTTCCCTGTCCGCCGGCGCCTCAAAAAGATAACCCAATCCGCGAACCGTTTTGATCCACCGGGGGTTAGCCGGGTCCTCCTCGATCTTTTCCCGCAAACGGCTGATATGCACCATCACTGTGCTGTCCCCGCCGTAAAGTTCTCCCCACACGTCTTTATAGATTTGGCGCTTGCTTAAAATCCGGTTTGGATGCTCGCAAAAATAAAGCAGCAGCTTTAGTTCCTGAACGGGGCAGTTAATCCGTATCCCGTGTACGGTCAATCTCCCGGTATTCGGATCTACCGCAAACGACCCGAAATCGTATACCGGTTTGCGCACCGGCTCTAGCGGCGGCCGGGCGGCGCGCCTCAGCTGGGCCTTGACGCGAGCGGCCACTTCCAGCGGATTAAAGGGCTTGGTAATATAATCGTCCCCGCCTAAGCCAAAACCCTGCAGCTTGTCCAAATCGGCCGTGCGCGCGGTCAGGAACAGGATGGGCGCATCCGTCTCCGCCCGGATCGTTCCGCACAGGGTAAAGCCGTCCATATCGGGCAGCATCACATCCAACAAGATCAGATCTGGCCGTTTTTGGCGCGTAATGGCAAGGGCTTCCGCTCCGGATAGGGCGGTCAAAATATGACGAAATCCCTCCTTTTCGAATACGGTGGTCAGCAAATTCAAAATATGCCGGTCGTCATCCACCAGCAGAAGGATATGTTCCTCCAGTCTATAAGCCACGCTTATCCTCCTCCCGCTTCTATTATAAATAAATATCGATGGCGATTCGTTAAGAAAATGTTTAGGAAGAGTTTTGCTCCCGTTCAGCCTTTTTCTTATACGATGGACCCTGAGGTGAGATTTTAATGAATGAGCCAATTTTGATCACAAACGGGCTAACCAAAAAGTACAGGAGCCGCACGTCCGTCGACGGCTTGAATTTACGGCTGGAACGGGGGCAAATTTACGGGTTTCTCGGTCCAAACGGCGCTGGTAAAACAACAACGATCCGCATGCTGCTCGGTCTGATCGAACCTACGAAAGGAAGTATTGAAATTTTTGGCCAAAGCCTAAAAAAAGGGCGCCTGTCCATATTGAAGCGCATCGGATCGCTGGTCGAATCCCCGACTTATTATGGAAATTTGACCGGCCGTGAAAACCTGGAAGCGGTCCGCAGGTTAAGGGAACTCCCGGAAAAAAGCGTCCACGAGGCCTTGGACATCGTCCGATTAACGCATGTGGCCGACCGCTTGACCAAAGAATATTCCCTGGGCATGAAGCAGCGGCTCGGTATTGCCGCCGCGCTGCTCTCCAGGCCGGATTTGCTGATCCTCGACGAACCGACGAACGGCTTGGACCCTTCCGGCATCCAGGAAATTCGCGAATTGATTAAGAAACTGCCGGAGAACGGCATGAGCGTGCTTGTGTCCAGCCACTTGCTGAGCGAAATTGACCAGATGGCTACGCAGGTGGGGATTATTCATCACGGAAAAATGATCTTTCAGGATTCGATCGAACGCCTGCGGGAAAAGCAGCAGCCCTTGCTTAAGGTTGGCGTCAGCGATGTATGGGAAGCCGGAGCCGTGCTTTCCCGAAACGGAATTATGGCCGAAATCCGCGACGATGGCTTGTGGGTCCCCCGTACGGAGCCGGGTTTCGTCTCCGGCCTGAACTCGCTATTGGTCCATGCGGGCTTGTCCGTATACCGGCTGGAAGAAGTAAAGCGGTCGCTCGAGGATATTTTCCTGGAATTGACCGGTACAGAGGGAAGCTTATGAGACATCTGCTTAAAGCCGACCGATTAAAGCTGAGGCGTTCGTCGTTATGGATCGTCGTGATGTTGGTTCCGCTGCTCATCCTAGCTTATGAAACGGTGAACTTTACCTACCGCGCCGAGTTTGTCGAGAGACAAGCCGAACTGTTCCGCGCGGGTTCCCCATGGATGTTCTTGTTGTACGACAACAGCCTGCTGTTCGGTTTGGGCTTTCCTCTGTCCGCAACCCTGGCCGCATCCGTCATTGCAAATATAGAGCACCAAGCAAACGGGTGGAAGCAAGCCCTGTCTTTCCCGGTTGCCAGAAGCAAAATTTATCTCAGTAAATTCATCTGGTTAAACGCCGGGTTATTGGTTTCCGTGACGGTTTTCCTGATCGGGATGGTCCTACTCGGCAAGCTGCTGGGATTTGGCGGAGAGGTGCCGTGGGGACTGCTCGCGGGAGATTGTTATGGGATGCTGATCGCCGTATTTCCCATCGCAGCAGCGCAATTTTGGCTGTCCATGACCTTGAAAAATCAAGCCTTTTCCATCCTGGTCGGTTCAGTGTCCGCGATGATGGGGCTGTTCCTGGCCGCGGCTCAAACGACCCGCTGGTTCCCGCTGGCCTATCCGGTACAAGCCTCCACGGTGATCCTGCGCTATGAAGGCATCGGATTAAATCCTTATTTCCCGGTGTACCTCGCGATCAGTCTGGGCTTGGGCATCATCCTGCTGTTTGGCGGGGCTATGCATTTTGCCGCTAGGGATGTTCAGTAAGCAAGGAGGATTTCTTTTGAAAAATATTTTGTATGTCGAGAGATTAAAGTTAAAACGCTCCAGGCTGTGGCTGCTCTACTTTATCGGCCCCATGCTGGGCGTGCTGTTGGCTTACGCGAACTTCTATAAAAACTACGATCTGTTTATGCAGCCCGGAGATAACGCATGGCTTGAGGCCTGGACACAGGTCGCCTTATTTATGGGCCCTTTCGTTCTGCCGATCCTGGTCGGCATCTATGCGGCCTTCGTCTGCCGGGGGGAGCATGTCGGGGGCGGATGGAAGCAGCTGTTGGCGCTGCCGGTCGGACATTCGCAAATCTTCCTGGGAAAATTTTTTATGGTCGTGCGTATGGTGGTCATTACTATGGTGATCCTTTTCGGCTTCTTTACTATCGTTGGTCTGGTTAAAGGCGTTGCAGGCGACTTTCCTTTGCTCGCCTTGCTCGGGTATATGTTGCGGGGGATTTTAGCAACCTTGCCGCTGGCGCTCCTGCAGCTAGTGATCTCCATCCGGGCCAAAACGTTCGGCATTCCCCTGGCGGTCAGCATTATTTTTACGCTGCCGGCGATTCTCGTCGCCGGCACGCCGCTGGGACAGGTTTACCCGTGGACGCAGCCGATGCTGGCCATGTCGCCCGAAGATGAATCCCCGATTCAATCTTACTTCTTGTTCTATTCCCTTTTGACAGGCAGCTTCACCGTCCTGCTGCTGCTTGGTTTATGGAGGTTTACGAAACGCGACACCCTGTGAATACCGTTCCATATTTAGTGCGAAACCCGAACAAGGACTCCCGAGGGAGTCCTTGTTCGCTAGAATCACTTGCCGTACACCTTCCAGCTTTGGATACCGGTGGATGTCGATGCTTTGGCGACGATGTTCAGCCGGATTTTATTTGTCGTCACCGGCGTGAACGTGGTCGTGTTGTACCGGTCGGGCTGTACGCCGTAACCTGACGCCCCGCTGACGTTCACCCAGGCCGAGCCGTTCCAGTATTGAATCGTGTAGGAAGCCGGCAAATCGATGCCCTGGTCGTCGTCGAACCAGTACACGTCGACCCGGTTGAGCGTATAATTTTGATTCCAATCGTATTGCACCCACTGCGTCGTGTTCGGGTTGTCCCAATTGCCGTAAACGGGATGGCCCCGGTCGGCCGAACTGGCCGGCGTATACCCGTCATTCAGCCCGGCCAGGCTCTCCCACGGTGAAACATACGAGGTTGAGGCCGTGGCCAGCGGGGCCACATCCACCGGCCCCTCGGGATCGCCGCCCTTCTGCAGCTTGATATCGTAGGTCGCGGCCGCGCCGATATTCAAGCTGACGATCGTGGGCGCTCCGTTCGCCGCGGTCACGCTGCCGGCGGCGTTGTTGTTGATCAGCACGTTGTAGGAGCCCGGCGCCAAACCGTTAAAGGTGACTTTCGTCGTATGGGCGGTTCCGGGCGTCGCGTTTTTCAGCGAGAAGTTGACGTAATCTTTGGCGGCAGCTACCGTAGCTGTCGTATACGTGTCCCGCTCCAGCACCATGCCGAGTTTTTCCGTAATCAGATTCAGCTTTTGGAATACGCCGTCCTTCGGGACGATGACATAATTGTTCCCGTTCTTCGTCACCTCGGCCCCATAGCCGTAAAGTCCAAACAGCGGATCGACCGCCACGTCGGCGCTCAAAATCTTGATCGCGCCCCAAAGGCCCAGATCGGCTTCCCCGGACATGCCGCGCCAGCCGTTGAACAGCGGCCCGCCCCCGACGCCAAGCGCCCCGTGGTTGCCTTTGGTCATTTGGTACGTCCAGGCAACCGCGCCGATATCGGCCGGGTCCGAACTGATCTGCCCGGAATTGATCGCGCTTAAGTTGCCGAGCTTCGAAGCGTAGGTCAAACGCTGTTCGACCTCCGGATTGGCCGAATGGTTGCGCACCCAGTCATCCATCGCATAACCTTGCAGCGCGACGGTGTACTGGAAGTTCCACCACGGCTCCCCGGTAATCGTCACCGGTACGGAATAGAAGTACCACAACGGCATAGCCCCGCGCGTCGCCCGCACCTTCGTGTTGATTTTGCCCATCATCGACAGGTTGTTGTTCATTTTGGCCAAGGTGTACACCGACTCTTCCCCGGTGTTGTCGTAGTTGTACTCCGAGCCGTACGGGTAGGTCGTGTTTTTGAAATTGTTGTATTTGGTGTTCATTTTGCTGACGATGTCATTGGCCTGGGAAGTGTAGCCCTCCTCGCGCAGCGCTTTGATGATCTCGGGCGTCGTCATTTCTCCCATCAAGCCGATGTTCCAGTTGTATGCGACCGGTCCGTCGTAAAGCGCTTTGAAGATGTTGTAAGCACGCAGCAAATACGTCGTGCGCGGGTGAATGTAGTCGATCATGTCCGGGTACATTTTGGCGAGTTTGTACATGCTGAAATACGTGTTGTAGACGTGCGGATAAGCGTAGCCCCGGTACGTCGGCGTCGTGTTCGGTTCCGGCATCAGGAAATCGTGAATCAGGTAATCCTCATGATGGCCGTTCATCAAGTTGGTCCAAATCGCCGTTTCCAAATACTTGTCCACGGCTTCGATTTCCTTGGCAACCGGTTTCTGCACGTTTTTCTCGGCCAGGAACTGCCCGTGCGTCAGCCCCCAATCGTCGCCCCAGCCCCAATAACCGTTAAACACATTGCGGCGGGAGTTGGACTGCATCATCCAGTCGTCGAACACTTTGTCGCGGATGTCGCCGGGCACGTTCCATTGCTGATTGTTCACCATAAACGTGGCATGGCGCTGCAAAGCGTCGGCGACCGGTTCGATCGCGTAAAACTGCAGCACGGTTTTTTCGCCGTTGCCGTAGTTGACGGTAATATCGTTTTGCCCCAGCCGGCTTAAGGTTAACGAATACAATCGGTGGCCGCCCGGCGCGGTCCCGAGCGGAGTGATCGTCGTTTGCGAAGGATATTGGGCGACGACCGAATTAATCGGCTTCGTGGTCCGGAGGCTGAATTTCGCCGTCTGGTCGGTCGGCACGATCATCCCCGGCACGACGGTGAAGTCAATCATCCCTTCCGCGTACAGCCGGTCCTTCACTGCCTGTTCATTCGCCGCCTTGAAAAATTTGAACGCGTACGTCTTGCTGGCACCCGGCGCCAGCACCAGGCTCGTGTTCGGCAGATACCCGCGGTTCGTGCTTTTGATTACATTGGAATGAACGTAGAACACGGTCAGCCCTTCCGGCCAGCCGCCCTCATCGGCCGCCCATTTGCTGCCCGGGTGCTCTTCGATGCGCCAATTGTCCATATACTCGAACCCGGCTCCGGTCGAAACATCCGGCACCATCAGCAGCGTATCGCCGATGCCGCTGGGCCGCTGCACGGTAATGTAGGAATTGTTGTTTGCCACGTTGGAATGGGTGACGACCCGCGACTCGTAGATCTGCTCCCCGCCTCCTGCGGACCAATATTCATTGAAGGGAAGCGGGAGGCCGAAATCCCCGATTTCGAGCGTCTGATTGCTGGTATTGGTTACCGTGATCGACCAGCGCAAATGGTCGCTTTGGAGAGCGTAGGACTCGTCCACTTTGAAGTTGCGAATCCCTTCCGCATTGCTGGAGTTCTGATACGTGATGTTTACCGTGTTGCCGGATTGGCTTTGCGTCCGCCCGTCCGCCGAACGGTTGGTCCAGGCCTTCGTCCAGGCACCGCTTCCCAGCCGGTAGGTAAACATCAGCTCACCGACCCATTGATGGTCGGATGTGTTCTGCTGCGGAGCGTTGGTGGCGTTCATCACGTAATTGGTCGGGAAGCTGTCCCCGACGATTTGCAGGTTCGTGATTTCTCCATGGTTTCCGGTCGTAACTTGAAACTCACTGTTTGACAACGTATAGGCCGAGGCCGCCTTTGGTATGGCGACCGCCAGCGCGCTGGCGACAAACAAGCCGACAATCAACTTCAAGGGTTTCAGCGTCCGTTCATGTCCCATCATTTCACCGCTCCTTTTCATTTCCATTCAGGAATTAGATTCAGCAGCCCTCTCCTCCGATCCCGGTTTGTTTTTTTGTATCCTGCTTAGCTAAGGAACATCACCTCCTTTCCGGATAAAGCCATCGCCGCCACCGCCGCTATGTCCGCTTTGGCAACCGGACGGTAACCCGCGTGCCTTGGTCCCGGGCCGAACGGATCTTCACCCCGTACGCTTCCCCGTAAAGCAGCTTGATCCGGTTTAGCACATTGGCCATGCCAACACCGGGCGCTTCCGGATTCAGCGCGGAAGCAAGCGTTTCTTCGTCCATGCCTTGTCCGTTGTCCTCCACCGTAAACACCAGCGCGCCTTCCGCCTCATGACCGGTAATACGCAGCAGTCCACCGCTGGTCCGTAAAGCAAAACCGTGAATGATCGCGTTTTCGACGATCGGCTGCAAAAACATTTTCGGAACCTTGCAATCCGGCGGAATAAGGTCAAGCTCGTACCTGGCTTCAAACACCCCGCAATAACGCTGCTCCATGATATGCAGGTAGCTCTTGAGCCACGCGATATCATCGCCGAAAGCGACGAGCTCCCGTTTGTTTTTAACCGTATATTGGAGCATCGTCGATAAGCAGACGAGCATTTTGCTGATCTCCTCTTCATTTCGCTCGAGCGCCATCCAGTTAATAACGTTAAGTGTGTTGTACAAAAAATGGGGATTGAGCTGAAGATTAAGCGCCATGATTTCGGCTTCTTTTTCCCTGAGCCGAGTCTCGTAGTTTTCGTTGATCAGGTCGCTGATTTTTTCGTTCATCAAATTAAATTTATTGATCAGAATGCCGAATTCAAGGTCGTTCTGCTCCGGGATTTTGGTCGAAAACACGCCGCTCCCGGTCAGTTGAATCGCCACCAGCAGCTTCTTGATCGGGATCGTCAGCCAACCCGAAATCATGTAGGCGACGGCGATGGAAACGGCGATCAGCACGGCCGCGATGTACAAGCTGTACGTATGGACCAAAGGCAGATCGCTCAGCAGCCTGTCGTAAGGAACGACCAGAACGCTGATCCAACCGGTTATTTCCGACGTATCGTAACAGATCAGCATCTTTTTCCCGTTGACTTTGGAAATCGCCGTCCCGGTCCTGAATGCAATCGCTTTGTCCAGCCAACCCGCCGTTTCAATGTCCGTTAGCCTGGCGGTATCGGGATGAGCCACGATTTCTCCCTGCGGGGAAACGACGAACATGTAGGAGCCGTCGAGCGCCGTCTTGCCGGGCTGGGGCGAGCGAAAAAAGCTTTCGTTGAAGTTAATGAGCAGGACCGGATTCTCGGTGCGCGCTCCCCAGCTCTTGACCACGCCGTCCTGGACGATTGAGCTTTTCAGCAGTTGGGAGGCGGAGAAAACATAACGGTACCGCGGATCCAAGTCTCCGAGTTCCTCTTGGTCAAACTGCTTGGCAAAATCATACGTGGGAATCCAGATCAGTTTGCCGTCGGCCCGGAGCGTGTCCCGGTAGAGCTGCGATGCGTGCAGCTTGTCCGGTTTGACTGAGACGAAGGTCGGCCTGGAGGTCAGGATGGCCGTTCCGCCAAAGCTGTAATAGCCGGTGACAAGCTGAACGCTTTCGACGCTGGGCTCCGAGGCGTAATACGTGTTCAGAATCTCCGATACTTTTCGGTCCATTTGCAGAAGTTCCAGCAGATCCGTCGGGGCCGATCTGTCAAACAGTTGGAATAACTCCGGATCGGCCAGCAGCGACAGCGACTGGTCCTTGATCCGGCTTAGCACCATGTCGGTATATTGGTTGTTTTTCTGTACAACCTCCTGCATGCTGTCGCTGGCGTGCTTCAGAATGATGTCGGAGCTGGTCTTGTAGTAGGCATAACTGATGAGAATTATGGGGAACGTGATGAGGAAAACGTAGTAAACGATTAGTTTGGTCCGCAACTTGAGCCGGGCGAACCGGCGGAGAACGCGTTTCATGGCACGGTTACCCCCGCTTTTGGCGCAGGATGCGGATCGTCTTGCGGTACTCCTCCGGAGTCATCCCGAACTCTTTTTTAAACACTCGGTTGAAATACTTTACGTCCTGGTAACCCACCGCTTCGGCGATTTTGTAGACGCGTAAAGTTTCATGTTCCAACATGGCTTTGGCTTTGGATAAGCGGACTTGGTTCAGGTATACCGTGAAATTGATTTTCAGCTTGTTTTTGAAATATTGGCTAAAATAACCAGCGCTGAGTCCAAACTTCTGCGCCGTGGATTCGAGCGAAATGTCGGACCGGTAGTGTTCGTCGATGTAGGCCAGGCAGCGCTGAACGAGCTGATGGCGGTGATTTTCCTTCCATTCCTTGATCGTGCGGACAGCGCGAACCACCACTTCAAGCGCGCCGCCTTCCAATTGGGAATAGACGGCCGTATGCTCGGTCAAAACCTCGATCTCCCGCAAAAAATCGTCATGCAAGCTGCCTTCTCTGAGCAGGTCGTGATCTTCGATCATTTTGACGAGCAGCAGCTTGCATTTATCCCGCAAACGATGCGGCAGCGGGTAAGGAGGGGAGCGCCACTCGCGGAACATGCCGGCCAGCGCGGCTGTCACGGCCTGTTCGTCTCCGCTCCGCAGCGCCTCCTTCAGCGCGGTTTCCGCGGCGGAAGCCAGCGCCGGAATGCGTTCCCGGTCCAGCCTGCTGGCCCCGATCGCAAACACGGCTCGATCTTCCTCATAGAAATACTCCTGCCTGGCGAACCGCGCTTCGCGGACGCTGATGTGGGCTTCCTCCAGGAGACTATCCCTGCGGCTGCCGATCCCGGCCGATAGATGCCCCGCCCCGAACCGCAGCTCCGGTTCCTCAAAGACCTGCCCGGCCGCCTGCGGATCAACGCCATCGCCGAGCACGCAGATCAGTTCCTCGTCGTCATGTCCATTGACGAAGCAAAAGCAGCCGCCGTACCTGCGAAGCAAGGTTTGTACCCGCGACGCCTCTTCCGGCCCAAAGGAAGAATTCCGCTTTACGCTTACGGCTGCGCCTGCACCGGCAATTGGCAAGATCACCTTAAGCTCCCCCAGCCGATCGCCGCTTAGGGTGCCGTCGATCCACGATTGCAGCAGCTTGCCGCTGTACGCCGGCTCCATGCGGTCAATCCTGGCCGCCAGCTCCTGCTGCCTTAAACGGTCGCGCCGCTCCCGCTCGCTGATCTGCTCCGCCCGCGCAAACACCTCCTGCAGCTTGGCGGCATCAACCGGTTTCAGCAGATAGCCGAACGCTCCAAACGTAATCGCCTGCTGAGCATATTCGAAAAAATCGTACCCGCTCAGCACAACCACCTTTGTCCGGTTTGCCGGGTCTAGCTTTTCCATAAATTCCAGCCCGGTCATTTGCGGCATCCGGATATCCGTAAAGATGAGATCAAACACTCTCCTTTCACACAGACGCAAAGCCTCCTCGCCGCTGCGCGCGGAACTGACGGCGTCGCCCGGCCTCAGCTTGCCCAGCAGTTTGGTGAACCCGATCACATGGCCCGGCTCGTCGTCGACCAACAGAAAATGCAGCATCTTCCTCCCTCCTTATGCCTCATTCCAATAGAATAATTTGGTATGAAAGGGACTATTTCCTGCATCTTGCTCCAAAAAATCCCGCCAATCCTTTCAGCCTTTTACACCGCTCATCGCGATTCCCTCCACAAAATATCGCTGACCGACGAGAAACACCGCGAGCGAAGGCAATACGATGATGGCGGTCGCGGCCATCATCAGATGCCATTGCGCCGAATACGTGCCCTGAAACAAAGTGAGTCCCAGCATCAGCGTATAATTTTTTTCCGAGGAAATGAACACCATCGGAGCCAGATAATCGTTCCAGTTGGCCAGAAAAGTCAGCATGCCGACGACGATGAGCGACTGCTTGCCGAGCGGCATAATCACGTTCCAGTAAATCCGGAAATGTCCGGCCCCGTCCATTTTGGCCGCTTCGTCCATTTCCCGCGGGATCGTCAGAAAAAACTGGCGCAGCAGAAAGATGTTGAACACCCCTCCGCCGAACCAGGCCGGCGCAATCAGGGGAACGAGCGTATCGGTCAAATGGAGGGTTTTCCAGCCGAGAAAATGCGGAATCATCACGACGAAAAAAGGCATCATCAACCCTGTAAGAATAAAGCCGAATATTTTGTCTCTGCCTGGCCACGTAATCCGCGAAAAACTGTACGCGCACACCGAACTCGAAAGGACGACGCCGGCGATGGAAAGCGCCGTGACGACTGTACTGTTCCAGAAATAGCGGCCAAAAGGGTTGCTCGAAAGCGCTTTGGCGAAGTTGTCGAACCTTAGAGAGTCCGGCACGATGTCCGGCGGAATGGCAAACAGGCCGTCCATGCCCACGAACGCCGTTCGCAGCATCCAGTAGAAAGGAAAAACGAACACGAGCCCGCCCGCCGACAATACGGCATAAAGGCTCAAGCGGACGGCGATTTTGCGTATTTTCATCTCCCGCTTTCCCGCCCTTCGTAATAAACCAGCGAATTCGAAAATTTGAACAGGACGAACGTGCACAGCAGAACGACGAGGAACAATAAGGTTGCTACAGCGCTGGCCGTGCCGAACTTCGTAAACTGAAACCCTTCCTTGAACAAGTAATAAACGATCAGGTAACTGGCGTTGTCCGGTCCGCCCTGCGTCATGACCGCGGGTTGCACGAAGGTCTGAAACGCATTGATGAACCCGATGACCGTGTTGAAAAAAATGATCGAAGAGCTCATCGGCAGCGTAATGTACCAAATTTTGTGCATGGTGTTGCCGCCGTCCACCTCGACTGCCTCGTACAGCTGCGCCGGAATATTCTGCAACCCGGCCAGGAAGATCACCATCGTGTTCCCCGTCAACCACAGGCTGAAGAGGATCAAAGTCGGAATGACGGTGGTGTCCGAGGAGAGCCAGGAAAACTTGGGCAAATGGAATAAACCAAGCCCATAATTGACGATTCCGAAATCCGGCTGCAGCATCCACAGCCAGATGATCGACGACGCGGCCAGCGGGATCACGACCGGCAGGTAAAACAAACCGCGGAAAAACGCCCTTCCTTTGATTTTACCGTTAAGCAACAGCGCCAGGAGAAAGGAAAACGCGATGCCCAGCGGAACGCTGACGAACACGTAATACAGCGTGCTGACCGCGGCGTCGTAAAAAAGCGGTTCCTTGCCGCTGAATAGCCGCGCGAAATTCTCCAAACCCACGAACTTGGGGCTCCCGACCATGCTGTACTCGGTAAACCCTAGCAAAAATGTGAATATAAGCGGACCCAGCACAAATATCAGGTAGCCAAGCAGCACTGGAGAAGCAAACAGCAAGCCGTATTTCAGTTCCTTTCTCCTTCGCCTCCGGGCGCCTTGCAAGGGATCGAACGCCGCTTGACGTGATGTTTCAGCGACAGATCTCATAAGCCTCTCCTCCCGGCTTGCCGAGCGCGCGCGGCTCTGATACGGACCAAACGTACCCGACGCGCGCCTCCCCTATGCCGCCGGTTTCTCTATTTGCCGTAACGGCCCTGGATTTCCGGCTGGACCTTGGAAGCGACCTCTTTCATGGCTTCTTCGGCCGATTGTTTGCCGAGCCACACGGGGTCCAGCGCGGAAAACGCCAAGGAGCTGACCTTGCCGAAGTTTTTCACGTAATATACCGGCGATGGCGTGCTGTTGTTCAGCAGGTTGGTCAGGAAAGCATCCTTGAAGCCTGACGGGTGCGACGGATTGTTTTCCGCCCACTGGGCGACAAGCTCGGGATCGGTGTACCATTTCTTGAGCGTCGGCATCCACAGGCCGTCCCGATATAGGTTTAACGCGCCGGAAGGGTCGGCGAGGAATTTGGTGAGCAGCCACGTTTCTTCCGGATGTTTCGTCGATTTGAACATGGCGCTGACGCCGCTGATGCCCATGGCAACGCTGCGCTTCATCTTCGGAAGGACGCCGATATCGTAATTGACCTCGGCCGCCCCGAGATCGAGATTGATCCATTGCCCGTGCATACTCATCGCCACCAGCTTGGATTGCAAAGCGACCGCCTGCGACGGGATCGACTTGGCCTGCACCGGGTTGGGCGCGACATGGTGAACGTTGATCAGGTCGGCCAACCGCTGGATCGCTTCCACCGCTTCCGGCTGATCGAGAGCGAACTTCGTCCCGTCCTCCGAAACGAGGTCGCCTTCGTTGTTGACGATGTGCGCCATCACCGGACCGTACCAGCTCTCGAACGAAACGCCGAATTGCTTGATATTGTCCTTATCGAAGCCCGGATCCGCGGCGTTTTTACCGTTTTTGTCGATCGTCAGCTGCTTGGCGGCTTCCACGAACTGGTCCCACGTCCAGGCGTCCTCCGCTTTGGCTGGAGGCATTTCCACGCCGGCCTCCTCGAACAAGTCCTTATTGTAAAACAGCGCGAACGTTTCGCCCGCCGTGCTGATGCCCCAAGTGTAATTCGGATCGTCGCCGTTGAACCAGATATAGTCGAGGAAGTCCTCTTTTTTCAGCTCCGTATCCTTGGCGAACATCTCGTTGAAGTTGATGAATTTCCCTTCCTTTTGCCAGGCCTCTCCCAGCTCCCCATGCACATAACCGGCATCCGGCGTTTCGCCCGCCGCAACCATCGCGGTAAGCTTGGTATCGTAATCGCTTTCAGGAATATGCACGGCGTTGACGGTAATCCAGGGATATTTCTCGGTGAACTTTTTCGTCGCCTCCTCCAGGGCCTTCTTCTCCTGCGGGCTTCCCCAGAACGTGTACTTCAGCGTTACGGGTTCCTTGTCTGTACCTTCGTTCGCCGGGCCGGCCGTTTCCGCCGCGGATTCGCTCCCGTTTGACGGATTGGCGGTATTGGGGGAAACGCCTTGATTGCCGTTAATGCTGCTGCTGTTAACGCTATTGCCGCCTCCGCAGCCCGCAAGCGCCACTGCCGCAACAAAGATCAGTACGCCAAGCAACATCGGCAGTTTTCGGATGTTTGCCATTTCCTTATCCCTTCCTCCCTGCATCTTGTGCAATTCGTTCATCCTGCTCATCCTCTTCATCCTCTTCACGCTGAGTGGATACCTTAGGAGCAAGTTGGTTTCATTATAATGTTAACGCTGCCATTGTAAAATTATAGATTTTTCAGATAAGTGGACATTTTTTAGTTATACGCTTTGCCGGAAGCGAAAAAAGAAAAAACCGCCAGAGATATGAGCCCTGCGGTCCTTTGAGAATTCTTTACAACTAAACTTAAAAAACGGCGTATGACAAAGTAATCGGGCTAGAATCGGGTGTACATCAACACCAAAAGCTCAAGTGGAAATATAAGAGCAAAAAACGGCGTTATTTCTGCGATATCCGTCAGCTTGGGAGATATAGAGACAATTTATGTCGCTATTTTCCTACGCTGCGAGGAAAGGCTGCCCATTCTGGACCGTTTATAGAAAAATAAGTACAAAAATTGCCGCTAATGAGCTGACATAGACTATAAATCCGGATTATAAGTACGTAAATTGCCGTTATTTTGAAGGCCGAGATTGTTCGTTCCGTTTTAGGTCGGGCAAAGCTTAAAGCTCATTTTTAGAAAAGATCTTAATCGACATAGCTATAGAAATACCTAAAATCATAACAACAAGAGTAATTAATATCAGGTATTTCATGCCCTCCGGCAGGTTTGAAAAAATGGTGAGATCCATTCCCGAAACTATGTTATAAATCAGAGGTGTTCCAAATGAAGCCGCAAAAAGTATAATCATAAAAGCATATTTGGTTTTTTCCACTCCGAATTTAAATTGAAAAGGAGTATATATTCCGTATATGACAACGTGTATTAATAAAGTCATCAAAATCGCAAAAGGAGTGATTGAGGGAATCGATGGCATCATCAAGGTGGTCAAACCATATACAACGCAACAACAAACAAAAACCAGCAGAAAGTGGATATACTTAGCCACAACAATATCGCTGCGCGAAAAAGGAGCGGCACACAGCAAAGCATTAACCTTTGGATATTTCAGCTCTATCATTGCGACATACTGCCCTAATATTAACTCAGCAAAAATGACCGTAAGCATAAAAGAGCCGACACCCAAGATTTCTGGACTGCGACTTGCAATAAATAGAGGTAGCCCGATAACCATTGCCATAATAATGAGAAAGAAATTTTTGGATAATAGAAAATCTTTCTTAACCAACTGCGGAATCATCCTTTTAGCCCCCTTTCAATATAAGCCAACATAATGTTCTCAATAGTGGGCCGTTCAATCACAATATCAGACATCATTTGTTGAACATCCGGCAAATGCTTTGTGATGCCGGTAAAACTATAATTTGTAGCTTGAAGATTCAGAAACAGAGATCTATTTTTGCTGTTTAACGCATTAATATCGCCCTTTACGACATGATGGCCCTCAAGCAAGGTGTCTTTTTCTTGCTCAAAAATGATTTTCCCTTGATCGATCAGGATGAGCATATCGGCAACCTTATCTAAATCAGAGGTAATATGCGTTGAAAAAAAGACTCCTTTGCCCTCCTGTTTCATGTAATCCTTGATTATTGCTAAAAGTTGACTCCTTATCAAAGGATCAAGACCGCTTGTTGGCTCATCCATTATAAGCAAATCAGCTTCGTGGGAAAGGGCTAGAGCCAAAGCGTATTTCATGCGCATACCTTTTGACAGCGTCGCAATCTTTTGCCGGGAATTCAAAGAGAAGCTCTCCATGTATTCCTTAAAGGTTTTATCATTCCATTTGGAATAAGCTGGAGCGATAACGCTTTTCATTTCAGCCATTGTCAAATCATCATAGAAACTGCCTCCATCCAACACAACGCCAATACGATTTTTTAGCTCCCTTTCATGTTTATCCAATTCTTTCCCAAATACTTTTACTGTTCCAGAGCGTCTTTGTACAAGGCCCAGGATGGTTTTAATTGTAGTAGTTTTCCCAGCTCCATTAATACCGATAAACCCGGTGATACACCCCTCCGGCAAAGAGAAACTCACATTTTCTAAAGAAAAATCCCGATATGACTTACAAAGTCCTGAAACTTCCAAAATGTTATTCATCGTCTAAATCTCCTCGTACAATATTTCCATCATTGCGTTTAGTTCTTCTTTGCTAATATTAAGCATTTTTGCCGTCTGTATCATATCCTGCATCTTTTGTTCAACAAGGCGTCGCTTGGAATCTCGAAGAATTTCCAAATTTTGGGCCGAAACAAATGTACCAATTCCAACTTGACTTACAACAAAACCTTCTTTTTCCATTTCGTCATATACCCGTCTAATAGTTAGTACGCTAACCTTTAAGTCATTTGCAAAGCTACGAATGGAGGGAAGCAAGTCACCTTCAACCAACTCGCCCTGAAAAATCGCATCTTTTATTTGGTCTTTAATTTGCTGATATAGCGGAACGTCTGATGTATTAGATATGAGGATTTTCATCTTATCAGCCATCTTTCCTTTAGTGTGTATTACTACAATACACATTAAACACTTAATGCACTATCCTGTCAATATAAGATCGCTCATGCCGAAAGTGGATATATATAAGATTAAGGCCGCAATCCCATTTGGTTGCGGCCTCAACAGCAAAAGCACAACTCTTCTATTCCGTTCCCGCTTTCAAGGCTTCGCTCATCGAAACGGCATGGACTTTTTTTCTGCAAAGCAGCTTCGACAGCTCATTGGAGAACATGACAATGACGAATCCAACCCCGATGTAAAGCGGGTCAATGATCACCGGCATGGCAAAAGGAGCGCTGTTTTCAATGGCTTTCATCCAGTCTCCCATAGCGGCAAAACTGAGCAATATGCCCAGGATATATCCAGCCGCGACGACTACCGTGGAACTGTTAAGGACCAGGGAATTGACTTCCTTTTTCCGGTATCCGAAGTCCTTCATGAGCGAAATCGTACTCTTGTTTTCCTCAATGATCATGGAGGTTACGACATAAATGATCATCATTCCGATGAGAAACGCCACCTCCGCAACGAATACGACCATGGATGCCAGAGGCGAAATGGTGGTCCCGTAGGTTTGGTTTACCTGCTGCAGAAGCTGCAAGATGCTGCGGGACGTATCGAAATCCAGCGCACCGGTCGGCTCGTCGCACAGCAGCAGCTGCGGATTTTTGACGATCGCCCTGGCAATGGAAACCCTTTGTTGCTCGCCGCCGGAGAGCTCCCTGGGGAAGCGGTGTTTTTTATCCTTTATTCTCACCGCCGCTAAAACCTCGTCCGTATTCAGAGGGAATTTGCTGATATTGGAAACCACTTCAATGTTTTCGGCAACGGTAAGATTGGGCACCAGGTTGTAAAACTGGAAAACGAAACCGATATTTTCGCGCCTATAATCGGTCAGCTTGTCGGCATTCAACCGGCTGATCTCGGTCCCGCCGACGATCACCCTGCCGCTGTCGCCGCGATCGATCCCGCCGAGGATATTCATCAGCGTGGATTTTCCTGAGCCCGA
The DNA here is from genome assembly GCF_900454495.1 of Paenibacillus macerans. Taxonomy (NCBI): domain Bacteria; kingdom Bacillati; phylum Bacillota; class Bacilli; order Caryophanales; family Paenibacillaceae; genus Paenibacillus; species Paenibacillus macerans. The sequence continues at coordinate 1,550,022 of NZ_UGSI01000001.1, forward strand.
AGGTCCAAGGATCACGCCGATCTCTCCTTTTTCCAGCTGCATCCCGATTCCTTTTAAAACTTCGGTTTTGACCACGTCCGTTGTATAGCTTTTCTTTAGGTTGGCGACATCAATAAACATAACGGGGCCCCTCCTTTTACCGGTATAAGGCTGTCCGCAGAATTTGCAGATACTCCTCGAGCCCTTTGACCAGTTCATCAGAATGTGCTTTGTAGGCGGCGATATCATCGCCATACCGGAATTGACTGTCGAGCAGACCGTTTATCGTCCATATCATGATGTTTTTCGCCTTTTCCTCATCGATGCCTTCCTTAAACAACGTTCTGTCATTATGGGATCTTTGGCAGACTTGCTGTATCGCAAGCAAGGGAGAATTCAACAAATCGCCGGGCAGCCCCTCCGGAAATACTTCTTTCATGGCGGCATAAGCTTTTGTCAGAACGCCGATTTCAAGCGGGTATTGGGAAGACAGTTCAACCTTCAGCTTTGATACTCTTCTGATATTTTCAAGAAAGTCGCAGCTTTCTGAAATAACCTTTTCATATTCGGCAATAATCAGGTCCGAAGCATATTTAATGAGAAACAGAAAAAAACCTCTTTTGGACCCAAAGTAATGAAACAACAGGCCCTTGGATATCCCCGCCTCCTTCACGATGACATCGGTGCTCGCCGCCGTATAACCTTTGGAAAACTCCTTTAGTGCCGCATCGATGATACGCTCGCGTCTTTCTTCTTCCATCGTCATAAACTTATGTTCCTTAACGTCGTATTCTTTGACAAACTCGGAATCATCCGTTCTTCTAGCCAGCTTCTTCACCTCATTCAGAAGTTTGATTGACTTGAAGTCAATATATTGGCGAATACAAATTTGCTCCAAAAAAAGATGGTGCAGCCTCACAGCCACACCATTTCCCGTATATGAGTATTTCCTTATATAGTTCAACTATGCCGAGGATTCCTTTAACGAAGGTTTGCCCGCTTCAAGCAATACCCGGTTTCGGCCCAAAAACACCGAGAGAATCAGCATCAGCAAACCGGTACCGATCAGCAGCCACTCGATTTGAATGACGTCGGCGATCGGGCCGAAAATCAGCATGCCGACCGGCATCATCGAAGTCGATATCATACCGATCACGCCAAATACGCGGCCCAAGAAGTTCTCATCCACTTTTTCCTGGATCAGCACGTTGGTCGGGGTGTTGAAAATCGGCATCGCCACGCCGAAAACGGCCATAAACAACAAATAGATCCCAAAGAACGGAACGACGCCGAGCAAAAACGTACAGGCGCCCATCAAAAGACTCGCGGCGGCCATCGTGTGAATTTTGTTGCGAAATCCGCCCCATGCGGCGATCAGTCCTCCCCCGGCCATCATGCCGACGGAGAAGGCGATTTCAATCGCCGTGAGCCGCCATACCTCATCCCCGAAGGTACGCGTTACCTGGAGCGGCGTCAAAAAGGCGGCAGGGGCCATCATCACCATAAATATGGCAAAATACACAAAAAACGTCTTCAGAAAAGCATGGTTTTTGATGTAATTCAAACCTTGCTTCATATCGCTGAAATACCCTGTCGTTTGTCCGCCGGCGGCTTTTTGGTGAACCGGAATTTGGAAAAACAGCAGCAGCGTTAAAATAGCGATGGCGGCGGTCACGACGTCGATGAAAAAGATCATCTCGATGGACGCTACGGTTAACAGCGCGGCGCTTACGATCGGAGATACGAACATAATCACCGCCTGCAAGCTTCCGTTGGTCCCGTTGACCTTCGTCAGCTTATCGCTCGGCACGATCTGCGGCAAAATCGCGCTCACCGCCGGGGTTTGAACCCCGGTCCCCAACGCGCGCACCGCGGAGATCACAAACAGGAGCCAGGTCGCGTCGTAGCCCAGCAAAAACAGCAGCGCGAGTACCAGCGTTACCGTCGCGATCATTCCGTCCGCCAGCATAATAAGCAGCTTCCGGTTGTAACGGTCGGCCCATACGCCGGCAACCGGGGATAAAATAAATGTCGGAATAAAGCCGCAGAGGATGTAGAGCGTCATCATCATTCCGGACTTCGTATTCAGCGTAATATACCACATGATGGCATACTGGACCAAAGATGAACCAAACAGTGAGATCGTCTGGCTGCTTAAAAAGAGAATAATGTTTCTTTTCCAATGATTCATTGGCGGATTGTTGCTTGACCTGTCTACGCGGCTCACGGTCATCCCCTCTCTGTGCTTCGATATTTTTTATATAACCATAAGTATATCATTGGATCTTGATAAATATTTCTTCCCAATTGCTCACCCTTTGGCTCAGCAGAAATATTATTTCCTTACTTGCTTGAAATTCTTCTTGTCAATCCCACGATATTCGATTATATTTAGAAACGATACGTTTCGTTTTATAATAAGCAGAAGGAGGAGCGTAATTAATGAATCAGCGAGTTTTCAAAACCGGGATATTTTCGGTTCAGTGGTTCGTATTTTTGGTGGCCAATTCCTTGATTCTTCCGATTGTTGTGGGGCAAATCTTTCATCTGTCCTCCAGCGAAATCATCGGTTTGATTCAGCGCATGTTTTTCGTGGTCGGCATTTCCTCGCTAATCACCGGCTGGTTTGGGCACCGCCTGCCGATTGCGGACGGTCCGGCCGGCATTTGGGTCGGGATTTTCGTACTGATGGGGCAATTGGCCGCCTCGCAAGGCAGCGATCCCAAGCATATGCTGCAGCTTCTGGAAGGCGGCATGCTCATCACGGGGCTTGCCGTCGTTCTGATCAGCCTACTCGGCTGGGTGCGGATCATGCTGCGCGTATTCACCCCGCTGGTTACCGGCGTATATTTAATCATGCTGACACTGCAGCTCAGCGGGACGATGCTAAAGGGGATGGTCGGGCTAAACGGCGCTTCCGCTTCCGTTTCCGTCGACCCAACGAGCATCATTCTTTCCTTCGCCGTATTCTTGCTCGTGCTGGCATTGTCGATTTGGGGCAAAAGCTGGATGCGAAGCTATGCGGTCCTCTTTGGCGTCATCGCCGGATGGGCCGCATACGCTTGCGTGTCTGGGGTTGGAACGATATCTAAATCTGCTTCATTGTTCCGGGCCCCGGAGTTGTTTGCTTGGGGAATGCCGGCCATGAACAGCGGCATGTTGGTCACTTCCATCATCGTGGCCTTTATCCTGATCTCCAGCGTAATCGCAAGCAGGTCGGCGATGGAGCTCGTTGCGGACCAGACGCAGCCGGAAAGCCGGGAAAAATCGTTGAACCATGGGGGCATCGCCGCTGGATTGTCGAACGTGTTCTGCTCCTTGTTCGCGGCTATCGGCGTCGTTCCGTTAACGATTTCAGCGGGTTTCGTCCGGCTCACCGGCCAAAGAAACTACTCATTCTCGTCTCGTTCGTACCGGGCATATATTCCGTCCTCTCCCTGCTGCCCGCGCAGGTGGCGAATGCGGCCATGCTCGCTTCTTTTGCCCAAATGATCGGCATCGGCATGCGTTCCATTTTGAAAGAAGCTTTGGACGAACGACGGCTGACGATTTTGGGACTGGCGCTTTCGTTTGGAACCGGCGTCATGTTTCTGCCTCAGGATTTGTTTAACACCCTGCCGGCCCTGTTTCAGTATCTGCTTGGAAACGGCGTAATGGTGGGAATGATCGTGGCGCTCGCGCTTGAGCAGGCGTGGAGGGAGAAGAAGCCGGAGCGGGAGCCGGGATCCCGGGCGGCGTCAGGCGGTGCCGCATCGGTGTAAATCACTGCGGCGGTATGATATGATTAGGCCAAAGATATACCAACGGTTACAGGAGATGAAAAAATGACCGCCAGAACCAACGTGTCCGCGGGCCGGCCGCGCAGCGAAGCATCCAGAAACGCCATATTGCAAGCAACGCTCGAGTTGCTGGAACAGTCCGGATATCCTTCTCTAACCATCGACGGCGTCGCCGCCCACGCCGGTGTGAGCAAAGCGACGATCTACCGGTGGTGGCGCGACAAAAAGATGCTTGTGCTGGAAGCGTTCCTGACCCTGTTATCCCCCCGGATCGACTTTGACGAAACCGCCTCGGTACGGGACAATTTCATCCGCCAGTTAAAAGCGATGTCTGACCTGTTCGCCCAGCCGCTCGGGCGCTCCATGCTGTCCGTCATAGCCGGCGGCGAAGCGGATTCGGAGGTGGTGCGGGCATTTCATACCTCCTATCTCCTCCCCAAGCGGAACGAGGCGAAACGGTTTATCGAAGCCGGAATCGAACGCGGCGAGCTTCTGCCCGGCCTTGATCCGGAGATTACGCTGGATTTGATCTTCGCTCCCGTATACCATCGCTTTATCGTCCATAAGCAAACACCTGATGAGACTTATATTGAAGGACTGGTTGACACCATCCTGAAACCTCTGGCTTCAAACCATACCTAAAACAAGAAAGCAGCAGCCAGGGAACCCCCTAACTGCTGCTTTTCTTCTTCTAGGGCGTAATATTTGACTTATTTGCTGCTGACGGATGACGAAACGCTTTACCGCAATCGGGTCGAAGTAGATCCGCTGTTAAAGGACGAGAACGGGCCAATCCCGGTCGTGCATTACACCCCGAGCGCAAAAACGCTGCAAAGGCGCGATCGGCTGGCCAGATACGCCTGCGAATCCTTGAAAGCGGCCGGTGCCAAAAAAATCATCCGCTCCGATACTCCTTTCGCTTTTCAGCTTCATTTGGAAAGCACCATGCGCATGGGTTTCGTCGTAGACACGAACTGCGAAGCTTATCAGGTCAAACGGCTATATATCGCCAACAATAGCGTTCACTTCAACGGAATCGGAGGTCCGAATCCGACGCTGACGACCCAGGCGCTGGCCACCCGGACGGCCGAAAAACTTGCGGCTAAATATTTCGCTTAGCCCGGCGGCAGGGTCACGGAAAAATACAGGGCAACGCCCGATAATGCGACTATGGCCAAAAAAACGATCGCCTTGCCAAAGCTCTTCATCTCCTTTTTTCCCCGCCTCTTTTCCAAAATCTTATGGTTGAAGTATGCATGCCTCATAGGAAATTTATTCAAACTTCGCCGGCCGAGCCTTTCTGGCACCGCCCTTTGCTTTGTTCCCGAATAAACTGGAAGATGCAGGATACCCTATTAAGCATGAACCTATTGGAGTGAAGCTTGTTGAAAAACACACGTCTATCGAAACGCCTGACAAAAAAGCTGGCAGGGATCGACCCGACTCCCGACACGCCGTTATCTGACAGTCTCGACCTCAACGAAGCGGCAATCAGACAGGCTTTTATGCATTGCGCCGATCTGGTCACGCGGAAATTTTATATTGTTCATTCACTTCCCTGCTTGGCGGTGTATCTCGAGGTGTTGGTCGATCATACGCTTTGGGACGAAGGATTGTTAACGCCGTTAATGAAGCTGGATCCCAAAGAAGCTGAGTCCCCGGAGCAGTTGATTGAACGCTTGAAGCATCATCTGCCATCGATTGTCTCAATGGAAACGGTATCAAATCTGAAGGAAGCTGGCGGGCGCATCGTCAATGGCGAGGTCGTCTTATTTTTCGAGTCTTCCAGGCAGGCATTATCCATCAAGATCAGGAACAAACTGCAGCGCCAGCTGGAAGAGCCCAGCACCGAATCGGTGATTCGCGGCCCGCGGCTCGGCTTTATCGAGAGAATCGATGTCAACATGGCTCTACTTCGCCATATTATCCGGACGCCGCAGCTTAAGATGGAGAATATTACCTTAGGAACGACGTCACAAACCGAGGTGGCAATCGTCTACATCGACGGCCTGGCAGCCCAAAACATAGTAGAAGAGGTCCGGCGGAGGCTGAACAAAATCGATATGAACAGCGTACTGACCTCCGGGTATATTGAAGAGTTGATCAGCGATCATCCCCGGTCTCCGTTTCCGTTGCTTCAGTCGACCCAGCGGCCCGATGCCGTGTCGGCCTCGCTGATCGAAGGCAAAGTAGCCGTGCTTGTAAACGGCTCGCCCTTTGCGCTGATCCTGCCCGTGACGTTCTGGTTCGCATTCCAGACGGTCGAGGATTACTACATCAATTTCCTGTTCGCTTCCATGCTGCGTATGTTGAGGTATTTGTTCGCTTTCCTGGCTCTTGCCTTGCCTTCCATCTTCGTAGCGGTCACAACTTATCATCCGAAATGATCCCGTCGTCGTTGACGATGACCCTTGCGGCATCGCGGGAAGTTGTTCCGTTCCCGGCGCTTATGGAGTCGCTCATGATGGAGGTCACGTTCGAGGCGCTTCGCGAGGGCGGCGTCCGCTTGCCGCGTCCCGTCGGGCAGACCATCAGCATCGTAGGCGCGCTGGTTATCGGACAAGCGGCCGTTCAGGCCGGCATTATATCGGCGCCCCTCGTTATTGTGGTGTCGTTGACGGGGATCGCCTCGTTTCTGATTCCCAATCCGAATTTGAGCCAGGCGGTCAGCCTTTTGCGCTTTCCGCTGCTGATTTGCGCCGGGACATTCGGGCTTTACGGATTCGGGGCCGGTTTGATCGCCATTCTGATTCACTTAACCAATCTGCGGTCCTTCGGCGTCCCTTACCTGTCACCTGTAGCTCCGTTTCATTTGGAAGGGTTACTCGACGTTTTCTTTAGAGCTCCTTGGCAGGTACTTAATAAACGGCAGCGCCGCGTCGGGCAGGAATTGGAGCTGAAGAAGAAATGAATTTTCGCCGAATCGCCTTCACGTTCACAGCTTTATGGTGTTGTCTCGCCATGCTTACGGGATGCTGGGACCGCAAGGAGATGGACGAGCTTGCTTTTGTCACGGCTTCCGGTCTCGATCTGTCCGAAAGCGGGGAAATGGTTACTTCCTTGCAAGTCGCCTTGCCGATCGGACTTCCGACTCCCGTGCAATCCAAAGGAAAAAAGTCGTTTGTAGTTCTTACGAAAGAAGGAAAGAACGGCATCGATACCCTGAACAAGGAGCAGCAGCAATTGTCGCGGAGCATCGATCTGGGACACCGGAGAGTGATCGTCATCGGCGAAAGTCTCGGCAGACACGGATTGAACCAGGTGTTGGATACGCTATTGCGCTCCCCGGAAAGCAGGTATAACAGCTATATCGTAACCGCTTATGAAACGACGGCCAAAGAGGTCCTCAGCACCCCTTACCTGCTCGAGGAAATTCCCGCCGTCGGCATAAACAACATTATGCAGAGCGATTTCACCCTGGCCGTCAGAACCGACGAGTTTTTGGATGCGCTCGCCACCTATGGGAAGTCTCCGGTAACCGCGGGCATCCGGGTTACAAAAGATGGGACCGGAAATCCGACCTTCACACTGGACACAATTGCGGCTTACCGTGATAACAAGCTGGTCGGATTTCTTTCCGGAGACGAGCAGAAAGCGTTTCGCCTGTTTCGGGAAAATATCCAGGCATTGAGCTGGGTGGTACAGTTCGATACCCCGAAACCCGAATATAAAGGAACCGTTAGTCTAAGCATCTTGAAAGTGAAGACGAATATTCACACCCGAATGATTGAGGAGAAGCCCGAAATCACCGTTCATCTTACGGTAACGGGCAGAATCAGCGCCAACGACACGGAGCTCGACATGGCCAAGTCGGAGGTACACGATCGCCTGGAACGGACATTTGAAGACGAACTGAAAAAAGCGATGGAAAACGCCGTCTCGATCTCTCAACAGAAATTCAAATCGGATATATTCGGATTCGGCAGGCAGGTCCATATCGACCACCCTTATGCCTGGAAGAATCTTAAGGAGCAATGGGATGCGATGTACCCGACGATTCCGGTCGAAGTGAATATCGATGTCCGAATCGAGCGATTCGGAAGAACACAGGCTGCCGGACATCTTATTAAAGAATGATCAACAAAAGAATTGAGGATGGTTGGCATGAAGGTAACCGGCATGCAGGTTTTCTGGATGATCACTTTGATGGCTATGGGAATGACCTTAATCATGACGTTAACCCCAAGCGTAAGCGCGGCCAGGCAGGATATATGGATGTCCATTATCGTTGCCGGCTGCATTGCATTTCTGGTTACCTTGATAACCACACGAACGACACTGCTGCACCCGGACCAGAACTTAATTCAATTATCCCAGACCCTCTTGGGGAAATGGCTGGGCAAAGCGGTTATACTGGTTTACTTCATTCAATGGTACACCATCCTCCCAATCGTTTTGCGGCAATTTAACGACGTCATCCATGTCATGATGCTGCCGCTGACGCCGAGTTGGGCGATTATGTTGATTATGATTGCCCTGATCGTCTATGCGACTTATTCGGGGGGAATTGAAACGATCGCCCGCTGCAGCGAGATTCTCGGCCCCATCGTCATCATCATGGTGTTTCTTACCTTGCTCGCCAGCATCAACAACGTGAACCTGAATTCCCTGCTTCCCGTGTACGCGGACAGCGGCATCGCGGCGATACTCAAAGGTTCGCTTGCCCCCGCCTCCTATCTTGGACACTCCGTAGAGTATCTTCTGCTTGCCTGCTTTTTGACCACCCCGCGCAAAGGGGGGCGGTACGCCTTCGCAGCGGTGATTGTGGCCGTGTTTGTCGTCCTGATCGCCATGACGATAGCTACGACGACAATCGGGGTGACGCTAACCTCCAAAATGTGGTATCCTTTTTTTGAAATGTCCCGGAAAATATCGATATTCGGATTTATCGAAAACCTTGATCCGCTGCCGATTATCGTTTGGTTCGCCAGCGTGTTCATCAAACTGGCGATATATTTGTTCATAACCAGCTACGGGACGGCGCAATTTCTGAATATTGAAAATTGGCGATTCATGATCTGGTTCATCGCGCCGGTCATCCTTCTTTTCGCCTTGATTCCGCAGAACGTAGCCGAAGCGGTCAACCATTACTTGCTCAATTATTGGATTCCCGTCGCGCTTCCCGTCAACATGGTAGGCCTTCCCCTGCTGCTGTTGACCGTGGGAAAGATCAAACAATGCGTGAGCCGGTCGAAAAAATAACTCCCGTATAAACAGGGGGCGGGATCGTCTAATCCAAGGAGTCCTTGATCTGTTTCATATGATGCTGATCATGAGAAATAAAAAATTCTCTGATATAGGACTCCAACGTGAACCCGCGCTTGCCCGGATAAACCATCGTAAATTTACGATCCTCCAGCCTGCTCAGATGATCGATCATAAGCTCACGGTTTCGTATCGTTTCTTCCATCGCCGCCTTTTTGGTCATCCCTTTTCCGTAAAGTACGGATAGCTCGTTGTATCCTAAATAATCCGGGTGCTCGGTTAATTCCGGGAACTCGCTTTCGGCCAGCGCCTGAAAAGTAACCCGATTGAAGTATTCGTCCCATTTCATGATGTGGACGATAATATCGTGGATGCTCCATTTCCCCTCACCGATTGGTGAAAACCAAACTTCATCATTCAAACTGTCCAATGACCTGACAAATGTTAAAAACTCATCCAGTTCGGAAGTTAACAGCTGTTTCATATTATTTCCTCCAACACCATGGTTTGAGAAAATCATATCACAAAATACAGGAATGTACGTTCGTATTTGTGTCGAAATTTAACAGCATAGTAGAGTCTCGCTACCCGGAAACAATGAGGACAGTTAACCGGGCAAGGGCGTGTGATAGAATATAACGTAGTGATCAACTCAACTTTCGCAACACGGATTTGGCAAATAAGCGTTGATGTAACTGGGCGAAGCAGCTATCCAGACCTGAGTGTTGACATTGGATCAAAGGAGAAAGCTCCTCCCGGTTTTCGAGGCGACTTCGTGGATCATATCCAGTAGTTGTAATAAAGCGATCGCCCCACCTGAGCGTAACTGCTTCATACTCCAGCTTTCTTGGCCCATTGTTAAATGGAATAGTTGCAAAATGTACAATTACTTATCCGCAAATGCTGCCACAGCGCTTGATTAAGTGTAAAACCTGCAATTGCTCCGCTATCTTTCGTAGAAAAGGCAAAGAGACGAGGAGATAGTTGTATGAAATGCAATTAAACGAATGTTTGGGCCAATGGATATAAAGTTAGCTGTATGATTTGCAATTAATGGTCAGAGCTAAGCCCGGTCAAGCACACTTTTGCCCGCCATCCGACCAGGCGGTATAAATAGGCAGCATCAGCGGTTAAACCTTTTGGTTCCGCGAAAGTTGAGTAATTAAGATAAAGGGAGGCAGCAACTTATGAAAAAGCAGTTGGATAAATTGTAACGTTTTTTCAGGAGAGCGCTTTATTTCTATCGAATCCGCGGCCCGCCCTCCTTCTTAATTAACAACATCCAAATAAAAAAACGGGAGGCTGGGTCCAGGATGAGAGGCGAACAAGAAATGATGCAAATGATTTTGGACTACGCAAAAAATGATAACCGGGTCCGCGCGGTTGGGATGAACGGATCGCGAACGAATCCGAACGCGCCGAAAGACAGATTTCAGGATTACGATATTGTGTTTTTGGTTACGGACATGAATTCTTTTATCGCGGATAAACATTGGGTGGACTGCTTCGGAAGCCGGATCATCATGCAAACGCCGGAAGACATGAAGCTGCTTCCGCCTGAATTGGATGGGAACTACTCTTATCTTATGCTGTTCTCGGATGGCAACCGGATCGATCTTACCCTTTGTCCTGTCGAGAAAAAAGCAAATTGGATCAACGGCGACAAACTATCCATTGTCCTGCTGGATAAGGATTGCGCTCTACCCCATCTCCCGGAACCAACCGATCAAGATTACTGGGTGAAGCGTCCGTCAGCCGCACTTTACGCAGATTGCTGCAACGAATTTTGGTGGGTTTCCACCTATGTGGCCAAAGGCTTGTGGAGACGAGAAATGACTTACGCAATGGACCACTTGAACATGTGTGTAAGACCTATGCTGATCAAAATGCTGGAGTGGAAAGTTGGTTTGGACACCGGTTTCTCTCTTAGCACGGGAAAAAACGGCAAGTATTTGGAAAACTACCTGCCGAAGCAGAGCTGGCTGGCATTGATGTCCACTTATCCGCAGGGAACATATGAAGCAGTGTGGAACGCCTTGTTCACCGCATTGGATTTATTTCGCGGCACGGCGAAAGAGGTTGCGGAACAGTTGAATTACGAGTATCCGCTTGATGATGACAGAAACGTCACTGCATACTTGAAGCGGGTGCAACAGATGGAAACGTGACGTAGCATAATGTAGCGCAATAAACAAACGCCAATCTAACATTGATTCAAAAAACAACCGCCGTCAGCAGTATAGCCGACAGCGGTTGTTGTATATATCGTCATTTACGCTTTCGGGCGACCACCGCCAACCGGCCGTTGTCGGTCGAGTACTCGCACGTCGACAGTACAATAAGCTTGTCGCCATAGCGGGCTGTCACGCCGGTGTCGTAAAGAGCGAGTTTTTTGATGTTCTGTACATACGAATCGAACTCGGCGGGCGTACTTACGTTGTCAATCCGGTAGTACTTAAAAACGTCGTCCGATTTGCGATAAACTTTTGACAGAATTACAGCAATAATCTCATACTCTTCCTTTTCGTAAAGCGTATTGAACTGGAACGTTGCATGCTCCTTATAAAAGCTTTCTTTCTTGTACTTCACCAAGTCTTTAAACATCCATCCGCTTTTCATGTGATGTCCGTGAATCAGCAAAATGCCCGAACCGTTGATCCGGCTGTGAGCGTCCAAAAATGGGAGGCCGCCTTTGTTTTTCTTTTTATCGAAATCATGATTGAGATAGAACTGCGCATCTTGTGGATTCTGCATGACCGGGTACTCAATTCGGGTGCCGTCGATCTTCAGCCATCCGACGATGTCCGGGTTCCTCTCGTAAAGCTCGCGAAATTCGGGAAGCATGACCGGCTTGCCCGCCTTCATGATCAAAGAGGAGGGGAGTGCCTCCCCTCCGTCTTTGCCCGACTTTTCTCCCCAAACTTTTGACAACTCTACAATTTTCTTCCGTTCAGCGTAATCCTGCAGGAAAGTTCTCGCCATTTCGAAGAGAGAAAATACCAACAGAAGAAAGGAAACGGCGATAAGAATTTTTTTGGTTTTACTCATTTTCTTACCGCCTTTCCGGTTTACTGGATGTGCTTTTTCTTCTTGCTGCCGAGCAGACAAAGTCCGATCGTAATCAAGGACATCAGCGCCAAAGCCATATAGAATGTTGGCGGTGCGCTGTTATCCCCGGTTTGCGGAACATCATCCAGCTCGCTGCTGCCGTTGCCGGTTGGAATATCGACGCTGCCGGTTTCGGGTTTGCTGTTGTCGCTCGGAATGCCGACGTTGCCGACTTCGGTGTTGCTGTTGTCGCTCGGAATGTCGACATTGCCGACTTCGGTGTTGCTATTGTCGGTCGGAATGTCGGCGTTGCCGTCGTCGGTTGGGCTGTTGACGTTGCCGGTTTCGGTGTTGCTGTCGTCAACTGGAGTGCCGACGTTGTCAGCTCCATTGACGTCATTGTCGCTTCTACTATCGCCGTTGCCAGACACAGGATTTTGCGGCTGGGGCTTGCCCGGTTCAGGCTCTGGCTCGGGTCCATTTCCGCCACCGCCGCCGCCACTACCGCCACCGGAACGGATTGGCTTCATTGGCACGTCGTGTTTTACAATGTCAAAATCGACAGAGATCGTATCGCTCCTGTACGTCTCGTATCCGTCCTTCGTTACGATCAGATAGTAATCCGCTTCAGGAAACACCATGTACGCATAGAAGCCATTTGCGTCGCTATCCTGCTCTGGGCTCGCGTTGTCGTGCGGCGGAAAATTCGGAAACGGAGGGAGCGTTACTTTCGTATCCGGAATGCGCCCTTTTTCTACATTCCGCTGCGTATTCGCATAATACAGTGTAACTTTGGCTCCCTCAATTTTCTTCCCAGTGGTGGCATTTCCTGTCGTTTCATCATAAACCGTACCGTAAGGGTCGACCAATTCCTCGGAGATATTCAGCTCTCCGTCTGCCTTTACGTCCAGCTGTGTCACTTTGATGAGCAGTTCCTCGCCGGTCTCGGCTTGATAGCGAACTTCCATGGTGTACTTCTGCTCGCTCAGCCCTTCCACGGAGAAAGTTCCGTTCGAAGCCATCGGAAACGCCTTGGGCTTGCCGTTTTCCTCAATATACTTGTTGTTCTTGTCCTTCAAATAGATACGCATATTGCTGGTAAACGACTCGTTGAATAACTCAGTTGTTCCATCCAACTGCTTGAACAGAACGATCCCTACCGCCGTAATGTCCGCCGGAACGGTCTCGTCCTTCACGCTGCCGTCCACATTTGCTTTTTGCGTGAACTCGACAGGGACATCCTTCCCGCTTGCCTGATACCACTTCGTATATGTGATCGTATAGTCGGTATCGGCCGCAGCTGGGACGGAATATTCACCCTTCTCATTCGTCCGGATCTTCTGCGTTTCGTTGGTCTTCTTGTTAGTCACAATGATTTCCGCATTCGGAATGATTTCTCCTGTGTTGTTGTCACGCAACACACCTTCCAGATACGGGCGGGTATTGACAAAGTGTGCTTCGGCCACTTTTTTCTCCGGAATGGTGCCTGTGCGTTCAAAACTCACAGGATCCGTCACATAACCGTCCTTCGAATAATCACCCTGGGTCACCGAATACTTGAGATACGTCGGAAGTCCTTGCACAACGAACGTTTGGCCATCTGTAAGCTCGAAGGTGTCTCCGCTCGTGATCGTGCCCTTGCTGCCGTCCGACTTCTCATAGGAGTAGGATTTGTCCGCTCCTTCGCCTGTGAAGGTGACTGTGTACGTGAACGGCTTCTTCTTGTCGTCGTCTTTGCCTTTAACCGTGTTGCTGATGATCAGGCCGCCTTCGATGACTCGCACGTTCGTGAACGGGGCAACTTCATCTTTGCCCACCATGACCCCGGTATAATGCCGTTCCTCAGGCGTGGTCACATATTCGTCAGTTGTGTAGTCCTTCTGAGTCACAGTGTATTTCAGATCCTTAGGCAGACCCACAATTTCCAGCGTCTCTCCATCCTTAAGTGTGAAGGATTCGCCAGACTTGATCGTGCCCGGTGTATTCGTCTTGCCATCCGACTTCGTATACGCGTAGCTTCCATCCTTGCCTGTATCCTCAAAGATGACGGTGTACTCGAACTCCTTCGTCTTGTCGCCGCCGTTGCCCATGACCGTATTGCTGATCGTCAGCTTGTTGACGGTCCGTTCATTGGAGAAGTCCGCTTCGCGATCGGCGCCCGCCATGACGCCCTCATCAACCAATGTCTCAGGGGTGGTCGCGTAGCCGTCGTTCTTGTAACCGTCCTGGGTGATCGTATACTTCAAGTTGTCGGGAAGGTCTTTAATTTTAAAGGTCTCACCATGCTTGAGCTCGAAGGTGCCACCAGAAGTGATCGTGCCCGTCTTACCGTCTGAATGCTCATAGTTGTAGGTTTGACCCTTACCTGTACCATCAAAGGTCACCGTGTACTTAAACGGCTTGTCCCGCTCTGCACCGATCCCCGTGACGGTATTGCTGACGATCAGATTGTGAACGTTTCGCTTGTTGACGAAATCCGCTTTGTGGTCGTTTTTATTCACGATTGTGCCGGAATATTCTCTCGTCTCCGGCTCAGTCGTGTAACCGTCAACGGTTGTATAATCGGCCTCGGTTACGGTATAGGTCAGACCCGCTGGCAGTGCCGGGAGCGTTGCAGATTCCCCGTTCTTGAGGTTAATCTTGTCTCCGCTCTTGATCGTGCCAAACGTATTATCCGGCTTCTTATAGGTATACTCTCCATCCTTGCCTTCGCCGGTGAAGATCACGGTGTATTCGAACACTTTGCCCAGATCGCTACCGTTGCCCTCCACCTTATTGGTGATGGTCAGCTTGCCTTGGGCCGGTGTGGGCACCTTCAGCGGATTGTTCGAATCCACCTTCTGTCCGTCAACGAGGACAGGCTTACCCGGCGCATCGATGACACGCACCCGGTACACCGTAGTCGTAGGCAAGTAAGTATCAGGATCAATATACGTCTGCTTGAGCAAGTAATCACCCGGTACTTGAATAATGAAACTCGTCTTGCCGTCCGGACCAGTCGTTTTTTCTTCCATCTCATCGTTGTTCATATCCTTGGCCGGAGTACCATCAGGATTATATAGCTTGAACTTGACGTCCTTCAGCGGTGTTTTCTCGTCGGGACCAATCTTCAGGAGGTAGAGCAGCCCATTTTCATTTGCGCTTCCCGCCACATCGTTTGCGTCCAGCATAATACTGCTCTGCGCTTCGATCGGCGGAAGGGTATCGTCGCCCATCAGCTTGATGGAATTGCCGGCCGTTCCCGGCTGCATGCCCTGAGATTCGGTCTGGTAAACGATCTGATAGAACTTGTTCGGGTCGGCAAAATCAAACCTAAGCGTCGATCCCCCAGTTGCCGGGTCTGTGCCTGCGGTAACCTTCACTTCACTATTCGGATCCGCTAGATTCAGCGGCCCTCCGTCACGCTCCAGGCTGCCGTCCGGCTTCATCTTGCCAGGATAAACTGCGATATCGGAAGGTTCGAGAGATAGACCACCCTCCGCATTTTTGCGCAGCTTCAGCCCTTTGGCAAGGGTATCCAGCAAATAGACGCCTTTCTCCATTTTGAACGGAGGCGTATAGTTCACTGTCCATTCCTGCACGCCGGAAACAGGCTTTTTCGCCGTCTTGCTCAGAGACTGCACAGGCACAATGATTCTGTGCTTTTCGGTGGTGCTATAAGACTTGTCTCCCCATTTCATGGAGAACTCAGCCTGATTCTCACCGGCATCATTGTTGCCTATCTGGTAGGTCGCCAGCTTGGCATTGGTCGGACGCGCCTTAACCAGAATGACGTAGGGACTCTCCAGCTTGGAGAAGGTGAATGTGCCTACATTGCCATTCTTGGAGAAGCTCACTACATGCTGAGGCGTACCCGCCGAAATTTCCGAAACGGCCTGGGCATATCTACCATTCCCGCCTTTACCGTCGGTTCTATAGCCCGTACCACCTTTATATAGCCTATAAGCCTCGCCCGGAGCAAGATCTACAAACTCCCAGCCATCCGGTAACGTATCCACCAGCTTGATGTCGCTGGCTACGCGGGTGCCGCCATCCTTGGCCATCTCTTCCGTATTGAAGCCCGGCATGTTCACCGCCAGCCGGAAAGTGACCGTTCTATCCTTGCGGTCATAGCCTGCCAGGATGTAATTGTCAGGACGGGAGTTGTCCGTATACCAGTTCGGATCGTTTACTAGAATTGACCGCGTCCATATGCTGCCGCTATATTGGCCATAATAATTTCGGTTCCAATCGGCTGCAACCCCCTCTACACCCACCGTGTTGGCATACAGCATCTCCTTGTTCAACATCCGCACATAGTTCGAGGTGTTGGCCTCGGCGCGACTCATATAATCGTCGCCATCGAAGAGCAGCGCCCGGTTGCTCCATGTGTTTCCGGCGTTTTCCTGGCTAAACAGGTTATCCGGGTTGGTTGTGATGGCCTCAAAGGAAACGCTCCCCGGCACATCTCCTTTATACCCGGTCACTTTGATAAGATCCGCCACCGGCTCGCCGTCCACCGTCAAGGGGATCACTTTGCCGGTCAGTCCGCCGCTATTCACAGTCAGCGTACCCTCGCGGTATTTCTGCCAGAGCTGCTTGTCGTCGATTTGGCTCCTGATGGCATCGAGAGTTGTCTTCGGTATCTTATCATAATTCGCATCATCCAGATTATTCAGCACATCGAGAGAACCGCCATGAATCAGCAAATCATAGACGACTGGAGCATCCAGGTTGTACTGCAGCGTCAAGTTTATCGTCCACTTGGTGCCTGCGATGTTGTGCAGTGCGGTGGTTGTGGCGGCACTTTTCGTGAAGGCATGTGCGCCGATTTTAACCTGTGCGGTTTCCACAACGGCAGCGGGAGCGGTCCAGTCGGTCGCATCGTTGTTCTGGATGGCGGTTCCTTCATCCATTACATTCAATTCCCAGTTTGCACGCGCTGTATAGTCGAAGGTTGCCTTGCTGCTGTCTGTCACCCTCGTCACGACCGTCATATAGAGAGGGCCGTCCAGTTTCCCGCCGATGACGGTTCCGATGTCGTACTCCCCTGCAGCGTTGCGGGTTATTGGAGTATTCGTACCGTTGTCCCCATTCTTATAGGTTGCGGACACAAAATCCGTCCCGTCTGGCAGCTTGTCTGCAATCTTAACATTCTGCAAGCCGGATTTAGACAGCACGCTGTTATTGTTGATTCTCTGGTTGACCACAACCGTCCATGTGATCAGCGTATCGTTTCCGCTCTTGCTGGGCTTGCCGCTCACTGCAATCCAGTTAGGGCGTATGGCAATCCGATGGGTATTTGATAAAGCCTTCATATCGGCAGTGTCATCCAAAAGCTTTGCGGCATTATCAATGCGGTACCATCCATACTGATCAGCAAAATTGCCGTTCTTTTCATTGTAATAAGCTTTCTTAGGAATCCACGTTTTGAAGGTGATAGTCGCCTTGCTTTTGACGTTTTCTTTAGTGGATACCTCTGGGAACTTGTAGGAAAGCGTGCGATCAGCAGCAAAAGCAGGATCTGCCGCAATTCCATCCACCAAGAAGGACCCAGGCACATATACGCCGACGTTCGCAAGCTCATCAGAGAAGGTCAACCCGTCCAGCGGCATGGGGATGGTCTTATCATCCTTGTCGGTGGCAGTCACAACCGCTCGCCATGTAATAGCGCCCTCTTGAAAAGAGGGGTTGTTGATCCCGCTGTCATAGCCGCCGTTGCTTAAGGAACTGGCGACAATGGTATACTCCGGCACCAAAGCCGAGTTTTTAAACTTATAGCCGTCTCCGAAAATATTCGCTTCCCCGCCGCCGCCGGGGGTCTGATCCGCCGCCTTGGCGTTAGCGGAAAAGCCGATTTTGACACTGTTTCTACCGCCGTCATATACCCCTGCGCCATCAAACGTAATTTTGATGGAATCGTCAAAAAACTGAACGGTAGCAATTTTCAGGCTGCCTTGAGTGATTGGCATAGGACCTGCAGGCGTTAAATTCACTTCAGGGAAGTAGGTCGTCTTATCCAGGACGGCATAATCCCCTTGCTGAATTACGGTATCGGGCGGAGCACTGGGATAGTCGCCCTGGGTCGGCACGGCGATATCGTTCAGGGCAATGGTAAAGTTGTCCCGTCCGTTAATCTCGCCCCCCGGCTGAATCACAACCGCAGGGTCACCCTGCTTCACTGTGAGGTTAAACGTCGGATTGGCGTTCACCAACACCGCCGTTTTGTCCTTCGGGTCTGCCGCCATCAGTGCAAAATTGACCGGCGGAGCGTACACCGCCTCAGGCACTGACGATGGTTCGTCTGGCGCAGCGTACACCGCCTCAGATACCGACGACGGTTCGGCCGCTGTCCCGAAACCATCTGACGCGTTCTCCGCATAAGCTGCAGCAGAGAACGTCACTGACTGCAAGGCGATCACTATCGCCATGCAGAAAGATACTAAAGATGTTCTTACACGACCTCTTCGTTTCATGTCAAAGCTCTCCTTACGATATTTGCTTGCCCCAGCACCCCTTTCGCGTCGTCGAAACCTATGCCCTTTCAGATGACCGAATAAGGGCCGCGGGTGTGCGGGACGCTGATCAATGCTTAGTCGTCTCCCCTCCTTCGAGCATCTTTGCTATTACACACTGTATATGTGGAAGAATGTGCCAATCCCACACAGTGCGTATTTCCAACATATCACTACAAACTCGACAAAATCTCGACAAAGAATAGACAAAATTAGATATTCTGGATAGCAAAAAAACGGACGGAATTCCACTCCGCCCGATTTACCGGTCTTCTTTAACGAAACTACGCTTTCGCTTCCGAACTGTACAATCTCCAGATGACGATGCCCGGCAGGATAGCCCAGCAAAAAAACAGGCCGGCCCACTTGTCATGATGGACCAGCCTTTGCCTTAATGATCGGCGTTATGATTCACTTCTTTACAAGCGGAACCGCTGCGAATCCTGCTTGAGCTGGCTCCAGGTATAGCGAAGCAGCCATACATCCCAATCCGTGATCTTCGCCGAGTTGCCCGCCCACATAATCGTCGGCACCGGGAACCCTCCCTGCGGACGATCATTCTCTCCATAGAAGTCCGGCATGCCGAAACCGTGGCCGATCTCATGCTCTGTAATCTGAATCTCGTTGTTGTTGACCGTGCTCAAAATATAATCGTCCGACATGCGCTGTCCCCAATCGCCTCCGGCGCCGCCGCCAAAATTAGTCGTACCCCACAAATACATGTCAAACCGCTTGTCCAATCCTCCGGGATATGCATAATTCGGGTCGGTAAAGTGATCGAACCGGGACAACGCGCTGGGAGCAACGGGGAGGGCCGCCGGAATGCGTGGGTCAGTTTTGCTAAGCTCATCCACAATCGTTTGCGTGTAAACGATTTCATTTGGTTGCTTGTTAAGAATTTGCGCGGGATTGGCAACAGCCCAGCCCACCACTTTAACCGGGATATCACCATAAGGCCATCCGTCATACCCCTTAAGATGTTTTGTCCAGTTATTCAACTGGCGTCCCAGCATCCTTTCGATATCCTGCCGCTGCTGTAGCGCCAAATTTTTGGCCGACTGCCAGCGCACCACATAATTGATCGTTCCCTTACCGGCAAAGATTTGGTCAAAAATCAAATTTTTACGGCCTACGGAATTTTCCTTCAACATGCGGTTCTTGTAGACCCATTCAATGGAAGGTCTCAATGATGCAGGCATGTCGGACAATGAGGCTTGGATAGACTCTTCGCTTTGCGTTATCGCAGAACTCTGCGGCGTCTCGGCCAAGGCCGTGGCGGTTCCGGTCAGGGGGACCGTCAACATTGCGGACAGAAGAGCTAACAACCATTTTCGCTGTGTGGACATCATCAAATCATCCTTTCTTTTTCAAAAGTGATAGATTTACCGACTTGAAATAGCTATCTCCCTTCGCATGAAATTGATGGTTCGTATTCTATTATTTAACATATAATAGAATATAAAGGTAGGTGCTTTTATACCTTTTTATAATAATATTTTTGGCTTCGTGTCTTGGTGTCCCTGCCTGCTGCTTGCCTTTGCACGATTATCCCCTTCTTTCAGGAGCAGGGAGCAGGGGGTGGGGGGTAGAGCAAGGGTTCCAAAAAAGAGAGAACAAAAAAGAGGGGAAAAAATGAGGCGGTTCAGGTGAGATTTTTGGCTTGATAAGAGAACTTATGTTTGGTATAATGAAATAAATGGAACTTATGTTCGTGTATTCTTGATTCGGGAGGTAAGCGGATATGGAAGCCAATGCGGGAACGGAACTTCAGCCATTCAGCAGCCGTTTTAACAGCGAGCAGGACTGCATGGAGGCGCTGATCGCGATGAAGTGGCCAAACGGCTTTGTCTGCCCGCGCTGCGCTCACACCCGGTGCAGCCGTCTGACTTCCCGGCATATCCCTTTATTCGAGTGCGGAAAATGCAAGCATCAAACATCGCCTTTGGTCGGCACGATTTTTGAAGGAACGCATCTCCCCTTGGTGAAGTGGTTCCAGGCCCTGGAGTTATTCCTGCTTGAGGGCGGCATCTCAGCGCTGCGGCTGCGCAAGGAGATCCGTGTCGCCTACAAAACCGCCTGGTTAGTGCTGCACAAAATACGTCATGCCGTGGGGGAGTTCGATGCCCGGGAGCTGCTCTCCGGAGACGTGAAGGTGAACAGCGATCAGTATGGGCGTAATCCGTCCCGGTGTCAGCTTTCGCATCCGTACGCCTCGGCGGTCGTAGCGGGATGCACGGTCACGGAGTCGGGCGAGCCGGAACAGGTCAAAATCCGCCTGGTGCCGCATAAGCGGGGAGGCGAAAAGAGGGCAAACCGTCACGATCTAACCGCGTTTATTGGCGGGCATGTGGATGTCCGTACATCGGCGGTACAGTTGTTCCCTCAGGCCTTTCGGCTGTATGCTCCCTTGCGGAAAGTGGTGAGAGAGGCGTGGGAATCGCTGAAGAGTACGTATGGAGCCTTGGGACTGAAGCATCTGCAGGCGTACCTGAACGAATACACCGGACGCCGCCGGCTGCGCCTGCAAGGAGGACTGCCGGGAGCGGAAGAAACAATGCGGCAGAAGTTACTACGCATGTGTGTGGCGATTCCGGCGATCCCTTACCGCCGGCTGATCGCACGCCAACCGAACCAGCCCCTTGCGGTTGTAGCCTGATCACGGTCTTTTCATTTTTCCCGTTTTCTTCCCCCATCCCTCCGTCAGGTCTGCTTCCCTTCTCCTAAACCTCCTTCTCACAAATCTGTCTAATGATCTTGAATATGTATGTTTCTATCGAAAATATCTTATACTCCCAATCTACCCACTCCCCCCAAATATCTCTTCTTCTCCTGAATGTATCTTCTTCTCTGCTACCTGATCAAACGGGATAATCGTGCAAAGCGTCTGGACAACGGATGTTCATCTGCCGATCAACAGCTTATTGTATAATGGATGGATGATATAACCGGTCGGGCTGATCGCATATCTTTTTCCCGTATCGAGCCCGGCAATCCTCTCCATGTCTTCGCCGGTGAGTTCGAAGTCGAAGATTTCGCTGTTCTCGCGGATTCTTTGCGGATTGGAGGATTTTGGAATAACGATGATTCCCCGCTGCAGATGCCAGCGCAAAGTGACCTGGGCCACGGATTTTTGGTGCCGGCCGGCGATTTGTTGCAAGACCGGATGTTCCAGTAACGCTTTATTCCCTTGACCAAGCGGCCCCCAGGCCTCGTGCAAAATCCGGTGTTTCAGCATGTACTCGTGCAGTTCGTTTTGTGCAAACTCCGGGTGGGTCTCAATCTGGTTAATCATCGGCGGGATTTCCGCGTGGCTCAGCAAATGCTCGAGATGCCCGATCTCAAAATTGGCCACACCGATCACCTTGATTTTCCCTTCCGCGTATAACTCCTCCATCGCCCGCCACATTTCCAGGTAACCCGGTGCCTCAAAATGAATGAGGTACATATCGAGGTAATCGAGGTTCAGCTTTTTAAGGCTTTGCTCAAACGCCTTCTTCCCCGTTTTGTAACCTAAATCCGTGTTCCAGACCTTGGAGGTGATAAAAAATTGCTCACGCGGTACTCCGCTCTTCTGAATCTCTCTTCCTAGCGCTTCTTCGTTGCCGTAGATTTTGGCCGTATCGAAATGGCGGTAACCGGTGCGGATCGCCTTGACAATCGCCGTTTCAAACTCGGCGTATTTATTAATTTTGTAGACCCCAAAGCCCAGTTGAGGGATTTTAACGCCATTCGCCGCTTCTGCCGTCTTTGTCTCCAAAGTCATCTTAGTCATCATATTACTCTACCTTTCAACTATTTAAAATATTCTCAATATTCTATATATAAATTATATTTATTTATGGGCAAAAAAAGGACGGAATTCCATTTCGCTTGGCCGTCCTTGTTTTTACTTTATCAAATCAATTAATCTAACTTCCGCGAGCGATTGCCGCAGCGTCTGTTCCGCCGCTTGAAGGCGGCCGCTCAGCTTTTGCTGGATTGCGGCGACTTCGGCGTCTTTGCCTTGCACCGCCACATCCGTATGAAGCTTGAATAAAGGCTTGCCCGGTTCCACCGCCAAGAATACGTCCAGCAGAGTGATTTCCGTTAAAGGCTTGGCCAGCATAATACCGCCTTTTGCCCCCTCCTTGGCCACCGTAAGCTTGGCATTGCTCAAGTTCCGAATCACTTTGACCGTGGTCGGCATGGGAATGTTCAATTGCTCGGAAATGACCTTGGTCGATAAAAAGTTCGCGCAGGGCTCCTCCGAGATCCCGTGAATATAAAGCAATATGGAAACCGCCTGCGACAACGCCGTGGAATAAGCCATGGAATCCATCCTATCTTGTATTTTCTAAACATACTATATATTAATTATATTTAGTTTTCAATTATTTCAATTATTTTTCTCGCGCACATCAGTTTGAACGCTTTGATCCGGCCCGTGGAAGGAAAAGCGGTCCCCGGCAAAGATCAGCAAACTCGCCCTGACGGTATACTGTGATGACGGCGTCCTCGGGCAAATCGCGAATCAGCTCCAATTTCAGCGGTTCCCCCCAGCGCTTCGAACATGTTCATGGCATCCTGGCGGCTCACGACGTGCCTGATGATCGGCAGGTCCTCTTGAATAATCTTCTTCATTTCTTGTTCGATCGCGATCAAGTCTTACCTTTAGAAGCCCCCAATTCATCTAATGCCTTTTGCTTTCTTTGGGGACCGTAAAGGAGACGACCGTTCCCTGTCCGGGAGAGCCCTGAATTTGCAGGCCTCTCCCGAACAATTGCTTCAAACGGCGATCGGTGTTGGCCAGACCGACGCCCGGTTTTCCAACGAGCTCCTCCCCCTGGTGGAGAATCCTCTGCTGCGCGCCTTGATCTATGCCGACGCCGTCATCCTCAATGGATATTTCCGCACGGTCCCCCAAGTCGAGCACCCGAATCCGGACCGTACCTCCCTGGGTGCGGCTAAGCACGCCGTGCCGGACGGCATTTTCCACCAAGGGCTGAACGGAAAGCGGAGGAACTTGCAGCTCAAGACGGTCGTCCGCCTCCCACTCCACCTGAACGCGGTCTCCGAACCGCTCCTGCTCGATGTACAGATAAGCTCGCACCAGCTCCAATTCCTTCCGCAGCGGAACCAAGCGTTCCAGGTTGGCGAAGTCGAAGCTGGCCCGCAGGTAATCTCCAAATGCAAGCAGCAGGCTTCGCATGCGGTCAATGTCGACTTCGACAAGCGCGGCCAAAGAATTCAGCGTATTAAACAGAAAATGCGGCTGAATTTGCGCCTGCAGCCACGCCGCCTCCAAGCGCGATTGCTCGCGCGCGGCCCGGGCGACATTCGTGAGCGCCTTTACCCGCGCTCTCAGCTCGTGGGAGTCGACAGGCTTAACGATATAGTCGTTGGCCCCTGCGCGGAAGCCCGCTTCAATATCCTCCGTTCGATAGCGGGCCGTGAGCAGCAAAATCGGCAGCTCGGAATGGGAAAAAAGAGAACGGACGGTCCGGGCGACCTCGTAGCCGGACATTTCCGGCATCATCACGTCCGCGACGACCAAATCCCACGCTCCCGCATTCAGCAGCGACAATGCCTCGGAGCCGCTTGTTGCCGTCACGATTTCATATTGATCCGGGGCCAGCGCATTGGTCAGAACGCGCAGATTCACCGGATCGTCGTCGACGGCGAGAATGCGGGGCCGGTCTTCGCGCACGGGAGCTTCCTCCGGCACGGAAGCGGCGACCGTCTCGACGAAGGTAAGAACCCCAGCGTCTTCGACCGGCCGGCTTGCGGCGGCCGCATTCGCCGCCGGTCCGGCCTCACCCGGTTCCGCCATGGGCAAAGTAAACCGGAACACAGAACCGGCGTTCGGCGCCGAACTGACCGTCAGCTCTCCGCCATGAAGCTCCACCAGGCGCTTGGTGATCGTAAGCCCCAGCCCAAATCCCGCCGCATTCGTCTCCGCCTGTGCCGCGCCTTGTTCGTAAGGCTGGAAGATCCGGCTCACCGTCGCCCCGTCCATACCGATCCCGGTATCCGAAACGCGGATCACCACCCTGCCGCCTTCGGCCTCCGCTTCGACCGCAACTCGCCCCTCGTTCGTAAATTTAACCGCATTATGCAGAAGGTTGAACATGATTTGCACCAGCCGGTTCTCATCCGCCAGTACCGGCGGCAGCGAATCCGGAATCCGGTTCTCGAGCCTGACCGGCTTTCCATCCGTCATGAACCGGACCATGTCCAGCACGCCGGCGGCCTCCGCCTGCAGCCGGAGCGGGACCGGATTCAGCCGGATCCGGTTCTCCCGCAGCCGGGTCAGATCGATCAGATCATTCAAAAGGAAGGACATGCGCCTCCCCACCGAAACGAGCAGTTTCAAGCGCTCCCGATTGGCCTCATCGTCTGATCGCCCCCCGCTGTCAAGCACGGTCTGGGCCATATTCAAAATGCCGTGAAGCGGATTCCGCAGCTCATGCGAGGTTTGGACCAGAAACTCGTCCTTGAGCTTGTCGGCGGCCTGCAACCGTTCCGCCAGCCTGGCCGTCTCGGCGGCATTGCGGAAATACTGCCTAAACCAGTACAATGCAAAAGCGGTAAACAAAGCCAGCATATCGAAAGGATAATAGCCGATATCGAGAAAAAGCGAGTAACTCGCGATTCCCCAAACTACATTCCCCGCGATCGCTACTATCCCGAGCAGCAAATAGATCGCATCGGGAACGCCTTTCCGTACCGCCAGATAGAGGAAAATCGGGGCGGTTACGAACGAAACCAGCATCAGCACGGTATGCAGCCCGTCGGCATAGGTGTACAGCCTAGCCGGCAGCGCAAGAACGAGCCCCCCGAAGACAATGCAAGCGGCCAAGTGCCAGCGGGAATGGCGAAGGATCGGGAACTCCGGCAATAAGCTTCTAATATATTGCAACAGCAGCGCCGCTACACCTAAGTAGGAGAGATAGAAAACCTTATAAGTCGTTTCGTAATCGACCCCAAACCAGGCGGACAGAATACGGTCCTGGTCGACAGCAATGGCGGCGGCCCCGAAAAGCGCCAGCAGGGAGAAAATCAGAAGCGGCCTCTGCCGGGCGCCGATAAAATAAAGAACGAAAGCGTACATGGCATGCATGATCATCAGCAGGCACATCGCCGCTTGCGATCCGGCGGAGAACCAATAAGCACGGCTCATTGCCTTGGCCGTTCCGAAACTGATCGGCTCGTTCAGGCCGCCCATGACGCGGTCATCATAATTCGCCGCTTGCAGCACGATATCCAGAACGCCTTGCTCGGCGGCGAACGTGGCGGAATACGGCACATTGCCCGCCGTGTAGGATGATGCACTGTCCGCCGGCTGACCGGATCCGCCCAGCAGCCGCCCGTTCACATACAAAGACGAGGATGCGGAAACTCTCGGCACGCGAACGGTCAACTTCGGCAAGTCTCCGGACGGCAGTAGAACACGCAGGCGGTACGTCCCGTATCCGAAAGTCGATCTGTGCGGCGGAGAAAAATCCCGCTGCCAGCTTCCGGGGACCGTTGCCGTTTTGGCTATGCCGCTTTCCAGCTTAATCGTACCGTCCGGACCGGGCATCACCAGCTGCGACGGATAAAATTCCCATTGCCCGACGAGAGAAAGTACCGGTTTGGAAGAGGGGTCCCAATCACGCAGATCCAAAAGCCCCCCTTCGGCTTCGACTTGGGTCGAAGTCGTCTGTACGTTAATCCAAGCGAGGCGAACCAAGGTTAAGGCGAGTAAAAACAAGCCGACAATGGCCGCGATTTTTCTTCTTTTCATCATAAAGATAAAGATTCGACAAAATCAGAGAAATTCCTCTGTACTTTCTCACGGGTACAAACCGGCAATTTTCAGCACATGGCTGCGGAACGCCTGAATCAACTCCGGCGGTCCCAGCACTTTCGCTTGCACGCCAAATCGAATAATGTGCTGAACGGCCTGTTCCACCGTATAATAATAAGCCGATACATGCAGCGTCCCGTCGGCATTCAGGATGATCCGGCCGTGATCGAATTCATCCCGTACCTTTGTCTTTGCAGAAGGTTGAAATTGCAGCAAGGCTTCTACTCCGCCCGGAGGCTTTTGACGTCCTTTATCCACATCTTCTATCGTCAAATGGCGGCGATCAAATTTCTCCGAGAGCACTTTCAGATGATTCATGCGGGATAAGCGAAAAACCCGAAGCGCTGAGCGAAAACGGCAAAATCCCCATAGATACCAGGCTCCGCGCATCAGGTATAGTCCCATCGGTTCAACGGTCCGGGTCGTCTCCTCCCCGCGGAAATCCATGTAATCGAACTCGGCCACACGCAGCTCGCGGACAGCAAGATCGAGCGAGCGGATCTTCTCTCTCTCATCCGGCTTCGAAGCATGTTGAAAGTCCAACCTTGCAGCCGTAGGAGGTGCGGAGTGTTCGGGCAGGAGAGCTCCGATTTTCTCCAGCAGCCCGGTCAAATCGGGATTGTCCGTAGCCGTTTGAATGCCCCGCACGGCGGAATAGAGGGAATACAGTTGCTCAAGCGTCAACATTTGTTTATCCAGCCGATAGCTCGGCATAATCTCGTATCCGCCGTCGGGTCCCGGATAGGAGATGATGGGGATGCCGGCCTGACTAAGCGTCTCGATATCGCGATATACGGTCCTTAATGAGACTTCGAACCGCTCCGCCAAATCCTCGGCCGTCAGCCGCTTCCTGCTGCCAAGCAGCGCCATCGTGATGGATAGCAAGCGATCCAGCTTCAATCGTATTCCTCCTTTCTCCGAGATAATGAGTTGCCGCATTCCTCATTGCCCGATATACATGCCGGTGGTGGAACCTTTCGCATTCAACAACTGCCTTGGCGTTCCTTCAAAAACAACGCGCCCCCCTTTGCTCCCGCCTTCCGGTCCAAGATCGATAATCCAGTCCGCCTGTCTGATGATATCCAAATGATGCTCGATGACAATCACCGTACTTCCTTGGTCAACAAGCCGGTTCATGATCGCCAGCAGCTGCCCGACATCCGCCATATGCAGTCCCGTCGTCGGTTCATCCATCACATAGATATGGCCTTCTTTGTGCAGTTCATTCGCCAGCTTGACGCGCTGGCATTCCCCGCCGGAAAGCGTGTTCAAAGGTTGACCCAGCGTCAAATAACCTAATCCGACGTCGTTTAGGGCTTGCAGCGGCTGAACGATTTCTCTCTGTTCAAAAAAATCGAGCGCCCCCCACACCGTCATGTCCAGAACGTCAGTAATCGATTTTTCTCTCCATTTATAGTGAAGCACCTCATCCCTAAACCTTCGTCCCTCGCACGTCTCGCATGCCGTCTTGATGCCTTCCATGAAAGCTAGATCCGTATAAATGAACCCTAACCCTTGACAGTCCGGACAAGCGCCTTTGGAGTTAAAGCTAAAAAGGGAGGCGCTTTTTCTGTTGGCTTTGGCGAACAAATTTCGAATCATGTCCATGATTCCTGTATAAGTCGCAGGATTGGAACGAATGGACGTGTGTACGGCCGATTGATCAATGACCGCGGCTTCGGGATACCTGGTTATGAATTCATGGTGGACGAGCGAGCTTTTTCCTGACCCGGCGACACCAGTGATCGCCGTGAGCACGCCCTGCGGAATGCTAACGGTTACGTCCTTTAGGTTGTGTGAGGTGGCTCCTTCGATACGAAAGTGTCCTTTCGGCGCGCGCACCGTTTCTTTTAAAGGCCATGGCCGGTTCAAGTGCTGACCCGTAAGCGTAGCGGAGTTGTACAACTGCCGGACCGTGCCTTCAAATACGATCCGTCCTCCCTCGGTTCCTGCGCGGGGCCCGACATCGACAATATGATCCGCGATCCGGATCACATCGGGATCATGCTCAACGACCAGGATCGTGTTGCCTTTATCGCATAATTTTCGCAGCAGCTGATTTAGACGCCGAATGTCTCTCGGGTGCAACCCGATGCTCGGTTCATCGAAGATGTACACCATATCGGTCAGACTGTTGCAGAGCTGCCTTACCATCTTGATTCGCTGGGATTCGCCTCCGGACAAGGTTGTCGTTTCGCGGTTCAGACTTAAGTATTCCAGTCCCACATCGATGAGATGCTGCAGCCGCTCCGTCAAGCTGGACACCATCGGCGCCGCCACCGGATCGTCTATCCTGCTTACGACTTCGAATAGCTCGCCAAGCTCCATCGCCACGCATTCCGCGATATTATAGCCGTTTATCGTACAGCTGAGTGATTTTTGACTAAGACGCGTCCCTTTGCAGGTCGGACATTCGACTTGGGTGATGAAGCGCTCCACCTTGTGTTTGGTGCTTTCGGACAATTCATTACTGTCTCTTTGAATATACAGGCGTTGAAATTTGGGAACAACCCCCTCATAGTCGGACTGGATCGGGCCTCCCTTTGACGGCAGCTTAATCTTCTTCCCTTTGCCGTACAGCAGCATGTCCCATTCTTGTTCCGAATAATCCGCCAGCTTCTTGTCATTGTCAAAGAGGCCGGACAGGGTGTACGTTTTCAAATACCATGATCCTACCGCAAATACGGGAAACAAAATCGCCCCTTCATTCAGGGACTTGGACTTATCAAAAATTTTGCCGATATCCAGCTCCATCTTTTTGCCAAGGCCTTGACAATCGGGGCACATGCCGGCCGGGTCGTTAAAGGAAAACACATGGGAGTACCCGACAAACGGCATGCCTACGCGTGAATACAGGAGCCTCAGAATCGAATAAATATCCGTGATGGTGCCCACCGTAGACCGTGAGTTGCCGCCCAGCCGTCTTTGATCGATAACGATGGCGGGCGACAGATTTTCAATCGCATCCGTATCCGGCTGTTTAAATTTGGGGAGACGATTGCGGATAAAAGCTGTATACGTTTCGTTCAACAACCGCTGCGCTTCGGCTCCGATCGTGTCGAACACAAGCGAAGATTTTCCCGAGCCGGATACCCCGGTGAAAACCGTAATTTTCCGCTTCGGAATTTGCAGGGACACATTTTTTAAGTTGTTTTCTCTCGCTCCCCGTATAACGATGTATTCTTGCCAAGACATGACACTCGCTCCTCTTTCGTTCCAAGATGCTTCTATTATAAAGAGGAGACCCTGACAGCTATTTGTCAGGGATTTAATCCACCACTTGAAACCAGCCCGGTGTATTGGTGATCATTCCCCAAAAAACATCCGGAATCATCAGCTCTTTTTGCGCGGAACGGGAAAGCGTCGTTTTAATTTCCTGTTCACGGCCGCTTTGCACCAAGGCAACCCATTCCGGATTCATAACCATCGCATGGCCAAGCGAGATTAAAGGAACGCCGGTTTCCAGGGCTTGAACGACATCATCCGGAGTCAACAACCCGCCGACGCCGATCACGGGGACGCGGTCGCCCACTCGTTCCTGTATCATGACGATTCTTGATTTTTTAATGCTGTCGTCCCGTCTCGGGCCAGCCCAGAAACGATCTACGGAAATATGAATGTAGTCCAGGGTTTGTTCAGCTAGCACATCTACGAAATGAAGTGTATCCGTCATAGTGATTCCAGGAGTTTCGTTTTCCTCGGGTGAGATTCGATATCCGACGGCAAATGGCGACGTGGCATGTGCTGCAACCGTTTCTTTTACACGTCTTACAACTTCCAGAGGCAAAGTCATGCGTTTCTCCAACGTTCCGCCCCATTTATCCTCTCTTCGGTTGGAACGGGGGGAGAAGAATTGCTGCATCAGGAATCCGTTGGCACCGTGAATTTCAACGCCGTCAAAACCGGCCTCAATCGCTCTGCGCGTCGCCTGAGCGTACTCTTCAATCACGGTTTCAATTTCCGCGTCGGTCATTGCTTTTGGAACGGCTGCACCTTCACGTTCTACCGCGACAGGACTTGCGCCCAGTATATGACCGCCCGGGACTAGGGCCGGATTGCTCAAGCGTCCGCCATGATAAAGCTGAACAATCGCTTTGGCTCCATTTTCCCGTATAGCAACCGTCAGCTTTTGCAATCCAGGCAGCAGCGTATCGTTATCGATACCAATACCGTGTTCAATCAGCTTCCCGTTTGGCGACACCAGTGCGCCGGTCACTACAGCCCCAACTCCCTGAGCGCGTGCTTTATAAAAAGCTAACTCTACATCCGTCAATTCTCCATTTGCCCCGGATGCCGTCATGCTCATGGGAGCCATAAGCACCCGGTTTTTCAATTGCACACCTGAAGACAGGGTAAACGATTTGAAAAGGGATTCATACTTTTGATTCATATTTCATTCCTCATTTCTGTATATATTCTTATTAAGGACCTATTGGTCCATAATAGACAAAAAAATAACAGGCTTAGCCTATGTTACGAACCGATCGGTCCATAACGATAAAAAAGAAAGTGAGCAACTCGCTCCGGTTATTTCAATTTTTCCAAAATCACCGAAATCGAATCCTCGATTCTTTCCCGTTTGGATTGCGCTCGCACCATGACGTTAATTCCTTGCAAAGAAACAGTGAGGAAGCGGGCAAGTTTTAACGATTCGATATCAGTAGGGAGGGAGCCATTGCTTTTCCCTCTTTCAATGGCATCCAGATAAGCCTGCTCGACATCGTCAAAATCGCTTTCGACCATCTTTCGGAACTGCTCGTCATGGGGAGCCAATTCGATCGCTTCATTCGAAGTCATGCAGCCCAGTTGACTGCCCTCACCGTCAAGCAGCGCATGAAAGGAGGTTTCAATCCCCCGGTACACATTCTCGTCGTTCAAGCATTCGATTAATCCAGCCATGCGTTTAATCCGGTACAATTCAAATGCTCGGATAAAGAGATCGTGCTTGCTGCCAAACGTCTCATAAAGACTGCTTTTGCTTAGCCCTGTTGCCTGCAGCAAATCACTCAGGGACGCAGCTTCATACCCTTTGCTCCTAAAAAGTGTCATTGCTTTTCTCAACACATCGTCTTCATCGAAGTTACGCGGGCGTACCATATTGTGCCACCTCCCGAACAAAGTATATACCATTTCGGACCGATATGTCCAGAATGAAAATGTAACAGGCCGTCCATGATGGATGGCCTTAGCGCCTAAGCAGAACGATCCGGAAATCGAAGTTCAATTCTAACGGACACCACAGACCTTAAGGTCAGCGATATTAAGCGATTGCGGCGGAAACCGGGTAAGTTCCCCCTGTTCCGCCGCTGCTTTTCCCCCACCGACTTATGGACGCTCCCTGGTGTACATGTTCTGATCCTGCAAGCGGATCAGCACTTTGCCAAAACGGCCGCCCTGCCGGATTTCCACCTTGTCCGCCGGATAAGTCCGTTCCAAATAATCCGCGACAATGTTCCGGGACCGGTCGTCCGCAGGCAAATTAAACATTTTCAGCCAGTTCATCACTTCCTGGAGGGCAGCTTCTCTGGAGAGCTCCGTCGTTTTCAGTTCCTTGGTCACAAGCGACTCATAAGAATAGCCTTTGAGATAGAGTAAATGAAGCAAATAGGCCATCTCCAGATGTTCGTTTTTCATGGGCTGATCCGTAACCAGCGGCCAAATCTCGTTCACCAGACTGTGTTCCCTGGAACCCGCGGACAGACTGATATAGCAGAATTTCCGCGCGCAGCTCAGCACCTTTTCCACGCTTTCCCAATCGACAATCACCGGACACATGGAGACGAATACAAAATCAAAAGCTTTCTCCCACCCTTTGGCTTGAATATCGATATCTTCGAACGGCTCAGCTACAACATCCACCTTCCCGTTTGCAATTCCCGCAATATTTTCGCGCAGCAGCTCACTCAGTGAAAGATTAGGTTCCACCGAGGTAACACGGGCCCCTCGTTCCGCAAACGGCACCGTAAATCCGCCCGAGGCAGCTCCAATGTCCAAAATGGTGTTGTCTTTGAAGGTTACGCCCTGCCCTTCCAGCCAATTCATAATCCTCCTTGCTCTTTGTCTGCCCTCTTCGTTAAACGCTTGCTCGTTGAATGACTTTGCCTTATCGTCAAACGTGCGGACCGGATCGATCCCGGCGTTTTTCATCTTGTTCACCGCGGTATGCGTATCTTCCTTCCACGCTTGCTCCCAAGCGGCTTCATTAAAAAAATCATTCCTCATATTGCATATCTCCTTCCATCTCTTCAGTAGATTTTAAAGACTTTTTATATCTACAATAAAATCCAAAAAAACAGTCGTTCCTTACAGAACAACCGTTATTTTCTTGGCAAGCTCGGACATTTTTTGGTTTCTTAAATACTCCTCCATCTGCTCTTCGGCCGATACCATCACCTTCTGGATCAGACATTCCGGTCCATGGTTCAGTTCGCATTCGAACAAGGAAGCCGTGCCTTCAATGGCATGAATTATATCCAGGAACGAAATTTCTTCCCAGTTCCGCTTTAACCTGTACCCTCCGTGAGCTCCCGAAGTGGATTCAATCATTCCCGCCTTGACCAGCTTGGTTAGTATTTTGGATAAATACGTCGGCGAAACGTCCTGCCGCTCCGCCAATTGCTGTACGCCAACAAGCTTATTCGGAGTGGCCGCGGCAAGAAAAAGCATGGTGTGAAGGGCATAGTTCGTCGCTTTGGAAAACTTCATCGCGTTGTGTCACCTCAATCAAGGACTTTACTTATCCAAAATAACTTTTATGCGGAGCGATGTCAAGGTTAATGATCATGATTGGACATGGACGAGCTCTAGGTTAATACGATGCCTGGCGGCTCTCCGGTACTTGCGGCTGAACTGAAGCAAACGGAATAAAGAAGGTAAGAAAAAAACCAAGCGCAGCCGCCGCAGTTAGCGCCCAAAACGCTGCATGAATCCCTTCGAGCATATTTACAGGAAAAACGGCCAGGCTGGCATCTGCAGTAAAAGTCATCATGGTGATCAGCAAGGCCCCGCCCATGGACATGCCCAAGAAACGGATCGCCGTCGTCATAGGCGGAGCATACGTACTTATGGGGACTGGGAAGACTTGCTACGGCAAAAGCGGTGATCGGTGTCAACATAAAGCCCATCCCGGCCATAAGGCCCGATAGCCATCCGAACAATCCCATAAGCAAAGCGCCCGGAAAAAGCAGGAGCCCCGACTCTCTCGGCATCAGCCCTCTGACATTTTGGGCATAAATCGGAAGCAGCAGTTCCGCCCCAGCCATGACGATATACAAAATTACGCCTATGATTGAAGGATATGTAAATCGCGGATACCGAAACACGTTGAAATCAAGCAAAGGCACAGCCAGCTCAAATTGACGCTTCACAAACAAGAACACCATGATGAGCCCAACCGCAATAATGGAACATGAGAGACGGGCGCTTACTCCCTGTTCGCCAACGATGCTGAATCCGTACAACAGGCCGCCGAATCCCAAAGTAGAATAAAGGATCGACCTGCGGTCCAACTTCGCTTTTTCGATCTCCCCCACATTTTTCAAACAAAAATAGGCGACAACCATCATAATGCAATCATCACCTTCTGTTTATTATGCAGTGAGCTGTTGTAAGACACCTTTGGGCAAGATGCCCACTTCTTTATTAATGAGCTTCCCGTCTTTGAAGATCAGGGTGGTCGGTATGCTCATAATCTGAAATTGCGAAGAAGTTACCGGATTTTCGTCCACATTCACTTTGACCACTTTAACTGAACCGTTTGCTTCCCTTGCAAACTCCTCCAGAATAGGTGCAAACATCTTGCACGGACCACACCAAGCAGCCCAAAAATTCACAACGGTTACCCCCTCCGTTTGCACCATTTCCTTAAAAGTTGAATCCGTAGCGTGCTTAATAGCCATCATGATCATCCTTTCGAATATATATATTATAGATATTTTATATCTGTAATATTGCAAAAAAAATAACTCCTGCTGCCCAGTTAACATATTCGCTTTCTATTACGGACTTTGCATATCTATAATATATTTGATCCATCCTTTTGTCAACACAAAAATAGCTTTATCCACACCGTCCGCGAGCGGCGGCAAGAAGAGCGCCTGGAACGCCGTTCTCTTCTTGCGCCGTACGTTTAATTGTGGGGTATGGACGAAGATTTCCGTATGCGAAGACAAAGCTATTATTGATTGATCACTTATTTTCCTGTAAAGCGCGAATCGTATCCGTGATTCCTTGCTCGAAGGGCGTTGAACGTATCGGTCCAATCAGACGTTTGTATTTATCCCCGCTCAAGACCACCGGTTCTACGGTCAAATAGAGCATTTCCACCACTTCCTTCATAACCGGCACACCCATTCCGAGCAGAGATAGGCCGATTTTTCCGAGAGGAATCACCGGCTTACTACTTCCGCTGGCCTTCCGGGCGATTCGCACGATGTCTTTGCCCGAGATTAAGCCCGCGCCCGGAATATGCCAATTCTGTCCGTAGGCATCGTCCCGGCCGGCGGCTTCCACGATCATGAACGCCGCGTCCGGCAAGTAAACGAACTCCCGGGGAACACGCATGGTGCCGATGAAAAACGCCATCTTACCGGCCGCGATCGCTTCGAGCGTTGAGCCCAGATAAGACGCTTCATTCGCCGTGGGGCCGTAATAATCCGGCAAGCGGGCAATCAGCACTTTGGCTCTTTTCCACCGGCCGTCAAACAGCATTTTTTCGAAGGCAAGTCTGGTCTTACCCTTTTTCGTATGCGGCTGCTTCGGATGCTCTTCGGTTGCTCTGGCCATCCGGCTTCTCCCATAAGGATAGATGCCATCGATGGCGACGACCTTCAGGCCCAACCGCTCGGCTGCCTCCATGACCGACTCGCCCAAAGGAATCAGCTTGCTTGCCATCTCGTGGTACGGCACGTTCGCAGCGTGGAACAGGACTTCGGCGTCTTCCGCAGCGGAAACGATGTCTTCCGTCCGGAACGCATCGCCAACGGCAATCGTCAAATGCTCCGGCTGTCCCAACTTAGTCTTCAGTTGCTCCAGCTTTTGCCGGGATCGCCCGAAAGCTACGGTCCGAATCCCCCGCTTGACCAATTCCTCCGTGATCGACGCCCCCGTGCCTCCCGTTGCTCCTACCACAATCGCTTTTTTCATCAGGATCACCTCATTAATGAATTTTGTTATTGATCAATCACTAACTTTGAAATCAATATATCACTTTGTTATTGATTGGTCAATATATTCCGTAGAATGATGATATTATAGTGCTAATTCTCAAAATAAAGGATTGGTAATAAATGAAGAGCGATTCAAGCAGAACTGACACCGCATCCCGAATTTTAAAAGCGCCGCCATCCGCCGTCTATCAGGCATTCATGAATCCGAATTCGCTTGTTGTCTGGCTTCCGCCGGAAGGGATGGAAGGACGAATCGACACATATGTACATACTTATTGATTTCGCCCGCTTTGACTTCCATGGCGCATTTTTCCACAACCCCCATTAAGCTGCATCCCTCCTCTTCCACTGTATAACACTTAAGCAGCAAAAGG
The DNA here is from genome assembly GCF_900454495.1 of Paenibacillus macerans. Lineage (NCBI taxonomy): Bacteria > Bacillati > Bacillota > Bacilli > Caryophanales > Paenibacillaceae > Paenibacillus > Paenibacillus macerans. The sequence continues at coordinate 1,585,896 of NZ_UGSI01000001.1, forward strand.
GACACCTAATAAAATTGAACATTTTCCCATCTATAGTACAATAGAGAGACAGGCTTTAGAATTTTTATGAACAAAGGAGCGTGTGCAAATGTATACAACGATTAACGGATTCTTAAACGATTGGAAGCAGGAGGCTTCGCTTACGCTGCAAGTATTGGACAAATTGACGGACGCATCGCTGAGTCAGGCAGTGTCGGACGCACAGCCGCGTACGCTTGGCGAAATCGCCTGGCATGTCACCCAGAGCGTTGGTGTATTTTTCAATCAGATCGGGCTGCAGCAGGAGATCCCAACGCCCGTAGCAGGTTCCGCGTCGGCCATCGCCGAGGCCTACCGCCGGGCAAGCGAATCGGCGATTACGGAATTGAGCGCTAATTGGACGGATAAGGACGACCAGCTGCAAGAGCCGATCAAGCTGTTCGGCTTTATCGACACCACCGTTGGCGGTGTATTGAATACGCTCGTTCGCCATCAGATTCACCACCGAGCCCAAATCACGATTTTGATGCGTCAGGCGGGATTGGCGGCTCCGGGCGTATACGGGCCGAACGAGGAAGAGACGGCGGCGATGAAGGCGGCGCGCTCCCAGTCTTAACAAAGTTTGTAACGACAAAACCCTCGTTCCTGACAAGGACACGAGGGTCTATTCCCTTTTTTGCGGGATATCCATACCTTACATTAAATCCAGTTGGTAATTGACCGCATATTCCACGTCTTTGAAACCTTCCAGGAGATTCAGCGCCTTGGCACGCTCGTTTACCGCGTTGACGCACAGGATTGTCCGGGAATACCCCCGATCCTTGGCAAACCGCAAAGCCTTTCGCAAAAGCGCCCTCCCCAGCCCTTGTCCCTGGTATTCGTTCCTTTATACCTTTATAAGGATATACGTTAGTTGACCGGGCATAGTTTTTTTTGCGCGTGACAAAACCGGCCTTGCGGCCGGCTGGCATCTTGCTGAAAGCAATTACGGCACTTAGGCGGATCTCATCTTTTGCAACTCGCCCCAAGCAGGACATGAAAAGATGGTTTGGTCCGGTATATCCTTAATGTCGGCCTTAGCTTTCTTTCTTCTGCCGTCTTCCGCATCTGCCGCACCAACTCCGCCGTTGACCGGTGTCAGCATTGTTGGCATCACGCCCGATGGCAATGGTTACAAGGGGAGCAATTCAAACCTTTCCGGAACCGAGTGTGTGATTGCAGTTTATTGTCAAGGTACGATCTGGGCGCCGCCGAACTATCCGGTCATCAGTCAAGGTGGTGAACTCGTTCCAACAACAGAAGATCGGCCTAACGAATATGTAACAGATTCAGGGGGGTATGTCATAGGGACGGTCCATTATCGCGCTTTTGATCTGAGTGACGTAACAACCGGTATTCTTTCGGCTTCCGCTCAAGACTATAATACTCCTCATAGAACATTTACCGATTTTATCTCTATCATAGTGTCGTAATTTAGAAACTAACCTATAATATTCCATTGACTTCTCGCCGATAAAAGTTATGAGTCAACCGAAGAAAGGAGGATCAACAATGGCTATAAATGCGAAGGTCAATGGACAATTCACGCCCGAATTTGCCGCATATACGAAACTTGTTCTCGTCAATCGGATTCAAAATCAAGCTCGCGGTATACGTACTGAAACCCAAAGCAATTCCATGAGTTTCCAACAGTTCATGGAGGCGATCCAAAAAGATCAGGAAGTAAATCATGCATACGCTAGGCCAGTTTCCGAAAACGAAGTGATCAACAATCGTATTTATGAACAAAACAACGGCCTTAGCTTTAGCGATTTCGCCACGGAACGTTATGCTGCAATTGAAAGAGCATATGAGCTTGGCTTGGTCGACCGCAGCGGTGTTTTGCTTGCTTCTTTTCAAACCGAAGCGTAACAGATTCTATGAAAAAACCTCGTTTATAGAATTGGCGAACGAGGTTTTTTCATTTTGTAATTTTTAACAGCGATTTATTGCTGGAATAAAGGGGGTTACGTTTCCCATTAATTCACGTCCCCCAACTAAAGATATCATTTCAGTCCTTATAGAACTGAAACAGCCCAACGATTTACTATAGAGGACGTTCTCTAACGCTTTACTTCAGCGTAAGAACGACTTTACCATACCCGTGTCCGGACTCGACTTCCCGGTGGGCGTTTGCGGCTTCTTCGAGGGGAAACGCTTTACGGATGGGGATACGAAGCTTCCCCTGAACATATAGGTCGACAAGCTCGGCCAGGCGCTCCTTGGATCGCTGGCTGCGGATAACACGCACGCCGAGCCGCTCCCCCAACTCGAATGAAACGATTGTGCCGATGCGGTGCTTGTCGATCCCAATCGCCAAAGAGCTGCGCAGCGCATCTTCTCCGGCCGCGTCCAAGGCGGCATCCATCCCATTGGGGGCAAGAGCGCGGACGTTTTGCACGAGTTCGTTCCCATAAGCGACGGGGATCGCGCCAAGCGAACGGAGATAATCGTGGTTGCGCAAGCTGGCGGTGCCGATGACGTTGGCTCCCCAAGCTTTGGCCAACTGCACGGCGAAGGTGCCTACCCCGCCGGCCGCGGCGTGAATCAATACCGTGTCGCCCGGGCCGACGCCCAGCTCCTTAAGCGCCGTGTGAGCGGTTTGACCCGACGCCGGCAAGCCGCCCGCTTCTTCCCAAGGCATTTCGTTTGGTTTACGCACGATCTGATCGGCAGAAACGACCACGAACTCGGCATAACAGGCCAGCAGCGCCCAACCCAAAACTTCATCTCCGGTGAAAAAATCCGCAACGCCCTCTCCAACCTGATCGACGATGCCGGCAAACTCGTTGCCTAAAATTTGCGGGAAGCTGATCTGAAGTCCCGGCGGCGCCCATCCGCTGCCGCGAACCGAACAATCGAACGGCTGAACGCCGGCGGCTCTTACCCTTACCCGAACTTGACCTTTACCGGCTTTAGGGTTCTCCAGTTCCATAACCTTCAGCACTTCCGGCGGCCCAAACGAAGCAATCGCCGCAGCTTTCATGCCCTCTCTCCCTCCTCTTGCCGAACCGTTCTCAAGACCCGGTTCCATTTGATTAACTGACTGAGCATTTCGCCCGCCATTCCATCGTTCACCTCCTGTCCGGGACCTGGACGTATTGTCAGTGTCCGTATCTATGGCTATTGTAAAAGCTTTATTGTATATTGAATAATATATATTTCCTTATCTTTTTATATTGTTGAGTGTATGAATATGAGGTGTAGATTATGGAACTTTTGCAGCTGCAGTATTTCCGGACCGTCGCCCGTCTTGAGCATATGACGAAAGCCGCGGAGGAAATCCGCATAGCCCAGCCCGCGCTGAGTCAAACGATCGCGCGGCTGGAGGCCGATTTGGGGGTTCCTTTGTTCGACCGTAATGGAAGGCATATTAAGCTAAACGGATACGGGAAGGCCTTTTTGAAAAAGATTGAACCTGCCCTTGCTCTAATCGAAGAGGGACGCGCGGAGGTTGCGGATTTGGCTGGTTTGGAAGGCGGCCGCGTCTTTCTGTCGACCACGACGCACAAATGTTTTACCGACGTCATCGGCTCGTTTATCTCCCGGCATCCCAAGGCCAGACTGCAGATCACCCAGGCCTCGACCCTGGATAAAATCAAGCAATTGCGAAGCGGGGACATCGATTTTTGCATCACCTTCCCTCCGCTGCAGGAAGAAGGCATTGAAGGGATTCCGTTCCTCACCGAAAATATCAACATCGCCGTGCCTTTGGCGCATCGTTTGGCCGATCGGTCAAACATCGACTTAAGCGAGCTGGCGGACGATCCGTTTATTTGCATTCATGCGCAAAATCCTTTTCGGCAGATGACCGACGCTTTTTGCGAGCAGGCCGGCTTCGCTCCGAATGTGGTTTGCGAGGTCGATGAATTATCCGGAGTCATTCATTTTTTGCGCACCGGGATTGGCGTCGCCTTCTTGCCGGAAACCCTTTTTGAAGGTCAGGAAATGGGCTTTCGGCTGATCCGTATCGAAAACCCCGACTGCCGGCGCACGTATCAAATCGCCTGGCTGAAGGACCGCTACCTTTCCGTTGCCGCGCGCACGTTCCGGGATTATGTCGTCGATTACTTTCAGGAGCAGCCCAAACAATATAAGATTTAACGGTTAGCGGCTGCATTCTAAATCAACTCTCGCTAGCCTGATTCTCCCCCTCCTCAGAAAGCAAAAAAGGACAGCCCTCTTTATAGAGAACTGTCCTTTCTCGCATTTGCGCCAAGTTATGCAATAACGTCGTTTAGTAGGTTAACTCTTCCAAATATCCCAGGATAATGGCTCCGATTAGAAGCATAATTATTCCAAAGGCAATGCCCCAACCGGAGGTTCCACCCTTTTGTTGAATTAGATTACGGCGAATTTCCGGATTTGCATGCAATAAAAGGATGTGATCAATCTCTTTTTTGGCTTTGCGGTAATACAATTTATTTCCGAATATTCCGTTTAAGATAAAGATTATTGTAAACGCATACCTAAGCGAGAAGCCCAATAACAGTTCAAACAATCCCAACACGACGGTGATTCCTATGTATATCGCGCATTCGGCATACATTTTTCGATAACCGAACCATACAGGCGAAAAAAGAAAAGCCGGCCAATTCCATTTAGAATCTTTACGCCATTTTTCAATATATTTATCACCGTGGGTATACAACCTTAACCATTCAAGTTCAGGCACATCATTAGAGTTTGATTGGTGATTTTTCCAAGTGGGGGCTTGAAGTTGATACGTTCGCCCTTGATGCGTTTGTTGTTGATTTATTTGTTGTTGATTTGCCTTCTGCCGATAAGCTTGGTGCTCCAAAGGTTTCCCACAGTTTTCACAAAAGCGGGCTGTCGTACTTGTACGCTGTCCGCATGAAGAACAATACCTTGCTTCCAAATAAATTCTCCTTCCTCCGTCATTATGTCTCCCGTTTACAAGTTCATATTCTTAACAAACTTTTTATTAGAAATAGTCTATATGAACTATAGTCATATTCTACTACAAAATGGGAGAGTGTCACTATGAATCATAGCAGCAGTTGTAGTGGAGCCGCCCCACTCGAGCGTACCTGCTGCCTACTGCAGCTTTCTTGGTTCATTGTTGAATGGAATTGTTGTAAAATGTACAATTACTAATCCGGGAATGCTGCCACAGCGCTTGTTTAAGTGTAAAACCTGCAATTACTCCGCCATCTTTTAAGATAAGGCAAAGAAACGAGGAACTAACTGTATGAAATGCAATTAAACGAAGGATTGGGTGAATGGATATAAAGTTAGTTGTATGATTTGCAATTAATGGTCATAGTAGGGCCAATTAAGGAACATTTAGAGTCGATGATATAATGATTGCTGAACCAACCTAAGGAGCCTGTAAACAAATGGACACAACAAACCAATCATACTACCGAGCTATTCTGGCCGCTTATCCGCTACCTCCCGCCCTGCGGATCGAAGAGCGCGACAGCGGCATGAACAACACCACCCGCTACGCCGTCCTTGAGGACGGACAGGTTCAGGTTCTGCGCGTTTATGAGAACCATCGTTCGGACCTGAAGCTGGCGGCCGAACACGAGCTGCTGCTCCTGCTGGCGCGGCAAGCGCTGCCGTTTCAAATCCCTTGCCCGCTTCATACCAAACAAGGCGGGACCTGGACGACCGCGCCGGACGGAAAGCTGGCAGCCGTGTTCGCGTACTTGCCCGGCGCGAAACCGGCGGCCGGCCGCCACGACTTGTCTTACGCCTACGGGCGTGCCGTCGGCGAGCTCACGTTGGCCATGGAGGAGCTGCAGCCTGCAGCCGCGCCCGCTTATCCGCCTTACGATGAGCTGCTCGGCCCGGATACTGAAGAAGCGGCGGCAAGCGCCCGCCGCCTCTATAACACGGATCCGGCTCTCAGCGCGCTGGCCGGAGATGCCGGCTTCCTGCTGGACGTCCTGAATTCGTTGTCCGCCCAGGCCGCATCCATCCGCCGCTTGGAGCGGCAATGGATTCATGGCGACTTCTCGCACTCCAACGTCCTCGTGGAAGGTGGGGAAATCCGCGCCGTGCTTGACTTCGAGTTCGCCACCCGCGATCTCCGGGCGATGGAACTCGCCGTCTGCCTGGCCGAGCAGCTCTCTGCTCCCGGCGGCCTCTCGAGAGCCGTCGCGAAGGAAATGCTGGCCGGCTATCGCAGCGTGCGCACGCTTGTGGCGGAGGAGTTGGAACGGCTGCCCGAGCTGCTCCAGCTCCGCAAGCTGGACGTCTTCCTGCACTTCCTGCACCGCTATCAGGCCGGACTCGATCCGGCTCAAGTCTTGCAAGACCAAACGAGAAAATCGTCGGCCGTATGCCGTTTTATCGGCTCGCATGCCGATTGGATCCGCAGCCTGTGACCGGAAATATGAAAAAAAGAAACCTTCGGACTTCACTTGCGATCCGCAGGTTTCTTTTTTGTTATTCTACTTTTTTTCCCGGATTCAAATAATGGAGTCCAAAGCATGTTTATTCACCTCTGTCACAAAATTTAGGTATTACTTCTGTAACAATCGACTCGAAGTACCCTGATCGTTTTCCCACTCGGGGTATGGTCTATCTCTTCAGCAAGCTCCAGATCGCCGCATCTCATTACAGGTTCGAGCAGCATAACATATCTATAATTTCCGGGCTGCTCCTGAAAAAGCCTGAAAAGTGCCGCAGCATCTTCACGATCACCATATAACGCAATAACTTTACAATAGGAAGCCAGTATAGCTGCGGAAGTCCTTGGATAGCTGCCGAGAAGACGGCCCAGTTGTTCCGTGTATGGAAGCATCATACTCTCCTCATTTCTAATACAGGTAATTCCCAAGTCAACTGCTGCGGTTAGACATATAATTTGTCCCGCTCAAACGCTCCCCTGCTCGCCCGGCTTGGCCGCTAGCGCATCCCATACGCTCATCAGCTCTGTAATGGCTGCGTCAATAACCTCGTAAGGAACGCCGTCCCGGGCTTGCGTGGAAATTCCTCGTAAAAATGTTTCAAATAACGTAACCACCATGGAGGTATCCGTGAATTTGGGCAACTCTCCGTTGGCCACGGCCCGTTCTATACAATCGTTCAGCCAACCGCGGACCCGCTCCCTTTCCTTGGCCAGCATCTCTCTGATGTGTTTTTGCTCGGGGGAACAGTTTACAGCGGACAAAACCAGCAGACAACCCCGAGGATGGGAATTCTCCGTCTGCATTCGCGCCGATTGCCGCAATCCCAGCTCCATGGCCTCTTTCGCTGATATGCTCGTATCCCTGAAAATTTCCGAAACATGTCCATAAGTCGATATATATCGATCCACCGCTTCGCGGAATAGCGCTTCCTTGGACTCGAACGCCGCGTAAAAACTCGCCGCCGATATATTTCCCATCCCCGCCCGCAACTGAGCCAGTGAAGTGGATTCATAGCCATATTCCCAGAACAGAAGCATGGCGGCAGCCACTGCCTCGTCACGATTAAATGCGCGTGGACGTCCCGTTCGTGGCATAAGATGACCTCCCTTATGATTTTTATACTAATCGATCCACAACTCCTTGACAAGGGAGCCTGCCCCAACTTAATATATGGAATGATCAATCCGTAATTTAATTCAGCTTAAGGAAGAAACTAAATGCTTCAATACTTCTGACAAGGATGTGTTGATAGATGATCAACTTTAGAAACGAAACCTATCGCTGTACTTCGGAAATTGTTCTCAGCTTAATCAGCGGGAAGTGGAAAATCGCCATTTTGAACCACTTAGCCAAAGGCCCGGTACGGTATAATGAACTACGGCGGCTGCTCCCTGAAGCGACCCAGCGCATGCTTACGATGCAGCTCAAGATGCTGGAAAACGATGGGCTCATTATCCGCAAGGTTTATCCGGTTTCACCGCCAAAAGTGGAATATGATTTGTCCGAGCTTGGCAAACAATTGGCTCCCATGCTTTTGATGTTATGCGATTTTGGCACCACCTATATCGAAAGCTTTCCCGATGAAGTATCGTACACCAATCATAAGCATGCTTAAGGAAAATACGCGGTTAAAGGGCCCCCCTTAACCGCGTATTCCGTGATCACAAGCTTCCTTCGTGTATTGGCCGCCCAGCCCTTGCTCCGCTTTAGAAGCGCTGCGAGCAAGACTTACAGCACTAAAAATTGCGTTCCGAACCCCTTGCCGGAAACATATGCCGCTTCCAGTTCCTCTGGATTCCCTCTGTCCAATAAAACCACATTTTCGGGATACAGCTTCCCTAGCAGAGCCCATAACACAAGTTCATTTCCGCCGGTTGGAATAAAATGAATGCCATCGGTGTTCGTCACCAGACCGGAATGCGAGAGAATGTCTGCCGCAAGGTGCCGGCTGAGGGAGTTTCGCTTCGCGGCTGCGGTATCGGGATTGTCGCTCCCATGCGGACGATATAAAAACCGCTGGCCCCTAAAAAGCTGGCCGAGATCTACCGCAAACTCGCGGCCTTCCATTTTCAAGCTGAACCGCAGGGTTGTTCGATCGTCTCTCCTATTTGGCAACAACCGGGCGATGGCTGGTTCATCATTATGCTCCCCGGAATAAGCAAGCCTTTCCTCCTTGTTTACCGGTGCCCCCTTTCCCGCCTCGTTGCGCGGCGCGGCATAATAATCTTCATATTCATAGTCAAAGGAGACCGCGGCCAACTCTTGTGTTTCATCCGCTCCATCTGCCGCTATGGTTTGTACCGGATGCCATTTCAGCAGATAGCGCGCCGCCGTCCCGGCCTGCTCTCCCAAACCCGCCGGCAAGACGGTTCCCAGACGATATTGGAAGCCGTAACCGGCTTTGGTTAACCCTGAACTGACCACACTTTGCGCATACTGGACCATCGATTTGTGCGTCAACTTTTTCCCCAGTAATTGCGTTAAAAAAATCTCCCGGGCCGGCTCCAGAAAACGCAGCCCTTTGAACTCCGCGTACTCCTTGACCTCGAACGGAACCTCCTCCCAATTGGCGAACGGAAGCAAGGCATCCCGCAGCAAAACGAATTGGTGCAGGTATTCATTATAAATCTGCATGACCCTTGGGCCGCCGAAGGGTCCCCAAACCTGAGCAATCGCCTCCGGGATCAAGGCATGACCGTAACAATGGCTTCTAAATTCCAGCTTTCCGAGCGTTTCCGGCCCATACTTGGCGAGCGTCTTTTTCCCGGCATTTATCTCCCTGGCCCAGCTTACCAATTGCTCGCCGATGCGCACCGCTTGAGCCGTAATCTCGGCGCCGGCTTTATCCTCAAGCGCCAATGGCCCCAGCGGCAAAGATGACACGCGTCCGGAAATCGCCAAATTGGCTTGAAGGCTGTCTAGCAGCACCGCCGGATCGCTGTTCACCGGTTCTCCAAGCTGTACCAGCATCGCCTCGAGCATCTTATCGAGCTCCATAACGATCTCTTTCGCCCGATATATTCCCGCGGGCAAATTCCAATCCAAAGCCGCGTTTACGCCCTGTCTGATGGAATCGCCGGGATACTTGCCAATGAGAGGCTCAATATCGATAGCCTTCCCCCATACGATTCGCTTATCATTCAAAGTAAGTTGATATTCCTGCATACTTTCGCACCTCACCTATATGTTTTTAAACGACCGTCGCACTCGGCGAATTTTGGATCGACCGTTCTACATGTAGGTTATCAGGTTGCCCTGTGCTTGAATAGTACGCACTTTTTTGTATGATCCGATCATTTTTGTAAGGTAGGATACATTTTGATACTGCTCCCGATAGGTTTGGCAGTTTATCTATCTTCGCAATTCACTAAGCTATAGACATAGATTATCAATATAAAACATCTGGACTAAATAATAAAAGCACAACACTAACACGGAAAGTCCATCACCGTCCGAACTTGTTGTTTTAATGCAAAATCATTTAAACAACTCCATATATTCTTTGGCGGCTTTGGACAAGTACCCGCTGCTGCGGTAAATGACTGACGGCTCGGAGCAAAGCGGACAGTCGGTGATTTGCAAAACTTTGTAGTTGCCCGGCGGACTTAAGTCCAAAACGGATTTAGGAAGCAAAGCCGCCCCGAATCCGCCGGTAACCATACTGAGCAGCATCGCCGAATCATGGCATTCACATAAAATGTGCGGAACCTCACCCAGATCGGCAAAACACTTCATAATTCGCCCGTACATCCCATCACTGCTGGCAGAGCGCAGCACAATCAACGGCAGATCGGCAATTCGTTGAAACCCAACCGCTTCCCGCTCACGGTCCGCCAAGCTCCAATGCTTGGGAATCACCAGCACTAAAGGGTCCGGCGGCAAGCGAAACGAGCTCAGGCCCTTTACCGGAAGCGGACTGCTGCTAATCGCGATTTCTATCTCCCTGTTCTCTATCAATTCTCCCAGGCGAACCGGGTCCCCTTCCCAGACTTTATACTGCATATCGGGGTATTTTTCGCGCATGCGCCTCATCTTGGACAGCATTAATGCCGCACAGTACAGACTTGAACCGACAGAAATGAATCCGTGCGCCTCCTTGTTCATTTCCCGCATTTCCGTGACCAGTTCGGAGAAGCTGGCGAGCAATTGCTTAGCGTTTTGATAGAGCACTTCCCCTTCAGGAGTCAGGCTCACCTTCCGTTTATGCCGTTCAAACAACAATACGCCGAGCTCGTCCTCCATCCCCTTAAGCTGCTTGCTGAGCGGCGGCTGCGCCATATGCAGCCTTCTTGCCGCTGCCGTAATTTTGCCTTCCTCCGCGATCGCCACAAAGTATTTCAGCTGTCTGATATCCATATAAGGCCGCCTCCAATCCATATATAGCCAAAAAGTATGGACAACATAGCCAACAAATATTTTAACTATACTAACTCCCGCTCTACACTTTGTATGTAAGAAATTTAATAAACAACCAATCCATCTTAAGGAGGGAAACCGCCCTATGGCGTATCAAGATCTCAGGGAATTTCTAAGTGCACTTGAACAGGAAGGGCAGTTGCTGAACATTGAAGAAGAGGTAAAGCCCGAACCCGACATTGGAGCGGCCGGACGCGCTGTGGCTAATTTAGGGGGAAACTCGCCGGCGCTTTTGTTCAAAAACATTTACGGTTATCGCAACGCACGCATAGCGATGAACATGATCGGCTCCTGGGAGAATCATGCGCTGATGCTCGGACTGCCGAAAAACACGCCGGTCAAAGAGCAGTTTTTTGAATTTGCCCGCAGATTCGCCAAGTTTCCGGTTGCCGTAAGACGCGAGACTAAGGCGCCGTTTCAGGAAAACCAAATCACCGAAGATATCAATCTGTTTGAGCTATTTCCTTTGTTCCGGCTGAACCAGGGAGACGGCGGATTTTACATCGATAAAGCCGTCGTAGTCTCGCGGGACCAATACGATCCTGAACATTTCGGCAAGCAAAACGCCGGCGTATACCGCTTTCAGGTGAAAAACAAGGATACCTTGGGCATTCAACCGGTGGCTCAGCACGACATTGCCATTCATCTCCGCCAGGCCGAAGAAACAGGGCAAAATCTCAAAGTGGCGATCGCGCTGGGGTGCGAACCGGTGATTACCACCGTGGCAGGTTCGCCGATTCTGTACGACCAGTCCGAATACGAAATGGCCGGAGCGATCCAGGAGGCGCCTTATCCGATTGTCCGGCTGGAGCATGGAAACCTGGACGTCCCTTGGGGAGCCGAGATTGTGCTGGAAGGGGAAATCGTCTCCCGCTACCGGGAGTTTGAAGGTCCGTTCGGCGAGTTCACCGGGCATTATTCCGGAGGCCGCGCGATGCCGATCATCAAGATCTCCAAGGTTTACCACCGTACCAACCCGATTTTTGAACATCTGTATCTCGGCATGCCCTGGACGGAAATTGATTATATGATGGCGATCAATACCTGCGTTCCTCTGTATCAGCAACTGAAAGACGCCTATCCCGAGGAAATCGTGGCGGTAAATGCGATGTATACACACGGGCTGCTGGCCGTCATTTCCACCAAAACCCGTTACGGCGGATTTGCCAAAGCCGTGGGCATGCGCGCGCTGACAACACCGCACGGGCTGGGTTACTGCAAAGTCATCATCGTCGTCGATGAGGACGTCGACCCGTTTAATCTGCCCCAGGTCATGTGGGCCATCTCCACGAAAATGAACCCGAAATACGACGTCGTTGTCCTACCGAACTTGTCCGTTCTACCGCTTGATCCGGGTTCCGACCCCGCCGGCATCACCGATAAACTGATTATCGATGCGACCACGCCAAAAGCGCCGGAAACGCGGGGCCATTATTCGCAGCCGCTTGACTCTCCGCTAAATACGGACGTATGGGAGAAAAAGCTGGCTGAGCTGCTCAGACAGAAATAACCGTGCGACTCATTTCCATTCAACAAAGGAGTGTATATCTATGAAAACCTGTCCGCGCTGCAATTCAGAAAAAGCGTCCGTGCTCGCGAGTTCGCCGGTAAAAGGAGCCTGGGAACTCTATCATTGCCCGGTATGCTTGTTTATCTGGCGGTCTACAGAACCGGAGTCGATCACGGACCCGCAAAAATATAACCCGTCTTTTAAAGTCGATCCTACGGATATCCCCAAAGCCGCTCATGTTCCGGTGATTCCGCCGCTGAGAAGAAATTAGGATTATATTTTAGGTTAAATATTCCTATTGAAAAATATGGCAGATCATGAAATGATTTAATATAACCTATTTTTTCTGGTTGCCAAAGGAGGGAATGATGATGACAAAAGTAAAATTCCGCTGGAAAACAAGCGTGCCGGCTCTCGCCTTAATGTTAAGTTTAATCGGGTTTGCCCTGCCTGCTTCCGCGGCTTGGGAAGATACGTACACCGGATATGCGACCTACACGGGCTCCGGTTATTCAGGCGGCGCCGCTTTGCTTGATCCGATCCCGGCGGATTTGGAAATCACCGCTTTGAATCCGGCACAGTACAACTATGGAGGCATCAACGCCGCACTCGCCGGGGCCTACCTGGAAGTGGAGGGACCGCTCGGCACCACTACGGTTTACGTCACCGATTTGTACCCTGAAGGGGCCAGCGGTGCATTGGACTTATCTCCTAACGCATTTGCCAAAATCGGAAATATGGTAGACGGGAAAATTGATATCAAGTGGAAAGTGGTTGAAGCGCCGATTACCGGAAATGTCCAGTACCGGATTAAAGAAGGCAGCAGCCAGTGGTGGGCGGCGATTCAAGTCAGAAACCACAAATACCCGGTATTAAAAATGGAAGTGCTGCAAAACGGGACCTGGGTCAATCTCGAAAAGCAACCTTACAATCATTTTCTGGGAACCGGTCTGGGTACGAAAGACCTGACCATTCGCATCACCGATATCAGGGGTCAAACGCTGACCGATACGATCCCCGCCCTGCCTGAAAACGGCACCAGCCAAGCCTACATCGTTCCGGGACATGTCCAATTTACGGGCTCCTATTAATTGAACTTTCGCAGAGCCAAAATCGGCTTAACCTGGACAATACGGCTAACCCCAAGTCGATACGGTTTTCAGACCAGCGAGAGGTAGGAGGGCAAAGACATTGACGCGGCTAGCTTTCCGCTTCTTGTGTTTCTTGTCCCACCATAGACTCATGCGTCTACTTATGTGCCAATCCACCTGACCTCCTTTAGGCGGTTGCTGTTATGGAATATTGTCCACTTTTGTCAAATTGGCGTATTCGGCAGGTTTCACAGTGTCGGCAGTAACCGGTGGACAGTATTTCTTCGCGTATACAAATATTGAAGCTAATCTTGTCCGGATTGGGATCGGTGCTCTGCTGGAGTGGGTGTTCCATAAAAAAGCCGACAAAGCGTAAGCTTATTTCCATTGGGCTGCTTCTGGTCGGTTCCGTTTTGGCGGCCAATATGCTGTTTCAGGAACGCCTGGCGTTGTCGTGGCAGGAAGCATTTGGGGAATGCTTGCGGCATTAACCTTTTCCACATTCGTTTTTTTGAGCAGCTCTGTTGAAAAAGCAACCCCTCCCATTTTAAAAAGCGCTCTTCTTTCCACGGGAGGGGTATTAACCGTATTTATCGTATTTCCGCCTACGTTTTTATTGGACTTGGATGTTTAAATGGGGTTGATCCCCTATGGATTAGCTCTGGGAGTATTCGGGGTCGTCCTTCCTCCCCTTTTGTTTTCAATCGGCATGCCGCATGTTGGTTTTGGATTAGGAACCATTTTCCACTTGATGTTCCAGCCTGCCGCTTGCCTTTGCACGATTATTCCTTTCGTTCAGGGAACGGGGGAAGGAGGCTAGAGCAAGGGTTCCAAAAAAAGTGAGAAGAAAAAGAGAGGGGAAAATGAGGCGGTTCAGGTGACATTTTCGGCTTGATAAGGGAACGTATGTTTTGTATAATGAAAATAAGTCGACTTATGTTCGAAAATTCTCAATCTTTGGGAGAGAGCAAACATGGAGATCAATGCGGGAACGGATCTTCAGCCATTCAGCAGCCGTTACTTGATCTTTTGTCCGGTCTGTTTCACCTCCCCTAAACCTTATTCCTTCTCTTAAGCCCGTCTAAATTATCTCGAACCTATCTGCTTCTCCACCAAATATTTTTTTCTCCCAAGCTTGTCTTTCTCTCTGCTATCTGATCAAACGGGATAATCGTGCAAAGTCTCCGGACGCGAGTGTTGATCTGCCGCGCCTCCCCCCCATGCCTCAAGCTTTCAACGCCCTTCCGCGTTTCTTGCCACTCTTAATTCTTTGAATACCTTCAGCTCAGGGACTCAAGCTGATTTTTGCTCTGCGAATGTTGAGTTAATAAATCAAGCGAGCTCCCATGACATAACCTAGGACTCGCTTGACAAAAAAAACTGCCGGTAAACCGATAAAACTGCGAAGGACCATCGCAACCAACTTCTCGGACGGTATCGCCAATATGTACAAATTGTAAATAATTAACTTGAGCAATATGTTGCTTAAAGAATGAGAAAACAGCCTAAAATAGTAATGATGATGAAAAAGGTCGCATAATGATAATTATCCGACAAAAGACATGGGTAAAAATGTAGAAAAAAATAAAATTTTGCGGAGCGCTTAATCAAATTATAGGCCAAATAGCACGCTTTTGCATAGTACGTCAGTTAATAAATTCCTTTAAGCAGTCCTGTACATAATCCGGAGCTGCTTTTTTCATTTGCTCTACAGTATGCAAATATCGCTGAGTCGTATTGATATGCGCATGCCCAAGCGTTTCCTGCACTTGCTGAAGCGAAGCTCCTCCCAGCAAAGCCAAGGTTGCGTTGGTATGCCGCAGCCAGTGGGGCGTAAGCTTTTTTGTAATGCCGCAGCTTTCCCCGGCTTTACGAATGATACGTTCAATTTGTCTCGTAGAAATAGGAAACAGCCTGAGCGTATCGGGTGGTTCCGCGCCACCGGCTAGACCCCTTGCATATTCCGCAAATATTTCCCATAAATGCTGGGGCACCTTTATTTCTCTTGTCCTCCCTCCTTTTGTATAGTGAAGCGTAAGCCAAACGCTGGTCTCCATAGGATCAGTATGGAAATTTCCCCAGTACACCGAATTCAGTTCGGACACCCGCAGACCAAGCAATACAAGCGAAAGCCCCATCAAATAATTTCTTTGGCTTTGCTGCTGCAAATGCTTAAGCAACAATCCTACTTCCTTTTTGGTTAAAAAGTTACGGTGGCTGGTCACCTGAATTACCGGCAAACGCACATTCGTTGTAGGATTCTTTTCAAAAAAACCTACGTTGCTGTCGCTCCCCCACTTGTACAGCGATTTTAGCGGAGCAATAAAAGCGGCGATGCTAGCCGGGGCCAATGCGCGTTTGGAGGTTACTTTCTCGCGTTGCTGCAGGTACAGCTTGAAGGCCTCAATCTCTCTCCATGTTACCGAATCAAGCTTCTTGAACCCGATGAACTCCCGAAAACAATGGATTGCCCTCAAGTAGCTCCTCCTCGTATTGTCTGCCGTACAGCAGGCACTCACAAACATGTGCACGATTTTTTCGTCGCTAAAGTTATTCAAGTTCGTATGCAGCATAGTCAACTGATTTGCAGCATTCTTGTTGCTATTGGTAGTCATTATCCATCCTCCCCAAATTTTGTCGGATAATTATCATTATACGACCTGCTATGGACTTTGTTCACTAGCCCTTGGACCAGCGCAGGAGGAAAGACATTCACAGGTCTGCCGGAGGTTATGTTTTAAAGGAAAGGAGGGCTTTTCACCAAGGCCAACGCCGTAACTTGGATGGCTTCTATTTTTCAAATATGTCACAAGAAAAGGAGAGAACACCATGAGCTCCTTGCAGAAATTTATTGACAATCAGGTTATGGTACAGCAAGATTCAACATCACTGATTCAGTTGATCAACTTTATGCGCGCAAAACGTCCTGAAGTCTATCGGCATAGCATACGGGTAGCTATGCTGGCGGAACGTATAGCCACGGAGATGAATCTGGAGGAATGCGATAAAGAAAACTTGCTGCGCGGCTGCTTTCTTCATGATCTGGGGAAAATCATGCTGCCTTTGGATGTGCTGGAGCAGGCTGCGCCCCTTACCCCGCGCCAATGGAAAATTATCAAACTCCATCCGCAGGTGGGCGCCGACCTTTTACATAACATCTCCGAATTTGAAGAACCGGTCATCGAAGTGATTCTTTATCATCATGAGCGTTGGGATGGGCAAGGTTACCCCTATGGATTGAGAGAACAGGACATTCCATTATTGGCCCGCATCTGCTCTGTAGCCGATGCCTTTGACGCCATGATGAGCGCACGTCCATACCGTCAAAGTTTGCCATTGGAACAGATCAAGCAGGAGCTATGGAGGAACAGAGCCATCCAGTTCGATCCTGATATCACCCGCTTGACACTTGAACTGCTTGAGTCGGACACGTCTTATTTCGAATTTTTTCAAGAAAGGTAGGGAAATCGCGCATGCATTCAACGGACAATGAGCAGTACATCGAGTTTTGTGTAGATGGTGAGAACTACGCGATCTCCATCTCCGAGATTCATGAAATTATTAAAATGCAGGAAATCACGGATATCCCCAATACTTATTCATATGTTCAGGGTGTCATCAATTTACGCGGCCGGATTGTACCTGTCATCAGCCTAAGAAGCTTATTTATGCTGGAGCCGGACGAGTACACGAAAAATACGCGTATCGTGGTCGTCAACCACAAACAGGAAGCGGTCGGAATCATTGTGGACAAGGTTAGCAAAGTAACTACCTTTGGGGACATTCAGCCTCCACCCGACAAGATTGCCGATGTAAGCGGCAGTTATTTTACAGGTATTGGGTTGGCGTCTGATGAAAGCCTGGTGGGAATTCTAAAGCTGGATGAAGTGCTTATCGGAAACAGCTAGGAGGCGAACCGGTGACGGATCTATCGGAATACCGAGCATTATTTTTAGAAGAGCTGGATGAACAGCTTCAATATATTGAAGAAGAAGTTTTGCGTCTTGAGCATGAGGGGGATACCGACACGGCCGTTGATCGGCTGTTTCGGGCCGCGCACACTTTGAAAGGCTCCTCGGCAGCCATGGGTTATCACAAAATGAAGGAAGTGACCCATCAACTTGAGCATCTGCTCCATCAAGTGCGAAACGGTGAACGAACGGTCACCAAGCCATTGATCAACCTAATGTTCACGGGACTCGATGTCATGAAAGGGCTCCAAGCGGAAATTGTCCGAACCGATGCCGAAACTTCGGATATTTCTCCTCTTCTGCAGCAACTTCAGCAGTTCAGCATGAATGCTGCCTCGGAATCAGTTATTCCCGAACCCCCCAATGCATTTTCCGGAGGTGCAAAGGAGGAACTGCCGGGGGATGTGGGACAGCCTCCTGCGCAGCGCTCCGTTTATACGGAGACAAAAAGCAAATCGCAAACGATCCGAGTCAATATTGAACGGCTGGATCATCTGATGAATCTGGCGGGTGAACTGGTTATTGATCAGACGCGGATCCAACAGGTGAATACGTTATTTAGACAAAGATTTGGTTCTGATGACCTTGTGGAAGAGCTATTTCAGCTTTCCGATCACTTGAGCCTGCTCATCGGCGAACTGCAGGACGGTGTGATGAAAGCCCGGATGCTTCCGATTGAGCAGTTGTACAACCGTTTTCCGCGCATGATTAGAGATTTGGCCGAATCTTTGGGCAAGCAGGTAGACCTCATTTTGCAGGGTAAAGACACCGAACTGGATCGCACATTAATTGAAGAAATTGGCGATCCTTTGATCCACTTGCTGCGCAATGCCGTTGATCACGGCATTGAAGCGCCGGAGCAACGGCGGTTGAGCGGCAAAAGCGAACGCGGTACGGTCACCTTGTCCTCCGCACATCAGGACAACCATGTCGTGATTTCAATCCGGGACGACGGCGCTGGCATCGATGCGGACAAGCTTCGCGGATCCGCGGTAAGCAAAGGGCTGCTATCGCAAACCGAAGCCCGGCGCTTAAGCGATGAGGAAGCTTTGCAGCTCATCTTCAAGCCCGGTTTTTCCACGGCTTCCGCAGTCAGCGATGTCTCCGGGCGCGGCGTCGGCATGGACATCGTCCGCAACAATATTGAACGAATGAGCGGCATGATCGATGTTGAGACCGTTAAGGGACAAGGTACCCTGTTCCGTATCCGCCTCCCTCTTACTTTAGCCATTGTCACAGGACTGCTCGTTAATATCAGCGGGCGGGTATTTATTATTCCCATGAGCAGTGTGGCGGAAATTACCCGGATCGAAGCCAAAGAAATCAAAAGATTGCGCGGGAAACCTGTAATTAAGATTCGTCATCAAGTTATTCCTGTCATCTGGTTGCACGATCATTTTCAGTATCCGCGTCCCCCCGTTCGGCGTTATTTGCCCATGGTCATTATCGGAAGAGGCGAAAAACGAGCCGCGCTGGCGGTAGACGAGCTGATGGGCAATCAGGAGATCGTTATCAAAAGTCTTGGCAGCTTTATCGGCAAAATCGGCGGCATTTCAGGAGCAACCATTTTAGGCAGCGGGAATGTGGCCCTTATTCTTGACGTGGAAAGCGTTGTTAAGCTTTCCGGCCATGCACAGGCAAATTCATCAATTTAGGAGGCATCATTAAATGAAATTTTTCTATAATCTGAAAACGAGCGTAAAGCTGATTTCCGCATTTTTGCTAGTATCTCTGATTCTCGCTTTTGTTGGCTTTTATAGTCTTAATAATTTGAACAAAATGAATGGTTCCGTGAAGTCCATGTACGAATATGGCCTTGTTCCCTTACAATCCGTACAATCGGCGCAGATCAGCTACACCCGCATGCGGGTGCTGATTCGCAACATCTATATGGCGGATGACAGAGCCGCGCAAGAGAGCAACGCAGAACTCCTGGAAACAGAGAAAAAAGAACTGATGAATCATATGAACGCTTTTCGCAATACGGTCCTGAGCGATAAATCCGCGGCTGCTTTGGAGCCGTTTGACGGACTCTGGAATGAATATGCACCTTTGGTTGATAAAGCTGTGCAACTAGGATTGAATGGACGCAGTGACGAGATGAAGACGCTGATCAACAACGATTTGACCACGGTCGGCAATAAAATCAGAGACTTGTTGAACACTTTGATCGATATCAATATGGCGGAGGCTGACGAGACCAAAGATGCGGGCGAAGCATTGTACGTTTCCTCCCGGAATGTATCCATTGTTGTTATCGCAGCTTCCGTGGTGATATCTATTTTGCTCGGATACGTGATCTCGCAGATTATATCGAGACCCCTCGCCCGCGTCGCTCACCTCGTCCAAGAAGTAGCAGGCGGAAATCTGCAAAACGCACTGGATATATCCACCAAGGATGAGATCGGACAACTCGCCCAAGGAGTCAATAACATGGTGGCCAGCTTGCGGGAAACCGTCAGCAACATTTTAAGCCACTCCCAAAGCCTCGCCGCAGCATCGCAGCAAATTTCGGCCAGCACCGAGGAGATTGCCAGCGGGAATGCAAGCCAAGCCAATGATGCCCAAACCATCAGCGAGCTGTTCAAAGAATTGTCCTCAGCGATTCATGCTGTGGCCCGCAATACCGAACAGGCCTCGGAATTGTCCAGCGAAACGGTGCGCATCGCCGAAGAAGGCAGCGGGGTCGTTCAGTCATCCAGCGAAAGCATGAAATCGGTAAGCCTGCAGATGACAAGACTGGAAGATGACTCGCAAAAAGTCGGCGAAATTATCGGGGTTATTGAAGATATTGCGGATCAAACCAATCTGCTGGCGCTAAATGCCGCTATTGAGGCCGCGCGGGCCGGAGAACAAGGGCGCGGGTTTGCGGTCGTCGCCGACGAAGTACGGAAATTAGCCGAACGGAGCGGCGAAGCCACGAAGCAAATTACGGGCATCATTAAAGGAATGCAGGAAAATACACGCGCCAGTGTAAAATCCGTGCAGGAAAGTGCGGAATTGTCCGAACGCACCGGAGAATCTTTTGGGCACATCGTCAGCTATGTCAATGATGCCGGCCAAAAGGTGGCAGAGATCGCTGCCGCCAGCGAGCAGCAGGCTGCGCAAACCGCCACCGTGCTCTCCGCGGTTGAGAATATCTCGGCTACAACGCAGGAAGCGGCCGCAAGCAGTGAAGAAACGGCTGCCACCGCCCAATCGCTGGCCCAACTGGCGGAAGAACTGCAGCGTTCCGTTTCTGTGTTCAAGCTTTGAGATTAAACCGCATCATTCTATTAATAGAGAAGCCTTTTCGAGAATCAGCATTCTGCGAAAAGGCTTCTTACTGAACAAATCTGGTCTGCCTTCATTCAAACAACCGCTTATGCTTATGAAAAAATCGATAAAAAAATTGTACGTTGTCCAGTTCAAACCATTCTGCCGTTTGCAAAGGTTTTGCATCCAAATTATGGATTTTGGCATACAGCGTGCAAGCTCATTGATTTGCTCTGCCAGCTTGATTGGGTTGGCAGGAGGGATATATGTTGGGATTTCGACTCGTACAAGAAGAAGCTTGAAGCTTCTTGGATAAATCATTGGTGCACTCCCTTTGCCTTTCTTCTGATTTTGATTCTATTTTTCTAGAAAAAAGACATGGATTTCTCAAGATGAAATTCATTAGACTATAAACATAGTCCTTCTTCCGACCGATATATCTTTTAACTAACCAGCGCATCTGTAGAAAAGGGGAAATTTTCTTTGAGAAAAAAAGCACAGAGCATCAGCCCTTCCGAACTGGTCGTCATGAAGGTGTTGTGGAAGGAAAGAAACTGCACCGCCAGTGTCATCATTGATCAGGTGTCCATGGAAGCCGAATGGCATTTTCGCACGATCAAGACGCTGCTGCGAAATTTGGTAAGGAAACAATTCGCAGGTTTTAAGGTGGATGAACACGACAGCCGAATCTATTATTACTTTCCTCTGATCGAAGAGGAAGCTTATTTGCGGCAGGAGCGGCAGCAATTTTTGGATATGTATTATAACGGGAACAGGCACTCCCTTCTGGCAGGATTCCTTCAGGACGGGGGCCTATCCCCGCGCGAGGCGGAAATGCTCAAACAACTGTTGTCCCAAAATGACGAGCCCCGCGGGGATGAGCGGCCCTGATGGATATACTGCTGCCTTTGCTCGCCTTGAAAGGAATCGAATTGACGCTGGCGGCCTCCGTGATCGCGCTCCTCGTGCTGATGCTTCGCCGGTTCGGACGCAAACTGCTGGGGCCCCAAACGATATGCTGGCTCTGGCTCCTATTCCTGTTAAAGCTTTGCCTGCCTTTCGCGATCCCGAGTCCTACCAGCATTGAAAACTGGACTGACGCCTACCTGTACGAGCGGCAATTCGGCGTCGGCGCCGCGTTCTCTTCTATAGGAAGGGGCTGGAGTGAAGTCAGGGAGGTTGTATTGGGTCCACCCGCCCTTTCCCCCCCTTCCCGGGAAACGCGTGTGTACCGTGACGGCGAAGAAACGTGGATTCCCCTCCCTTCGTTGGAGCACCAATTGATCGAATCCACCCGCACCCAATCAAGCCTGACGGAGGTAGTTATTGCGGTCGCATGCGTATGGATTGGCGGGATTTGCATTTATGCGGCCATCGATTGGACACGAAGCCGCCGGACGCGCCGACTTGTCCGATCAGCACTTTCATGCGAGGACCGGGAACTGCTTGAGTTGTTCGACAAATGCCGAGAGGAAGCCGGCATACGCGGGCATGTCCGTCTAATGAGATCGGGGATTCTCTTCCCCGCGCTTCACGGATTACGCCGGCCGGTCATTTTGCTGCCATACGACTACGACAAGAACTATTCGGCGGAAGAATTGCGGTTTATTCTGTTGCACGAGTTGATGCATTACAAGCAAAAAGACCTCCTCTTGCTCGGTTTGTCCCGAGCCTTGCAGATCGCTCATTGGATAAATCCGCTCGTGCACTTGGCCGTACATAAGTATCGCGATGATCTGGAAATCCGCTGCGATTCGCGCGTGTTGCTGCTGCTCAGACGTGAGGAACAAACGCGCTACGGGATGCTGCTCATTAGACAAGGGGAGTTGAACAGCATGCCTTCTCTTCCCGGAATCGGAGCGAACTTGGTGACCCGGCACGCTCCACTGGCGGAACGGATCAGAACGATCGCCAATTTCCGAACCGAGCGCCAGGGCAAACTCAAGGCTATCTCGGGTGTCTGCCTGTTTGTTTTCTTATTTTTTTGCCTGCTGCCTTCAAACAATATGTACGCTGCTTTATATGCGGATAATTCACCAAAACTATACGCGTTTTGGTTGGACGAACGTACCGATCCGCGCAGTCAGCAGACCCTGTCCAGCATTGCGGAGCAAATGAGCGGCCTCCCGTCCAACAACCCAAGCGTCTCCATGCTGCTCAAGTCAGACTTTGACAGCTTGCCGCTTGGGCAGTTCCGGACCCGCCTACGGATACTTTCGGAGACCGAAAGGGATTGTCCGATCTATGTGGATACGCAGCCGATTCGCGATTCGGTCCGGGAACAAGGATTACAAGAAGGACATGTGCTGGTGACGATACAATATCCTTACAATTACGTCAAGTATTGGGGCTTCGGTGTCGGCAAAAGCGTGCTGACGGACCTGTCCAGTCTCGAGCAATTGGAACAGCTGGCATTGTACTGACAAGCAATGATGCAGGTAGGGCTTTGTTCGGTAAAAGGACTATAATTATAGTCTTTTTATAAATCAGATGCATGAAAGGATGATCGTGAATGCAAGTCGCTTTATTGGGAGACCACGTGTGCCGCTGCATGGAATCCCCGGTCCGAAAGCTTGAAGCGGAGAACGGAGCGGTGCCTTTTTCAAGTTACCTGACTCCGATGTTATCGGAAGCACCATCCCTTAATTCCTATCCGTATGTTGGGCTTTCTGAGATGGGGCTGGGCAATTACCCGCAATCCCCCTACTCTATGCTGTTCCCGTTCATTGCCGGATTGGGCAGCCGGAACAAAGAACTGTTGAGCCTAGCGCTTTTGTCAATCGCCGGGCAAGGACTCATGTCGCCGAGCTACGGTTATGCGACGGGATGGGGGACGAACCGCATGCTAAACAGCGCTTCCGGCTTCGATCTCAGACTGTAGCAACCATTCGCGTCCAGCAACCGGCCGCTCCGATTCATGAACCGGTTGCTGGACCTTATAGCCCATTGCGATACTGCCTCAGTCCGTTCATTACAAAAGGACGAACTATATCTACAAGTAAATCAGCTCTATTGTTTCCCCCAACCGTAACCCCATAATGCGCAGCGCCATAGATTGCCGAACCAGTCATGGCCGCAATAATCTTTACATGATCGCGGTCTGTCTTATGTCTGGTATCTTCTTTCAAAAGAATGCTTTCTATGGTTTGCTGCAACATTTTCTTTATTTTATCATCGACAAGCGTAGCAAATGCGTTGGAATCTATTCTGCATATCCGATAAAAATCTACAATGTAGTTATGTGTCAGCAAGATCAACTGGTCGCATATTTCATCGGTAAACTCCCGCGCATTCACCACTTGTTCAGGAATCATCTCGTGAAATGCCTGTTCCGTGATTTCTTCCAACAAAGCATATTTATCTTCATAATGGGCATAAAAAGTGGCGCGGTTAATAGTGGCTCTCTGTGCAATATCTTTTATGGTTATGGCATCAAATCCTTTCTTCTGCAACAAATCTCTGAATGCTTCCCCTATTAACTGTCGTGT
Source organism: Paenibacillus macerans (assembly GCF_900454495.1). NCBI lineage: Bacteria > Bacillati > Bacillota > Bacilli > Caryophanales > Paenibacillaceae > Paenibacillus > Paenibacillus macerans. Next base: position 1,610,028 of record NZ_UGSI01000001.1, read on the forward strand.
ACGCAAAACCCTTGGATCTTCCTGATTTACCATATCTATATCCCCTAACTAAGCATCAAATTATCACAATGTGTTGTCTATGCGACTTTTCGCTAACTTTGCCGGTTGAAATCATACGAATGCTGTACTATCATTTTATCCGACAGGTGTTGCTTAAGCAATCTGTGAATAATTCGTTGAAAGGAAGGATCACCATGGATACCAAACAAAATAGACTCTTGATATTTGGCGCCGGTGTGATTGGCAGTGTATATTCACTCAGGTTTGCACAGTCAGGACTGGACGTCACCTTACTGGCACGAGGAAAGAGGCTGGAATCGTTGAAAAGGAACGGACTGAGATACAACGATAATGGAACGATAAAGCAAACATCGGTCAAGACGATAGAAAAACTTGAAAACGAGGACATTTATGATTTCATCTTTGTTCCCGTACGATATGATCAAGCCGAATCTGCCCTGACAGCGATCAAGAATAATCAGAGCAAAACCATTGTCACCTTGACCAACACCATTGGATATGACACCTGGCTTGAAATCGTGGGCGACCGGTTACTCCCGGGATTCCCGGGTGCAGGCGGAGATATCAAAGAAGATGTTCTGTACGCAGAGTTCGGTTCCGAAAAACATCAAGGAACCATTTTTGGTGAAATCCATGGACAAACGACCGAAAGATTGAAAGAACTTGCCAAAATATTAGAAGCAGCGGATTTGCATTATGAAATCCAGAATAACATTCAGGCATTCCATGTTTCACATGCTGCGCTCGCTATAGTCAACAAGCATTTCTATACAAATGACGGAATGGTGGATATAGAGACGGCAAGAAGCGAGAGCACGCTAAGCAAGGTCGCCGCAGATATTAAACAAAATATTCGCCTGGTTGAGCAAGCCGGAATCCCGGTAATCCCGCCTGAAATGAAGGTAATGGGAGAATGGCCTGAGAGCGATATTATATCATCATACCGCCAGATGCTGAGCAATGACTTTATCATCGATGTAAAGCTTGGTAACCATGCCGTCAGCCAAAAAGCAGAAATCCTGTTATTGGATGAATTGTTTCATAAAAAGCTCTCCTTAGCGTCAGATAATCAACACGAGAGAAGATAAAATGTACGGTCAGGATTATTGAAATGTTTAGTCCGCATTTTCAAGGATCTCGAAATAAAAAAACTCCAATTAAACAATAAATGCCTAATTGGCGTTCATCCACATGCGGCATGCCAATTGAAAAACAAAAGCGGCGGAAGAACGACTCCGAATATACCCAGAGCTAATCCATAGGGAATCACCACCACTAAAACATCCAAGTCAAATAAAAACGTTGGCGGAAATACGATAAATACGGTTAATTCTCCTCCCGTGGACAGAAATGCACTTTTTAAAACAGGAGGGGTTTCTTTTTCAACAGAACTGCTCAAAAAAGAACGTTGTGAACGCAAAAAAACCACACAAATGACCGGCAAGGCCTTTGTGTGGCGAAAATAGAGACTATTCTCCAGAAAAGTCCACATCATCCAAAATAGGTTTTAGGTATTCCGTTCCTGTAGCTTTATAAAAGCATCCTTTGAATGTTGTCAATTTCAGCATTGCGTTATTGAACGGCCGAGAACTTACGGGACATCGTCCGATACGTTGTCGGCGAGATCCCTTTTTTGGATGTAAATTGCTTGATGAAGTAGGTATCATACTCAAATCCGGTGGCACGGGCGATATCATTCAGGTTCATATCCGTATGCGTTAACAGATCACCCGCTACTTTCAAACGATGCGAAAGCAAGTAGCCGATCGCTGTAGTTCCGCATCTTTCCTGAAACAACTTATTAAGCGTCACACGGTTCAAATGAGCGCAATTCGTCAAATCTTCCAAAGTAATTTTTCTGGGATAATTCGTGTGTATATATTCCAACACCAAATCAACAGGCGATTGTTCGCTATTGCGATTCAAATCCTCAAGCAAACCCATAATTTGAATAAAGTATTTTTTTATTCTGCACGCCCACCGTTCATCGCTTTGCGCCTGCACTTCCGTACCAAGTACAAAAAACCATTCAAATAAAAGCGGATATGCTTTCTCGGTTATACGAGGCACACCTCTATTGGGATGATCACATTCAAAAAAGGAAAGACCTGTTTGTATTCTCGGAGCAGACGGAAAGTAACCCTGGGTTTCGGAAAGAGTTACGCTGTTCAGAAACTCGGGATGAAAACTAAAGGATTGTGCGGCAATGTTCTGCTTCTCAAGGACTTTCAGATCATCATCTTCAGCCAGGCAAAGAACGCCGGGAGCGGCGATAACGATCGGGCGTTCGTTTAATATCCCGCTCATGCTTCCGGACGTAATGAAAATCAGAGTTAGACGTTCAGGATATGGAAGATTGCTAAAATCCTCCACGGCGGCAAATTCGATGTTCACGGTACGGTTTTTGTATCGATCCATTTGCGGCATAGCAGTCACCTATTATCAAATAGTATAGTTAGATGCTTCATTTATGCCAGTGTACCACACAATTTTGAGGGATATAATAACGATGTAACAACTAAGTCCATGCTTGGCGAAGCAAGTTTGTGCGAAGTTGACTCAGGAAGTAAGGCTCACAAAACTTTTAGGAGGGGAATCTTGATGGCTATCGAACGTTTTCATATTCAAGTCTCCGACGAAATCCTGGACGATCTAAAATACAGACTGCAGCACATCCGTTGGCCGGATGAACTTGAAAACCAGGGTTGGGAACGAGGTACGGAATTAAGTTACTTAAAATTGCTAGTTTCGTATTGGAGAGACCATTACGATTGGCGCGCCCAAGAATCCGAGCTGAACCGCTTTTCCCAGTTTCGCTGCAATATCGACGGGATCGACGTGCACTTCGTGCATGAGCGCGGGAAAGGACCTAACCCTTTGCCCCTGATTCTTACCCACGGATGGCCCGACAGTTACCTTCGTTACCGAAAAATTATCCCGCTGCTTACGGATCCGGCCAGCCACGGCGGCAACCCTGAGGACGCTTTTGATGTGATTGTGCCTTCGATACCCGGATTCGGGTTCTCCAGCCGCCCTAAACACCCCGGCGTCAACAATTTTCGTGTCGCCGAAATGTGGGCTAAGCTGATGACAGAAGAATTGGGCTACCAAAAATTTGCCGCCGCAGGCGGGGATATGGGCTCCGGCGTAACAAGATACCTGGCAGCAAACCATCCTGAGTTGTTATACGGCATCCATCTCACCGATATCGGGATTATCAGAGATCTCATGGCTTCGCCCGATCAGGCCAAGCTTTCGGAAGAAGAACGGCAATACAAGAATAATGCGGCGGCATGGCTCTCTCAGGAAGGAGGCTACATGTCCATTCAATCGACACGCCCGCAAACGCTGGCTTATGGACTTTCCGACTCGCCCGCAGGTTTGGCCGGTTGGCTGCTAGAGAAATTCCGGGCATGGAGCGATTGTGACGGCGACCTAGCGCAAAAATTCAGCGAGGATGAACTCATCACGCATATTATGATTTATTGGGTGACGAACACAGTAGGATCGACAGCACATATGTACTATGAAAATGCGCATTCTTTGCCGCCACTCGGCTACATCGGGGTTCCGACAGGCCTTGCCCTGTTCCGGGCAGATGTCTTGCTGCCGCCCAAAGCATGGGCAATGCGCCACCTGAATGTAACTCGCTGGACTTCGCTGCCCCGCGGCGGACATTTTACCGCTATGGAAGAACCGGAGCTTTTCGCCGATGACATTCGCGCATTTTACAGGGCTTATAGAACGCCGCATCCCGAGGCTCAGGCCTAAAGACTAAAGAAGGAAGTCGAAGCTGTTTCAACACGAAAAGGCTAACCGCTTGGTTAACCTTTTTCGTGTTGAATGGTAATTGGATGCGGATTTGCATCTGGCCAATGAATTTCCCGGATTATCCTTTATGGCTTACCCTAAAAATATCCTCTATAACATTCATGACTTTGCGAACTTCATGATTTTTCACGATCGGTTCCGCGCCTTCGCGAACGACCTCATAAAAATTTTGATAAAACGGAACAAAATCCGCTTTAGGCTCCGGGAAGGCGATTTTTTCGGTGGCCTCTTCCGAAGGAGGCGCCATCGTTTTGGTGAGTCCCACACCCGCTTGGATCGGCGCCGGAGCCGGGACATCCTTGCGGCCGGTAGCGGCAATGATCTCGCCGGACAAATCCCAATCGTCAATTTTTGCGGTTCCTTCCAGGCCTTTTACGTACCAGCGGGGGAGCTTGGTATAGTTGGTGGTGCCCACCTCAACCAAAGCCTTTACGCCATTTTCAAAGGTAATGCAGCTCATAAATCCATCATCGACTTCATCGCCTAAGATATAGCTCAAATCCGCCTGCACGCTCTTAATCGGACTGTCTACCAGCCATAGCAGTTGATCCAGTAAATGGACCCCCCAATCCAACAGCATGCCGCCCCCATGTTTCCGCAAATGACGCCAGTCTCCCGGAATGCCGTTGGCGCCTTGAACGCGAGATTCGATTTGGAATATATCCCCTATCGTCTTTTTTTGATACAGCTGCCGAATTATGAGAAAATCCGGGTCCCAACGGCGATTCTGGTGAACCATAAAGACGTTTCCGGTCGCTTCGGCAACCGCCAAAATCTCATCGAGTTCGCGGGTGTTCATCGCCACCGGCTTTTCGCAAACCACATGCTTCCCCGCCCGTAAAGCTTTGATCGCTATTTCTTTATGAGAATCGTTGGGCGTTGCGATAAGTACGGCTTCGATGTTTCCGTCATTCAACACTTCTTCCAGGCTTTCATAAATCCGCAGGCCCTTGCCTTGGGATATTTGCTGTCTTTCTCCGGAAATATCATAGGTCCCCACGGCTTGAACTCGAGTACTTTCCGCAGGTATAAGATTGTGGGCATGGTAGGAACCCATGCCGCCATAGCCTATTACGGCAAAATTTATGATTGACATCCTTCTTGCTCCTTTACGCCCACCACATCGCCGAGGGTTGTTCATGAATCATGATCGATTTTAAGTTGGTAATGGCACGGCTCAATCCTTCGTCAATAGACATTATCGGATCTTCATGCTCAATACTTAAGACATAATCATAGCCGTAAACGCGCAATGCGGAAATGATGTCCGACCATACCTTCAAGTCATGGCCGCAGCCTACGGAGCGGAAGGTCCATGCACGGGTCTTTACATTGCCGTAGGGCTGCATATCCGTTAATCCGTACATATTGATGTTGTCTTGATCCAAATAGGTGTCTTTGGCGTGGAAATGGTGGATCGCGCCGGCCTCGCCAAGAATCTTGACGGCAGCCACCGGATCGATCCCCTGCCACCATAAGTGGCTTGGATCCAGGTTGCAGCCGATGGCTTTGCCGGTCGCTTCCCGCAATTTCAACATGGTATAAGGCGTATGGGCCAAGAAGCCGCCATGAAGCTCAATTCCGATCTTCACGCCAGCCGCTTCCGCTTCCGAATTAATTCCCTTCCAGTAAGGGATCAACTTTTGTTCCCATTGATAAGTATAGCTGTCCTCATATTCGGTTGGCCAAGGCAATACAGGCCAGTTCACTTGGGTGTCCGATGCATTCCCGCCCGATACGCCGGAGAAACCATTTACAACCGGAACGTTCAGCAAGCTTGCCAATTTGATGGTTTTGCGCAGTAATTCATCCGCTTCCGCAGCCACTTCTTTTATCGGCGAAATCGGGTTATTATGGCAACTGAGCGCGGAAATTTCCAAGCCCTTGTCCGCCAATTTAGCCAGGTATTCTTTTCTTGCCTCGCTGCTTGCCAGCAATTGATCAATATCCAAATGAGCGTTGCCCGGAGAGCCGCCGGTACCGATTTCAACCGTTTGCAATCCTTTTTTGGCCACTTCCTCAATCATCTCTTCAAAGCTGAGATGGTTAAACAATGGGGTAAACACACCTAGTTTCACTTTCGATCACTCCTTTTATTTTTCACGTGCTTATAGATATACCGGCTCGCCGGTCTGCGAAGATTTATAGATCGCTTCTAAAATTTCCGTAACCACCAAGGCTTCCTCCGGTTTCACTACAGGTTCAGTATCATTGAGGATGGCACTTACCCAAGATTTCGCTTCAAGAATTTCCGGTTTCTCGCCCGCGCCGTCGTAGAAGTCGACGCCGCCCGTTTTTAGTTCAATTTTCTTCTCATACAGTAAGCTGTGGTCTTCGCCATTGATGGTCAAACCGTTGTTCATATCGGCGCCCGCTTTGGTGCCGCACAGGGTGGTTTTGGCTTCTTTCACATCCAAGCTATTTAAGGCCCAGCTTGATTCCAGGAAGATCGTTGCGCCGTTTTCCATCACAACAAAACCGAAAGCGGAGTCTTCCACGGTGAATTTTTCCGGATCCCACGGTCCCCAAGCGTTGGCGGCATTGGGGGTTTGGGATAAGGCATGATAGGTTTTCCCAACCACGTATTTAGGCTTGTAATTGTTCATCATCCAGAGCGTCAGGTCTAAGGCGTGCGTGCCGATATCGATCAATGGACCTCCGCCTTGGGCTTCTTCATCCAGGAAAACGCCCCAAGTTGGCACCGCACGACGGCGAATCGCATGGGCTTTTCCGAAATAAATCTCTCCCAATCCGCCCTCTTTGCAAATTTCATGCAAATATCTCGAATCGGTGCGGAAGCGGTTTTGATAACCGATCGTTAATTTTTTGCCGGTACGCTTGGACGCTTCAATCATGCTTCTGGCTTCTTCGGAGGTTTTCGCCATCGGTTTCTCGCACATCACATGGCAGCCCGCTTCCATGGCTGCAATGGATAATTCGGCATGCGAGGAGTTAGGGGTACAAACATGGATAACGTCCAAATCGGCACCCGCTAACATTTTCTTGTAATCATCAAAAACCTGCGCATCTTTGGTTCCGAATTTTTCTTTTGCTGCTTCTGCGCGTTCCACGATGATGTCGCAGAATGCCACCATTTCTACTTCTTCTACATTTGAAAGCGCAGGCATGTGCTTGCCATTTGCAATCCCGCCGCAGCCGATAATTCCTACTTTTAATGTCATAACCATCCTCCTGAAAACGTTTCTATTTGTCGAGTTCATTATAGCCAAATCCGAAACTTCTTTCTTCCCGCTTTTCCCGCAAAAAACTCCCGAATATTGCGCCTTCATCGAGAACTAAAAAAGGGCTTTAAACAAGAACTCCTTGTCCAAGCCCATTTTGCTTAATGGTTATTCAAATTCTTCCGGTATTGCAGCGGCGATTGTCCAACCGCCTCCTTAAAAACATGATGGAATGTTTTCACGCTGGCAAATCCGGCCTTTTCCGCAACTTCAACCATCGGTATCTTTTCGTTCGCTAAAATAAACTTGGCTTGATTAATACGGTATTCCGTCAAGAACTGCATAAACGTTTGTCCTGTATTGGTTTTGAAGAAACGGGTAAAGTAGTAAGGGCTGAAGCCCACAAATTTGGCAACATCCTCCAGCGCAATGACTTCCCGGTATCGATCTTCCACGTATTCGAATACTTGATTGAGCAGATCTAAAGTTTCTTTATGTTGAATGGCAGATCGTTTGGTCGGCGCTTTTCTTTCTTTGCGCCGCGGCAAATACAAGTAGAATTCCCCAATCAATTGATACAGATAACCTAGTGTCAAATAATTCATGCCAGCGGGTTTACTCTGTTCGATCCCATAAAGATGAACCAACAGCTCCGTGGCCTTCCGAGCCAGCGTCTTAGGCCAATTGCGGCTATGCCGTTCCCCGGATTCAAACAGACTTAACAAAGAGTCTTCGGAAGTCCGCAAAATTTTCTCGTCAAACAGCTTCAGGTTAAACTGGAAGACATAGCGTTCACTATCCGGGGAAGCCAGGAAATAATGCGCTTCTCCGCTTGGGAAGAAGAAGATTTCCCCTTCCTCCAGTTGAACGATATCTTCATTAATGCCGATGTTGACCTTGCCTTTTCGGGAATAGATGATTTCAATTTCTTTATGCCAATGAGGATACACGATAGTCATGCCGTCGTTTAGGAACGCTCTGAACGGGATTGAATCCTCGAACTCCGGAAATTCCAGATAATAACTCATAACCAATTGACTCCCTATATGTCGGATAAGCTGCCGCCCCTATTATCATAACGGGAAAATCGAATAAATGCAGCAGCGGAGTCTTTAACGGATTTTCACTGCGCATTTACCACATTGACGATGCTCGTTTTTTTCACTTTTTTGGCCGGTGAGATCACCGCCGCAAACGTCGTAAGAGTTGCCGCTAAAATGGTGACCGCCAAAACCGTGATCGGCGGCTGCCAAGGATCGCCCCAGTTGGAGGTGATCATCAGCCCGAAAAAGAAACGATGCAGCAGCAATCCCAAAACACCGCCTGTCAGACTGCCCGATATCGCATAAGCGGCGGATTCGGCCGCAACCATCCTTTTCAGCTGCTTGCCGGACATACCTACCGCACGCATCACGCCATAGTTGGCCATGCGGCTGGAAACGCTGGCGTTTACCGTATTCAGGATGTTAATCAGCGCAACCAGCGCAATCACTATCAAGAATCCGTAAACGAATACCGCCATGGCGTAATAGGCCGCGCGGGTTTCGCGGTTGGCCTGCTGCTTATCGAGCAGCCGCATTTGCGGCGTGATCAGGCTTCTGACCTGCTCGGAAATATCTGCATCGACCTGCATATCGATAATGGTGTAGTCCGAGATGCCGGTCAGCGCAGTAAAGGTAGCTTCGGAGCAAATGATCATCGATTCGCCTTTCGCTGCCACAAACGGCGTGTCGGAGAGGATCCCGGCAACCTGCACCTCATAAGCTCCACTGGGCAGCTGAAGGGTGATCGTGTCCCCTACCTTCCATTTCAACTCTTCCGAGTAACTGACGAACACCCCGTTGCCGTTTTGCACCTCACCCCTGCTGCCGGAAATCAGCTTGTCTTCTGCCCATTTAAATTGCGGGTCGTCATACGAAATCAACGTGGCCGTATTGTCGCCCTGCTTCTGGCTAGGCGGAATATCACGGTACACCATCCGTCCATATATATTTTTGATATGCGGAAGCGCCTTGACTTCTTCCATCAGGGTACGGTCAAGCAAGATGGAATCCTTCACGCCCACAATGGAAAGATCAGGCGCGTAAGGCTTCAAAGGCCGTAAAGCATGACCCATGAAGGCGATCAAAACCGAGAAACACAAGAACAGAACGATACTTAGCGCAAAAGAACCCGATATCAGCACCATACTCTTTTTATTGGAAAAAGCGTGCTGGAACCCCATCGCCGTATCCACGCGAAACCATTTGGTGTTCGCCGCTCGGTTGACGGGTTGATGATTCGCATGATTGATATTCCCGGTTACGGCCGCTTGCGGAGATACCTGCGCCGCCTTTTGGGCGGGCGACCTGGAAGCGAGCATGACCACTAAAAACCCGATCGCCGTACCGGCAGTCATAGCGGGCCAACTGACTTGAAACACCGGCATTTCCGGCAAGTACTTATAATTCAAGGCATTCAGGGATAAAACCGCCGCCCACATCACGCAGCAACCGGCCAATAGCCCGATCGGAATCCCTTTTAGGCAATACAGCAGACCCTCTCGCCGGATATACCGTTTGATTTGCTTTTTCGTGGCGCCAAGACAACGCAGCAGGCCGAAAAATTGCGTCCGTTCCAGCACGCTCATGTTAAAGCTGCTGGCGATCATAAACGTAGCGGCCATCGTAATCAGAACAAAAAGAATTCCTGCCGTAAGGTAGAGATCGATCATCGCACTGTCGTCGCTTTGTCCCAGCAAGCCAAGCAGGATCAGGTTCGTGGAGACCTGTTGATCGCCCAGGCCATACTCCGCTTTGATCTCGGATAGCGCCCGGTTAATGTTCACATTGCTTTTAAACTGGATAAAATAGTACTCCTTGGACGGTGGAAGCGCACGAATCCCCTTAGTTGACAGATACAGGCCGTGGGAGTCCGTCCCTTTCAAACTGGAGAAATTGTTGTACGTCCCGGTAATCTTATATTCCCGCTTCTGCCCGTCGCTCAAAGCAATATCTATCGTATCCCCAATGGACAGACCGAATTGCTCAAGGGCCGGCCGGTCCAGCAGAGCCTCCCGTTCGGAAGCCGGATAAGCTCCCTCTTGCACGACCAGATTCATCTGTTCGGCGATATCCTGTTCACCCCCAAGAATAGACAGCCTTTTTCCTTGAAAAACCGTATCCTCGGCCATCCCGATCCAACCCGCTACTTTCACATCGTTCCGGTTTGCGATTTGCCCGGCGGTGCTGTCCGATATCCCCGTAATCGCGGCGTGGTAATTCCCTTTTTGCCGGATGTTCTCGTTGATTTGCGCTTTCACGCTCATGTCGGCCATCCCGAAGACGGCCGCGACCAACATCACCGAGATGGCGATGCAAACCACGGTAAGCCGGTTTTTCTGCTTATGGGCTTTGGCATATTCCGCAACCAGCCCCAGATAGCTTTTCATTCGGCATACACCCCTAAATCGGTAAGCACGCCGTCCGACACTTGCAGCACCCGATCCGCCGTCGCAGCCATGCTCCGGTTATGCGTAATCATGATAATCGTCTGCTGATAGCGTTTGGACGCCGTTTTTAGCAGGGAAATGACTTCGCTGCTGTTTTTGCTGTCCAAATTGCCGGTAGGTTCGTCCGCGAGGATCAGCATGGGGCGGGTAACCAAGGCGCGGCCGATCGCCACGCGCTGTTGCTGGCCGCCGGATAACTGGCGGGGCAGATGCTTGCGCCGGTCCGTTAAGGACAAAACGGCCAGGATTTCCTCCACATACGCTTGATCCGTTTTTTTATAATCGAGCAGCAAGGGAAAGGTGATATTCTGCTCCACATTCAGTTCCGGGATCAGGTTAAACGCCTGAAAGATAAAGCCGATATTCCTGCGGCGGAAAATGGTCAGTTTTTCGTCCTGCATACGAAAAATATCGTTGCCGTCGATCCATACCGTGCCGGACGAGGGCGTATCCAGGGCCCCGATCATGTTCAGCAGCGTACTCTTTCCGGAACCGGACTCCCCGACAACCGCAACAAACTCGCCTTTGGGCACGGTAAAACTTACATTTTTCAAAGCGTTCACGGCCGTTTCGCCGGTTCCATAGGTTTTGCATACGGAATTCACTTCAAGCAAATTCAAATTCGCTCACTCCTTTCTATCACGGAGTTTACTATCCGCGGCTTACGCTCCCATGAATTCCGGCTTACGGTTTCGTAAGGTTGAGAAAACTCATCTCAAAAGCGGCGCCATTCCCAAAAGCACTAGCCACTGTGATGGTGCCGTCATGCGCTTCAACAATAGCCTTGGTCAGCGGCAGGCCCAGGCCGATGCCTTGCGTATTTTTGGAAAAACGGCTGCGATAAAACCGCTTGAAAATATGGTGGATATCTTCCGGGTGGATGCCGCTTCCGTTATCTTTGACCGTGATTTGCGTCATTGAAGGCAACTCGTTCCACTCGATGGTGATATGACCGCCTGCTTCCGTATGGTCGAGGGCGTTTTTCACCACATTGCTTACGGCTTCCAAGATCCAGCCCCGGTCACAAACCAGCTCGGCCTGCGGCGGCCCCGACAAGGTCACGGTCTTCCGCTCCAGATTGACGCGTGTTTCAAAATGCAGCCGGAGGTCATTCAGCATATCGGCGATATTTTCGGGGGACTTTTCAATCTGAATCGAACCGGCATCCCATTTGGTAATCTTCAAAAGGCTCTGGACCAGCGTTTCAATCCGGTCGATTTCCCGTTCCGACTTGATCGCAAATTCGCGTATGGCGGCCGGATCCTCGCTATCGTCCTGTAAAAGTCCGTTGTAGATGTTGAGGGCGGCAAGGGGCGTTTTTAACTGGTGGGAAATATCCGAGATTGTGTCTTTCAAAAACTCTTTGGTCTTCTGCTCCTTGGCGGCATGCGCGTCCAGTGTCGTAGCCAGCGTGTTCACCGCGTGAAACAGCTTATACAGGCTTCCTTCGCTGTCGCATTCGATCCGTGCATGGGTATGGCCCGTTAGGAAACGGGAGATTTGAGAGATGGCCTCCTCCATCAAGCGGTCCTGTCTTCTAAAATACAAGAAGCAGCTAGCCAATACACCTGCGGCGATCAACAGCGAGAGCAAGAAAAGGCCCAGATGAAGAGAGCCGCTGGACGGCCAGATCAACAGCTGGGACAAACCCATAAACGAAAACAAGATACAGGCTAATGAAATAAACAGCTTTTTAATATCTTGGTTGGTAAAAATGCGCATCGTCCCACCTTAGAAAGACAATCGGGACCTTCGAAACCTGCCGGACCTTCCGGCAAACCTCAAAGCCGGAACCGTCCGGCAAGGACACATCCAATATCAGCAAATCATAAGTTCCGTCCGCAAAAAGAACCTCCGCCTCCCTTATCGTCCGGGCAATATCCAAATGAAACCCCTGCTTGTTTAGTGAATACGAAAGTCCGTCAATCAGGCTTAAATCATCTTCAAGCAGCAGCAGCTTGTTCATTTTTTCACTTCCCCTTGTTTATCTTAGGAATATCCTATTATGATTCGAGATTGTGGGAAAATTCAAGCACTTCGTTGAAAAGAAAGATGGACCGATGTACGTGCAGTGGCTCATCAAACTCAATATTTTACGCGTGTTCGAACCGATGCGAATCGCAAATCAAATCGCTGGACAGAGTCAGATCCGGCAAGCGGCGAATCTTATGCTGAAAGCGAAACGCCCCGTGATCCTTGCCGGCAACCGGCCAAGGCTTGCCTGTGATGCGATCCGGGAATTGGCTGATCGCTGGGGATGCGCCATTGTCATGAGTTACGGAGCAAAGGGGATGCTAGCGGATCCTCACCCGTACCTGCTCGGCGGTTTAGGCGAAGGCGGTAATCCTTTGGCGAGTGACTACAAAATCTTTTTCATCTATTCTCTTTAAACAATCTTCAAACGCCCTTTGTAATGCATCAGAACCTTGCTTTTCAAAAACAGCCTTATCAATATAATTAAAAATATTAGGCGGAATAAACCAATGTCCGGTCATATTTTCTTTAAATGTGGCAACAGATCTTCTTGATAGTTTATTACAATATTTTCTATGTCTTCAGCAATTGGCCAATTCATATCCTGCAACCATTGAAGTAATTCAGGTAATACTGGCTTCATTTCTTCAAGTGATTTTGTTTTTAATTATTCTACTCTTTCATAGTCCTGGTTATGTTTTGGAATTAATTCGCGAATATCCACATGGATTCACCTAAATCCCTTAATGAATTTTGGATTTTAAATTGTGCGAGCATCGAACCCCTCAAGGGTTGTCCCTAATCCGCTTCCTTGGAAAGCTCCTGGCAGACCAATGACCGAATGGCCTGCAGCTTGAATGTATTGGTTAGGTAAATCCCTGCTCCGAGAAAGCTTTATAGTATGTTATTGGATCCCTGCAGTTCCATATGTATTATTTATCGCGCTTTCATAGTCTCGCCACTTAAAATAAAAAGGCCCTAAATGAATAGGTTTATTATCAGGCTCAAGTTTGAAATCCTTCCATATAACAAGATCTTCTTCTCTTTCTATAAAAACTGAAATAAAACCACACTCTTCGTCCCCGCACCAAGGACATACCGTTAGTGGATATCTGTAGAACAAATATGGGTGTAGTTGCTTTAATAAAAAGTAATCTATCATTTGCCTTTGATTCACTTTACTGCCCCATCCGAGGCAATCATATCGTACTTCTTGAGCATTTGATAAAGTGATCCTCAAAATAAAGAACTAAATCATCGAGTCTTCTTTGTATAAGTTTGTACCTTCTTCTTAATCCTCTATATTTCTTCAAAGCATATCCTCACAGTTCTATGTTTCTAATATTGCGTTGATTCCAGTTAATGTTTGTGCATTCTCGAACCCTCACCGGCCTAAGCTTTCGGCAGATCCAGTTGCAGCGATCGATCCGCCGGGAAAACTTAGCCTCGCATGGTTGTCTGTCTGAGTTCACCCCATTGTTTAATATCTTCGGACAGACCAAGGAACAACCAAGCCTGCCCGCTGCGTGAATACAGTGTTACCTGAGGTCGCTAATTTATCGAAAAACTAACTCGTCTTTACAATGATATACCTTAATGCGTACTCTTTTATTTGGTTGTCTTTGTAATATAATGTCTCTATTGTTGATCCTGTTTCAATAATATCGAACTCTACAAAATGTCTCCGTAAATCCTCATCGCTAAAGAAATGTGCATATTTATTAGCCTTATATTCGTAGGTGCCTTCTTCCAATTGTCGGCCTCTCCTATTATTTCGATCTTCATCTGAGAAACAAGTAAAGTACATTAGTCCCGGATGGTTCAACTGTTTCAGGCAATTCTGTACTAATTTATTTCGATCTTGCTGTAAAAATAGATGTAATAAATCAAAGCAATAGATTGCATCATATTTCTTGCTAACTTCTAAATCACTCAAAATAGATCCTTGAATAAAATTTGTGTTCTGATCCCAATTTGATGCAATTTGAATCGCATCATTCGATAATTCAATTCCATCTACTTGAAAAATCGAGGAAAAAGCTTTTGTGTTTCTTCCGTAGCCTGACCCAGGAACTAAAAGAGTTTTAACATTTTGTTTCCTAAATATATAGAGGGCATGGTAAGCTGTGGGGCTTGGTTCACTCCCCCATATCATACCTTCATCTCGATACCTCTTCTCCCAATAATCCTCCACATCGATCACCCTTAATTTATTTTGAGGTACCTTCACGAATTTCGTCTCTATTTGCTTCTATAAACTTAGTTATCCTGTCTACCATCACTCCGCCAGAAATACATAAGACATTATGATGATTTTCGCAAAGGATCCAATCAAATTGCTTTTACAAAAGATGCTGCGTACTGCGGTTCTTTAAATCGTAGCCAAGCCCAGTGTAAATCATATTTATAATGTTTCTTCTGAACAAATCTTTCTTCAACTTTATTTTTAATTTGTTCCCAATCATATTTCCCGACCTCACAAAAATGCGGACGGTACTCGGGAAACTGCTTTAATAAGACCTCAATTTCATCCCTTATCGATAAGGTATCCACTACTATCACCACCTTGATTTATTCAACTCGTATTTTATTTAACATTCTTTCACGAAATCCCCCATATCTCCGCATCAGGTGAATCTCTATTTGCGCTTGCCAAAGAATAACCCACTCACTCGCTTAGCGAACTCTTCGATATTGAAGGCGGCCGTATCGATCCGCTTATACCAGTTGGTTACAGTTTCCAGCATCCATAATGGAACCTTTACCCCGCTAATGAGCGGATAAACGTGCTGATACGCCCAGACCAGGTGCTCCCACCTGTTGTCGTTGCCCTCTTTGATATATTCCGAAACATCAAGGACCTTTCCCCTTCCCTCCTGCAGGAGAACATTCTTAAGATGAATATCCCTTGGGTTCAGCCCTAGACTTCGCACGAACCGCCGGGCTTCCTCCACGTCCTGGATGGCTTGCTCGGGAACCGGCACACCGTGCAGAAGACAGTCGTACAACGTCATACCTTGTTCTAAACTTAAAACTAAATAGTTAGGACCAACACCGTAACATCGAGGAAAATAACGCGACCCTTCTAACCGCTCATAAATCTTTGCCTCGACATCCTTTTTTTCTAAAGCCTGAGCGGCATACACTTTATACGCGTAATCAGGGGTGGATGGATCATAAAAAACGGCAGCATCCGTACCGATACCGATGCAGCGTAAATTTTCCGGAAACCGAATAACGGAAACTGGCTTATTGTTTTCATGGCCTACCACCTCAACGAGCCTTAATGCTTCTTCCGCTCGTTTCCAATCCGAATTCATGGCCACCCACTCCTTTGTTTCGCCAACCGAAATACAAGCTATCCTCGCTGAAACCCGCCTTCCGAGTGCATAATTTGTCCCGTTACCCATTCAGCTTCTTCACTGGCAAGGAAAGAAACTAAACGCGCCGCATCTTGAGGCAATCCAACTCTTCCCATCGGCGATTTAGTCAAAATATACGCTTTGAGCTCATCATTCATCCACCCTGTATCCGTTGGTCCAGGATTCACCGCGTTTACGGTAATACCTTTAGATGCAACCTCTGCGGACATTGTTAAAGTAAAGGCATCTATTGCCCCTTTTGTGGAGGCATATGCTATATTTCCCGCCATCGGCCCAAGCGATTGTCCCGACGTTAGATTTATTATTCTACCTCCTCCAGAGCGGTCGAAACGACGGGCAAATTCTGCACTTAATAACATCGTTCCCTGGATATTAACCTGATAATGTTTAGTAAGAATCTCAACGGATAAATCTTCATAACTGACATCAACGGAATAGGCCGCATTATTAATTAAAATTGAAGGCTTTCCAAGCTTTTCTTCAACTGCATTCATCAAATTCACAGGTGAATTTGAGTCTGAAAGGTCAATTTCAAGCTTCTCGCAACGTACTCCGTATTTTTGTATCATTTCTTGTAAAATGCTGGGTTCATGCGAGTTCATCCCCCATGGCATTTCCATATCGTAGGCACTCCAGTATGTAAAGAATATATCCACACCTTTGCTAGCGAGTTCTTTACATATCGCTGCTCCAATACCATTGAGCCTTGACGCTCCAGTTACTATAGCTATTCTATGGTTACTAGACAATTCTGACATCTATTTAGAGCACTCCTTTTTGTTTTTCGAGTAATTGCGAATAATGTTTGTTTATGCTTCACTAACCCTCTCCGACTAAGGTCCGAAGGACTGGCCTCAATTCAGTTAGTTGATGCGGGTGTGTCCGGCTGACCGGCTCCCCCTGCACCGAGGGCCATAAGGCCGGAAGCGTAATGCAGTTTTATGCGGTGCCAATACTCCCTGAGCTTGCTTTCACACCGTGTTGTAGTTTTTATGATCTTGGATTGCTTCATTAAAAAAAGCTATCGGATTCTTGTAATCTATTGGTTTATGAATCATTCTGTTCAGCCACTTCATTCGCTCAATACCGTCTTTAAAATCATCATCAGTAAAAAACGCAACTTCCTTCATCGTTCCTAATACGCTTCTACTGTTTGTTTTGGATATAACAATTTCTGCACCAAACTCTAAGTACGTATTAATCTTTCAATAAATCGCAATTCTCCGAAATGCCTCGGGCGAATCAAGGGGCGAATGCCCAAGCGTATATGTGGTGTTATCTGATGTCCGCGCCTTCGAAGGACTACTGTAATCATTAAATTCCAATTCAAATGGATTAGCATTCAGATCGATATCGAATTCTACATTAATTTCGTTTGCAAATTGAATCAGTTCAGAATTCATATAGAGTACAGGGGTTAAATCATTGTCGATGCCTATTACTACATGTTATATGATGTCAGCGCCTGCAACAAGTTTATCCGCCATGTCAGCGACTTCTTCGAATTTACTTAACAATAATCCTTCAATATTTGTTTTCCTCAAGATGGGCGTATTATTAAGGTGAGCTAATATCAAAATTGAAAATACTTCTAATAGATCATACAAAGCTCCACTTCGGGCCAAATTGGCCCGAAGTGGAGCAACATAGGATCGTAGAGTGATGTATGATTGAGGAACTTATAAACTTCTCTTCAACAAGGCAGCAACTTGTTCAGCTATGACATGTGGCGGATAAGGCATCGAATTTTTGATCCACCATTCAATTACTCCTACATAAGCGGTACCCGTATACTGCAACATTACATCCTCTTTTATATCTTCGTTTCTTCCGCTTTCTCGATCAATCTGAACAACCAATCCTCCCTTAACATATTTAAGAAGCCGAGTCCGGAAAGCATCTGCACCTTTACTGGCTAACATTGTCGAAAAAAATAAATAATTTTTCTCAAAATACTCAAAAGAATAGGTAAGCCCACTTTTCCAATCCATGTTGCATGCCCATTCGTCCATTTCGCCTAATTCTTCCATATGGGACTCGATTAGTTTATCTAACAAATCATATTTGTCCTGGTAATGCAGGTAGATCGTTCCTCGATTAAGATTTGCCCGATCTGCGATATCTTGAATTGTAATCTCATCGAAATTTTTTTCATTCATCAATTCAAGAATAGCTTTTTCAAAGCTTCTTGGGTTTTAGCAATTCTTTTCGGTATCTTAAATACTGAAATGGGGGTAATCGGTTTATTGCCTTCCATAGCTGAACGCTTCGATGTCAGTATAACTCAAGCCGGGCTGCTGGTAAGCCTTTTTGCCTTAGGCATTGCCATATCCGGGCCTGTCATGCCTTTAATATTCTCAAGATTTAATCGGAAGAAGGTAATGCTGCTCGTATTGGGCGTATTTGTGCTATCAAACATTGTACCCTTAGTTACAAGCAGCTTTAATATGTTATTGGTGGCTCGCATTATCCCGGCTTTTCTTCATCCCATCTAATGTTCTTTGGCCTTTACAGTGGCTGCGTCCTCAGTAAGTGAAAAAGAAGCTCCAAAGGCCGTGTCCAAAGTTTTTATCGGAATTTCGGCCGGGATGATCGTCGGAGTACCTATTGCAAGCTTTATGGATAGTACATTTTCATATGAATGGGCCATGGCATTCTTTTTGATCGTAAATGCCCTTGTTTTCATAGCTACATTACTATTTGTTCCTTCTATGCCTGTGAAGGAGAGATTAACTTATGGTGCGCAATTTTCCGTATTAAAGAGGCCCGTTCTATGGATTTCTATCGTATCTGTCATTTTGATAAACGCATCGATTTTCGGAGTCTATAGTTACCTTAGCGAGTATCTTGGAACGGTGTCTATTATTTCACCTAACACCATAAGTTTGACGTTATTTATCTACGGGAGTGCTAATATCATTGGAAACATTGTCGTAGGAAGGCTGCTTACTCATAGCCCCTCCAAAGCTGTGTTCATGTTTCCTTTATTATTGGTAGCCGTCTATACCGTTTTATTCTTCACTGGTCAATTTGCTGTACCTATGATCATTACAACTATATTCTGGGGAATCGTGGCCGGTGGAATCATGACAAACATTAATCAGTATTTGATTATGTCCGCAGCCCCCCAAGCCCCTGATTTTGCCAATGGATTGTTTATATCCGCTTGTAATGTAGGAACAACCGTGGGTACAGCTGTAGGAGGGGTATTTATATCCCAATTGGGAACAGCTTATGTGATGTTAGCAGGAATCATGTTCTTAGTTCTAGGCTTTGTATCCATTTTTTTTAGAAGATATATGTTTGCTTCAGTTCGTCAACCTTCCTAAATAAACGGAAATAATGGCTCGTTTTTAAATGAAAGTTGAATGGATGAGGTTCGCCTGATCATGATATAATAAAACGCGCATTAAAATCTAACTAACATTAGTTAGATTCTATATTAACATTAAAGGAGAGTTATTATGGCTTGGTTATTTCTCATTATTGGAGGAGTTGCGGAGGTAGGTTGGGCTTTAGGCTTGGCCTATTCTAATGGGTTTACAAGATTAGGAGTAGTTATACCAACGTTAATCTTATTTGTGGTCAGCTTTTACTTTTTTTCGAAAGCTTTGAAGGAGATCCCCGTATCTACCGCGTATGCCGTTTTTACAGGTCTTGGATCTCTCGGAACTGCAATTATTGGGATGGTATTCCTGGGTGATTCTGTGAGTGTGTTCAAAATCTTATTTATCATATCCTTAATAAGCTGCATTATCGGATTGAAATTTGTATCTAAAGAGACCGAAACTGGAGGAAGTAAGTAAATGAGTTGGATTTTTATCGTTATCGCGGGATTAATGGAAATTGGAGTCGTTATATCCTTGAAGTACGCTGAAGGATTTACAAGATTAAAACCTACATTAGCTTTTATTGGCTTTATGTCACTAAGTCTCTTTCTCCTCTCCTTGTCCCTAAAAGAAATTCCAATTAGTATCGGTTATGGGATTTGGACAGGTATTGGAGCAGCCGGAAGCGTCTTAACAGGGATGTTTTTATTCAAAGAAACGAAAGACATGAAGAGATTATTATTAGTTGCTGGTATTATTATAAGCATAGTTGGATTAAAATTAGTATCTTAAAAATATTTATCGAGGTGTAATTTGGTGGGCAAAGGTGAAGAAACAAGAAAAAAAATACTAAAGAGTGCTCTAAACTTATTCTCTACTAGAGGTTATGAACAAACGTCTATCCGAGATATCGCCATAGAAGTAAATATTAAAGCCCCTTCCATATATGCCTATTTCTTAAGTAAAGAAGAGTTATTTATTAATGTAAGTCATTTTGCAATGAAGGAATATACCATTTTTGTACAGGATCATTCCTTCATCATGGAAGATCAATCCGTTGAAAAGAAATTATATGACTTCATGAAATCTTTAAGCGATTACTTTTCCGAAAATGAGTTTGGACGCTTCATAAATAGGTGTTTTACTTTACCACCTGAACAATTTAAAGAGAAATTAGTTCAACTTTATCTAGAAAGTGAAGAAGAAATTAAAAAAGTGCTATTAAAAATTTTAAGCACTGATGCTGAAAAATTTATACCCATAGACTTCATTTTAGCCTCTTTTTTCTGCAACCTGGATGGAATGCTTCTCTATAGAGTGAATTACTCTCGAGAGCATTACGAAAAAAGACTGGAAGAAATCTGGCAAGTGTTTTGGCGAGGAATTCAAAAGTGATTTTGAATTTAAGGCAGGGTGAAAAGAAAATGATACAGAAAAAAACAGATGATGCCATTGAAATTGTGGGTGCATCCGAAAATAACTTGAAGCATATTGATCTGACCATACCCAAAGAAAAATTAGTGGTTTTCGTAGGCGTATCCGGTTCGGGAAAAAGTTCTCTGGCTTTTGATACGATCGCAGTGGAGAGCAGCCGGCAATGGCAGGCATCCTATCCTCTTTATTTGAGAAATAAAATGCCGCAATATGAGCGTCCTGCAGTAGAATATATTCATAACCTTACTCCGTCTATCGTTGTGGACCAAAAACCATTAGGTACAAACGCCCGTTCTACAGTAGGAACGGCTACGGATGTAGCTCCCTTAATCCGCCTTCTGTTCTCGCGTGTAGGACATCCAAGTGCAGGGGGGGCTACAGCTTATTCTTTTAATCACCCATTAGGCATGTGTCCTACATGTACGGGTCTTGGAGCATGTTTGGAACTCCATGAGGACAGCCTTTTTGACCAAGAGAGAACGATTCGACAAGGCGGAATCCGTTTCAGCCAATTTTCTGCTGGTTGGCAAAGTCGATTATACTTAGGCAATCCATTTCTGGATCAAGATAAAAAACTGAAGGACTTTAATGATGAAGAGTGGGAGATCCTTCGATACGGCACAAAAGAACCATTAAAAATAGAGTTGACCTCCAACAATACCGGTAAATCAGACAAAGTGGACTATGAGGGAGTGATCCCCCGTTTTCGCAGACTCTATCTCAATCGGGATATTTCCACCTTAAAAAAGAGTCTGCAAAATGAAATTATGTCCTTTGTGCAAACGCGTCCTTGCACGGACTGTAAAGGTACAGGACTGAATCCAAATGCTCTGGCATCCAAAATTAATAACTATAATATTGCGGATTACTATGATATGCAAGTAAGTGATTTGCTTCCGATCCTGCGAAAAATCAATACCCCGGTAGGTGCTTCAATCGCCAAGCAAATCGCGGATAGCTTAAGCCACATGGTTGAGGTGGGGTTAGGATATCTGACCCTGTCGCGAAGAACAGACACGCTATCCGGCGGGGAAATTCAACGTCTGAAAATGATACGTCATTTAGGAAGCAATTTAAGCAACATCACTTATATTTTTGATGAGCCTACTGCCGGACTTCACCCTGACGATGCCAAACGGATTGCTGCATTACTTTTAAAGCTGCGCGATAAACATAACTCCGTTCTTGTCGTTGAGCACAGCCGAAGCATGATCGAACTCGCGGATGAGGTTGTAGAGCTGGGGCCGCAAGCAGGTTATCATGGCGGGCATCTTGTTTTTCAGGGAAGCGTTGAATCTCTCAAAATGGCGGATACGCAAACCGCCCAAGCATTGCGGGAGCCAGTCATTCTAAACCGGTCACCTCGATCATGGAAAGATGCATTCCGGATCGAAAATGCCACGATGAACAATTTAAAGCAAATATCCGTTTCCATCCCCAAAGGTGTATTAACGGTTGTTAGCGGTGTAGCAGGCTCCGGTAAAAGCAGCTTAATTCGCAAGGAATTTGTTACACGTTATCCGGAATCCGTTGTTATTGATCAAAAACCTATCGGTACCTCATCTCGGTCTACTCCGGCAACCTATACCGGAATCATGGATGAGATCCGTAAATTATTTGCAAAGGAAAATGGGGTCGGCCCGGAATGGTTCAGCTCAAACTCAAAAGGGGCATGTCCCGTATGTAATGGTACAGGTGAAATAAAGCCTGACGTTGCGTTTGCGGATGCCGTAGCCATTATCTGTGAAGAATGCGGTGGAGGTCGTTTTAATCCCGAAGCTTTGAGCTTTAGATATTTTGGGAAAAATATTCAAGAGGTGCTGGCGCTCACCATTGATCAGGCCCTAAACTTTTTCTCAGAGAAAAAAATCATAACCCGATTAAAAAGTCTACAAGACGTTGGTCTAGGCTATATGACGCTCGGTCAGTCTACGAGCACCTTTTCCGGCGGAGAAAACCAGAGATTAAAACTGGCCAGCGAGCTTCACAAAAAAGGGAACATTTATGTGCTTGATGAACCGTCAACAGGGCTGCATCATCAGGATATCAAGCGGTTGGTGGCGTTATTTGATCAGCTCGTAAATCAAGGAAATACCGTAATCATCGTGGAGCACCGGTTGGAGATGATCGCATTGGCTGATTGGGTCATCGATTTAGGGCCTTATGGCGGAAATGAAGGGGGACGAGTCGTATTCAGCGGAACACCCGTCGATTTAATGGAATGCAATGAGTCGGTTACGGCACATTATCTAAGATCAGCAGTAAATAATACGTAAAATAGGTGCCGCCCTCAGATGAGGGCGGTAAAGTTGTCCGCCGCTATCAACTGTCGACCATGCGCCAGAAATTGCAGCCTTTTCGTTTTAAAAAAATAATAGCGAATACAATTGCACCTTTATAATGCACCATAGATGGCAATACCTACAGCCAGGCTTTTCGTGCTTGAGCCAAACTTTTTTATAAATCCATTATTTAACTTAATTTTCTTTTGCCAATTCAGCAAAAATGGCCTGTACACTTTCCACCAATTCCGCCAATAGATCGCCCGCTTTGACCGTATCGCCTTGTTTGACATGCGAGATGAAATACTGGCCTTTCAGCTTTACGGTATTAACCCCGATATGAATCAGCAGCTCAGCTCCATCCTCCGTCACCACGCTGTACGCGTGCCCCGTTCGGAAGACAAGCGCCACGGTGCCGTCTGCCGGCGCATACAGCTTGCCTTCGGAAGGAAGGATGGCCGCCCCTTTCCCCATCGCCAACGAAGCGAAAGCCTCATCCTCCATTTCGGTTAAGGGGACGATCCGCCCTTTTAACGGGCTGAGGATTTCTTGCTTGTCATAGATTTGCAAATCCGACGCTTGTTGCCGTTCAATAGCTGCAGCTCCCCGAGCGGTTGATCCTGCCGGTACCTTATCCGCATTCTCTTCCACAGGATCGTCGAAGCCAACCAAATACGTCAAAATCACACTGAGGACAAAAGCTGCCCCAAACCCGACCGCGTAGCCGATAAAACCCGGGCCGACAAAAGCTGGAAAGGTCAGGAGGCTTTTGGGGACGAGCGCCACCGCGGACGCGTGATAACCGCCGGCAATCGCGCCGCCGAGCTGGTTGTGATTGATCCTATTTACTCCCAAACCGCCGAATTGGCCGATCTATATATACAAATCAAACCCCGTACCGATGGTGTCCTTGCCATGTTGCTAGTAAAGCTGCTAAATGAGAAGCATGCACTTGATCCTTCATTTATTGAAAAGCACACTGTAGGCTTCCCGGATTTTATGGACTCCGTAAACCGATTGGACAAACAACAATGCCTTGATGCCTGTGGAATTCAAGAACGATCCATAGAAATATTGGCAGGATGGTTGCAACATGCCAAGTCTGCCGCACATATTGTCGGCTCTGGTTTACAACGACATCCTATTGGAAAACAACATATACAATCCATCGCATCCTTGGCCGCTGCTCGCGGTGATCTCGGGAAACAAGGCGGCGGAATTTTGCTTCGCAGCCGCAAAAGCAGGCTTTTTAATAATCAAATGATTTTTAATGCAGGCCAAAATGGCACTCGGCATCGCCTCCTGAGAATCACGGATCTTTTCAATGAAAGTGTGTCCCTAGCGCCGCCAATTGATCTGCTTTGGATAACCAGCGCTAATCCAATGCATCAAGCAGCCTACTCTAAACGATTTGCAAATTACCTTGGGACCGTACCGGTTGTCGTCACTGTGGATCAATACTTTACGGCGACAACCAAAATGTCCAATCTTATCTTGCCCACAACGACACACTTTGAAGAATTGGATATCGTGCCAAGTTTTTGGCATGATAGCATTGCGTTGAATGAACAGGCCATTGCTCCCTACTTTCAAAGTAAAAGTGAATGGACGATGATGCGAAATTTAGCTGCCAGATTACAAAAAGAGCATCCGGATTTATGCTCTTTTCCCTTGCATGCCAGTGAAGAAGAATACTTAAATGCCCAGTTTAATCAAGAAGTTTTCGAGCATTATCGGATACGATCAATCTCGGATTTACGGGGGAAAATAGCTACTCCCGACTCTCCCGCACATGTCTGCGATAACATTATGGTGAAGAAACCTGCAGAAAAGTATCCGTTTTACGCGTTCGATGCAGAGCAAATTGAGCTGCAATTGGCCACGCCTCACACAAAAGAAAATAAGGGATTTGAAAGCTATCCGTTCCTATTGCTTACCTCACGAAATGCATATACTTTTCACTCGCATCATCTTCAACATTTATTTGATGAGGAAGAAGCGTTTATAAGCATCCATCCAAAAGCTGGAGCGGAACATCGCATTTCTAACGGGGAAATCGTAAAAATCTATAATGATCAGTTTTGCCTGCTGGTCAAGGCCGTCTATAGCGACAAAGTCCCATCGGATATTCTGCTGTTTCATGCAGGAACGAATTCTGGCATAGAAAGAAAGCTAGACCCTATGGCAAAGTGGACTCCAGACAAAAGGACAGAGACTGTTCGGTTGCCCGGTGAAACTGAAATGTTCGATACATTTGTTACTGTCGCAGCTTTGAAATAAAGTATGTTTAAAATCTCTCACAAATCCTTATTTTACAGCACATAAAAAACAAACATAATAGAAATAATAAGAATCCGAAAGGAATTTCGCATACCATACTCCCTCCACTTAACGGGTTTTACGTTTTTATATATGTCTTTACGGAGTTTCGCATAACGTTCTTGTACACACGAAATAACCCAACCTTAGATCGCTCTTATCTTAGGCTGGGCCGTTGTTGTCTGAGCTTCTTCCATGGGATCGGGTTGATAACAGCTGCTTCTTCCACAAGAATCAGGTTCCCTTCGTAAAAAAACTTACGTTGAGGCAGTTGATCAATGCGGCCATCAGAATCTTAGCAGTTCAAGACACATCGTCTAAATTGTATCTCTGAGAATATGAATAAACCGGTGAATTACAATCAGTTCTTCCTGCGTGAAGGTGCTTATCGCCGCATCCAGCTTGTTGCGAGCTTGTTCATGCAGCTTTTCGTGAAGCTTGTAAACTTCTCCTCCGCTCCGAGTGAGGGTGAAAAAGAGCTCCTTCCGATTCCCCTCCATCCGATGGGACTCAATAAACCCTTTCTCCAGTAAGCGGGTCGTTATTTTGGAAATACTTCCTTTCGTCATATTTAAGGCTGTGGCGATCCCAACGGCATTGGTCAGTCTATTCTTCCCGATATAATCGATAACGTGACATTCCGTAACGTTCACTTTATTCTGATACTTCCAATCCTCGCCCGTTAAAATCTCATGCCATTCCTCTTCTTCATGGTCATCCTCGCTAATTTGATGGATTAACGCTTCAATCTGGTCCAACAATTCCGGTTTCATCCTTGACATCTAGGTTCACCTCACAAAGTTTCTTATGAAACTTTGATCTATTTTTATTGATTGCGTTTATTTAATTTACAATAGATACTTTTTGACAGTCAAATGTTTTAGTGATATTGTGGTTATAGTTTCTTGGGAAACTATTTTATAAAAGAGGTGTGGGGAAATGACAAACGAGGAAGCTAGACAAAAGGTACAGCAGGTTATGGAAGCCTTATTCGATCCTAATGTCACTGCAGAAGAGGTGGGATCATACTTCAATCCGCGATACGTTCAGGACGCCAACGGAGTTGTTCTTGATCATAAAGGTTTTGTAGATCATGCTCGGGCGCTTAAATCGACGCTGAAAAGCGGCAAGGTCAGAATCGACAAAATGTTTGTGGACGGCCAGGTCATGGTTAGCGTTCACTACGTAGATGCCGTGAAACAGGATGATTCCCAGCTCACGATGAAGGTTATCGCTTGTTTCGAAGTGGACGAGAACGGGCTATTTATAAACACCGATGAGTTGACTCATCTTGTACAAGGCGATGCGGCGGACAGGGATTTAGGTTCCAGAACTTAATTAAAGACTACGGCCTACTTATTAGCACTAGCGAAGGATGACTATAAAAAAAGATGACTTGGAAAAGCGGTGGTTCCTGGAACCGTCGCTTTTTGCAGCCATCCAGCAAACGTAATATTGCCTTTTTACCGTTGAACTTTTCAGGAACTATGAGCTTGTAACGGCCAGTTCATTAAATTTATATTTGTATATTCTTTTCCTTCAGCCCTTCAAGTCCATAGCCTTTGAAAAATGCCTTCATCGCAGATTTATTACCTGCAAAATACATTTCGAGACGATTGCAGTTTGCATGCTTTTGGGAATTGAACATGATTTTTTGCCTCCTAGATGCAATAGTCCGCGTATCGAGGATGAACATTCCCTGGACGCTGCTCCTTTGTCCATGTGCTCATCGCGGGAATCTTGGAATAATCAGTGCGATATGCGTATTTTTTGGCGATTTCGCTGACTTCCATCATCAGCCCTTCGTTCAGCGTAACGGGAACAAGTCCTATGGATATAAAATGGCTGTTATCCACATGAAGCTCATTTTCGGCGGCCTCGTTCCGCGGATTGGGAACAAAGGCAATTTCGCTTCCCGTCAGCCTGCTGACAATCCGAGCCTGATCGATTACCCGCCGGGTCTCCGTCATTTGATTCATGATCAGAACGCGCTCGCCAAGTTCCGGAGGATGGTCGACGGCAAGCTGTAAACAACGCACCGTATCCTGAATATGAATGAATGCTCTTGTTTGCCCCCCCGTACCGTGCACGGTAATCGGATGGCCGACGGCACCCTGCATCAGAAAGCGGTTCAGAACCGTCCCGTAGTCCCCATCATAATCAAACCGGTTGATCAGCCGTTCATCGGCTTGCGTTTCGGGAGTATTCGTTCCCCAGACGATGCCCTGATGGAGATCGGTTATTCGCAGCCGGTCGTTTTTGTTGTAATAATGGAACAATAGCTGATCCAGCGATTTGGTCATATGATAGATAGAACCGGGATTTGTCGGATAAAGAATTTGTTGATTGACCCTGTCACCGTTATCCGTCTTCACCTCGATATCCAGATATCCTTCGGGTATCCGAATTCCTGCCGAACCGTATCCGTATACCCCCATCGTTCCCAAATGGATCAGGTGGATATCCAGCCCGCTTTCAACGATCGCACACAGAACATGATGAGTAGCTTTAACGTTATTGTTGACGGTATAGCGTTTGAGCAGGGACGACTTCATGGAGTATGGCGCAGACCGCTGCTCGGCAAAATGAATAATGACATCCGGCTTCTCCTCACGAATGGCGGACAACAACCGATCGTACTCCTCCGCGATATCGATACGATAAAACCGTATCCGATTCCCCGATACTTCTTCCCATGCCCTTAAACGAACATCGATGGACTGAATGGGGGTTAATGAATTTGTTCCGCATTCTTCGTCAATTCTCCTCCTGGAGAGATTGTCGATGATGATAACTTCGTGTCCCAATCCGGACAAGCGAAGGCTCGTCGGCCAGCCGCAAAAACCGTCTCCCCCCAGAACGATTATCTTTTTGCGAACCTTTGCGTTTGTCATATTCCATCATCCTTTGCTCATGTTTTTTCTGATTCTTGTCCAAGCAGAAAGCTGCGCAAAGCTTCTTTCTTTTGTTGCATTTCTTTATAGCCTTGCATATACAATTCCTCAAGAACCTGCTTGTTGCGTTCCATTCTCCCGGCGATTAGCGGTTTCTCGGGGCAAATGAGAAAAACATCCCGATTCATATCCATTTTTTGAATATCCTGAGTTGTCCGATTATATATTTCATGCCTGTTCTTCAGCAATTTGATTAACTCCGGATACTGCCTGAATAATCGGCGGTATACCCATCCGAGGCAGCTGGGTTTCTTGATGTATCCCCGGTTTCTTGTCAAAATGACAACATTTCTCCTGTATCCCCGCTCGATGGACGGCTTGATGGGGATCGGATCGGCT
Source organism: Paenibacillus macerans (assembly GCF_900454495.1). NCBI lineage: Bacteria > Bacillati > Bacillota > Bacilli > Caryophanales > Paenibacillaceae > Paenibacillus > Paenibacillus macerans. The sequence continues at coordinate 1,638,566 of NZ_UGSI01000001.1, forward strand.
ACGCCTCCATCAACCAGAAGCTTGCCTTCAAAGGCAACGCTTGGAGCAAGAACAGGCAAACTGCTTGAAGCGCGGACGAGCGTGAACAGAATTTCAGGCGATGGAAAGGCGTCATGATAGACGGCCGATCCCGTTAGAATGTCTGTGGTGCTGATCAGAAGTTTGACTCCGCGCGGAAATCAAAGGGCGCCGCCTTCTCCGGAACGAGTTGAAACAGCAAGTCCATTCGAAACAATTCTTTATGGGTCATCATCCGCTTGAACGAGATAATCCGGTAGTTGTCCGCCAAATAGTTGTAGGCCTCGTAAATCTGACCTCTCTGTTCAGAAATAAAATAACTGCCGATCAATGCGCTGGAGGAAGTCGAGGCGACCAGCGGAAACTTCAAGCCCCAATCGCTTAAGCAATCCAGGACTCCCGCCGTATACATGCCTCTCATCCCCCCACCTTCCAGAATGAGGCCTACGTCATTCTCTATTCTTGTCAACGGCACCTCTCCCCTGAGTGTTCATTTCGCTGAATACTAGATATTTGATAAACATAAAGCTGGAAATCGAGGAGATCGCCCCCGCGATTCCCAATGCCGCATTGTAGCGAATCCAATTCGGCAAACCGAGGGGGGCGAGCAGATCGTTCACGGTCAGGAAAGCAAAATAGTTAATTCCCAGACTTGCAAGCGACTGGATAAAAAATCTAAATCGCTGCCTCTTCGTTCCTCTCGCTAAGCCTTTGAACGTGACTCTTGAGTTCCAGAAGTAGCTGTTCAGCACGGCCATGACATAGGAGACCGCATTAAACATCCCCAACAAGACTTCGCTTGGGTCCGGTTGAATAAAGAGCAGGCTGTTCATCGTTGCTACCGCTACTGCCGTATTCAGCAAGGCGATGCATGCAAACTGAACGAATTGCTTAATATTCCGCCGCTTTATCGCATTCTCCATCAGCCCCGTTCGTTTCCCTTCTTTGCCGTTTGCCGATAATAGTCCAGAGCCTGCTCTGCGACTTCCTTCCATCCTTTCCCCATACTCGCTTGATAAGCCGCAGCTGACATGGCGTCTCTCGTCATCTTGTCTTCAAACCGGCATACTGCGGCAATAAATCCATCATGATCGCCCGGGTCGAACAAAAGACCGGTGCTTTCGTGATTGATCTGCTCGCAGGTCGGTCCGCTTCTCGCTGCAACGACAGGCAGACCGGACGCCATCGCTTCAAGCAGAACCAGCCCCAACGTTTCGGTGGTGGACGGAAAAACGAAAACATCGGAGGAAGCAAACACTGCGGCAAGCTCCTGACCGTACAAGAAACCTGTGAAAAGCGTATCGGTACCGGAAAAATGTTTTTCCAGAGCGCTGCGGTGCGGCCCGTCGCCAACGATCACCAACACGAATTGATCGGAGGCATCGAATATATCCCGTAATTTTTCGATTTCCTTTTCTGCCGCAAGTCTGCCCACATATAGCAAAATTTTCTTGTCAGGAAATCCTTGGGACAATCGTTCCCGCACGCTTGCATCGTACCGTTCGGGGTGAAATAATTGGCTGTCCACACCGCGGCCCCATAACTTCACATTGCGAAATTTGCGTTTCATCAACTCTTCACGAACCGTTCGGGATGTGCACAAATTGATCGATGCCCGGTTGTGCAGCAGACGCAAGTACAGCCATAGAAGCCCTCTCATGAAAGGAAGCCCGTAAAAGTCCAGATACCGTGAAAGATTCGTATGGTAAGAAGCCAGCAAGGGAATGCCCAATTTCTTCGCGTAATATACGCCGGCAGCGCCAAGCAACGCCGGATTGACGACGTGTACGATATCAGGACCGTATTCCTTCAGCAGCATGCCGACTTTACGGCTAGGCAATGCGAATTTTTTGGTGCGATAAAAAGGAAGCGTGCTTGTCGGCAGTCCCTGAATGCGGGCAGCGCCGAATCGCGATACGCCTAAATCAGGCGCTATAATCGTTACCTCATGTCCGGCTTCCAGGTAATGCTGTATGGACGCCGTTAAGCGTGTAACAATTCCATCGGTCGATGGAAGAAAGGTTTCTGTCACGATTGCAATTCTCATCCAGCCCCTCCTCAGGTTTTGTTGAAGCGATAGCCGGCGCCCCACACGGTATCGATATATTGCGGATTGCTGCTATCCTTCTCGATTTTCGACCTGATTCGGTTGATGTGCACCGTGACGGTCGCATTGTCGCCAATATAATCGCCTCCCCAGATTCGTTCGAAGAGCTTCTCCTTGGAGAACACGATATTGGGATGACTGGAAAGAAACAGCAGCAGCTCAAATTCCCGGGTGGTAAGCTTCACCTCTTCCCCTCGGACAAATACTTTGTAACCCTGTGGTACGATGTACAGATCCTCTACCGCAATGACTTCCTCAGTTTCTTTTGGTAAAGCCCCCCTTTCTTTGCTTCCGCTTGTCAACCGTTCATAGCGAGCAAGATGTGATTTTACTCTCGCCACAAGTTCTGCCGGATCGAATGGCTTCGATATATAATCATCCGCGCCCAGCCCCAATCCCCTGATGCGATCTACAGATTCAGTTTTGGCCGTCACCAATAAGATGGGCACATCGTAAACATTGCGAATTTCCTTGCATAATTCAAATCCATCTTTAAACGGCATCATGACGTCCAACAACAGCAAATCGTATCGCTTGGCTTTCATCATATCAAGGGCCGTAACGCCGTCGGGAGCAATTTCCGCCTTAATATGATGGATCTCCAGATAATCCCTTTCGATAGCGGCTATCTCTTTGTCATCTTCAACAATTAACACACACTTCATGGGTTCACCTCCTCCACCGGAAGTTCAATGATAATCGCCAGTCCATTCTTACTCTCAGCTGAGATGCTTCCGCCATTGGCAACCACGATTCTTTTCGCAATCGCCAGCCCAAGTCCGCTTCCCTGCGTGGCAGGATTGCGCGACTCATCTCCCCGGTAAAAGCTGTCAAACAGCCGATTCAGCTGTTCCGCAGATACTCCTGCCCCGTCGTCCTGTATACAAATGATCACTTGACCGTCCTGCTCGAACATCGTAACGGTAATGTGGAGCTTTTGGTTCGAATTGTGCTTGATGCTGTTATCGAGTATATTCGTGATGGCGCGTGTCATCTGCTCTCCGTCCATCCACACTTTCTGATCGGTACAGCTGCTATTCAGGGTCAGAACGGCATTGCCTTTCTCCAAGTCGTATTCCAGCGAATCCAGCAGCGTAACGATGAAATTCTGAATGGAAACCGATTTGAACGTATAAGGGAACGTGTCGGTTTCAAGCCTTGAGAATAAAAACAAGGAATTGATCAGGCTTTCGATTACGCAAGCTTTGCGATAAACCACGTTCAAATATTCCTTTTGCTTATCGGGGGTTTTGGCAATATCATCTAACAATCCCTTAACATAGCTTTTGATGGAGGTAAGCGGCGTCCGAAGATCGTGGGAAATCCCGGCAAGCATTTCGTTTCTGTCCCGTTCATATTTCTCGTTCTTCTTCAAATTCGCTTTCAACTGATGTTGCATTTGATTAAAGGAGTCGCAGACCTTTTCCAATTCCTCGGCGCCTTGACAGGAAATATCCTGACTGAGGTCCCCCTCCTGAATGCGCTGCGCACCGTCACAAAGGTGGTTAAGCGGAACCATAATTTTCTCGATCATCTTATTGGCAAAATACAAGCTTACCAGTATGACCATAATGACGATGGCCGAAATGATGAGAATTGACATCATTGCAAATGCGACCGTATGGCCAGCTCCGTCTTCCCGATCGAAGAACCGCGCTATGACCAATGTAACCGGCGTCGTATCGGTCTCTATCCTATTCCACCAAAGATATAAGTCGTCATCCGGAACCCAAAGCGATTGATTGGCCGTATATAGATGGTCCTGGGAAAGGTATTTGGAAATATGTGAATATTCCTTATCTCTCATGTTCGTAAACAGCGTTTGTCCGCCCTGTTTGGCATAAACAAAATATTTCTTGTCGGCGAATCGATTCATCAACTCGTTCTGAACCTCCGCCTGTTCCGAAATCCCGTTCATGTCGACTCCATCCATAATGCTCATCATTTCGAGAAAGGTTTCGTTCATCGGACCAATCTCTTTAGAATCCGTAGAGAAGAGTGCCTTCACAATGAAGACGAATATGGAGCCGATAATCAGCATGGCGACAAGCGGAATCACAACCATCAACAGATTGTAATTGAATAATCTCTTCTTTATCGTCACTTAATGATCTCCCTTATGTAAAATCGGCCAATAATCCAGTAATACTTTAATAAATCAAGGATAAAATACAGATCTAAATTCCAAAGGTAAAAGATATAAACATTTCATAAACAATCGTCGTTCCTTTCAGATAATATTGGTATTCACGAAAATACCCCAACCTTAGATAACTCTTATCTTAGGCTGGGGCGTTTGTTGTCAGAGCTCCTTCCATGATTATACACCACTACCAAGGGACACATGCCAACTTAAAAACGGTGGCCCATCACTGACCTCAACTGCAGTTGTCTTCATATCTTTCAATAAATCGGCTTTCTTGCCAAATATAAATCAATAGTATCGTTTAAATTAATCTGTCCACCGTAATCGTTAATTGTTTCTATCAATTCTTCTTCAAAAAGTATTCGTTTATCTTCCTGTAATGCCCTATGGTCTGAATAAGTTCTAAGAAGTGAAACGTAGTTTTGAGCATCAAATGTTCTTGTTTGATGATATAGCTTATAATTCACATCAATAAAACCATATCGTTTAATTGTATTGACCATTTCCAAACAGTGTTCTTCGCTGTGTACTACCGGTAGCTTTTTAGATGATGGTCTATATTTGTCATAGATTTTTTGCATTGCTATATGAAGGTCATTTTCTTTGGCTGGGAACGGACGATTCCAAAATAGTGCCAATACTCCGCCATTTCTCAAAAGTTGATAGACTTTTGTATATCCTATTTCTTCCGGTATCCAATGAAAAGCGGTTGCAGAATAAATTAAATCAAAGTGATTCTTGTCAAGAACGACACTTTCAAAATCATGATTTATAACATTGAAATTAGCAAATTTTGAAAACTTCTGATCTGAAAATTTCGCTAAATCTTCCCCAAGTTCTACGGCCGTAACCTTGCATCCGGTATTCAAAAAAGGTAAAGTGGCCTGGCCTGTCCCTATACCTATTTCAAGAGCTGTTTTACTATTATCTAAGTTTGAAAACTGAATCACATCATGAAACAGTTCTTCTATATACGTTGGCCGCATTTTGTCATAATTTAACACATCTTCATTAAACGTTAGGCGTAAATCCATCTATTACCCCCCTCAAAATATAAATTTGATTTCTGATAACGTTCTTGTATTCACGAAACGGCCAGACTAACTGCGCTTGCGCAGATTCTTTATATTCAATCCCCCATGGACCGACTTTCTCTGATGCATATCGGTTAAGAATAAAATCAATAAATCCCTTCGTATCATCCTTACTTTTGTGGTATTCCCATGTTGTATACCTTGATACTTCTGGCACGGAACAATATTCATACATGTCTTCAATATCTAAGTAAGTTATAGGCCTCAACAATATCCTATCCGTTTCAAGAATCGGGAAGTTTTCAAAATAATCTTCTATCCGCATGAATTCACCTCATAAAATAGATTATGCCCAGAGCTTCTTCCATGATTATACATCTGAGAACCGAGGGGACAGTAATCCCGATGCGAGAATACGGTGTTATAGGATGTACCTGCCCACTTGAATTGCCCTACACTTCTACTATTCCAACTGCGGTATATGGATAATCAATCTGCTTCTTCACAACATTGGCCGCTTCCGTTCCAGCAAACAATTCAACAATAAATAGTCCTAAATCAATTGATGTTGTAACTCCTCCAGCGGTTTGTATACAGTTCGCTTCCTGAAATGTTTTTATAATTTCTTTGTTTAATCTTTTCCTAGCCCTATAGATATGGTATCATTTGTATAAGAAAACCGAGTGCGGTGAACACTCGGCTATACAATTGGCTTGGATGGGTTATTCCCTTCTAAGTCCAGGCAATAAAAACCCACCTCTGGCGCTAACCTTTGGGTGGGTTTTTACTTTCTCTTGTTGTTCGAGTTGATGTACGTTAAAAGTGCAAGGATAAACATTCCGAATAGAAACATGATATGCAATGCATCTTTAACCTCCATGGTCTCACCTCCTTTCGAAGGGAAACCATGCCCACCCAAGATTCAATTGTACTTCCTCATTCTACCATAATGTCCCAACAATTGATAGAATGTTCGTTCGCCTTTCTCTTTATACAGCTAAATTTGAGCCTTGCCTATATTCATTCTGAAATGACTTTAATGGTCTCATTATCTTGCGTAGTACCATCGCTGCCTAAGGTTTGAATAGCAATGCGGTCGTGAAAAGTCCGGCTGCCGAAGTTCCATGTCAAAGACCAGCCGTCACTTCCATCTTTATCATAACCAATAAGCTCTCTTTCCCCCCATGTTTCCGTACCTGTCGGAGTAATCCAAAATAGAACGGTATCGATGTTTTTAGCCTTCACGTCAATGGTCATCGTATTCACATCTTTCGGGATAATCCACCAACCGGCATTCTTGGGCAAATCCGTGGATACCTCCAAAATCTTGGCCTTCTCGTCCATGACTTGAGATTCTTCTGATACGTTTTGGTGATTGTTACATGCAGATAACAGTAAAGTGAATAAAAGGCATATACCAGCGAAACTCATTCTCGTCATAATTTCCCTCCATTAAATTTTTAAGAACAGCAAAATTATGATATCATCGAAAAACCGTCAAACCTTATAAAAGCGTTTGACGGCTCGCTACAGATGATAAGTTAGTATTCACCCACTTGAATATAATCATCACTTTTATCGGAGAAGCTGTATTAATAGCTTAAAATAGTATAGTAATCATATTCAGGGTAGTTTGTAAATTTAACCAATTACCAGTTAAATATGCTTCATACTGGGCTAATTTTCCATTCAACTACTTTTCGCCATGAATCTTTTCCAGGTGATCCTCTCCCCAATAGCATAAATGGTCTAGCGCGGGTTTTAATCCCCAGCCGTAAGCTGTTAACTCATACTCCACTTTAGGGGGAATCTCATTATAAACCTTTCGTGTAACGATCTCATCCTTTTCCAGGCCTCTAAGCTGAGTGATCAGCATTTTTTGCGTAATGCCGGGCATTAACCGACGAAGCTCAGAAGTTCGTTTCCGTCCAGTCATCAAATGATAGATGATTAAAGGCTTCCATTTCCCTCCCATTACTTCTAATGCCGCCTCCACTCCAAGTTGATACTTCTTTTGAACGCTATTTTTCATCTGTTCAGTCATCGCTTAATCCTCCGTTAAAAGGATAAGTTTGCTTAGAACAACCAATCACTTCCATCCGTTACTCAGGCCAGTTTTCAGGGAATGCAGCTAGGGTACTTCCATGTTCCTATGGCACCTGTATCTTCCTATAGAACTTAAAAGTGCGTACTTCCAGTTCATTTTCCTACTGTTTATAATAGCATCAGCCACTCCTCATGGCTAGAAATGAGCTGCTCAAGAAAGGTAGTGAAAATACAAGCATGAACGTGTTAACCGTTGTTTCACACCCGAGAAAAGATTCCTTGACCTTTGAGGTAACCGATCGTTTCGTACAAGGTCTCGCCGAGGCTGGCCACGAGTATGAGATATTGGATTTGCACGGGATTGGTTTTGATCCTGTTTTAAAAGGAGCGGATGAACCCGATTGGTCAGCTGCGGAACAGACCTTTTCCCCTGAAGTGGAAATGGAAATAAGGCGGATGAAGGAGCATGATGCTTTGGCATTTATTTTTCCGCTTTGGTGGTGGCATTTGCCGGCTATGCTAAAGGGGTATATTGACCGTGTATGGAACAATGGGTTTGCGTACGGTTCGAACCACCTTCATCATCAGCATGTCTTGTGGCTTGGTTTGGCGGGCGTTTCGAAAGAACAGATGCAAAAGCGCAACTATGACAAAATGATTACTCATCTGCTGAATGTGGGAATTGCAGATTATTGCGGTGTTTCCAATTCCAAGGTTGAATTCTTATATGAGACCCTGGATTCAAATCCCGATCATTACGAAATGCTGCTGGACCAAGCTTATCGCCTAGGTTTGAATTTTGCCAAGGATCATTGAGCTACTGGACAGTGAAAAGTTCTAACGCTTAAGAAGCTAACCAATCAAGATCAGAATTGCACACTACCGTCCGAACTCTTCCGGCCAGCAAGGGGCTGTCCAAAGGGGGTGTGTCTTAGTGTCCCTTCCTGCTGCCTTTGCATGATTATCCCTTTCGTTCAGGGAGAAGTGGGCGGGGGTGGAAGCTAGGGTAAGGGTTCAAGAAAAAAGAGCGGCAGAAGTTGCTGCAGATGTGTATGGCAATACCGGTACTTTCCCACCGTCGTCTGATCGCGGTCCAACCGAATCAGCCCCTTCAACTGTAGCCTGAACGAGAGGCTGGAACGGTGGGGATTAGATGGCTGCGGATCAACTTGATGAGTGGGAGTTCGCATGAATAGTTTGGGCGTTGTTGCAGATGGAAGGGTTCAGGCTGGAGGAACATCACGCTCTTTTCGTTCCCCCGTCCATGTTTCACTTCTCCGAAACCTGTCCTTTAAACCTGAGTCCTTTTCCTCAGACCGTCTCACGATCTCGAATAGATCCACTTCTGCGAACATATTTTTCTTCTGAATACTCTCCTCCCGAATATTCTTTCGAGCGGGACTGTTTCTCTTTTGTCTGTTTCTCTGCTGCCTGATCAAACGGGATAATCATGCAAAAGAACCCTCACCGACTTTAGGGCCGAAGGTCCGGCCCCGCCCCGGTTAGTCGGCGAGGGTTGTCCGCTGAATTCAATGGCTCCGATGCGTAAAAACACCCTTCACTTCAATTCGCCAATGATTTTTTCAATGGTAACTAAGCAAAATCCGTCTAAATGCATATCTGCCATAGGCAGGTCTTTTTCCGCACCAATCCCAACCGCTAACATATTGGCATGATGAGCCGCTTCTATTCCCGATACGGAGTCTTCAAACACAATACATTCTTCGTTTTTCAATCCCAATTCATTTGCCCCTTTGATAAATACTTCCGGATTCGGCTTGGCTGCCGAAACTGTTTTTCCATCAACGATGACATCAAAGTAATCTTTCAAATTAGTCAGAGTCAAAATACTTTGAGCATTTTGACTCGCAGAACCCAAGGCTATCCGGTAGCCCTTATTCTTGGCATCAGTCAGAAAAGGTTTTACGCCCGGCAATATTTCATCCTCTGTCATTTTGTTAATATAGTCCAAATATATTTGATTCTTTTTTTCGCAATATTCTTCTTGTTCTGCCTCCGACATCGTTCTGCCGCCCAGCTCTAAAATAATTTGAAAAGAACGTGCTCTACTAACTCCCTTTAACCGTTCATTATCTTGAAGAGTGAATTCAATACTCAACTCATCCGCGATTTGCTTCCAGGCATAATAATGATATTTCGCCGTATCCACAATAACCCCATCCAAATCAAATAATAGACCTTTTATCATAATTACCTCGCATCCCAGTATCCACAGTAGGGATCAATTGGGTTAATTCCTTTAAATGGACTTTTGCCTATAATTTTTTCTACCAATACTTTAGGATTGAATTCATTTGCCGTGTAAGCATTAATATATGTTTTAATCATAGGCACATCTTGTAAATGATAGGGGTTAGCTATGGAAATAAAAACGGTAGGCACTTCATTTACAAACCAAGGAGCGTCCAGCCCCATAGGTGCCTTCCAATTAATGCGTACAGTGGTTTGGTTGCTAGCCGTTTTGATGTTGGCAAAATAGAAAACCACATCGTATTTCTCGCGGATTTCGCTGCTTGCTGCCGTTAGAAATAATTCTTTATGCTCCTGCTCGTCAAATTTCTCTACTTCAAATCCTGCCGCCTTCAGTTCTTCCATGAACATGCCGCTCACAGCAGGCTTACCGCTTGCACTTACCAAATCGCCCAGCACGATGACTAAAGCTCTTTTGTACTTTTGAACATCCAATGGAATAAGGCCTTGCTTGTTTTTGACTAAGGTAATGGATTGGTCGGACAACTCATAAGCCCATTTCTTATGCTCTTCGCATTTAAGAATACGGAGGCCTTCTTTAGGCGGCATTAGCGTATTGGTTTCCTTTTTCGTATGAAGCTTCAAGGATGCTTTGGTAGCCAAGATCCGGGCAACTGCCTCATCCAGTCTTTCTCTGGATATTATCCCATTCTTAACGCCGCTTATGGCTGCTTCATAATCTTCTTCCAGATTTCGTGCAAATAGAATCATGTCACAACCCGAGGCGATGGCTTTAGGAATCAAATCCACTCTCCGTCCTTGAGCAGCAAATCCTACCATAGAAGTTGCATCCGTAACAATCATTCCATTAAAGTTCAGTTTATCTCTCAATATCCCTTGCAGTAATTCCGGCGATAATGATGCCGGCATTATATCTTCATCCTTAATTTCAGGTGAAATATATCGGGTTAGAGCAGGTTGAAGAATATGTCCGGCCATAACGGTTTTGGCACCGCCCTCAATCATCCCTTTGTATACCATTCCGAAAGTATCGTTCCATTCTTCAACGGATAGCGAATTCACTGAAGCAACAAGATGCTGGTCCCTGTCGTCAACTCCATCACCGGGAAAGTGTTTGATGGATACGGCGACATCATTCTCATGACAACCCCTCATATAAGCTTCCGCCATTGCCAGTACTCTGTTTTCGTCGGATCCAAAGGTTCTAACATTTGTAATCGGATTTGAATGATTCATATCAATGTCAATTACAGGAGCGAAAGACCAGTTACAGCCTACTGCGCTTCCCTCCCGCCCGGCAATCACGCCAAGCCGGTATGCATTATCTACATTATTGCTTGCAGCTACCTGTATCTGTCTGCCATAGAATGTACCCTCGTTGCCGATACCGTCGCCCCCGGATTCCAAATTGGCGGCCAAAAGCATAGGAATGGCACTTGTATCCTGTATGAATTTATGAATCCCATATATCTTTTCACTTTCACTTGGACGATACATCATTCCACCCGGATTATATTTCCGGATAATCTCCTCAAGGACTCCAAAATCATCCGAATCACCATGCAGACAGAACAGTTGGCCGATTTTTTCTTCTTCGCTCATCTGTTGCATAGTACGTTCAACCCACTCGATATCCTGATCCGACAAGAAAAACGGATTCTCTTTATATTTAATCAATGTGATCTTCTCCTATTTAATATTTATTAAGCGTAATAATGATGTCGCCTGTGCCAACCAGCGCCTGGTCAGTTACCGCAAATTGCTCATAATCATTATTGTTGGTGACAATGAAAGGAGTAAGCGTTGAATATCCGGCATTTATGATAGAATCAATCTCAAATTCACCTAACAGCTGACCTTTTTTAATCGCATCGCCTTGTTTGACGTGAACTTTGAAATACTTTCCTTTTAACTTCACCGTATCTTTTCCAACATGGATTAATAATTCAAGGCCACTGTCCGTCGTAATTCCCATGGCATGGCCTGTAGGATATAGACTAGTTAATATACCATCCGCCGGAGCTACAATTTTCCCTTCGGTTGGTTCAATGGCGATTCCATTCCCCATATAACCTTGGGAGAAAGCTTCATCTTTCACTTCAGAGAGCGGTACAATTCTTCCAGCGATCGGACTTCCTAACGCGATCGGACTATCCGATGCCGGCATTTGAGTTGATCCTAGAGGACTGGCCAATTCGGCATTTGTAGGGTTGAGATCAACACCTGCCGTTACTGTTGACGCTTCGGCTTTATCCTTGAAAAAGATCAGAGTTAGAATAAAGGCCAAGACCATGGCAACCGCCATTGCAATCCCTACCATCAGAATATCGTGTAATGCATTGCCATTGGGATTGACATAAGTCGGGAAAGCAAAGATGCCTTGTCCGCCCATATTGTAGAACTTTACTCCAAGGAACATCGCTAAACCGCCGCCAACCGCGGATGTAATGCAGCTGATAATGAAGGGAGTCTTGAGCGGTAAAGTAACACCATAAATAGCCGGTTCCGTGATGCCGAATAGACTCGAAAAAATGCCGAAAATGAAGTTGTCTTCAACTTCTTATTTTTGGTTCTAATCATAATGGCTAACAGAATAGCTACCTGAGTAAAGGAAGCAGTAGCTGTAGCTGCAAAGATCGTGTCATATTTCAATGTGGCCAAATTATTGATTACAATCGGTATAAGCCCTTGATGGATGCCGAACATTACAAAAACTTGCCAGAATCCGCCGACAAACGCCCCGAAGACAATTGGACTAAGCTGATAAAGTGTTGAGACCAGCATGCCGATTAAACCCGAGATCCATGTTGCGACAGGTCCAATCACCATAAAGGTAATCGGGACTGCGATTATCAACGTTAACAGAGGAACACCAAATGATTTGATTACATTCGGAACAACCTTTTTAGAGAATCGCTCTACCTTTGAAGCAAACCAAACGGCCAAAATAACCGGAATAACTGTGGAGGTATAGTTATTTAAAATAACTGGAATTTTTAAGAATGTTAAATACACGTTTGACTCTAAAGCAGTACCACTAAACAATACATTGATAGCATCACCGTTCATAAGAGCAATAAGCGTAGGGTAAATCATGCTGGTTCCGATCGCAAGGCCTATAAATTCATTAACTTTGAATTTTTTGGCGGCTGTGTAACCTATAAAAATCGGGAAGAAGTAAAAGATACAATCTCCAACGGCAGACAATATAATATAGGTTCCATCTGTAGCGGATAAAACTCCGAATGTTGAAAGCAGTATCAATACACCCTTGATTATACCGCAGGCACACAGCAATCCAATGACAGGAACGAAGATTCCGGAGATTGTACTTACAAAAGCATTAAACAGTCCTTTTTTTCCCTGTTTACCGGTTTCCTCATCATCTGCTTGCTTGTCAAAGTGTCCCTTCTCAACTAATCCCTGATACGCTTGTCCCACATGATTTCCAATAATCACTTGATACTGTCCGCCACTACTGATAACGTTTACAATTCCGTCAGTATTTTTCAACATCTCTGTATTGGCTTTACTCTCGTCCTTGAGTTCAAATCTCAGTCTTGTCATGCAATGTTCAACTGAGTCTACATTCTCCTTCCCTCCGACATTTTGAATAATGATTCTTGCTAAGCCATCATACTTGCTAGCCATTTCCACTCCTCCTAAAACGATTACTACCTGTGCACAAGTTAATGATAACGTATATTTTTTTGATAAGAATTTCTTTATTTGATTCAATTATAGGCAAAAATTGATTTCTAAAGCCAAAAGACAGACTGCTATCATGCAGACTGTCTTTTGGTTTACTTGGCACTATTCATTTTTCTGAATTTGGCAGGGGTCACTTCGAAATTTTTTTTGAAGTCTCTTATAAAGGATTTCGCATCAGGCGCACCAATCTCCAACGCGATATCCGTAATCGTCTTATCCGTATCCATCAAAAATCGCTTGCCTGCGTTCAACCGCAATTTCACAATGTAAGTTTTGAAATTTACACCCATGTACTTTTTGAAGCTTCGCGAAAAATATTCAGGATTATAACCAAATAGATTGGAAACATCTTGTAATAGTAGATTATCCGTATAGTGTTCATTTAGATAAGTTATTATTTCCTTGTACCTTTTTTCATACTTTTGAGTCCTTGCGTCTATAACCTTGCTCTTTTCCTTCCTGAAAAATTTCATCAGCAGATAGAGTAATTCATACATAACACTTCTAATTTGCAGATTGTACCATTCATCATTTCCGTAATAATTCTCTTGCATCCGCAGCATCATTTCCATCAAGTCCTTGTAGGCCGGGTGATTCTTATCAAGTTCAAAATATATATTATCAATATCACGAAAAGTCTCTTTCAAAAATCTATACGAAATTAAAATCGAGCAGCCTCCTTGTTTCCTGCCTATAAAATCATAAAATTCGTGCGGTTCTTCACTATTGATGATAACAATATCGCCAGTCTTCATTTTTAGGGTTGTGCCGTTCTTCCATAACACAAAATTGCCGTTATACATTAGAACAATTTCCAGACTTCTGTGCCAGTGCTTCTCTATATGTATATTGGTATACCCTGCCTCCCTTATGATATCCTGATGTGGTACAACCTTTACCGGGTAGTTCTTGGACATTTTATTTACTTCATAATAACCTCTATCCATTTCGGCCATGACTCTCCTCTGATATGTGTTAACCTTAACCCAGTGTCTCCCGCGGATACTTTAATGTTGATTCCCTAATTATATGTTATTTAAACATCTATAGATTCAATACACAAGATGAGTTGTCCTAACCTTTTTCGGGACAATCCACCAACCGGCATTCTGCTGTAAATCCGTGGAAAAGATTTTCAAACTTTCTTTCGCAAGGACAACACTGTCAGGTTAAACTCGCGGATTGAAAATCAGGAGCTGTATGTTTAGGAGGTGGCCGTGATCCTGGGTTCTGATAGTGAGAAGGAAGTCACCCGAGAACTTGTTCGTTCTAGGGACGACATTTTCATTTACTACATGGGTAAAGAAAAGATCGAAATTCGATCAAACAGTATAGTGATGGGCTTTTATTCACGTCATTGGAGGTTTTCTTTAGGGGAAACTCCCGTGTCATTGACAATATAGTCATTGACACGGGAGCTACACTAATGATTATTTCACGTAATATTGTTGAGGCGATCGGTATTTTGACGGAACTTGAGGACTATGTACATTCCTTTTATCAGAGTATATCACTCATTAAGGACGACATACTCATCTTCAAATCTGAAGGGGGCATTTCCTTCTTCCATCATTTTCAACGTCGCATATAGAAATTTCCCGTCTTTTGAATACCTTAATTCCGCCAATTTACGGTACAATTCAGTTGCCAAGGCCTTGCCGTTGAAGAATGACTTCAGGATATAAGCCACGAAATCAGCTTCCGTCTGGATTTGACTTTGCTCTTTCGCCAGAATTATTGCATCATATGAACCGGTCAGACGCACCTTGTCGCTTTTTTTGAGTAAATCAATGAGCAAATCTTCACTCCAAGACAGCCCATTAAGCAGCTCAGGAAGTTTTTCTTGCAGCAGCAGCTGTTCTGCCAAAATAAACGGTTTACCGTTTGCGGATGCGGTTATTAAATTGAGGTTGGCCCAGTCAACAAGTGCGTTCTCTTTTTCCGGCGTCCAGCCAATAGTGTCTCTATGGACGTATTCACCATATTGACCGCGGGTATAGTAAATAATGCTTCTGGAATTGGACAGTACCAGATCTAGGGTACTCTCACGGGCGCCAAGTTCTTCCGTCAGCCACTGCCATAGCTGCTCCCTCGGCACAAGGGTGCCTTGTTCAAGTACATATTGTTCCGTCAAAGCCTGGAGGTTCAGGTCTCCCCATTCCTGTCCAGCAAGGGCAACAAGCGGATACCGGGCAAAAATAAATCTCTCATCCGCTTCGAGCTGCAGGAGGTCATATAATGTATAAGTGGATTCGATACCGAATGAACGGCAATAATCCCGCATTTCATCAAATAGACGACCAATATGAACAACAGCGCTTCCTGAAATCAAATTTTGCAGCTTTGTAAACAGGGGTTGAAATTCAGATTCTCCCAATGGGTAAAACTCTTTCAAACCAATGATACCGAAATCCGCTCGAACAAAATCCGGATCCGATGCTAAATTAAAGTCAACAGTAAAATACTTCCACCCACGACGGGATACAAATTCTTCTTTCAACTGCTCTCTTGAAACAGGCTGATTGATTTCTCGAATATAGCTTTTGATCATTTCCGCATTATTCAGCTGGAATCCGTCGCTTTCATGCCAAATATGAGGAAACTTTCTTAGTTGAAGCGCTGACGAGCCATATTTTCGCAGCATTGCATACAGTGCGTATTCATTGGGAATACGTGCCGCCTGCAAGACGTCTTCATATTTTTCAAAGATGTGGCCCACCGAAATCGGACTCCGCTGCACAAGAAGCGCTTCAACAGCGGACGAGATTTCCTGTATTAGACCGATGTCGGGTGTCACAAAAGACTGATGAATATATGTGCCTCTTCCCCATAAATAAGCGATATCTGAAAATTCGTCCCGGGTAAGTACTGAGTAAATCTCTCGTTCTTTCTCAAATTCCCCGGGCCAAATCGTTTCCGCAGCCTGTAGAAGTTCATCAGCTTTCTTATAGACTTCAACACCATCCGGATATCTGCGCAGCAGCACCTCCACCATATCCGCCTTTGTGCTGCCGCTCAGCATGACAAAATTTTCAAGAACCGGAGTGATGAAATGCTCCGCCAGACGCATAAGCAATGGAGGCGGAACTTGGTATTGTACGGATAACTCGTCTATTTTGGAACGATACTCATGCTCCGCTACCAGTACACCTTTGTACAGACTCTTCAAATCCTGTCTCAACTGCCGTTGTAAAGTTTCCAGTTCACTCCGGAATTTCTTGCTCCACCAGCCGTAGGCATCTAGATAGGTAAAACCTTCTGCATCCAAAATATCGACGATCAGATCATGCTCAAACGATCCCTTAATATCCATTGGAAAGTAGAAAAACCCGCACCCTGCTGCAAAAGCCTCCTTCAGCGCCCGCGCGACCTGAAGAAGATCTTTCTTTAATTTTTCATGCTGTTTGAGCACGATTTGGCGGATTCGTTCACGAGTCAGGCCAAATTGCTGACCCGTTTCTTCAAGCGTAGCTTTGCGGCCGGATTTTTGACTATTCCAGCGAAATTTGAGAATTTCCAGGTTGCGTACTGTGCCTCGTTTGGAGTCCTGACCGGCCAACCAGAGCTGCCAAGATTGCAATGTCTCATGAATGGCCTGCGTCATCCGTTCCTCCATGCTTAATCGGCTCCATGTCTGTTCCCGCTCCCGTTGCAGCCTCAATTTATTCAGTATCTCGCATAGCTGATCGTAAAATTTCGCAACGGCGGGCCCCCTGACCCCCGGATAGCTAAGAAGCTGCTCCAATCGTGAAGGCAGCTGCCCTACAGTTCGGATGCCGGAAGCATTAAGTCGTGAGATAAACTTGAGCTTATCGTTGACAAATGCCTCTTCCAAGGACATTTCCATATCCGCATCGCTTACGTTAAAACTTTTAGTTTGCCATTTAATGCTGCCTGCGGTCCTAACCGGTTCGTGCGTTGCGGGGAGTGCCTCAACAGCTACAGATCTAATGGTTCCCTCAACAGCAAAATCTTTCAGCTGCTCAAAAAACTTCATCACAGCCGTAGTGCCTACACCTTTAATTTTTGTTGGTAAAACGGACAGCGCCTCCGGAAGCTCTCCAATGGCGGTGATGTGCCACTGCTCCTGAATGCCGCGCAGCAGGGCATTGCAACCCTGAAATTGCAGATCAGCAATCCTCATTTCACGAAAATGATCCGGAAGTACGAGCTCTTGCCCATTTACTCTAAATAACAATAAATTCTGCTTATCGGATGGGTCATTTTCTTCGTCTACCTCATCCTTACCGGCTGGTTGCTCCACACGCTTGATTCCCTCAAGCCGGGCGACGGTTTCTTCATGCCTGCCGCGAAGAAGCCAGGCCAGCGACGACACCGGAATACCGCTAAGCTGATAAGACTTTATAATCCCAAACCGCTGAAGCAGCCGGCATACATCCGGGGTAAGCAGCAGATCCAATAAGATACCTTCCTGCAGTTCACCGATATGCGGTTCGTCCGGATCATGCTGCAACTTCAGAAACCGTCCAAGCTTCCCTGTAAATTGGAAGCCGAAGAACCATAACTGAACCATGACGTCATGGAGCAGCTTCGGCTGCTGCTCATACAGCTGCAGCAAACGTTCTTCGTTCCAATCTCCAAATACAGTTGCCCCCATAGAAGCGGATAAATCAGCCAAGCGGGCAGACACATAGCCTTGAAGAGTTTGTCCCCGCAGATGTTGCGGAATCGAAACGGAATCCGTCTTCGGCTCCCCTCCCGTTTCGGCAGTTTCCTGCTGAATAGGACTCTCTACAGGCTGCTCGGTTGCGGCCTGAGTTTGAACAGGCATTTCCGCTACAACTTCTGCCGCCTCGGCCGGCGTATTTTCCTCAGACTGCATCTTGGCGGATGCCGGTGAACGGGCTGCCTGCTTGCCCCCTTCGCTAAATGGGATAATCCAACGTTCTGCCGAAGGATTTTTGCCGAGCAGAAACCAGGCGGGCTGCCGCTTCGTCGAATTGCTGCCATTACGAGCAAACCGGAAATAAATGCCTTGCCCATGCCATTCCCCAAGCGCCTGCTTTAACTCCCAGCCGCCAACAACCCATAACGCACCGCCGAAAGGTCGCTTATCTACTAGATTGAAGCCTCGTTTCTGCAGGATATCGGCAATTTCCACCTTGTCTGCACTGTATTCGCTTGAAAGGCTTGCCTCCTTGACCGGTTGCTGACGAGCTGCAGCCGTCTGAGCGGGAGCGCTCGCTTCCGGTTCATTCAGCGGCCCCGCTGACCGTACTTCAGTCATACGCAGCAGCGCTTCCTCGATGCTCCGGAACTTTTCATCCAACGCGGGCAGCAGTCTCGATTCCAACTGGTCCGAGACCACTTTCTCTACCAGCTCCGGATCCATTGCGGGCTTGATTATTTCAACCGGCTGCACAACCGGTTCCTGCTGCTGCAACGGCATCTGATAGACGGGTAACTCCATTGCCACCGGACCGTACACTTCGACATACCATGACGCCAATTCAAACATGTGGCGATGGGCAGTGAGAGCCAGGTCTGCGTGAATTTCGCGGCTGCTATGGGCAGCGGTGTTGCCGCTGCGGCGCAGCCATTCAAATTTGTCCCGTATCTCCTCGGATAACAGCCCTTCGCGCGCCATCTTATGGAGACGCTCCGACTGGCTAATCGAGAAAACAGGCTCGACCTTTTCCTGGACCGATATCGTTTTTGCCAGCAATTCTCCGAAAAGTCTCCCCTGTGTAAGCGTGCCGCGCGGATTGAGCCAAATGCTGTTCTCCGCTTGCTGTGCCAAGGTCGCCAACTCGGGATGGAGTTCTTGCAAAAATATAAAATTCGATCGTTCCATAGCGATTCCCCTAAAAGTTTTGTAAGCTTTACTTCCTGAGTAGACTTCGAGCAAAACTCGCTTCGGAAGCATAAGCTAATAACGGAACTCTTCCGCTGCCATCGTGCTCATCACTTCCGCCTGTTTTAGCACCATGTCGATAGCAAGCTGTTCCAGATCCGGCGGATAACCGTATTTCTTCAACAGCCGCCTTACCGTTACTCTCATCTGGGCGCGTACGTTCTGGCGCAGTGTCCAGTCCACGGTAATATTGTTCTTGATCGACTGTGTCAATTCATGCGCAATCTGTTTGAGCATCAGATCACCCATTAATTCCTTGGCCGATTGATTGGAGGCGAGCGCATCGTAAAAGGCCAGTTCCTCCTGAATCATCCCCATATCTTCTCCGCGCTTCACAGCCTGGTTTACGTCTTTTGCCATCTGAATGAGCTCTTCAATGATCTGGGTAGTCTCAATCGTGCGGTTGTTGTATTTGCGAATCGACTCATCCAGCATTTCTGAAAACTTGCGGGACTGAACAATGCTCACCCTCTGGAAAGACTTCACTTTATCCTGCAGGAGTCGGCGAAGCAGCTCAACTGCCAGATTCTTTTGCTTTAGTCCACGTACGCTTTCAAGAAACTCATCCGAAAGGATCGCAATATTCGGTTTCTGTAAACCGACCGCCTCGAGGATATCGACCACTTCTTCGGATATGATCGATTTGGAGATCAGCTGATTCAGCTCGGCATCCAGTTCGGCCGTCGTCTTTTTTCGGTTGTCGGTCGTAATGAGTTTGAACATCCCCGACTTGACCGCTTTCAGGAAGCTGATTTCCACATTCACCGCTTCTGCCGCCGGTGTCGTCGCGCATAAAGCATAAGCTTTGGCCAGCTCCGTAACCCACTTGGCGAAATTCCGCTTCCCTTCTTCCCCCAGCCCAAGCACATAATCCACCGTCTCTACAATCGCTTTCATCCGGTCCGACGCTTTAGGCGAATTGAACTTGCCGTAATCATGCCCATGAAGCAGATCATGCAGCAAGTCGAGCCTCTCAAGCATGACATCAACAGCCTCGTCCGTATCAATGCCCGCTGTCCGGCGATCCAGCTCGGTATACTGCTGCAGAGCCGACTTCAGCATATCGGCAATCCCGATATAGTCCACAATCAATCCGCCCGGCTTATCGCGGAAGACACGATTCACCCGCGCAATCGCCTGCATCAAGTTATGACCTTTCATCGGTTTGTCGATGTACATCGTACTCATGGACGGCACATCGAAGCCGGTCAGCCACATATCACGCACAATGACGATCTGCAGCGGGTCATTCAGATCCTTCATTCGTTTGGCAAAATACTCCCGCCGCCGCTTCGTCCCGATAAATTTCTGCCATTCTTCCGGGTCGCTGGATGTACCGGTCATCACGATTTTGATCTTGCCCTTGCTATCATCATCGCTGTGCCAGTCGGGACGCAGCTCCACAATCGCTTTATACAGATCGATTGCAATGCGGCGCGACATGACAACGATCATCGCTTTACCAAACATGCCTTCCTGGCGCTGTTCGTAGTGGGCAACCATATCCTTGGCAATCGCTTTGATCCGTTTCTCCGCACCGGCCAACGCTTCCAGCCGGGCCCATTTGGATTTGAGCTTTTCCTTCTGCGTGATCTCCTGATACTCGGTAATTTCCTCATAGGTACTGTCGATGACCGGACGTTCGGCCTCGGACAAGTTCAGGCGGGCTACACGGCTTTCATAATAAATTTTGACCGTTGTGCCGTCCTCAACGGCGCGGTTCATATCGTAAATATCAATGTAATCCCCAAAAACGGCCGGTGTGTTCTTGTCCGAAAGCTCAACCGGCGTTCCCGTAAATCCGATGTAGGAGGCATTGGGCAGGGCGTCACGCATATATTTGGCATAGCCGTATTTGATGTTCGCTTCGCCGGTCTGCTCGCTCACCACCATCTCAGCCTGAAATCCGTACTGGCTGCGATGCGCTTCATCGGCAATAACGATTACGTTTTTACGCGCCGTCAGCTCGGGAAAGGTATCCTCATCCCCTTCGGTGCTAAACTTATGAACGGTTGTGAAAATAACGCCCCCCGACTCTACCGCCAGCAGTTCGCGCAGATGCTTACGGTTCTCCGCCTGCTTGGGGGTCTGGCGCAGCAGATCCTGCGACTTGCTGAAGGTGGCGAATAACTGATCGTCCAGGTCGTTGCGATCGGTTACCACAACGATCGTCGGATTGTCCATGGTCAGCACCAGCTTGCCGGCATAAAACACCATGGACAAGCTTTTCCCCGAGCCCTGGGTGTGCCAGATGACGCCGATCTTGCGGTCGCCTTCCGTCTCCGTCGCCCGCTCCGTACTTGCTATCGCTTTGTTTGTCGCATGGAATTGATGATACCCGGCCAGTATTTTGGTAACCTGCTCCCCATCCGTCTGAAACAGCACAAAATGCTTGATCAGGTCCATCAGCCGCTGTTTGTCAAACATGCCTTTAATCAGTACTTCGAGCTGAGGTACGGAGGAAGGAGCGACATCGCTCCCGTCAATCGTCCGCCACATCATGAATCGCTCGGCATCCGCCGTAAGTGTGCCTGCCCTAGCATTTACGCCATCGCTAATGACCATAAACGAGTTATATGTAAATAGAGAAGGAATGCTGCTCTTGTATGTCTGAATTTGATTGTAGGCTTCACTGATCCCCACTTCTTCGTTCGAGGCGCTCTTCAGCTCCATGACCACCAGCGGTATGCCGTTCACGAATATGACGATATCCGGACGTTTCTCGCTGGTTTCAATCACTGTAAACTGATTGACGACAAGAAAGTCGTTCTCTTCCACCCGGCCAGGTTCAGTGGCAAAAAGCCACACTTTGGCGACACGGTTCTCGCCCGCCGGCGTACGGTACTCCGCATCGATCCCGTCGGTAATCATCCGCTGGAAAGCGCGGTTGTTCACGAGCAGGCTGGGGCTCTGCGGAACCTCCACGATGCGGATCGCTTCTTCAATCGCTTCACACGGCACGCCCGGGTTGATGCGGGTTAATGCATCCCGCAGCCGATCCGTCAGGATCACATCACTGTATAATAGGCGCTCCGGATATTCGCCTTCCGGCGAAATCTCCGGCCCGTACGCCTTGCTGTAGTTCAATTCTTCAAACCATTCTATCGCCGCTTGCTCCAGGTCGCTCTCTGCATAAGATGTAATATACACGGCACACCTCCTAAGCTTTTGGTAGGATATAATCCTTACTAGCCCGTTACTTGCTCCTGCTCAACCAGCGGGACACGAATTTCTCCGGACATGAGTTTGGGGAGAAGGGTGTCACGTAAAATTGCAAGTTTCCGATTTTCATAAATCAGAGTTTGCATTAAATTTAAATAATTTTCTATCATCTTACTAAATTGATAAACGACTTCTTCATTGTCAGGAAATACGAAACGAAAATCCAAAGTACTTTTTGGTAATACTCGCTGCCTACTATTAGTAGAACCAGTAGTATTTGAACAGAGGTATGTGTAGAATGACTCACTATCCAACAAAGAATATAAAAAACCCCTGTTTCCAGAATTTAGAGACAAAAAATTAATGAATTCTGTAGAAGACACAGCATCTGGTGTAAGACACAGGGGGGCCCATACTCTTTTTGTTTGTGGATTTAATTTTGAAATTAAAACAGATCCTTTATTCACCTTGTACTTATTACTTTTTATAGTAGATCCTGCTTCGAAAACAGGGAATTTCCCTTCATCGTAAGCTGGAATACTATAAAGCTCAAAAGTCTCATCTGGTGTAGCTGAAGGAGTGACCGATGTGGTATCAATTCTACATATATATTCAAGTTTTTTAACTTTCCAGCCTTTCGGAATCAATCCCAGTTCACTTTCCTCAAACTCTCCCCCATCGGACTTGTAAGGTTCACCACTTTCATTTGGAAATTCAAAATCAATAAACCAGCGTTTAAAGAGAGCTTGGGCCATTTCTTCTAGATTTTTGTTGATGGCGTTGTTGAGTTCGATTTTATTATCTAAAGAGCTCAACAAATCTCTGATTTTTATTTGCTCTTTTATGCTAGGTAATAAAGTATCAAGAGCATAAAAATCACTTCTGCTTGTAGATGGTATTGCTGAACCAGAATCAAGATTGTTTATATCCGTATTTTTTAGATTATAGTAGGCCCACTTTAAATCTAAGTTATTTTTTATGGGCTTGAGGAAGTATGCAGTATCAATGACGTAAAATGCACTATCTGTATAATGAACACCTCTGTAGGCTCCTTTTCTTCCAATAATTACCCCTGGTCCCCTTGACATCATCTTATCCGTGTATCCAATCGGACCATTAGTCCCAAAAACAGGATAGCCTGTAGTTTTATTTTTATAGTCTTTTAGTGCTTTCCCGTACTCTAAGCTTGCAATTTCTCCCCACTTTGTTTTCTCCCACATTAAATTATCAAAACTCAAACCCAATCCCCCCCAACTGCTTCCGAATCTCATCCTCCAACTGACGGGATTTTGCAAATTGCTCAGCCAGTTCACTTGTCAGGCGTACCATCTTATCTTCGAAAGGCTCGCTATCCTCTTCGGCATCCTCAATCCCAACATAACGACCAGGCGTCAAAATATATTCATGTTCCTGCACTTCACTCTGCTTGGCTGCTTTGCAAAAGCCTTTAACATCCTCGTACTCTCCCGCTTCAGCCTGGCCGCGCCATGCGTGGTACGTATCCGCAATCTTTCTGATATCCTCCGAGCTAAGTTCCCTGTGGGTACGATCTACCATATGCCCCATTTTACGAGCATCGATGAATAGGACTTCTCCACGGCGATCACGCAGACCTTTTGGCGCTTTATTTTTCGCTATAAACCAGAGGCATACCGGAATTTGTGTAGAATAAAACAACTGCCCAGGCAAAGTTACAATACAGTCTACCCGATCAGCATCAACGAGCTTACTACGAATTTCCAGTTCGCTTGTCGTACTGGTGGACATGGAGCCGTTCGCCAGGACAAACCCGGCAACGCCGTTTGGCGATAGCTTAGATACAATATGCTGAATCCAAGCATAGTTGGCATTACCCACAGGCGGAACACCATAACTCCAGCGCGGATCATCAACCAGCCGCTGTCCGCCCCAATCGCTGATGTTAAACGGCGGATTCGCCAAAATAAAGTCAGCCTTTACATTTTTGTGCAGATCATTATGAAACGTATCCGCGTTGTACTCACCCAAGTTGCCATCAATTCCACGGATCGCCAGATTCATTTTGCACAGGCGCCAGGTGGTTGGGTTGGATTCCTGTCCATAGACGGCAATATCGCCAATTTTACCATTATGCTCTTCAACGAACTTCTCGCTTTGCACAAACATACCGCCTGAACCGCAGCAGGGGTCATATACTCTGCCTTTAAACGGTTCGATCATTTCAACCAGAAGACGAACAACACTGGATGGTGTATAAAACTCGCCACCATTCTTGCCTTCCGCGCTGGCAAATTTACTCAGGAAGTATTCATATACACGGCCAAGCACATCTTTGGAGCGGCTGTCTTTGTCCCCTACTTTGAATGAAAAGAGGTCAATGACTTCACCCAAACGGGTCTTATCCAATGCTGGACGAGCGAAATCTTTTGGGAGTACACCTTTTAGGGAAGGGTTTTCCTTCTCAATGGCGATCATCGCTTGGTCTATGATTTGCCCGATTTCCGGCTTCTTGGCGTTGGCCTGAATATGGCTCCAGCGCGCTTCCTTTGGCACCCAGAAAATATTCTCCGCAAGATATTCGTCCCGGTCCTCGACATCCGCGTAAGGTTCATTTTCCAATTCCTTGTATCTCTCTTCAAATGCGTCCGATACGTATTTCAAAAATAGTAATCCAAGCGCGACATGCTTGTATTCCGCGGCATCCATGCTGCCGCGCAGCTTGTCCGCGAGTGTCCACAGTTTCTCTTCAAATCCGATATTAGCCGTTGCCATGCTGTAATGTCCTCCTAAATATTTCTCAATATAGTGCTGTATAGATCTGTTCTCGCTGCTGCTCCCAACGCTTGGTGGCAGCTTGCAAAGTCTCCTTATACAGTTTTTTTTCTTTCATATACTGCTCGCTGACTGCCAGTTGTCTGTCCATAGACAACAAGGGAATCTCGATTTCACCGACATCCGCCGGATTCAGGTTCATTACCGTAGTTCCCCGTTGGAAGCTTTGAATCAGGGCCATGCCTGCCGGGCTTTCCAGAAATATTTTCGCATACAAGCTGTGAATTTGCTCCCGGAAACGAATGACAATGATATTTGCGGAAGCGATGACCATCCGGGTATGCTGTGGGAATACCGCCAGCTTCGCCTGCGTCCCGCGGCAGGTCATCACAACATCTCCCGGCTGAACTTCATAACGTTTCACTTTCCGCTCTTCTTCCTGAATGGTCTCCAGATGCTCCAACATAACTTCACCGTCTTCCAGATTAGAGATATTCAGGACGTAGATGGAGCCTGGGCGCAGGTCCTGCTTCAGAATCGACTTTCCCCGAAAAATATCGGCCACGGCCTTCAGCTTCAGCTTAGGCACCGCCGCCTGCTGAAAGGCGGCCAACATGCGGCTGTCCTGCTCCAGCAGCAGTTCAATCCGCCAATCCGTCAATTCTTTAAACGCCGCGGCTTTCAGAGCGATAGCCTTCTCTTCTTTTAATAAAGAAGACTTTAATGCATAACGTCCCAACTTAACTTCTGTGTCCGGAGAAGTGTTCCCGAATATGGCAAAATACGTTTTCACCGAAGTATAAGGCCTGAATAACCCGTCCGGAAGACTATAGATCGCTTGGACAGGAGTAAGCTCATTCATTCGCTGCCGCCAGGCCCCGATAGCACCGGACTGAAACATCATCCGTGCCGGCAGAACAGCCGTCAACGTTCCTCCCGAAGCCAGCAGTGGAGATAAATGCTGCAAAGCTGCTCCTTCCGCTTCCCGCAGTTCCATATCGCTGTCGTCCAGTTTCAAACCAAAATTGGGGACCGCCAGAATCGCATCATAAGATTCAGACAGCGGTAGCGGCTGGTAGATGGAGCCTTGAACCACCTGAATATGCTCCCTATCCGCAAAATATGTTTTCAACAGTCTGCCTAACACATAGTTTTCGGTTAGTAGAGTCAGCCGATTGGATGTGACCCGGGGCGTGTATCGGGACAAGCCA
Source organism: Paenibacillus macerans (assembly GCF_900454495.1). NCBI lineage: Bacteria > Bacillati > Bacillota > Bacilli > Caryophanales > Paenibacillaceae > Paenibacillus > Paenibacillus macerans. The sequence continues at coordinate 1,664,859 of NZ_UGSI01000001.1, forward strand.
TCCAGAAATTTTTCCGCTTCAGCAATAAGCCAACTTTGAGAAGCGGGCCTGGTCGCATGATCTATAAAAGCGCCAAAGACACTGGAGTGTACCTGTAAGGAAGCAATGACCCGATCCTGCCGGATCGTCTGCAATCCGTATTCCAGTAAATCCATATCTTTACCAGCATGATAAAGCTTGAAAAATAATTCACGGTCACCCGGAAAATGCCCTAGCTCCATGGTGCCAAGTTTATCTTTCATCTTTATGAACAACTTTTCCGGGTCGTTTTCGAGTACTTCCCTCTCTGTTGAGACTTGATCTATGTATTGTTTCATCTTGACCACCCGGACCGCCTCACGCAACAAGTGGTCACGAGTTTTCAAATCATGGTTTAAACAGATATTCCAAAAGGTTTCAATCAATCAAACACCTCCTTTGCAGTTATATCGTATTAGGAAAACTATACCATAATTTAATTTAGTATTACAATACTAGAAAAAAGATGCCGAACGAATTGGGTTCGACATCTTTTTTTATTACTATAGTTTTATACGAGAGGAGAGCTGATTAGATCGTTTCATTTGGAGGTGGGGAATCAATCTAGCAGATCATTTCACCTAACATTTATGTATTCACGACTTCCGACAAAGTCGGATGTGTCTTGCTAGTTCACTTCCTCTTTTCCTTCGCAAGACCATAGAAACAACTAAATTAAATGCTGGACTTAGTAACTACAATCTATTTTCATACTCATCTAAACTTACTCCACCTTTTAATCTCCACTCTTTCCTACCATTCATTGAGCTGTTTCTTACAATAGCAGCTGCTGCAGATGGAGATTTAAAGTCAACATGCCTACACAATTTAAAATAACTCTCACTTTCTGAAGGCTCAAAAAACCCTTCCTCTTCAAGTTGCTTTCTTAATTTTGCGTAGTTATGGCTAGCAAAACTATTAACATGATCCTTTCGAATATAGGAACCGCTTAGGAGCCTGTATGTTCCTTCTACGATTATTAGCTTTGCCTCTTTTGTAACCTCACCTTTAGCTCCTGGTACGTTCAAATAAAAAATGTCACTTTCTTGCTTTCTCCTGTTATTGATATCTTCATCAGTTACTTGAGTTTTAGTAAAATCTAAAATACCTAAATTGCTCAAGACAAATATAATATTCTCATTAAAATCATCCATGTCATCACATTCAGAAGTAGGTAGTTTCGATCCTGGCGGAGTATTTCCGTTAGTTGTCTCAATAGTGGTCTTATTTTCTATTGCAATTTCATATAGTTCTCTTTCAAGATATCTGACGTGTGACTTGGTTAAATTAGTGTCTTTACTAATAAATATTACAAAGTCGCTCCACCAATCCTTCTTTTTAAACTGCTCAGATAGTCTTCCATTTACTTCGTCCGCTTCCCCAATGTATATTCTCTTTTGATAGGAATCTTCAAGTTCAGAAATCAATAAATAGATACCGGGAGAAGCTAACTCTTCTATATTTTGAAGCATTTGAACGTGTTTTCTTTGCCCAATGTATGCCTTACCTGTCCAATTACTTAGTTCTGCTGTTTTTAAATTTTTATATTTTTCACCCATAATATATAACTTAATTGATTTACCTCTCATCAAGTAGCCTCCATGATTATAAAATATGCTTCATGTTATATATCTTTCACAGGGTTTCATCTAACGTCTCTCGTATTCACGAATCCTAGGACCTTAAGCTGCTTTGACTTTATTAAGACTCGAACGCTGTTCTTTCCGGAAACTCTCCACCTTCTCTAACTAGACAAACTGCCAATCGCTGTGCCGCTCTGTCAAAATAGAACTTTGATGGAATACTTGGGTTGGGTATACCTTCTAACTCAGAAAATTTTCTGGTTAATTTGTTTAACTCGATTCTTCCCATTACATTTTCATTTGGTCCAAATTTGTAGACAACAGTTTCATCGTTTTCAAATTCTTTAAGTAATAGTACATATGAAGCCAATATTATTCCTGACTTTCTAAAGGATTCATACATTTCTTCTGCCTTGTCTAACCGTCTTAAGTATTCATCGACTGAGAGTTCTCTACCACCCGTCTGAACATTACCCGTCCCCTCAACTGGTGTACATTTCACTACATCAATTTTATAAAAGGCAATGTCCCTGTTCCAAACTATCATGGCTACGAGTTGCCCCACCAAAAAGAAATGACAGCCATCCATCCTAACTACTTTCTAAAATTGTTCTTAATTCTAAAATTCGGAGTCATCAGATACAACCGGTATTAATGGCGACAAAAACGGGTCATGTTTTTCTTCAACGTTCCCTCTCGCAAGAACATATACTTTAAACTCATTAAAATGTTTTGGGTGCTCATCATTAAAAACATAGAGCATACCATATGAGCCGGGTGCAATAATCCCTATATTCTTCATTATTTCCACTGGACTAAATTTTGATGAAGGCTCATGATTCCATAATCCCGTCATCCAAAGATGATATTGTCCATTTATCGCCTTTATGTCTAACACATCTACATTCGGCTGCAAATCTTCAATATACTTTTTAACTGTTTCAACAATATTTATTTCTCTTTCATTATTTGCCTCATCACCAGTACTTTCTAAAACGACCGCCCAACCATGGTATTGATACATACTTTCACCTCTCTAGTCCTTCATTAAAATGGCGAGATGTCAATAATAATCTCAACGTCGTATCTCTTCTCATATTCTCTTAATTGTCTAATTACATTATCAACAGGTGCTGTCTCAAAGTGAAAGTATGCCTTTCGACCTGTTTCAATAGCAGCCTCAATGGTTGCTTTTGCCTGTTCCCTAAATTGAGAACTTAGACTATTCATTGAAGTCTTAGTTTGACCAATGTACTGGTCAGAAACTACATCAAACTCTCGACCTTTTGGGTCATTATTAAATATCATTCGAGACTGTCCACCAAGTTTTTCTGCAAGCAAATCCGCACCTGCATCTTCTTTAGCAGACTGCTTTAGTCCCCCTGAATACTGGGTATAGATACCTTTACCACTAACTAATCTAGAAGCAGCATCACCCGCTCCCTCAGCCACATTATTCGAAGCCGGCGTCTCCAACTTTCTTTGCGTTGCCGGCACCTCATCCACTTCCGAACGCTTCAACCACTCGGTCAGCTTTTGTCCCGCGGTGCTCTTGAGCGCGCTGGAAACGAGCTTAAACGCATAAGTGAAGGTCACGTCCCCGGCTCCGGCCATAGCGGTATCCAGGGCGATATTTTGGGCGCGGCCTGTTAGGTCTTGGTCGCCGTCATTCTTGAAGTCGGTTACCGCGTCAGACGCTTCGGTGGCCGTGCCGAAGATCGCTCCCGCCGTCATGGATCTGACCACCGTCGGCGATAGCTTGGAGAGAGCCGCCGGGGTTTTCACTGCCTTCAAATATTTAAAGGGCAAAAAGAACCCGACCACATTCCCGGCAGCTTCGCCAACTCCTTTGCCGTACGGATCATCCAGCGGATTTACGTAACCTTCCGGTTCCGGTCCCATAATCCATTCGGCAAGCAGCTCCGGCAATCCTGCCGAGGCCGTGTTGATTGCGTTCACCACAGCATTCGACCCGCCGACCATTAGGTTCGCGAAAAAAGGATTGCCGATGCCGCTTTGTTTTTGCCGCATCTCGTTTTCTTCTTTTTTCTCAAGCTCTTTTAGCTCGTTATATATCCTGTCTTGTTCTTCCTTGGTCAAATCTGCCCAATAGGTCTGCTTCAGCCGCTCCCGAACTTCCGGATCATCGCGGCTTAGTACGTCGTCCATCGAATAGCTTCGCGGATCTACCGACGTGATATAGTATTGCGGCTCGCTCTTGGATTCCTCAACCGGTTCCACTTTCGGAATATTAAACAGCGCCTGCCAGGTTGCCGGCCCGATTACGCCCTTGAGCCCGTTTTGATCCTTCTCGTAAACCTCCCGGAATCCCTCCAACGCACGTACGGTAGCTTCATCAAAATAGCCGTTCGCCTCGACTTCAAAACCGAGTTCTTGCAACCGCAGCTGCGCCATTTTCACCGGCTCGGAATAGGTCTGACCGTGCATTTGCACCGTCAGCAGCCCGCTCAGTGTCCCAAACAAGGTCCGCCAAACGTTTTCATCCACGATTCCTTGCCGATCGCCAGCATTGTCCAGTCCGTATTTTTCTTTGTACCGATTAACAGTTGCCAGCGTAGCCGAGTCAAAATACCCGCTCGCTTCCAGCTCATATCCCAGCTCTTGCAATCTTTCCTGCAGTTTTAGCACTTCGTCGCTGTAATTCTCCGGGTCAAGGGTCAGTTCTTTCGTAAGCGGCTCCACGGTGATAGGAAGATAAACCGCAGCCCGGGAGAATAAGGAAAACGCCGAAAACGGCAAAGGAAAGACGCTCGTTTTATTCCCTGAAGTCGTGGGGAACGCGTCAAATGGGTTTAAGGTAACCGGAAGTTTCACCCGCTTCGCCTTCAAAAAGGACTCCTGCTCTTGGCGAGTATACTCGTTCGCCGCCCAGCGCAGCGTTTTCTCTTTCGTGCGCAATTCGTCGCCGATCTCCCGGGACAGCTGCCGAATCCGCTCCATCCGCCGCTCCACTTCAGATATTGCGGAGCGGACTCCCGGCTCGGAATAAGCCGAACTTGTTCTACTGGCTAACTCGGATACCCTTTTTAGCGTAACTGTGACTTGATCCCCGAACTGTTGCTCCAACCGGCGTACTTCGTCTGCGAGCCCGTTAATGCGGGCCGGATCGACCTTCAGTTCCAAGACGTTCCCCTCCTTTCCCCAACATACTTGGAAACGCAAAAAGTTGTTCAAGGGCGGAAAGCGGTTTGCGCCGAAACAAAAGGGCCTGACTTCGCTCCGGCATCATCCCCAGCATCCAGGTTCCTTTTTCTGTTCGCACGCAGGTAAACAGCGCTTCGGCCTCCTCTCCAAAAGCCAAGTGGTATCCGGCAATGACCCGGCAATCAGACTGTGGCCCAAAGGCTTCCGCTAAGTCTTCCGAGGTCTGACGATCTATCCCAAGCTTTTGCCAAAGAACCGTTGCCGCTCCTTGTTCTCCAGCCCCTGCAAGCGCTAGAGCATAATTGGCCTCCGTCGCGGGTAGAGGGTAAAATGCCTCCTGCTCACAATCGCTAAGCAAAAACTGCTTCCGGAGCATGGCAATCGCTTCTTCCCGCCCGGTGCAAAGCTGGACCTCGCAAGTCTCTTCCCCAGTTAAGCGCGTGAACATCCCCGCCCGGCAATGGATAAATTCCATGGAGACTGCCCCGTTTTTTTCCACCAAGCAAGCAAACACCTGGTCCGGGAAAGACAAAATTTCCGCAATCGCGGCATAATCATGCTCTATGTATAGTTGGTCCTCATCTTCTTCCGTCAAAATATGTTTGCTCTTCAGCCAGCCGGACACCTTTTCCCATCGTTGGCGGGTCTCCAGCAAATCAAGGCCTTCCAGCGCATTTTCCAAACCGAACAAGGTAGTGGCTCCGGAAAGCAGGCATAGATAAAACCATTCATCTTGCGACAGCACATAGTTTGTCCTATTCATTCCACATCCCTGGCCATATAGATATTTTATGGAAAAAATACTTCACTACATTCTATCAACCCGCCGCCGGCCTCACAATTCCTTAGTTGGCATAATATCTCACGAATGATCCGTTTCACCTATATAAATGAACAAAAAGTCCGGAGCAGCATGGGGCTGCCCCGGACACATTTATGAGGATAATTTACTAATCTAGGTTAAGAAACATCCAGTGATAAAGTTAGAAGCTTCAAATCGATAACGGCATTTAATTTCATAAGAAGATCAAGTCCGAGCAGTCCGTTGATATGCCCCTGAGGGTCAATAACGCCAAAATCCAGCTTTACATCGTTCAGGCCTACTGCCCCTAGCCTTACCCCGTCAACCTGTTTCATGTAAAAGTTATGCAAACTTCCACCAATACCATAGGAAGAATGGATATAATCATCAAGTTCAGCAGCGATACCGATTGTTTCGACCGCGTCGGGGGAAATGATCGTTTCAGCAGCTCCAGTATCTAAAACAATCCGGTCGATCACCGTAGATCTTCCTCGAAATAAAATCTCTACTGACGTGAACAAAAGGCCGTTTTCAGACACGACGTTTATATTAGCTAACCCCTTAGTCCGAACAATTGTTTGATGGGGACTTCAATTTTCTCTTTACCCGTATGGTAGACGAGAATGTCGTCTTTTGCTCGAACTAACTCTCGTGTGGCTTCTACATTATCATCAAAAGCCTGAATGATTGCCATATCGTCAACATAGCGCACTTGATTTTCAATGCGCCCCTCCAAGATACGGAGTTTAACAAAACGGTTTGGGTACAGCCTACGAACTTCCTCCCACTTCAACGTTTACACCTCCAACCAACTTATTTTGTATCTCCATGATAACACTTCCCCCTAAAGCATGCTATGCAGTATGAACAGTTGAAAAACACCGGAAGGCCAAGGCTCCTACCCTATCATATTTGTTAACACTAATCCGATTGCATCATCTCGAACGTATATTATGAATTTGGAGAACTGCCCCGATCATGTTCATAAGGCTAATTTACTAATCTAGGTTAAGAAGCATCATGTCCCCGATGTTCAACCAGAACACAGACCAAAACCCGATCCAGCCGAAAAGCCCAGGGTTCGCCGGAAGCAAGGCAAGTTGCCCGCACTAGACGATGCGGGGTTCAAATCAGTGGTTGCACCTGAACCTCCAATGACTTCTCTGGAAATAGATCGCCCTTTATTACAAGCACAACTTTTATGATATATCAATTCACTTTTTGATAAGGCACTTCAACACCTTCATCGATAAATAATTGATTCTCAACATCAACATAACTCATCGTATTGCGTATCCAATAATACGATTCATCTATTTTATAAAGCGGCACAGACAACATATGGGATAGGCAACAAATTATTTCTTTTTCTTGATATTTTCAATACATTTTTTCCCTACTACAAAGCAGACTCCAAAAATAATGGCAAGAATAATAACGTAAAATAAAGTTCTCATATTTATTCCTTTTCCAAATTCGCAGTTGGCTGACATAATGCGTAAAGCTGATGCCGGTTTCTTTTTTAAACAAATTGCTAAAATAATTGGGCGTCACGTGGACATAGGCGGCAACCGTCTGCAAAGAGCACGTTTGTTGATAATTCCCCTCAATGTATTGCTTGGCCTTGACCACCACATTGTCCCGCTGCTCGTCCAGTCAGCGAACAAACAAGTTTACAAATTCACGGCATTTTTCTTTGGCTCAGGCCAACAGCTCCGGGACGGTCTGAATTTCAAGGATGTGCCCGGGATTCAGGGCCTCACCGGCGGCGGCTGCCGCTTGTAAATGTTTGAAATCGGACAACAAAATGCCCGAAAAAACGCTAACCAACGTGTAGACCTTCGTTTTGCAAGGCTGCAGCTCAAGCGCTGAGGCTTCCGCTAAATATTCCGCCAACCGCTGCTCCAATCTATTAGTTTAGGCAAATGGGGCCTCCTTAGATAATGCGCTCAAACAAGTTCTTACTGGAATTTCAGTAAGTTAATATCACGAACCCGAGAGGCTTAAGGCGAAAAAGTCGCCGGGCGGCTCCGCCACTTAGCCTTACAGGGTTGTTCGCCTGAATTCACTTCTACGTGATCCCTCGGGCAAAGCAAGTGGCGAATGCCCCGCTGCGTGAATACAGTGTTGGACGAAGGAACCGGCATCTTGAATTACATGAACTCATTTGTTATTTATTTCATCTTTTAAAATTTCTTCAGCAAATTCCTTCTTTAACTGTTCCATTTCTTCTTTTTTACTAAACAGAATTTCATTAAGAGTTTTTTTAGGTTTTACTGGTTTCTTACTACAATAATTCACTATTCCCTTTTTTAAGACCATAGAAGTAATTGGAACAGCAATTCCAAGTGAGACACTATATTTAGACGTTATTGCAGTAGTAATTCCAACAATAAGATCTCGAATATTACCTTCAATCAATTCACTCATCCAAGACTTGGGTTCTAGCGAGCTTGTATCACAACAAAGATCAAATAACTCATACTTAAAGGCTTCCCATAATTCAATTCCCATACCTATATAATCCGCTGAGAAGTGAACACCCTCTGGAGCATATTCATACATTAGGCCAATACCAAGATCAAAATAATAAGCTTCTTCTGTAACCTCATCATTGTTTAGAAATTTAATTATCTTATTGATCTGACTTTCACTAATAGAAACCATCTATGATCCCCTCTCATATGTACTTATAATTTCGGCTCTTTCATCTAACGTTTTTTTCCACGAAACCCCTCATATCCATAATTGAGTAAATCTCTGCACTCATATAATCTTCCATAATGGTATATTAGACGCAGTGCCTCCGAATCCCTTTTTGCCGATGGGGTCTTTTTATGATGCGGTCCATAAAGCTTAAAGTGTTTGAGGTTGCCTAGGCGACGTGAGTGAAAATCAATCGAAATAAGAAATGGTTAATCCTATTTCTTCTTGAACCAGGCGTCCCATTATCTACTATTTCTCAAAACATGATATAATTTTTATAAATGAAATACTAAGAACGGGGTGAATTTTAAATGCAGTGGCAAGAAGTTCGCACGATCTTTCCCGATCAATATGTTCTGCTTGAAATTCTCGATTCCCACACTGAAGATAACATACAATACGTTAAAGATGTGGCTATTGTTCGAGCCATTCAGGACCCTTCTGAGGCAACCAAAGAGCTCTTAAAATGCAAAGATAACAGCATCGTTTACCATACGGGCCAAGAAGAAATCGCTATCGAGCTGAGAAAACCACCATTCTATAGAGGCCGATAAAATGCGGATTGAATATATCGATAATCTGCTGCAAACCTCTATGACGCTTCACTATAAAGGACACTCTCTGACCGTCGGTCGTTTAGTCATTGATACCGGAGCTGCCCATTCTCTCCTCTCTTCCGATATTGCGGCACAAATCGGGATTCACTTTGAAAATGGAGACAAGCTTGTGCACAGTATTGGAATCGGCGGAGGCGAGTACTCTTTCCGGAAGCTTATCGATCAAGTTCAATTAGGTGATTACATTATGAACAATGCATATATTGATTTTGGTGTATTTCATGAGGATATCGATCAAATCAATGGCCTTATTGGGTTGGATGTTTTGAAGAGCGGCAAAATGATTATTGACCTGCATCAGATGGAAATGCATCCTGCAACACTTAGTTCCGATTAAAAAGGGGACGCGAGTTCTCCCGCGCCCCTTTTATTTAAGAATAATTTGATCAGACCATTAGAAAATACCAGCCTCTATCAATATTTAGTTTAGACCTCATTCAACTTCTTAACGATCACATCAGCCAATTGAACAGGACTATAGTCTTTTGCTTCCAAGAATCCATATCTGTCCGTAATTCCCGGAATTGATGTCTGATCCAAACAAACGGGCAATATGTATTCGCCATCCCTGTATTGCCGGTGCATAGCGCTATTGCGTTCGAGATTGCACCAAACCTTTTTTGTGTAAATTTCGGAAATAAACATTACGCAAAAAGCGGCGTGTTCACTAAACAATTGATCCAAGTACACAGATAAATCTTTTCCCCATAGGGATGCTTCTTCAAACTCATCATAAAATACCTTAATGTCTCTAGCTTTTAATTCTTTTGCAATGATCTCCACATAGCTTCGATCTTCTCCGGCATAGGATAAAGCAACGTCATATTTATGCTTTTGACTGTTGACTTTATCTGAAGTTTCTTGTTCGCTATGATAATTATTTACGTTCATATTTCCTATCGATACTACATTTCCATGAAATTTTCCGCCATTAATTACAACCCCTTTGTTCGTGTTCATATGCCCTCCTGTTCTTAGCTATTTTGAAATGCATTTTTCACCTGATTTATGAATTTGTTGGTTTGGCTCCCGACAGCAACTACATTTCCGTAGAACTCACCGCCATTTATCGTAACTCCTTTGTTTATAACCGTTTCTTTACGTTGTACAAACTCCGATATATCAACGCCTACGCTCTCCAGATATTCCACTATGCTATCTGTAAAACAACGTTCAATCTGCTTTTTATACATATCCATATCAGATTTTTGAAAGAAATTTTGCATTTTTTCATCTGCAGCCATTTCCCTAATACTTTCAATAGCGCCATAATCAAATTTTTGATTATCGTCTACCTGCTTAACTAGATCTTTCTTATCCTTCCAGCCTGCTAAAAAAGCCATGCCGCTCCGAACAGCTCGATAAGGAGCAAAGGGTAAATGAAAAAGAGCCGGTAATATCGATGTAAGCCCCATTTTAAGAATGCGTCCAAATGGAATCGAGGAACTAAACTTATCAATCTCATAATATTCAGATTTCAGTGGCGGTAAAGCGTAATAATTAGCTTCTACAAACAGATGCTTATCATTTTTACTCACTCTAAAAAATGAGGAAAATACGAGATTTCCTTGCCACCCAACCACTTGAACCGTCTGATAATAACGAACATTTTCATCCTGCAATTCTTTGTACTCGTCGATCAGCGATTCCGTTACATCAGAATGAGGGGAACGATAGGGGTCGAAAAGAAATCGGCCATCTTCCCGTATTTCTCTCCCATTTACATAAAGCATATCTTTAACCGTGAGATTCGGAATTAGCAGCGACTCCATATTCCTGCGAATATGATCGTATAAAGTGTATAAAGAGAAGATTCCCTGGTCTGTTCCTGCGTCTTCTTTTTTTTCAATGCTGCAAACAAACGACCACCCATCCACTTGGTTTCCCGAACCTACAAATGGATTGTATCCACTATAATATACAACATTACCATCTTGAAGTTTTTCCAAGTCTTGAATACGATTTTCGTATTTGGATTCAATCAGGGATTTAGCCTCGCTCTGATTATCAAATTTTTTCAAATCTTTCGCGACGATTCGATATCCTATAAATAAATTAGCCCATCTTAGTAAAAACGATATTAGCCAAGGAAACGTAAAAAGTGCCAGCACAAAGTGTAAAATTCCAAATAAAACACCAAAGGATTTAATAGAGAAAAATAGAGTCCACAGAAGGACAAGAGACAATGAAGTTTCCACTATAAAATCCCTCATCTGCGCTCTTAAACAGTGTCTGGCAACAAGAGGAACGTCAACTCCATATGAAGGTGCTATATACCGAATGGTATTGTCAATAATTTGTTCAAATACTTTTGTTCTGAATTTAGAACTAATTTGCGCTGCTGCACATAAGTATCTTGTGATATCATAGTGTGGTTTTTTCAATATGAATCCTCCACTCTTTCTGTGATCTTCTTAAATGTTTCTCAAGTTAACACAACATAAAATGACTGAAGGTTATAATTTTATATTGTGTAATGGTTGTAAGTCTCTTTCCCCATTATCTTGTTCTTGTAATCTTATAATTTCCAAGCCTTTTACTTTTTTCATACGCATTATCAATATATTTATTAGGAGCTGCCAAGAAAACCTCTTCATTAATTAATGAAATGTATGAACCAGTAAGAGCATCTATAGTTTGGCATATTTCACATACATACTCCTTTGGATTTTGATTAAATCGATTATTAATAATAATGTCATAGAGATATTGATCATTCGTTTGAGTTGATCTATGCCCATCGTAATTTACAACCGTTGGCCTAAGCCAAGAATAGTCTCCATTAAATCTCATAACAACCCCGAGAACGCCATTTGTTCCTGATGTTCTGTCCCCTCGCTTGATTTGCTTTAATGAATATTCTATCTCCCAGTCAATCCATTTACTCTTTTTGATATTAGGAGAAATTACAACTATTGTTACTGATGTAGAATAAATCATATCCTTTAACTTCTCTTTAATATAATCAGTAGTTTGATCAGAAATATCAGGGGACTCACTGGTTTCACCTTGATAGTATCTTGCGTCTTCTCCCAAAGACTCTACAATTCGGTCCCTAAGATCACTAGCCTCAGAGTATTTATATGAGATAAAAGTTTTATATGCCATATTTCTACCTCTCTTTCTTAAAAAGAAAAGTTAAAAGCTCTTCCAACAAAAATCAAAAACCTAATGATTGAAGAATCTCATCTGCTAACGATCTGTAATCTAAACTTGTAAGTAACTTTTTATTCTGTTCTTCAGTTAAACTATTAATTGAATTATGTCCTTTTTCGATCATTTCTTTAGCCAATTCTGAGGAACGTCCACCTACAGAACCGATGATAAATACAGGTATCCCTTTCTGCTGAGCCATTTCCAATTCCTCATCGATTCCTGGCTTAATATGTTTGTGTTGCTTACCGCCAATTAAAACAATACCAGCTGCATCTTCATCTGAAATCATTGCTTGCCGCATAGCGGTTAGACTCTCTGCTCGATCATCGTTTATATTCTCAGTTGCAAATACGGTTGCTTGACTAGTTAACTCATTGACTGTAGCTTGAGTAACAAAATATTTCGAAATATACATATGTACAGCATTTATATAGTCATTCGGGCGATGTCTTCTTGCCAATTCAAGAATCATATGTTGAAAAGTTGGGTGGCTTCCGAAAATAATAGTTCCATCCTTATCTAATACAGCTTTAGCAAAGGAGTATACCGCATCAGTCAATTGTTTCTGGAATTCTGGCTCATAATCCGGGAATGCTCCCGAAATAATAATTCCTTTTTTTGGTGCTTGTATTTTGTCTGATAAAAAATATTTTTGAAGAGACGTTACATATTCATCTATTGAATCAACACAGATTGGCCCACTAACAGTAAAAGAATCAAAAGATTTATTCGGCCCTAAAAGTAAACCAGAATCAAAGTGATAACCTAAAGCGGGGTGTGGTTGATAACCTAATTCTGAAAGTAATGGTTCAAAAGCGTTTTTGTCCACATCTTTAGGATTACGGCCAAATAATTGAAAAATATGACTTAATGGACGCTGATAATACTGAAATTCTTTTAACTTCCTAGGAATCTCCACTTGATAGACCATATTTTTTTTGTGAATAGGGATTAGTTTGATCCTTTTAGAACTGGCAATTTGTTGTAGGCGATTAAAATGATCTATAACAGTCATACCGTTATTTCTGCTAATCTGAAAAGCTTTATGAATTATATCATCAATAATATTATGAGACCCTTCTAGATCAATTTTATCCAAATTCTCTAAACTAAAATGAGGGCTCTCTCCCGGTAGAACATCCAGATAAGCTCTTTCAGAGTTGGGCCCTAACTTAACCCAAACTATAGGTATATTCAAACCTAAGGCAATTTGTAATTCTCTCTTTACCCACTTTGATTCACCACATCGAGGAGTATCAATGAATATAACAGCATCGCTGTTGTACAGGTTCTTTTCTATTTCTTCCTGGGCATCTTGTCCTACACTTATACTAATTAAATCTCTAAAAACCTCTACTTCATTAGCACGTCTTCTAAACTCATTATAAAATTCTGAAGCTATTTCTTCGCCATCAATGCGTCGATGACTAATGAAAAGATTCATTCGCTCTACCGACATAGTTGGCTGGATTTTAGACATGATTAACCGAACAAGAGCAAAAGCAACTGTATCTATATTCTTATCAGTCAGTCTTCTTTGCCTTAATTGATCAACCACCTCAAAACTCTGAAGGTGAGAAATCAGTGAGGCAGGTGTTCTTGTTTGCTCATATAATGATACTGCAATGATCTCACATCCTATTTCCAAGGCATTACTTAGAAGAAGCAAAATATTTTCTGAATACTCCTGACCTTGGTTGTTGAAGATAACCAGTACATCATCTGATTGCAATGAAACTTCATGAAGATGCATTGCAGTTTTGAGACTTCGAACATCTATATAATCTTCTAGTTCGGAACGCAACAAATAGTAAAATGTATCTGCTAGCGTATCATCACCGATTGTAAGATTTGGATTGATTAATACTGCTCCCATATAAACCCTCCATTATAAGATTAATTTTCCAGCCATGACTTATAGGTTTTATATGTGCGATTTAAGCATCTAATGAAAATTTGACCATTCACATTATCAGCATAGTCATATAAACCCAAATATTCTTGCCCTTCATATCCGTTTTTAGCTGTTGAAGTTGTAATAGGTAAGATGGCTACTTTATTTTTCAATTCATCGAAATAACCCAGTTCCCAGGGCATCCATTTAGATTCGGACGAATTATCAGAAGTTGCAAAAAATAAACTTTTGCAATTCTTCATTCTTTGTCTTAGTTGGTTTGCTGTTGCTGCATTCACATTATTTCTACTTAGTTGTCTATCATCAATCCAATCAACATAAACTGCATAATTCATATCTTCAAGAGTCTTTTTTAATCCTAAGATCACTTTTGCATCAAGAAAACTATGAGATAAAAAAATGTCATATATTTTTACAGAACTAAAGGCAAGGTAACTTTCACTCAATATATTTCCAGGAGTTTTTGAATTATAACTTTTTTGTAGTTCCAAATTGGCACGACTGATAAGTGCGTCTCTTGTAAAAAGCGCCATATAAACTCCTCACTTCCGTTAGATTATTGGTTCTATGTAACTAGGACAAATTACATGATTATTATAATTCCCTATATATGTCGAATGTTGTTACTTTATGTCCTCTTCAAATATTTAATAATTAACCTAGCAATCTGGCCATTGCTGGCGAAAGCATTGTAGGTGGTGCCTTATAGGAGCTTGAGGATGTATAGTCTTTTTCCATGTGTCTGTTTATTTTGCTGTTTATTGCGTGGAATGCGAAAAGGTATGGATACAATGAGAGCCCATGATAAATAGGTCAGTAATAACGTTATTCACCAAAAGGCTTCAAATAACCACGCACGTGGAAATGGCATGTCTCCCCCAGCCGGCCCTTTCCTACACTGTCACTTCAATCACTTTTTTCCCAAAACCAAAACTTTTCACATCTCTATCTAGTGAATAGATTATAGGAATATTTTCCTGTATAATAAGGGAAATAAAAGAGATTGAACGAATACTGGTTTATTTAGTCGTTTTTTTGAATAAAAGTTAATACGAGGAGGGAGTAAATTTGCCGAGTATATTTGAAACAAGAGAACCTAATATCTCAAGTAATAATTGTCTAAGGATTCCTCAGAGAGAAGCTTTTGAAAGTATTGAAGAGTATTATTCCCAAGACGGTTATGATAGAGAATCTGCGATAATCTTACCAGTAGGTTGTGGTAAATCAGGACTTATAACATTAACACCATTTGCAGTTAAATCTAAAAAAACACTGGTTATTGCCCCTGGTTTAAATATTGCATCTCAATTATATAAAGATTTCGATCCTACTCAGGAAGGAATGTTTTACGCTAAATGTCTTGTGCTGAATGGAGCTCCATATCCAGAACCAGCCGAAATACGAGGTAACTCAACAAATCGATCAGACTTAGACGAGGCAGAAGTTGTCATCACTAATATCCAGCAACTCCAAGGCTCAAATAATCGGTGGCTAACATCACTTCCATCTGATTTCTTTGATTTGATCTTAGTTGATGAGGCTCATCATAACGTAGCAGAAAGCTGGAACATTCTTCGCCATACATTCCCTGAAGCCAAAATTGTAAACTATAGTGCAACACCGAGACGAGCTGATGGACAGATAATGTCTGGACAGATAATTTATACATTTCCTTTAGTCAGAGCAATTGAAGAAGGCTATGTTAAGCGTTTGAAAGCAATTGTGCTTAACCCAAAAACATTAAAATATGTCCGTCAGGAAGACGAGCAAGAGATAGAAGTAAACCTTGAAGAAGTTAAACGTTTAGGCGAAACAGATTCTGATTTTAGACGTAGTATTGTTACATCTCAAGAAACTTTGTATACAATTGTTGATGCATCAATTCGAGCCCTTAACCGTAATAGAGAACAATCTGGTAGTATGAATCACAAAATCATTGCTTCCGCACTTAACCGACAGCACTGTATTCAAATCATGGAAGCTTACCGTGCAAGGGGTATGCGAGCAGCGTACGTTCATAGTTTACAAGACAAAGCAGAAAACGACCGTGTGCTTAACCAATTAAAAAATAATCAGTTAGATGTAATTGTTCAAGTAAGAAAGTTGGGAGAAGGGTTTGACCATCCATTTCTGAGCGTCGCTGCAATATTCAGTGTCTTTAATGAACTATCGCCTTTTATACAGTTTGTCGGAAGAATTATGCGGGCGATCGACCAAAATGCACCTGAAAGTTTAAATAATCAAGGGACGGTTGTTTTCCATGCAGGATCAAATGTCGCACGTCTCTGGGGGGATTTTCAAGATTTTAGTCAAGCCGATCGTGAATTTTTTGATCAGCTATTACCTATGGAAGGCCTAGACTTTACAAGCTCTGATGAGATTGTTATTGAACCAGAAACTGTCCTTAAAGATAGACGAGTAAATCAAGTTGAAATTAGAGGTCAAGAAGGGATTTCTGTTCTAGAGGTACCTTTAATTCTAGAGGATGATGAAGTAAAAAGAGCTTTGAAACTTTTAAAATCTAAGGGTGTAACACTTGAAGATATTCAAGTTGCCTATGAACATCAGCCAATATATACAACCAGACAACGAGAGCGTCAAGCTGCAAGACTGGCATTAGATGAAACAGTACGAAATGAAATTGGATTTGTCCTGAGACAGCAAAATTTGAATCCTCAAGGTCGTGATTTAGACCGTAAGCGACTTGGCAAATCCAACTTTGTAATACTTAAATCTGCTGTAGATAAGAAAATAAACAAATTTGTCGGCAAGAGCACTGGAAAGCGCCATGAGTTTTCTAGAGAAGAACTAGATTCTATTAGAAGTAATCTTGAAAGTATTATCTATGAAGCGCTTCAGGAGGTTTTATAATGCCCCGACCTAAATCATTAGTTAAATCCATTGAAGTTGATATGGCGAAAAGGGCGCATAGCTGTCAGCATGTTCCTTCACACCGTATTCTAAGTGGTGAGAAGCGTTTAAAACTAAAAGTAGATAGAACATATGAGCACTTTTGTACTGAGTGCGCTCTAAAAATGATTGATTCTGACATTGAAAAACTTCAAAGCATTAAGGAACAAATAACACAAAAAGAATAAGCTAATGAATTAAAAATCAAATTTATTATGTTTAAAGCGCCTCATCGCTGAGGCGCTTTTGTTACTGGTTGTTATAAACAGTTTAAAAGTACGGAAACGACGGAGGCTCGCTTGTTGTAAGCAAAGTATATTATTTAATAATATTTTGCTTCTTTTGTAATTATCTACTGAAGGCAATATTAATATAGGAAAAAACTTCATCGTCCTCTAAATAATATTTAAGGTTTTCCACTTTACCTACGAAAAGGATAGATTGAATTTAAGTTTTGTTCTCTAAGGTATTCTTCAGCCCACGCTACACTAGCTCTAATAACCTCTTTTATTCGACCTACCTCTTGAAATAACATTTATATTTCATCCGCTAGAATTAAGCTTGCTTTGATAGTTATCTATTAAATTCATACCTGTTATACTTTTAATATGATGTTTGACTTCTTCAATTTTATTAATTATAGAGTTAGATATTTTCTCAACTTGAGAAAGCCAAATGTCTTCTTCTCCTGTAACAAAGAGGGCAACATTGATTGCAGAGGAAGAAATTGATAAAACTTCTTTCAGCTCTTCTATTGTCTTATTATGCAACCATATTTCATTTTCTTCGAAGATTTGATTAAACTTCTCAAGTTCAGTTAATGGTCCAAAATTCTGTGTATCTTCATGCTCAACGAATTCATTTCCATATTCAACAAATTTTCTAAAGTAACTTTGATATTGAATTAATGCTTTATATATTATGGCGTAAACGCTTTGCCTCTGGGTATAGTTAGCCATCAGATATCTTTCGGTTTCGTCCTTCTTTCTTTTAAAGTATGACGAGACCTCGCTTAAGATAAATCCTAATATAGTACCTCCAATACCAATTATTGAAGTGAGAATTTCAGTTTTCATTTATGATTTCATTCCTTTCGATGATTTCACATTATCGTTCTGGTATTCACTAAATAACCCAGCCTTAGATAGCTCTATCTTAGACTGGGTCGTTTAGTGTCTGCACTCTCCCCCTATGATTAACCATCTCACACCAAAGGGGGGTTACCTCACAATGTGAATACACATTATTCGAAATAATTGACTACTGAGAAATAACTATAGCTAAAATCTAATCCTACGTTAAATTACAACTCAGAAGTTAATATTTTACTGAGACGTTTGTTCATCTCTTTGGCAGAAACTTTGTCAGAACATAATTTTGTAATTTTTCTTAACTTATTTATTCCCTTAAAAGTAATTATTGTATATTCATTACTAAATATGCTTTTTGAAACTTCAACACGATATTTATAAGTACTATCCTTTCCTTCCCATATTTGTTTCCTAGTATTACTGCTTTGTATCTCCCAATCAATGGGTATTATTAAACTATTAAGGTCAGCTCTAAGTGCATGTGCAGTCTGGTATCTAGAATTTGGGTCAACATCGAGTGCTTTATTAATGATTAATCTTAATTTCTTTGGTACATCTGGTGAATACATATCCCTTGGTGGGAAATCACCTGCCAAAATACTGTACCCAATTGTATGCCTATCAAAGGAACTTATAAAATTATCACCGTTTACTAGCCGATACAACGTTAACCCTATCGCAAAAATGTCTGACCTTTTCGTAAATTCTTTATTTCTAAGTACTTCTGGTGCCTTATGATAAACATAGCCAAATCCCGAACTATATTTACCTAATTCATCCAGCTCTGTTGTTAATCCAAAATCTGAGAGCTTAGCTGTACCGGAACTATCAAGAAGAATGTTACTTGGTTTAATATCACGATGTATAAAGTTTTTATTATGTATATATTGCAAACCATGTAACGCATCAACAGTAATTTTTATTGCCTTTTTAATTGGTAATCTACCTTTATCATCAATTATCTTTTGAACGGAGCCCCCGATAAGGAATTCCATAGTGATATATAGTTTATTATTTTTTATAAAAGCATCGTAAATTTCTGTAACATTTGCATGCTCCAATTTATGTTGAACGCGAGCCTCAAGGTTTGCTTTATCCCCCAACTTACTAATATCGTTAACAATCTTAACTGCCTCTACCCTATCTACAATTTTGTTATGCGCTTTAAATACACTACCAAAATTTCCATTTCCAAGTTTTCCTAATTCCTCATATTTGTCACCAATGTCCTTCATTACAATCCCGCCCAAGCACAAAGGATAGCATCTTTAATATTATCATCTTTTAATGTCAATCCAAATAATTCATCAATCTTCTCAAATTGGAAACTCTTACTTTTTTGTTCCATTCTTAGTCTAGTTTTTGTATGTGCGTAGAGCACTTTATCAACATAAAATTTGTTAACGAAACAAGTCTCCAGTACAACACCTTCGATCTCACCTCTTTGAGCCGATGCTTGTACAGGAATTTTATGTCTACTAGTTTCCTGATCTTTGACTAAAACAACGTCTGGCTTATATTTTAAAAGTAATTGTTCAAAATCTCGTTTTAAATTATATAACGCCTCTGCTCTACTTTCGGCAGTTTTAGGAGAACTCAAAATGATTTTCACCCTTGCCTCATCAGTAATAACAGGGGAATCTATGGAACCTTCCAGAATTGCTACGTATATTTCATCTTTTGTGCATCTAACACCAAATGCGGGCAATGTTATTTCCTCCCTCACGTTATTTTATCCTAGTCCTAATGTACCATGTATTTTCTTTTAGAGAAATACTATGCTTTATTATTTATGGATTGATTTTTACGGAGTCACGGTAGAGATATCCGTTGCCCGACACCCCCCACACAGATCCCGGCGTGCGTATTTTCCGCCCGGGCTCCTCAAGGATACTCACTTCCGTACTTCCGGCCTTAGAAATCAAAATGAAGCTGAATATGTTTCGATTCTACGATATGCGGTTTCTCCACGGCATACCTTCTTAGGCAGTTTTTTATGAGTTTTTCTCATGACTATACATTAAAAAACCAAGTGGCTTTAGCCCCTTAGTTTTTTAATGTATCAGTTAACTCTATACTTATAGATTCAATTAACACTCTTTATTCTGTACTTATTAATCTCTTTTGTGTTTTTATAAATAGCAGTTATGTAGCTAATATCGATCCCTTCAATAATTTTATCGAGTAGTCCTTTCTTTAAGCCATCCTTCATTAATGACTTTGAAAAATCATTGATAGAAACTACTTCTTTTGCGATCTCGAAAATTCTTTCAAACATCTCACCTACTTGCTTTATATCAGACCCATTCGAATCTAGTTCTATTATTATCCTTTTTGTCCTATTAAAATTCCCTCTATCATATTCCATTAAAATTAGCACTGGATTATACGGGTAGTCTATTTTAAAATCTACCTCTAATTTATCTAGGAAATTTAGATAGGTATCTCTATTAAAATAAAAATCTTTTTGTTTTATTGTTATTTTTTCATCATTGTTGAAGAGATCCTCCTCTAAATATCCAGGTAAATAAAAATTAATATATTGATCTGATTTATAATCAAATCTTTCGATATAATTCAAGATATATTCTTTACATTTCTGCTGATGAAAGTCAGCCACCAATAAACCAAAGATAACCGGGATTTCATTATTCTCACGACGTTTAATTTCATAGACTAATCTTTCATATTGCCCTAGTGGCCACATGGTATCACCTATTCTTTCACAGATATATTGTTTACTCAAAAAAGTAATTTAACTTTCGCTTACTTCAAATATTGACAAACCCAGAAGGCCTAAAGTTACTGGGTAGAAGACTTAGCTTTGCAAGGTTGATCACCTGATTCCACTTCCTATCTTCTTATCTTTTGGCAATCCAAGAGCTAAATAGCCCGCAGCGTGAATACGTTGTTATACGATGTCATCCCTTCTTACGAGAAGTCCTCGATAGTGTTGTAATAAATCTTTAGAAATCTCTCCAATTTCTAACCTATTAGCAACTACTATTGCTGGTAAATAGTTCTCATAATCAAGATGTTCTAGTATTAATTTTCTCTTTTGAGTCTTTGAACATTTAGAATAATATATCGCCCACATAATAGTTGTATTATCTTCTTGAACAAAGCTAGGAACTTCCTCTTCAATTAATATTCCAATGATCTCAGAAATTCGATCTCGAAGTTCACCAGACTTTAGAACATTACGTGCCCAATTGCTCACCCGTTCATTTCTTACTGGGTACCTTAGTAATCTATTAGCAATATGTTCGGACTCTTGATAGTTGTCAATTAACCACTTTATACACTCATCATTCAATATGTGATCTTTTATGTATGTGCTTACAGCCCATTGTACCTCTTCACTTCCAACCAGAATAAAATGCCGATATAGATAGAATAAATTCTCTAGTAACTCTTTACTGTAAGCCTCATCAGAACTTCGATTTTTAATTATTCTTTTTAGAACCTTCAAACATTCGACTCTGCGAAATCTTCTGTTAGCAGCGATATCCTCAACTATAATACCTACGATGTACTCAATTGACTTGTTATCGAATGAAACAGCCTTTAACAGATGGCGTTCAGTGAATATATCTGCTGTTGTATTCACGAATTTCTTAAGGTATTTCTCGGGTGAGAAATGCATTCGAATCCGTTCAAGTTGATGTATATGTTGCTCTAGATCATTAGCATCCATGTTTCTACCCCCAGAATATAAAGGATGATGTCGTCGTTCTTGTATTCACGAACCCTCACCAACTTAGATAGCTCCTATCTTAGTCGGTGAGGGTTGTCTGCGAGGCTTAAAGGAGAGAAGCGACTGGGTACGGCGGACTACACCTCGCAGGGTTGTAAGCTGAATCTACTTTTCTGCCTCCCTCTTCTAGCAAACCAAGGGTAAAGCCCTCAACTTATATACTTTGTTATATGACGGTGTCTTTGAGTAGGCCCTAAAAAGATTCTTATTCATTTACCATATTCCATAATGGTATGTCATATTGTGAAGTTTCACTGCTACGGTTTAATTTTAATAAATTACATTCGTTACAGAGTATTTGTAAGTTAGAAGGATCATTGTTCCCATATTTAGATAACGGGACTATATGATCTATCTCAAAATTAATCCCTAGATTATAACTACCTGTTAGGTCCTTTCTACACAGCGTACATACTCCTTTATCTCTGAAGAAAATCCCCCTCTTCAACCAGGAATTCCAATACGAAGTTCTTAATAGTTTTCTATCTTTATCTAAGTATTCAAGCGGTACCCTATCAATGTGCTTCTGTATGTATGTTGCGAAAAATTCATTTAAATCACGTAAAAATATCTTATTAATCATTAAAACATGAAAAGTCGAATTAATAAGTAATGGTTGAGCCTCAATGCGTTTAACTTCTAAAGTATTTATGTAATAATCGACATAATTGAACTCATCACATTCATCTAATACTTCTGCTTCATCTATAATTTTAAAATCAGGAAACCTAATTCCTATGTCAATTCCTGTATTTGAAATCATATTACTCATATATTCAAGGAACATTTCATAATCATCCCAATCCACATTCTTCAAAATCTCTCTGATGCCGTCACCATAGATTAAATCATCAAAATATTTTATAAGCATATGAAGAACAGTAAATTTTTGAGGATTAACAAACTTTACTATTATTTCATCGAAGTTATCCTCAATAAAATCATTCATATAATCATAATCTGTGGCGCTATCTCCATAAAATTCACTAATGATACGTCCAGCCAGTATTGTAGCATCATGATAACCAATCTTTGTATGTTTTACATTCTTCATTAAAATACCTCATTGTATAATTATTCTTCTGCACTGTCATATAACATAGTATCCACGAATTCGTATATTTTCTGCATTAAGTTGAATATACGAATACTCTTTTAGATTAGTCCAGATTACCTATAGTCATATTTTACAACAAATTGGAATAATATTACGAATGAATAATTTTCTGCTCTAAAATAAAAAAACTCCCGCTAAAGCAGCGGAAGCCTGTATCTATAATAATTACACAAAAAACAATTTTAATAGTTTTTCTAGTCAACCTCCCAACAATCACTTCCCAAAACCCTTCCCCTCCCCACAAAACACCTCCACCATCATCAAAGCCCCCATCCTAAATCCCTGGACAAAAGCGGTGCTTGTGAGCATGGAACTAGTATCACCGTTCAAGTCCAAGATTTCCTCAAGGGCTCTGAAGTCGTTCTCCGAAAATCTTTGTTTGACTTCCAACATCAAATCAGAAATTTCTCCATTGAGCGAACGATATTCGGGATCTGTGGGGACCGTTCGCGATTCAGGGTTAAGGTTTCCTTTGTAAAGTTCCTCCAAAATACTTTTCATTCCACTCTCCTCCTTTAAGAATTGTGAACAGTATCGTTAAAAACCTAAAAAAACAGCCAGCACTTTCCGTATAAATCAATTTTATGCGAAAACTGCATAAAACTCAATATGCAGTTTTCGCATAATTTAAACTTAGCTTGGGTGATGAACAATGTACAAAAGAATACGCGATTTGCGTGAAGACAGGGATTTGACGCAACAACAATTGGCAGATTTTCTGAACATCTCTCAAGCAACTTATTCCCGATACGAAAGCGGGAACTTGGATGTGCCAAGCTCTGTGTTGATTATGTTGTCCGAATTTTACGACGTAAGTATTGACTATATTCTGGGTCAGACGAATAACTCCAAACGTCACAATGGAAAATAAATAGCACTGGCGACAAAGAGTGTCAGGTTTGATGATTACAATAGAGGGGTGATCCCCATGTCCCTATTAAATAGAACCACCCTTTAGCTTTCTATCATAAACATCTTGATATGCCTAAGCGACTACTTAGGGAGCAGCCTGGCCAATATCCTATTGATAAGATTCATTCCGTAATCGACTCTATTAAGAATACTTTTCATTTCACTCTCCTCCTTAAGAATTGTGAACAGTATCGTTAAAAACCTAAAAAACAGCTAACACTTTCCGTATAAATCAATTTTATGCGAAAACTGCATAAAACTCAATATGCATTTTTCGCATAATTTAAACTTAGCTTGGGTGAAGAAAGATGTACAAAAGAATACGCGATTTGCGTGAAGACCGGGATTTGACGCAACAACAATTGGCAGATTATCTGAACATCTCTCAAGCAACTTATTCCCGATACGAAAGCGGGAACTTGGATGTGCCAAGTTCTGTGTTGATTAAGTTATCCGAATTTTACAACGTAAGTATTGACTATATTCTAGGTCAGACGAATATCTCCAAACGTCCTAATGGAAAATAACCCTGGGCGGCAAAAGGTGTTAGGTTAAATGATTACAATAGAGGGGTGATCCCCATATCTCTATTAAAAAGAACCACCCTTTGGCTCTCTATCATAAGCATCTTAATATGCTTAAGCGACTACCTAGGAAGCGGCCTAGCCAATATCCTATTAATAAAATTCAATCCACTGATAGATTCTATTAAGTTCACTGAGCCTTTCACAAGTTGGATTATCGATACCTATAATCCCAAATGGGTGACGAATAGTACTTTAATCCCCCTGCGATTTCCGGCTTATTTGATACACTTTGGGAGCTTCTTATTCGTGGGGCTTGTTGCGGATTATCTGATTTACATTTTGAGAAGAAAAGCAGTTACCGAATAAGCGAAGCGCCTTTGATTGTACGAAAAAAGACAAGCCCAAAATGTGTACAATGGGCTTGCCTTCGTATTCCCTATCCTACTTCTCCACCAACGACCCCTGCAAATTCGCCGCATTGAAGTTCGGATCAGCTTCAATCGTTGTATCCCCCGCTGCTTTAGCCTTGTCAAGCGCGGCATTGTAGCGGGTGTTCAAATCGTTCAATACTTTGTCCAGGTCCTGGCCGTCGAAGATGAATTTGTTGAAGACATCGACCTTCTTGGCGCCTTCGACGCGGCCTTCGGTGGCGACCAGCGGGGTGGCGGGGTAGATGCCGTCCAGCGAGGTCGGCAGGAAGTTTTCGATGCCGGCGATGTCCGGGGCTTTGGCTTTGGCCGCCACGGACGGGATGACGGAGACGCCGTAGCCGCCTTCCTGGTAAGCGACCTGCACGTCGTCGCTGTACATCCATTCGATAAATTTCCAGGCTTCTTCTTTATGCTCGGAATTTTTGCTCATGGCCAAATAGCTGCCGGCGATGACTTGATCGGCCCCGTTTTGCTTACCGTCGAGCGTTGGCGGCATCGCCGCGGCCCAGCGGATTTCCGTCGGGAATTGCGTCTTGTACACGCTTGGCTCAACCGAATGGTTGAAGTACATGCCGATCTTGCCTTGCGCGAACTGGGCGCGCAGCGGGTCGATGTCGAGCGATTCGGAGCCGGGCAGCATGCTGCCGTCCGCTTTGATTTGATGCAGGGCCTGCAGCACTTCTTTATACACGGTAAAATCGAACTGGCCGGTTTGGAAGTTGAAGCCTTCGTTGCCCGTGTTCGTGCTCAGCGACACGATCGGATAAGCGATCCGCTCAAAGCCGCTGGCGCTTTTGAAGTTGCCGGCAAACCCGTAAGCGCCGATGTCCTTGCCCGCTTCCGTGATCTTTTTGGCGTCCTCGACCATTTCCGCGAGCGTCGCCGGCGGCCCATCGATCCCCGCTTTTTCAAACAGATCGACGTTGTAGATCAGCCTCCAGAATTGGCCGATATTCGGCAGCGTGTAGATTTTTCCGCCAACCATGTTTTTCTCTTCGATCAGGACGTTTTTGAAGTTCTCCTTCATTTCCGGCGAGATGTACTCATCGAACGATTCCAGGTAGCCGCGCTTCACCCAAGTCGGCACATTCCCCGTGTCCACCCGCAAAATGTCCGGCGCCTGGTTGCTGGCAAAAGCGATTTCCACGGACTGCACGTAGTTATCCGCCATGACCTTCATTTCAATGTCGATGTCGGGATTTTGCTCCTCGTATTCTTTGATTTTTTGCTCGATAAAATCGGTGTCGTGACGGTCGATCGTCCAATACGTGAGCTTCGTCTTGCTTCCTTCGGCCCCAGCGTTCGCGGCTGGATCCTCCTTCTCGCCCCCCGCTGAACAGGCCGCCAAGGCTCCCGCCATCAGCAAGGCCAGTCCGGATACGAACCACTTTTTACGTCTCATACAAATTTCCCCCTTTAAGATATGTAATCGCATTCATTTCTCAATAAAAATATAAATCAACGTCCGCCCATCTCGTGAAGGAAAAAACAACTATTCAAGGGAGATAAAACCACTTTTTTCCGTTTCGGCGCACGCCGCATATTTCATCCGAAACTCCGTCGGCGTCATCCCGGTATGCTTTTTGAACAATTCGGTAAAATACGGACGATCCTCATAGCCCAGCGAGCCGGCGATATCCTGCACCTGCATCCCCTCCAGCACCAGTTCCTTCGCTTTCTCCATCCGGCAATGGGTAATATACTGAGCCAAGGTGACGCCCATTTCTTTTTTGAACAAGTTGGAAAAATAGCTCGGGCTCAAATGCACCGCTTTGGCGCAGTCCGCCACGGACAAATTTTGCTGCAGATGGTTCTGAATATAGGTTACGCCCCGCTCGACCAGCCGCCGCGATTCGCTCACCTGCCGCTTCCGCAATTGGGCGCAGCCCTGCCGGCAGAAATCCCGGATCAAGCCGCACAGCGCTTCAAACGTGGCCGCCTTGTTCATCTCCGCCAGCTGGCTCTCCAGCTCCTGAATCTCCTCGGCCGAACCTTTTTCGGCAAACACCCGGTGCATCGAATGCGCCAGCTCCAGGCATAACGTTTGTAAAAGCGCAGGGTTCGGATGCTTGCTGGCCGAAATCCATTCGTCCCAGATGCTGTGGAGCTGCTCCTCCGCCTTGTCCACATTCGCGGAACGCAAGCAGAACAACAGCTCCTTCTCCTTGTCATAGGAATACTGCGGCCAGGCCGCGCCCCGGGCATCGCCTTCCCCGTACAGATACACACTGTTGCCGCCGGACAAAAAAGTGTTGGCCAACGCAGCCAGCGCTTGCGCGTACGCAGCGGACAACTGCGCCGTCTCCTGCACTTCGCCGCCCAAGCCGATCGACACGGTGTAATCGGTATGTTTGCCGACATTTTCGCGGCATTTCTCCGCCAGCTGCCCGGCATCCAGGGAGGCCGCCGGATTGGCGACGATAACGAATTGGTTGATATTTTCGCGGAACACAATGCCCCTGGTATAGGAAGTGACGGTCTCCTCCAAAATATTCTGCACGGCAAACCGGATCAGCTCCACCTCGTTCACCGGCAAATCCGCCGTCCGCTGTGAAAACCCGTCCATTTCCGCCACCATCACCCAAAAACCGCTTGGCTCCATCGTGATCCCGTAAAAATCCCACTGCCGGCTTTGGCTCTGCTGCCGGGTGCCGTAACGGATGAGCAAACGCATAAACTCCTGGCGCAGATACGGCAAACTTTCCCTTAACTTCCGCTCCATGCCCTGCATATACTCGGTTTTGCTCCGCTCCCGCTCCAGCGCTTCCTTCGCTTTCAGCACCACATCCAGCACGTTCGCGGGGGTAAAGGGCTTGACGATAAAATCGAACGCGCCCAACTTGACAGCATCCTGGGCATAGGCAAAATCGGTATACGCGGTAAAAAAGATCACTTTGACCTCCGGCAGCTCCGGCACAATCGTCCGCATCATCTCCAGCCCGTCCATCAGCGGCATGCGGATATCCGTCAGCACGATGTCGGGACGCTCCCGGCGCAGGCACTCCAGCCCCTCTAAGCCATTGGCGGCCGTTGCAGCAACCGTCAGGCCGTGCTCCTCCCAGGGAATCCGTGTGGACAGTCCGCGCACGACCGCCGGAATATCGTCAATAATGCAGATTTTCATCGGTTCGTTTCGATTCATGGCTTAACCCGCTTTCCATTGGAATGGTAATGACGGCCACCGTTTCCTCGGGGCGGCTGGCAAAGCGCAGCCCGGCCTCCTTGCCGTAGTACAGATTTAACCGATTGCAAATATTGAATAACGCATACCCTTTGCCGCCCGCGGGGAGCTGCAGTTTCTCGTTCATTTGCTCGGCATCAAATCCAACCCCGTTATCCGTTACCGTAATGATTAAGCTGCCGCCCCTCGCCTCCGCCGCGATCCGGATCATGCCGGAATCCCGTTTGTCCTGCAAACCGTGCAGGATGGAGTTCTCGACGAGCGGCTGAATGATGATTTTTAACACGGGTAAGTTTAGCAGTTCGGGCGGCGCATGGATGGCGTATTGGAACAATCCCTCGTAACATTGCTGCTGCAGGTTCAAATATTGGCGAACATGCTCCAGCTCCCGGCCCAAGGTCGTGATTTCCTGTCCCTGGTTCAGCCCCAACTTGAACAACGCGGATAACGAAAGCACCATCTCTTTGACATCCTCATATTCGTTCATCTCGCATTTCCAGAAAATCGTATTTAACGTGTTATATAAAAAATGCGGGTCGATTTGCGCCTGCAGCGCTTTAATTTCCGCCTTCCGCTTCTCTTTCTCCGTCTCCTTCACTTCGGTGATGAGCTGCCCGATACGGTCGAGCATCTGATTGAACTTCCGTCCGGCCTCGCCGATCTCATCCTGGAACGGACTTACGAAGCGCGCCCGCAAATCCTCCTGCTCGACCCGTTTCATCGTTCTTTGCAGCTTCAGCAGCGGGGATAGCAGCAGTCTCGACAAGTACCGGGCCAGCAGCAGCGCCATCAAGATGCAGCAGGCCATGATCGCCGGCACCAGCCACTTGATCTGGAGCACGGGGCCAAGCAGATCCGTTTTGGACAAATAGCTGACCAAAATCCAGTCCGTGGCAAACGCGGAGGAAGCGTAACTGACCAGCATCGTGCCTTCCGAACTTTTATATTCGAAGTTCCCGGCCTTATTTTCCCGTAGTTGATCGATAAATTGCGGCGAGCGCGTCCATTCCGGCCGTCCCTGATCCCCCAGCACACTGGCCCCGGCGGTGTTGATCAGCAAAAAATGCGCCGCGCCGGGATTCAGCCCTTCACGTACCACCTGGCCCAGCATCTTCTCATCGACATTGACGATCAAGAACACGTCCGGAACATTACTTTCTGTTAGCGGTTGCAAAACCAAAGTGACGACCCGGTGTTTTCCGGCAAACAACTCATCCTCGTGGCTCTCGATCCACCGGGTATCGGGATGCTCTTTGATCCGCTGGTAAATGGCGGTGGAGGTAAACGGCACGCCAGATTTGCGGATTTTGCCGCTGGAATAGAAGTCGCCGCCGGGCGTAGTGATCAGGATCGAATCGATCGAGTTTTCCGTCAGCTCGGCTTGCGAAAAAGGGCCTTGAAGCAGCGAAAAATTCGCGAAATACCGGCTGCGGTTGTCAGCCTGAATATCGCGAATCGTTTGTTTGTAAGTTTCGCTTAGGGTCATCGTGGACGAAGCCACGACGATCTGCTTCAGCTTCTGGTCCAGCACGTTGACGGACTGGTTGAGCACGCTGCGGTTCAGCTCCACGGAATTGCGCTCCATCGCGCGGGCCGCGATCAAATAGGAACACAGGCCCGTCACCGCGATACAAAGCACCGTCAGCACGGCAAAAGAGATCCATATCCTTTTTTGCAGCGAAGTTCGGTAGATCCAGGATTTCAATGCCGTCACGCTCCCTCGTAATGTCTGCCCGCCATGATAAAGGTTGAACTAATAATTGTACCGGAATGGGGGCCCGCGCCCGCCGGGAATCTAACGGTTGCAGCAGCCGCTATTTTGCGAAAAAAGACCTTTTCTGGATTTTAACGGTTGTGAGCGTTGTTATTTGCCTTAATTTGAGCAAAATAGCTGGGTTTGAGCGAAATAAGCGCCATCGCAACCGTTAGAATTTGAAATCGGCGTTGCTCACGCAAATAGCCGCTGTGGCAACCGTAAGAATGGAAACAGGTACATCTTGTTAACTTTAATGCAACAGCAACAGTAGCGCCCACTTGCCTTTCTCCGACCCGGTCTCTAGTTCAACATCCATGGCCGCCGGCCGGCCTCGGTCAGCCCTTCACCGATCCCGCCGTCATTTGCATAAACGATTTATTGGCGAACACGTACACCACCAACATCGGCAGGATGGACAAGCAGGCGCCGGCCAGCATCAGCTGCGGCTGCGCGGCGTCGCCCACGCCGTATTTCAGGCTGGCCAGCCCCACCGTCAACGTTTGCAATTCGGGCTGGGTCATCGTAAACACCAAAGGCAAAATATATTCGTTCCACGCCCCGCGGAAACTCCACAGGCCGGCCACGCCCAACGCCGGGGCCAGCAAAGGCAGAACGATCCGGTAATACGTGCTGTAAAAATTACAGCCGTCAATATAAGCCGCTTCATCCAATTCCTTCGGAATGGCGCGCACAAACCCGATCAGCATAAAAAAGACCGTGGCATGAGCGCTGATCAGCAAGATGATCACGCCCCATAGCGATTTTTGCAGGTGCAGCGCCACCATCAGATCGAATTGCGGCCGGAGCACCACCGCGCCGATGGAAATAAACAGCGTGCAGGATTGCAGCAGCACGTAAAACTTTTTCCCGATAAAATCGATTCGCGCCACGGCATACGCGGCCATAGTCCCGATCAGCAGCGTGCCGACCGTCGTAAAAAAGCTGGTAAACACGCTGTTCCAGGTAAACCGGGCGAAATTGGCGACCTCCCAGGCTTGCGCGTAATTGCTGAATTTCCATTCTTTTGGCAGCAAGGTGGAACCCGTGGTCAGCTCCAGATTCGACTTCAACGATCCGAAAAAAGCGAGCAAAATCGGAAATAAAGTAAATGCGGCGACGATCAAGAGAAATATCCATAATAATGTGCTTGATATCTTATTCATCGGCCAGACTCCTCTCTGTCAGTAGATTTCGTTCAGTTTTTTGGAAAGACGGAAATATAGTAGTGTGATCACTCCGACAATGACCGCCGTGGCAAAACCGACCGCGCTGCCGTATCCGAACTGCTGGGCGCTGGTCCCTCCGCTGGATACCGGGAAAAACAATTTATACAGATAGAGGTACATGACATTGGTTTTGCCGTAAGGTCCGCCTTCCGTCAGCACCATGATGCTCTCGTACCCTTTGAGCGAAACGGTAATCGCCAGCATAATGATCATTTGCAGCACCGGTCCCAGCATCGGCACGGTAATGCTCCACATTTTGCGGATCGGTCCGGCCCCATCCAGCGAAGCGGCTTCGTACAGATCTTCGGGGATATTTTGCAGCCCGGCCAGGAACAGCAGCATATAGTTGCCGATCGCCCCCCAAATCGCGATGATAATCGAGGTCAGCAAGGCGTATTTGGGGCCCAGCCAGTCGATGGGGGCCGAAATGATGCCGGAGGCCAGCAGCATCTGATTGATCGTCCCGTTGTACGAGTTGAACACGACATAGAATACGATCGCCATCACGGAGGCGCTTACAATGGTGGGCAGGAAATATACCGCCCGCAATAGCTGCCTGCCCGCGAACGCCCGGTTCAAGATCACCGCCAGCACAAAAGACAAAGGAATCGTCACCAGCAGTTTCCCGCCGGCATACACCAGCGTATTGACCACCGACTGCCAAAACTCCGTATCGCGCATCAGCCTCGCGAAGTTATCCAGGCCGATAAACAAAGGTTCACCGTACCCCTTAATCGTAAAACATGTACTTAAGCGCCCAAAAAATCGGGTACACCCCAAACACCAGCGTCAAAATCAAACTCGGCGCGACGAACGTCCAGGCATGGATTTGGCGTTTTGCGTTGTTCACTGTTTTTCCTCCTGTCATCAAGCGTTGCCTTTCTTAATCCTAAGATAAAAGCCCGCAGACGGAAGCGGTTAGGGAGAAACCCACTGTGTTAAGGGGGGAAAATCACTTTTCAGTCGATTTGTCCCCTGTCCTGCGCTTGTTTCTCCATCCCGGCAGCGGCCTATATTCAATTAGAATTAAGACGAGAGATGATCATCGTTGAACTAGAACGATCCCCGTACCATTCGAAGTTCAACTTTCAGGAGGTTGACGAGGACGATGAAGCCTATCAACGGCGAGGAGGCAGCAGCCTCTTACGGCTTGTACGATGCGGATGAACTGAAAGCCGTGCGAAACCGCATCAGGGCGAATCCCGCGCTGCAGGGGGAGTATCTGCGGCAAAAGGAGCTCTCGGAGCGTTATGCCGCCCAAGCCATGACCGCTCCGCTTGAGGAGCAAGCCAATTTCCGCACGTATCCGTTTGTGTTTAAGGTGCCTAAAGGAGTCCGGCATGCGCTCATATCGATTCATGTCGCCGGAAAAGGGATCGCCCGCATCAGCGGCATGAGACTCACGCATTCGCAGCGTGGGCTGCCCATGGAGCTGGAGAACGCGAATTTTGCGCAGGATTTGGCCTATTGGGAGGCGGAAGTGGCGGAAGGCAGCGAGCTGCGGCTGCTTCCCCTGCCCTTGGGCGCGGCGGCTTTGCAGCCTTCCGGGATCACCACGGCAAGCGGCGTGGACACCGCGGCAAAAGCCCAGTGTGTTTGCATCACGAATGCCGTCGCAGATGCGGACACCGTGCTGCATTACAGCGCGCCGATTCCTGCGCGGGCCGGCGAACACTACAGTGTGCAGATTACGCTGAGTTTGGAAGCTCCCTTAACGGTTGGCGTTTATACGGAAGTTCGTTTCCGGGGGAACGAAGGTCCGCTGGTGCGCGAAACTTCCCTCTGTTCCCCTCCTTTCAACAGGGCCACGCCAAGCCCTTGGGCTTACTTCCTGGAAGCGGCCGGAGCGGATGCCAACCGGTTTATGGTAGAAGGCGATTTCGCCAGTGCCGAGCGCTGTAAGCAAAAACTGCTGTACATGCTGTGCGATATGATCAAGGGTATGGAGATTTTTAAAGCTACAGGTTGGCATGACGATGATATTTATGGAGCGGTCCATATCGGCAGAGGTTTGGCCGTGCTCGCGGTCGTCTATCGTCAAATTGCCCCTTCCGGCGTGTTTGACCGGGACGAGGAAGCGATGTTGTTGGCGTTTTTCCGCTACATTGCCAATTTGATGATGGATACGGGGTATTACCGCTACGACCTTGTGGAATTCCCGGACGAAAAAGGCGGGATGAGAAGCAACTGGAACGCGGACCGGGCCGCGGGCCTGGGGGTGTATGCCCTGCTGTTCCCGCAGGAGCCGAAGGCGGAGGAATATTTGGAGCATGCCTTGTCGGTGGTGGATTGGCAGCTCGATCATGTCGTGGACGATTGCGGAGCCTGGCCGGAAAATATCCGCTACCATGGCGCGGTGCTCCATCGCTATTTTCTGTTCTTTGTCCTGCTGAAACGGCTCAAGGGAGCGGATTATTTTCAGCATGAGAAGGTCAAAGGGATGTACCGCTTCCTGATCGGAACGGCCGTGCCCGCGGATCGGATGCAAGCCGGGCCGGACGGCCCCGCCGTCATGCTGACGCCTGCGGTGGGCGATGCCAATGTACAGGAGCACTGGTTCCGGCTGCTGGGTTATGCGGCTCCCTCATTCGTGGAGAATGACCCCAAGTTGGCCAAAGAAATGATGTGGGCCTGGCGGCGCGGAGGTGCGCCCGTTCGGGATACCGGGGCTTTCCCCTACCCGCTTGCGGCCTTGCTGTTCCCCCGGCTGGACTTGCCGGAAGAAGCTCCCGAATTAGGTTCGATTCATTATCCCGGCATGGGCTACGTCATTTTCCGCAATCCGCAGGGTCCGAACCGATATGAACATTATGCAATCTACGAGGCTTCGCCGCTTACGTACCATGCCCATCACGATGAAGGGCATTTCTCGATCTGGAGCAACCGCGTGCCTTTGACGCTCGATTCGGGAACCGGCGGCTACTACAATGGCGACAGGCATTGGTACGTATCCAGCGCGGCCCACAATGTCGTGCAGTTTGCCGGCCCTGCGGGCGAGTGGCAGGAAGTCCCGCTGCGCAGTCAATGCGAACAGGTGCTTTTCTCCGCGGAAATGGATTATGTGCGAAGTAAAATCCCCGATCCGAACATCCGCGAATACCATCGGCATTTCGCTTTTATCAAAGCCGGATTGGAAGTTTACCTGGTCTGGGACCGTATCGCCGGCGAGTCGGGACGGGTATGGAACCTGCACACGCTGAGCACCGACGCGGACATCGGGGAACAGCACATCGCAGCCCGCGGTCTGGGCGGAATGCGTTTAAGCGCCGTCATCGCCGAACCGAAGCGGCCTGTGATCGTCACGGATCAAGGCGCCGTCGCCGGCAACTACCCTCTGCCGGTGCAGCAGCATTTTAAAGTATACGGCCGGGCAAGCGATGATTATTTGGTGCTGCTGCATCCCCATGAAGAAGGGGAACTGAGCGCTCGTATCGAAGCTATCCCATTGGACAATCCGGCTCGAACCGAATTCGCCCCATTGGAGGATCAGCTGTCAGCCCAAACTGCCCATATGGATGATCAGCTGCTAGCCCAAGCTGCCCATTTGGATAGCCGGCCGTCGAACCAAACCGAAGCAACCCTCCATTCCGATCCTCGGCCGCCGCAAGTGCGCTGCTACAAGATCGCCAAACCTGACGGGGTATGGTGTATCGTTGTAGTGAATGGGTCGAAGCGGACGCAAACTTTAAATCTAGCAGCCTTGGGATCATTGAGATTATTGGGCGGGCAGAATCAGGCGAATAGCGAAAACGGCGGAAATGGAGGAAACGGCGGCGAACTAATCGGACAATCGCTGCATATAGAAGCCAACCGCCTTTGCGTCCTGCTGCCGCAATCCAAAAATATACGGGAGGAGTTAAATCTATGAGCAATATTGGAGTATGGGAAAATGCCGAACCGGGCGTGAAACGCTGCATTTTAAGAGCCGAGGACAGCCTGATGATGATGGAAGTGCATTTTGCCAAAGGGGCCGAAGGCTACGAGCATAGCCACCCCCACCAGCAAATGAGCTACTGCCTGCGCGGAAGCTTTATTTTCCGCATCGATGGCCGGGAATACTGCATCGGAGCCGGAGACACAATCAATATTCCCGGAAACGCGAAACATGGCGTCACCGCGCTGGAGG
The DNA here is from genome assembly GCF_900454495.1 of Paenibacillus macerans. Classification (NCBI taxonomy): domain Bacteria; kingdom Bacillati; phylum Bacillota; class Bacilli; order Caryophanales; family Paenibacillaceae; genus Paenibacillus; species Paenibacillus macerans. The sequence goes on from NZ_UGSI01000001.1 coordinate 1,699,855, forward strand.
AAGACTCCGCCCTGCTGGACGTGTTTACGCCGATTCGCGAGGATTTGGTGAAGAAATAGAATTTTATTGAACAAACAACAAAAATGACCCATACAAAGTGTGTTGTTCTCGGAATAGGAAGGCACTCTCCCCCTTTCACTTCGCAAGGACTTTTTTTGCTTATGCATCTTGCTTTGGATGCTGTTATGAAAGCCGGTTTTATAGACGAAGGTCAGTTTGTACGGCTCGGGACTTTCCTGATTGGAGTTCTCCCCAATAATCACTTTATCGACAATGCTTTCGAATACGTTTCGGTCGAATGCGGTCAGAACCTCATTTGTTTGAAGCACTTTGCGGAAATGCTCAAGCCGCTTTCCCAAATCAATTTCATCTTGTGCGGATTGCTCCAGTTGTTCCTTTTCTTCGAGCAGTTTAGTGAGCGAAGTATCGAGTTCCACATACTTCTGTTCGTAGGTAGCCCTATCTATTTTCTCATCCAGGCACAAATCAATCAGTCTGCAACGTTTTTGCTCCATGGCCTGAATGTCGCTGATAATTTTGTTCAATCGCTTTTGATGATTCTGGTCGCTAAACACCGATTCCATTCTTTTCATAAGCTCGTCTAGCACGTCCGAATTATTGCGGCACACCATTTTGTATGATTCGACAAAAGCACCTTCGATCAGCTTTTCCTCCAAGGCTTTACTGTGAGAGCAGTATTTCTTCCCCTTTTTCGTGGCTGTCACGCACTGCCAAATCACCTTCTTGTGGAGTGCCGCTGTGCCAGTTCCGTCGCGAGAGATTGCTTCCGCAGAAAGCACATTCCAACTTGCTGCTGAAAGCAAATTTTCTGCTGTACTTGTCCCGCTTGCCTATTGCGCCGCGGCGGCGATTTTCACCTCTTCGATGCAATATATCCTGCGCCTTCTCAAATACTTCCTCGCTGACAATCGGCTCATGATGATTTTTGACATAAAACTGATCTTCCTCGCCGTAATTGTCCAATCTTCTCTTGGAAATGGGATCGACGGTAAATGTCTTTCCTTGCAGCAAATCGCCTTTGTACTTCTCATTCTTTATGATACCAAGAACGGTTGTGTCCTGCCATTCGACTCTTCCGTATTTGGTCTTATGTCCCGCCTCAGTCAGTTCCTTAGCAATTACGTAAGCGCCGATCCCCGATGTATATCGTTCAAAAATATAGCGGACGATTTCGGCTTCTTCTTGATTAACGGTGATCTGTTTCGTATTCACATCGTAATCATAGCCCAGACAACTTTGGAAGCCCACCAGTTCACCGCGCTTCATTTTCATCTTCAACCCTTTTTTTACGTTGGCGGAGATGTTCTCCACTTCCTGCTGCGCTACTGAGCTTAGAATGACGAGCAGCAATTCGCCGTCCATCGTCAGCGTATTGATATTCTCATCTTCAAAATGTACGGCGATGTTCTTTTCCTTCAACATTCGGACGTATTTCAACGTGTCCAGCGTATTTCTTGCAAATCTGGAGATAGACTTCGTGATGATCATATCAATTTTCCCATCCATACAATCGTTAATCATGCGTTGGAAATCCTCGCGCTTCGTTACCTGAGTACCGGTTATGGCTTCATCTGCATAAATATCAACCAGCACCCAGTCGCTTCGTTTGCTAACGAGATCGGTGTAATAGGCGACTTGCGACTTGTAGCTGCTCAATTGCTCCTCGGTGTCGGTACTTACGCGGGCATAAGGGGCGACGCGAAGGACATCCGATAACTTTCCGGCGTTGCGATCGGATATTTTCCTACTTGCTTTAATTACTTCTACTTCGAGAGCCATGGTGTTGTCCTCCATTCTTATTTACTTGCCATCAGTTTAATAAGAGATGGGCGGACCGACAAATGTGCGAATCAAGAAGTAAGGTCCGAAATGATGCCGTAATCCCGCATCGTTTTGTTCTTTATCAAATGAAATTCGTTTTCGGTAATCAAAGATAATGCCAGTAATTGTTTTATCATAGCGATTTGCATGCTGTACCGGATGAGTTTATGGTTCATAAAAACCTCCCAATAATCCAGCAAAGCTGAAAAACAGAGATGCGCGACAAACATTACCGCTTGTGCGCATCTCTGTTTCCGCCTCTGTTTTGGTTGCTTCTCTTCCATTAACCCTATCCGGCGGACAGTGGTTAGCCGTCCTCATAGGCTTCAAACCTCTTCCAGGATCGCTGCAAGCCGCCCCCATTGCGATGAGCTATGGCTGGACGAAAGTATCATTATCCCTCCGCATGGATCTTCGCCTTAAATGGAACCACCATTTATGGATTGCATGGGCAAAATCGCTCGCTTTCTGACGGTTCCGCTACAAGACATGCAAAAACAAGAACCGGCAAAACGGTCGTGGCGCGCCCGCAATTTGGCTATCCTTCTAGGCCATGCGGGGAACGTACCGGATAAGATTGTATTCGGTTGTCAAAGTTCATTGAGAGGAACGGAACATGTCCCTCTATTATTCATTTCATTTTTAATGCAAAATCGGACCTTGCGAGTTGCTGTTGCCGATGGCTTATGGATCGCTACTCCCAGAATGGATGCAAAAAAGTCGCCAAAACTGCGATGGAGGTAATAGGTAGTGAATGAAGAGTTTGGTTGAGGATACAAGAGTTTAATGCTACCATTATATTGATGCGTAAACGCAAGGTACTTCAGAATTATATTAACATGACTAAACTAGCTAACCTTGCTGCTGATAGCTCTTTTATCTTTGAACCAGAAGTTGAAGTCAGTGGGCAAAACTAAAAGAGATACACCAAAAGAAGAAGTTAAATTAGCTAACACACATGTTCCCGATAAAGTCTACGCCTATTCGTTACAAGTACGACACGCATTATACGAACTTCAGAGTTGTTCATCTAACGATATAGTAAGTGTAGAGGTTCTTGAAGATGTGGCTGTTGAAAAATCCGATGGAACTGTAGATGCAATACAGCTAAAAAGTGTTCTTTCAAACAACAATCCCATTTCGAATCGCGCGAAAGATCTATGGAAAACTCTTTATAATTGGTTGTTATCTGTAACAAATCATGAACTTGATGTTCACAACACAAAATTCATCCTTTTTGTAACAGCAGATAGAAAAGGATCAATTGCGAGCTCCTTTCAAGATGCAGATACATTAGAGAAAGCACAAGCAGCTTGGGAATCTGCAAAACAAGAGTTTTATAAAGATACAGGGGAAGAAAAAGAACTTTCTGACGAGTATGCACTGTATATAAGAAGTTTTTTTAAACCTGGGAATAAATTATTTGCAAGTCAAATCATTCAAAAATTTTGTTTGAAAACTATACAAACAAACCATACAGCTCTTCTTTACGAAACATTCTGCGAAAGGGCTATGCTAGAAGAAGATTTAGGAGACATTTTATTTACGTATATGTTGGGATGGATTGATAAAAGATTATCGGAATTGGTTGAAAATAAACAACCGATGTGCATATCGTATCAAGAATACAGAACAGAACTTATTGCGATCAGACGTGAATATAACCAAAAACAAAGTCTAAAAGAATTAGCTCCAAGACCCACCGCGCAAGAAGTTCAGGAAGAGATGAATGCATTAAGAAGATATGTAGAACAATTAGACGTTGTGGAATGCGACTATACGGAAAAAATCGAAGCGATAAATGACTATCTCCGGGCCTCTACTAACCGAACAATTTGGGCTAAGCGCGGGGACATCAGTGATGGAAATCTGACAAGCTATCAAGAAACACTAGTAAGAAAATGGGATACTAAAAGAAAAATTCTCTCTCTTCAGAATAAGCATCTGAACCTTTCACCTGAAGAATTGGGGAAGCTATTGTATCTTGAATGTAAGAATGATCCAGTTAATATTGATCATCTTTATGTGCCAGACTTTTTTACTGCCGGATGTTATCATGCCTTATCTGATGATGTGGAAATTGGCTGGCATCCAAATTATAAAGATATTTTCATGCCAGGGAGTGGATTAAGTGTCCAACTTAAATAAGGAAATTCAAAACGTTCAGAATCCTGCATTCGGTGCATTTATTATATGGAACTTTGTAAGAGGCTATTATAGTAACAATAAATCCTTAGTCCCATTCCCTCTATTATTTATTGTTTTACCAGTAATATTTCGTGAAGATATCTCTGAATTGTTGTCTTCCACTAACAAGCCCTCGGGCCTACGAACCTTTGCTAATAAATTTCTTTCAACAAAAGTGCATAAAAATGATCTTGTATCAAATATTCATATAAGTGCATCAAACATGAAAGAACTATCACTTCGGTCGATCCAAATAGCTCTCTACTCTTCCCTCATCGCATTAGATTATGAGGAAGCCCTGGCTTTTCCTTTTACAACAACTGAACGAAAACAAGAACCTAAATCTATAGTTAAACTTGGAAAAGCTTCAGAAAAGTTGGGATTTTGGTGTTCCCAACTGACTCTTCATGAAATATCTCAAATACTAAAAGTGAGGTTTTAACAATGGATTTCCAAATAAAAAAACTTATCCTCTGGTCAAGAGAACCTCAATTCAAACCAAAGGAGATTGAGTTTAAGACTAATTCTGTAAATATAATAACTGGTGCATCTCGAACTGGGAAATCTGCAATTATTCCGATCATTGATTATTGCTTAGCCTCGGATTCTTGTTACATACCTGTTAAAACAATCAGAAATGCTTGTAGTTGGTTTGGAATAGTCATTGAAGTCAATCAAAAACAAGTGCTTCTAGCAAGACAAGAACCTGGGCTACAGAAGTCTACTGATAATATGTACATCGCATCCGGTATTGAAGTAGAAATCCCTGATATCCCTATAAAAAATACGAATAGAGATTCAGTAAAAAAGTTTTTAGATGAATTGTCATCTTTAACTTTCTTAGACATCGACGATGAGAATTCAAGCAACTACCTAGGTAGACCATCCTTTAGAGATTTAATGGCATTCTGCTTTCAACCTCAGAATATTGTAGCAAATGCAAACACATTGTTTTATAAAGCGGATACTACAGAACATAGAACAAAGCTTATAAATATATTCCCATATATACTTGGTGCAGTTACCCCTGATATTCTTGCGAAACGACAAGAAATTAATAATCTAACTAGAGTACTTAAGCGCAAAGAAAAAGAATTATTAAAGCTCAAAGAGGTATCCGAGAAATGGAAAACCGAAGTAAATGGCTGGCTTGCTATAGCACAAGAGTTTGGCCTTATTAAATTGGATGCATTGAATGACCTTTCGTTTGAGGAACAAATTGAGATGCTGACATTAATATCGGAGAAACGAGCATCGGATTCGAGCATTCTTAATAAAAATATTGAAGCTTCCTCTCAAGAAATTGTCGCATTAAGAAAGGAAGAAAGCGAGCTCTCTCTAAAACTCTCATCCTTAAAAAATCGTTATACAGAAATGCGTCAATTGATGAATAGTCTAGACGGGTATCGGGAATCTTTGACCATTCAGGTTGAACGCTTAAATATATCTAAATGGTTAAAAAGCCTGACAGAAGACAATGAAACCTGTCCAATATTCGGAACTAAGAATCATCCAAAAGAACAAATCGATAAATTTTACACCAATTTAATTAAACTTGAAGATGAAACGGGATTTACAAATAAAATCCCAGCAGCATTCGAGCGCGAATTTGATAATGTAAAATCAGAAATCAGTATACTATCTGAGCAGATTACGGCTGTACAAAAAAGAATTAAATTGCAAAGTCAAATAAGAAATTCTGCCGAGCATGAAAAATATACTGTTGAAAATATCTCCAGATTTATAGGCCAAGTTCAATATGCAAACGAAACATTTAAATCATTAGGTACAGATAGTGAATTAATTCATGAGATAGAAACCATCAATAATACACTATCAAATTTAAGGGCACAGGTAAATGAAAGTGCAGTAATACAAAGGGTCAATTCAGCAATAAATAAAATTGGGGGCTATGCAATAAGACTCTTGCCGTTGCTAGATTCAGAACGCCCAAATGATCCCATTCGGATTGATTATCAAAATTTAACTGTTGTTGTCAGTGGACAAGATGGGCGTGACGATTACCTTTGGGAAATAGGCAGCGGTTCGAATTGGCTTGCTTATCACATCTCAGTGACACTCGCATTCCAATTATTTTTCAATCAACAAAGTCATTCACCAGTACCGGGATTTATTGTTTATGACCAACCTAGCCAAGTTTATTTTCCTAAAAAAATAGCAGCCAGAGAAAATGAACAAGAATTAGATCCAAAGCTTGAAAATGACGAGGATAGGATTGCAGTCAAAAAAATCTTTGAAACAATGTCAGAAGCATTAAAAATATCTCAATCAAAATTCCAAATTATCGTATTAGAACATGCTGACAGCAGTATTTGGGGCGACATTCATAACGTTAATGAAGTTTGTGAATGGCGCGGCGACAATAATAAACTCATTCCTGAAGAATGGATTAAATAAAAAACATTGTAACAGAACGGGGTGGAGATATGTCTTTTGACTTTAGCCAATTTTTTAACAAAACAACTGGTCCTAGGGAACAACACCCGATAAAAATATATGATAACTTACCAAAAGGAAAGGTTAATGACCTCTGGCGAGGGCAGTACTTAGCACTTGAGGAAATACATCATGTATTAGATCAAGGAAAAAAGCATGTTGTTGTAATTCTTAATACTGGAGGCGGAAAAACGGTAATTGGACTCTTAGAAGGGCAATCAATTACTAATCGTTCTTTAGATAGAGTTTTTTACCTGTGTGGATCAAATCAACTTATTGTTCAAACGGCTCAGGCTGCAGAAAGACTGGGACTATCCGTAGCCACATATTTTAATAGAAATATGGTCAATGAGCTTGAATTTAATACTGGCGAAATTCAATGTTTAACCAACTATCAAACCTTATTTAATGGGAAGAACACTCGTTTTAGGACAGATATTGAAGGGATAATTTTTGATGATGCCCATGTTGCCTCCCACATTGTTAGGGAAAATTTCACTCTTCATCTTCCTGAATCAGAATTCCCTACAACCTACTCCACGTTGGTTGGACAAGTCAGACAATATTTTGAGTCCATTCACCGGGGACCTGAATTCGATCAAGTAGTTACTTTTAAAGATGACCCAAGTGTTCTTTTTATTCCTCTTTTTGTTTGGAGGCAAGTAGTAAGTCGCGTTATTGAGTCACTTACAAATGAGGGTGTTACAACTAAAAGGATCTCTATGTTTGCTTGGGAACACTTACGAAATAATTTGGATCTATGTGTAGCATTTCTAAGTTCAGATGGAATTGAGATATCGCCTTTCTTACCACCAGTTAATACTTTACCTTTTATGTCTTCATCAGTAACTAAAGTGTTCTTATCCGCTACTATGCAAAACAAACCTGAATTTGTTCGTACTTTTGGCTTCTTGCCTGATGCGTATATCGAGCCTAAAACAAGTGCAGGAGAATCTGAGCGTCTTATAGTGACTCCATATGTTAATCCTGGACTGAAAAATGGGATGTTTGATTACATCATTTTCTTATCACAATACTTCAAGATACTTATTATTCCTAAAAGCGAGCCCAGGGCTAAACGTTGGCGTGAGCATGAAATGACTTTTTCGTCAGATGATTTTACGTTGAAAGTGGAAGAATTCAAAAATGCACAAACAGGTATATTAGTTGCCCCTGCTAGATTTGAAGGAATGGATTTCCCTGGAGACACATGTAGGTTTCTCGTTATTGATGGCCTCCCTTCTGGTACTGGTAATATGGAAAAGTTCTTATGGAACAATTTGGGGGAAAACAAATTTCTTCAAGGAACAGTTGCTTCTAGGTTAATTCAAGCAATGGGTAGGATTTCAAGAGGAAATGATGATTTTGGTGTCGTTTTTCTACTTGGAGATGACATAGGCGATTGGATCACAAGAGGAAGCAATCGCAAAGTGATACCTCCATATACACGTGCTCAATTAGAACTGGGCGAGCAACTCACAAAGAGTATCTCCGACTTCCAGAGTTTGCACAAATTAGTTATGTCCGTTGTAGCCGTACCACGTGATCCCGGATGGACTTCTGTACACAGAGCAAGAATACAACCTCATTCTGTTGCAAACGAAAAGGCATCAGAAGATTCTGTGAGAGAACTTGAAGAACACAGTATACAAGTTGCATTTGCTGAACGAAAATTTATAGAACATTTATGGGATCGTGAATATCAACAAGCAGCACGCGCCTTGGAACAACATTTAGATCCTATTTTTAATCAAGACAAAGCACTTGCGGCTTGGCATGCACACTTGATAGGTTATGCTTACTTATTAGGTGGCAATACCTCCGCAGCCGAGAGATATTTTAATAGGTCTTCTAATGCTTATCGAGTCCTGGGTCGAATTAATCCTGAATCAGTCACTACTTACGCACCTCCCGTAATATTTGGCGATTCGCAAGGAGAAAGAATCGCGAGTGTTCTCAGTGCGCGCGGTGACTTCAATTACGGATCTTTTAGTGAAATGCAGGATCGTCTATCTCCTCTTTTCACTGAAAAAAATACGACTAATCAATACGAAGAAGCTTTATCTTGGTTGGGGAGATATTTGGGCTTTGCATCAAACAGACCTGATTCAGAAACAGGGGGACGTGGCCCTGATATATTTTGGACTTCCCCAGAGGTTGATATATTAATTGAAAGTAAAGAGGAGAAGAAAGATACTTCTTTTTACTCAAAAAGAGATGTTGGTCAAGCTCTAAATCATAGTGAATGGTATAAAGAAGAATTCCCGAACTCTGCCCGAAATATTAAATTAATGATTGTCGGTCCCATAATACCGGCTCACCCAACAGCGAGTCCTGGAGAACAAATGCATATTTGGACACCGTCAGAAATTTCTTCATTAGCCCATCGCATTTCATCTTTAGTGTTTGATGCTTATACAACAAGTGACAGTGCCACTTACACAGCTACATTAAATAAACTGTTAGATGAAGCGGGATTGACATATGTGAAATTATATGAATCTCTTCCTACTCGTCCTATTCAGAGGGGGCAATAAAAAGACCGAGCAATAACATAAATTGCTACAAACAGGCAATCCTCAGGGAATGCCTGTTTGTTTCAACAACAATGGAAAATTTAATTTACTCTTTGTCGTGTTGTCTACTATTGAAATTTATTTGTGTTCAATTATAATCCCTCTTCGCCCAGAATATATTCTTGATTGTTCAAACAATCGAGTTGAATCTCTCAACCTAATGTTTTGTGTCTTTTCACTCTCTCGTTACCACTAATTGAAGGTATTGAAGGCAGCCTCAATGTCCAAAATTTCAGGTCTGCCAAACAACACTTGTTTGTCCGAATCGAACAGATTGCGATACACCACCTGCCCCCGACTTGAGGAAGCGTCCACTACTTTGCCATCTCCCGCATAAATCCCAACGTGAGTAATATTCATAAATCTGCCATTACTCTCGTAGCTCCAAAACACGAGATCGCCAGGAACCAAGTCGGCCGCGCCTACTGTCAGGCCATTCTCCACGCAAAATCTGGCCTGCTCCGCTGCGGTTCGCGGCAAGTTAATACCTAGCTGACGGTAAACCCATTGGACGAGATAGCTGCAATCCGTATAATTACCCTGCCCGGCCTTCGGCTGGCTGTACGGATCGCCTAGACGAGTCAGCGCCAACTTGACGGCTTCACTGCCCAGTTCACCTTCGGGCAATTGCTGTTGAACCAAATCAAGCTGCTCCGGCGTCAAGCCAATATCCGCATCTTTACCAAGTATCGCAAACATAAGCGGGCGAAACTCCTCGGACAGCATTTCCTTCATAAGTTCCATCTGTTCACTTGTAAAGCGGTAAGTATCTGCCTGTTGCTCCGCAGTATGGCTAGTGACGGTAATATGCAAAATGCGTTCATGTCGGGTAATCGTCTCTTCGCTGGTGCTCCCGTCCTCATGTTCAACCGTAACCGTTTCCTTATGTTCTATCGTTTCAACACGAGATTCCAGCGAATTCATATCCCAAAACACCGATCGGATGATACCGTTTCTTGTTGCATCAAGTGTGGCCACATCCATTCCGTTTTCCGCATCCGTGACGGTCTTCACGGCAAAGACGGCGATAATTTCCATCCAGTTATCGATCCGCGTATTGTCCGCGCTGCCGGGATAATGATATTCCACCCGGTCTACATTGCCAGCGGATTGCTGTATATCTACCAGTCGGGCGGCAAATTCATCGTCTATTTCCTGAACGATTCGAGAAAGCGGCTTTACATCGGCATCCGTATTTTCACCGGACACAAAGATACCGAAAGGAGAGGAAATGACGGCGGCACTCGCCATGACAATGCACAAAACTACAATTACCGAACCGCTGATCCCCAAAAGCGCCGTCAATCCCTTGACAAGCAGGGCGGTGGCTCTTACAACCATTTTAACGATAAGGCGATTCAATCTCGCGGCAGCTCGCGCGGTTTGAATGGACCGGCGGGCAGACATCGCCATCTGCGTAGCCCGCTGTGCTTCCTTGACGGCATTCATTTTCCCTTCAGTTTGAGCATCCGAATGATTGTTAGCGTGCTCTAGCAGATGCCCATTTTTTATAAATGGCGATAATGTCTTAAAATTTTGCACTTTCCGTTTGATCGTATGACCTGAGTGTTTCGTTATAGTAGAAGGGACTCGGGTTAACGGTTTCACGCGTCCATTTGCTGAACGAGATACCGCGGCGGAGAATGTTTCCTTCTTCCCGACCGGTTTTGGAGGGCCGATATCCCTTTTCTGCATCCGCTCAGGAAAGCCACCTGTTCGAGAACGATACAGAAGCCGGGCATTGACCCGGCTCCGTATAAATCGTTGTTTTCCTGAATGCGAACCAGAAGACAAGACGTATTTTCCATCAACCGGCTTACGGAGATGTAAGCTAAGGGCAAGTCGCGGTGTACGCGTAAGCGAAGGCTCCTCATTAACATCAAGCGAGCTATCACTTGCGACAGAATCACCCTCTGGCAACAGCCGCCTTTTTAGAATGTGTCGGATTAATCTCTTGTTAATGCGCAGACTCACTCCCATTTGGACGCGTGTCGTTTTTTTCGTAGCCGCTGCGAACTGTCGCTGCGCATATTCAACTGGAGACTGAGAGGTCTTCTTGTCATTCTCAACCTGCCGTTTGACACGACCGTTTGAACGCTTTACACGAGGCAACACGTTCAGGAATCTATCCAAACGTTTGATGTCTTTCACAACATCTCTCGTTTTAATCTCTTTCATAGTCCCAATCAACTCCCAATGTTGGCAGCCATTCAGCGGGTTTGTTCGGCCAGCCGTTTGAACGTTCTCTCGTGACTTCGGCAATATTCGGGGTAACGAAGACGAATCGCTTCAAAAAAGTAGGGGGCATAGCTGCAATCAAATAATTCATGGGGAGTGGAGTGATGTTCGCCCCCCGCTTCGGTCCAGCCATTCCACAAATTAAAGGCGAGCCGGCATACCCGAGTGGAACTGCCGGTTTGCCAAGGGGCCGAAAGGCCTTCGGGCTTAATGCCGCCATTAGCAAAATCATACAAATCACGGATATGACTTCTGGTTTCTCGGGAAATGCCCAATGTATAGAACAATGCTCGGTGATAGCCGTCGTTGTATTTCCTTTCATCCATCATCTGAACATAAAACCTCTCGTGTTCATCATCTCGAAACCGAACCTGTTGCATCGTCACATACCCCTTTCGTATAGAATGCAGCGGCTGGTTGCAACCAGCCGCTGTCTGAACATGGTCCTCTATATAACCGTTCATTTTGGCAGGAAAATCGGACCCTCCCACGAAACGATTACATGTTTTTGAGCAAGGATTCCATTTGTTTCAAGCCCCGTTGAATCGATTTACGAACCGCCCGCTCATCGACATGCTCGGCTCTGGCAATATCGACTTTGCTCATACCCAAGAAATAATGGGCGTAAATCCGCCTGGCAGATTTCTCCGGCAAAAGGCACATTGCTTCATAAAGTTGCTGCCTTGAAAGTTTGCGCTCGTAATACTCCTCCGGTGAAATCGAAAGAAATAAAACATGCTGCTCAATCCCATCGTTGCGATCAAGCGAATAATAGGCCCGATGGCGATATGTTCGAAGTCTGTAAGCACCTTCTTCCAAGTCGAATCGCCGCATTTCGTGGGCAACTTCTTCATCTACATCAACCCATACATCCGACTTTATAAAAGGATACATATCCCGCAAATTCATCTTTTTCATTCATGTCCCTCCATTTTGGTTTGTTGGCAAACCAAAACAGAGGGGGGAGAACGACAGCCAACGCTACCTTTTGTGCCTTTGTATAACAGCTGTAGAAAACAAAAAGGACCTTGCCGGAGAGCGCGTCCACGCTCGATTGCGACTAGGTCCGATTGTGAAATTGAATTATATTCTTGCCGATATTTTCGCCGATTGCAGTTATGAGCAATAAGCATACATCGCCTTCACCCTCTTTCTCACCTGGCAACACCGTGTGAGAAATTAAGCGGGCTATGATGCATGGCGCTGCCCTTGTGCCGTTCAACTCCTTGGCATCTGATATTTAGCCGACAACTGCATTAGCAATATAAAAAAGCGCCATACTTCCTTCCGCTGGGCATCAGGGAAAGAAACGACGCTTGTAAAAAAGTAATCACTGATTTTTCTTGTTGCTACCGTGGCACTGTCTGTCCACATTATCAACATAACACGAAACATGTGCATATGGCGTGCATAGTTAGTGCATAAAAAGGGCAAAACCAGTGCAGCATTCGGAACATGTTCCATGCGGCGCCGGCACTCCGACCCTCAAAGTTGAATACGGGGGTCAAATCTATGTGCAATGCGTCTTCTGAATTCATTCAATCTGCTTGAGCCGACTCCAAATCCAGCAAAAACGCCCTATCTTTAATTTTCATGTAAATTTTGCGTAAAATTCGCTTTCGATGATAAAAGTACGCGCGGCGGGAAAGTGCCAGACGACTTATGGCATCTGAGGACGCAATATTATCAATATATCTCAATCGAACAAATAAGCCTTCTTCCGAGGTGAGCGACGTAAGAGCGTAGTCGATAAGACTGATTCTGGATAGCAATAATGGAATTTCATGTTCAGTGATCTGTATGCGTCGAATGACCGTTCGTAATACCGTTTCCTGTTTTCTGCCTCTGCTATGAGCCGCAACCATATGAAGGGTGCGCGTCAATTCTGGGATGTGAGCGAGTTCGGATTGAACATACTTCAATCTCACTTTCCAGTCGTTATAGGACTTCAGCCACGATTCAACCTTTTCAAAGGGAACAGGGGCCAGATCTGCGACATCACAAATCCCTCCTTGCTGTGCATGCTTTCTTAACGTATTCCTCCGCCAGTTTGGCCCGTCAATCGACTTCGTTGTACATTGTTCACGCTCCATTTCCATCGTCATCTACCCTTCTTTTCTAGATTCGCCAAAGTTGACAAGGTACTATTTTCATAGTCTTCGTTCCCCTTTTTGCGACACTCACCCCCGGTCGTATTCTCCTAAAAACCTCCATCTTCATCTACCATTTTACCTATAAAGCGCTTAAATATGGAGGGTGAAATTTTCATCACGCGATCAGCTCATAAAGTGTCGAATAAACACAAAATAACTCGAATCCCTTGGATTCCCGCATCATCGGCTCATCCCATGCTGGAACCAACAAAGGCAGAAAGAAGTTTATCAAGAGGAAATGACAACGGTTTATGATCCGGATAAACTTTCGCGATATAAGCCGGACCTGATCATCGGATCGGATCATGAGAAAGAACACTACGAGCCATTATTCAGTATCGCCCCAATGTTACTCCTGCCGTTCAAACCACTCTCATGGCAGATGCATCTCATGGCGCTTGCCGAAGCGCTCGAACTGCAAGCGGTAGCCGAGCGATGGCTTCATTACTACGAGTTGAAAGTTAAGGCGGCTCAGCACAAAATAAGCATCAATCTGGAGAACGAAACTTTGCTTGTCGCAAAGTTGAACCGTCATAGTGCCCGCGTCTTTGGCGCGAATCGGCGAAAAGTCGGGAAATTGATCTATCGCGATCTACAAATACGCGCTCCAAAAGGACTGGAATCATTCTCATTTGTTGACGTTGATAATATAGAGGAACTAAACGATTTTAATCCCGATCACATCTTGCTGTTGCATGATTTTTCTTGCCCGATCGACAAGAAACGTTTCCGCTCGCTTAATGCAAAATTATACTATGCCCATACCTATCCATGGCTGCACTATTCAGCGATTGGCCATGCTCGGGCAGTATCGGAGGCACTCATGCTCTTCGCCCGTTAATGCAGAAATGTACAAATTATAAGTAAGGAACGCCCATTTCTATCAGTAGAAGCGAATGTTATACTTGTTGATGATATTGATTCTCATTTTCATATATAAGGGAGGGTGTACCTATGTTAGAAATCGTGTTCCCGACTTTCATCCGTAATGTACAGCAACAGGATGATGCACCAGACCCGTTGCCTTATCTCGGGAACATGGAAAGTAATCAAACGGCCGCACAGGCCAGACAAGAAAGAGAAGCAACTGACATTTATTTTGTATCCGACACGTCTATAGGGGAAGCGATACGACATGACCAGCGTTCAAACTCAAACCAGTAACACAAAGCCTGTCCGATCACGTCCTTGGGCGGCAATTCCTATTATTTTGATAGGATTGATTGCTATCATATGGGGCACAGCCTCTTCCATTGCAACTGGCGTCGCGGATATTTCGTTGCGGACAGTATGGGACTCCATAGTAACGTTTAATCCAAATAACGATCATCACGTTATTATCCAGCAACTTCGCTTGCCGCGTGCCTTAGCCGGAATTTTCGTCGGCTCCGCATTCGCTGTGGCGGGGGCAATCATGCAAGGGATGACGCGCAATCCTATTGCCGATACTGGCCTGCTCGGCATCAATGCCGGTTCAGGTTTTGTACTTGTGCTTGTATTTTCCTTCTTTCCGACGTTGCCCTTCAAGTTTCTAATTTTATTTTCTTTCATAGGTGCAGGACTGGGAGCAGGGCTTGTATATGGCATCGCCTATATGTCGAAAGGCGTAATGACACCACTAAAGTTGGTACTCGCCGGTGCAGTTGTCAGTTCCCTTATCTCTGGACTTAGCCAGGCATTAACGGTGCTGTTCCAGATTCATTATGACCTGACATTCTGGTCCGCAGGAGGCATCTCAACAGCTGATTGGTTTCAAGTTTCTGTTATGATGCCATGGATAATCGTCGGGTTGATCGCTGCCCTGATAATCTCCCGCTCAATCACCATATTGAGTTTGGGAGAAGACGTGGCAGCTGGACTGGGGCAGCGTACGAAGCTCATTAAAGGAGCTGGCGTCATCATCGTTATGATGCTGGTCGGATCATCTGTAGCTACGGTAGGCGGCGTAGGTTTCATCGGCTTAATCGTCCCCCACATTGTTCGTTTTCTGGTAGGTGTTGATTATCGTTGGATTATCCCCTGTTCTGCTGTCTTGGGCGGTATACTGGTCGTATTCGCAGATATTGGCGCGAAGATGATTGCCGTGCCGTATGAAACGCCGCTTGGATCTATCATCGCCGTGATTGGCGTCCCCTTCTTCCTGTATCTTGCTCGTAAGGAAGGGAGGGAATTGTAAGCGGTATGGACATCTTCCATCAACGCAGGCATAAACGCAGCGTCAAGCTGGCTTTGTTATTCCTGGCCTTGCTCGTTATCAGCTTCATCATCAGCATGAATATCGGCCGCTACAGTATGAATCCGCTTGAAGTGTTGCAGACACTGATAGGAAATGGCTCGAAAAGGCAAAACATCGTGATGTTCGATCTAAGATTGCCAAGGATGGTCATTGCCATCTTAATGGGAGCTGGGTTAGCTGTATCGGGAGCGATTCTACAAGGTATTTCACGCAACGGTCTGTCGGATCCCGGCATTCTTGGCATCAATTCTGGTGCGGGATTAGCAGTGTTGATGTATGTTTTGTATTACCCATCTACGAAAATCGCGTCTCCTTTTTTAATGCCGTTCCTGGCACTTATCGGAGCAGGTATAACAGCCGTTCTAATCTATGTCCTATCGTACAAGAGAGGTCATGGAATCTCCCCTACCAGGTTGCTTCTTAATGGCATAGCCGTAGGAGCAGGGCTTAGTGCGATCACCATCATCCTAACGTTGCAGCTGAATCCGCGAAACCTGGAATTTGTCGCCACCTGGCAGATGGGATCGCTTTGGGGGGCGAATTGGCAGTTCGTACTTGCTCTGCTTCCATGGCTGATTATCCTGTTGCCGTTCGTCTACTGGCGCTCCAGAACACTCAATATGCTGAACCTTAATGAACAAATTGCCGCGAGTCTCGGCGTGTCGATCAACAGGGAGAGACTGACTCTGCTGGCGGCGGCAGTCGGACTTGCAGCTTCCAGTGTTGCAATAGGAGGAAGCATAGGCTTCGTCGGTTTGCTCGGTCCGCATATCGCCAGACGCTTGGTAGGGCCACAGCACCAATTCATGCTGCCGATTACAGCCGGAGTGGGTGCACTATTGGTGCTCGTTGGTGACACAATTGGACGCAGCTTCATGGAAACAACCGAAATTCCTGCAGGGGTTGTGATTTCGCTGTTAGGCGGCCCGTACTTTATCTATCTATTAATGCGAATCAAAACGTAATCCGTTCGATTCAGAATGCCCATCATTAGTAACGAAAGAAAAGGAGTGGCTTACACCTATGCTAACATTCAAGAAAATATCTTTCATTGCCGCAATGTTCTTACTGATTCTGGCGCTTGCCGCATGTGGCAGTAACATTCAGGTGGAACCTTCTGATATCTCTGCTGAAAACCAGTACGAGGCCAAGCAGACAGAAGTTCCCGATGCAGAAACTTCAAACGTAGCCGAAGAATCAGACACACCAGCATTTCCGCGAACCATTCAACATGTGAAGGGAGAACTTCTGCTGGAGAATCCGCCTAAACGCATCGCCAGCGTCGATATTATGTCCACCGACTATCTGCTGGTTCTTGATATCGCCCCGATCGTATCCGAAGGATTCAGCACGAAGGAGCGGTCTCCAATCTTCGGCAAGTATGCAAAAGGCAAGGAAGTGGTTGATCTTGGGGGCAAGATGAACATGGAAACGCTGTTGGAAATGGAACCTGACCTGATTGTGTTTGGAAGTACAAGCAACAAGTTAGAACGTTTCGATGAATTCAATAAGATAGCTGACACTGTAGTAATTGATTTTTCCCTGGAACCCACCGAGCGGCTGATGAAGTTTGCTGAACTCGTCGGCAAAGAAGAGAAGGCTCGAGGAGTGATTGACGAGTTCAATCAACTGAAGGAGCAGGCGACGGCAGTGGCAGCAAATCACAAGGACGAAACGGTCATTTTTCTGATTTCCAATGGGAAAGACTTCACCGTTATCCACCCCGTGAACTTTCCCTTCTTCTACGAGGGTGTCGGTCTGACACCAGTGCCGGGACTGCCGGAGGACGGTAAAATCGGCGGCCGGATCGGTATCGAGGCATTGAGCGAATTTAATCCCGATCACATCTTCATTGCGGAAAACCGCAGACAGATGAATCCCGAAGATAAAGACGGCCTCATCAACATCTGGGTGGATCATCCAGTCTGGAAAAATCTTGATGCCGTCGAGAAAGGCCAGGTGTACTCCGTCGACACGCTGGTCGGTGACACATTCTTCCTCGGACAAATCGCTGGTCTGCAAGCCATCATCGAACACTTGGGACAATAGACGACATAGCCGAGAAAAGGAGCTTCTCCCCTGGTCAACCAGGTTGGAGAAAGCTCCTGTAAACCTGGATCGTCGCACGATCCTGCGGATTAATAAATTGCATCGCCTGCAGCGTCCGCTTTAGCAGGGCGGCGCTTTGCGCGCGGGTCACATGTTCCCGGGGACCGAACGTCCTCTCACTCAAACCGTGAATAACGGAAGCTTCGGCCAGCCGCTTCACCGCGTCCCGCGCCCACGGCGCGATGTCCGCAGCGTCGGCGAACGTTTTCGGCGTCACGTCCGCAACCGGTGCAGCTCCGGCATACACCATCGCCCTGACGATCATAACCGCTGCCTGTTCGCGGGTAATGGGTTCCATCGATCGGAAGGTCCCGTCCTCGAAGCCGTCGATCAGCTGCGCCTCATGAGCCGCCCGGACGGCTCCCGCATACCATGCACCAGGAGCCACGTCCCGGAAAGGCGCCGCTCCGTTCGGTTCATCGTCCAGACCGAGAGCCCGCACGAGCATAGCGGCAAATTCGGCGCGGCTGACAGAATCGTCCGGCACAAACAGGCCTTGCCCTCTCCCTTCAATAAGCAGCTTGTTCGCCATCAGGACGATATCCTCTTGCGCCCAATGCCCGTTCACATCCGCAAACGAATGATCTGTTTCAATCACCGCATAAGCTCCGTCGTAAGGCGATCGGATCGTCACCAGACCGTTGTTCGAGAAAATGGACGGGACAAATCGGATGCGCCCGTTTTCGTCGATGCGCACGGCCGTCGCCTGGTACGGATTGGCGGGTTCGGGCAGATGAGCCGTCAGAAGCGCGTACGTCGGGGTCCAATCGATGCTGTCTCCGTGTTTGGCCTGAAGCATATAAACGATCGGATGCGGGAGCAGCAACTCTCCTTCGACCCTCGCGATCGGATCGTTCCAATCGACTCCGGCGAAACCCTCAGCCGCCGCGATCATGAAGGTAACGGTCTCCTCCTCCGAAACGCCTTGCAGGACATGGAGCGGAATGCGCAGGCCGTTCCCGTTGACGCTCCATTCCAATCGTGCGTCCTGACGAAGTTTCACCGCATTGAGCAGCGGGGCCGCTGGAAGATCCATTTCAACCGCATCTCCAATGTCTTGCGCTTCGATCAGGATGCCTTCGGGATCGGCTGCGAAAGCTTCGGACACCTGCTCCGCCGTCGGGAAAATCCGGATTACGCGCTGCCCTCCGGCCGTTTCATACGATGCGTCGACCCATTTGACCACACCGTTGATCCTGACATTCACCTGGAAAATGCCCGCTGACCCACCGCTTCCCGAAGATTCGTCCGTTCCCGGGTCCCCCGGATTTCCGGAGTCGTCGGAGCCGCTGGAGCCGTCTTCAGGAGCCGTGACCGTCACCGTGCGCGTCACTTCCTCGGCGGCATTGCCGGATGGATCTTCCACACTGTACCGTAGCGTATACACCCCCGCTTTGCCGGTATCCACCATTCCGATCACGACAATGAGATGAGAGACATCCCCGTAATAGGCATCGGTCGCCTGCGCTCCGGGATCGGCAAACGCTGCGCCGAACGGCACGCTCATGACGGGATCGCCGAGCAGCGTGAGGACAGGAGGCTGCGTATCTTGCACATAGACCGTGCGCGTCACGGTCGCGGCTGCGTTACCCGCAGTATCTGAAACGTCATAAGAGAGTGAATAAGTGCCAAGTACCGATGTCTCCACCGCTCCGGTCACCTGAATCGACGCGGTCAGATCGCCATCCTGCACATCGTACGCCGTTGCGCCGGGATCGGCAAACGGACTGTTCGCTTCCACCGTCATCGGATTCGGCCCGATTAATTCAATCGCCGGTTCGTCTCCGTCGTACACGTACACGTCACGGGTCACCGTGGCGGTATTCCCGGCGCGGTCCGCAGCCGTATATTGAACAGTGTAATTTCCGAGGCGCGCCGTATCCACGGTGCCCGAGATCATGATACTTGAGCTCGGAATCGCGCCGTCGATCACATCAAGCGCAGACGCGCCCGGTTCTGCATATGTCCCGCCTTGCGGGATATGCATCGGATTACTGCCGTTCAGCGTGACGACCGGCGCCGTGTTGTCCAGCACGAACACGTCTGATACCGTGTAAGTGACATTCCCAACCAGATCCTGCGCGCGGATATGCAAATACCAGTTGCCGTCTCCGCTTGTCTGCCTTAACGTGTCGCCGTTCGCAAAGACGTTCCAGCCGTCTGCGGGAGGGGCCGTGCTTTGCGACCACGCGTATTGCAGCGAGGCCGCGTCAACACCGCTCTCCGCATCATTCACGGTTACGGTGCTTTCCGCGTTTTGAGCAGGCGTCGCATTGCCGTTCGCGACGATCTGAACGTCGGGAGGCGTATCGTCCCGCAACACCGTGATCGTATACGTCCGAGGCGGCTTCAAATACGGCTCAACCCGAACAGGAATGACCGTCGACGCTCCCGGGACGTTGACCGTTGCCGCAGTCCCGCTGGCATGCGGCTGGTTGACGACGTATAACTCGGCATGAGCCGTATCCGCCAGCGTTGCCGTCATCTGCACGCTCGATACAGACGGATCGATGTAACAGGTATAAGCGGTGACCGAAGGGGAAAATGCGGGATTCAGACCTCCGTGCTGCACCGTCAGCCCGCTCAGACGGTCATCGCCCGGTATGTTCAACTGACCATAGTTACCAGATCCCCAGGCGACGACCGTGCCATCCGCTTTCAGCGCCATCGAATTCCGCATGCCCGCCGCGATGGCCACCACCCCGTCAAGACCGGCCGGCACGTTCGCCTGGCCGAAATTATTGTCGCCCCAACCGACGATGGTGCCGTCCGATTTCAGCGCCAGCGAATGAACCTCTCCCGCCGCGATCGCCGCCACCCCGTTAAGCCCTGCCGGCACGTTCGCCTGGCCGAGGAAATTCTCGCCCCAGGCGACGACGGTGCCGTCCGATTTCAGCGCCAAAGAATGTCTCTCCCCCGCCGCGATGGCCACCACCCCGTCAAGACCGGCCGGCGCGTTCCTCTGTCCATAGGAATTCGATCCCCAGGAGACGATGGTGCCGTCCGACTTTAAAGCCAGCGAATGATGCATGCCCGCTGCGATCGCCGTCACCCCTTCAAGACCGGCCGGCACGTTCGACTGATCAGAGTTATTATATCCCCAGGCGACGACCGTGCCGTCCGATTTCAGCGCCAGCGAATGCCACCCATTCGCCGCGATCGCCACAACCCCGTCAAGACCGGCCGGCACGTTCCTCTGCCCCCGGCTGTTATCTCCCCAGACAACGACGGTGCCGTCCGCTTTCAGCGCCAGCGAATGATCCACTCCAGCCGCGATCGCCGTCACCCCTTCAAGCCCGGCCGGGACGTTCGTCTGACCATAATAATTGTATCCCCAAGCGACGACGGTTCCGTCCGACTTTAAAGCCAGCGAATGAGAGTATCCCGCCGCAATCCCGGTTCCCTTGACAGGCTTGGCAAGCCCGGCCGGAACGTTCGACTGACCATAGCTATTATATCCCCAAGCGACGATAGTTCCATCTGACTTTAAAGCCAATGAATGCTGATCTCCCGCTGCGATCGCCGCCACCCCGTCAAGTTCGGTCGGCACGTTCGATTGACCATAGGCATTGCGTCCCCAGGCGACGACGGTTCCGTCCGATTTCAGCGCCAGCGAATGATACCCGCCCGCCGCGATGGCCGTCACCCCGTCAAGCCCGGCCGGCACGCTCGTCTGACCATTAACATTCGATCCCCAGACGACGACGGTGCCGTCAGATTTCAGCGCCAGCGAATGATTCATTCCCGCCGCGATTGCTACAACCCCGTCAAGCCCGGCCGGCACGTTCAACTGACCAGTGTTATTACGTCCCCAGGCAACAATGGATCCGTCCGACTTTAAAGCCAGTGAATGATGAGATCCCGCCGCGATTGCCACAACCCCGTCGAGCCCGATCGGCACATTCAATTGACCATCGGTATTCGATCCCCAGACGACGACGGTGCCGTCCGCTCTAAGCGCCAGCGAATGATCCAATCCGGCCGCGATGGCTACAACCCCGTCAAGCCCGGCCGGCACGTTCGACTGACCAGAGTTATTATATCCCCAAGCAACAATGGATCCGTCCGACTTTAAAGCCAGTGAATGATAATATCCCGCGGCAATTGACGTCACTCCGTCAAGCGCGGCCGGCACGTTCAACTGACCAAAGTTATTATATCCCCAGGCGACGACAGTGCCGTTAGATTTCAGCGCGAGTGAATGCCCGAGTCCCCCCGAGACTTTCACATACGGGCTTCCCTTGCCCGCTTGCGCCGCCCCGACACCGTAGGGAATCGCCGAAATCAGCAGCAACATGAAAGATAGAATAAGAGAAATGAGCTTTCGACTTTTAAAAAACAACATAATCGACACCCCGCATTCTGTATACCGGTTAGCTTGTATCATTCTTCCGGATTTTTCTGGTCCATTCCCTGTGCATCGTATCAATCCAGTATAGCGGTTTTGAAGCAGACTCCGCGTGCCGTCGGGAACAAAATCATACTGTACGGTACGGTTTGATTATCACTATAAATGGAGTTACACTTTCTGTCAAGACGACAGCATTAGCGCGCCGCATTGACCTGACTTGTGCGATGTGGAATAATTTGAACAAGCCAAACAAAACAGGGAGGAGTGATCTGGACCCTATGGCAAATCTGTCGCCGCGGGAAGCGGCAAAGCGCAAACAAATTTTGACGGCTGCCCGCAGCCTGTTCCTGACCCGGGGATACGCCGGAACGAGCATGGATCTCGTCACCCTGGAAGCCGGTATATCCAAGCAGACGCTGTATCGCTATTACGCCACCAAAGAAGCGCTGTTCTCCGACCTGCTGAGCCAGGTGATCCACGAGCTTACGGAGGAGAAGCAGCCGTCGCTGGCGAGCTTGCCCCTGCCCGAAAACCGGGAACAGCTCTTCGATATTCTGCTGATGATGGCCCGGGTCATCGCCATAAAGCTGAGCGACCCGCTGTATCTATCGATTCTTCGCATTGTTTTCGCGGAATCGGTCCGCTTCCCCGAGCTCGGGGAGCTGCTCCTTGATTCCTTTCCTAAAAGCACCGGAATATTGACGGACCTGCTGAAGAAGTGCAAGGAAACGGGGTTGGTGAAGCTGGAAGACGGAGATGTGGAAATGTCGATGCGAATGTTCATTGGGCCGATGATCGGCCATGCCTTCTTCGTTGGACTGCTCGGCGGCGCTTCCGCGCCAGAGCCTATGCCGGAGGAGGATCTGAAGCGGCTGTGCCGAATTTATGCGGAGTCTGTTACTTGATTCGTTGCGCGGGGAAGCATCTCCTGCGCTTCTCTCGATCGCTTCCTCCGCTTCTCAATTTCAACGGGGATCGCATGATGATGGTACGGATGTATCATACATGCTCCGGCCGTAGTAAATAACATCAATAAAATCGTACGATCTTGCGGTTTTCTGTTGTTGGATGACCATAGCTTCAACTACCTTGGCTATGATGGAGTACGAGGAATAGCCTGAGATAGTTCAGCAGAGCGTTCATTGAAGTGCCTGACATACATAATAGCCGCACTCACCAATAAGATGCCTTGGTGGGCGCGGCTCCTGTCAACCATGAATACCAATGTTATGTTTGTTGATCTAACAATCTTAACAGGCTGACCACTGCTTCTGCACGCGTCACTGGCTCATTCGGTGCAAAATAGTTGTTACTCCGGCCGATCAGGATGCCGTGCGAATGAAGCGTTTCAACAGCTTGTTTCGCCCAATCGGCAATCAGATGA
Source organism: Paenibacillus macerans (assembly GCF_900454495.1). NCBI lineage: Bacteria > Bacillati > Bacillota > Bacilli > Caryophanales > Paenibacillaceae > Paenibacillus > Paenibacillus macerans. The sequence goes on from NZ_UGSI01000001.1 coordinate 1,723,388, forward strand.
TCATCGGCAAAGCTCGTTCGTTCCGTTACCGGCAAGTCTTCATCGATCATTCGTGCAAGCACCGCCGCCATCTCCACGCGGGACATCAGTCGCTGTGGCCGAAAGCTGCCATCTGCAAAACCTTTCACGATGTTTGCCTCAGTCGCTATAGCGATAGCCCGTTTGGCCCATTCTCCGATTTGCTCCCGGTCGCTGTACGAAAGGGAATTGTTGTCCTTGTTCTCTCCGTTAAGCTGCAACGCGTTGATCACCATAACGATAAATTCCTCTCGCGTAACGGAACGATCAGGGCGAAAGGTTCCATCCGGATATCCGTTGATGAACCCCAGTTCCACAGCGCGTCGAATCGCGCTTTCTGCCCAATGCCCGGCAATATCAGAAAATGGCATCGACGATTCATGAGCAGCCGTCTCTCGAATCACGGTCAGCGTATATCGCTTCTCGGTACCGTCTTCCGCACGAACGACAAACGTGAACTCATTGTTGCCGCTTGCCAGCTTCTTGCTGATCGGCGCCGAGCGTGACAAACGTACACCATCAACGTACACTTCGGCCGCATCGTGCGCTGCTTGAGCAGTAAATACCATTTCCTCTGCATCTGTAAATACGGTGTAATCATACACATCAGGAACAAACGAAGGTTGTAAAGTTAACATCCGACCGTTTGCCACTATTTCCAGTGATGAAAGCGTGGCATCGTTGGAAACACGATCCGTACGGGAAGACGATGATGACGATGATCTTCGCTTGCGCTCGTCCAGCACGATCACACTTACCTTCGCCTTGATATTCAGCGGATTGTTCACCCACTCAGTCAATTGCAAGGTGCCTATAAATTCATAACGACCAGCCACCTTGCCATTGTATTCAGGGTGAACTTCATTCCAGCTCACTTGCACCTCAATCGTGCGAAGATCGTCCAACGTAACATACACCGAATCGGGTACGGAAACATCCTGCAACTTCGTGTTATAAGGCACATATATCGTATCTGGCCTTTGAATTTCCGCAATCGTTAGCAGGCGCTCAATGTATAAAGAATAAGTGCGCTCCTCCTGTTCATTTTCTGATATGACTTGGATATAAATCGAATTGTCACCAATCTCGAGCACCGCTTCTTGCCCGCCAATCACCTCATACGATGCCGATGAGTCGTAAGTCGAAGCTGTTACTGTCACGCGATCCATTGAATAAGGTACCGTCAAATAATAAGTAAACAGATCCGGATTGAAATTTTCTAAAATTTTACCATTGATTCGAATCTCAGACAACTTGGCATTCGACCCCGGCAAAACACGAACCTGCAGCTTTACCTTCAATTTATCCGGGTTCAGATAATATTCGGGCAATTGCAAGCTTCCAGATATCCAATATGTCCCGGATTGATCCGGATTGTAATCAGAATTCTCTATTTCCCAATTGACTCCCACATCCGGCTCCAATGTCTCGTTGTGCAGTTGTAAAGAAACCTCGGTTGGCAAATATTGCGCTAGTTGCTCGCTCGTGATATGCTTGCTTACTTCAAGCGTATTGAGATCATTCACCGCTTTTACCACAGCATACGGCGTTGCGCTAACCGGTTCTGACAACTGGCTTCTGCTATTCCCTTCGGTAACGGCTTGCACAGCAAACCAATATGTTGTCCCTGCCTTTAACTCATCGGCCAGCCATGATGTGTCCTTAAGCGGCTCGTCATTTAATGGCTTCCAGTTCGATAAATCCTTCGTATCCGGCGGCTCTGATCCTGTAGCCATATAGATTGCGTAAGCGGAGGCATCAGAAACCGCCTCCCACTCAAGCTGCACAGACCCTTCTCCAGCATTTGCCGTTACGTTAGTCGGAGCATCTATATCAACCTGCCCGATCGCATATAAATGTCCATCGTAAGAGCCCACATAAATCGTACCATCGGCACCGATGGCCGCTGATGAAGTAATCGAACCTTCAGCCTGAAATGACCAACGCAAATTGCCCGCTGAATCTATCGCGTACAAATTGCTGTCGTGAGTTCCGACATAAAGGATGCCATTGGCATCGACAATCGGCGTAGCATAAGTAACATATCCAAATTCCGCTGACCATTCGGGGCTAACGTCATCCGCCGCTTGTTGCGGCGCAAATGCATAGAGCGCCAAACCAGTCTTTAAATAGATCGTACCGTCAGCTCCGATAACCGGAGTGCTGTAGATAGAATCTTTTGCATCAAACCTCCATTGTAATTGACCCGACGAATCCAGTACATATAAATTCCCATCCTCTGAACCCAGGTAGATCGTCCCATCAGTTCCGATTGCCGGTGTCGCTCTGATCCCGCTGCCCGTTTCAGTTTCAAAGGTCCATTTCGGCTTGACATCATCCGCATCTTGCTCCGGTTCAAATGCATAGAGAATACCGTCGGAATCCGCCACATAGATCTTGCCATCAGCTGCAATTACCGGGGACGACCTGATCATCGGCCAAAATGCTGATATTTTGTATGCCCACTTTTCCCTTCCCGTGTCTCCATCGTCGGAAATTGCATGAAAAGTACCGCCCTGGGTTGCGACATAAATCGTCCCGTCCGCCCCGATGGCTGGTGAAGGGGACACGAAAACCGGTGACCCCATTTTCAAATCCCATTTCAAAGTACCGTCTGGATGAATCGCATATAAATAACTGTCATCCCCCCCGACATAGATCGTCCCGTCGGCTCCGATGGATGGCGACGAATAAATGCCGGGGTTGCCAAAATCACTGCCATGGATCGCAAATTTCCATTTCTGCTCGCCACTCGCCGTCAACGCATACAAATGCCCGTCGTCTGAGCCGACATAAATTGTACCGTCTGCAGCGATCGCCGGTGATGAACGTACACGACCTTCAGTTTTAAATGACCATTTCATATCAAACGCTTCGCTGCCGGAAAACCTCGACTGTCTCGTCCAGTTAAACGCCGTCGGTTGAATCGCTTCCAGGTCATATTTCCCTTACTCATATCCAGAGCCTTGTTTAAACGGCTCAACTGCAGATACTTCAACGCCGCCATCGACAAGCATAATGGCCATACAACAAAAAATAGCGAATAACAGATTGAATGTTTTCTTTTTCTCCATTTATATTTCCCACCTATCCAACATTCTGACCAGCATTACAACCGCTTCTGCGCGGCTGGCCTTTTCGTCCGGTACGAAACGGTTTGCGCCGCGGCCATCGACAATGCCAAGTTTGCGGATGGCTTCAACCGCCCCTTTCGCCCACTGCGGAATCGCTTCATCATCGGCAAAACCGGTTGACGCATTATCGTTAAGCTGCTGCTTTAACGCCCGAGCGATCATCATCGCCATCTCCGCACGGGTAATCTGCGCATTTGGCCGGAAGCTGCCATCGCTGTATCCGATCACGATGCCCGCTTGTGCGGCCTGCGCAACGGCTTGCCTGGCCCATCTGCCAATCTGGTCATGATCCGTGAATGTTAGCGCAGCACCGGTACCTTCCAGTTTCATCGCGCCTGCCAGCATCACAGTAAACTCGGCGCGAGTGACCGGGTTATTCGGCTTGAAGGTGCCATCCGGATAACCGCTGACGATCCCTTTCGCTGTGGCGCGCTTGATGTAGTCCTCCGCCCAGTGTCCGGCGATGTCTGTAAATGCAATAACCGGTTCGGTTGTCTTTGGCATTTCACGATATACGGTCAGCGTATAGGTTTTCTTCGTGCCGTCTTCTGCTTGTACCGTGAGCACAATTTTATTGTCGCCTTCCTCCAGATCGACCTGAATTCTATCCGCAACCACCTTGTCCTTCCATACCACTTTCGCCGCGGAGTGGGCTTCTTTGATCACCATCTCAATTCGTTCGCTTTCTGTACGAGCGGTATATTCCGTTGTTTCCGACGCAAATGAGGGACTGAGCTTCAACTGTTTGCCCCCCGCCCATACTTGCAGATCCGCAAGATCCGCATTGTTGGATAACATACGACCGCCCCCGCCACCACCGGAACCTCTGTTACCTCCTGGTGCTCTTGGTGTCGCTGTCGCTGCGTTGGAGAAATCGCTGGCTCCTTCTGCAGAGACAGCCTTCACTGCGAATACATACGTTGTTCCGTTCGTCAATCCGGTGACGATATAGGAGTTCGCTGGAACATTCGATTGAATGAGCTTCCAGTTCGCCGGATCGACCGGAGCTGATGTGCCTTCCGCTTGGTAAACCGCATAAGTCACGCTGCCTGTTCCCGTGACAGCCTCCCACTTTAATGTAACGGAACGATCAGCCGACGAAGCTGTTAAATTCGCCGGTGCAGGTATCGTTGCAATCGTATATTGCTCTTCCATTACATCACTGTCGAGCATACCGTCCTTCGCGGCAATTGCCTTGAGCGTCATCTCTGTTGTCACTTCGATGGGCACGGAATATTCGGTGCTGCTGCTCGCTGGTTCGCTGCCGTCCGTCGTGTAGTAGATTGTTGCTCCCTCGGTCGCCGTGCTCAATGTCACCCTTGTGCCAGACGGAACCGCACCGCCCGCAGGACTTGCCGCCGGCTTCGATACTTGCTCTGGCTGTTCTGCTTGTAAGAGACGCTTCACATGAAGGGTATAGGTGGCTTGCTCTTGTTGATCCTCTGCCGTTACCAGGATGTCAATTCGATTTGAGCCGACCTGCAGCGGTTGTACTCCGCCACGCACAACCTCGCCGACGACTTCATAGTTCGCAGCCGGATCGTAAGGTGCCGCTGTTACGGTCACTTGCTCCGTTGCATAAGGAACCACAACATCGTAGGTATAAATATCCGGATCAAAATGTGCCAACGGTTCTCCGTTCAGAGTAATGCCGCTCAGGCTCGCATTCGTATTCGGCCATACATGAACAGCGATTTTGGCTTGCAACTGTTGTGGATTGCGAACATATCCCGGCAATTGCAACTCCCCTGTAATCTCGTACGTTCCGGCTTGATCCGGGTTATAATCGGCATGCTTCAGATCCCATTTCACATCTGCATCCATCGTGCCAGGCAAGCTCGATAATTGAATTGGAATATGTTCGGGAAGGTATGCCTCCAGCATTTCTGGTGCAACTCCCTTGCCAACCCCGATCGCAACGGGAGATGCGACAGCCGCAACCGTTGTATACGGCGTTTCGGATGTTGGATCCGAATAGCCGCTTTCGCTCTCATCCTTCACGGTCGTTACAGCAAACCAATACAACTTTCCGGCAGTCAAATCGTCGACCGTATAGGACGTTCCTGTTACCGGTCCCTCATCATTGTCAACCATCCATCGGTCGACAACGGGAGTCGTACCTTCGTCAGCTTCTTGCCTATAGACGTTATAGCCATCGACCGCATCGGTTGCCGTCCAACTTAGCTCCACTTCCCCGTCTCCCGCTGTCGCCTGCAGGCCGGTTGGGGGGGCTTCAACGATAAGCGCCAGGGAATGGTAATCGCCACCCGCAATCAACTGAATGTCTGACAAGCCCTCGATTTTCTTTGGCGTGGGTTGATCTTCCGTATCGCCATGCCCTAATTGGCCATACCTACCATATCCAAACGAATACACATCTCCTGACTTCGTTAAAGCAAGGGAATGATTCCCCCCGGCAGCGATCGCCTGAACGTCCGACAAGCTCTCGATTTTCTTTGGCGTGGATTGATCTTCCGTATTGCCATGTCCTAATCGGCCATACATACCGCGTCCAAACGAGTACACGTCTCCTGACTTCGTTAAAGCAAGGGACTGATCTTCCCCGGCAGCTATCGCCTGAATGTCCGCCAAACCCTCGATTTTCTTTGGCGTGAGTTGATTTTCCTTATCGCCATGCCCTAATTGGCCATACATACCGCGTCCAAACGAGTACACGTCTCCTGACTTCGTTAAGGCAAGGGAATGATTATCCCCGGCAGCTATCGCCTGAATGTCCGACAAACCCTCGATTTTCTTTGGCGTGATGAGTTGACTATCCGTATTGCCATGTCCTAATTGGCCATACCTACCATATCCAAACGAATACACATCTCCTGACACCGTTAAAGCAAGGGAATGATTATCCCCGGCAGCTATCGCCTGAATGTCTGACAAGCTCTCGATTTTCTTTGGCGTGTATTGATCTTCCGTATCGCCATGTCCTAATTGACCATACCTCCCCCTTCCAAACGAGTACACGTCTCCTGACTTCGTTAAAGCAAGGGAATGGAAATCGCCAGCCGCAATCGCTTGAATGTCTGACAAACCTTCGATTTTCTTTGGCTTGGGTTGATTTTCCGTATTGCCATGTCCTAATCGGCCATACATACCGCGTCCAAACGAGTATACGTCTCCTGACTTCGTTAAAGCAAGGGAATGTTTACTCCCGGCAGCGATCGCCTGAACGTCCGACAAGCTCTCGATTTTCTTTGGCTCGAGTTGATTTTTCTTATCACCATGTCCTAATTGGCCATAATCATCAAGTCCGAACGAAAATACGCCGGGGACAGGTGTGCTCTCGCTCACCGTTACGCTGAGCGTTGCATCGCTTCCTGCACTGAACGTAAAGACCAATTTAGTCGTACCGATCGGCAGGTTAACCAGGTATTCTTTTGTAATGGTGACGATATTGTCAGTTACGTTGTAATCCGTGCCTTTCAATAACGATGTTGTACCATTCGTAATATCTATGAGCGTATTGCCATTCAACTCCATCGTGACAGTGATATCACGTTGATTCAGGATGTTCTTGTCGAACGACGCCTCGTCCGGATCAATGGTGCTGTCTTGCTCTTCAACGGCAAGCGCTAGGGAATGATTGGCCCCGGCAGCTATCGCTTGAATGTCCGTCAAACCTTCGATTTTCTTTGGCTCGAGTTGATTGGCCGTATCGCCATGCCCTAATCCAGACGTACCGTTTCCAAACGAGTATACGTCGCCTGACTTCGTTAAAGCAAGGGAATGGAAATCGCCTGCCGCAATCGCCTGAATGTCCTTCAACCCCTCGATTTTCTTCGGCGTGAGTTGATCATCCGTATCGCCATGGCCTAATTGGCCAGTATTACCCCTTCCGAACGAGTACACCTCTCCGGACTTCGTTAAAGCAAGGGAGTGATTAGCCCCGGCAGCTACCGCCTGAATGTCCGACAAATCCTCGATTTTCTTCGGCGTGAGTTGATTTTCCGTATCACCATGTCCCAATTGGCCATGCAGCCCCCATCCAAACGAGTACACGTCGCCTGATTTCGTTAAAGCAAGGGAATGATTCCCCCCGGCAGCGATCGCCTGAATGTCCGACAAATCCTCGATTTTCTTCGGCTCGAGTTGACTATCCGTATCGCCATGGCCTAATCGGCCAGAATTACCCATTCCAAACGAGTACACCTCTCCGGACTTCGTTAAAGCAAGGGAATGATTCCCCCCGGCAGCGATCGCCTGAACGTCCGACAAGCTCTCGATTTTCTTTGGCGTGGATTGATCTTCCGTATTGCCATGTCCTAATCCAGACGTACCGTTTCCAAACGAGTATACGTCGCCTGACTTCGTTAAAGCAAGGGAATGGAAATCGCCAGCCGCAATCGCTTGAATGTCTGACAAACCTTCGATTTTCTTCGGCTCGAGTTGACTATCTGTATCGCCATGGCCTAATCGGCCAAACAGCCCCAATCCGAACGAGTACACATCTCCTGACTTCGTTAAAGCAAGGGAATGATTAGTCCCGGCAGCGATCGCCTGAATGTCCGACAAACCTTCGATTTTCTTTGGCGCGAGTTGATTGGCCGTATCGCCATGTCCTAATTTGCCATACATACCCATTCCGAACGAAAATACGCTGACCAAGTTTGCATTTGTCTCTGATTCTTTAGCAGACACGTTGCCATAGGGGACTGAAATCAGAAACGACTGGATGAGCAGCACAGCGATGCACAGCTTCACCAAGCCGTTCCCCCTAGTGCTTGTATATGATGGTTTCATGCTTTTTCCCCATGGATTCATCTCTAACAAATCCTCCTTCAGGTTAATCTCTTCATAGCTTCATCCGATTTATTATACAAACTTCCAATCCCTTTGTGATCAACCCTGCCTGGCACAAAAGATCAAAAAGGTTGAGCAGGGAGGTGGAGATGATTTATGCAAAAAAAGAGGAACGAGTCAGAACAACTGCAGTGTTCTGGCACGTTCCAACGCTTGTAATCGATTTTTGCTCTGTAATTTGCCGTAGATATTGTTAATATGTGTTTTTACGGTCGCCAGGGAAACATTCAGTTTGAGCGCGATTTCTTTATTAGACATTCCCGTTTCCATCAACCGAAGCACTCTTTGTTCTCTGGCTGTTAAAACAACCACCGTTCCTTCATGGGGAGTACCGGCTTCCCTTTCGACTTGCGGAATCAGTCTTCGCAGCCGTTTCACATAGGATAAAGACACCTTATGGCTGGGGCGGCGATGCTGATGTTGGCGCAATCGGATATAGTGATCCAGCAATTGCCCAAGAGGTGCCCCTTCGTCGACAAAGGTCCGGATATACCCTTCCGGCCGCGCCAATGCCAGCGCTTCTTCCAGTACGTCCATGGAGTCCGAAATCCTTCCTTGTAAGGACAGGATCATACTCTTATGAACGAGCAGACGAATTCGGTCGCTTTGCCGTCCTTCTTCTATTGACAGCTGGAGCAGTCGTTCCGTCAATGCTGCGGCTTCTTCCATTTTTCCTTGCTCCGCCAATATAGAAGCGAGTACATCATATTCCTTGATCATGGATAGCGGAATTTCATCACGGAATCGGAGGCCGCTCTTTCTCAGCCATTGTCTCACCGGTTTCTCGTCTCTTTTCATCCGGCCCAGCATGGCTCGAAACAAGGCGATTTTCCCGGACAAACGGGAATTCGTCGTCTCGGACGTGAGCCGGGCTAACTCGCGTAATATTTGATTTGACGTCTCCTCGTCTCCTTGTACAGCGGCAATACGGGCGAGCCATAGCGCCGCGATGGTCATCAGGCTTATATTATGATGCGTTCTTCCAATATCATAGGCTTGGCGCATCACCTTTTCCGCTTCGACCAAGCGATTTCGTTCGTACTGCATTTTGCCTAAGTCGATATAGAGATGAGCGACAAAATAAATATTTCGGGTTTCGGACCAAATCGAAAGCAGAGGAGTCAGTACCTGTTCCGCCAGTTGAAGGCTGTCATCCGACACGTAGATGTCAAACACCGGATGATAACCGTCCCGGTCGCTCCCGAACCCGATCAAAAATTCGCCTTCCGCATGTTTCTCGACATATTCCTTTGAAAATTGAACGGCATATTCAAATTCACGCTCCATAAACGTGCGAAATGCGGCCAGAAAAGCAAGTCCGGCATGTAATGTTTCGGTTGCCGAAGAAGGAAGGGAAGCGGTGTTCTCTTCCAGCCAGCGAACCGCTTGCCAATACCCGTCTGTGGCCGCTTCGACATGCCCGGACATGTATTGGGAGGCAAGCTTTGTCAACAGCATCATCGGCCTGGCAAATAACAGCGTGTCGGGAATTGCGCTCAACCACGTGCAAAGCGTCGTCCATTCCTTGTCCATCAGTTCCTGTGCAATTTTCTCTATCAATGATAGCGCATGTTCATAACCGGCAGCCGCAAGGTAATGATCCACCGCTTCATGTGGATAACCGTTCTTTTCAAGCCATTTTCCTGCTGTCATATGATAGGTTTTCCATTGCCGCGGCTCGCGTATTTTCAACTGCGCTGTCAAAAATTGCCGGAATAAATGATGATACCTGTACCACTCCCTCCGCTGGTCCAAAGCGACAAGAAACAAGCTTTCCTTGTCTAATTGTTGCAGATACGCATCACTTTCGGCTATACCGGTTACCGCTTGACAAAGTTCGCCCGTCATCCGATCCAAAATCGATGTATAGAGTAAAAAATGCTGCATCGTTTCGGATTGAAGGGAAAACACTTCATCGAAGAAGTAATCCGATATATCACGTTCCGTTCCCGCCATCTTCCAGACCAGCGACGCGGGATCAGCATGTTCATGTAACGACAAGATCGCCAGTCGCATCGCAGCTGCCCATCCCTCCGTCTTTTTTTGTACGACAGCCGCGTCTTCATTGGATAATTGTATGCCACCGCACTTCGCAAAAAATTCGGTCGTTTCGTCCGGCGCAAACCGGAGATCGCTCGCATCCAACGAGATCAGCCTATTTTCTGCTCGTAGTCTGGAAAGAGGAAGCGCTGGAGGATTTCGGCTTGCGAGATAGAGATGGACATGTGGCGGCAAACGTTCCAGCAGATAAGTGACCCCCTTCAAGATTGATTCTTCTTCGATATGATGAAAGTCATCCCAAACGAGCACCGTTGTTTGCGAGATACGATGAAGCCCGTTGACGAGCGCGGCAATCAGTGAAACTCCCGATGGATCTTCCACGGCATGACGAAGCACGGCCTGTTCGTTAAAAGACGGATAAGCTTGTTTTAACGCTGCAAGGGTATGTGCCCAGAAGCGCATGCGATCATTATCCCCTTGATCAAGCGAGACCCAGGCGACGGGATTTTCCAGCGTCATCACCCACTCGCCGAGCAATGTCGTTTTGCCATAGCCGGCTGGAGCTGTGATCAACGTAAGCGTGCGATCCAACCCTTCATGCAAAAGCCGGGTGAGACGGGAACGCGCAACAAGCGAGCTTCGCGATCGGGGAATATGAAGTTTCGTGGCTATGATCATGGTTAGCCCCTCCCTTTGACTATAAGCATCAGGAATGAACATTTTCCTTACCATTTTACCAAAAATCTTTTATTTTGGCGGGGCTATCCCTGGTTACACAACGCGGAAAAGTTATGATGTTGACTATTCACAAGGATTGGCGGATCATAGTAGTACAGAACCGGGAAGAACCCGCGAAACTGCCCCTTCTGCGTTCATATCATCGTCGTTGAAATGGATTTTAACATTTCAATCATTCTTTCAATAAAAATCGTAATGATAAAAGGACGATGATTCACGATACAAATCCATAATCCGTATCCAATAACAGATACAGCCCCAAAAACTGCTGCATCCCGATAAAGTCTCTTTCGAAGCAATCCCAACATCGGCAAACCTATCAAAGGCGCCAGCAGGATGTGAAGCATCAACATGTTCAATTCATCCTCCTTTTCGCTTCTCGAACGTGCGTTTGACCCATGTTGTCACTAGCAACAAAAAGGGGATCAGTAGAACAAAGAAACTGTCATATATGAATGTATATTTTTCATCCCATTCCTCGTTTTGGATCGGGTTTTCATAGATGGACAAGGCGGTCGCCGACAACAAAATCGTCAAACCCAGAAAATGAGGCCACCGGGTTTTTGGACGAAATACTTGACGCAGCGTTTCGGAAGCTCCGTAAACGAGTACCAACAGCTTGATAAAAATCAGAATCAGTAAAATAACGGAGATAATGGAATGGATGTTGACGATCACCTCTCCGATGGAAATTTCCTGCACGGTCGTATACACTGGAAAGGTAAGTTGTGACGCCCTCTCCACTCCTAATAAACCGATAATCATAAACAAGGTCATGCTAAGAGAAAGGGAAGCGGTCATCAACCCAAGCAAAAAGGGGCGTGTTGCCCCCTGTTTGACCAGCGGAAACAATATCGTGAGCGCAATAGTTTCCATATAGGGAAAGCCCAAAAAGGAATGGTATTGCAGGATGGCTCCCAGGTCGGAATGGAAAGCTGGCTGAAGTCTTCCCCAATCCCAGTTCACCATTGCCAGCAACAGAACAAACCAGAACGGGAAGAACAAAAACGGAGTGATGATTTGATTTAATCGTCCGATGGCTTCCGTCCCCTGAGCGACCGTGTAAAAGGCGACAAGCAAAAACATGACGTGAAAAACGGTTTTCGGCGTCTCCGGCATGATGGTTCCATTTAAAAAATCGCTTAAATTTCGAAGAGCCCATCCAGCCAAAATACAGAAATAAAGAAAATACAGGACGGAAACAAGCGTTCCCAGAGAACGTCCCCAAGCTTCCAGCGGGATTTGCACCAGACTTTTGCCCGGGTAATATCGGAAAAGAAAAATCCAGAACAGACCGACGAGTATGCCAAAACTTCCTGCCCACAAGGGCATGAGCCAGGCATCCTGTCCCGCCTGTACGACCAGCCGCCCGATCAGCACGAAAAGGGTGGTTCCGAGGATATAATTGATTGTCAGCAGATAAAACTGGAATCGGGAAATCATTGGCTTCATCCTGTTCCTCCATAAGGTTGACTCATGCTTCCCGTTCGGAGCAGCCGGGTATTTGCACGAATCTCAATTTGCGCATTTTTCGCCGCTTGGTCGATATCCGGATGATTTGGCGTTTGTTTGCGCAACAAGTCGTTGATGCTTAACAGATCCCAGCCACGCTCCCTTATCATTTGATAGAAAGCAAGCGACTCGTCTGCTATGATCTGATTCAGTCTGTTTTCAAGTCTCTCCACCTCGTTCCGAGACTTCGGGACGAACTCGATTGTATAGGCAGTGGAAAGTTCGAGGTCCAAGCGGATCCGAACGACAGGTTGATCGGATTTCCAGAAGACCTCACGTTTTATGCGAACCAGTCTCAATTCCACGGATACCTGTTTTCCTTCCACCTGAAACTGTCGCACGTGGCGACCTCGATCGCCATTTAGCAAATGGTACCAGACCAGCTGCGTATCATTCAGTTTGCCCGCCATGCGATAATCACGGAAAACCGCCCCGCCTCGGATGATAAAGTTGTTTTGATTGGCGTCGATATCCGCCGACCTTTCCCCGCTGTTGGAAGAAGGTGCCTCTGTCATTCCGGTGATCAACGGTAATACGATCGTATCCAACTTTTCCATCCGTTCAATCACATCACTGACCTTGATCTGTTTTCCCACTAGGAGCGAATTCCGGATCAGCAGGTCGACCCTGGAATCGATCGTGTCAGACGGCACCCGCTCCAGGGGAGTTAATGTTCTCATGACCTGAGATAACGGTCCGTCGACGATCAGCATCGGGACCGACGAGCGGCCGTTGGGTTGCATTTCGATAAAGTTGACAATATCGCGCATGTTTTGTTTGGCGGCCCGCTGGGAAACGAGCAGCACCTTGCAGTGGGCCATAAATAACTTGCGCGGCAACATTTTGTAAATCCTAGATTTGATTTCTCCAAAAGACGATCCACTGATTTCGTAAGTGTACACAGGGGCTTGTTCGCCTCCCGGCGTACCTTTGGCGGAAGTGCCGCTGAGCGGGTTGATGATCTGGTAATACACGGTTATTTTGTCGCTCTCCGGATCGCTGTCCACCCCCATCATACTGACCAGCGCCAGTTCGTTCATCTCCGTCCTGTCCCAGCAAGCCGTAAGCAGGGCGGTAAACATCATCAGGATGAACAGACCCGCTGCATACCGGTTGGTCATGTTTGTTCCTCCAGATTACCTTTTTCTCTTCATATTCCGAATATATCCGGGCAGACCGTTCGGATCCAGCCAGGGCCGGGGCAGCCGCACCAACACATCTTTCCAATCGGTTCCTATGGACGGGGAAGCGGGAGTGAAGTAAGGAACGCCAAATGACTTAAGCGACACCAGATGGGCAACCAGAAACAGGGCACCGCATAAAATGCCGAAAAGGCCCATAAAGCCGGCCAACAGCACGAACGAAAAGCGAAGCAGGCGTTGTGACATGCCGAAGCTGTAAACCGGAACGACAAAATTGGTGATGCCGGTTATGGCAACGACAATGACAATCGCGGCGGAAATGAGACCGGCTTCCACCGCCGCCTGCCCCAGTACAATCGCCCCCACGATCGAAAGCGCCTGTCCGACCGCCCGCGGAATGCGCAGCCCCGCCTCCCGGATAATTTCAAACACGACTTCCATTAACAACACTTCGAAGATGGCGGGAAAGGGGACCCCTTCCCGCTGGGCGGACAAACTGATCAGGAGTTGGGTCGGGATCAGTTCCTGTTGGAACGTCGTGGCCGCGACATACAAGGAAGGGACGAACACGGCCGTAAAAAAGGAAATCAACCGAATCCAGCGAATAAACGTGGCGATGTCCGCTCGCTGATAATAATCTTCAGGAGAACTGAAAAACTCGAAAAACGTCATGGGGGCAAGCAGGACGTTGGGCGTTCCGTCCACCATCACGGCCACTTTACCATCCAGCAACTGGGCAGCTACCATATCAGGGCGTTCGGTGTTGGTAAGCGTCGGAAAAGGAGACCAAATCCGGTCCTGGATGAATTCCTCCACATAAGCGCTTTCCAGCACACTGTCCGTCCGGATGGCTGACAATCTGCCGCGCACTTCCCGGACCAGCGATTCCGGGGCGAGGTTCTCCATGTACACCATAAGCAAAGTCGTCCCGGTTTGATTGCCGATGTTCATTTTATCAAACCGGAGGAATGGGTTGCGGATTCGTTTGCGGACAAGCCCCACATTGGTCAGAATGCTTTCCGTAAACCCTTCGTGCGGGCCGCGAATGGTCGATTCCGTCTTCGGTTCTTCAACGGAGCGTTGTTTGGGTTCAGTCACATTGATGAGACAAACGCGCTCCCTTGCAAAATCGGTTAGTGCGCAATGGCCTGCAAGGAGAGCTTGTACGGCATGTTCCCGCAACTGTTCATATGGATCGAAAAAGGAAAATTCACGCAAAAAACCGCTCTCGGCGGAACGAGACGCTTCCCCTTCGGAAAACGTATGTTCCGTGAACGATTTCAAAATGTATTCGTCAATCGATTTTTTATTGACCATCGATTCCAGATACAGGCACTGCACGGTTTGTTCCCCTTGGGCAAACAAGGATCGGCAGACCAAGTCTGGAGGGAACCCGAGGGCTGATTGAATGTCTCCGAAAAAATCATTCTTGATCGATTGATTTTGTTTTTTTCCTGCCATCGACGAACCTCCAGATTCTCACATCTCATCATTATCATTGTTTCCTATTGGGTGGATTCTTATTCCATTGGCAGTTATGCTGTTGCAAATTATCGTGAGGTGAAATCCATACGAGACATTCAAGAAAACGTCCAAGCCGGGAAAGGTTGCGCCGGGAGTGCGAATGTGACTGTGTAGGAAGCACTTCGCATCGTTCACGCGATCAATGCCCAATTCCTGCATCAGCTTGGATTGCAGTGCCTGTGAAAAGTTAATGCCCTTCTCCAGCGCGGCGGCGTTCAGCCAAGCCGGAAGCGTGACCGTCCGATTGACAGAACGGTTCACTTGCGCCTGCGGATAGATGGCATATAGACATCAATCAGCACAGCGCGTTCGTTCGCTTGCGTGGTTTGAATCTGGGAAAGCGGCGTTGGAGCGGGAATAGGTTCGCCATCTTCTTCCAGCCCGTACAGGACAATGCCGAGCAGTTCCCGCGCGGACAAAAGCGCATCGTGATCGTCCGTTCCGCTTGTCGCGCAATCCAGATCAGGGAAAACAACAGCGATTTCCTTGCCGGGGTCATAAGTGAAAACGGCAGGGTAGAAATATCGCTCCGGCTTCTTCATGTCGGATACCTCCTTTGAATGGTCGGGAGGGAGCCGGGGCTATTCAAACTTTAACCCCGACCGCCGTTCAATGCTTTTGAGCGTAGGAACGGGAATGTCTTTGTCAGGATGTTTGACGGTTGTTCGTCCCTTTTGGGTTGGGTGCTTGAACTGGTGATGACTTCCCGAGAAAAATCCACGGTAACAAATACTATTATATTTGTCAATTGAGAACGCAAACTAATCCGCCTTTTTAAGGTATCTTCCAAGTCTTGAACCAGTAACGATATTGTCCGAACGTCGGCAATTTATCCTGCGGAGGAAGAATAGGGACGAGTGCTTTCCCGTCTAATACTTTATTTTTCAGTCCATCATCCCGATTCCTGACCCATCATTTCACGAATTAAACCAGACCCTCCAGGCTCCTGCATTCGACAAGTTTCCGAATATGCAAAAGAAGAGCTCTCGATTCACCATTAAGGTATATCGAGAGCTCTTCTTCGCGACATCGATGCGGTCGAGAGGACAATGGTATCAATCTAACGCAGCACAATCTTGTTCAATGCCGTTTGTATATCTTCCTTTCATGCTTTTCCCAAACGGTTTAATAAAATAAACCATTCTCATAAAAACAGTTTTTCTTCAAAGAACTACCGTCATTTTCTTAGCAATCTCAGATAATTTTTGGTTTTTTAAAAAGTCCTCCATTTTCTCTTCAGCCGATACCATCACCTTCTGAACTAAACACTCTGATCCATGATTCATTTCACAGTCGAATAAGGAGGCGGAGCCTTCAATGGCATGAATCACGTCGAGAAACGAGATTTCTTCCCAATTCCGTTTTAAGCGATATCCACCATTGGCTCCTGAAGTCGATTCAATCATTCCTGCCTTGACCAGCTTGGTAAGGATTTTGGATAAATACGTTGGAGAAACCTCTTGTCTCTCCGCCAATTGCTGTACGCCGATAAGTTTGTTCGGCGGGAATGCGGCAAGAAAGAGCATCGTATGAAGAGCATAGTTTGTCGCTTTAGAAAATTTCATAACGTGATGTTCACCTCAATTATGGACTTTATGTGCCCATAATAACTTTTTATATTGGCTTATGTCAAATATCGCCTCCCTTATTACTCCTTTATTCGTTGTAACTGGCAACACTCCAAGACCTACGATTCCACTGAACCTTTACCATATGGAACAAAGAAAGTAAGAAGAAAACCACTCGCTGCAACGAGGGCTAGTGACCAAAACGCGGCTTGAATTCCTTGATGCATATTGATCGGAAAAGAGAATGAGCTATAATCTGCGGTAATTGTCACCAGGGTGATGAGCAGTGCCCCGCCCATTGACATGCCCAATGTACGTATGGCCGTGGTCATCGGCGAAGCGTAATTCATCATCGAATTCGGCAAGCTCGCCATGGCAAAAGCAGTAATTGGGGTCATCATAAAACCGACCCCGGTCATAAGCAACGCATATAACCCTACCAACAGACCATACGGAGCGTGAATCGATAGCGCTATCGTTAATAGAGCCGTTACGGCGGCTATCCCGAAGAAGCCGATCCGAATCAAATAGCGACCGCCATAACGGTCGTAGATTTTACCCGATACCACTCCGGACACCCCCATCAGCAATGCACCTGGGAGCAGCATTAGCCCCGATTCTCTAGGCAGTAGTCCCCTGACATTTTGTGCATATATCGGGAGCAGCAGTTCCACCCCGGCCATCACAATGAACAGGACTACGCCTATAATCGATGCATAAGTAAATCTCGGGTAACGAAATACGTTGAAATCAAGCAAAGGGACGGCCAGTTTGAATTGGCGCTTCACAAACAGAAACGACAGTGCGAATCCCACGATAAGGAAGGTCAGCGCAAGCTGAATCCCTTTTCCCTGATCGCTAAGGATACTAAATCCATACAACAGACTGCCGAAGCCCAAACTTGAATAAAGAATCGATCTCCAGTCCAATTTCGCTTTATGCGTATCCCAAACGTTTTCCAAGCAATAATAGGCGACAAACAGGTTCGCGATCGCTATGGGCGCCACCCCATAGAATAAGATTCTCCAAGAATGATGTTGAATCACGAAGCCGGAAATCGTCGGCCCCAGTGCAGGGGCGAGTCCCACAATGAGACTGGCCAGTCCCATCGCTGCCCCGAGTTTTTCCTTTGGGAACACTAGGATAATCGTATTCAGGAACACCGGTACCAGCAATCCGGCGCCAATCCCCTGAATAATTCGTCCGCTTAGGATCAATGTGAAGTCGACGGAGAAGCCGGCAATTAGCGTCCCTGTCGTAAAGGCCCCAGCGGATGCGAAAAACAGGGTTCGCGTCGAGTATTTTCCGATCAGGAATCCCGTCACAGGGATGACAATTCCAGAAACCAGAAGATAGACGGTGATCAGCCATTGCGCCCGATTGACCTGGATTCCAAGGTCAAGCATCATTTGTGGCAAAGCCGTGTTCAGCATGGTTTGCATGAGTTGTGCCAAAAAATTCGCGACGATTAGAGATGCGACAATGATTACAGGTTTTCTTTTCATAACGTTCCTCAATTTACTACAGACACTCCAGTTTGTAGATATTACAGATATTTTTTGTCCATTATATAGTTAAAGAAATTACTTATGGGAAAATTCTTGGACACCGGTGTACATGCTCTGATCCTTCAACTGAATAAGCACCTTGCCAAAACGCCCACCCTGCTGGATGACAACCTTATCCGTCGGATAGGTCCGTTCCAAATAATTGGCTATGATTTTCCTGTTCTGGTCGTCCGCAGGCAAACCGAAGATTCTCAGCCATTCCATCACCTCCTGGAGCGCCGTGTCTCTAGGTACCTCTGTAGATTTCATTTCCCGGGTTACGAGCGACTGATAGGAATACCCTTTGAGATACAGTAAATGGAGCAAATAAGCCATTTCCAAATGTTCCGTTTTCATGGGCTGATCAGTGACCAAAGGCCAAATCTCTTTTACCAGACTGTGCTCCCTGGAGCCGACAGACAGGCTGATATAGCAATACTGTCGTGCGCAGCTCAGCACTTTCTCCACACTCTCCCAGTCGGCAATAACCGGGCACATGGAGACAAATACGAAATCAAAGGCTTTTTCCCACCCCTTTGCTTGAATATCAATGTCTTCAAAAGGCTCAGCCACAATCTCTACATTCCCGTTCTTTAATCCCGTTATATTACTTTTCAAGAGCTCAACTAATGGAAGACTAGGCTCCACAGAAGTAACACTAGCCCCTCTCTCCGCAAACGGCACTGTAAATCCGCCTGAGGCCGCTCCAATGTCTAATATGGAGGTATCTTTAAATGTCACACCCTGACTTTCCAGCCAATTCATTATCCGTTTTGTTCTTCGCCTGCCTTCTTCGCTAAACGCCTGCTCGTTAAATGACTTTGCCCTATGGTCAAAAGTATGTGCTGGATCAATTCCAACTTTTTTCATTTTGCTAATCGCTGTATCTGGATCCTTCTTCCAAGCTGCTTCCCAAACGGCATCATTAAAAAAATCGTTCGTCATCATCCTCTTCATCCCTTTCTGTTTGATGCAGTCATTACACTTATGACTTTTGAAAAAAGTCCTTCTCTCTAAGAAACTTTTCCCCAAGAGAAGGACATGTCCACTTAGAGCTAAACGAAATCCTCTTCGGTCAGCTCCATGTTGATGCCAATCGCCGCTTTGCTTCCGCCTGCTGCGGCATAAATCAACTGGGAAGGCATGACGTAAGCTGCATCCCCGGCGGCATACACACCTGGAACCGAGCTTTTGCCCCACTCATTTGTGGCGATACCGCCAAACTCATTTACCTCATAACCAAGCGAACCCTGAAAAGACGCCTTCGGTTTCCATTCCGGTGTAATGAATCCTCCCGTTCTCTCGATTCGCGTGCCATCTGCAAATTCCACCTGCCGCAATTTCCCCTCATGACCGATAAACATCGTTACTGCTTGTTCAACCACTTCGATGTTTCTGGATTTCAACAGTTGTTTTTGATCGTTGTCCAGAACCGCATGCCCATTTGTACAAACCACAAGATCTTTACTCCAGGTATAGAGCAGCTTGGCCATATGAAACACTCCAGAGTTCTCGGAAACAACAATTAGCGGCTGATCTCGAAGCTCCCAACCATCGCAGTAGGGACAACTGAACAAACTTGTTCCATAACAATCACGCAAACCTGGAATATCCGGGAAAATCTCCCTAAGTCCAGTGGTGATCAGTAATTTGCGTGCTTCAATCCGTTTTCCGGTTGACGCCACGGCGACGAACCTGTGATCAGTCCGGTGAATCTCGGTTACCTCCCAAGGTAAAAGTTCAACGGAGGGATACCCCAGAACCTCCTCATATGCAATACGCCTAAACTCGGCGGGTGTCACACCGTCTCTTGTTATAAATCCATGAGAGGCATGTGTAACCGCATTTCGGGGCTGGCTGTTATCAAATAACGCAACACTGCGTCTGGCCCGCCCAAGTACCAGAGCCGCATTGAGTCCTGCCGGGCCTCCGCCGATAATAGCACAATCATAAATCAAAAGAATCTCCCCTTTTTTGTTGATTTATTTGGAGCCAACAAGCTGCTGCAGTTCACCTTTCGACAATATGCCTATTTCTTTATATAGAGGCTGTCCATCTTTGAATATAATGGTTGTCGGGATGCTCATAATCTGAAATTGTGAAGAGGTTACCGGATTTTCGTCTACATTAACTTTAACGACTTTAATGGAATCATTTGCTTCCCTTTCAAACTCCTCTAATACAGGTGCAAACATTCTGCATGGACCGCACCAAGCGGCCCAAAAATTCACTACTGTTATACCTTCCGTTTGCACCATCTCATTAAAAGTAGAATCTTTCGCATGTTGAATAGCCATCGTGATCTTCCTTTCGATTAAATATACTATGGATATATAATATCTTTAATTTGTCATAAGATGGGTCTAGTAATCTTGTCCGGCGTTGTTGCCAGTAAATGGAACATCACCTCAAACGCATAATCAGTGGCTTGTGAGTTTTCATAGCACTCCTCCATTCGAATTAAAGACTTCACGTATCTATGATAACTTTGTTTTGGATAAGATGCAAGTCAGTCCCAAGAAAATTTAGCCAAACCCAGGCCAGTTGTATTCTTTTGGCCTGTGATCGAGCCAACAACAGCGGACAGGCCAGGGTGTTTTGCATCATCCTAGTCTGCCGCTGTTGCTCTTATCGGATCGGTATTAGTTTTCGTCAAAATGGATCGGCGCAATGCCTTCCGCTCGCCACACCGTGCCTCTTTTCTCGTACTCGAATAACTGTTCTACAGCATTTGCGATTTGAGGACCTAACTCACGATCAACCAAATACAAGGCCACATCAAGACCCGAAGTCACGCCTCCCCCGCTTACGAAGCGAGGACCATCTTCAACGACTCTTGCTTCAATCGGAATTGCACCGAGAGCTCCTAACGCTTCCATGCCTATTTGATTGGTAACCGCATGTCTATCTTTCAACAAACCTCCCATCGCAGGCAGCAGTGTACCACCGCATACTGTAGCTACAATAACTTCCTCATTGTTAAAAGCTTGTTTCAATTTCTCCGACAAGCCCGTCATCATGGCCTTCTTTAAAATATTCGGAATGGTATCTTCCGAATTTCCTGCTGGCTTGCCCGAAGCCCCGGGCACCAAAATGATTCCAGGACGCTTGGGGTCTAATGCAGCTTGCGCTTCGAGAGCCGGCCCGTTCAGACCGCTCGGGACAGAACGCTTGCCTTCCGCGGAAACCAATTCCACAGTAACTGCTCCGTTTGAGTACATTCCCGCAGCAGCAAATACTTCGTATGGTGCTAATGCGTCCAGCAGATCGAAACCATCGAACAAGACGATTTGAACATGCATCCTTTTGTCTTTGAATGGATCATTATTTTTTTTTGAATTCGCACTTGCTGCAGAGGTAACTAGACATAGAACTAGTACAAACGACATGAGTACTCCTATAATTTTTTTCATCCTACCACTGCCTTTCTGGATCGATTGATATTTCTGATAATGATGTTAGGAATGATCAACAGCAGCACAATAGAGCCGTAAACCCCTATTGTATAGCTGGTAGCGTAGTTGAGACCAAATCCCTGATAAAAAAGGGAGGTGATGAGATGAATTGTCATGTTCGTAAAACAAAAGGCGTAACTTCGGATCATCCAGTTCCGGTGCCGAATGATGCGTTTCTTTTTGATTTGTACAAGCGCCGTAATGGTGATAAACAGCCATATTAGATTAAGAGCGTTGAACCCCATACTGCTTATTTTTCCTCCGGTAGCATAAGGAGCCATATATCCGGAAGTAATCACGACAAGAAGGACGGATACTAAATAAACGTAGCCGTTTATACGGTGGAACTTGCGGCTTTTTTCAAGGACGCGGTTGGAGAAGTTGAGCAACCCTGTCGCCATGGCGATGCAGGCAAACGCAACATGAACGTGCATAACGTTGATCCAGACCGGAAGATTAAGTTCGCGCTTCAGGCCGATTTTATGGCTTATAAACGCCTTTGCTTCGGGATCGATAATAAAATTGGCCACCAAAGCGTAAAGGATAAATAGAATACTGATGCAGGCCAATAAGCCGTATGATATTTTCCACTCCTTCATGCGATCCATCCCCTCATTTTAATTGCCAAATCGCATTTATGGGTTAGGTAACACGCTTGCCTGTTAATTTGGATGCAGGCAGTATGCCGGCCCTGGCGAATCCAATCATGTCATCTCCACGCACGGTAACTTCGAATTTTAGATTTAACCGCATAGGTTTCGTGACGCGCAGCGACCAGGTGAGCTTATTGTCCTGAAGTAAGGGATTTATAAACTCGACCGTCTCATCCCCTTGTGTAGCCTGGCCTTGGACCAACCCATTCCTTATGGAAATGGAGAGCTTGACCTCCAGTTTTCCAACAGGCGTAGCAATTGTTGTATCCCAATCCCCGTCGAAGTCAGATTCTCCGGGTAATTTTATATCCGGGGTATCATAAATCATCCCCATATTGTTCGTCGCGTTCGTTTCTTCGTCGGTCTCTGCCTTGTGAGAGCCAGGCGCCCTTCCTTCTTCCCGCCAGACCGTTCCTCTCCGTTCGTATTCGAACAGTTGCTCTACCGCGTGCGCGATGCGCGGTCCAAGCTCGCGTTCCACCAGATACAGCGCTACATCGAGTCCCGAAGTAACGCCGCCACCAGTGACCAGGTTGCCGCTATCCACTACGCGTGCAGGAACGGGAATGGCTCCGGTTGCTCCAAGTACATCCATGCCCAGATGATGCGTTACCGCTGGTCTGCCCTCCAAGAGCCCTCCCATGGCCAGTAACAGGGAACCGCCGCAAACCGTGGCAACGATGATGTCATTTTGCCCGAGTGCTTGCTCAATCATTTCAACCAATTCGGTATTCAGTGCCCGCGACAGAATGGCTGGGGGCGAATTCGGCCCATCTCCTTCGACGTCGCCCGACGCGCCAGGTACAAGAATGATGCCTGTTCGTTCCGGGTTCAGTCTGCCACTCGCTTCAATTTTTAACCCGTTGATGCCGCTGGTGACGGATCTCGGCCCTTCAGCGGTAACGAATTCTACGCTTAACGCGTGTTCAGCATACATTGCCGCGGCACAAAAAACTTCGTAAGGTGCAATGGCATCCAGAAGGTCAAAGCCATCAAAAAGCACGACTTGAACCGTTAACATCCATAAACCTCCTCATATTCAAAGTCAATAGATTGATCCTCGAACCTGCGGATCGTATCAGGGAAAAGTTATTTTGTCAGAAGATCCTTCAGCCTGTGATATTCCTTCTCGTCGATTTCACCACTCGCCATCCGACCTTTTAGAATCAATGCGATGTCACGGTCTTTTGGATTGGAATCTCTGTAGCGATGACGAATCAGATAAATTCGAATTGCGACAAAAGAAAAAAGCGTAAGACAAAATAGAGCACCGAATGGAAAAAATGAGAAACTTCCGTATTCCAAGTTTGTCAACCTCCTTCATCCGTTTTTGCGTAGAACGGGCCCTAACTCGCGATATTTGCTGTCCGACTCGGCAAGAAGTATCGTAACAAACGAGTATCTCAAATGAAGTTGTATAAAGGTCACAAAACAATAAACAAATCATCACAAATTAGGTGGTTCTGTTTGTTGCATGGGGTTAAATGATAAACTAGTTTTCAAAGGTGGGATATTCATGAGTGAAATCAGTACCATACTGGTTGTAGACGATGATCAAAGCATTGTTGAACTATTGAGCGACTTTTTAGAGTATGAAAATTATCGCGTTATAACCGCTTGCGATTCTGTTCAAGCTTGGACATTGTTTGAGCAGAATTCCATTCATTGTATTGTTCTTGACATCATGATGCCGGGTCAAAACGGGTTTGAGTTATGTCGCCGGATTCGGGAGAAGAGTAACGTTCCGATCCTTTTCTTGAGCGCACGCAGCGACGATGTGGACAAGATTCGCGGCCTGACGCTCGGCGGCGATGATTATATTGTCAAAACCGCTTCACCCGGTGAAATTGTAGCCAGGATAAAAGCTGTACTACGACGTTCTGTTTCCCAACTGCAAATGAGTGAGAGAATCTTGGATTTTGGCCGCATCAAGCTAAATCTATCCACAAGAGAAGTATTCGTGGATGGGAAGAGTGTAGTGCTCACCCCGAGGGAATATGAATTATTGCGATTATTTGCCGAACACCCCAGGCATGTTTTTTCATATGAACAGATACTTTCGAAATTTTGGAATGGGGTAGGTGACAGGCATACGATTCGGGTGCACATCGGTCGACTTCGCGAGAAAATTGAATCCGATCCGAACCATCCTCAATACCTAGTCAACGTATGGGGAATAGGGTATCGCTTCGAGGGAGGTTAAGATGAGAACACTTCGTATTCGTTCGTTTACTATACTGCTTTTCTTCTTCTTAATGTTAGTGCCGTGGATCTTTTATGTGACAACACACTTCATAGAGACAAAAACGCTCAGCTTCGCAAAAAACGGAGCTCAAGCCGAGATTCTGCAAGGACAATGGATCGAGAAGATCGTACAGCTGATCGAAACCAATTCGAACAAATGGAGGGATCCGAATTGGCAAAACCAATTGCATCATGAGTTGCAACAAGCGAAAATGGAAGCGGCTATTCTATCTGCATCAGATCAAGAAATTTACCGTTCTAATCCACAGAGCCATGGCATATTGCCTTCTACCGAACGGTTCTCCATTATAGAGGACGGGCATTTGCTCGGAAAGGTCATTATTTATCTTCCGAAGTCAAATGCGGCTAAGTTCATTTCGATATTTACCGGGCTATTGTTAGCTTTTTTTATTGTCGGTGTTGAAATGCGAAGGTTTCTTCTTAAGCCTCTCGAAAAGATGAGCTTTGCAGCCAGAAAAGTCGCTGCAGGAGATTGGGACGTAGAGTTGCCTGGATCCTATATCACCGAAATCTCTGAGGTACGCGATGCATTCGAAATGATGGTGAATGGAATGCAAAAAGCTTTTCAAAAACAAGCGGAATTGGAAGAAGAGCGCCGATTCGTCATTACAGCTGTCGCTCATGATTTGCGTACCCCATTGTTCGCTTTACGAGGTTACTTGGATGGTCTGGAACAAGGCATTGCCCAATCCCCGGATAAAATAACCAAATATTTGGCCGTTTGTAAGGAAAAATCGGCGCAATTGGACCGGTTGGTAGAGGACCTGTTCACATTTACAAAGATGGAGCATGTGCAGATGGATCTTCATCATCAGAAGATTGATATTAAATTCATCATCCTGAAATCGATTGACAGTTTAAGTCCGCTAGCTCGCCAAAAGAACCTCTCGATTTCGACCCATATTGAAGACGACTGCTTCATTAACGGTGATGTGCATTTATTGGAACGAGCGATGAACAATTTGTTGGATAATGCCGTCAGACACACACCCTCGTATGGTGAAATTGTTGTTCAATGTTATAAAGAAGGTAACAAAATAAAGTTTATGATCCGTGATACCGGCCCGGGCTTCTCCTCGGAAGAACTACATCGAGTTTTTGAACCTCTATATCGTGGTGAAGCATCTAGAAATCGTTCAACTGGAGGTAGCGGATTAGGGCTGACCATTTCACAACGAATTGTAAGGCTTCACGGAGGTGAGCTCTCCGCAGGCAACCATTCGGAAGGCGGAGCGCTGCTAACGGGTTGGATACCTGTAACTAACCCAGGCTAAAATCGAAGAACGAACGTTACTGGACAATTTTCCTGATCACAATAAGGAAACATCCCCTGAAGTTCTTTGCTTTGTGGGATAGCGCCAGCAGATAAAAGGCATACCTCAAATACCCTGATTGAAAAGCCATGATACCAAAAGAATTACAATTAGCCATGGAGCCTCCGTCTTGGACGCAGTTTCCGCTCATGTTATGATAACTTAATCAACACAAATCATTTCCGAAAGGTTGAGATTTTCCTGCCATCGGTAACGACCATTGCAATGAAGCTCTTGGGAAAAGATCCTGAGAGCTTTTCATTGTAGATGAACAGAAAAGGAGAAATAAACATGATTCGGAAATCAGCATTGATTGTGTATCTGATCATTTCTTTCGGTTGGACATGGGGGTGTTGGATTTCAGCTTATCGGTGGAGCAGATCGACAGACCATTTTTTACGAACGGATATGACGATTTTTCATCTTGCCGGAAATTTTTCCATTGTTCAACTGTTATTCGCACTAGGCGTGTTCGGTCCTTTGCTCGGATTCCTTGCGGTCCGTACCCGAGAGGGAGTTATACTGTTCAGACGTCCGGGTCGAGCTGATATCCGTTTCGCATTATCTATTCCGATCGTGATCGCAATTCCGATGTTCGTACTCAGCATCCTGCTCAGCAGTTTGGCGGATGCAACATGGCAAGCGGTTGCGTTATCCGTAATCGGATATTTCATTTCAAATGTGCTGACAAGCGGAACCGAGGAGTTTGGTTGGCGCGGATATCTGTATCCTTATTTGAAGACAAGGGAACAAGATTTCTGGCACGCTGCATGGAAGGGGGGCTTCATCTGGGCATTATGGCACTATCCGTTGCTCTTTATTTTGTATGTGGACGCGGGGCTGGCTGTTCTTGTGCCTTCTCTGATTGGATTTACAGCGTCCATCGTCGCCATGAACTATATCACCAATTTTATCTTTGAACGATCAGGCTCCATCCTGCTTGTGATGGTGTTGCATGCCTTGAACAATACGGTCAGTTTTACTTTGATCAGTCTGTACCCGGAAACACCGTTCACGATTGTGAGCAGTCTGATGGCGTGGGCGGTTGTCGGATACTTGGAGAAAACATGGACAACTGGCGGCTGGCCGAGGACGAGTGAATGAACAGATCAATGTAGTGGTAATCTGGCAAGATAACTACTGCATGATATCCCGTTTCAGTCATTCGGCGTCCATTTAGCCGTACAGTGGTGAGAGCCACTACCCGCTGCTCGTGTCTGCGATCAGCCAGTTCGCTATCGACTGACGCGACAGTTTCACCCCTGACCGCATAAACAGTTGTTCCTGACGATAACGGTGCAGCACCCCACGTATTTCTGATTCACCACAATCGATGGCGAGGTCGAGTGCCCAGACACCATGGGCACAGGTATGAGACAGGTGAGGATTGGCGCGTATCGTTTAAGCAGGGCATGCTGAACATTTCGCTTTTTAGCCGTGCACGACGGGTCTAGCGTGCAGCAGCGCGATGATGACGATAAAGCTCCTGGATGACCAGCAGTTCTTTGACAGACCTCGTGTCAGCCGAGTTGTCGCCGCTCGCTTTCGTTGACGAGAGCTGGGCGGCGATTTCTTACGCTTGGATAATTTCGCAGAGCTCATTTTTTCTTGAGCAGTGTGTGAACGAATACTGGTAAGCAGTTTTAATTAGTCGAATATAAAAATAAAACCCGGATAAATCTTTGATCGTCTCGATCTGTCCCATCTTGAGCATCTCCCCGTCCCCATAACCTTTCGCTTCTCTCTATGAATAGGATACAGGAGTCTTCTGTTGCGGTCTATTCCCCCACGATTTATTGGGGGATTTCTGCTTGTTTTTTCCGGGGATTTCACTTTGCTCTTTCGGGGTACTTTTAGTCTACATTACACACTCGATTAGCCGGCTGCCCGAAGCGTTGGATCTTCCTGTCGAACCGCGCTTGCACACGAGTTATCTGCCGCAGGAGATGATTCGTTTTATTGGTCGTACATGGGAGGGGGCGCCTCTTGAGGAGCATCATCTTATTGAATTTTCCCGTTTTTACTACAAAGAGTGGCTTGAGCGGTTGAATCGGCAAAAACCGCGAATTGAACAAACGAAAAAGGCCTTTCGTGACTCCTCCCTTCAGATGGATGAGATCGACCAAGAGGTAAAACGTTTGGATAACAAGTGGGAGCACCTTCATTCGTCTGTTGAAGAAAAAAGGGAAACCTTTAAAAAGGTTATGAAATGAAGCAAATTGAACTGCAGATGATCGGAGAAGCCGGATCTTGACGGGAGATCAGCTGGGGTTCCAATCACGTGCACGATTCATCGTATAACGGGCACATGGTTTGCGCTTCCGCCCGGACCGCGTCCCTCATCTCGGCGGGCATGAGCGCTTTCGCTTGTCTTCCATAACCGAGCACAATGGAGCAAGCGGAGTCGAGCGTATGGAACTCGACCTCCTCCTCGACCCATCCATTGGCAGGCAAAGCTGTGGCAGCCTCCGCAGCCGACCATCCCGTTGGTCGACTACTAATCATTCTATTGCGCCGTCAGGATTTGTGGACCTTCAGCCGTGATGGCGATCGTATGCTCGTATTGGGCGGCAAGCTTACGGTCCAGCGTCCGCGCGGTCCAGCCGTCCGGATCGATTGTCATGTAATAGGTGCCTTCGGTGATCATGGGCTCGATCGTGAACACCATGCCTTCCTTGATGCGGGGGCCTTTGCCGGGATTGCCGATATGCACATAAGTCGGCTCCTCGTGCAGGTCACGACCGATGCCATGGGCGAGAAGGTCGCGCACGACGCCGAAGCCGTGCGACTCCGCATGCCGCTGGATCGCGCTTGTCACGTCACCGAGCCGATTGCCGGGCTGCGCCTGCGCGATGCCGAGGTCAAGGCATTCCTTCGTGACGCGCATCAGCTTCTCGGCCGTAGGCGAGATCTTCCCGACCGCATAGCTCCAGGCCGAATCGCCGAGCCAGCCGTCGAGCTCCGCAACCGTGTCGATCGTCACGATATCGCCTTCCTCAAGTGGCTTATCGCTAGGAAATCCATGCGCGATCACGTCGTTGACGGAGGCGCACGTCGCATATGGATAGCCCTTGTAGCCCTTCTCGTATGGCTTGGCGCCATGCTTCAAAATAATGTCCTCGAATATGCGATCAATCTCGTTCGTCGTGATGCCCGGTTTGATGAGCGGGGCGATCGTGCGATGGCATTCGGCCACCACTTGGCATGCCTTGCGGATGGCCTCAATTTCATGCTTGCTTTTTAGGATAATCATGTTCGTATCAGGACTCCTTCGTAATAGCTTGCATTGCGAGCTGGGCGATTCGATCGACGTCCAACTCGGAAGCGCCCGTATAGTAGCGTAGCCCGCTGCAGCCGACCAGCACGACAAGCATATGGTCGACGCTGTCGTCTTCGCGCCGGGCGATCGATTGAAGCGGGACGTACAAGCGTTCCATGAATCGTCTCTTGACGGGGTGCCGATCCTTCTCAGGCAAGCCTGCATAATGTTCCGCCGCCATTTTGTAGACGAGATATGCGCGGGCATCCGACTGCCACAGCCGGAGCAACGCCTTGCAATACGTCAACAGTTGACTATCATTCGGGCTTCCGCCTCTGATATTCGCCCATTCTGCCAGGGCTTGCTCGCATCGCTCGAAGCCGCTATCCAGCACATCTTCGATTAATAAATGTCGGTTGGGGTAATAATGGTATACCGTGCCGTAACCGAGTTTGGCCTCGCGGGCGACGTCGCGAATATCAAAGCTGCCTCCCGTGCGGAAGTAGGCGTGCGCGGCGGCGTCCAGGATCTGTTCTCTGCGCTGCATGCGGATCAGCTCATTTTGTTCTTTGGTACGGGGGCACATGGACGAATGAACCTCCTTGTTTAGACCTGCAAATTTGTCGATGAAAATATAATAAAGCATGGGGCGAGGAGATGCAAATATTCAGGCGACAGTAGCAGCATTAAGTTCCTCACGGATAACGATCGTTGAACTTTGCTCAGCTGCGAATCTCGAAAAGCGAGCCCCATGTAGAGAAAGGGAGCTCGCTTTTTTAAACGATGATTTTGTCTTTCGTTGTGTCATAAAAGCGAGGCAGCAAGTTGTACAGATTAGGGCGATTTTGGACTCATATTAAAGTCGACCGGCGCAATGCCTTCCGCTCGCCACACCGTGCCTCTTTTCTCGTACTCGAATAACTGTTCTACAGCATTCGCGATTTGGGGCCCTGATTCGGGTTTGCTGAACGATTTTTATCCCGCGCTTCATTCAGCAAATTCAGATCGGTCGGATACGCCACATCCGCCGGGGCGCAGGTGGCGTCCACCAACAGTGTCCCTTGATTCGGTTGTTCTGGCGTTTCCGACGCCGCGGTGGAATCGATGGCCTCATCGGTCTCAAGTTCGGACGCTTCCGGTGGCGCCGCCGATCACGTTGCTTGGATCGTTGTCATCGTCTCTCATTTCCTTCGCGCCCTCGGTGGCGATGATCTCGTTCAGCTCGGCCAGCACGTCCGTCAGACGTTTGCGGAAATGCGTCATCATGGAATGGTGGAACGGCGGCTTCATGACAAATCCGGGCAAAGGAATGAAGTATTGCATATAGGGATTCTCGCTGATCGACGCCAGGGTTTCTCTATCGGTCAACTGCATGCGCTCCTGAATGATCAGCGCGCCGAGCCCATCCGCAGGCTGATCGTTTGCTGACCGCGGAAGGTGTCTTTGAAGAAACGACCGTATTTCTGTTCAGCCGCCGCCCACGACACCAACTGAGCCAACTGAACCCAGCGATTCCCTTCATCCAGTTTTCCGCCGAAGGGAAGAAAGAAATCGCCAGGCAGGATCAATTGATTGTCGAGGTGTGCTGTCGTCTTGAACATTTTCATCGCTCCTTCTGCAAGGATTTTGGGCTGTTTTCCGAAGATTCCTTTGCATATGATTTCGACATACAAATCCCGAATCCCTTGTGCTTACTCGACCGAACCCCATAATACTGGAGGTACTCTTCTTTTTCAAAGTTCAATATAATTCATTACAGGAATAGCTCCTAACATTTTTTGTTTTAACAAAAGAGTAAGCGATTACAGTAGGCAACGGAGTTCCTTGATTTTCTTTTATGTTACATAACTCAACTTTTGCACCTAGAAAATCAATGTAAAACCAGTTGTAGAACGGTCTTACGGTCTGTTGAATAGCCAGCTTGCCAAAATAGAAAAACACCACTTCGTTTGGTAAAGTGAGAGTGTCAAGCCATCACTACCAGACAGAACCATCATGATAGACCATCAGCCCGATCTGAATCAACTGCCAAACGAATTAAAGCCTGCTTTTCAAGAACTGAAAGTGATGAAACATCTTCAACAAGCCGGATTCCGTAAGCGATTTGGCTTTAGCTGTGCTCGGCTATTCCAACTCGTCTTTGTCCTTCTGTTTCACCAGAAGAATTGGTTTCGACTGCTCGAGAGCAGCAAGGGCGACTCCTTTCCCGGCAAGGATGCCGTCTATCGTTTCCTCAACCATGCAGGCTTTGCCTGGCGTCGTTTTCTGACGTCGCTCAGCGTCGCGACGGTGCAGAAGGTCAGCGTGCTTACGTCGGCAGATCGGACACCGTCTTCATCGTCGACGATTCCATGTTCGAACGCAACCGCAGCAAAGCCGTTGAGTTGCTGGCCAGGTTCAAAGATCATGCCACCGGCGCTTATTACAAGGGATTTCGTATGCTCACCATGGGATGGTCCGACGGCCATACCTTCCTGCCGCTGGACTTCGCGCTGCTCAGTTCCGGCAAATCTGCCATTAACGGCATGAACGAGAAGATCGACAAACGGACGAACGGGTATAAGCGACGTCAAGAAGCACTCCTGTCGGCTCCGCAGGTGATTGTATCGATGTTGGATCGCGCGCTTGCCGCCGGAGCCACGGCCTCCTATGTCTTGATGGACAGTTGGTTCACGCACGCGCCCCTCATTGGCGAGATCGCCTCCCGCGGGCTCGACGTGATCGGCATGGTCAAGAACGACAATAAGCGTTTCCTTGTTCAAGGCCGGAAGCTGTCGCTCAAAGAACTATACACCGCAGCGTCTCCGGTGCAAAGCAAGAAACGAGGCATCCTTCGTTCGATTCGAACCGAGCTTGCCTCCGGCATACCGGTTCACGTGGTATTCGTCCGTCATCGCACGAAGAAGAACGAATGGCTCGCGGTGCTGACGACGGATCTTTCCCTCTCCGTGGAGGACGTGATCCGTATTTACGGGATCCGCTGGGGCATCGAGGTCTTCTTCAAGTGCACCAAGTCGCTGCTTCGTTTGCAGAAGGAGTTTCAAGGCCGCTCCTATGATTTACTGATCAGCCATACGACGATTGTATTCTCCCGCTATATTTTGCTGGCCTGGCAGCATCGGCAAAGTACGGATGCTCGCTCGTTCGGCGGTCTGTTTTATGTGTTGTGCGACGAAGTTGGCACATTGGACTGGGCCATCGCCTTGCAGCAACTGCTCGATCTGATCAACGAAATCACTACGAAAGCAGGAAAAAAGCTTTCGGCTCTGATTCAACGTCAACTCCAGCAATGGATTGCAACTTTACCCAGCTACATCAAGGCCTGTTTGCCCATTTCATGCTGCGAAAGTTGAGTTACATAACCCTTCCCTCCCATTAAATTTCATAGCTATCAGAAAAAGATACTGAAGCAATATCATGTTGTCTACTATATGATGACGATTGAAATCAGAATATGTAACAGAAGAGATCAAAATTATTATGTTACTATCTTTTCTGATTCTTATGAAGTCGCTTTTTGCGGATTGGATGCCCGTTACAGAACAAACATTGTCATTAGTTTTGAAAAAGAATATTACGTTACCTCGGGCAACACCTACAGAGTGGTGACAACAGCCACTATCAAAGAGAGGAACAGAATTTTAGAAACCGCAACTAGCACCTCGGCCCAAGTAAAATACTAACTATTTATTTGAACCATTAGAAATAGACAATAGTAGCGGTAGAGACAATAATCGTTTATAATGAAATTATAATCCGAAAGCATCGGTCAAAGTAACCTCGGGAGAGTTTTCCCCGGGGTTACTTTGTTTTTAGCTATAAACATTTTGTACGTTCATTTGAAACGGCCGCCCATACAGCACCTGTTGATCGGCGTCAAACAAATTCCGGTAAACCACTTGTCCGCGAGTGGATGAAGCATCGACGACCTTGCCGTTTCCGGCATAGATGCCAACATGGGTAATGTCCATAAACCGACCATTGCTGGCATAGCTCCAAAAGACCAAATCGCCCGGAGCCAAATCTTCAAAACGGATTGTCCACCCGTTATCGACACAATGTCTGGCTTGTTCAGCCGCCGTCCGCGGCAACTGAATGCTCAACTGCCGGTACACCCATTGAACAAGATAACTGCAATCTGTATAGCGGTCTTGCCCGGCCAAAACTTGACTGTATGGATCGCCCAAGCGAGTCAATGCCAAGCGGACAGCTTCACCGCCCCATTCCCCTTTCGGCAGATCGTGATAAACGATTTCAAGCTGCTCAGTCGTTAACCCAACATCCATATCTTTACCGAGAAGCGCGAACATGAGCGGGCGGAACTCCGCCGACAACATTTCATGCATGATCTCTCTTTGTTCGATTGTAAAGTCGTAGATGTCGGCCTGCTGCCCAGCAGTATGACTGGCAACTGTAATGTGCAATACCGATTCATACCAGGTTATCGTTTCCTTACTCGTGCTCCCATCTTCATGTTCCACCGTAATCGTTTCCCTGTGTTCAATCGTTTCCACGTAAGAGTCCAGTTGATTCATGTCCCAAAAGACGGAGCGAATCACATCCACCCGAGTGGCGTCCAGTGTGGCTACGTCCATGCCGTTTTCGCTGTCCATTACGGTACGAACCGCAAAGACCGCGATGACGTCCATCCAGTTATCGATGCGAGTATTATCAGCGCTTCCGAGATAATGGATTTCTACACGATCCACTGAGCCTGCATCCCGACGTATGTCCTCCAGTCGGACAGCAAATTCGTTGTCGATGTCTTGTACGATGTCAGAAAGCGGCAATACATCGCTATCCGTATTATCACTGGAGACAAAGATGCCAAAAGGAGATGATACAACCGCAGCAACAGCCATCATGATGCATAGCAAGATGATCACCGTACCGCTAACACCTAAAAGAGCGATCATGCCTTTGGCGAGTACCGCAGTCATTTTCTCCGCTACACGAATCATGCGAATGTTCCATCTGGCAACAGCTTGCAGCCGCTGCTTTGAACGGTGCATGGTCATCAATCGAAAGGCTGCTTTTTACGCTTCCCTGGCTTTATGTTTCATCCTATCTGTTGGATTATGGACCTGTCCTTTTTCTTGGCTAGACTGATGAATCGGTTTTACTGAATGGGAAAGCACCTTGATGACTTTGCCGCCCGTTTTGACACGCCCGGATACACCTGCATGCGGCTTCACCAGCTTATGAGCGGAAGAACGAACGGGGGCGGGATTTCGTTTCCTCCCGATTGTCATTTCGCCGGGTTGTAGACTCGAACGTTTGTCACGAGAACGCACGGTAGTCTTGAATAGGGTGTTCGTGGTCGTGACACGCTTCTCGACAGGTTTTGACATCGGGTTTGACTGGGTTTCACTTTTAGCTTGAGCTTGGGGTTGTTGAGCTTGTTTCCGACTGACAATCCTGGCCCGCACCATTCGATGAATATAGCGTTGCTTCCCTATCACTGTTTCGGAAAACAAAGGATATTTCCCGCCAACAGGCTTCCGCAAACGCAATGGACGCTTGGTTTGGGAAAATGAATGTACAGCCTGACGATTATCTCTTCCTTGTATGGCACCTGTTGAATGGGCGGACAGCGCTTGTTGTTTATCAGAAACAACCGAACGTTTGCTCACTTGAATGCCGCTTCGCTTACGTGAACGCCGACCGCTCGCCGTTTCCCCCGATTGCTGAGGCATGGTTTCTTTCTCCTTCGCCGTCCCTATCAAGCGCTCCCGTTTTTTCCGAAGAAGACGAATTGCTCCTTTGCTCACACCTGGAATGATGCGCATCCCCTTGCGCAGCGTGGTTTTTGCCGCCCTCACGGATTGATTTTGCGCGTACACCACAGAGGAACCTGTAGATTCCGAATCATGGCGATTAGATGACTTATGTTTGGAACGTACATCGACAGACTTTGCTTTTGCCATCAAGTTGGAGAAGCGATCCAGCTTCTTAATGTTCTTCACCCGTGTCCTTGTCTTTATATCCTTCATCAAAGTTGCCCTCCTGGCATATCCATTAACGGGTTGGACCGTTCATACGTTGGGGAACCCGGTCATGGCTCCTGCAATATTCCGGATAACGCAAGCGAATCGCCTCAAAGAAATAAGGCGCATAACGACAATCAAACAACTCGTGCGGCGTGGAATCCCGTTCCTGCTGTTCTTCTGCCCATCCGTTCCACAGATTAAAGGCCAAGCGGCTTGCTCGAAGGGAAGTACCTGTTTGCTAGGAAGCCTTTAAACCTTTCGGTCGGATGCTGTCGTTTGAAAAGTCAAACAAGTCCTGAACATGCGTCCTCGTTTCTCGCGTCAAGCCTAACGTGTAAAACAACGCACGATGATAGACATCTTGGCGATAAAAACGGCTCAGCATATCGCTGTAAAACTTTTCGTGTTCTACATCACGAAACATACCGGGAAACATAACTTTGGCACTCCTTTCATAGTAGGCGACGATTAGTCATATAACCGCCAATCGTCGCCTTGAACATCACCCTCTAATAGCCCTTTCATTTTGGGAATAAAATCGGACCCTATGATTCAAAATCACTTATTCCCGAGAATTTGCTTCAACTTCTTCAGCCCGCTTTCGATGGACTTGCGTACAGCCTTTTCATCCACCTGCTCTACACGAGCGATAGCGACCTTACTCATCCCTAAAAAATAATGTGAGTAAATACGTCGAAACGACTTTTTCGGTAATCGACACATCGCTGCGTAAAGCTCTCTTCGAAAGGCCATTTCTTCATACTCTGTTTCAGTAGAACGAGAAGGAAACAGAATATCGTTTTCGATGCCATCGTTTCGATCCAGAGAGTAATATGCCCGATGACGATGAGCGCGCAATTTATAAGCGCTTTCAAGCAACTCGAAACGTCGCATCTCCTGTACGATCTCCTCATCCACCTTGATCCAGACATCCGTTTGATAGAAAGGATACATATCGCGAAGATTGATTTTTTTCACTCTCATCCCTCTCCCTTGTTTTGATTGCCAAGCAAGCCAAAACAAGGAGGAGGCGAACGGCAGCCTGTGTCGCCTTTAAACTTAATGCGTAATAAAGGAAAACAAAAAAGACCCTTCGAAAGTACACACAAAGGGTTCGAATATTGATCCACTGAACGTGCAACACCATTCCGCAAGCATGGCAATCCTGTCAGCGGCACATCTTCAATGAGCCTGATAGCGAATTTAGTTAGGGCCTGTTCTCTGGCAGCACGAGCTGCACGCGACTTGATATTAACCAACAATATCAACTCCCGCTCTCATGGCAACACCATGATGAGAAGCAAGCCCTGTTGTTCAGTTATGTATGCAGATTAGGTGCTACCATCCGTATTTTGAAAGACCGATAATGAAACAACTCCTCTCAATGGGAAACAGACTAACCCGACAGTCGTAGGACTAGAGTAATTTAAATAGTCTTGTAGTCGTGCGCTAGCGATAGAATAGTAAAATATACCTTTACTCTTCATATTAAGCCCTGGTCAATTCTTTTTCTGCACGCCGGAATGACTTCCATCTCCAATTAACCATCACTCAATTAGCCAGCAAGTACCACTTGTCTCAGACGGCTGTGACCAGTCGAATCTACATACCTTGGCAAGCAGCTGATGAAGCATCTCATCAGCCGCTTGCCAAGGGTTTACAGCGATTCTCCCGGCTTCGTGGTCATCAAACGGTAAAGTTTTGTATGCCGTGGAAAGCTATCTGTAAATGGCACGAGAGAACTGCCGACCTTTAACAGCCCATTCCCGGCATCGACGTTTGTAATATAAGAAAGCTGGAGATCCGAAATATTAAGCAGTTCCGCCAACTCCTTGCGATCCGTACTGGCCTGATTCAGCATCACGATAAATTCGCTATTGGCCAGCATCGTTCGGGCCGTATGACTTTGCAACAAATCATCCACGTTTTGCGTAATCCCCGTACAAAAAGCGCCATACTTTCGGACACGTTTCCATAACGTGAACAAAAAGTTGGCGCTGTACTCGTGTTGGAAAAGCAGATAAATTTCATCGATGAAGATAAACGTGTTTTTCCCCTTGGCGCGATTTTGTGTAATTCGATTCAGAATGCTGTCCAATACAACCAGCATGCCAATCGGCAACAGTTGCTTGCCCAAATCCAAAATATCATAGCAGATCAGCCGGTTATGAACGTTGACGTTAGTCGGCTGGGCGAACGTATTCAAGCTGCCAGCGGTAAACAGTTCAATCGCCAGCGCGATGTCCTGCGCCTCCGGCTCGGATTGCTTGAGCAGTTCCGCTCGAAAATCCTGTAAGGTAGGCGGTTGCCCTTTGTAATTGCTTTGCAGATATTTTCGATACACACTGGCCGTGCAACGGTCAATAATCGACTTTTCCTTCGCTCCCAACTGATAACCGCCGATCAGTTGCTCGCATAACGAAAGAACAAATTCGGATTTTAAAATGATCGGATTTGCTCCGTCACCGTATTGCCGGTTTATATCCATCGCATTGATATGATTAGGTGACGTGGCCGAGATATGAATGGTCTCTCCGCCTAGCGCTTCTACTAGGGCGGAATATTCACGTTCCGGGTCAATCAGAATAATGTCATCGCCGCTGGCCAGTATTTGATTGACGATTTCTCTTTTTGCCGTAAAGCTTTTTCCGGAGCCCGATACCCCCAAAATAAAGCTGTTTCCATTGAGCAACTGCTTGCGATTGGCAATGAGCATATTTTTACTGATGACGTTTTGTCCGTAGTAAATACCGCCTTCATGCATGATTTCCTGCGCCCGAAACGGGATAAACACCGCTGTGCTTTCTGTCGTCAACGTTCTCAAAGCATGTACTTTCCGTAAACCATAAGGCAACACGGTATTTAGACCGTCCATCTGCTGGTACATAAGAGGCGAGAATTGACACAGATGTTTGCGGGCCGTCGTCAATATCGCTTCGGTATCGTTGTCGAGTTGCTCCTTGCTTTCGGCCACATGCACCATCGTCAATAAGCCAAACATCATGCGTTGGTCGCGAGTCGTCAGGTCATCCAGAAATTCCTTGCTCTCTTTTCGCTGCTGCTCCATGTCATACGGGATAACGGCGGAGAAGTTGTTGTTATTGTTTTGCCGCCGCTGCCAGTTCGTAATATTCGTCTCTACGCCCAACAAACGGTTTTCGATTTCGCGAACCGCCTCATCCGTTGGTATCGGAATGATGTCAAGGGACAGAAATAGGTTGCGATGCAGGTCGCAAAGCTCGGATACCATACTGTCCTTGATATAGCTGGCATACTCACGCAGGAAGATGACCCGGCCATAAAGCTTCCCCATCCGAAAATGATCCTTTTCAAACTCAAACGTATCCGGACAAATATAATCTTTGAAATCATGTCCTTTGCGCATCGTTTCCGACAAGTCGAAACGAAAGTCCGTTTCCTCTCCCTGGCGGAAGAAATGGTGAAAAATACGCAGCCGCTCAGTGGCGTTCAGTTCCGTACATTTGGAGCCGAGACGAGAAAAATGGGCGATCAGATCGGTCCCAACTCGAGAAAAATAATGCCGGGCTTCTTCGATATTGGGTTTGGCAATGGATATCGTTATATACTTCTCTTGAATCGTACCGTTGGCCCCAACGGATTTTTCCAGCAGCATCTGATTATACTCTTGTCGATATTCGTCCAGCTCATCTTGCTGAAGCGGAATGAAGACCGAACTTTCAAAATCCGCTCGATTCAGCCTCCGGTTATGGATGGTGATTTTCGTTGTCGCCCCGCTATCAAAGGAATTGAGCAATTCGGAATACGACAGGAACATCGCTTCCTTATCTTCGCGGGAGGCGACGGAATAATTGATGTCCTCGAAGCGATACGTCTTGGAAAACTTGTTGCCAACTAAAAAAATCCCGTCCGCCCAAATAGAGCGAATCGGGATCACTTGTTGTACGCCTTTCGGTATAACAAATCGTTCCTTATCCTGCTTGATGATACGACTTAACGTCTTAATCATGGCGCTTCATTCCTTTTTCATACTGCTCTATGGTCTTGCTTAACGCCGCCGCATACGTGTTCGTCGAGTGGAAGACCAAGCGCCGCGGCATTAAAAATTCCGATTTGATATACGCCCATAGCAATTGCTCGGCATTCATACCGTGGTACCGGATAAAGCCCAGGGCGGCGAAGGGGGCCGCACCTAAGACGCATACCCAACTGAGTGTCTCAATGCCGAAACGACTGCGCAGCATAAAGTACAGCGCTATCGCCACACCTAC
Source organism: Paenibacillus macerans (assembly GCF_900454495.1). Taxonomy (NCBI): domain Bacteria; kingdom Bacillati; phylum Bacillota; class Bacilli; order Caryophanales; family Paenibacillaceae; genus Paenibacillus; species Paenibacillus macerans. The sequence goes on from NZ_UGSI01000001.1 coordinate 1,762,572, forward strand.
GGCCAAAACAGAAAAAAAGAACTGTCGCAAGGACAGTCCAAAAAAGATGCTTTCCGTATATTCCCGGATCTCCCGGTTGATTTTCACTTCCACATGTCATCCCTCCCAATTGCTTCCTGTTCTTACGGCTTCGCCTTCGCTTGGCCCTTTTCGTGACTGAATGTAACCGGCGTTTCATGTGGCGGCAAAGCGGAATGATTCAGTAAAGCAGTGGCAAGTTGTATGCCATCTGTCAATCCCTGCATGTACAGCCGTTCATTCATCATGGCTTGCTTGAGAATATACTTGTCCTCCCAGTCTTCAAACTCAGGTGTTTGAGCCATGATCAGCCCCGAAAATATAGTGTGAAACGCCTCATCTTCTTCATCCCTAATTTTTTTCAGCTCTGGATGATGTTCGATTTGTGCCGAAACCTCATCCAATCGCCTTTGAATGGCTCCTCGGAACCACGTTGGAAATCCCATGACCTTGCCCCTTTCATCCCTCTTTTACCGTATCGGTTGCCTATCCTTGGCCTTCATTCGTTGATATTGCACCATCAACTCGTCTACCCTCCTACTCTGTTCCTGAACCTCTTGATTGTCGGATAAAGGAATCGATTGCATCAACGATTTTTCGCCAAGCTCGTTTAATTTTTGCATCTCTTTCTCCAGTTTTCTTACTAGATCATCCACTCATTTGCACTCCTCTTCCTCATTCTGTTTGCAACTCTATCATGAAGCATTAGCATGTTGTCATCGGAAAAACTACCCTGATAGTACTTTTTAAACTCATTTCAGTCAATTATGTGCTCCTCCATAATAGGAGTTATAAACTGAACCTGATTGTAAAGGGGTGACCAATGATGAGTGTGTACGATAGAAAGAAGGTAGGACAGCGCATTCGGAAACAGCGAGAAGCTTTGGATATCTCGCGAGAACAAATGGCCGAGTATATTGGGAGAGTCCCCAGATTCTGTGCCGATATTGAACGCGGACAAGCCGGCATGTCCATTGAAACCATGCTTCGTATTTGTACCCTGCTGAAACTATCCCCAAATGAGTTGTTGCTGGAGCAAGAGACAAATAGCAAAAGCAATGATACCGAACTGATTTTAGCTGCACTAAACCAATGTACTGAAAAGCAACGAAACGATGCCCTGGCGCTTTTGAGGCTCTTTTTGGCAGCCATCCGGTAATACTCCCCGAACTGCCTTCCCTCCCGTCAGCATGCCTTCGATTACAGCCCCATCATCTCCCGCACGATCCGATCCGCCATTTTCACCATGCCGACGAGAACCAGCATGTTGAAAATCAGTTCGCCAATGTACGTCCAGACCATGGTCACCGCCTGTGCGCCTTCGTTCACGACCGATGGCGCGGTAGCAAATGCCGAAAAAACAATGCAAGCCAGCACAATGATCGCCCCTTCTAAACAAACGGCGGCATATCCCTTTAAAAAGGACCTGCCGATGGATTGGGTCGGCTCCCCAGCAAACGATGAGAGGGGGACAGGAGCAATGGCTGTGTAAATATAGAGACGAAAAAAACGGCCGTAAACAGAGAGAATCATAATAAACGATAAAACGGTGATGAACATGCTGCCTAGCAGCGTTACCACCCACAGCGGAATGCTTTGCCAGAAGCCCACATCTTGAATCGCTTGGACAATCGTATCCGGCAGTGTCATCATGTCCGATGAACCAAATCCCGACCGGCCAATCATGGCGGCAATGATGCCCTGTACAATCGAAAATAGCGCCATCATCAATTCCAGACCATACGTGACCGCCGCCTTGGCCAAAATAAATCGAACAAATAACTTCACGGCAACCTCCGGTCGTTTCATTTCCGCAAAGTTACCGGTCGTTTTCATCACGCCAATCACAAAAAACAATACCAGCAAGGCCAATCCCGTAGCTTGCAACGCACCGTGAATATCTAAGATGACGCGCCATATACCACCGCCTTTAAAATCCGCCGGCGACTCGGTGACCAACTCCCAAATCTCCGACATTTTATCATTCCAGGTCTCTAATGCATTTTCGAGATTGTCGATGATCCAACTGTTCTTAGACACATTCACCCTCCCCCCAGATTCGGGGAACAAACCGCTGGCTTATTCCCCGAATGCGAATACCCGTACTTATCCGGCAATCAGGTTGAGAATTTCCTTCGTAAAGGTAATGACCACGCCACCGGCGAGTGTTAAGAACCCGTTAGCTCTTTGGGTAGGGTCGTGAGACTTGAAAGACAAACCAATCTGCACAATGCCAAAACCCAAAATAATCATGCCCACAGCCCGGATCAGGCCAAAAATAAAATCAGACAAATTATTCACGGTAGTCATCGGATCATTCGCGTATGCAGGTGTAGCAAAGCTCCCCACCAGCACGCAAACCATGTACAGCGTCATCCATCGTTTCCATCGATGTTTCACGTTCATCATTCCTTTCCTAAAAATAATGACTCCACTTCATCCTCTGCCAACAGCTCGTAATCTCCGTCTTCATGAAGCTGCACCGATAACCAGTCGATGGCATAATCCGTACCTCCATGCTGGAACGGCGAAGCCTGGCCATCCGTTGTAAGCTCGATGTTCGGATGCCGCAGCAAATCATACTTGTCATCCTGTATCGGTCGTTCTCCACGAATAAAGAGCAGGGCATAGCGGTTATCCAACATCCGCACTTCGTCCGGGGTCAACAATTCTCTTCCCGAATGCTGGTAATTGATCGAATAGTTACCGCTGCGCCCCTTGCTCTCACCATAGGTGTTGGTGTCAATCGTTTCCTTGCCGAGCAGTTCCGACACATATTTGTGTGTGGATTGTTCATTGCCTCCCAAGTACAAAAACACATCGCAGTTGCCGACAATCGACTCCCAGGCATCCTTGTACAACGCTTTAAGTTGCGCCAGGTTTTGAAGGATAATCGACACCGAAATTTCCCGACTCCGCATGGTCGACAGCAGCTTGTCAAATTCATCTGGCAACGCCACATTGGCAAACTCGTCCATTACAAAATGAACATGCGTAGGCAGCCTCCCACCATGCCGGTAATCCGCTTCATACATGAGCGATTGAAAAAGCTGCGTGTACAGCATGCCGACGATGAAGTTAAAGCTGCTGTCGTTGTCGGGGATGACGGCAAACAAGGCAGTTTTTTTCGTACCCATGCGGGGCAAGTCCAATTCATCCACCGTACTCATGCCCGCGATGCTGGTCAGATTAAACTTCTCCAGCCGTACGCCAAGCCCGATCAAAATGGATTTGGCCGTTTTTCCGGCAGCCAATTTGAAAATGTTGTACTGTTTGACCGCCAAATGCTCCGGGTCGCGCATCTCCAACCGCTCGAACAACTCGTCCAGCGGACTCTGATAGGTCTCATCTTCCTCCCGCACTTCCGCCGCGGCGATCATTTCCATAATCATCGGAAAGTTTTGTTCCTCCGGCGGCGCTTCATAAAGCAAGTACAACATAAGCGCCTCCAGCAGCGCTGTTTCCGAACGCTCCCAGAAGGGATCGTTCGTGTTGCTGTTTTTGGGTGTCGTATTGCGAATCAGGTTGGTCACCAATTTCAAGACATCCTTGTCGTCCTGCAAATAGACAAACGGGTTATAGCCATGCGAACGATGCGGGTGAATCAGGTCCAGCACTTTGATGTCATAGCCTTTGGCTTTAAGCAGATGACCGGTGTCCCGCAATATTTCCCCCTTTGGGTCCAGAACGACATAAGAGGTCGAGGCTTGCATCACATTCGGCTTAGCATAGAACCGTGTTTTGCCCGCGCCGGAGCCGCCGACAACCAACACGTTCAGGTTCCGGCGATGCTTGCGGCCATCCAGACCGATTTTGACCCGCTGCGTCAAAATTTTGTTTTGTTCCGTCCGTCTGTCTCGATACTTGGCATTGACGGTTTTCGCTCGGCCCCAGCGGGCGCTGCCGTGCTCTTCCCGCCGACGATAATTCCGTGGTGTCGCCAAATAAACCCCAGCGCAAAGCCCATAGATCAGCGCAAAAATCAACAAGCAGCGGGGCGTATCGTCCACCCACTCTATGTTAAGCGGCTGGCGCATCGCCGTGCTGAGATGGACCAACATACTCGGCAATCCTTCTGACCATGCGGGAGCAACCAACAGTGCCAACCAGATGACGGGAATAAAAAAAGCCGCAAAGAGTATCAAATTACTCCTTGCGGCTTCATCGCGTTTCATAATGCCTCCAGCGCTTTTTATTTAGAAGTGGGGCATCAATCATTTTTAACAATAAATCATCCACGGCATCCGTCGGTCGTTTCTCACCGATTAAGTCATTTCGTAACGCATTCAGCGCATGGACGACTATCCCGTGCTCATAATGATTCAAAGACAAGATTCGTTCCTGTTTTTTCATAGCACTCCCTCCAGACAAAACTTAGCGAACCGGATCGTATCGTTTAGGCTGGCGCTGTTGTGACAGGTTCCGGTTCATTCTCTGGGATGTTTGTTGAAAAGCTTCCTTCATGAGCGTCAACTCGGCACGAACTTGCTGCGGTTCCAACCCGTTCCACTTCTCCGGCGCTCGATCAAAGCGGAAGGTGTCGGTTGCAACACCAAATTGCCTGCACAACATATAAGAAGCGGAGTAGGCAACAAACTCGTTATCTGAGCGGTTGTACCGTCCATCGCCACGATCCAGTTCAGCATGTGTCAGTTCTTGGGCAAGCGCTCGAAAAATATCGCCGGCCTCAAGCCCGCGACGAATGGTAATGTTTTTTGTATCTGGCTGATAGAACGCGTGCTTTACCGATGGCAACGCATCACCAATGCCAATCGGAACAGGGGCGAGGTCAATTAACGCTTTAATACGGGCGCGATCATCCGGGAATGCCGGTTCTTCCCGTTTCAACGCGGCGGTCGTTTGCGCAATATCAAACATCTTTTTCGGATTGTAGCTGATACCGGTGCTGCCATCCTGCTTTTGATAGGTTTCGTCCGGTTCCAGAATGTAAAACCCTGTTTCCTTTCGACGAATGAATACCCCTTGTTCCTTCCATGTGTCAAAATCGGCAATGCGAGTCGCGTTTGGCCGCTGCGCCAGAATCAGCAACGCATTGGCCACGCTATAGCGGTCAAAGCGGCTCTGGACATCCAAATATTGCTGGAACGCCTCACCGTTCTGCATCACCGACAAGGTGGTGGCATCAATCGTATCATATGTCCATTGCCGCAGCTCCTGTTTCTTTTGCACCCATGCTTCTTTATCGAAGGATGGTTCGGTTGTACGGAAAGAAGAGGAAGCCGCAGCATCCTGTCGGAATAAATCATCCAGTTCGCTCATTTGGCTTTCCCTCGCTTTCGTCCTTTTGCTTTGTTGGCTTGTTGTTTATCGGCGGCTATCCGCTCCTTTCGAGACGGCAACGGTTCCGCTTGTTCCCGCGGCTGTCTGTCTTTCTCCCATATCCTTTGCTGCCGGTTCTCTTCGCGTATTTCCCGCAATAATTGACGGACGGACACTCGCTCCGGCTCTTGACGAGAAGGTGGATCAGTATCCCTTGCGGTAACCTCGTTGCGCTCGAAGGTATTCTCGGACGGATGGGACGTTTCCGCCGGTTCCTTCTCCGCTGTTGAATGGTCGTCCTCCGATGGAGTCGGCTCCGGCAGTTCGGACTTTCCCATCAATTCATCCAACAAGTCGTCCGTATTCCTTTCTTCTGCGATTTCCTTCGACAGCTCTTGTTCCTGAACTTGCTCGTGACCTGGTTCATGTCCTTGTTCCACAGCAGGAGCTTCGGACATTCCATTGGATTTTTCAATTTCACTCTTAATTTTGGCGGTATCCACAGTGGCCAAGTGGAAACGCTCCACGTTCCGATTGATTTTGGACGCATCCTCCGCCCGGACCATCACATCGCACATCCCGTCCACGTTCTTTTTGTCGCGCAAAGCACAGTACAACACGCCATACCGCTTGGCTTCCTTGCAGAAGGTTGCCAGGTCTTCGTTCTTGACCGCAAATACCTTTAATTCTTTCCCACTGCGCAGCAAACTCTCCAACCGGATGCTGCCCTTTGTTCGTTTTTGTCCTTGCAAGGCCGCAAACAAATATACCGCCAAATGCTTAGCGCCTTCGCCGGAAATCTTGGCCATGACTTCGATGCTTTTCAAGCTCATGTTGACAACCTGATTGGCGGCTTCCGTTTCGGTACTCATCGAAAATTTCCTCCTTTCGATCCTGTGCGCCACTTCTGTTTAACGTCTCTCGTAATTCTCCTGATCGCTCCAAAATGCCTTGAACCAGCTTCACCTCCTTTCGAAGCGAGGCAAGCCGTTTAGAACAAACAGCAATTTGCGTTTTGTATTGTTCTCGCTGGCCAGCATCCTTGCAGCGGCGAATTCGGTTGTACAACGACTTGCGCTTCAGGTGCAGGGATTGGATCTGTTCCTCCAACCTGTCACGGAAAGCGAGAAGCTCCTCTTGATGGGTGAGGCGATACTTGCATAGCAGCTTGGTTTGCTCCATCAATACCGACAAGTGTCTCAAATCCTCCCGAAGTCTAAAGGATGGCTTTTTGACAGGCTTTCGTTTTCTAGGAAGCACACCCATTTCAAACAAGTAGCGGATATATAAAGCTTGCAAGCCGCGCAATTTGCGACCAGACCGAACATGGCTCTTACACATGGCACGTCGTCTGCGGACATGGGATGGCCTTTCCCGTTCAGGTATTCGGTTTCGCAATATTCGCTGCTTGATCGCTTCCTCGGTATAGCCATCGCCTAGACTGCGCAAACGGACAAAGCGTGTCTTTCCAGGCGGCCGTATCGCCATATGTTTAACCGCCGTTTTTAGCTCATAACCTTGCTTTTGTAAATGGGCAAAAAACTGTGTCATCGTCATGGAAGATGCAATAGCCTGATCGATGTCCTGCCGGATTAGCCCTCTCCATGTTGGCTTTCGCTCACGTTCCGCTTTCCATTCTCCATAATGCTTGGCTTTGCTCGGTTCGGGATGCTCAATCACCGATAGCGCATGTTCCTGGCAAAGCCGGTCGGATGTCTGCCTCAGCAGAGCATAGGAAGCTTTGTTGTCGTAATACCGTTTCCCATCCACAAAGGAGACCGAGTTTAACACAAAGTGATTGTGCACATGCTGTTTATCCAAATGGGTCGATACGACGACTTCAAAGCGCTCCCCCCACAACTCCTGCGCTAACTTAACACCGATGGTATGAGCGATTTGCGGCGTTGTCTCCCCCGGCGCAAACGCTTGATAGGCGTGAAAGGCCAAAATGCCGTCCGTCTTAAAAAACCGCCGCTTCGTCCGCTGCATCTGCTCATAAGCCGTTAACGGATCGCAGTTGACACCGCTGACATATAGTTGCTTCTCCGTTTTGGCATCCGCCTGTGTATAAGCGAGTACCTGCTCCAAACCACCTTCGCTACGTTCTGCTGTCTTGTCAGGATTTGCGGCGTAATCCAGCACCCGCTTAAGCCTGTCGGTCACCCCCCAGATTGCGGTCGTTGCCACGTGAAATCCCCCCCCCTTACGGCGGATGCACATTTGGATGCACTGGTGGTCTTCGTTCCGGTTCGGTTACAGCCTGTTGAATCTGCTGGACTGCGTGACGTAAGCGGTCGGCTTCCACCTGAAATGCAGCCCGTTCCAGATGTCCAGTCGTATGGGCCTTCACAGTGAGTTGATTCAGGTTATTCCCAATAGCGTTCAGTTCACGCATCATCGCGTAATAATCCAGGGGCGGTAGCGGTTTGGGAATATACCCATTGATCAATGCCCGAATGTACGCTTCCCGAGAAAGTCCCGTTTTTTTCACTTCTGTCATAAGGCGAGCATGCTCGCTTTCATTTAAGCGAACCAGAAAAGAGATTGGTCGTTTCCTCATTTGCATCACCCCTTTCCGAACATGAGCTTCCGACAGAAAATCTCATCGCCGCGGATCAAATCGAGCATCAAACAATTGCATCGTGCGAACGGGGTCTTAGGGGCTGTGCCACTAACAAGCGAATTTGGATATCCAAATTCAGTGCTTGCTGCAACACGAGACATCCGTCTCGCGTCGCCTTCAAGCACCTGCCGGGAAAAAGAGAGGACCCCAAAAACACAAAAAGACGCCGATTCGCTCAGCGTCTTCCTCAGAACTTTTTTGTTATCGCACCAACCAGCGGTAATCCTGGCGGCAGTCTACAATGAAATCGACATACACGATTTCATCCTGAATCTGATACAACACCAGATACCATTTTTCCACGAACATCTTGTGATACTTGTTTGACGGAATAAATTCAGCTTCCAGAAAAGGATAGCGTTCCGGCATTTTCGCCAAGGAACGTATCGCTTGCAGCAATTCGTTTTTCGTTTTTCGCGCCGCATCCGGATTTTTTTCCGCAAGGAATCGCACATGAACCGCCAGCATTTGGCGGGCGCGATCGGAAACGACGATCTTATAACGGGGCATCTTTTCCATGCTGAACCTCGTCTATAATGCCCTCCAGGTAAGCGTCCAGTTCATCCGGCGTCACACCAACACGGCCCGCCAAACGATCCTCTTGCACAGCGAGCAGTTCTTCGCGCAGCTTTAACATCTTCTCGCGACGGGAAAACGTCTCAATGTCCATCACGACGAGATCGCCTTCACCGTTCTTGGTCAGATACACCGGTTCCCCGGACGATTTGCATAGATCGGCGATTTCATTATAGTTTTGCCGGATACTGGCGGAAGGCTTGATAATCATCTTGGTCACTCCTTGATAGCTGTATATTGATTTTATTATACCTATTACATGCTATACAATCAATGCAGTTGCGCTTATCCTCAATCTATTCACATCTTATCCACATGCTGCGAAAATTTTCCGTAACCCATAAAAAAAGACACCAACCGTTCAGCGTCTACCGCTATCGGGATGGTTCACCGCGTCTTCTTCGGAATTCCATCAATTCGTTGTTTACATCCTTTCCGAACTTAGGCGGCTCATCGGATATGAGAAGGGCGGGGGAGAGGAGCCTCTGTATCGTGGCTGCCGCCAATCGCCCCGGCTCATCATTATCCAGGTGCAGAACAAGTCGATTTACTTGGGGAAAGCACTGCAAGTAATGCGTTAGGGCAGACGGGGGAGTAGAGTCCTCCCCATTTGTCCTGGGCCTGTATATTCCGGCCAGCGACAGCTTATGCGCCTGCCGCCAATCCCGGCCGGCGAGATGTTTCAGCGTACAGTAGGATAAGAGATCAATGGCGCTCTCAAACAGATGCAGTTCCGTACTGTTTTCCGAGGCCGGAATGGAAAATGAATACCGCTTGTCGCTGCCGGCAACTTCTCCCATATAACGGGTGCTTGTCGTACCGCGTATCGCCGCATAGCGCGGCGTCCCTTCCTGGTCAAATCCGACGAATACCGCGTTGTGGTAGCGGCGGCTTTCATACAACCTTCCCGTTTCCAGACAGTAGTCGATCACCGAGCGGTGGATGCCCCGTTTGCTCAAATAAGCCATGACGCGATGAGAGTTTTCATACGGTTCTGGAAGCTCCAACCGCGCCGTAGATGTGCGTTGTTGGCACGATTGCGAAACCGTAAGCATGTTGCCGGGATGAACGCCTTCCATTTGCAGCACCGCATCGAGAAAAGGCATGCCGCGCACTTTGATCAGGTAATCCAGCGCCGAGCGCCCGCCAATCCCCCTTGACCACCAGTACCATTTGCCGTTGGAAATTTTCAAGCTGTCATGTGTTCGGGTGGTGTAGACATTGCGGGAGCAGCGTACCAGTTCCGCAGGCTCGTACATTTGCAAATACGTGAGCAAATCCAGTCTTTTGGCGCGTTCGATCTGTTCCTTGTTTACGTAGCTCATTGCCGCAGCTCCATTTGGAAATCCAGGCAGCATCCGATGGGTATATGGTTCATCGTGCCTTACCCCTCTTTTTGGGGTACGTATAAGCTCTGCCTTCCTTCAACTTCGTAACGCCTTTCTTTTTCATGAATGCGTCTAAATCGCCTTCATGAACTTGACTGGTCACCCCGTTTGAGTCGCGGATGTAATAATACGTGTCGCCAAATCCGTTTTTCTCTTTGGATATCAACTCCAACGATGGCACGGTTTCTCCCTCCTCGATCAAGCCGGTTCCGTAACCAAAAGGCGGCAAAATCGGACAAAAGCATCCGCCGCTTGGGACGGCATACAACATGTTCATTCCTCCGGAAATAAGAAAAGGACCCCGAAGCTGGAGTCCAATTCATCATGTGATTTTACCTTTAACGGACGGGCATATCTTCGATCTGTGAAATGCTCGCACCGATACCATGTTCTTTTCCGTAATGGTCAGCAAGAAGTTCCCTTTCAGGGGTAGGAACGACGGTGTCAGACCGTTATCGCTCACGGCCCACCACCCGCCGTTCCGGCGCTTCCGGTTCATCGTCAGGCACGCTGTCCACGGCTTCGTTTTCCCGTTTGTCCATGTTGAGCAGCGCATTCAATTCCGCAAGCCGCGCCGCTTTCGTTTGCAGTTCCTGCTCCTTCTCAAATGGAGCCGCGATTTGTTCCTTCGCCGTTTCCATTTGCTGCCGCAAGGTGGCAAGCTGCTCGCGGGCATGCTCCAGCTTTACAGGCAAGTCGGACAAGGCATTGTTGATGCGGCTTATGTTGCCGCCTGCATCCGCTCCGAGCGTCACCGTATGACCCAGGGCGCCGCGCAGCGTGACCTTGTACTCCTTATGGAAGCTGTCAAAGGACAGCCACAAGGAAAAGCCAAGATAGCTTCCCGCTGCTTGCGGATCGGGCGACGTCATGCCCTTGCATGCGTCGAGCAAAGCCGCGCCCGCCGCCGCCCTCTCCGAATAGGTGTAATCCTTGACCGTCATGCCGGGGAATTTATCTGCCCCATCCGCCTCGGATGCCAGAGAACGTGTATACAAAGCAACGTCCTGTTCATAGCCGGCAATTCGTTCCTCCGTGGACTTGATTTGCTGCGGCAGCACTTTGAGCAGCCGGTCCTCCAGCGCATAGCGCTGGCTCAAGTGGTTGGCTTTGAGCAGCTTCAATTTGGATACCTGAATGTCCAGGTCCATTTTCTCTTTGATGTACGGGTTGCCGGTCGCCAGCGCCTTCACTTCGGCATAGGAGAGCGCCGTCTCGTCGATATCCTCGGCGGAACGGACAGGCGATTTGCTGGTCATGATCTGCGAAATGAAGCGCTGCTTGTTTTCGAGTGTCTGGTACAAATACGCGTCGAACGTGTTCTCCGTCACATAGCGAAAAATATGCACCTCGCTGTTCTGATTGCCTTGCCGGATAATGCGCCCGCTGCGCTGCTCCAGGTCGCGCGGACGCCAAGGGCAGTCGAGGTCGTGAAGGGCAATCAGCTTCGTTTGTACATTCGTTCCCGCGCCCATTTTGAATGTCGATCCAAGCAGTATCCGAACCTGTCCGCTGCGTACTTTGGCGAACAATTCCTTTTTCTTGATCTCGGTATTAGCGTCGTGAATAAAGGCGATTTCGTCAGCCGGGACACCTTTCTCCATCAGCTTGCGCCGCAGCTCGTCGTACACATTGAAGGTACCATCCTGTTTCGGAATGGACAAATCGCAAAACACCAACTGGGTCAACCGCGTCTCCTGATGTTCCTCCCAATACCGGAAGACATTGTCCGCGCAGGCGCTGACTTTGCTGCCTTCGTCGTCGGGAAGCAGGGGATTAGCCAGCCGCTGATCGAGCGCCAGTTTGCGTCCGTCATTGGTGATCGTCAGCATATTGTCCTCATGCGGCTCTACTTCCTTCGCCCGCACCCGCTCGGCGCGGCGGGCAAGATCCGCGACCATATCGCGCTGAAAGTCGCTCGGCGGCACGGCCACATTATGGAAGTGGGCTTTCGGCACGGGAAGCTGGAGCATGTCAGCCGTCTGGATATCGGCCACTTCTTTGAACATATTCATCAGTTCCGGCAAATTGTAAAAACGGGCAAACCGGGTTTTCGCCCGATAGCCCGTTCCTTCCGGAGCCAATTCGATGGCGGTGACGGTTTCCCCGAACGTGGACGCCCAGGCGTCGAAATGCTGCAATCCTTGCCGCTTGAGCCGCTCGTATTGCAAATAGCGCTGCATCGTATACATCTCAGTGATGGAGTTGGAGATCGGCGTACCCGTCGCAAAGATGATACCCCGGCCTCCGGTCAGTTCGTCCAGATAGCGGCATTTGGCAAACATGTCCGACGACTTCTGCGCTTCGGTTTGCGACAGTCCGGCCACATTGCGCATTTTCGTGTAAAGAAACAGGTTTTTGTACGAATCGGCTTCGTCCACGAATAGCCGGTCTACGCCCAGTTCCTCAAAGGTGACGACATCATCCTTCCGGCTGGTGTCGTTCAGCTTCTCCAGCTTGGTTTATAGCGTCTTTTTCGTTTTTTCAAGCTGCTTGATCGCATAGCGTTCGCCTCTGGCTTCCTTGAGTTCCCGGATGCCGCTTGTAATCTCCGAAATCTGTTCGTACAGTTGCTGCCGCTGCCGCTCCGTCGAAATCGGAATTTTCTCAAACTGCGAATGGCCAATGATGATGGCATCATAATCGCCGGTGGCAATCCGCGCGCAAAACGTTTTGCGGTTTTTCGTTTCAAAGTCCTTCTTGGTCGCCACCAGAATATTCGCCGACGGATATAGCTGCAAAAACTCCGCCGCCCACTGTTCGGTCAGATGGTTCGGAACGACCAGCATGCTCTTGTTGCACAGCCCCAAATGCTTGCTCTCCATCGCCGCGGCGGTCATCGCGAAGGTTTTACCTGCACCGACACAATGCGCGAAAAGGGAGTTGCCGCCGTACAGCGCCCGGGCAACCGCATTGACCTGGTGCTGGCGGAGCCGGATTTCCGGGTTCATCCCGGTGAATCGGATATGACTGCCGTCGTACTCGCGAGGACGGATGGCATTGAACCGGTCATTGTACAGCCTTGTCAGCCGTTCACGCCGCTGCGGATCTCGCCATATCCAGTCGCGGAACGCTTCTTTCATCATCTCCTGCTTTTGCTGAGCGATGGCCGTTTCCTGCTTGTTCAGCACACGCTTTTCCACGCCGTCCTCATACACAGTGTCAAATACGCGCACGTCCCGCAAATTCAGCGTATCTTCAAGAATTTTATACGCATTAACGCGGTTGGTGCCGTACGTGACGTTCGCCTTGATATTGTTGCTGCGGTCATCGCTTTTGCCTTTGACGTTCCAGGCAGCCGTATATTCGGAATACATGACATTGATGTAGGTCTGGTACATCGGCGGCGTGTCCACCAGTTCAAACAGAAATTGCCGAATGTCTTCCGGCGGGAGCCAGGTTGCGCCCAAGCGGACATCGATTTCGGCGGCGTCCAGGTCTTTCGGCTGCACCGCTTCAAGCGCTTTGACGTTTTCGCCGTAACGTTCGGCATCGTATGCGGCAAACTGTCTGGCCACCCGCAGCTTCTCCCGCACATTGCCGGACAAGTACGCATCCGCCGTTTCGTAGATCGGCTTCCCTTCCTCATCCAAATTTTCGGGATTGGGAAAGATGACGCCGCGCAGCTCTTTTATCAATTGTTCTTCCGTCCAGCCGGTTAGCTCCGCCATATACGGCAGATCGACACGGGCTTTTGCGCCGATGGAAACGGCCAGCGCCTCCGAAGCGGTATCCACCTGTTCCACGCGGATGCGCTGCCGGATGGTGCGTTTGGTGAACATATCCGCCTTGCGCAGCAACCGCCCTTCCTCGTCGATGATTTCCAGCGAGCAAAGAAGAAAGTAAGAACTGTCGTCCGAAAAAGCAAGGCTGTTGGCGCGGCTGTTGATCAGGCCGTATTGCGCCGTAAACCGATCATACTGCGTATTCAGCTTGCGCTGTTGCTGCTCTATCATCTCATCGCTGTAGTCTTCGGTTTGATACTCGATCAGCTCGCGCACGGTGTCCCGCAGCAGAATCATTCCCTTGATGCGGCCTGACGCCGTAGCCGAAGTGTCCACGCGCCGCATCCGGCTGTTCTCCCGATAGTAGATTTGTCCATCCACCAACGCAAAGCTGAAATTGCGCACAGTCGGATCAGCAGGGAGAGAAGGGTCTTCTTCCTCCGGCTGGTCTTCCCGTTCCAGCTCCACCCATTCGGCATGGATGCCCGACAACGCTTCGCGCAGCAGCTCATCCAGATTGGCGTCCGGGAATGGCTTGCAGGACGTTTCCTGCCGGTTGCCGTACATCCGGTCGTCAAAAACCATGGTGCCGAGCACCATATCGGGATGTTCTGCGAAATAGCGATTCACCGGAACACCGTCCGCTGTCTCGGAAAGGGATAGCCATGCTTCGGTTTGCTCGCTGACGGCGACCATGCGATCCCGTTTCTGCAAAAAGATAATGTCGGCGGTTACTTCGGTTCCGGCATTGGCCAGAAACGCATTGCTCGGCAGACGCACCGCTCCGAGCAATTCGGCGCGTTCCGCAATATATTTGCGAACCGCCGGGTTCTGCTTGTCCATCGTGCCTTTGGACGTAATAAAGGCGATGATGCCGCCCGGACGCACTTTGTCCAGTGTCTTAGCGAAAAAGTAATCATGGATGAGAAACTTGTGTTTGTCGTAACGTTTATCCGCCACGCCATAACCGCCGAACGGCACGTTCCCGATGGCGAGATCAAAGAAGCTGTCCGGCAAATTCGTCTGTTCATAGCCGCTGACCGCAATCGACGCCTGCGGGTATAGCTGCCGGGCAATACGGCCGGTAATGCTGTCCAGTTCCACGCCAAACAGCCGCGAGCCTTGGAACGACTCCGGCACCAGTCCGAAGAAATTGCCGATGCCGCAGGACGGCTCCAAAATATTGCCGCTGCGAAAGCCCATCGATTCTAGACAGTCGTACATCGCCTTGATGACGGACGCAGACGTATAATGGGCATTCAGCGTTGACGCGCGAGCGGATGCATATTCCTCCGGCTCCAGCACATTTTTCAGTTCCGCATATTCGGCTGCCCATTGCGTGTTCGCTTCGTCAAATGCCTGCGGAATGCCGCCCCATCCGACATAGCGAGCCAGCACCGCCTGCTCTTCCGCTGTCGCTTGCCGCTGCTCCTGCTCCAGCTTGTTCAGCAGCCGAATCGCTTCCATGTTCCATTTGAACTTCGTTTTTGCGCCGCCATGCCCCAGCTCATCATCCGTAATCCGGTAGTTGACAGCCGGGACAGACGGACGGGCTGGCGCGGTGCGGCCGGCCGCACCATCAGAGGAAAGGGAAGTGTCTGGCTGCGATACGGTTTCTGGCCCCTCCGTCACCGGCTCTTCCGGTAAAACCGCATCTTCCGCCGTTTCCCATGCCGTTTCGCCAATCCATTCCGGCTCCTGCTCTCCGGTAATCAGATGATCGTTCAGCGGGTTTTCGCGCAGCATCCGCTCAAAATCCCGGCGATTTACCTCTTTGATGAAGAGCGGGAACTGCCGGTCTTGCAGCACCACCGTTCGCTGCGCCAGTTCAACAATTTCATATTCGTCCGCACCAATCCAGACCATACTGCCAGTATCAAAACCGTAGCGCGCTCGTTCCCGGTTCACCGGCGTTTGTTCCGGTTCCACCTGTGCGTCTCGTGGGGAAAGCCCCGACGATGCATCCGACTGAGGCACATCGTTCCTGGCCATTTCCGCCGCCTGCTGTCTCCGCTTTTCCTCCTGTTCCTCTGCAAAAGCGGGCAATCGCTCGGCTTCCTGCCGGTTCAAGTAACGACCCGCTGCCAGCAGTTCGCCGATACGTTTCTGCACGTTCATCCACGGCAGCACCACCTGCGTATCCGGGTTCATGATGGAGCCGCGGGTCAGCGTGATGCCTTTGCTGTCATAATTCATGTGAATATCCGTGCCGATCAGCGCGGGAAGACGCCCGCCGGTTCCGTATTCCCGTTTCAGGAAATCGGCGTTCTCCTGTGCGGACAGCGACTGCTGGAAATGCAGCGCGATGCGATACTTGCCGTTCTCAAAACCGCTGCCGTTTTGCAAAATGGCGTCAATGACCGCTTGCGGCATGAAAAAAGCGGAGGCTTTTGCGTCCTCCGCTTGTTCCATCCACAGCGTCTGTTGCTCGATGGACGGTTCCAACTTTCGCGTCAAGTCAAATTCGTTCAACAGTATCATGCTGGCGATATGCCCGGCGATGACGCCCCAATCGTAAAAGCTTTGCGCCGTGCGTTCCTCCGCCGTCCCTGTCCACAGATGCAAAACGTTTCGGTACGGTTCAAATCCTGCTCGTACGCCTTCATCCAGCGTCAGTTCGGTGATGCCTGACGGAAACAAACCGCGCACATACAACATGCGCTCGCGCTCGTCTTCATGGGCAAGGAAAAATGCTGCGATGTCCGACTTGCTCTCCCGCAGCGGCGCGGCTCGGAGCATGTCATTAATGAGGGCATGGTCGTGAAAAAACGGAAGACTTCGGTCCTCCGTTTCCCGGTCGTACCATTTTAATGATAAATCAGTTCCGCGAGAATCAGTTCCTCCGCCTGCTGCTTCAGGTTGTTCATGTGTCCCGTCCAGGCCAGCGGATCGCTCGCCTTGTCCGGCGCCGGGTGAGACGCGAGCAGCTCCTGCATCGTCCGGTCGATCTGCTCCCGCGCTGTCCGGTCGACTTCCGCCAGATGTTGGTTCAACTGCCCCGACAACATCAGATGGGCGTACATGCCCTTCCGCTCGGTTTTCAGGAACGTCTTGCGCATCATCCCGTACTTCCCGATGGTCGTCTCCGCTTCGCTCAGCGTCAGGTTGGGCAGCAGATAATCCCCTTGCGGCGAGTACGTCAGTTCCATGTTCATCCTTCCTTTCTTGTCGAGTAGCTTCATTGTGCGGCAAGGAATCGGGTCTTGCAAGGGTATGAAACGATTGCCCCTCATTTGCATGTTGTGCATCCCGACGCAGTGCTCGGACGGTCGATTCCACTTCCCGTAGCATCATCTCGGACACATCGCTGATCGCTGCGCCCAAGTGGGATAATGCTGGAAGCGTATTGAAATAACCAATGGAAGACAAATCCTCGGTGCTAATGTAAAGTTCGGGATTCAACTCGCAGCGGGTTAAGGCCATATAAGCGACGGCTTTTTCAGACGCTTGTTTGAACAACAATTCCACATGCGGAACGTCCAGGTCCTCCAGCAAACTGTTCTCCCGCTCTTTCATCAACTCCGCCACATAATCGGCGCTGTTGTCATCCACCGCATTCCGCGCAGCAGCGAGCAACGCGGCAGGCAGATCCGCACGCCGTTCGCTCTCGTCCGGCGCTCCGAACGCATTTTCCAGCGTTTCGATCACATGAGCCGTGTCGCTGTCCTGCAACCGCCAAAGCGACACCTGCGGCTAGCGTCTGCTTTGGGTATCCGATACGTCAAACACATGGCGCAGGCCCAGGTGGTTGCCTCGGTCTTCAATCAGGGCAATCCCTTTTGCGCCGCGTTTCACCCAGCGATCCAGCCGCTTGTTCCAGACGTCAATCGGCGCGCAGGCCGTTGCGTCCGGACGTTGGGCGTAGATCAACAGTTGATCCTGAAACGGATATTTATAGTTCCAGGCCGCCGTCCGCAAAAAATCCGCCCACCGCTCAGGCTGATTCGTTACCGTGCGAGCCGTGCCGGCAGCCAGTTCGACGATGCGCTGCAACTTGGCTGTCACGAGAGCACCTCCCTTACCGAAACGTTATTTGATTGGTGAGGCGAATGCCTTCCTCCGAATAACGGGCCGTAATCCGAATGAGTCCAATAAGTTGCAGGCGATGCAGATTTCGGCGGACAGTGGAAGGAGAGAGACCCACCTCCAAAGCCAGCTTTTTGCCGGACAACAAGACGCAGCCGTGCCGCCCGCCCGCGCGGTCCATCAGGTAGCTGTACAATAGCTTTGCGGCAGGAGATACCTTCGCTTTGGCCAGCAGTTGATACCGGGTGAGATCGTTCATAAACTTCCTCCTCGGCAGACGCTATCGCCCCGGCGATCGTTCCGACAAACGCTCCGGCCGGATGTAGCAGTACAGATAGAAATTGTAGTCTCCCGCATGCGGGAAACAACGCAGGTAGTACCGATGGTGTGCGGTTTGAAAACAAAAGCCGTATACGCCGGAATGCCACGCCCCCGATAATCGGGCCTCCGGATGCGACAGGCAAAGTTGATGCATTCGGCTGCGGCTTTGAAGCCATCCCTGCTCCGTCAATGCCTGCACAACCGCATCCAGTTCCGCCCGGAAAGCCGGCGTTTTTAGCGTTGGCAAATGTTCGAACCAGTTTGCCCAGAATGTCTCGCCGCTGCTGCCAAAATAACCTCGCAGGTGGCCGATGCAGCCACGTTCGATCTCCTCTGCGGCAGAGGCGGAATAAAAATAAGCCGTATCCTCTGGCGCGGCACTTTGCAGCTTTTCCAACATGTTTATCCCTCCCGTCCGGTGAATTTAATGGGTGCCTCCCGTCCCAAAGTCGTCGTAGCTGGACAAATCGGCATGATAAAAGACGACGTCGCCGTCCAGCAGGGAGAACGTTGCCCCGTATGGATCGACGAAGCTGCGCTGAAACCCTTCCATCCGCCACTGATTGTCCAGCGGCGCGTTTTTATATTGCAGATGCGGGTGGTTCAAGTCTTGATTGCGGATCGTTTCGATGTTGAAATTGACGATGATGTACCCATCCTTCAGAAATACGGGCGCATGGTCGTCCAGCCGGTGCGTGCGGCCGTACTCGGCCAGATTGAAGCCTTTCGGCACCACGTACGGCGCGGCGGGCAAGCTGTATTCGCCAAACCACTTCTGCACCGAAGCGTTGGCGCGGGCCGCATCGATGCCGGAGGGCACCTGCATGCTTCCGACAAACGTCCGAAGCCGAGGCGGCAGCAGCATGATATCGTAGCCGCCCACATAGGTCGGCTTCTGCGCATCCTTTACATATTGATCGATAAACGTCTGCCTCGCTCCGGGCGAACCGTTTAGCGCCCAAAGCGTTGCGGCGGTGTCGGTCAACTCCTGCTTCGGCACATTGCGCAGGCGAGCGTCGAGCGTCACATACCGTTTCTCCGCATCGTCGCTGGAGCCGATACGAATAAACCGCTGACTGCCTGAATGATAGTAAAGATCGACTTCTTGCCGATTACGGCCTTTGCTGTCCACGAAGTAAAAAGTTGGCGTGACTTTAATCCCGTCGCCCGAACCGAACATGTTGCCTTTCGTCATGACTTCGAATTTGACATGGTAACCCGTTTTGACCGCTACGTTTTTCTTGCCGCTCTCGGGATGACTGCCTTGCCGTACCGGCAGCACGTAAGGTGGGGTATTGCCGCGCGGTGCGCCGTCAATTCCTTTCGTGCCGACCCAATAGGCATTTCCTGTCGGCGTCGCGCTGCCCTTTTGGGTGCGGAACACCGATTCCCATGCAAAATCGGCAATGTCGGTGATGCGGAAATCATAGAGGCGGCCAATCACTTCCACTGGAACCACCTGCGTAGCCACATGGTTGGACAAGTCCAGATTGGCATTCATCTGGGACGTAAAGGAGGCCGGACTATTCTCGGCAAACGTTCGGAATAACACGTCGTAATTGCCCTCGTCCACCCAAACGGGTAAATAGAAAGTCGTCTGCAACTGACCGACCGGGATGGACACCCACGTGTCCTTGGGGACGAGCGCTGTGCGATCCGCTTTGTACACATCGAACGGAAAGCGTACCTGCTTGTCCCTCACATACTTGGCATAATCCCGATTGCCATAGCCCTTGATGTCCTTGTGCGGGCCGCTTGTCGGAATCATCACGGTAAAGGGCCGGTCCAGAATGAGCGCTGATCGCCCGGCAGTCGGCTGCGTTTTCTGGTTGTGGGCCTGATCGTCCGACACCGAGGCGTAGTTCACCACCGGCGTATGCACCGTCACCGGATTAATGCCGCCGATCGGATAGCTCTTGTTTTCTCCGCCGCCAATGCCCTTAACCAGTGTATAAAAGATGGTTCCAGTGCTCGGTTGATTCGCTTTATTCGTTTTTCCGGCATCAATGACATAGCCAGAGCCGTACAGCACATCCTGACCGATCATCGGGGGAGCCGGAATCGCTCCCGGCGTCGGTGCTTTTTCCTCAACGATTCGGTTGTCCATGATTGTATTTCCGTTAAAAATGAACGAGTCGTTTTTCACCTTGATCTTGCCGATGGCGCTTTCTGCAGTTGACCTCCAGTCCTCGTTCGGTACGGAAGGCCGGCTGGAACCGCCGGAAATCGTTTGTCCGGGAAGCGTCACATTCGAATAGACCGGATCGATGATATGCGCGTTGAGCGACGCATCATGCGCGGCGGAAACGGTTGGCGGCGCATAGCCATTCGGCTCCAGCGTCACCGTTCCCGACGGAAGCGCATAATTGGAGACAATCGCCTTCTGAATGCCGTACACTTCGAGATTTTGAATCGTCCAGAAGCTGTACTTGCGTTCAATCGAATAGTTTTTGGTGACCGTCTGTGTATCTGAACGCGGAACGGTAATGGTCGTCGGATTCCCATCTGCATCGGGCGGGCCGGATTGCGTCTCCGTCCAGGTAAGGGTATATGTTTTACTCACCTGAATCGTGTACTGCTTTGTGCCGGTCGTTTCCGTGAACGTGTTGCGATACAAGTACGATTTGGCCAAAGCGTTCACATACAGGCTCTCTGAAGTCGGTATGCCTTGCAGCACATCAAATTTTTCTGCGCCGCGCGCATCCGCCTGAATGACGGCAGAAACGTTTGGCTCCATCGCTTCGTCCTGCTGGGAATCGCCCGGTTGAGGTTCTCCGCCCCCGTCGCCTTTACGCACCGTATGGTCCGATGTCGAATCCCCCGTATTGCCGTCCACATCCTTCACGACGATGGTGATTTGCACGCTCACTTTGTCGCCGGACGTGAACGGGATTTTGATCGGAATCGTTTTACTCGTTGACGTGCCGGAGAGGTTTCCGGTTTTGTCGCCCGTTTGAACGAGCCTGGCATTTCGAATATCCGTGATTTCGTATGACTGCAAATTTTTTAACGACTTGACTTCAAAAACAAAATTCCCGTCCACTTCGGTCACGTTTTGGTCGACCGTTTCCGGCGCTTCAATCCGGGACGTGACCGTTACCGAGGAGGGAATTTTGTAAATGCCGATAAAGTTGGAGCCGCCCGATCCCACCAGAATGGAACGCTCTTTGAGTTTGGGGTCGCCTTTTTCCTGAATGAACAGCTTCTCGTCGGGTTTGTTATTGTTCGTAATGTAAGATCGGATGATCTCGTACGTTTGACCGCCATATGTGACTTGCTCTTCGAACGTATGATTCGCCTCATCCCCGGTAGCGAAAACGCCTTTGTCCATTTCCTTGAGCTTGGTGCCGTCTTCCTTCTGATATATGGCTTTCACCGGATTGTTCTCCGCATATTCGGCAACCGCGTCCGTTCCGCCCAGATGCACCGTAAAGCTTCGCGTTCGCACCTTCGGATTGGTGTCCGGGTCTTCTTGCAGCCAGTCTTTCCGCGTCGGGTCCTGCTTGGGCGACAAATAGGAACGAACGATTTTATACGTTTTCCCGTTATCCTCGATCGTTTCGGGAAATTCATGATTGATCGTTTCCCCGACTTTGAACTTGCCCTTTTGAAACGTAACTTGCGGTTGCTCAATGACTTTTCCACCTACGGTTTTCGCAATGACATCGACGGGAAATTCCGCGCTTCGATAGGGCACATGAATGCCGAAATAATCGTCCAAGTCGTCCGGATGCGCCCAAGGTTCGGCCCTCTTGATCTCATCCAGCGTATAAAATGGCCCTTTGCGCACGTTGCCGTTTCCGTCGATGGACACCATGATGGCATACAAATATAAGTCGTCGTTGTCTTTGATGTCGCCCATGCCCGCGTTCCACATGCCTTCCGTGACAAGCGCCTCGCTGACTTCGTAATAGGTCGTGACAGGCTGGCCGGGGATGGGCGGATTCGGTTCTTGGCCGACTTGCCGTACTTGCTGGTCCAAAAAAGAAGCGTGTTGGCCGCTTCTCGGATCGCCGCACTGCTTGGGCGTCGAATTCGTACATAATTGGTCACGGCGCACCGTCCAACCCACGGTTCTGTATTTAATGGACGATGTTGCAGCCGTACTGGTGATCTTAAATTTGATGGTGCCATTTTCAGTTCTGACATCGGGAGGTCCCGCGAAAACAGAGGTTGGAATGGAGAAAAACAAAAATAAGCATGCCAGCAGCATGCTCAAGAATCGTTTATGCAATTTGTTCATATCTCTACTCCATCCTTTTCATCGTATGGTTGTAGAATAAACTTGCACTCGGACTTACTTTTAGCGTGGGTCCCCAGTTGCCTCCCACATTCGTAGACATCGAGATGTCGGTGTAGCCTTCGTACCAAACTCCTTTTTCAAAAGTTTGTTGATTGGGGAACCTTTCATCGTAAATTAAGTCTTTGTTTTCCTTAAACGAAACAAATTTAATTCTGAATTTGGCACGAACATAATTATCGCCAAATCCATTCCGGTAGATCATGGAAGGCTCGGGATCAAGGTATCCTTCGATCTGAATCTTGTTTTCTTTCACCCACTCCGCATACCGCCGGATATATTTCAATTCCGCATTGGAGCTTTGCACTTTCGTGGCAAATACCGCCTGCGCCCACGTATCGTCAATCGTTTTGTAATCCACGTTCAGCCAGAGTGCACCAAACGTTTTCAGTCGGCTCATCCAAATGTCCACGTTCTTCTTATTGAATTCCGGTATGGTCGAATAGAGCACCGAAGAAACCTTGCTGTCCGTAGGATGCGAGTAGGGATAGGCCATCTCATAGGCTTCATTCGGCACATCGGCAAGTATATAAGGATAATCTTGCGCATTCTTGGGCAGGTTGGTTGTGCGAATCAGGCGGCCCCATTCATCGTACTTCGCATTGGCGTCTTCTTGTGTGGAAATGAAGACGGTCGATGTCGGGCTATCCCAATTCACTTCCGCCCCCAGCGCTTCGCTGACAAAACGCAGCGGGACAAACGTCCGGCCGCCGCTGGTGATCGCCTTCGAATCGAAGGCCACTTCTTTACCATTGACGAGCGTCTTGCTTTCGCCGATCGTAAGCACAATATGCAGGTCGTCCCGCTCAATCGGAACGGTCATGGTTTTGGGCTCCCATCCAACTTTCGCGCCCATCTGTTCCGCGATGAATCGAACCGGCACGAGCGTCCGGTTGTTTTCATCGACAAATGCTTGCGCATCGGGAAACCAGATTTTTTGTCCGTCCATGACGACGCCGACAAAGGACGGAAGTCGGCTCGCCGCGCTTGCCGTTACGGTGAACAAGCTGCAAAGCATCGCGGCGACAAGTCCTGCAATTACCCATTTTCTCACGCCATTCGCTCCTCTCTTAATAGGGGTCATGACAAGTTTGGAAGATTTCTACTGTCAGGTTCATCATAGAGCCGATCTGACGGCGTGTCCACTTTCCGAAATCACCGCCGTCTCGTTAAGATGGCGGGACCGGACAGTCCAGCGGCATATAGCCTTTTTGCGCGGCCGCTTGTTCGCTGGAAAACGTCTCTTCCACCGGATAAGCAAAGCCGCATGTGCTGCGATAATACACCTTCATGCTTCCTTTCCTGGCCCCGACAATCTCCGGCTTCTTGAGCACGCGGCTTCCGCCGAGCGCATAATGGTTGTAAAACTTGCCTCCCATCGGAATGCCTTGGATAAAGGCAAGCACCCCGACATCATTCACGGTATTGTGCCATTCCTCCTGCGAAATGGTCGGCAGCGTGAAGGTGTAAGAAAAGCCGTATCGGGAAACCGATTCGTTGTGTTTATTGATCCGGTAGGCGAGTTCGTCTTCAATTGCGCGGACGATGGTGCTCCGGCGCACCTGCTCAAATCGCTCCGCATCCTTTAATAGCGCAATATTCGTCTGCTGCCCGACGTCGGCCCGCAAGCCTTCGTGCCAGCTCCGGCTGCCCGCATCGTAAGCGAGGACGAAATCGTCCAGCGTGAACGAAAGGCTGTTACCCGATGAATCGGCGTAGGCATACGGCCTCTTTGCTCCCCAAACCGGTTTTCGTTCCGTGCTCCCGTCGGCTCCCGTCCACTCCTCCTCGGCATAGACGTAGAAACCGTCGTAACCAATCACCGCAATAGCCGGGATATACCGACCCAGTACGCCTTGGGCAACGGGATCGTCGGCAATGCCGAAGCTTGCGTACAGCGTCCGATAAAAAGCGGCAATCGCTTCGTCCTTGTTCAGCGCCACCCGCTTGGCCGATTCGTATTGCGTCTCCCGCTGCTGATTCGCATTGACGGTCAACATCCGCGCTGCGTCATCCACCGCCGCATCCAGCGCGGTGTTATAGCGCAGCTCGGAGAGTAGCGCCTTCCGCTGCGTTTCGACTTCAATCCGGTTCACGGTCGCAAACGGCAGGAAAATGAGCGCCCCGACAATGGCCCATTCAATCAGCCTCATTGCGCACCACCCCGCCGTAAGGAATGAAGATTTTTTCGTTCGGACTGATGGCCTGGTTCAGGAAATCGAACAGGATCGTGCCGGGAGTCCGGTTCGTATTTTTAACCGTGACCGCAAATGTATCGCCGACCCGCAGTTTGTAGCGTCTCGCCGGATCGTCTTTTGCGGCCGCGCTGTTCGGGAACAGCACAGGCAAAATCTGCGCGTTGTAAAATAGGTCGTAGTGCACTTCGTAGCTGCCCCGAAACGTATCCGGCCTTGTCGGGTCGTCGTAAACCGGCACGTACTTTTTGCTTCCGTGTTCCATTTGCACATCGAAGGTGTTGCCCGTTGCCGCAATCGCCTCCATAAAGTCCGTATACATGCTCGGCGACACAAAGCCCTTGTCCCGCACTGCATCCACAAACGTTGTCGTCGCTTTCAGGACGACCAGTTCCGAAATATCGTCCTGCTGGTCGAAGGCTGCGGAAATGGGGTAGAGGTAGAGCAAAAGAACGGCAATGAGCGCCGCGAAAACTTTCGAGATACTGTTCATGGCATTCTCCTTAGCGTAAAGCGAAAATGAGACGCACCAGTTGTCCGGACGCATCTCGCTGGGCGACTGCCGTATACCGGGCATTCAGGCGAATGCCGGCGGGGACGAACGGGTCCCGATCGAGCGGCGGCACGTATCGAACGCCGTCCACCACAATTTCCGCGTCTCCCGTCTCCAGCCGGGCAATGGATTGCGCTACCTCTGCGCCGGATACGGTACCGTCGCCGGCAATCGGCGAAAACGTCATCTGCATGTTGCGATCCAGCGTCTTTCCCGACACATAGGCGGTGGCGTTCAGCGCGGCCCCGGTTTGAAAGAGCATGAGTCCGCTCGTTGCGGCCATCAGAAAGAGAAGACAGGCCACGCTCATTTCCAGCATCGTTCTGGGGGCATGT
This sequence comes from Paenibacillus macerans, assembly GCF_900454495.1. Lineage (NCBI taxonomy): Bacteria > Bacillati > Bacillota > Bacilli > Caryophanales > Paenibacillaceae > Paenibacillus > Paenibacillus macerans. Next base: position 1,787,912 of record NZ_UGSI01000001.1, read on the forward strand.
TCCATCGGCTTCCTCCTTGGAAAAACTGGGCGTCCGTCTATACCCGAAAGGACGCCCCATCAGCGTTGTGATGTCTGTAAGGACGCTTACTGCTGCCGAAACACAATGCCGCGAATGACGTTGCTGCTGTCATGCACCAGTTGCGCCCGAAATTTGCCGCTCGGATTGACGTAGTTGATATTCGCTTCATCGAGCGCATGGCTCAGTTGCCCCGGCGCTTCACCAACCACTGAGCCGTAGGTCACGCTGTCGATCGGAACACCCGTGTTGATCACCTTGCCATACCACTGACCCGCCGGATTTTTCCCGGTGACAATCTGGATGCCGAACTGGTCCTGATCGCTGAACTTGCGCAGCGCGTTGACCACCTGACTGCCCGACAACGTCGTGTTGTCGTACACCGTAAACGCCGTTTGCGACAGCTCCGTCTGGATATTGCTGAAATTGCTTTGCGCCGCCTTGGTGGAGTCTTGCGCGGAAATAAACAATACGACGGCAAGGGTAATGAGCGCGATGGCAAGAAAAATGCCTGCCGCCATCACAAGTGCTTTTTGCGCGTTGGACATGAACCGATCTCTCCTTCAAATGAAATTCGAAATAAAAAAGACGCTTCCCGTTTGGAAAGCGCCGCAACATGTCCGCTTACTGAATGCGCTGAAGCTGTTCGTAGTAAACGGACATCTGGTGCAAGCTGACGATGACGAGCGGAATGACCAGATAGCCGAAAATGAGGGCCATCATTGGCGCAAATCCGATCCATTTTCCCCAGCCTGCCTTTTGCTCAATCAATTGCTCGTACTCCTGTTTGCGCTGCTCCTGCGCGTAAGCCTGTTCCGACTCCAGGTCGTCGAACGCTTCCCGAATCGGCAAACTTTGCACCGCCAGTTCCAGCTTTTCGACCGTGCGGACGAACGGCACAAACGGCGCATCCTCTTTCAGCTGCGCCAGCGCCTGATCTGCGCCCTGTTCGAAATGGAGCAAGCACGTTTGCAGCGGTTCCTTGAACACGCGGGCAAACTGTTCCATCCAGATGAGCAGATGCTCGACCGACATCCGGTCCAGATCCGCCAGCATGGCGATGACGGCATGCAGTTGGTCCACTTCATGCTTCATCTCCATCTGCCGCATGCGCCGCTGGAACATCCGAACGCCGACCGGCATGGCGTAGCCGCCCCATCCCGCGAGAGCGGCGAGGAGCGCTTCCCACCACTTCACATACTGATTGTCCAGCTTCGTGAGCTTGCCCATAATGCGCCGAGCCGCGGCGCGAAGCTGATCGTCCTTGTTTGTTGCTGGCGATTCGCTGCGGAGCAGGGCCATCACCGTTTCTTCGGTGCGATGCTTCACCTCCTTTACGCGATCGATGATGCGGCGATCGAGCGCCGCCGCCTCGCGCGCCTTGGCTTCCTCTTCCGGCGAAAGTTGACCGAACAGGATGCCCTGCTTTACCGGCGCATACAAGATTTGATGCCGGCTTGCGGCATGAAGCGCCATAAACATCCCGAGCACAGCCAGAAAAGCCATGCCCCCCGCCACGATGCGCTGCACATAGAGCCATTCCAGCCGAAGCGGCGACGCGGTGTCTTTCAGCAGCTTGACCATGCGGTCAGCTTCACGGGAACCGGGGGCGGGACCGAAACGATGCACAAGCCAGCGCATCCACGGCCATTCGTAAACCCGTTTCTCCCATCTTTTTCGGCCGGTTGGTTTTGGACTCACGTCCAGCTCCTGGATGTTCCGCAGCAGAACGTAGGACAGCCATACGACCGCCATCAGGCCGATTTTCACGATCCAGCCGGTCGTGCTCGCATAAAAGGCGTCCATGGCCGGAAAGTAATGGCTGGCCCAAGCTTCGATCGGCCGGGTAAACAGCAGTGGCAACAGCGCGATGGCGGTCAGTCCTTGCAACAGGAAACTGAGGCGCTCGCGGCGCAGCAGTTCCAGATTCAGTTCGGTCGCAAGCTTCCCAAGCGCCTTCAAGTACACGGAACCGGTTGCGGTTCGTTTGTCGCCGTATTCCTTCACCAGATGCGACAGCCCGGCCAAGCCCTGCAAATAGCGGTTCGGCGCGCTCTCGATATACTGCGCCAGCCGCTGCTCGGCGTCGCTTGCCGTGAGCACTTCGTATATTTCGTGTCCGTGCAGCGCCATCTCATACGACGCGCCGTCCGCCGCTTCATAAACGGCTTCTTCCACCATGCCGTGCCGATGATAATGATGGCGCACATCCGAAAAGAAATGCCGGAGTTGCCGAAGCAGTCGCGTCTCCAGCCGATGCACCAGATTGTCCGAAAGGATTCCGTGGCCAACCCAGAAGCCGATGCCAATCATGCCGAGCGTGGCCGGGTCGCGCACGCCGATCGCCAGCGGAACAGCCGCCGCGAGCAGCACGCCCCAAATGAGGAGCGCCGTCCTCATCGTTTCCAGCCGCAGCTTCCATTCGTCGCCAAGCTGGAGAATGGTCATTCGTTTGCGAAGTTGGTACAAATAAGCGCGTAGAATCGGTACGCGTTCGCATAGGCGATACAACTGCTGCAACACGCTGTGCAGCGCTTGCTTCTTGCGGGCTTTGCCCGGTTTGCGCAGCGCTTCATACCGCCGAACGGCCTCCACGTCCGAACCGTGACGGGATACCCATTGAAACGCCGCCACCATCGCGAGAAACAATAACGTCGAGGCGCCCAGCAACAGGGACAGCCATTCAATTTTCATCGCTATCCCCCCAGTGAACCGCCAAAAACGCCTCGAACGCCGCCTGGTCCGGCCCGGCGAGGCATGCAGCGATTTCCTTGCGGCTTCGCTCGGACAACGGATGAACGGCGACATAGCGTCCGTCCCGGTATTCGATGACGTTCCGCGCGACGTAAAGCGGTCGGTCCGTCGATCGGCGGAAATATTCCAGCATCGTCTCCATGAACGCCGTCATTTTCTCCTCGGTCGTCGTTTTGTGGCGGAACGTCTCCGGGTAGCCCTCTTCCTGCTCCACCGGGACGCATTCGGTAATTCGTTCAATGTAGCGATGTCCGTCCGCGTCCCGCCTGAGGTGAATGTCGAAGTTGATGACGCTGACGACCTGCTGCTCGGCCACTTTTTCGTTCGTAAACACCCCTGTCTTCAGCAGCGAGTTGCGCAGCGAATAGACGAGATCGCGGAACGTTTTGGCATGATGCGTAAACAAGGTGAACAGCGAAGCGACCTGCGCCATCTGCACCATCCAGGCGGCAACCGGGTCGGTCGCCACTTCTCCCAAAATATTGACCGAGCCGTCCGTTTTTTTCTGAATGTCCAGCCCGTCCTGCCCGGAGATCGTTTCCGTTTCCCGCAGGCTTAAAATGTTGCGATCCCGGTATATTTTCCGAAGCTGAAGCTCAAAGCTCATTTCCTGCACCCGAATCGGCAAGATGGCCGGAATGTAGCGCACCATCGCCATCAAGAGCGTCGTTTTGCCGCTGCCCTGCGCACCGGTGATGGCCGTAATGCGCTCGCCCATGACGAGATATCGGATCAGCCCAATGGGCAACTCCGCATTGTCGTCCTGAATCAATTGTTCCAGCGCGGCGTTTTGCACATCGAATTTGCGCACAAAAAAAGCCCACGATTCGCTGAACCGGGGGCGCAGCACGACGACGCGGGAGCCATCGGCCATTTCGTTCACCTTAAAGCCGTTCGCCTCGGACAATTGGCCGGGAAAATTATGTTTGTACACGTTCTGGCACACGCGCCTCAGTTCTTGCTCCGAGCCGAAGGACAGGAAGCTCAAATGAATGGATTTCCCTTTATAAAACAGCCACACGCTGTCATGCGACCTTGGCACTTCGCGCAGCAGCGCTTCTTCCTCCAGGCCCCACTCGCCTTCCCACATCGAGGGCGGGATGCCGGAGACGCCGCCCGATACGCCGTCGATTTTCATGTCGCGGATTTCGTCGATGACGCTAAACCCTTTGTACTGCTGGTAGATCCGCTGCACAACGATCTGGGTTTTGTCCTCGACAGACAGCCTGCGCGCTTCCTGCTTGTAAATATCGCGAATTTCGTCGGCGGTAATCCGGTACGACTCAGTCTCTTCGTCTTCCAAGCTCCGTTTGGGGCAGTCCAGTTCATATTTGCGGATCAGTTCGTCCAGCGCTTTCAAACGATGTTGTTTTTTATAGAGATAGAGCAGGATGTCAAATTGATCTTGCGATGTGAGCGCCTGCGGGTCGTCAAACGGCAGGAGGCGATTCAGGTTATTATCGTCCAAGGTATAACGCTGTTCGAGCAAATCGGAGATGACCTGCTTCATATACGCCTTGTCCCGCAAATCTCCGGACGTGCAGCCCCGCAGCGCCTTCTTCAGTTCTGCGCGCTTGTTTTTGCGGCGGCGGTATTCTTCTTCCGACAAGCCGAAGTCAATCAGGTTGCTGCTCGTCATCTCGTGCAGCGCCTCTTTCACAAACACGGTCATCGCTTCCAGCGTATAGACCGGCTTTTCGTCCGGCTGCTCCGGCAAGCGGCGGCTCATACGCAAATAGAGCAAGACGCCGATCGCAACGAGGATGCCCGCCAGAAGCAAACCGTTCAGCGCGAACATCATCGGTCATCGTCCTCCTTCCCTCCGAAAAGAGGCTTGTCCAGTCCGGCGTTGTTGATGAGCGCCTGCGCCAATGTCCGCACTTGCTGCATAAACAGTGAGTTTTCATGACCGCGCGGCACCTGCCGGTTGCGAAATAAAAAACGGACGGCTTCTCCTTGTTGGGTCGCGTCCAGCCAGCCCGTATTATGGACAATCGGGTACGCTGGCTCCCGCCGATGGAACTGGCGCTTGATATTCTTAACGGTCAAAGCGGAGCGAGGATCGTATTGTCCGAATACAAGCAAATGCTTCCGGTCGGGCTGAAGCTGCGCCTCCACCAGCGGAAAGACCTGCTCCAGCTTGAGCGCGTTTTGCGGCAAACAGACGACCAGCAAATCCGCCTGACGCAGCAGCGCCTGTGTCCACGCCGACAGGTTGCCGCTTCCGCCGTCCAGCAATACCAGATCGTAAGCGCGCCTTGTCAGTTCCAAAAGAGGCGCAAGCCATTCCTGTGCGGCGGAAACAAACGATGCATCCGGCTTGTTCGATCCCGGAAGGATGTCGAGTCGGTCGGCGAGCAGCGGCAGCGTGTAATCCCGCAACCTGTTCGGTTCCAGCTTGCGGTTCTGCAAGAGCCTGAGCAGCGAGTCGATGCCCGCGTCAGGCGGGGTGTCCGCTTTGCTCATCCAGCCCCGTCTCGGGTAAAAGCTGCGTTCGATGGCCGCGTATTCACTTTGCAAATGCCCAAGCAGCAAAAGGCGCGAGGAGTATTCCAATCCGAGCAGCGCCGCGGCGGCGATCAGGTTGCTCGTCGTACCGGCCTGTCCCGAAACCGGACTCCAAAACACCACGGTAAAACCCATTCCTTCATCTCCTTTCATGCGACTTTACCGGGTTCACGCACGCTTTCGCGCACGCGCCCATGCACGCCGGGCCGTTTTGGCATCGCAATCAAACAACTGTTGCAGCATGTCCAGCACGTTCCGGCGATACGCCCCGGACAGCCGCCTGATGTCAATGCGGCCATGATGCTGGTTGTCCAGTTCGACCGACATATCCCGTTCGTCCAGCGGAAAGCGGAATATCGCTTCCTCCCAGCGTACAGCCTGCTGCGGCAGCAGCGAATCGAAATAGGTCTCAGGCATGGCGATCTGCAGAGTGGGAGCAATCAGTTTGTAAAACGTGAGCGGCTGGCCTTCCGCTTCGTGAAGGCACAGCCGCTGCATCAACTCCGCGTTTTTATGCATGCCGAGCCGGCTCCAATTGCTGCACCAAACCCGCTTGTCATAGCCCGGCAACTCTCGTCCCTTCACAAGTTCGGTGTGATCGGTGTCGAGCAGCATGACATCGTAGGCCGCTTCGCCTTCGGCTTGAAGCAGGGAGCGTTCCAATTGCGCTGGCGTGATGAGCCCGGTCGCCACATCGATGCCTTCAAACTCCCGCAGCGAATCGCCGAATTCCCCTCGCGGCAAATAGCCTTGCATGGACTGGGCAAGGGTGGAATCCACGATCAGCACCTTTCGCTCCATCGCCGTGAGCAGCTTGCCCAGCACAAGGAGCAAGTGGCTTTTGTCCGGCGCGCCGAAAAACACGACTTTTTTCATAACGGCCTCCTTCACTGATTAAAAATTTGCTCCAATTTATCCACTTTTGCAGGCTCTCCAGACGACGAAGCTGGCGCCGGTTCTGTTGAAACAGATGATGTAGACTCCGCTGACGTTTCCGGCCGATTCTCACTCGTCGTTGTCGGAACGGAAGAGGTGGGCAGCGGCTGCGCAGCTGGCGGTTCCTGATCGACCGTAGCCGTTGCGCCTGCCGGCGGCGGCGATGGGGTCGCCTCATGCATGGCATTGCCTTGCTGCGTGACAATCCGTTCGTTTTGCAGTTGCTGCTGAACCGTTACGCTGCCGCTCGTTACGCGCAGTTTGTCCGACTCGCTCATCGCCTTCAGATTGTCATCCAGTGTCGTTCGCAGTTGGCGGGCAAGCTCGGTTGTCGCTTTTTCTAGCAGGTTCGGATCATGATCCATCAAGTCGAGCACCTTCGGATTGGCGGGATAATTGACTACTGCCGATTCCTGCAAGCCCGGCTCGATGTAGGGCAGGGCATACAGCCGCGCGCCTTGCAAGTAGGCATCGATGATCGCGCTTGAAGTCCGTAATAGATCCAGCTCGTTCATTTCCAGCCAGATGACATTGCCGGACAACTCCCGCGCCTTCTTCTTCGCCAGCAAGACAAAATCCTCGCCAGTCGGGAAGTTGATTCGCACGTCGATGTACTGTCCCTTTTGCAGATTGGAGGGAAGCTGAATGACTTGAAACTCCTGCACCCGCAAATCCTTTGGGATTGGCGCGCCCTCGTACAGCATGGAAGGCATCAACGGCGTGCCTGGCTCTAATTCGATTTTGGCGCTTTTGCCAATGACCGCGTTCTGATCAGTAATCATTCCTTGCGGCACCAGATTCGCAGGCAGCGGAACAGACTTGAGGTCTTCCGCCTTCACGATGCCGCCGGCCGGAACAGCGTGCGCCACAGTCCAAACGCTTCTGCGCGATTGTTCCTCTATCGTTTTCAATTCTTCGATTTGCCTTTCATAATGTTCCTTCATTTGCTGTTGTTTCTGCTCTTGCTCTGATTGCTTAATCAGAGAATAAATGGCCGCAGCAGCCAGTAAACAAACGCTTACGGCAATCGCCGCGATGATAAGCGCCTTGCGGTGCCGATACGTCCACGACATCGCTCACGTCTCCTTTCAAACCAAAATTGAAGTGCTGTCGATTGACTTTACCGGGCTTCGTCACGTTGCTTCGGCTTTTGCTGAGTTCCAATCTGATGCTGCTCCAATTTTTCTTGCGCCCATGCAGGCATATGCTCCGGTTTTATCAGACCCATAAAATCCTCCCGATTCCAGCGAGCCTCTTCTCCGGTATACAGATTGATCACGTAGACGGCGCGACCTCGGGAATTGGCAGAGGTGCCAAAACCGCTTAGCGCCAGCACAAGCTGGTTAACAGCGGTGCGGTATTCAGGTCGCAACCGTTCCGGCCGGATGACAACAACCTGGTGGTCAATGCGCATCTCTTCGCGAATCGGCTGGCATTGGACTTGGGTAAGGGGAGATAGGGGCACCTTGACACTGGCCCTTTCTTCTTTGAGATCCTCCAGTTCCCATTGCACGCGGGAAACAAAGTCATGCATGGCCTCAAGATAATCCGCGCCGGCCGCAATCGCGTAAAATTGCTCGACACCCAAAGAATTGTTTCGGGTGCAGGTACAAACCATGTACGGCCGTTCGGCATTGGTTTCGTCTACACCAAGCAGCACTTCCACCTTCCCGATGGAGATGGCCTGAACGACTTCATAGTTGTCCACCATTCGCTTTATTTCTTCCATTGTCCGTCCTCATTTCCTGGAAAATTGCTGTCATTCCTCGTTCCCCGGTTTTGCTTTGATAGGCCGACATTACGAGAGTTCTTGTTTCGCGTGCGCGGTTGTTCGATCTCATCCTCCAGAACTTCGAAGCGGTTGAAACCCGGCTTTTCTTGCATCAGGCGCTCATATTGACGACGCCTCCCTTTCGTGAAATACATCATGAATCGCCTCCCCAAAAATGGGTATAAAAAAGCTCTCCGTCTAGGGGAGAGTGCCTGCCGAACTGGATTCAGGTTAACGTTCCAGTTCCCGTTGCCGTTTTTTATACCAGCTTTCCAGCAGTTGTACGATCAGATCTTCCTTTTGCTTTTCGGTAAAGTCCCTCGGGAAGAAACGGTCGATCCGCTCGCGCCGAATGGTCATTTTTTCTTTCTGGTTCGGCTTCTCCTCCGTGAGAATCGAGAAGATGACATCCACGTTAAGCCGCCCGTCCTGGCTCAGTTTTTTCATGCGCTGCGCCTGCGCCAGCGAAGGCGTGCAGTCTTCGGACTGCATCGTTTCGTACAGGGCATGCTGTTCTTCTTCGGCCAAGTAAGAAATCTCTACGGCCGGATTGAAGGCGATTCGTTTATCATCCACCATTTCGAGAATGGAGGGGGTCAGTTCGGTAAGGCGGATATAGCGCTGGATTTGATTACGGCTTTCGCCTGCCTGATCTGCCAAAATTTCAACTGAATATTTTCCTCGTAAATCCTGCCCAACTTGGGTAGAATTTTCTTTACTCGGTCTGCCCGCCTGTCTCTTCATCGCCTCCAACTTCATCTTATAGGCAAATGCTTTCTCGCTTGGCGCAATATTTTCCCGTTGCAGGTTGCTGTCCACCATGATGATCGTCGCCTGATCGTCGTCCAGTTCGCGAACGATGCAGGGCAGCGTTTCTTTGCCTGCCAGTTCGCTCGCTTTTTTGCGCCGATGCCCGGCTACCATTTCGTAGCCGCCATCACCTTTCGGACGTACCAGTCCGGGAACGAGAACGCCGTATTGCTTCACGCTATCCGCCATTTCCAACATCGCTTCGTCCGCCTTCACCTTGAACGGATGGCCGGGAAAATCGCTGATTGCAGATAAAGGGATGTCCAACACTTTTTCCCGCTTTTCATCGGCGCGGCTCTCCTCGGTGGAGAATAAATCAGCGACTGTGGTCAGTTTGATGCTGGCGCGCATGTCGTCTTTCGCTGCCAATGCTCTGCACCTCCTTCGTAAAGGCGGCATAAGCCTCCGCAGCTTTCCCATCCGGATCATGGACGTAGATGCTTTTCCCCTTGGCGCTTGTTTCCGCCGCGCGAACGGATAAGGGAATTTCGGTGTTGAACACGCGCAGCTTGTCGCCGTAGTCGCGCCGAAGAATAAAGGAAATGTCTTTGGCAAATTTCGTCCGGCTGTCGACCATCGTGAGCAGCACGCCGTTCAAAACCAGCTTCGGATTGATTTGCCTGCGCACACGGGCAATGGTCTGCAAGAGCTGTGTCATTCCCTTGGCGGGCAAATAGTGTGCTTGAACGGGGATAATGACGCTGTCTGCTGCCGCCAACGCATTGATGGTCAACATGCCCAAACTCGGCATGCAATCGATCAGCACGTAGTCGTAATCGGCTTTAACCGAATCGATGTACGAACGCAAAATCGTTTCTCTGCTCATCGTATTGACGAGCGATACCTCAACAGCGGACAATTCAATATTGCCTGGCATCAGGTCAACGCCTTCATGGTGATGCAAAATACCTTCCCGCGCTTTATAGGATTCTTCCAGCATCGTCTTCGCCAGCAATGTCGCCAAAGATACCGACAAATTATCCGGCTCGTGGAAACCTAACGAATCCGTCAGGTTGCCTTGCGCGTCCGCATCAACCAGTAAAACCTTTTTCCCCTCGGCTGCCAAACCGATCCCCAGATTGACCGCCGTTGTGGTCTTGCCAACGCCGCCTTTCTGATTGGCGAGGGCGATCACCTTGGTCATCCTACACTTCTCCTTTCACGCAAAAAAGCCGGTTGCGCTGATATTTCAGGACAACCGGCTTTTTGAGAGTATCTATATAAAAAGAGAACGCCGTATAAAGAGCGTTCTCTTGAACTAATATCTCAATCCATATCGTTAACTTCTGTTGTTATTTTTGATTTTTTGGAGTCTGTAAAAACATCTTGGAGAGCAATTTCAAATCGGAAATAAATCGATTTTCCCTCGTTTGCTAAAGTCAATTTCTGTACTTTTACGGTTTGCTTTTCGAAGTACCATCCCAATAACTTTGCTGAATCTAATGAAATCCGGCCCTTTTAAATTTGCATAGAAAGTATACGCCATCTTAGTCTCATCGTCCCAAGCATTCCACAAATCTGCACTCAGAACCATGTTTTCTGAATATAATGGTAAAATCGTCGACAAATAAAATTTAATTCTATCAATTGAAGCATTTTTCAATTGATGGAATAGCATTTCATATATATGCTTTTCGCCTTCCAAACAACTTAATAAAATGTACGACTGATTTATTTCAGGAAAAACAGTCACAGCAAGCCGATGCATAATTCCCTTAACAGTGTGTTTAATTTTTTTCCATCTAAATCATAATCAAGAGCTATATAAGAGTAAACAGCAAATTTAATCTGCTCAGGTATTTTAATGACGCAGGTTTCGATACCTCCATACGTTTTCGATAGTATTTGTTCATCGAAATGAGCTTTCACTGGTTCGAATTCCTTCATTTTCAATTGAAGCATTCTATAAAAGCCCACCATCGTAGGAGCTTTAAATGCAACAGGTTGTTTCACAAACATCGATCTAAAAATATCTATCGACATCCGTTGCTTGTAATACTCGAAGATAAAGGCCTTATATGCATATATGAATTTCATTTTCTCATTCGTTTCTTCAAAATCCGGCGCTCCTTTTTCTATGGCTGCGAATACAGTATTATCATGTAAATCGCAAAAACAAGTTTCAGTAGTCGCATCGTTTGCACTTGTTCTACTTACCTCAACAATTACTTCTGATTTTCCGTTCAACATTGGAACTATGAGAGGTTTCTTTTTGGAATCTAACATGTAGACATGTCGTCCTTCGCCCGCAAGCAAAGTAATAATTTTATTGTTCTGTAAAGCATGTGCACCCTTGATTCTCCCTTTGCATTGCGCTTGTTCAGGATGCATACAAATTTTTTTCATAGACTTTCTCATCAGTTCCATTAATTGAACCTCGGGCGGCTTTTGGGATTTTTTCTCAGAAGAAATCTTCTTATTTTTGCAACAGAAACCGTATTTTTTGCCACTTCCACAGGGACAATTTTCATTATTCCATATTCGTATCTGTTTAAATATATTCAATGCAACCGTCCCTTCATCAACTAATTCCCTTCCATCATGCTTTATAAAATAACAACCTAATTTTAACATAAACCCAAGCCTTATTAAGAATGCCCTCCAAATTGAGTGAGCCGGACAATAGAGGTATTACTTTTGTCAACGGTTTTTCCCCAATTGAAAAATATCTATATAAAAAGAGAACATCCACTAAGGACGCTCTCTTAAACACTCAAACTTTTGAAATTATTAGCTTGGCACAACCATCTCACATGTCTACACACCCGACGTCCAAATCCAGGTCCAAAACGACCGAAACCTCGATTTTGTCTTTGAGCAACTTATTTTTGAAGTCGTTGCCGTCTGCCGTGAAAGTCATAAAACGCGCAAAGTGTTGAAAACAAAGGATTTCTACGTATCGATTCGTTGCATTCCTATTACGCACTCCACATGACTTGTATGGGTCATTTATATACATCGCCTCGTGAACCAATTGTTACGGCATACGTCACACCGGACCACCGTGCAGGACCCGCTCGCGGAAGAGCAAGTCTCTACATCAGGCGCCTGCAGGCAGGAGGATCAGTTTGCCGCGGGCTTGCCCGCTCTGGCTAATGTTGAGTGCTCTACGCCAGTCCTCGAGGGCGAAAGTCTGGGCGACCGGAACGGTGAACTTGCCGTCTGCGGCGTACTGGGCGAACTCCCTGAGAACATCATAGCGGAAGGTCTGGTCTTCTCCGGTGCTGGCGCGGACGCCGAGTTCGGCGGCTGCGGCGAAGTCGCTGATGGTTAGAACACGGCGCGGATCACCACCGGCGATCCGGATAAGATCGGGTATTACGCCGCTGACCGGTGCAGTGTCCAGGACCAGGTCCACCGGCTGTCCGGCGAGCTCGGTTACCCGCTCGACCATTCCGTCACCGTACGAAGTCACTGCCGCTCCCAGCGAACGGAGCCGGTCGGCGTAAGTGTTACCGGCGGTAGCGATCACGCTGGCGCCGCGCATGAGGGCGATCTGGACGGCTGCAAAGCCCATCATTGTGCCTGCTCCGTGCACCAGCAGGGTGTGGCCCGGTTTAACACCTAGTGCTTTAAGGTGGTTGTATGCAATCGTGACCGCCATTGGAAGCGCCGCAGCTTGCACGAACTCGAGTCCTGCAGGGATGCGGACCCAATGGTCGATGATCGCCCGATCCGACGCGCCGGCGCTCGGGGCGCCGGCAAAGTCGGTGGTGCCCAGAACGGCGTCACCGATGACGACATCGGTGACGTCCTCACCGACCGCCTCCACAATCCCGGACAGTTCCAGCCCGATACCGCGGGGCAGATTACCGGGAAATAGCCCTTTGCATATGGCCCAGTCGACCGGATTCAGCCCGCAAGCTCGCACCGTCACGCGAATGCGTCCCGGGCCTGGGTCAGGGACCGCGACCTGTTCCATGCGCAGGACTTCGGCCGGTTCGCCGTAGTCGTGGAAGCGGATCGTCCGCATAGTAGCAGGGCTGGATGCTTGATAGTTCACATCATTGCTCGACGTATCTAAATTCTCCATTTCGATAACCTCCATTTTGTTTTGGAAAATAATGTTTTTTACATCAATTCAAACGGTGTTTCTAGGGATTGATGCATGAAGGCCGTTCATAAATTCTGTTCAAAGGTGATGGCCTGACTAACCGTATGTTGGCCATATGATCGAAATCAGGAAGCCTTCCTCACGGTAAATCTTCAGCAAATACCGGGGCCGGCGCGAGCGCATACTTCACTTGTGTCAGTTCCTCGGAAATCGTCCACAACCGCCGCGCGACTGCTTCGTCATGCGAGCGCGCACTCGATTCGACCTTCTTGGGGTAGCCGCGTAATTCGAGACTGCTTGGCCCAAAGTAATCTCCACCTCGCACGTCTGACGCAGTGGCCGCATAAAGGGTCGGCAAGACACCCATTTTCGAGGTCTGGGCAAAAATCGGATTCAAGCGCCGCATCATGCTGGAATGCCGCAGCGCATTGGTCGCTGTCCAGCCCGGATGCACAGCTACTGCCAGCGTTGATCGGCCTGCCGCAACAAGCCGGCGCTGCAGCTCGTAGGTGAACAGCAGATTCGCCAGCTTGCTCTGAGCATAGGCGCGCGCTGGCGTGTAATTCCGCTCCAAGTTCAGGTCATTAAAGTGAACGATTCCCGACCGATGCGACAAGCTGCTTACCGTCACAATGCGTGCGCCCGGTGTCGCGTCGAGCCGCTCCAGCAGCAAACCGGTCAGCGCAAAGTGCCCCAGGTGATTGATTCCAAATTGCTGCTCGAAGCCCTGCGCTGTCTTCCCGTAAGGCGGCTTCGCCACGCCGCCGTTGTTGATCAGGAGATCAAGCCGATGGTAGTCCTGGCGAAAGGCCGCCGCAAAAGCGCGGACGCTCGCCAGATCGCCCAGATCGAGCGCCATTCCTACGACCTTGCCCGACGGCTTAAGTGCTTTAATTCGGTCAGCGGCAAGGTTGGCATTAGCGATACTGCGGCAGGCCATAATGACCGTCGCCCCTTTGTTGGCTAGCGCCCGCGCCGCTTCCCAACCAATCCCGCTGTTAGATCCGGTTACAATGGCCACTCGTCCGGTCTGATCTGGCATGTGGTCTTCTGTCCATGGTGTTGTCATGTGGTTTCGTCCTTCCTCCCGAACTTAGATCTGAGAGCCGCCTCCGTCCACAGGGAACTCGGCTCCGGTTGTGTAAGTCGCGTCGAACGCAAGGAATGCGACTGCTTTGGCAACCTCGAGGGGGTCACCGAAACGCAGCATTGGGATCTGCTGTCTCATCTGTTCCTTGGTCTGTTCTGCAGCTTCCTTCGGCATCGACTTCTCCATGATGCCGGTGTCGATGGGGCCGGGGCTGACCGCGTTGACACGAATCTTCCGCGGCAACAGCTCGCGGGCCAAACTACGAGTCATGGAGCGCAGCGCTGCTTTACTGGACGCGTACGCACTGATCATCGGGATACCCACTACGTTCGTGATAGAGGTGGTGAGCACCACGCCGCTGCCTGCGTTTAGCAATGGGGCAAGTTTCTGCACGGTGAAGTACGGACCTTTGGCGTTGACTGTAAGTAACTCGTCGTACACTTCTTCGGTCATCGACTCGAAGGGGACAAAGCGCGTGATGCCGGCGTTTACGAACAGGGCATCGATCGTTCCGAACTCGGCCTTTACCCGGTCGGCCAACTCGTCGATATCCGTTAACGACGCGGCGTCGCTTTGCACTGCGACCGCGTTGTTGCCAAGTTGTTCACGAGCTGAGTCAAGCTTAGCCTGGGCACGGCCGGTGATCAGAACGCGTGCTCCTTCATCCGCCAGCAGCTTCGCTGTCGCGAGGCCAAGCCCGCTGCTGCCTCCCGTGATCACTACTTTCTTGCCTGCGTATTTACTTACTGGATTGTTTTCCATTTTCATCTTCCTCCCTTGGTTTATCCGGTATATAATCTTGCTAAACTAACGGTCAATTGTTGGATAAGAAGCCCGTAGATAAATTGCACAAGCAATCACCATAATGGGTATTTACTGCTTTCACAGAACCCATTCTTTCTAGTTTTCTTGTATTGCTTTTGACGGGCGATTGACCCGACAGTGTAGTAAAATCTGCACTGTCTGTGCTAATCTTAGCTTAGCGGTTTGGGCTGCACAACCAATAAACAACCGCATTTGTGGCTTATACAACACACGAGCTTATTTGTTGTCCTTTTGCTTTCCAATAAACGCACGTTAACCAATATAATCTGAGGGAGAGGGAGAAGCGTAACATGCCCACTAATACAAACGATCCCCGTGTAAAACGGACGCGTCAACTGTTGATGCAAGCTTTTATGGAATTGCTTGAGCAGAGGAAGAAGAATGTCTCTTCCATTACCGTACAAGATATTACGTCCTACGCGACCGTAAACCGCTCCACGTTCTATGCGCATTTTGAAGACAAATTCGCATTTCTTGAGAGCTGGATGAGAGATAAATTTCAAAAGAAGCTAAAGGATGAGCTGCCTAATGCTGCTTTATCCGATATAGGGAGCCTCCGAACGCTTATTTTAATCGTTTTCGATTTTCTTTTCTGTACCCGTCCGTATATGACATTTGCTGATCGTCAATATGAAACGCTGTTTGAGGTCGCCATGCAAAAGGAACTAAATGACCTATTATTTACCTGGTTAAGCGAACAAGCGGAACCTTCCGTTTCACGAGAGACGGTGGAGACTACCGCTCTGATAGCAAGCTGGGGCATATTTGGATCGGCCGTCGAATGGAGCAGACATCCGCAAGATAGATCGGCGGAAGACATGGCGCGGGATGTTTTGGAGGTCGTTGCTGCTGGTTTAGCCCCCGTAATAGGGTAATAGTTGTGTCGCGTACAGGCGGCGCGGTTGAATTAGAACGCCGAATAAGATAGGTTTCCATATAATCGAAAAAACGCCCGGGACCGATGATACTTGGTCCGGGCGATACTTCTTAGTTCTTATACCAGTGTAGGCGTTTAAACTCTTCACCATTAATTGCAGATCATACAACTAACTTTATATCCATTTACCCAATGATTCGTTTAATTGCATTTCATACAGCTACTCCTCGTCTCATTGCCTCTTAATCGAAATATAGCGGAGTAATTGCAGGTTTTACACTTAATCAAGTGCTGTGGCGGTATTTCCGGATAAGTAACTGTACATTCTGCAACTATTCCATTCAACAATGGACCAAGAAAGCTTGAGTACGAAGCAGGTACGCTCGGATGGAGCGATCGCTTTCCTACAACTGCCGGAACTGATCCACAAAGTCACCTCGAAAACCGGGAATAGCTTTCCCTTCGGGCAATTCTAATGGATGTGTTCATTGCACTAACAGATTCTTTTGTGGTAATTGTCTGTTATGGGGAAATATCAAATCACAGGAACTAGGAGCGAAATGCAAATGGTACACCCACAAAGTGCCTCAGCAATTGAAAGATACGCTATTCTCGTATCCGGCGCAGGCAAAACTTTAAATGGCCAAAAGATTATAAATAACGTTTCTCTGGCCGTGCCCCGCAACAGCATATACGCCATCATCGGCCCGAACGGAGCAGGGAAAACGACTCTGCTTCGCCTCATGAACGGATTGTTGACCTTGGATGAAGGTACAATCCGTTATGCTAATAATGAGCATCAAATTGCTGTGCTGCTGGAGAACGACTATCTATTCGAAGCCAAAACCGGACGCGAGAACATCAGCGATTTTGGCATCTATTTTTCGCTTGACCCCGCACAAATTTCCGCGTCGCTGCAACGTTACTCCGCCATACTGCAATTGGACTCAGCGCTCGGCAATAAGGTCGCTGCCTACTCAAAGGGTATGAGAAGAAAGCTCTCCCTGTTGATTACATTGCTTAGAAATACACCGATTCTCATGCTGGATGAGTTGACTTCCGGCGTTGATCCCGAATCCAGACGAGTGATGCGCAGCGTGTTGAGCCAACTAAAGGAAGAAGGCCGAACGGTCATCCTTACCTCGCACGATCTGGCCGAGGTTCAGAAGATCAGCGACTGGATTGTAATTATGAAAGCCGGTTCCATCGTGGAAACGATGAATAATCAAGTGTTCGAGGGAGACCTTGAGCAAAGATTTTTTGATGTGCTGGAGGGGATCAAATGATGGGCATTCACCCGATCAATAAGCTCAATTTCAGAGATATCCTAAAAAGTCCTTCCTACCTGGTCATGCTCAACATCATGTTGATCGTACCGTTAAATTCCATGCTGCAAATTCTGAAAACGAACACCGGCCTGATGGAGTTTATCGTTGTCTATGTTTTTTTGATGTTGAATGTCTCCGTCTATTTCTTTTTGAATATGCTGACCATCAGTCTGATTGTGATTTCGGAAAAAAGCTCGGGGCGCTGTGAATATTACCTGGCCAACCAAGTGGATGTTCGCCGGCTTACCGGCATATACAGCCGCTCCTCCTATAGTTTAAACATCGGCCCCATCCTTTTGCTCGACATCCTTATGGCAGGTTTCGCTATGGCCAGCAATGAGACTGTGCTGCTTCATTTGTTCCAAGATGTTTCTTTTGTTTGGTTTGCGGCAACATACCTTCTCTTTACTTATCTCGCTACCAGTACATTGACCTTAATCTCCATGCTTTCTAAATCCCCGGAGCGGATCCGAA
This sequence comes from Paenibacillus macerans, assembly GCF_900454495.1. Classification (NCBI taxonomy): domain Bacteria; kingdom Bacillati; phylum Bacillota; class Bacilli; order Caryophanales; family Paenibacillaceae; genus Paenibacillus; species Paenibacillus macerans. Next base: position 1,805,357 of record NZ_UGSI01000001.1, read on the forward strand.
CCTATCTTTCGGCCAGTTCGTTTTTGTTTATTTTTGCCGCTACGCTTCCCGCTACTTTCATTAAAAAATTTGGTTTCATTATCAATGGCGGCACCATTATTTGGTTTGCCGGCAGCACTCTGCTCGTTCTGGCATTGATTTGTGCCTCCGTACGCATATTCCTGACTAAAAAGCTAAGCAATGAAATCGTTATTCTATCATATAAACAGTAGGTTTGGTTATAAAATAATATCGTCTATCAGGCAACTTTTTCCTCCCCCATTCAATCCGCCTATGTTATATTTAAGAGAATAGTCCTATGATTTTGAAACCAAATACATAAAAGGAGACGTTATGAAAAAAATAGTTTACTTAACGCTTACGGGGTTCCTCGCTGCATTTATCGGTCTTTTCTCTTTCACAGCCCCAACTTCCGCCGCCGCCCCCGCTTCTTACACGCTTTATGTGGACGGCAAACTTTCATCGGCCAAATTCCCGACGGTTGTAGAAAAAAATGTCACCCTCATTCCGTTGAAACCGGTGCTTACCAATCTAGGTTATACCACGACCGTCGATAGCAAGACGAAAGCCGTTACGGCCACGAATTCAGACGGCTCGTCTATCACCGTGAAGACGGGAAGCAAAAAAGCCCAAATCAACGGGTCAGATGCCACCCTCCCTGCCGTGGTCAAGACGATGAACGGAACTACGTATCTTCCTTTATCGGCTATCAAGCAGTTAACCGGAAAACCGATCGGACTGGACGCCTCAAAGGCCATAGCCTGGATCGGGGACAAGCCGGCGAAAACCGTCGCGCTTCCGCCGTGGGGAGCAACCCCGAAACAAATGAAGGCGATCTTCAGCCATAAGCAGCTGATCGAGGAAGGACAAGAGGGCGATATTTATGCCCTATGGTACCAGGAAGCGCCCGATTACACGGATGAAATATACGTGTTTTATAAAAATAAACTGGCCAAATGGATGTATGACCTGCCAGTTCCCAACTATGACGAGGCCGGGTTAATCAGTTATTACGATGGCATGCTCGAAAGCTTAGTTGACAAATACGGGGAACCGGAAACCAATATCGCGGCTGCCGATAAGAACAATCAGCCAATACCTCTGGCTGACGGAGGTTACTTTATGAGCGAGTGGATCATCGGAGGCACAAAAATCACTCTGTTCTTGAAACCGGCAGACGCCGGATACGTCATGAACATACAATATGTGGATACATCCGTAGAATCAAAAGTAAAAGACGCCTTGGATGCGCTTTAATAAAAATGCTAATAAAACGCTGCTGACATTCATTTGTCAGCAGCGTTTTTTTGATTTATCGCTTAATGCGACGGATGCGCCGCTCCGTGCGACACGATGACGCGGCGGATGAACAGCGCCAGCGCCAACCCGATCAGCGTCACGATCATGGCGAATTGGAATACACCGTGCGAGCCCAATGTCATTGCTTTCGCCACCTCGGTGACCTCGTTCGGGGCCGCGGACGCACCGAGATAGCGCTCCATACCGTGCGTCAGGATGCTGATCGCAACCGCGGTGCCGACCGCGCCCGCCACCTGCTGCAGCGTGTTCATGACCGCAGTGCCGTGCGGGTAAAGTTCCGGCGGCAGCTGGTTCAAGCCGTTCGTCTGGGCCGGCATGAACACCATCGAGATGCCGATCATCAGGCAAATATGCAGCGCGACGATGAAGAATACCGAGGTCACCGGGGTGACGCCGGAGAAAAACCATAACGCGGCTGCCACGACGACAAGCCCGGGCAGGACAAGCCACTTCGGACCGTACTTGTCGAACAGCTTGCCCATCCGCGGCGACAGGAAGCCGTTCAGCGCGCTGCCCGGCAGCAGCATCAAGCCGGCGGTAAACGGCGAAAGCTTCATGCCCTGCTGCAAGTACATCGGCAAAACAATCATGCTGGACAAGATGATCATCATACAAGTGAGCACCAGCAGCAGCCCGACGATAAACATCGGGTACTTAAACACGCGCAAATTCATCATCGGCTCGCGCATGAACAGCTGGCGAAGCACGAACAGCGCGAGCGCAACGAGACCGATGGCGATCGAGGCGATAACGATCGGGCTGGTCCATCCAGCGTCCCCTTCCCCCGCCTTGCTGAAGCCAAACACGACGCCCCCAAAGCCAAGCGTTGACAGGATGACGGAGAGCAGGTCGATGCGCGGTTTCGTCACTTCGGTGACATTTTCCAGGTACTTCAAACCGACGAGCAAGCCGAGTACCAGGAACGGCAGCGACAACCAGAAAATGAAATGCCACGTCAAATATTCGATCAAAAGGCCCGCCACGGTTGGCCCGGTCGCCGGAGCAAACATAATGACGAGGCCGACAAAACCCATCGCCGCGCCGCGTTTTTCCGGCGGATAAACGACCAGAATCGTATTGAACATGAGCGGAATCAATAGTCCCATGCCGATCGCCTGCAGGACGCGCGCGACCATCAGCATCTCGAAATTGAACGCAAGCGCCGCGATCAAGGTGCCGATAATCGAGCTCGTCACCGAGCCGACAAACAGTTGCCGCGTCGTGAACCATTGCAGCAGCAAACCGGACAGCGGCATGAGAATGCCCAGCGTCAGCAGAAAGCCCGTCGTTAACCACTGCGCCGTCGCCGCCGAAATTTGGAACACTTCCATCAGATTGCTGATGGCGATGTTGAGCGCCGTCTCACTGAACATGCCGATAAAACCGCAGATAAGCAAGGACGCCATGATGGCGCGTGTATTATACTGCTTCATAACTCCTCCTCTTCACTATACGTAGGTGTCTTTATACACGAGGAGTTTGGTGCCCCCGCTATCTGCTTATTATACATAAAAGCGCAGATAACATTTCTTATGGATTGCTGAATTTAAGGTTCAACCTAATCATCAGTGCTTGACAGTCAAGCCCACAACAGACCGTGGCCTGGAGCGAGACTAGCTATCCGGAGGCTTTGCACAATTATCCCGTTTGATCATGTGACTTGGCTTTCTGAACCAAAGGGATAATCGTGCAAAGTGGTTTGGAGAGACCCCCCATCTCCGTCATCATTTATTTTGTCAAGCACTGATTTTCGTCGTGAGCCGAATTTAAACCATCGTTTTATTGACCGCTCTGATATAGCGGGCTCTTACGATCAGAAAATACACGATCTGGACGGCGAGAAAAGCCGCCGAGGCGGTCAGCACAGGGACATAAACAGGACTCTGCGAATTCATCATCTCCATGACCGGCCCGAGCACCACCAGCGACTGAAGCGCCGCCACCGCGATCGGGATAAAAAACAAAACGGCAATCTGAATGGTCGCCGAGACGTTCATCTCCCGGCTGCTGAGCCCGATTTTGGACAGGGAGCGATACAGCGCCGCGTCGGCGGTCAGCTCCGTGTGCAATTTGAAATAGAGAAAGCTCGCCGAGGAGACCGAGAAAATCAGCGCGATAAATACACCGATAAAACTAAAAAGAGAGAAGGTTTGTTTATAGGTGTAATAATCTTCCGCCCGCGATTGCAAGAAACCTTCATGATGTCCGCTTCGGCTCCACTCGGTCAGTTCAAGGCCCAGTTTCGTTTCCGGGTCCTCCTTGCTTGGCAGCTTGCCGGAACCGGGAACCATAAAGACGGTGTTATTTTGCACGTAACCTCCCCCGGCCCGATGTTCCTGCTCCAGCCGCTCGAATACCCCATCCTGGACAACCAGCAGCTTCCCCTTATAGGATAGAAAGGCAGCCGGGTCCGTCCGGGCAACAAAATGGAACGGGTACGCCGATTCCGCAATCCGTACATCCATCGTGTTCCCTTGCGGGGGATAATCACGCTTAGTTTCCGGCGTTTGCACCAGCACCGCTTCGCTTTCGCCGAGCTGTTCCACCGCGTCGATATTCATGACCGATGCCAGGCGGTTAAACTGCGTTTGCGAAATCAGCATAGTCTCCTCTTCCCCCGCCGTGTAGCTGTTGTTTGCGATCAAATCCGCCTTCGCGAGGCGATATTCCAAGCCTGCCGCACGGAGCGCTGTTTCGATGTACGCAAGATCTTCCTCGGCCTTCGTTTTATCCCCGTCGCTGTAAGCCGTGTATCTAAAATTGAACGGGTTCCCCATAAAAGAATCCCTGATCGCCTGCTGGGAAGCCAGAACAAATCCGGTGCTCATGCAGGCCAATGCGACAACGACGGAAACCAGAAACAGCATGCGCGCGTTATCCTTCAATTTATAGCTCATTTCGGAGATCCACAGCAGATTCGTGCCCTTCCAGGCCGTCGCCCGGCTGCGCTGCAGTCTTCGGATGATCCAGACGGACAGCTGGGAATAGAAAAAGTACGTACCGGCGATGCCGCTTACGGCCGCGATCAACAGTCCGGTCTCATCGAGCTTTTTCCCATGAAGAGCCCAATACCCGATCATCAGCAGGGCGATGCCGAACAGGGAAATAAAAACGTTCGCTTTCGGTTCTTTTTTCGGCTTGCTGCTGCCCGTGAGCAAATCCAGAACTTGACGTTTCCGAATAAACATCAGCGTGAACAGAGAGATAAACAGATACAACAGCACAAACGCGCCGGCGGTCAGCAGGATCGCTTTTGCGGGCCAGTAAAAGGGCAAGTCGTCCATATCGATCATCCTGGTGCTGACGAGCAGAAACACTTTGGACAACATTAGTCCCGCCGCGATCCCCGTTACGATGGCCACGGCGCCGATCAGCATATTTTCCAGGAAAATCAGCAGGTTAATCTGCCGGGATTCTGCGCCCAGGATCGTCAGGATGCCGAACTCGCGGTTCCGCGACTTCAGAAAAGCGCTGATGGAATACAACACGAAAAAGAAGGCGAACACATAAACGATGACGGTGGCGATCGTCATGCCGGTCCGGGTCATGTTGCCCATGGGGGAGCCGGCGATGTTCGGGTGATTAATAAAGACGGCGTACGTGAAAAAAATCATGACCATAAACGCGCTGCTCAGCAAATAGGCAACATAAGCGCGGGCATTGCGGCGAACGTTGTTAAACGCGAATTGAGGAAAGTTCACGCGTATCCCCTCCCCAGAACGACAGCGTATCGATGATTTTTTGGAAAAAAGACTGGCGGTTCTCGCCGCGGTGAATTTCCGCCGCCAACTTGCCGTCTTTGATGAAGACGATGCGGTTGCAGTAGCTTGCGGCCACCGGATCATGCGTCACTAGCATCAGCGTCGTCCCGTCCTGTTCGTTAATTTCGGCCAGCGACTCCATGACCGCCCGCGAGGATTGGGAATCCAGCGCCCCGGTCGGCTCGTCCGCCAGCAGCAGCACGGGAGACCCGATAATGGCGCGGGCAATCGCCGTCCGCTGCCGCTGTCCGCCCGAGATTTCGTAGACGCGTTTGTTCAGAATCCCGCCAATGCCAAGTTTGGAGGCCGTCCGGGCCAGCAGCGCCTCCGCTTCTTTCAGCGGACGTCTGTCCAGCGTCAGCGGCAGGACGATATTTTCCGCCACGGTGAGCGTATCGAGCAGATTGAAATCCTGAAACACGAAGCCAAGCTGTTTGCGCCGAAAATGCGCCAACTCTCGTTTTTTCATATTGTACGGGTTGATTCCCCCGATTCTGACTTCGCCCGAGCTCGGCCGGTCGATGGTCGATACCATGTTCAGCAGCGTGGTTTTCCCGCTGCCCGACGGCCCCATGATGCCGACAAACTCCCCCTTACGGATACTCAGATGAATATCGGTAAGGGCCTGCGTGGCCACTTTACCGCTGTAAACTTTGTTTAACGCTTTGACTTCAAGAATATCCAAACTTAAAGCAGCTCCTTTCTGTGCTGTGTGCAAATTATATCCTAACTTTACGCCAGTTCCGCATTAGGCTGCCATCGGTTTAGGTGAACCGAACCTTACATTTGCGATAAGGTTGTGTTCGCCTTTTTGTTCGGATGGCCGTCCATCATAACGGAAGAAGACACACCCCCATTAGGATGTGCCTTCATTGGCGTGCGCTTTGCGCAGGGTCAAGCTAATCGTGGTGCCTTCGCCGGGCGCGGATTTCAGCTCCACCTCATGGCCCAGCTTGCCGGCGATTTCCCGCACGAGATACAGCCCCATGCCGGTTGATTCGCGGTACTGCCTGCCCCGCTCTCCCGTAAAATACGGATGGAACACCCGGCCTATGTCTTCCGGGGCAATCCCAATCCCTTCGTCGCGTATGCGGAGCTTGATGTACTCACCGGCGTCTTCCGCGGTTAAATGCACCGCTTTGCCGGGACCGCCCGAATAGTTCACCGCATTGGTTAAAATCTGGCCCAGCATGAAGCGAAACCACTTGGCATCCGTATACACGCGCACCTCGCTGCCGATCTCGAATTTGGGCGTGATGCCCTTGCGGATGAACAGCGTGCGGTTCTCGGCGACGGCTTCGCCGGCCGCCGCGCGCAGTCCGATGGCTTGGACGGCGAAATCCTGCTCAAAATGCTCCAGCCGTGCGGTATAGAGAACCATGTCTAGTCCTTTGCGGATCCGGTCCAGCTCCTCGCGGATGCTTTCGGCCGGCTCGTTCTCCACTTCGGAGAGCGTCAGCTGAATTACCGAGAGCGGCGTTTTCATCTGATGGACCCAACGGTTCATAAAGGTCAGGTGCTGCTCGGTCCGGCTTTGCTGCCGGTGCAGCTGTTCACGGTACAACCGCTCGTAATGGGCGGTCCGCTCATGGAAGGCTTCCGGCAGCGGAGCCTCCCCCAGCGGCGGATTGAGAAACTCCCCGGACGGCTCCTCCGCCGAAAGCTCCTTGTACATCGCCCGGTGCGTAACATACCGGAACCCCAGGTAGACGGCCAACACCGATCCGCTAAGCAGAACGCCGTACAGGACGACCAGCACCGGCCGCCCTTCGCCCGTCAGCCAGTAGACGAAAGGGACAAGCAGCATTTGCACGGTAAAAAACAGGATGAGCGAGAGCTGATCTCTCCAAAACAGCCTCATGCCGGAGGCTCCTTGGGCGGCTCCTTGTCCGCCGCGATCCGGTAGCCGGCGCCCCGGACCGTTTCGATGAGGTCTCCCGCTCCCAGCTCCCTCAGTTTCCGGCGCACCCTCGTAATATAGACGTTCAGCGTATTGTCGTCGATAAAATGCTGATCCTCCCACATCATATCCAGCAGCCGCTCCCGGCTGACGACCCGGCCGCCTTTTTCCATCAGCATGGCCAGCAGGTCGGCTTCTTTTTGCGTAAAATCAATCGTGTTCCCTTCGTAAGAGGCCATATAACGTTCCGGGTACAGCACGATCCCTGCGTATTCGAGCGTCCGTTCCTGCCCCCGGCCGGAGGCGTAAGCCCCCACGGCGCGGCGAAGCTGGCTGCGGATTTTGGCCATCACAATCTCCATGTCGAACGGTTTCGTTATGTAATCGTCCGCCCCGTTTTCTAGCGCCATGACCTGATCCATCTGACCGTCGCGCGCGGAGATGAAGATGATCGGGCAAAGCGACTTCGCCCGGATTTGCCGGCACCAATAGAAGCCGTCGAATTTCGGCAGGTTCACGTCCAGCAGCACCAAATCGGGCTGCGTTTCCAGGAACGAGTCCAGGACCCGGCTGAAATCCTCCACAACCCGGGCGTCAAAATCATATTTCATCATGGACGAGCCCAGCTTGTCCGCGATTTTCATGTCATCCTCGACAATGAGGATCGTATACACTTTTAATCCCTCTCCTTTCCCGCCGAGCAACTCTGTCTTATTCACTATACCGAACTTTTTTCCTGGCTTCTATATAAAATAAAGCCAAAAATGCCGACATGTTATAGGTGGAAAAATAGAATGCTGGAGTGAGACTACCATGAAACAGTTGCTGGGAGCAGGAGCCGCATTGCTGATCGCCGGCGTGCTGCTGGGAGCGTGCGGCAGCCGTGGGGATATGTCCGGGAACAACCCCCAGGTGGACAAAGCTGCCGCGAAGGAGACTGCAACCAATGCCGCCTCTTCCGATACTAAAGGGGCTGCCGATACTAAAGAACCAAGCGTTGCTCAAGAAAAATGCGAGTCTTTTTATCCGCATGGCGGCGGGGCGTCCGCTGCCGATATCGTGGTGGATGACGAGGGGCCGACGGTGATATTGGCAGCCGAGGATGGGATGCGAACGGAATATGGACTATCCGGCGCGGCGATGAACGCAAGCGTGGAGGCGTTGATGAAGCTTAAGGCCTGCGGAGTGGACTTGAATACGCCGGACGCTCAAGGAGAGACAGCCTTGCTGCTGGCTGTCGGAAGCAAAGCGTATGCATCTGATAGTCAGGAAGCGACCAAGTATGACGTGGTTGTGGATTATTTGCTGGAGCAGAAGGTGAACGTAAATGCCAAATCGAAAGCCGGCCAAACCGCCTATACGGTCGCTTATGCGAATCAAGATCAGCGAAACGTAGAGAGATTGGAGCCCTATGCAACCAGTGAAGAACGCGCCACGGCAAAATTGTATACGGAACTTGGCAACCTGACCTTGAAAGAGGTGAAGCGGTTGGTAGAGCAGGATCACGCCGATGTGAACGCGGGATTCGGCCAGCATGAATTTCCGTCCTTCTTCGCCGCCGTGGAGCTTGGCCGGACGGATGTCGCGGCCTATCTGATCCAGCATGGAGCCGATTTGTCCCTGCGGCCGGGCGATGAAGGCGGGATATCGGTCCTCCATTATGCGGTGTCATTTGGTAACCTGCCGCTAACCAAACTGCTGCTGGAAGGAAATTACGGCTTTGATGTCAATGAGGCGGATGGTTTGGGATGTCCCTTGTTATCCCGGGCTGTAAGCCAGTCGGATTATGAGATGGTCAGCTATCTGATCGGGCAAGGGGCCGAAGTCAACGTGACGTATTCGGACTTTGGAGAAGAACTTACGATTCTGCAAAATGTCGACGAAGATGATCCAAACGGCCTCAAAATCAAGCAACTGCTGATCGAACATGGCGCCAAGTAAATAAATGACAGCCGCTCCGCAAATCTAAACCAGACTTGCGGAAGCGGCTGTCTCGTGTTTATCAAGACTGCAAAAATGACGGGTAACGCGCTCCCGCCGCGGCTCCTTTCGGCGAAATGCGTTCGATTTCCGCCAGTTCCTCCGCGCTGAGCGTCACCTCCAGGGCGCCGAGATTTTCCCGGACCCGGTCCAGCCGCTTCGTGCCGGGAATCGGCACGATCTGATCTCCCTGCGCAAGCAGCCAGGCGAGCGCCAGTTGAGATGCCGTACATCCTTTGCGGGCGGCAAACTTTTCGATGAGAGCCACGACCTCCAGGTTTTTATTGAAGTTTTCGCCCTGAAATCTCGGGTAATAACGGCGGTAATCATCTTCGGGCAGATCGTCGAAGGAGCGGATTTGTCCGGTCAGGAACCCGCGGCCAAGCGGGCTGTACGGCACAAAACCGATGCCGAGTTCACGCAGTACGGGCAGCACCTCATCCTCCACTTCGCGGCTCCACAGCGAATATTCCGTCTCCACCGCGGTAAGCGGGTGCACCGCATGCGCGCGGCGAATTTGCTCGGCGGTCGCTTCCGATAGGCCGATATAGCGTATTTTGCCGACCTGGACCAGCTCCGCCATCGCGCCCACCGTCTCCTCGATCGGCGTATGCGGATCGATGCGGTGCTGGTAATAGAGGTCGATATAATCCACGCCAAGCGCCAGCAGGCTCGCGTCTACCGATTTTTTTACATAGGCGGGGTGTCCGTGTGCTTTCAGATCCGGCGATACAATGCCAAATTTGGTCGCAATTACGGCCTTGTCCCGGCGTCCTTTCAAGGCGCGGCCGACCAGCCGCTCATTGCCGCCGAACTTTCCCTTCATAAATTCCTCGCCGTAAATATCCGCCGTATCGAACAGCGTAACGCCAAGATCCAGCGCGCCGTGTATGGTACGAACCGACTCTTCGTTGTCCGGCATCATCATCGTGCCCAGACCAAGGGCCGACACTTCAAGCCCAAGGCTTCCGAGTTTCCTTTGTGTTATCGTATTTCCCAGCTTAATCCCCTCTTTTCCGCAGCTTTAAAAATGGATCGTTAAAACATGATCTTATTCTAAAACGCGGTTCAAAGCGCAGCCACAGTACGCTTTTACTGGTAATGGCATTAACAGGCTGACACCGGGGTATAAATGCAAAGGTGCAGGTCGGGATGATCCGTCGTAAACGCTAATGAATTAATATCGTAAACAAAAACTTGATTTTCGTCAGATCCACGGTAAAAAACCCGGGTCACCCTCTTCACTTCCACACGATGCAGCTGCCAAAGGTCCGCAAATTCAGCGGATTCCCTGGAGAGCTCGGCCACGAACTGTGCAAACCACGGGTCATGCGCATATTTGTCATAGGAAGTGCGGAAAATCGCCACCGAATGCGCCGCCATCTCTTCCCAGTTGATCAGGCGCTTTCGCATTTCCGGATCGGTGAACAGCAGGGTCATCATATTCCGCTGTCCCTGCGGCTGCGCCGAAAAGTCCGCTATACATTCATCGACCGCCCGGTTCCACACCAACAGCTCGGCCCGGTCATTGCTGATGAAACAAGGAAAAGCCATCGCATCTACAATTTCTTTCCACTGCGGTTTCACTTCCGTCGTAATCTTCGTCACCGCTTCGGGCTCGTTGGCATTCCACAGCTTGAGCAAATGCATATGCTCATCCGGGCTCAGCCTAAGCGCCTTGCCGATGCTTTCGATCACATCCCGGGATACGGCAACTTCCCGACCCTGCTCCAGCCACGTGTAATAGGTTGCGCTAACGCCCGCCAAAATCGCAACCTCTTCACGCCGCAAGCCCGGCGTCCGGCGCTGGCCGTGCGATTTTGGCAAACCCGCCTGTTCCGGCTGCAGCCGGGCCCGGCGCGATTTCAAATAATCGCCCAGCGTTTTGGCGCGGGTGCTGTTCAAGTCCGTGCTTACGAGATTACCGTTAATCCCGTTTTGGTCGAGCATGAGATCCGCCTCTTTCTCTTGACTAGGTTCGTAAACCAAATTGTATCATGGCTTTGTGCACCGACAACAGCGTTAAGGAGAGGGATGTCGCGATGAAAGCGCTATAAAAAATCCCATTTTCAAAAAATTCTCCTATATCTTTAAGCGGTCTGCCCCTAAATAATGAAGGAAAGCGCTGCAGAACGCTAAATTTGGATGTGCAAAGGAGAATGCAGATTATGCCGCAATCGTTTCAATCCATCAGCGAAGCTTTGGCGCAGCCCAAAAGCCGTTACTTTGGCGTCGTCTACGAGAACGGGCGGTTTGCCGCAAATGACGAGTTGAGTTTTTTTGGGCGCAAGCTGCCCGACCCTGAACTGACTTTCGACATTTCCAATAATAAAATACTCGTCAACGTAAACATGAACGGTTCGGTCAAATATGTTACCGTTTATAACGGCCAATATGCCAGCGACAACATTCCCGGTGTCTGGATGTGCAAAGACTTCCGCAAAACGGGGCCGTACGCTTTTGGGTTGAAGCTGGGCGGGCAGGGGGTTGACCTGGGCCGGGACGATCTCCCTTACGCCACCTCCCTGCTTGATAATTTATTCCCCGTTACCGAATACCGGTTCGGGGACGTTCAGGCTACGCTGCTCACCTTCGCCCCCATTTCCGCCGACGGTACGGCGCGCCTGCGGGGAGCGGTTTACGGCCTGCATGTGGAAAATCGGTCCGGCCGGGATGTTTATGGCGAAGTGACGCTGCCGCGCCCGGATACCGAAGAGGAGCGGTTATTCTCCGGGCCGGACTTCTGCATTTATCCCGTGGAAATGGACGATTGGGACGCAGCGAACGCTGCAGTTCCCTTTCATCTTGCTCCAGGGCAGAGCGTTTGGGTGCCGGTCGTAATTTCCCCTCCCGGAGAGCGGACGCTCCGGCTTGTCGAAGAAAGAGGCACACTCTATTGGCTTAACGAGACCTGGGCGTATTTCCGCGGCATGCTTGGGCGGCTGGAGATGAGAGACGACCCGTTCGCGGCGGAATTCCATGAACGGGCGATGCTGCAATGCTTTGGCTCGATCGCCATGGATCACCATGGCGCTGTCGCTGGAGCGAACTGGGGAACATATCCGACGACCGAGTTCACTTGGAATAAGGATATGTACTATTCCTTCCTCCCCTTTGAAACGGCCGAGCCGGAGCTGTTCAAGCAAGGCGTACGGTGGTTTTTGGAGCACGGAGTCCGGCCGCCCGGCAACCGCTATCCCGGCGGTATATCCCATTCGCTTAGCAACTCTTTGTCTTCCGTAGTCATGGCCGGTCTATACTACCGAAGTACTGGAGACAAACGCTTTTTCCTGGACCACCCGGAGATCGATTTAAGCTTTCGCAGGCTGCTGGAGGAGACGCTTCGGACCCGCAAGCAAGACGGTCCATGGCTGTTTCCCTCGGTCTGGCTGTCGGACGCCTATTCGCTCGGCGACTACCACACGGGCTCCAACGTCGTGGCCTGGGCCGCTTTCCGCCATTACGCCCGCATCGTCGGCGAGGTGTTCGGGGATACGGAAACCGCCGAACATTACCGGACCATCGCCGCGCGGATCAAGGACGATTTGCAGCGGCTCAATACGGCGGAGGGCCCTTTCGGCCTCCAGTATACGGAAGGAACCAGCGCCGGAAGCGACACCTTAAAAGACGATGCGAGCAGGTACGCCGGGGGTTACGCGGATTTCGGCATGCAGTTCATCGGCCATTTGACGAAAAGCGGCTCCATCGACCTGTTCCATCATGATGGAGAGGAATCGGATACGATTCTCATGCCGCTGTACGGGTATGCCGCCTATGACGATCCGGCGTACCGGCATTATATGCAATTTTCGCTAAGCCCCCATAATCCGACCTATAATCCGGAATCCAGGGGCATTCAGTGGGGCGATCACGCCGCCTGCACGTTTCCCGGTTACATGAGCGGTATGGGCATGATTACCGACTTCGCCTCCATGTCCGGAACGGACGGCTATTTTACGCAAATCCGCAAGCTGACCGACGCAGACGGCTCGCTCTGGTGGTGGCCTTATCTTAACGGCGCGCGATACGGAGATGTGGTCCGGCACCACAACTGCGGCAAATGCGGCTGGGCATCGGGGGTATTTTCCGGCCTGTTCGTCTCGCAGATTCTGGGAATAGCCTATGATGCTCCCGCGCACCGCTTGTCTTTTCGCCCACTGCGCGCCGCCGGTTCCTTCGCCTGGGAAGGCGTAAGGCTAGGAAGCGGCGCGTTTAACCTCTCCTACCGCCAGGAGGGGAATGTTGCGGAAGCGATCGCGGCCAACATCGGCGCCCGGGCGGTGGCCGTGCTTGTGGAGCTCCCCTGCGAACAAGCCGCAAGTGCCCAGGCGTTCATAAACGGCAAGCCCGCTAGAGACCGCGTGGAAAACGGTTATCACAACGGCTGCGCAACCGTCATTTTCAAAGCAACGATTCAGCCCGGAGAAAGCAAATCCTTTATCATTACCCTCAGATAATAAGATGATTTGCGGCACGGATTTTTGCTATAATGACAATATTAAGGGAGGTGCTTACCATTGGAGAATCTCTTAAGATTGTCCGCTACTTTGTCCACTCATGCAAAGCCTGTTATTAGGAAGGCGATACTTTGCATGGGGCGAAACAACTAGTTCATCGCCGAACAAGCTTTTCTAATATTTTGGCTTTGCACCTTATTTTTTAGAAAACTAAAATAAGGGGCGGGCAAAATGAAATATACGAATGCAACGAAAGTTTTACCCGAAAAGCTGATCGTGGAGATCCAAAAATATGTCCAAGGGGAAACTCTTTACATCCCCAAGCAGACAACGGAATATAAACATTGGGGCAGTTTAAGCGGCGGAAGACGGAGGCTGGACCGGCGAAATGCCGCCATCAGAGCCGCTTTTAGGAATGGCTGCAGTATCGAACGGCTAGCGGACGAATATTACCTTTCAACAGAAACGATCAAAAAAATTGTTTACTCGCATAAAAAATAACAAAAAGCACTGGTGAAAATGTTCCTCATCAGTGCTTTTCATATTATCTCAAAGTAAATCCAGAGCTTTAAGCAAGGCGTATTCGCTTGATTCGGCGCCTTCTCTGGAAAAATGCGCATCCGGAAACATCGGGGACAAATGATGGTACCCGGGGTAGACATGCAATTCCGTTAATACTCCATCAAAGACAAGCTGTTTTGCAAAAAGCAAGGCCTCATCGATGAATAAATCAATAGTGCCTATATTTATATAAGTGGGGGGTAATCCGGCCAACGATGTGGCCCGTGCAGGCACGTAATACTCGCTTACCTCCTCCAGACCCGGTTCATGCCCCAACACCGATTTCCAGCCAAAATAATTGCTTTGTTTGGTCCAAACGAACTCGCCCGCATACGGATGCTCCGGCCCAATACTCGTGCGGTCATCCAGCATCGGCCGCAATAATCTTAGATGATGGACCTCGAATTCCTTCCGATCGCGAATGTATAAGGCTAGACCGGCCGCCAAGCCGCCGCCGGCGCTGCTGCCGCCAAGGGCGACTTTTTGCGTATCGATTCCCAATTCCTCCGCATGGTCAATACACCATTTCAGCCCTGAATAGCAATCCTGCAATTGACTTGGCTGAACATGCTCAGGCGCTAATCGATAATAAACGGATACGCAGCAAAAACCATGCTGTGCGGCCAGCGCCGCATTCCCCGGACGATCCCCGGCCGGACTCCCCAAAACCATGCCCCCGCCATGAATCGAATAATATAACGGCATTTTAGGATGCTTTGGCTGGATTGGCTTAATGATTTCTATTCGAATATCCGGACCGCCAAAATAACTTGGCACCGCCTTTTCTTCCAACGTAACCGGGAACATCTGCGTTACATCCAGTTGCCGCATCATTTGCGCTTGATTCTTTCGCGACTCCATTAGCGTAGATGCAGTGAGATTGGTTGTCGGGATTAAATCAATCGCGCTAACAATTTCCGGATCAACCAGATGTCTGCTTCTGCTTGTTTTCTCTTCCATAGTTAATGACTCCCCGCTTTCCCTCTTTTCAGACACTCCTATTTTAAAACGTGCACAAAGCATCCAAAATATAAACATTGACTTAGAATCATTTTTGCCATAAAAGACTCGGTAAAGCGCTTTGACCCCGGCGAAAAAAACAGCGGCAAGTCCGGGCATTTCCCGGCTTGCCGCTGCTTTTAACTTTTAACTTAGAACGTGCGGTAAAACAACCTGGCGCTTTCCTTCTCCGGAATCGGCAGGCGCTGCGCTACTGGCAGCATCTGCGGAAACGCCTTGTGCGGCTCGCGCTGATACCAGTAAGCGACCGACGCATAGTCGTTCGATTGAGCGTTTCCGTGCCCGTGCTCGATGCTGAAGCGGAGCGACTTGCGGAAGATGATCGGATCAACGATATGAAAGCGGTATTGCGTCATTTTGCCGGAATAATCGTTAAACGAAATCGTGTTGCTCTCTTTCCAAGCATCGCCGTTTTCCCGGATCGGCGCGTACAGCGACAAGCCGTGGTACGGAGCATAATACTTTCCGGCGGGATAGCCCCAGGCGGCGCAGAAATAATCCTCCGTTCCCGTCCCGTGCAGGCGGGGCGGCCACGGTTCGCCGTCGATAAAGAACATATCGTCTCCCTCCCCCGGCCAACTAAAGCCCGGCATCGGATTGAGGTGGTCGATGCTTAAGTTGCAGCCCACATAGTGGCCTTCGCCCACCGCATCCAGCAGCACGTAATTGTCGTCTCCGGTCAGATTTTTCAGCTCATATACTTTTTGGTCGGCATAATTGGCCTTGTCCTGCTGATCGTGTTCCGCTTTCAGCGCGGCCAAGTCCACCAAGCCCTGCGTCGGATTCTCCCTGCGCCACGAGGCGTGGAAATAGAAGCTGTCGTCCGGCACCTCTTTTTCCACATAGTCCACGTAAAAGTACAAGATCATCTCGTCCTCGCACTCATTGACGATTTCGATCCGCGCCCCTTTGCGGAACGGCATTTCAAAAAAGCAGTTCATCGCCGCTTTGTCTTCAATCACGCCTTGAGTCGTAATCATATTGAGTGGCGCGGACACATAGTGGCTGGCCACGCCGTGCCCGACGCCGAAGAAGTCGCCGACCGGCGAGTCCACGCTTGGTTCCTGTTCGTCATCCCAAAACATGCGGATCAATACTTTGCGGAACGCGTATTTGTTTTTCGCCGCGATGGTCATCCAAATATGCTGAATCACGCCCGAACCGGCGATTTCCGCAATCGCCGCCGTTTGCCCGGCCCCAATCACAATGAAGTCCCTGTTGCCGCCCGTTTGATCCCAGCTCGACAGCCGCCGGGATGTCCCTTCCTTGCGCAAGTATAACTGGTTCATACCGCTTCCTCCCACTCATTTAAAGTCAATTCAAGCCTTAATCCCCGTTAACGTAATCCCTTCGATGAAATATCGCTGCCCGATGAAAAATACGATTATCGCCGGCAGCAGCACCACGGTGGCCGCCGCCATCATCAGATGCCACTCCGCCGAATACATGCCTTTAAACTGCTGCAGACCGAGAGCCAGCGTATATTTGGTTTCGTCGTTCAAATAAACAAGCGGACCGAGAAAATCGTTCCACGCCGCCAAAAACGAAAACAAACCGACGACAATCAGCGCGGGTTTGGTGAGCGGCAGGATGATCGACCAGAATATCCGTAAATGGCCGGCACCGTCCACGTAAGCCGCTTCATCCAGATCCCGGGGGATGCTGAGGTAGAACTGGCGCAGCAGAAAAATGTTGAACGCGCCGCCGCCAAACCAAGCCGGAGCGATCAGCGGGATAAAGGAATTGGTTAAACCCACTTTGCTCCAGCCGATAAACGTTGGGATCAAGGTGACCGCGTACGGCAGCATCATGCTGGACAGCAGCAGGCTGAACACCAGGTTCCTGCCTTTCCAGGCCATCCGCGCGAAGCTGTAGGCGCTGATCGAGCTGGTTACGATGACGCCCAGCACCGAAAAGACGACGATGATCGCGGTGTTCACGAAATACCGGCCAAAAGGCAGGATCGTCAGCGCCTCGCTGTAATTAGAAAATTGCACGGGATTGGGAATCCACACCGGCGGCAGCTCGAAAATTTGCCCCATATTCATCAGCGAACTGCGGACGAGCCATACCAGCGGCAGCAGGCTAAAGATTCCCCCGGCCGCCAGCACCAGGTAGATCAGTCCTTTTTCAAACCAAGCCTTGGCTCTCATCGCGCGCCATCCCCCTCGTAATAAACCCATTTGTTCGATGTCCTGAACACGACGTAGGTCAAAATCATAATGATGGCGAACAGCACCCAGGCGATTGCGCTGGCGCTCCCCATCCGCGAGAACTGAAACGCTTCCCGGTACAAATAAAACACATAGAACAAGCTGGCGTTATTGGGCCCGCCGTTGGTCATGACATAAGCCTGCGAGAACACTTGAAAGCCGTTGATGATGCCCATGATCAGGTTGAAAAAAATCGTCGGCGTCATCAGCGGAATCGTAATATGGCGCAGCTTATCGAGCCGCGTTCCGCCGTCCATCTCGATCGCTTCGTACAGCGATCTGGGAATATCCTGCAGGCCCGCGAGAAAAATAATCATCGTCCCGCCCGTCGTCCACAGGTTCATTAAAGCCAGAGAAGGCACGACCGTTTTCTCGCCGAAAATCCATTGGCTTCCCGGCAGGCCCAGCGAGCGCAGCAGTTCGTTGGCGAGGCCGAGATCGGGATTAAGCAGCCACAGCCAAATAAACGAGATCGCGATGATCGGCACGATCGACGGCAAATAAAAGATCGTGCGGAAGACCGCTTTGCCTTTCACGTTCTGATTCAGCAGTATCGCCAGCAAAAAGGAGTAGATGATGCCGGTCGGTACGCTAAGGATCACGAAATAAAAAGTAACGGCCAGCGACTTGTAAAAATATTGGTCCTCCCCGCTGAACATTCGTCTATAATTATCGAGACCAGTAAAGGTCGGTGAATTCGATCCGGTGTAGTCGGTAAAACTCATGTACAGGCTGTAAATCATCGGGCCCAGCGTGAAGATGAGCAGGCCCAGAATCGCCGGCATGGCAAACAGCCAGCCGTAAAGGTCTCTTCGCTTTGTATAGCGCTTGTTCCGCAACCGATTCCCGCTCCGGGAAGAGATGGTTTCCACAAGCAAGTCCCCCTCCGTCGAAACGCCCTGGCGAAGGCCGCCGCCGCTGGCAACGAGCTTTACGGCGACGGCGCTTTCGCACAGCGCTTCGTTATTTCAAGTAGGTGCCCTGTACCAGCGGCTTCACTTTCGTCTCCACTTCTTTCATCGCCGCTTCGGCCATTTTCTCGCCAAGCCACACTTGATCGAGCGCGGCCGATACCGCGGCGTCGATTTCCACGAAGTTTTTGACGTTGTTTTCCGGCGACGGCTCGGCATGCTCATAGGTGGAGCGCATCACGGCATCCTGGAAACCAGCCGGTCTTCCGGGCAGCTCTTCGTTCGCCCACTCGTCGATCAGCTGCGGATCCTCGTACCATTTATTGAGCTGCGGCATCCACAAACCTTGGTGCAAGTCGAGTACGTTTTGCGGATCGGTGAGGAATTTGGAGAACTCCCACGCCTCCTTAGGGTGCTGCGAACTTTTGAAGATGATCAGCGAGCCGCCAAGGAAAAACGTTTTGTAGTCCTTGATGACCGGCAGCACGCCGACGCCCCAGTTAATGTTGGTTTTGCTCAAATCGAGGTGGTTCCAGCTGCCGTCGATGACCATCGCCACTTTTTTGGACTGCAGCGCGGTCGCCGGAGCGGGAATGCTGCTGGCCTGCACCGGCGATGGCGAGACGTGGTGCACGTTAATTAAATCGGCTATTCTCTGCAGCGCTTCGGTCGCCTCCGGTTTGGACAACCCGAATTCCTTGCCGTCCGCCGTCAGATAATCCCCGCCGTTGGAGAGAACCATCGGCATATAAGACGACCAGCCGAGGCTGAGTTTAACGCCGTATTGCTTGATGTTCTTCGGATCGAAGCCCGGATCGTCCGGATGCTTGCCGTTCCGGTCGAGCGTCAGCTTTTTGGCCGCGTCCACGAACTCGTCCCAGGTCCACGCTTCCTCCGCCTTGGTAGGCGGCAGTTCCACTCCCGCTTCCTTGAACATATCCGCGTTGTACATCAAGGAAGGGACGACGGACGCCTGATACGGTCCGGCGCTTTTATCCTTGTCCCAGTTCCACCAGGCATACTCCAGGTAATCCTCTTTCTTGATGCTCGGATCATCTTTCATTAAATCAAAGAAGTTGTAAATCAGACCCTCCTCGCCCATTTTCAGCTTCCAGGCGGCCGAATAGCTGATATCCGGCGCCTCGTTGCCGGCGACCATGGCGTTGAGCTTCTGCAGAAAATCCGTGCCCGGAATATGGATCGGGTTGATGGTGATGTTCGGATGTTTCTGCTCGAAGGCTTTGATCGCCGATTCCACCGCTTTCTTTTCCTCCGGGCTGCCCCAGAACGTGAACTTCAGCGTTACTTTTTCTCCGTTTTTCCCGCCGTCCGCCTTGGTGTTCTCGCCGCCTTGTTGTCCCTGGTTCGCTGGCGAACCGCTTCCCCCCGTTCCGCAAGCGGTTACAAAAAGCGCCAGAATGGTTAGGAAAACAAACAGCGTTTTTAATTTGCCGGATTTTGCTTGCATGTGCTGATCCCCCCGCTTAAAAATGTAAGCGCTGCAGTCGCTTGTTTTTATTGTAGAATCGCCGCTCCCGAAAACCTATGGGACGTTTTTTCGTTTCCTGGACGATTTTTCGATCAATTCAAGATTCGACGTCGATTCCGCTCCCTGAAACTACTTCGTCATGGGAAGACGCTTTTTGAACATCCTCTTTAAGGCTTTCGATACGGGATAACCAGCTTTACCCGCGTCCCCAGCTCGGGAACGGATTCGATGCCGATGCCGTAACGGCTGCCGTAGAGCAGCTTGACCCGCTTATCGACGTTTTTGATCCCAATGTTGGCGGAGTCTTCGGCCAGCACCTCCTTGAGGCGTTCCGGCATAATCCCGCAGCCGTTGTCCTCCACGCAGAACTCGATATCGTCCCCCTGCCGGCGCCCGTAGATCGTAATCAGTCCGCCGCTCTCCATATCCCCGAACCCGTGGATGATCGCATTTTCCACCAGCGGTTGCAGGAACAGTTTCGGCACGCTGGCTTCCTGCAGCTCCGGCGCGATGTCGAAGTCGACCCGGAAACGGTGTTCATAACGGTTGGACATGATGACGATATAATCCTTCAGCCAGCCGATATCCGCGGAAAGCGGCATCGAATCCTTGCGGTTGTCCGTCGTATAATGCAGCATCCGCGACAAGCTGACCAGCATTTTGCTGACCTGCTCTTTCTCCCCGTAAACGGCCATCCAGTTGATGATATTCAGCGTATTGTACAAAAAGTGGGGGTTAAGCTGGACATTCAGCGCCATGATTTCCGTTTCGCGCTCCCTCAGTTTGACGACATAATTTTCTTCGATCAGCTGCTTCACTTTCTCGTTCATGCTGTTGAATTTCATCAGCACATGCCCCAGCTCGTCTTTCCCTTCCACCTTGATTTTGGCGTTGAAATCGCCGCCCCCGACCCGCTTGATCGCAAGCAGCAGCTTGCTGACCGGCGAAGAAATCCGCATGGATATCAAATAGGCGAACAACAGCGAAAGCAGCAGCAGCGAAGCACCCAACGTGATGATAAAAAAGGTGATCGTTTGTCCGATATCCTTAGTCAGCGCGCCGGGGGGAATCAGTACGACCGAGGTCCAGCCCGTGATCCCGGACACCGCGTAACAGGCGATCATCCGTTTCCCGTCCACCGTAACGTAGGAAGCTCCGCTGCCGCGGCTCCGCACCTCGGCTAGCCAGGGAATGGACAGCTTGTGTCCGACGAGCTCCGTTTGCGCATGGGAAATGATCGTGCCGTCTGCGCTGGCCACCACAAATACCGCGCCATCGATCGGAACGCTATCCCGGAAAATATCGGCATAGACGCCGTCCCGGAAATTCATCACGAGAATCGGCTTCTCCGTTCCTTCCCCAGCCCGCACGATCGCATCATTACGAACGCAGGAAGGATTCATCTGCCGGACGGCGGAAAATAAATAGCGGTAATCGATGTCGGCGCCGGCCAAATCCGGCAATTGGTGCATCCGGCTATAGTCATAGGTTGGCACCCAAGCCAGACGCCCCTTTTGCTCGGCCGCCCGTCTATACAGCTCGGATTCGTAAAAATGATCCGGCGGATACGTATTGCGCGCTTTGCTTCCATAAACAAAAGCCCGGGTCACAAGCTCCACCGAATACAAATCCCGGGATGGCGAAAAATAACGGTTCAAAATTTGCGTGACCCGTTTATTCGTCTGCAGTAGTTCGCTTTCGGCCGGGGCGGGGCCGTCAAAAATTTGAAACAAGTCGCATTCCACCATCAGGGAGAGGCTGTCGTCCTCGATGATTTTCAGCCGTTCGTCGATGAGTTGATTGTTTTTTTGCACGATTTCCGTCACGTTATCCCGGGCCAGCTTAAGCATGATATTTTTGCTTGCGTAATAGGAGCCCGTCCCCAAGGTGGCCAGAGGCAGCGTAATCAAAACGATGTAGGATAAAATCAGCTTGTTTTTCAGTCTCATGGCGCACCTACAGCAGGTCTTTCTTGCGGAATTCCTCCGGTGAAAAGCCGGTTTCCCGCTTGAAGATCCGGGTAAAATAACCTGCGTCCCTGAAGCCCACGCTTTGGGCGATCTCGGAAATTTTCCGGCTCCCGTCCTTGAGCATTTCCTTGGCTTTCTCCATTCTCAGCCGCAGCAAATATTCGGTAAACGTCATCGACGTATGCGCTTTAAAGAAGCTGCTGAAATAAGCGGGGCTGAAAAAGAACCGCCTGGCCACCGTTTCGAGCGCGAGATCCTCCATGTAATGCTCCGCCAGATAAGCCCGGCACAGCTCGATAATCCGCTCGTTTTTATGGTTTTTCCGGTCCGCGATCCCCTCGATAATCCGGTTCACATAATCAGCCGCTTTCACCTGGAGTTCATCCAGCGTAGAACAGGAGGGAAACCGAAATTCCATCTCGGACACGATATTGCCCGCTTCCTCCCTCCGCAATGACGTTCCATTGGCCTTAACCAGGTTGACCAGCACATACAAAATGCTGCGCTTGAACTGGGCGGGAGCAGGATAGCCGCCTTCCAGAAGCCGCCGTACCAGCAAGTCCAACGCCTCCCGCGCCTTGTCCCGATTCCCGCCCGCCACCGCGTCCGCGATGCCGAAATCGTCGGGAACCCAAGGCAAAGACGGCTTTTGCGGGTTGTAAGCAATTTCACTATGGATGACAAGTTTCCCGTTCCCGCTATAAAACGTAAAGTCCAGCGCATTCAACGCTTGTGCGAAGGAACGGGGCGCTTCGCGGCGCAGATCATTAACCCCGTCGCCTACGCCGATGGATACGGTAAGCTCGAACTCCATACGAACCTGTTCGATAAATTGAGTTAACCGCTCAACTTCCTTTTTCATCAGCCATTCCAGGGAATGCGAAGGCGCAATGACGGAGACAAGCATAGGCTCGTCTCCCTCCAGGTAAAAGGAAATGGCCGGGCCGATCGGTTCGGTGACCTGGCGCATCCAGCTCTTGAAGCTGGTTTTGACTTCGGCGAATTCCTCGCCTTGATACATCTGTTCGACCTCGGATTTGGAAAACTTGGAGATCCATACAAATCCGACCTGTCCCTGCGGGACCAAACGTTCAATTTCCCGCAGCTCGTCTTCATTCGCCGCCGACCGCACCCAGCGGCTAAGCAGATGCTGTTCGTACACTGGAATGGCCGAACTCAGCTGCTCCTTCAGGCTCGCACCATCTTGAAGGCGCATCCGCTCTTGCTCGATGGCGGCGTCCAGCTTGTCCAGCATCTCTGCCATATCACTCAGTTCCAGAGGTTTAAGCAGGTAATCGAACGCGCCGAGCTTCAGGGCCTGTCTGGCATAATCGAAGTGTCCGTACACGCTCAGGATGACGATTTTCATCGGCTCGCTCCGCGCTTGTAAATGCTCGATCATCGTCAGACCATCCATATTGGGCATGCGGATATCCGTAAATATCATATCAATCCGGTTGTCCAGAGCGACGCGCAAGGCCTCCTCCCCATCCTTGGCCATAAAGATTCGGTAGTCCGGCCGCAGCGTCTTGATCATGTCGGCAATCCCGCGGCGATGCCGCGGCTCGTCATCCGCTACCAGCACATGGAACATCGTATTCCTCCCCTTCCGTGGTCAAGATAGAACCAACTGATTACGGCGAAAATATCGTGAACTCATGCCGACAAACCGGCAGCCTCGATGCCAAGCGCCAGCGCCCCGCACAATCCGGCATTGTCGCTAAGGCCCGGCGGTACGATATAGTTGTCCAAACCGTCACGGATCGCCGGTGATGCGACATATCCGTTTAAGATTTGAGTAACCTCCTTGCGGATGAGCGAGAACAACTGCTTCTGATGCATGACCCCGCCGCCAAGAATCACCTTTTTCGGTGATAGCAGCAAAATAACCCCCGAAAGAGCCTGCGCCAGATAATAAGCTTCCATCTCCCAAGCCTGATGACCGCCCGGCAGTTCGCTTCCTTTCACTCCCCAGCGTTTCTCCAGCGCGGGTCCGCTGGCCATGCCCTCCAGGCAATCGCCATGATAAGGACACAAACCACCGAAGCTATCCTCCGGGTGCCGCCGGATCAAAACATGTCCCCCTTCCGGATGGACCAGTCCGTGGACCAGCTTGCCTTCCGTGTACACTCCGACGCCGACGCCGGTCCCTACCGTATAGTAAACGCAGCTATCCAATCCCTTAGCCGCTCCCCACTTCACCTCGCCGAAAACCGCGGCGTTCACGTCGGTATCGAAACCGATCGGTACCGGGTAATTGTCTTTCATGTACCCGACGATGTCAAAGCCTGACCATCCCGGTTTCGGCGTCGTAGTCACCCGTCCGAAAGTGGGACTGGTACGATCCAGATCAATCGGCCCGAAAGACCCGATTCCGATCGCCTCAACACCTTTGCCGTGAAAAAATAAAACCGCTTGCTCCAGCGTTTTTTCCGGCGCCTCCGTCGGAAAACTGATCCGGTCCAGAATTTCCCCCTTTTCATTCCCGACCCCGCATATGAATTTCGTGCCTCCCGCTTCAATAGCGCCAATTCGCATACTTAAACTCCTCCTCTTAAAACTGCAAGTGCTTTCACAATTATTTTACTATTTTGACAAACGTTTTACCATACTGATTTTAATACCGTGATATCAATTTACATAAATACTATTTATTTAGTAAATGTAAACGTTGACAACTTAAAAACTTATGTTATTATGATTTTGTAAAACGTTTTACTAAATGGAGATGACACGATGAAAAAAGTATTTTACAAACCGCAAGACGGATGGGTCGGCGATGTGATCCCGTTCTATGACAATGGAGAGTACAAACTCTACTATCTCCATGACCAAAGAGCCGGCGGCGATTATGGGAACCATACAACGTGGAACCTGATCACCACCAAAAACGGCCTGGATTTTGAGGATCACGGCGTGGCTTTGCCAAACGGCGGCGAAACCGAGCCGGACCGTAACGCCTATACCGGTTCCGTAATCAAGGATCAAAACGGCATGTACCACCTTTTCTACACCGGGCATAATCCCAACCCTGAGTTTTGCGTGGACGGCAAGCCCTTGCAAGTTGTATTAAAGGCCACCGGAACCGACGGAATCAACTGGACCAAGGACACGAATTTCAAGCTTTATGGAGACGGCGTGATTTACGAGAAGTTCGATTGGCGCGATCCGTTCGTATTTTTCAACGAAAAACGGCGAGAGTACTGGATGCTGGTTACCTCAAGGCTGGTGAATTCCTCGGAAAAGAAAGGAGGGTGCATTGCCCTGCTCACTTCCGATGATCTCGTGCATTGGTGTTATCGGGAGCCGTTTTACAGCCCGGACAAGTACATTACCATGGAATGTCCCGATTATTTTCAAATGGGAGACTGGCATTACTTGGTCTACTCGACGTTCAGCGAAAAGTTCGTAACGCATTACAAAAAAAGCAAAACTACCGAAGGCGTATATACTTCTCCGATCCCGGACACCTTTGACGGCAGAGGATTTTACGCAGCGAAAACGGCCTCGGACGGCCGGCAAAGATATGCTTTCGGCTGGGTGCCTTCCAAGCGGGGGGCAAGCGATTACGGCGATTGGGAATGGGCCGGTACCCTGGTTGTGCACGAGGTGTATCAAAGCGATAACGGCGATTTGCTGGTGAGGATGCCGCAAGCGGTCTATGAGCATTTTAATAGTGAGACGAATCTCATCCCTGAAGCGGAGAAAAACTGCCGCCACGCCGAAAACCAAAGCGGCTTCGAACTGGAATCTCCCGACGGGCTGGCTTACCGCGTTTTCAATGAACTGTCCTCCCAAGTCCTGATCGAAGCCGAGTTTGCGGGCTGGGAAGAGACGAAAGATTTCGGCATCGCGCTGCGCACCGACAAGTTGCTTGACAAAGGTTACTTCATTAAATTCGATCCGTTCCATAACCGGATCGCCTTCGATATGTGGCCGCGAACCAAGCCCGGTTTCTTTCAATGGCAAATTGCCGGCGACAAACCGCAAATGATCGAGCTGGAGCGTCCTTTCCGCTTCGCGGAGCACAACCGGATCAGCATCAAGCTGATTTTGGAGGACGATATTTTGTGCCTTTACGTCAACGACATGGTCGCAATGACCACACGGATCTACAACTTCAAAACCGGGCATCTCGGTTTTTTTGCGAACGAAGGTGCGGTTAAAGTTCAAAACGTTAGGCTCAAGACCAAAATCAATGCTTGACAAAATAAATGATGACGGAGATAAGGGGGTGTTGTCTTTCCAAACCACTTTGCACGATTATCCCTCTGGTTCAGGAAGCCAAGTCACCCGATCAAACGGGATAATCGTGCAAAGCCTCCGAACGGCGAGTCTCGCTCCAGGCCACGGTCTGTTGCCAGCTTGACTGTCAAGCACTGATGATTAACTTTTGAACCAAATTAAAAATGGAGGGGTATTGAAATGGCAAGTAACAGAAATAGGTTAAAGGTCTTCTCTCTTATCGTCATCTCCGCATTGCTTGCAACCGCTCTCGCCGGCTGCGGCGGCTCGGCGGGCAAAAACGCCGGGAGCGGCGCGCAGGATCAGGGAAATTCATCCGAGGCGGGTTCAGGCAAAACGATTACCTGGCTGACGGCCCGGCCGGAGAACGGGGCGATCATTCAAACCGTTCGGGAGCTGGCGGACCGCTATGCGGAAGACCATCCCGGCTTCAAACTGGACATTCAAGTGACGGCGGACAGACCATCCTACTTGACCAAGCTGAGAACGCTCATCGCGTCCGGTGAAGTACCGGAATTTATCGATACGGACGCCGATCCGTACGCCCAGGAACTGGCGGATGCCGGCATGCTGGTCGATATGAAGCAGTTTCTGGAGGAGCAAGGCTTGTACGATCAGTTCTACGAACCGGCGCTGAAATACCAGGAGCTGCCCGACGGACGTCTGTACCTTCTCCCCTTGGAATACCATCTGGAGATGACTTGGTACAACAAGAAAATTTTCGCCGAAAATAACCTGGCCGTACCCAAAACGATCGACGATATGCTTGCGGTCAGCAAGGCGCTTAAAGACAAAGGCATTACCCCGATCGCCGTGGACGGGGTCGATGTCTGGCCTGTACTGCGTTATGCGGCGATGATTCCATTCCGCGCCTCCGGGAACGAATTTGCCCGGAATCTGAGCCAGGGCAAGGCCAAAATGAGCGACGAAACCGGCATGCAAGCGGCGAATTTCGTCGCCAATATCGGCCAATACTTCCAGCAAGGCTTCGCCACCACGGATTACACGACCGCCAAAAACATGTTCCTGAGCGGCGAAGCGGCCATGTACCGGATGGGCACCTGGGAAATTCCGTCTTTCGTGGAAGAAAATCTGCCGGATAACCTGAAGGGAAATGTCGACTATTTCTATCTGCCAACCATGGCGGGCGCCAAAACGCCGGATAACGAGTTTTTCGGAAACAGCGGCATCGGCCTGGCCGCCACGGCCAGCAAGTTCGACGGAACCGCCAAGGACTTCTTAAGCTATGTCCTGAAAAACTACAGCGACGTCTACGTGGCTAAACAGCAAATGTCTCCGCTCAAATTTACGATTGAAGACGAGTCCAAGTTCTCCGAACTGTTCCTGCGGATCAAAAAGGATATGGACAATTACGGTTCGGAGTTTGCCAAGCCTTGGGATACGCTGCTCGACGCCAACACGAACTCCGTCATGAGCGATTTGATCATGAAACTGGCCATGGGAGCCATGACGCCGGAGGAGTTCGCCAAACAAGTCGACGATACCATCGCTCAAAACGCCGGCAACTAGATGCCTGCGTTCAGACAAACTGCTCCCCGCCCGGTCCTCCCAAGGTCCGGGTGGGCAGCTTTCATCCTAAGTTTGTCAATCTAAACTAACGGGGAGATTCTATATGAATGTACTCAAGGACAAAAAGGCATGGCTCATATTTATCACGCCCGCCCTGCTGTTTTATTTGGGAACCGTCTTTGTCCCGATCATTCAGTCGCTGAACTACGGGTTTCAAGATTGGAACGGAATCAAGGACGCCAAGTATATTGGGCTGGGCAATTACATCAAGATGTTCCATGACCCTTATTTCTGGAATTCCGTGCAAAACAACCTGGTGTACGTCGTCATCGTCGTGCTGATGCAAGTGTTCATCGGGCTGTTTTTCGCGCTGCTGCTCTCTTACGTCAAAAAAGGAGCCGGCATTTTCAGAACGTTGTATTATTTGCCGGCCGTTGTGGTCACCGTCGCCATCGCCCAGATGTTCCGCAACTTCTATTCCCTGCAGCCGCTGGGCCTGCTCAACATGTTCCTGGGATGGATCGGGCTCGGCCACTTGCAAAACGCCTGGTTATCCGATCCGCACACCGCGCTGATCGCCGTATCCATTCCCGAAGGCTGGCGCTTTACGGGGATGTACATGGTGATTTTTTACGCGGCGCTGATCGCGATTCCGAAAGAAGTCGAGGAAGCCGCCACCATCGATGGTGTGAACGGCTGGCAGTTGATCCGTTATATCAAATTGCCGAGCATCAAGCATGTGCTGAGCCTGGCTCTCATTATGTGCACCACCGGGGCGCTGCGGGGTTTCGATATCCCGTATATCATCGGTGTCCCGGGTTCGACAACCGAGTTGGTCACAACTTATATGTACAAAAAAGCGTTCTCCACCATCCAATACGGCTACGGCAGCGCGATCGCCGTATTTATCGTCATCGAAAGCCTGCTTGCCGTCCTGATCATCCGGGCCATATTTAATTCCAGGAAAGGAGAAGCGTAACCCATGAAATCCAAAAAAACGGCTTTGTCCTTCCTGCTGTATTTTATTGTGATCGCAATCCTGATCGTGCAAATCTATCCGGTGGTGTGGCTGATGTTGTCCAGCTTCAAATCGAGCATCGAATTGACGACAAAGCCGTTTTCGCTGCCGACGGTATGGTCGTTTGCCAACTATGCCGACGTATTTCGGGAAAGTGACCTGCTGCTGTATATCAAAAACACCGCCATCGTCACCTTCAGCTGTCTGGTGCTGATCATCTTCCTCAGCGCAACGGCGGGCTTTGCCCTCGTCAAAATGAATTTCAAGCTGAATTCGAAGCTGCTGTTGTTCTTTACGGTCGGGATCATGATTCCGATTCAGGTCACTTTGATCCCGCTGTTTATTATGTACAAAGATTTCGGGCTGCTGAACTCGTATCTGGCGCTGATCCTGCCGCAAGTCGGCTTTGCCCTGCCGTTGTCGATTTTGATTTTCACCAGTTTTTACAGCTATGTGCCGAATGAATTGATCGAAGCCGCCGTCATCGACGGATGCAACATTTATCAAGTGTTTTATAAAATCATTTCACCGCTGACCATCAACACGACGGTTACGGTCGCCTCGATCAACTTCATTTTCATTTGGAACGATTTTATTTTTTCCAACACCTTTACGAACGACAAGCAATACAAAACGATCGCCGTCGGGCTTCAGGAATTCATCGGGGCGTTTGGCGCGACGGATTGGGGCCAGACGTTTGCGGCCATCAGCATCAGCATCATCCCGATCATCATCACATACTTGTTCCTGAACAAATACGTGATGGCCGGCGTGTCCGACGGAGCGGTTAAAGGATAAGAGGATAGTAGGATAAGGAGAGATCAACCATGCAATCGATGAACCAATTGTTTGGCAGAATGAACGGAAAAAGCAGAGCGATCACGGCGGAAAATCCGCGCGGCCTGAAAGGCGAAGGCGGGAAAGCCGCCGGCCCCTTGGGCGTCGCCCGGAAGGGCAAAGCCTTTATCCCGCTGGCTCAGGGCGAAACCGCCACGCTCGTTGATATCGAAGGCCCCGGCATCATCCAGCACATCTGGATGACCGTGACCGACCAGACCGAAGCCGGCTGGTTCGTGTTGCGCGACCTGGTGCTGCGGATGTATTGGGACGGTGAAGAATCGCCGTCCGTGGAAGTTCCGCTGGGCGATTTCTTCTGCAATGGCTTCGGGGCCAGAGCGGTCGTCAACTCCATGCCGATTGTGGTCAACCCGGTCGGCGGCATGAACAGTTACTTTGCGATGCCTTTCCAAAAATCCGCCAAAGTAACGGTAACGAATGAGCATCCTCAAGAGATCGAGGCGTTTTTCTACCAGTTTGATTATATGCTGGTCGATGAGCTTGCGGAGGATACGGAATATTTTCACGCCCAGTTCCGCCGGGAAAATCCGACCAAGCTCAAGCAGGATTATACAATTGTAGATGGAATTAAAGGAAGAGGGAAATACATTGGCACCTATATGGCCTGGACCTCGCTGTCCCGATATTGGTACGGCGAAGGGGAAGTGAAATTTTACCTTGATGGCGACCGGGATTGGCCGACGATCTGCGGCACGGGGACCGAGGATTACTTCGGCGGCGCCTGGGGTTTCGTGAAATACGACAACGGCAACCCGGTTGAAGAGCAGACGTACTCCACCCCATTCATGGGTTTCCCGTATTTTGCGGTAAAAGATACGACAAGAGCGCATATTTACGATGGAGCGGCTTGTCCGATGCGCGGCTTCTATCGTTGGCATATACTTGACCCCATTTTGTTTGAAGAAGATTTGCGGGTCACCGTTCAACAGATCGGGCATGACGGAAAAGCGTTGTTCGAAAGAAGCGATGACATAAGCTCCGTATGTTACTGGTACCAGACCGAGCCGCACCAAGCGTTTCCCGCCCTGCCCGGCGTATTGGAAAGACGTCCGCGCTAATCAGGGCGAAATTTTCGCAATTCATATAGAAGCAGGGGTTTAAAAATGGCTAAAAAAAGGGTTACTTTAGTTCAAGTCGCAAAAGACGCGGGCGTATCGCCCGCGACGGTCTCCCATTTTCTGAACGGTAACTTTCAGAAGATGGGCGCGGAGACGAAGGAAAAAATCAGTCTCTCGATCAATAAGTTAGGTTATCAAGTGAACCCGGTGGCCAAAAGCCTTATCACCGGCAGAATGCACACGATCGGGCTCGTCTTGTCCGACAGCACCTATGACGGAGACGGTTACTTTGAGGACTTATACTTCCTCCATTTTGCCAAAGTCATCAAGCAGCAGTTAAAGGCCTTGGGATATAAAATTATCCTGCTCGACTTTGAAGAAATATTCATGAATATCCAGATGGTCGACGGAATCATCGTCAAAGCGACCTTGGACACGGAAAAATTCATGCCCAAATTAATGGACCTCAACGTGCCGGTCATTACGGTAGGACGCCACAACTTATCCTACGGAGCGCATGTGCTGCGCGTCAACGACTATCAGAGCGGTCAAACCGGGGTAAACCATTTGTTATCCCGCGGCTATGACAAGCTGGTCATTTTGACTTATCCGCACGGCCATGTTCCCGGTTTCGACGACCGGCTGAACGGAGCCAGCGAAACCTTGCAGCAAAACGGCAAGCTGCCAACCGTCATCACCGGCGATATGACGGAAACTTTCGGATACGATACCGTGATGAACCTGGCCAAAAGCAACCAGCTGCCGCAAGCTTTGTTTTGTTTAAACGACATCTCCGCCATCGGGGCGTTAAAGGCCTGCAAGGATTTGAACCTGGCCGTCCCGGATCAGCTTGCCGTGCTGGGCGTCGACGATATGCCGACCGTCTCCGAGCTGCTGAGCCTATCGACGATCCGGCACCCCATCAACGAATTGGCCGAGGCCGCTTCCAAGCTGATGATCGAATCCATTGAAACCGACGGCCAGCGCCTCGATCCTGTCGAAGAAGTGTTCCCGACGGAACTGATGGTTCGGCGCACCAGTTGATATTTGAATACATCTCGGCCAGATCATTCAAAAAAACCGAGCAGGGGATACCGTTATCCCCTGCTCGGTTTTTACCAGAATTGTATTTCGACAAATATTCGATTGCCAAAATCAACGCTAAACGGAACCTTTCAGCAAATAACTGACCGCGATCGTATTCGGGCCGGTATGCGAACCTATCGCACATCCCCCTTCAATTACAGCCACTTCCTTGAAATGAATATGGTCGAGCAAATGAGAGCGAACCCTTTCTGCCATTTTCTCCGCCAGCATTTGACCGATGATCACCAGGTTCGGACAAATCCGGTTTTTTTGACTGACTACTTTTTGCAAAATCGGCTCCAGCGCCTTTTCCATTTTACCACGGTATTTTTGAACGGAACGAACCTCGCCCTTAACGATGTTTAAGACTGGACGCACTTTCAGCACATTGCCGATGAGATGTTGTAAACTGGTAACGCGGCCTCCCTTATGCAGATAATCCAACCTATCCACCAGGATTTCGATCTTGACCTTCTCTCTCACATTCTCTATATCCCCGATTACTTCATTTAGGGGCTGCCCGGCTTCAAGCGCACGTGCGGCACGAATAACCAACAAGGCATAGCTGGCTGATAGGTGCATGGAATCCACGATGTGTACCCGTCCGGCCGGGAATTCTCTGGCTGCTATATGTGCGTTTTGATTGGTGGAAGATACCTTGGAAGACATGCTGATATATAAAATATTTTTTCCGGCACTGATCTCTGGCTCGAAAATCCGGTAAAAATCCGCAGGGGACGGAGCAGCAGTTTTGGGAATAGTTCCTTCTTCCTCAACGCGACGGTATAATTCGGCTGTTGTTATCTCCAGGGTATCTTTATAGGTTTGACCCCCCAGGGTCACATAAAGCGGGACGATCCCGATATCGTATTGTTTGATCCAATGATTTGGAAGATCCGATGTGCTGTCGGCTATTAATTTTATGACATTCTTTACGCTCATTACGTTATCCCCTTTCGATACTCGGCCCATACCCTCCTCGACCCTTGTATGTTCATTGTACTCTCGGACGGATAATGATACATCGTCCAAAAGGGTAGGCTCATTCCGTACTTTCGGGCAATAGTCCCTCATATACCATCAGAAAATCCATGTTATGCTCCCTTCAGCCAAGCTTGCCTCGGGGGATATCATACATTCTGGCACTCAACGCTATGTTATCATCTACGTAAATTTCGCAAATCGATCCGTCTATGAACACTTTGATTTCGTAAGGACGATCGGGAATAAGTTCAATCGGACGTTCCAGCTCAACCTCTTAAGGGAACGTTTTTCCGCCTTCTTCCGACTGCATAATCGCCCCCCGGAAGGTTAGGCGATTCCGCTGCGGTTCCAGGGTAACGTAATAGGCCGCATCCAACGTATCTTCCGTGCGCAGCATTAACCCTACACCTTGCGTTTGCCCGGAAAATGAGACGCTGGCGGAAATCTTGCATTGATCCGGCAATTCCTCCCGAGCCGTGCAGCCGGCAAAACCGTACGGGGACTCGCAGGAGAGATTGCGATCCGCAGCGAGCCAATCCCCCGTAATGCCTTGGAAATTTGCCGGAAGCGGATTCTTGAATGCCGCATCGACCGTGTCGGGTACTTTTACGGCAAGGGTACCGTCCGGTCGCTGAACGATTTCATGGACGATCAGGTTCCCGCCCCAATCCCAGGTGTGGTAGTCCTTGCCTCGGGATTTCGGAGGATTCCACCCGAACAAATCGTCGTCTTTCGTGGGATTCCATCCGAATAGATAGCGTTACTCCCCGTCGGACACCGATTTCGCCGCATAGAAGGCCCGGCCGTCGAAGGTATCCGGGGAGTCAGCCACGGTCCCTCCAGGGAACGGCTCATCCGGTAAAACCTACCCAGGCGTTCTCCGGCCGATAGAAAAATTCCCTCATCTTCCTTCCTCCCCAAGTTTCAAGTGATCAAAAGGCGCCGTTGGATTCATGTCAGGCGCTCCCTTCTTGCCAGATCGGCTTCATATCCCATACTTCCAGCGAGGTGACAGTCAGCTTGTCGTCACCCCAGACCTCAAGCCCCATGGCATCCTTACGGCTCGGATACACCCGGGTCGTCAGGCTTTTCAATCCGTTGGCATAGGCTTCGACCATGGAACGGTCCAAATAAAGGTGCAGCTTCAGATTCTCGCCCGGCAACTCCAGCTTGCCGCCCTGGACCCCTCCGCAACTTTCCCCCGGATGCTGCGTCGTTTTCGTCCGATCGACCAAGAGCATCGATTGATTCGCATCATAATACAGCAGCGTTTCCTCTACTCCGTCCGGGGTGCGCCGGACCTTGATTCCGAATTTCCGGGCGCTGCCCGGCTCGATTTCCAATCGAATCTCAAGCATGTCGCCTTGAACCTCCCGGAGCCGTGCATTCGCTTCGGCGAGTGACTTGTCCCGAAGCGATAGACGCTTCTCTCCGCGCAGCGATTGCAATTCCTGGATCGGCTCGATTCCCAGCCGTCCGTCTTCCCGCAAATATACGCTCAGCGGCAAGCCGCCGTTATGGGCCCAACCTGACTGATACTCCAGCTCGGGCGTCCGATCGCCTTGGGCGATTGTAAAGATGATTCTTCTACCGGTTTTCAGATCCACCATTCCGCTCGGGCCGGTAAAGTGGAAATCACCGACGTCAATCAGCTGCGGCTCCTCTTGATCAGGAACGAAGGTCAGATTTTCCTTGTCAAGCTGCCCGATCCAATAGAACACCTCGACATCCGCCCCCTTTCCCACCGGGCTGACCAGCAGAAGATGTTTATTCACCCCTTGCTTGTCGGCACCAAGAGGAAGAAAGACGGGAAGCTCCCATATAGGGCCAAGATAAGGAAACTTCTGCAGATCCGCTTGATAAAACGGCCCTTTGTACGTCCAATTCAACATATCCTTTGAAGCAAACGCCAAGGCCGCTCCGCCTTCACCTTCGATTCCGGATCCGACCAGGGCATACCAGCCGTCATCGTCCTTCCAAACAAAGGGATCGCGGAAATCGCCGAATGCGCCCATGCCCTTTTTCTGCACGATGAGCGGCTCCGGATGTTTGACCCAGCGTACCAGTTCCGAGTCGCCATCCCGGGAGTAGGTGCTTCGGGCCAGCGCCACGCTCTGGTTTGGCGAAGCGCTGTCATTGCCCGCCGTAAAGAACAAGACCGGCAGGCCGTCCGCATCATAGGCCGCGCTTCCCGACCAGATCCCGTCCGGTGCAAGCCCATCCTTCTCCGGCGCGAGCGCCACAGGAAGGTCGCGCCAATGCACCAGGTCTTCACTTACCCAATGTCCCCAATGGATCTGATGAAAGAAAGGCCCAAGCGGGTTATGCTGATAAAATAAATGATATTTCCCTTCAAAATAGATCGGTGCATGCGGTTCGTTCATCCAATGGGCCGGCGGGCTGACATGATATTGCGGTCTGTGCCGGTCCGCCAGCAAAGGCGTCCGGTCAAGCTTGATCTCATCGTATTTTAAGGACGGATGGACTCCTCCGTGGGTAGTATCCAACACTTCCCGATAAGCGGCGGCTACCTCCTCCGCGCTTAGGACCCGATTATAGATCTTAAGCTCGTCGATGATTCCGCTAAACATGTGCAGGCTGAATGCTCTCGCCAGCCGGCTGCTGTGATTGTTTTTACCGATGAGCAGGTCCATGTCCACAGCCTCGGCCAAGCGGGAACCGCATGGCACGGGAGCCGAGGCGATTTCGCTGCCGTTCAAATACAGCTTCATTTCGCCCTGGTTTCCATCAAACACCGCACTAACGTAAGACCATTCATTTTTGGGCAGTTCATAGCCGTCAGGGGACCAAAGTTCTTTCCATTCGCCGCTTTCGAGCCCAAGTTGAAAGGACCAAGAGCCGTGACGGAACATGCCAAGCAGATATCCTTGCTTGCTCTCCCCATTGTAGCGGTTTATGATCGCGGCCAGTTTCCCCCCTTCCCCCCATTCATACGAACGGGGCGCTACCCATACTCCAATGCTCAGCGCTGAAAGATATGCCGGCTCCCCGTCGGAATCGTCCTCATTTAACGAATGGGCAACATAAGTCGAGTAACCGTCGAACAGGAGTCCACTGCCCAATACGCCCTGTCTCCACTGTGGGTCACGCGGTTCGGTAAACTCCGCTTGCTTAAATACGTATTGAATATCATCCCGGGTTTGGGATACGCTCTCCAAAGCTTTTGCTCCGGTTCCTTCGTCAAAAGCCCAATACATCATCAGCCCCTGGTTGTCGGGTACTTGGCTCACGCGTCATTCCCCCTTGAAGGCTGCTCAACGGCACCATTAGGAAAAGGAACGGAATTCAGCGTATGGATATGAAGTGATTTCAATATAACCCGTCCCGAATTTGTGCTTATCCCAACACTCTCGATCGGAGCGTCAGGGAAAATCTGATCCGTCAGTACAACCAGTCCTCCATTTGCATACACTTCAACCGCATTGCGATCCAGCCAGATATGAAGCTTGATCTTTCCATTGTCCGGTGCCAGTCCGGCCCCATGCTCGCAAGCGAACGACGGATGGAAATCGGTCAAGCCCGAGTGCGAGCGGTCAATAAATAGCCATTCGCGCTCAGCATCGTAGCCGATCCTTGTTTCGCTTTTCCCGGAGGATTTCAAATGGATATGGACTCCGTTCCCGGACCGGATATCGATGTCCGCTTCAATTTCCAGCAAATCGTAGTTCGTCTGCAGCGTAAACGGCGCCTCCGGCATGACTGTGACATCCTCCCGGCTCATCGATGCTTGGCGCAGCTGTTCGACTTCCCGGACCGGCCTTTGCGTCAGCACCACCCCCTCGTCACGGCTCGTCAACGACAAGACCCGAGGCAACGTCATCGCGCCTCTCCAGGCCCCGGTTGGCGTCTCGCTGGCATATTTCCAGTTGCTCATCCATCCGATGATCACGCGGCGCCCGTCTTGCTCAGGCATATCCGACCAGGTCACCCCCGCATAGTTGTCTCGTCCATAATCCAGCCACAAGATCCGATCCTCAGGATTGTCATTGATGAATGTATTTCCGTCGAACTCACCAATAAAATACTGCGTTCGCGATCCTTCCGGAACGGAAGGATTATCCCCAATGCTGATGATCAGCACCCATTTGGACCGCCCGCTGTCACCCATCGGCAATTCAAAGAGATCCGGGCATTCCCATACACCGTCATGCGATCCTTCCCCTTTGCCGAATTCGCCGGTTAGCGTCCATTCAAGTAAATTTTTCGACCCATAAAAACGAGCATGGTCTCCCGCCACAAGCACCATCACCCACCGCTCGCTTTGCGGGTGCCAGAACACTTTCGGATCTCGAAAGTCAATTAGTTCATCCTCGGCGAGAACCGGGTTCCCCTCATACTTGTGCCAAGTACGGCCTTTATCGCTGCTGTAAGCCAGGCTTTGCCGCTGGCGCGGCTGTCCGGTCTTTGGACAGGTATCCGCATGGGTAAAGATAGCGGCCAATCCATGCGAACCTTCGAACAGTCCGCTGCTGTTGTTCCAGTCCACCACGCAGCAGCCGGAAAAAATAGCCCCGTGCTCATCCGGGAACAAAGCGATCGGCCTATGCTCCCAATGGATCAAATCCGGACTTACCGCATGTCCCCAATGCATCGGCCCCCATTTGTTGCTAAAGGGATGATGCTGATAAAACAGATGATATTCTCCTTCGTAATAGACCAATCCATTTGGATCGTTCATCCAGTAGGATGGAGTTGAAAAATGAAACCCCGGTCTGAATCTATCCTCATGATGCTGCCTATTTGACTCGATCATCGCGTTCATCTTGTCTGTCGTCGGCATATTTCTCCCCACCTATCGATTGTTTAATTACTTTGCAACTGTGCGTTATAGCGGTCCAGCCCCGTTTGATAGATCTCCATCAATTCGTTCAAGCCCATCTTCTCCAGCGTTTTCACATAGCTGTCCCACTGCTCATCCGCTCCGCCCTCAACAATGAATTTGCCTCTTTGGGTATTTACATATTTAATCAATTCGGGCTCGATTCGATTAATTCTGTCCAGTTCATCAGGCTCAAAGAAAATGCTCGGATAGTTTTCCTTTTCCATATAGGGATCGTAGTACTTCTCCAAATCTTTCACGCGCTGCTGAGCCCGCGGCTCCAAATCAACGACTTTCCCCAAGTCTTCAATGGTAATAACGCCGGGGCCGCCTGCGCCGGGAGCCACTTTTTGCCGAAATTCGCCGGCGGAAGTTCCCTCAGGAAGCGGCAGGTTCACCAATTTTCCGTTTCCGTCTTTCTTAAACACCACATCCAAAGGCCCCCAGTGAATCTGCGCTGCCATATAAGGTTCATACTGCTGATCGATCCATCTCATCGTGATTTCCGGATAACGGTTCTCCTTGGTAATCACGAAGGCCCCCCGTGCCGGACCGCCTCCATTGCCGCGGCCGATCAATTGATCCCCTTTCGGTCCCTTGAGCGGAGACAGTAAAGCATAATCCTGGCTTCTCTCTGATCCGACGACCTCTTCGGCTTCCCACCAAATATAGGAGCCAAGCGTTTCGTCCGTTGTTTTGCCTTTGGCCAGATACTGAGCGGCATCCTGGGTGAAAGACTCGGGGTCAATCAAACCCTGCTTATACCACTTCTCGTGAAAATATTTCAAAGCTTCCTTATATTCGGGTTGTGTAGCGGTAAAGATCACTTTTCCGTCGCGGACGATCCGATGCTCCATGTTATCCGGAAGTCCAAAAGCTCCGAAGATGCCGCCAATGTCCATACACCACTGCATGTGCATGAAGCTTAAAGGAATTTCATCGGCTTTGCCGTTGCCGTTCGGATCCTGCGTTTTAAAGGCAAACAAGGCTTCCGTGTATTCATCCAGCGTTTGCGGCATGTTCAGGCCGAGCTTGTCGAGCCATTTTTTATTGATGACGTGGAAGAAAGGGTTGGTTCCGAGGTTATTCTCCTCCCACGACGGCAGCCCGTAGATGTGTCCGTCCGGCGCCGTGATCGCCGATTTGATGTCAGGGCGTCGTTCGAAAAGCGCTTTCAGATTGGGGGCATATTGATCGATTAAATTCTCCAGCGGAATAATTGTTCCGTCTTTCCCGTAGTTGATCAACTCGTAATCAGAAAATCCGGCGGCGTAAAAGGCGTCAGGCAGATTTCCGCTGGCCAGCAGCAAATTTTTCTTCTCGGCGTAGTCGGTGTCCGGAATGTTCTCCCACTTGATCTTTACGTTGGTTTGCTCTTCGAGACGCTTGAAAATTTCCATCTCGGAATACTCTGGTGCTAAAGCGGCTTTGGGGGATACCATCCTTAAAGTCACCGTTTCATTCACAATTGGCAAACCGGTTTTATTGAAATTCGCGTCCTGATCCGGACTCTCCGCTTGGTTTTTTGAGCCGCCCCCGCCCGAACATCCGCTTAATGCAAACGCTCCGGCCAACAGAAGAATCCCCGCGCTTTTAAATAAAGATTTCATCGTTTACATAACCTCCCTTTTGAACTTTCACCAATTGAATTTCTTTCATGAAACGTCTCCCGGATTGGTCTTATGATGCCTTGCATCGATTTCGCTGCACATCCCCCCTTTCAAGCCCGGGATCCGCATTACCCCTTGATCGAGCCGATCATCACGCCTTTGACAAAGTACTTTTGCAGGAAAGGATACAAAATCAAAAGCGGCAGGCTGGATACAATGATCACACCGTATTTGATCAACTCCGTCACCCGCATCTTCGCCGCGTAGGATTCCACGTCCACCATCATCCCGGAATTGACCTGATTTTGTACGAGAATATTGCGCAGCACTAGCTGTAGCGGGTATTTGGTCTCGTCGTTCAAATAAATCAAAGCATCGAAAAAACCGTTCCAGAAACCGACAACATGATATAGCACCATGACGGCAATGATGGATTTGGACAGGGGCAACACAATGCTCCAAAAAAATCGGGTATTGGAACAACCGTCGATCGAAGCGGCTTCCCACATTTCATCCGGAATGGTCGACTGAAAAAAGGTTCTTACGATAATGACATTAAATATCCCGCCGGCCCCGGGAATGACCAGCGCCCAGATGGTGTTCAGCATATGCAGGTCTTTGATTAACAAATAGGTAGGAATCAACCCGCCGCTAAAAAAC
The DNA here is from genome assembly GCF_900454495.1 of Paenibacillus macerans. NCBI lineage: Bacteria > Bacillati > Bacillota > Bacilli > Caryophanales > Paenibacillaceae > Paenibacillus > Paenibacillus macerans. The sequence goes on from NZ_UGSI01000001.1 coordinate 1,844,828, forward strand.
ATAGTGATCAGCAAAAACCACATGATGGCCGATCTCCCGACCAAATCCTTACGGGCTAACGGGTAAGCCGCAAACACGGTAACGGCTACTCCAATCAAGGTTCCCAACCCTGCGTAAAGCAGTGAGTTGGCATACCCGATCCAGATGGAGGAATCATTGAATATCCGTTCATAGCCATCAAGCGTAAATCCCTTCGGGTACAACCAGACTTCCCCCGAATAAATCAGATTAGGATCGCTAAATGAAGCAATCAGCACAAAATACAGCGGAAATAATACAAGCAGCATCACTAAGGTCAACACAAAATAATTGATGGCGTCAAACCAGACGTCCCCTCTGCTTTTTCTCTTCAATAATCGGTTCAAGTGAATTCCCCCCCTACCACAAGCTGGTTTCCGTCAATTTTCTGGCGACCCGGTTGACGGTGACAATCAGGATGATATTGATCACGGAATTAAACAGTCCAACCGCTGTTGAAAAGCTGTATTGCGCCTTCTGAATCCCCAATTCGTATACATAGGTCGGAATAATATTGGAAGTGGCATAGTTCAGATCGCTTTGCATCAAAAAGGCTTTTTCGAAACCGATGCTCATGATGTTCCCAAGAGCAAGAATCAGCAAGATCACGATCGTCGGCAAAATGCCGGGGATATCCACGTACCATACCCGCTTCCATTTGCTTGCCCCATCCATGATCGCAGCTTCATGAAGCTCAGGGTTGACCCCCGCGAGCGCGGCCAGGTAAATAATCGTGGAGAAGCCGGTCTCTTGCCATATTCCCGACAAAATGTACAGCGGACGGAACCAGCCTTCGTTGGCCATAAACAAAATGGGCTCGCCTCCGAACAAGGTGATGAGGTGGTTCACGATCCCGCTGTTTGGCGATAAGAAAACATTAAGCATGCCGACAAGCACGACGGTAGAGATAAAGTGCGGCGCATAAATGACGGTTTGGATAAATTTCTTGTACCGCTTGCCCAGCATTTGGTTCAGCAGGATCGCAATGATCACCGGCGCCGGAAAGCCGAACACCAGCGACAGAAAACTAAGCGTCAGCGTGTTGCTGATGATCGTCCAGAAGTTATAGGAATCGAAAAAATCAATAAAGTGTTTGAACCCTACCCATTCGCTGCCCCAAATCCCCTGGCTCGGCGAAAAATCCTTAAAGGCGATTTGCACGCCGTACATCGGATAGTACTTGAACACGAGATAGACCAGAAGGATGGGCAGCAGAAACAGATACAATTCGTAGTTGCGTTTAACCTGAACCCAAGTCTTGCGTTTCGCCTGGACTAGGGGTTGATCTACCCCGGAATCGCTTGAATTCACCTTTATGCACCCTTTCTACACAAAATATAGCAATATTGAAACGTTTCCAATTTAATTGAAACGTTTCCAATTTATCAGAAGAAAAACGTCAACCGGCTAACCCGCAAAGTGAATCTGCCGTGCAATGATGTTTTTCTCATGATCTAGAACCGTAAAAAATCAAGTCGTTTCGCCTTGCCTAAATATAACCGGTAAACGATAAACTTCCCGATCCAACGTTTCGCCTTCGATCCTTTTGAAAAGCAGCCTGATCGCCGTACGCGCCATCTCCTCTACCGGCTGCCTGATCGTTGACAATATCGGGTGAAAATAAGGATGATCCTGAATGCCGTCATACCCGATAACTTTTACATCCTCCGGAACGCGAATGCCCCGCCTGCCCGCTCTTTCTATATATTTGGCGGCAAACATATCTGTAATGGCAAAAATGCCGTCCACATCGCGAAACTCATCCAGAAATTGTTCAAAATAGGCATCGTCGTCTACAACGGGGTCCGGCTTCTCATAGACAACATAGTCAACGCCCATTGTTTTCGCCTCATGAACGAAACCCTCTCTCCGATTCATCGTTTCGCTGAAAACGGAAGTGACGCTGCCCAGAAAAGCCGGTTTTCGGACCCCCGCTTTAACCAGCTCCTTTAGCGCCAGACACCCCCCTTCAAAATTATCCGAGGTGACGCATGTGATCTTCTTGTTAAAGTGTCTGTCGATGCTGACAATCGGAATGTCTTTGCTAACATCATTTTCAATATCGTTGTACGTAATGCCGACTATGCCCGCCACTTTGTTTTGCTGCAGCATATCCAGATAATACAATTCCTTTTCGGGTTTGCCGCCGCTGTTGCACAACATGAGCTTATAACCTTCCCGATCCAACTCATCTTCAATGTAATAAGCCAGTTCGGAAAAAAAGGGATGCCAGATGCTCGGGAGCAGCAGGGCTACCATCTTGGATTTGCGCATCTTGAAATTTCGGGCAATCTCGTTCGGGATATAATTCAACTCTTGTATTGCCGCCTCCACTTTTCTGCGTGTCGCGGGTTTTACGGCGCCCGAATTGTTAATGACGCGGGAAACGGTTCCCACGGCTACGCCGGCTAAGTTGGCTACATCTTTAATACTTGACATCTAACCCCCCATTTAAGCTCTTTTATGATACTCATCATAACACCAAATTGGAAACGTTTCAATATTATTTGGAAACGCTTAATAAATTTCCGCCGAAAAAAGGAATATGGAGGCAAGGAAACAAAAACCAATATTACCCGTTATGGAAGCTGTTTGAGAAAAACGAAGTTTATCCACGATCTACCTGATATTCGAAATATATTCCCTGGCCGTTATGCCGTATACGCGTTTAAAATGCTTGTTCAAATGCGATAAATCCACAAACCCGCATGCGGCGACCGCGGCGTAGATATCCTTGTTTTTTTCGATCATCCGCTTGGCGTGCTCCAATTTGCTGTTCAAAAAGAACCGGTACGGAGAGATGCCCGTGTTCGCTTTAAACGCCCGGATAAACTGGAATTTGGTCATTCCCAGCTCCCCGCATAACTCATCAAGTTTCAGCACTTGGTCCAAATTGGCGTAAATCATTTCCTTGGCCCGGATTATGAGGCTGTCCCCTTTACCAAACATCGTACTCATTTCAATTTCGGAAAAATGATCCGCAAGCGCTGCAAGCAGCTCATAACATAGCGCTTCGTCCTGATTGCCGAAAATCGCCCGAACCAGGTTCAATATGCTTTGCTTCAGCCTGCGATTATATACGATCGGGGACGAAAACTTGACGATCTCCTTCAACCCGGCCAGCTCCATAAATAATTTCGGATGGATGTACACCATGACATAATCGATGCCTGTCCTATCCTGGGACCTTCCATCATGCACCTGTTCCGAATGAAAAAGCATCACTCCGTCCCGATAGGACGACTGGAAACTTCCGTCCAAATTGTACTGCTGGACGCCGCGCAAAGTGACGCCAAAAGCGTATTCTTCATGGCTGTGCTTCACGTATTCGAACTCGGACATACTTGCGGACAGCGCGGTGATTCCCGCCGCTTTCTTATATACGAATGTGTCCATCCCAAATCACCCCGTTTTATCTCCATATCCCCAATACCTCTATGGCAGAATAAACCAATAATACCGCTAGAGCAATGTTGGCAACCTTTTGATATTTTTGCAAAAAACGATGCAGCATTCTGCCAAACAACGCCCATGTGACAAATGCCAAAAAAGCAATCACCGTGATCGCCAGCACAAAGGCAAATATACTCAGCGAAGACTTGTAATAGGGCATAACATAGCCGGGGATCACTGACATCGTGAATAACCATATTTTAGGATTTACAAATTGCATGACATATCCGGATCTAAACGTAGCCGCTTGTGCCGCCGTATTCTCCGACAGATTCATTTTGTACACTTGATAAGCAAGGTAGAGCATATATACGCCCCCTATTATCTGCATCACCAGCAAAATTTTCGGCACGATGGTTGCAATTAAGCCGTTTAGAGCGGCGGAGGCGGACAGCAGCATGAAAAAGGCGACAGTCGCCCCCCACATGTATCGAAAAGACTCTTTAAGCCTATTATGATGGGCTATCGATAAGATAGCAATATTCGTCGGCCCCGGCGTAAAAGTGGCAATCACGCAATACGTCAGAAAAGAAATCAAGCTCATCAAGATACCTCCATGCATTTAATACATGCATGTTACACTCTCCGCTTCGTGCCGGTATAGTACGATATTGCAGGGGTAGTAACGCCTCCGCCAGTTCATCTCCCCCGCCCGCTATGTCGTTCGCAAACAGGCCCTCGCCAAATTTTCGCTTGGGGGATCAGGCAACTATTCTATCGGAACGCGGTTTATGAAATAGTTAACGTTGACACCTTTGTTGCAACCTCATGGCTAGTTCAAAAAAACGAACAGGAGGTTTTCGTATTGAGTAAGCGGTTACGCCCTTTTTGGAATCTTGCTCTCGGATTTCTTGTCGGCCTCTCCCTGGTTTGGTCCGCGTGTCTGCCCCTTTCCACCGCGTCGGCCGCAGCCCCCAGGCAAGCGGAAAAGCTTGGCCGGGGACTGGTGGCGGTGAAAGTCGGCGGCGGGGTGTTTGTAAGTTGGCGGCTGCTTGGGACCGAGGAGCTATCTGTGTCATTTAATCTGTACCGTAACGGAACCAAGGTGAATTCCAGCCCGATAACGAACAGCACGAACTATCTTGACGCGGCGGGCACGGCTTCCTCCTCGTATACGGTCCGGGCGATCGTCAACGGAACGGAGCAATCGGCCTCCCCTGCGGCCCGTGTATGGGCCAACAATTATCTTGACGTGCCGATCCAGATTCCGGCCGGCGGCACGACCCCGGACGGCGTCAGCTACACGTATAGCGCCAATGACGCCAGCGCCGGGGACCTGGACGGGGACGGGGAATACGAAATCGTGCTGAAATGGGACCCGTCCAACTCCAAAGACAACTCGCAAAGCGGATACACGGGCAACGTCTACCTCGATGCGTACAAGCTAAACGGCACGCGCCTATGGCGGATCGACCTGGGCAAAAACATCCGCGCCGGCGCTCACTACACGCAGTTTCTCGTATATGATTTCAATGGGGACGGCAAAGCCGAAGTCGTTTGCAAAACCGCGGACGGCACCGTTGACGGGACAGGCGTGACGATTGGGAACGCCGGTGCGGATTACCGCAACTCGAGCGGATACATTTTGTCGGGACCCGAATATCTGACCGTATTTAACGGACAGACGGGCAAAGCTTTAAGCACCATCGACTATGTTCCGCCAAGAGGCAACGTATCCAGTTGGGGCGACAACTACGGCAACCGCGTCGACCGTTTTCTCGCTGGCGTGGCCTATCTGGACGGCGTCCATCCGAGCATCATTATGGCGCGCGGTTATTACACGCGCACGGTCGTGGTCGCCTATAACTGGAACGGCAGCACCTTAACCCGGAAGTGGACGTTTGACAGCAACAGTTCCACCAACCCGGGAACGGCCGGCCAGGGCAACCACAGCTTAAGCGTGGCCGACGTGGACGGCGACGGCAGAGATGAAATCATTTACGGCGCTTTAACCATCGACGATAACGGAGCCAAGCTGTATAACACAGGATTGGGGCATGGAGACGCGCTGCATGTGGGGGATTTGAATCCGAACCGGCCCGGCCTGGAGGTTTTTAAGGTGATGGAAAGCACCAGCGCGCCTTACGGTGCTGCCGTATGGGACGCCGCGACCGGGCAAGTTCTGTGGGGCGTTTATACCGGCAAGGATACCGGGCGGGGCATGTCCGCCGACATCGATCCGAATTATCCGGGGGAAGAAGTATGGGCCAGCGGCGGAGTTGGCTTGTACTCGATTACCGGCAAGAAAATCAGCAGCTCCACGCCTTCGATTAACTTCGGCATCTGGTGGGACGGCGATCTGTCCCGGGAACTGCTCGACGGAGTTAAAATCGACAAATGGAACTACTCCAATAACTCCATGTATAATCTGCTAACCGGATCCGGCGTTGCTTCCAACAATGGCACCAAAGCCACGCCAACCCTGCAGGCCGATCTGTTTGGCGACTGGCGCGAGGAAGTGATCTGGCGCAAATCCGACAACACCGCGCTGCGGATCTATACCACCACGGACATCACCAATTATAAAATTTACACCCTGATGCACGATCCGGTGTACCGGCTCAGCATCGCCTGGCAGAACGTCGCCTATAACCAGCCGCCGCATACAGGGTATTTTCTCGGCAACGGCATGGGCCCGGTCACAAAACCGAATATTTATGTTGTGCCGTAAATAAGCTGAAAAGCCGGGGCGCCACGCGCTCCGGCTTACTTTAAGTTGATTTCCTTATGAAGGGGACAAGGAAACTGTCGCCGGCTCTTGAGCAGCCAGCTCCGGCCGCTTGGCAGGCAACAAATTTTCCACCGCCAAGATTTGATCAAAAAGGCCAAAAACTTCTTCCGTATCGTAAAGATTTTCGAGGACGCTGACTTCCGCCATTAAACGCCCCGAAAGCGTAGCCATGGTGAGCAGCAGAGACTGATTTTTAATCGAAAAATACCTGGAATCCACCATTCCTCCATCATCGGTTCCTTGATAACTCCCAGATTGGACAAGCCGTTTCCCGGGCGCATGCTGCAGCAAGCCGTCGGTTAATCGGCAGCAGATAAATTCGCTTAATGTCATTTTTTCACTTTTGCATTGCCGTAAAATTTCCCTGGTCTCTTCCGGGCTGAAGCAATACGCCTTTTTGACGTGTCTTCCGCCTGGCTCCGGCCTTCTGCCGTGGCTCAGATCCACGGTTTTGCCTCGGCCTCCCGCTTTGCCCGTCACCTTGAACAGAAGTTCTATCACAAAAGGCTGATCGGTATGATTTGCCGCATCTCCTCCTTGCTTAGCGCCGGCCAAAATTTGCCGACCACTCCCTTTCCGTTGCTGAACTGCCAGCAGCCAAGCCCAAGCGGAGACAACATTTAATCGGAGTTGCCCAGCTTGCGCAACTGCAGTGAATCTGTCATCGTTATTAACCATTCCAATAAAAAAGATTTTAATCCAAATAATCCCCTGTTCGTTTGACTATATGGTAAAACCCGTCACCTCCTCCTGGTTTTACTTGACATTTGTATACTTCGGGTCAATGATAGGCACTCGCCAGCCCCCGTTCGGGATTTTTCACCCTAGAGATGGGGACCATGCTGAGCGAACTGCGAAAAGCCGGTGTGCAACCAAGTCGCGCACCGGCTCTCCGCTTTAGAAACAATCAATCCGCCCTCTCGGGCAATCTTATTCCAACTTGTCCAAATCCACAATAAACCCGTTCGTCTTCAAAATATCCAAACCAAGCAAGCCCATCTCATCCATGATCTTGGTATAAAACGGTACGGTCCCACCTATTCCATAAGCTTCGTAAACAGGGTCTCCATTTTCATAAGTAACTCCGATCTGTTCCATGGCATCGGGACTGAATATGGTGTGGGATGAGCCGGTATCCAAGATAACATCTGCTATCTGTATCGTATTTCCGCGATAAGTTACAGAAAGGTTAATCGTCAGAAGATTTCGATGATCATGAATCTTCATAGGTTACGCCGCATCCTGACCAAAGGATCCGTACGCAGATGAATGACGCACTCCTCATTAGAAGTATGATAAACAAGCTGCTGCGGCCCTACGTTAAAGAATTCCCTGTTAGCCTCCCTTTCCGGTATAACCCGAACCGGAGCCATATCCGTTATGATTTTCTTCCCATTTTCCTTCCGAAAATCGAGAATAGACAACAAAACAAATTGATCTGGAAACAGCTCGCGTACTTCTTGCCATTGCATTGCAAATCCTCCTTGTTCTAGGATTTACTTAATAGAAATACGATTGCTCTTATTTTATCATGCTAGGGCTGAAAAGGATAAAATGAAACTCAATTAAAACTGTCTTGCATTAACGTTTAGGTCGTATTTGGCCCCAGTTCTATTATAAGTGTAAATCTTCCAATCTCCGCTTAAGCCGTCTGCAGCGAGCTCTTGATAACTTACCGTTTGTTGTTTACCCGGCCCTAATTCATAATCGGTTAGCAACTCAACTCCATTGCGGCTGATTTCCAAGTAAACGGATGAAGTGGAGTTGTTTTTCACCCCAACCTCCATGTTTTTACCGTTTTCCGGTACGGTTGTAAACGTGCCGGTATACCCGCTGCCGCCCGATATATGAACACCATTGATCAGAATTACATCCGACGGACCATTTGCAACCTGATCATCCGCTTCCGTAATGGCAGATGCTGACGCCGCGAAAGTAAGAAACAACATAGCTGCTGTGAGAAAAAATGCAGGAACTTTTACTTTTTTCATACCCTTAATCTCCTGAAATTTCGAATAAATATGTAATATAAAGCCTGCTCCTTATTATACAAAATTCCCTTGAAATAAAATATGACTCAATCCAGAAAATCGGCGGTATACAGTTGGGTGGAGAAGGCCGCGTAACACTCACCTTTTGGTAAGTACCTGTACTAAAAGTGCATACTTACATATTTGCAGCCGGCGCATTATACTCAGGAAATAAATCAATTTTAAGGAGGCCAAAACCTTGAAAACTCTTGTTGTCGTCACCCACCCCAACATAGAATCATCCGTCATCAATAAGCGATGGGTGGAAGAACTTCGCAAATATCCGGAAAAATATACCGTACACGAATTGTATAAGGTTTACCCTAACGGAAACATCGATCCGAAAAAAGAACAACAACTCATCGAATCGCATAGTAACCTTGTGCTGCAGTTCCCCATTTATTGGTTTAATTGCCCGCCTCTCCTTAAACAATGGCTTGACGATGTTTTTGCCTATGGATGGGCTTACGGTTCAAAAGGAGGCGACAAATTAAAGAATCGCAAAATTGCCTTAGCCGTGTCCGCCGGAATCAGAAAAGAAGATTACAGTAAAGACGGGAGATATCGTTACACCCTTGAACAATTACTAGCTCCTTTTGAAACGACCTTCCTATACTGCGACGCGGACTACCGTTCGTTTTTTGCATTTTATGGCCAAGAAAATGCACCCGGCGGAAATGAGCCCGGTGCAGAACACGCGACACTGGTAGACGAGTTGGAAAATAGCGCGCGCGACTACCTGAATTTTATCGACAGCCTATGAGCAAAGACCGCCGGGGAAGTTCGCACCGGCGGTCTTTGGCTGTGTAAATTTTTGCCCCCAATGCGAATTCAGTGGAAAATAAGGGCAAAAAATGTCGCTATTTCGGCGATACTACCCATATGGAGTGCAATAGAGGTAATTTATGTCCTTATTTTCCCCTGTCGCCAGGAAATGTCCGCGTTCCGGACCTTTCACAGGAAAATAAAGACCAAAAATGCCGTTAATGGGGGTGAACAGGCCTAGCTCAGGAAAATAAGTACATAATGTGCTATTTTGAAGCCCGATGCTCGATCGCCGATAGTGCTCCAGTAGCCGGCAAGTCCTTCAAGCTGTTGTTCTCTCCCCACTCGCACATCAGATTTAACAGCGGGAGTAGAGAACGGCCGCGTTCCGTTAAAGAATATTCAACTTTTGGCGGCACTTGGGGAAATTCCTCGCGCTGGATCAGGCCGTCGGCCTCCATCTCTTTTAACATAACACTCAGCGTTTTAAAAGAAATCGTCCCAATCCCGCGCTTCAGTTCATTATGCCGCATCACCTTGTTTTCGGCCAGCCAGTACAAGATGATCATTTTATATTTACCGCCGATTACGGACAACGTGTATCCAAAGCCGGTGTCTTTTAGCGCCACGCCGGATGGAACACAGGTTTCGCGCATCAATTACACTCTCCTTCAGGTAAAGCTTTCGCCTTAGCTTCGCCTTTGATGTTAAAGCGGTGGATGTTCGTTCGTACGCCAAGCGCCCCTAGCCCCGCCGAGTTTCGGGAGTACGCCGGAGCGCGTGGGAGTGCGCGGAGCACCCGGGAGCGCGCGGAGCACCCGGGAGTTGCGCGGGAGTACACGTGAGTACGCCGGAGCGCCCTGCGCAACCGCCCGCTTACTCCCGCGCAACCGCCGCTTACCGCATTGCGCGCGCCAGCTCCGTGAAGATGACGCCAAGCGCGTAGGCGCCGGCATCCGGGTACCCGAGGCTGCGCGCCCCAACTGCGCCGGCCCGCCCCATGCGGGCGACGATCGTCTCGGTGCGCTTCGCCCCCTCTACGGCCGCTTCTGCCGCCTTGGCCGCCGCGCTCTTCAGATCGTCGCCGGCCGCCGCGCTCCGCGCCCACGAGTCCGCGAACGGAACCAGCGCGTCGATCAGCGTCTTGTCGCCGACGACCGCACCACGGCCGAAGGAGCGCTCGCCCGTGGCCTGGATGCCCTCCACGGCCGCCTGCATCATCGCCGCGAACTCCGCGGCCGAGAGCGCCTTGCGGTCGCCGGCGTATCTGCCGGCCGCACGGAACGCCGAGCCCCAGATCGGGCCGGATGCGCCGCCGCAATGCTCCATAATGACCAGCGAGCAGGCCTCCAGGAAGCCGCCGATCGTGCCCGCGTGATGCTCGATAATCTCCGGCCACTCCCGCTTCAATTGCTTGAAGCCTTTGGCCACGCTCATGCCGAAATCACCGTCGCCGGCATGCGCATCAAGCTCGCAGAACGCGACTTCATTTTCAATAATAATCTCGCTCATTTTATCCGTCAGATAAATGATATTGCGCAGCGTAAACGCGTCGTTCCCCACCTCTGCATCCGCCGGATCGGTCTCGCAGCGGAAAGACGGCTCGCGCTGTTCCGCCCCGTCCGCCTCCGCTTCGAGCGGCAGCGGCGCGAACGGACCGCGCACCTGCAGCGCCGGCGTATCGCATTCCGCCTCCAGATACCGCTTCAACTCCTCGTCCAGCCTCATAAGCGTGACCGAAGCGCCGGCCATATCGATGCTGGTCATATAGTTGCCCGCAAACAATTTAAAAATCGACTGGCCCCGGCCGCGGATCTCGCGCACAACCGCGTTCGCCAGCACATAAAGCTCCTGCAGCGGCGAAGCGCCGAATCCGTTCACGAGCACCGCCAGCTCCTCCTTGCCGGAACCGCCGTCCAGGTTCATGTCGCGGTACAAATCGTCAACCATCTTGCGCGCCAATTCGTCCGCCGAAGCGATTTTCTCGCGGCGAATGCCCGGCTCGCCGTGAATGCCGACGCCGTATTCGATCTCTTCCTCCCCGAGCTCAAAAGTCGGTGTACCCTTGGCCGGCACCGTGCATGAGGTCAAGGCGAAGCCGATGGTGCGCGTGCGTTCGATCGCCTTCTGCGCGGCCGCCTTCACTTCGGCCAGCTCCAGCCCCGCTTCAGCGGCGGCGCCGGCGATTTTGTGCACCAGCACCGTCCCGGCCACGCCGCGGCGGCCGACCGTATACAGGCTGTCCTCCACCGCGATATCGTCGTCCACCTTCACATAATCGACCTGGATGCCGTCTTCAGCCGCGAGATGAGCCGCATTTTTGAAATTCATCATATCGCCGCTGTAATTTTTGATGATCAGCAGCACGCCCTTGCTCCCTGCGGAAGCTTTAATTGCCTGATAAACCTGAATCTGCGACGGGGAAGCGAACACATCGCCGCAAACCGCCACATCGAGCATCCCCCGCCCGACGAATCCGGCATGGGCCGGTTCATGGCCGCTGCCCCCGCCGCTGATCAAAGTGACTTTGTCCTGGTTTCGTTGTTTTTTCTTCACGATTTTGTACTTGCTGTCGAATTCCAGTTCGGGATGGACAAGCGCGAGCCCCCGCCCCATTTCCCGAACCAGCGTTTCCGGCTTGTTAATGATCTTCTTCACGTTTCAATCACCCTTTATGCTTGATTTTCTACCGCTACTAAAATGATCAATGAACGACTGAAATAATGGAAAAAGCTGTGGGCCTCGCTTCATTATACAATATAAGGTGTCCTCTCAAAAGTTATCCTCGAACGACGCCTCCGCCACGGTAAACACGGCCCCGTCAAATTTGTAACGCAGCCGGATCGACACCGGGAATTCGGCCGGCGACACCTGGATCGGTACCGACGCGTACAGGGTGTTTCTTTCCACAGAATAGCGGACGATGTTGCCGAGTGCGGGCTGATCCAGCCAAAATCCGGCGTCCTCTTCCTGGTATTCGAACGTGCGCGTTTCGCCGGCCAGCGTAAACCGGTACGTTCGCTTCCCCTCTTCCGCCGTCATGTCCGCAGTTAGCTCGGTTTCGGCCACTAACACCGGATCCGCCGCGGATACATCCGTTAAATTGCTTCTCAGCAGCTTTAGCTCCGATTCGTGAACCCCGGTGCCGTATCCGGTCGTCAAGATCACGGCCAGCACCTGTTCTCCGTCCCCTGCCGGCAGCATCGCCGCTTGCGGATAATAGGATTCATTGCTGACATTACTCCAATCGTCGAACGTTTTTTCCGCAGCCCCATACCTGACATGAATCGGCTGGATCATCCCCTTATCCCTGTGCAAAATTCCCGTTATCTTCAGACCGAGCTCCGCATCCTCCTTCAACACAACGTTTTTCCCCTCGCCGGGACCTGTTGCGGCGCCTTCATCATCCCGCGTCCCGGTTTCGTCCGTGCTTACCAGTTCAATGCGCGAGATTTTTTGCGTATCGGCGCGAATGTATACGTCAATCGTCTCCTGAAATACCGTGGGAATTGAATCTCTTAACCCCAAACGGAGCGAGTACACGGTATGCGCATCCGCGGCACTGATCGAATCGATGTACACTTCATACACCCAAGGACTGGACACGTCATAGCGTTCCAGCGCTTGTTTGACCTCCGGATTTTCCCAAATGTCCGGCGTCGGGCCGCCCCAAACGCCAAGCTGCCGCTGCAAAAGCGCTTTGGCCAGCGTCACGAGCGTGCGGTCGCTGCCCTGCTTGACCGCGTTTTCCGCGGAATTCCACCAGTCGAAATCCCCACCTTGCCCAGGCTCAAAACCGGAGCGGAACGTCCCTCCTCCCTGGGTAACTGGACCCGGGCCATTGTCGGACGAGACGGCCGTAGGCTCCGCCCTGCTGCCGAACCAGATGCCGCCGCCCAGCACCAGGAGCAGCGCCGGAACGATCACCACGACCGCTTGAATCCATGCTTTCCGAGAGCGTTTCTGTAACGCCGATGGCAGCCGCCGCTCGACCCGCTCCATCATGTCGGGCCCAAAACGCCGCTGTTTAAAAGGCGGTCTGGCCAACCTTTGATCCCATTCCGGCTTCCATTCATGCATGATCGTTCACTCCTTTCCATGCGGCGGCAAGCTTCTTTTTGGCCCGGTGAATCCTCGACTTTACCGTACCCGGCGAAAGGCCCGTAATTGCGGATATTTCATCCATGGACAACTGGTGGTGCACGCTTAGCACCAGCGGGTCGCGAAACTTGCCGGGCAGTTTCAAAACTTGCCGCCACAATTCGTCCGCCGCTTCCCGCTCCAAATATTGCGATTCGGCGGATGGCGAAGACGGAGCGGACGCTGTCCCGCCCAGCCCTTCGTCCGGCGAACGTTCCCCAAGCAGCACCGCTTTGCGTAAAAATGCCCGTCTTTGATAGGATAAAGCGGTATTGCGCGCGATTTTCAGCAACCAAGTTTTGACGGAAGCCTCCCCGCGAAAAGAGGCATAATGTTGATACGCTTTAATAAACACATCCTGCGCGACATCGTCCGCCGTATGCGTATTCCTGGTGATGACGTAAGCGTAGTTCCAAACGTCTTCCCCGTACGATTCCATCAGCATCCGAAGGCCCGATACGCTCATCTCCGCAAGATGCTCTAGCTGCATCTCCCTCAAGCTGTTCTCCTCCCCTTTACCCATACAGACTCCTCTAGGGCGGTGGAAGTTCCCAAACTGGCACAAAAATTACGCTTTCGGCTTGGGCTCGGCCAATTGTTCCGGCAAAATCAAATTCCGCTCCAGGATCAGCAGCAATTGCTCCACCATTTCCTCCGGAGTGTAAGGCATTGACCGGACCATCCACCATTCCATCAGACCGGCAACCGCCACCGCCAGAAACTGGACGAGAATCTCCGGGCTGATCCCCGGGCCGATGCCGCAATTTTTGATGATCTCCCCGATCCCCTCCTCCATCATCGCTTTCATCCGGTTTCGGAATGCGGGAACCCCTTTGCTCGTCATGAGCGTGGCATAGATGGAGGCGTTGCGCTGCAAAAATTCAAACGTACGCAGCAGCAAAGCTTTTGCGGACACCTCGCTCGGCTCCCCATCGGGCAGGCAGGTTTCATACAATAGCTGCAAATACGTTTCGATGCATTGATCCAGCAGGGCGTATTTGTCCGTAAAATGCAAATAGACCGTCCCCCGGTTCACGTTGGCCCTGTCCGCGATTTCCTGAATCGTGATCTTTTCAAAGCTTTTTTCCCCCATCAGCATGACAAAAGCTTCCATAATGGCCTGCCTCGTTTTTGCGATTCGTCTGTCCATTGCTCTCTTTGCTCCTCTTATTAGACATTTCCGATAGCATTTGTTGAATACTCAACAGAATCAAAAATATTGCCGATTGCTGCGGTATTTCAACGGATGTTAAGGTAATTGTAATCAACAAACGTTATTTTTTCAACAAGTGTTCATTCATTTTGAAGGTGAGGAGCGAAACATGAGAGTACTGGTTTACGGAGCTGGCGTTTTAGGAAGCTATTTGGCCCATGTGCTTGTGCGCGGGGGCAATCAGGTTACCGTATTGGCTAGAGGGAAACGGGCGGAGGAACTGGAGCGCGATGGCCTCGTCATCCGCCATTACTTTCAGCGGAAAACGACGGTGGATCAGGTGCGCGCCATTCGTGCGCTGGAAGCGGCCGATATTTACGACCTCATTTTTGTCGTCATGAAATATTCGGATTTTCCCTCGGTCCTGCCGATTTTGGCCGCTAACCGGAGCAGCAACATCATCATCGTCGGCAATAACACGGACGCCCGCGACATGCAAAATTACCTGAAAGAGCACAGCAATACGCCCAAAAATATCGCCTTTGGATTTCAACTTAGCGCCGGAAGCAGAGAAAACGGGCAAACCGTCTGTATCCGCGGCGGCGGCGGACAGATGGTGCTTGGCGGATTGGATGGTCCTATCCCCTTTAAAGCCGACCTTGACCTGGCGTTTGCGAATGTGAAATACAAACTCATCTATCACGATAACATCGATGCTTGGCTAAAAAACCATATCGTCCCCATTCTGGCGCTCAATTACCCCGTAATCTTCCATGAGCGCCGGATGAAGAAGATCGCCGGGGACGGCAAGCTGCTGCGGCAGATCATCGCGGCCATGGACGAAGGCTTTCGCGTGCTGGAAGCCCAGGGTTATCCCCTGGTACCGGCCGGGCAAGCTTCATTTATCCGTAAACACCCCACGCTGATGCGCCTGCTTTTAAAAATATACCACCTGCTGCCGGCCAGCCGGCTGGTCGATGGTTCGGCCTACGAAATCGCCGCTTTAAGCAGCGTCTTCCGCGAGTGGAAAAACCGGTCCAACGTCTCCACCCCCAGCTGGGATATCCTCGAAGAGCAATTTCTCGCGAAAGGTCCTTTTTGAATTTAGCTATTTTCCATTGATAATTGCCATAAAGTTAGCTAAAATAAATGCATAAATTAGCTAATCCGAGGTGAGCTTTATGCGCGTTTCTTCCACCGATATGCAGAACAATTTCGGGAAGTATTTAAAGTTTGCGGAGGCGGGTGAGGAAATCATCGTGACGAAGAACGGCAAGGATGTGGCCAAATTGACGGCGTTTACCGGGGAGGATGACGACCCCTTCCTTAAGGAGGAAGCGGCCAGATACGAAAGCGGCGATTGGGTGACCTATGAGGAGTTCCTCGAGCTGACCGAGACATCGGAACAGCTCTTTGAGCTCATCGACGGCGCCGTGTACAACCTTGCCTCTCCTTCGTACAAGCACCAACACGCGGTGAATGAACTGCATGGTACGTTTTATCTTTGGTTTAAAGGAAAACCTTGTACACCGCTGACATCCCCTTTTGACATTACGCTGAAAAAGTCAAAAACGAATATTTGCGTCGTACAGCCGGATCTGGTCGTCATTTGCGGCAAAGATCAAATCAACCAACGCGGCAAATATATGGGCACGCCGGAACTGGCCGTCGAGGTGCTGTCTCCTTCCACGCGAAGCAAAGACTTGATCCGGAAGCTCGACTTATACCGGAAATGCGGCGTGAAGGAATACTGGATCGTCGATCCGATGAAGGAGCAAGTGACGGTGTTCACTCTGACTGACGGCGAAATCGCGGATGTAGCCTATTATTCGAAATCCGGCGACCCGTACGCGCTCTCGCAGCTTTACGAGGGCTTGCGCGTATCGATGCAGGATCTGTTCGCGTAGTCCCCGGCTCATGTCAACAAAAAAGCAGGCGCCCCTAGGCTCCTGCTTTTTTGTCCAGATATGTTTCCATCGTTTTCATGCCCTCTTTGCGTTTTTTGGCATATTCCGCCGTCGCGGTGAACAGCACATCGGAAGATGAATTCAGCGCCGTTTCGAAAGAGTCCTGCAATACGCCGATGATGAAGCCTACACCAACGACCTGCATCGCAATATCGTTCGAAATACCAAACAAGCTGCAGGCCAAAGGTACGAGGAGCAGCGAACCGCCGGCCACGCCGGAGGCGCCTGCGGCAGACATTGCCGACAGTACGCTGAGAATAAGCGCCGTGCCAAAATCCACTTGAATGCCCAACGTGTGAACAGCCGCGAGCGTTAAGACGGAGATCGTCACCGCCGCCCCCGCCATATTAATCGTCGCTCCCAATGGAATGGATACCGAATACGTGTTTTTATCCAGCCCTAGTTTTTCGCATAAGCGCATATTGACCGGAATGTTGGCCGCGGAACTTCTCGTGAAGAATGCCGTTATCCCGCTTTCCTTCAAGCAGCTAATCACGAGGGGGTACGGATTTCTGCGGATGTTCAGATACACGATCAGCGGATTCACCACAAGCGCCATAAACAACATGCATCCAATCAGTACGAGAAGCAGCTTCCCGTAATCGAGCAAGGACGAAATACCGTTTGCGGTGATAGTGTCAAACACAAGTCCCATGATCCCGAACGGCGCCAATTGAATGACCCATCTGACGATTTGCGATACGGCGTCCGAAAATTGGGTGAGCAGGTTTTTCGTAGGATCGCCGGCGCCTTTTAGCGCCACGCCAAGCAGGACCGCCCATGCCAGGATGCCAATATAGTTAGCGTTGATCAGGGCGTTGACCGGGTTGTCCACCACTTTGAACAGTAAGTCCTTTAGCACTTCGACAATGCTGCCGGGCGGAGTCAGGTCCCCGCTGCCCGTAGCAAGCGACAAGCTTACCGGAAAAATGAAACTTACCACAACCGCAATCAATCCTGCCAAAAAAGTGCTTATTCCATAAAGGACGAGGATCGATTTCATGTTCGTTTGGCTGCCCTTCTTATGGTTCGCAATGGCGGCCATGACCAAGAGCAAAACCAATACGGGAGCCACTGCCTTTAAGGCGGATACGAATAACGTGCCGAAAATAGCAATCCCCGCTGCCTTGGGAACGGACAGGGCCAATACAATCCCAACGATAATTCCCAGAAATATTCGTTTTACGAGACTCATTTGATTCCACTTAAGCACTATTGTTTTCATTTTCTCCTCCGGATACCAATGTGAAAAATATAGCCGAGCACTGCCGCGACGCTGTAGCGAGTCATAGCGTTAGTTTATCACGTAATTTGGCGGTTGTGTGCATGTGGAAATATCTGTTTTATTAATTTTCACAAAATAACCATTTATTGGAATGTGATATTTTAAAAATTCCTCCGTCAGCTCGATTACTTATCGGCCTAAGGCATCTTCTACCATGTAATTCGCCAAGTCGATATCGATATCCAATCCAAGAACCAGCTTGGCCAGTTGAAACCCGATATACGGACCCATCGTTAGTCCCGATGCTCCCAAGCCATTGGCCACGTAAATGCCTGTCCAACCGGGCAAAGCGCCGATCACGGGGAGAAAGCCTGGAGTGAACGGACGAAAACCGACCCTCGCCTCCACAAAGCCGCCTTCCGCGAGCCCGGGAGCATGCTGTAGCCCTTTATTCAAGACCTCCTGCAGACCGCCCGCCGTGACGCGCGTGTCGAAGCCTTGCGGATCGTTCTCATGGGTGGCCCCGATCACAATCCGTTGGCCGCCGAAGGCCAATATATACTGATCGCCGGGCGGCATAACGACGGGCCAATGCCCCGTGTCCGCATCCGGCAATGCCAAATGAACGATCTGCGCTTTCTGATAGGTCGCTTTAAAATCTACGCCTAACGGTTTCAGCAGCGGATTGGCCCATGCTCCTGCACAGACCAGAACCGCGTCGGATTCGATCGTTTGATCCTCAACTTGGACCCCGGTAGCGGTTGAACCGGCGAATCGGATCGCGGCGTCTCCGTTCAGCAGCGTGGCGCCAAATCCGATCGCGGCGCGCAGCAGCGCATCCCGCAGAGCGCGTCCGTCGACCCGGGCGGCCCCGCTAATATGCAGAGCGGCATAGTCGTCCGCCAGCGGAGGAAACAACCGCTTCACTTCACCGGGATTCAGCAGCGTGATTTCGCCGATTTCCGGGGCATCCTGCCGGCGTTTGACAGCCAGCTTTTCCAGTTGGACAAGCTTTTCAATCTCCTTATGTAAACGAAGCGCCCCCACCCGGGCATAACCGGTTTCGGTCTCCCCGCCCTGTTCCAGCTCTGCGATCAAAGAGGGGTAAAACCGCGCGCCCTCCTTGGCTAGCCGATACCAGGCTTGGTTGCGCCGCTGCGATATCCAGGGGCAAATGATTCCGGCAGCGGCAGCGGTCGCTTGTCCCGGGTCTTTCCGGTCGACAATGATCACTTCCGCTCCCCTTTTAGCCAATTGATAGGCCGTTGAAGCGCCTAAAATTCCCGCGCCGATGACAATAAACTTTTTCATGGTTCAGCATCCTTTTGTCTTAATTCATGTTGTATTTTTTCTTACGCTGGCTGACCGCAAACAAAACGAACGATAAAATCTGCAAAAGTAACATAGGAATCGCCAACCAGAGGAAAAAAAGCGATACGATCGGCGCCAAAAGCATCACAACGGCTTCCACGCTCCGAACGTAATTAAACGGAACCAGTCTTGAATGGCCTTCCATCAATAAAGAAATGATGGCGGCCACCAGCATCATACTAAATAGAAGTGAAACATAGGCGGCGGTCACGGCCATTCGGCTTAACGCGGTGTCCTGCACCAGGAACGCAGCCAAGTAAAAAAATGCAACCACGCCCACGGCAAACATGAAAATAATCGGCTTCAGCGGGATGAACAGTTTGGAGACCGTCTCGACTACATCCGTAGGCATCGTTAATGGAGACAGTTTTTCCTTGACTCTATCAAGACGATCGATCTCCTTTTGGACAATGGATAGCAGAGTGGTAAGGACAAAAGCATCTTCCTCCGTATAATAATCCCTTAGAATTTGGCGGGCCTCCCCTGTAAAACACGAGCTCGCTTCCCCTAACTTTATGTATAAATGCTGCTTGGCCTGCGAATCTTCCGGTTTGTTGATCGCCTGGGCGATCGCGGCTTCAACCCCGGCGTACAAGTCCATCCGCCTTTGAATCAGCGACAACTTAGCCCGATTGCTCTCTTCCATCATCCCCTTAAATTCTTTATAAAGCCACACAAGGGCCATAAATGCCACAACCAAAGCCAACGCCCAAACGGGAGAATGCTGTAAATAATCTATTAATTTGTCCAACACGAACCAAACACCTCATAATCAGAGTTCTTCTGTCACATTAGCCATTATACTATAATCTGGAAACCTGTCGAACTGAACTTTTTTGGTCGCGTAAAAAATAAAATAGAGCCTCTCAGAACTGAGTCGCCTTGGAACTATCATTTCGGCTATCTAACATTTACCGGAGATTTCCCCCGTCCATGCCCGTCATCTCCTCGGTATAGACGTCAAAGGCTAGCTTCGCGGAATCCGAAGACCAGGAAATATCGGGGATCAGGTCGCTATTGCCGCCAAAAGCTTGATGCCATACGTCCCGATGTTGTGGTTTATCACAGGGTACCTCCCGCGCTCCTGCCACAGGCGCTTTGCCTAAAGACCGGTTGAATTGAATCGGTCCGCTTCGGCTCGCCCTGTTGACTTAAGTATAGATAGAGAATATCTCCGAAAAATATCCGACTTGTAACGATCCTGTAAACTGCAAAAAAACAAGCCCAGGCTCTATTCCAAGTCTGGGCTTACGCCGGCGGTTATAGTCTCCGGCCGTTCCTAAGAATCATTTAGAATTTCTCTTACGTATGTATGTCCAAGCCGCTGGCTACGATGGAGAACTCGTTTAAACCTGTTTCCGGGGACTCCAACAGTAAACAGAGTTCAAACAAGCCGGTTTCCAGCAGATAAACTTCTTCGTACAGACACAAACTACGGACCGGGTCAGCATCGCAACAGAGCGATTTCACCTCCAAAAAAGTGAGACGCGTCTCCTTTTCCTTAAAGCATTCCTGGATTACGATCTCGACGCGGCGATCCGCAGATGAAGTCATCCTTATCAGCTTCGCATTATGAAATCTGATTTTTTCTTTCAATCCTCTAACCGGCATAGGGAGACTTGGCTTTATCGCCTCATAATAGGCTTTATAGTCCTTGCAGCGCCTTTCCCATTCTTCATCCCAACTTTGTTTCCACTCATCGATCAAACCGGCCAAATCCGGCGCGGCAAATCCTGTTCCGTTTCCGGATAAACGAGATAACCGCGTACCTGCATTTGCTCATACATTTCTTTGGTAAAGTATTTCAATGATAATCCTCCTTGCCAACTCCCTCTTCCCTAAAGGCAGGGGATTCTTGGGAGCAGCCAGCTAGCGCCAATTTGTATCCAAAGTTACACCCTCATATTATCACTGCTTGAGGATCGGGAAGTGGGGGGAGAGGAGGCAGATCAACACTCGTTGTCCGGAGACTTTGCACGATTATCCCGTTTGATCAGGTAGCAGAGAGCAAGACAGGAGATTCAGCAGGAACAAATCCAGCGCCTGCAACCACTTCACCAGGGGGAGATGCGTTCCTTCAAAAATCGTGCCGACCAAAGGCTATGTTTGATGCTTGCACTTTCCGCACTCGAACAAGGGGTTATGCCGGGAGTCAGACGGCTGCACCGGGTGTAAGCGCAGCAGGGGCAGACGAAGCCGTTTGGCCACTTCATCGCGATCAGCGCCTCCATGCAGTCCTGCTCGCTTTGGTAACGGCTGCTGAATGGCTGAAGTTCCGTTCCCGTCCCGTATTGACTTCCATATCCGCTCGCCCCCGAATCAAGAACACACGAACATAGGTTCTGTTTATTTTATTATACCAAACACGCGTTCCCTTATCAAACCGAAAATCTCACCTGCACTGCCTCATTTTTTCCCCCTCTCTTTTTCTTCTCTCTTTTTTGAAACCCTTGCTCTAGCCCCCACCCCCTGCTCCCTGAAAGAGAGGGATAATCGTGCAAAGGCAAGCAGTAGGCAGGAACACCAAAGACACGATCCCTTTAGACAGCCCCTCACCTGGCGTCGATTTCTGACACTGCTCGAAACGGCTACGGTGCAAAAGGTAGATATGAGTTTGCGAAAACTCGTGATCATTATATCCGTCCATTATGCCATATCCGCCATTCGTTCCCTGATACGATACGACCGCGGGAAGCCCGCGGCACAAATCACATCGATACCCCGATAAATGGTTCTTTGGGAAACTTAAAACTCTTCAGCCAGCATGGAGGCAGACAAAATTTCGTGATTCAGCAGCTTGTAGATAATCTATCATATCAAACCATCTCTGTGACTATAAACTTGGTAAAGGTATCATTCATGTCCCTACATAATGACGTATAAGAGGAACAACGGTAAAACAAACAGTGCGCACCAAAAGAAAATCGGTACGCACTGTACAGAGTTATTCAACCCAGCGGATCACGTCATCTGCTTCTCTTCTTGTCTTAGGACGCGGAGCTTTGACACGGTACCCGAACGCAGCCATCACGCTGATTCCGTACTGATCGTTTTCCAACATCCCTGCTTCGCGTAAAATGGCGTTCACGCTGTTTATATCGAAGCCTTCGATCGGACAAGAGTCAATGCCGATGAGAGCGGCGCTGGTCATCATGTTGGCGAGAGCAATATAGGTTTGCTTTGAAGCCCAATCAAACAGCGCGCGTTCCGACTCCATCAGCTTGAAATCCTCTTCCTGGAACGACCGGTAACGGCCCATCATGTTTTTGACATTGTCCGCCGGAATTTGTTTGACCCCGGTCATTTGCCGCCAGAAGTAATCGGAATCGTATCTTGCATCCTTGCGTGCTAAAATCAACACAAAATGGCTGGCGGTAAGCAGTTGACCTTGTGCCCCCCAGCTCACGGCACGCAGTTTCTCGCGCAAATCCGGATTCTGGACAACGACAAACTTCCAGGGCTCAAGTCCAACCGAGCTTGGAGAGAGCCGGGCCGTTTCCAGAATGAAATTAAAATCTTCAGCGGAAATTTTCTTTGTCGGATCAAACTCTTTGGTGGCATGTCTAAATTCGAAGGCTGCCAATATATCTTCTTTTTTTATGCTATGGTTCACTGAATCCAACTCCTTTAATATAAATTGGCAATAGTTTATTTATCCTCCAATTAATGGTTGTTCGATAACAAAAATATATCACCTTCACATTTGGTAGTCAATTGATTCGTGCGGGCTTTTTCAGGATAAATATGACTTTCTTAAATATTGGATGACGGAAAAGTTCCAAATGGCTATACGGGATAGACTGCTGGAAGAAACAAGATGCAATGCGGAAAATTTGCGAATCCTTATTCAAACCATATTCGATTTTCTTTTGCGGAGTTTGCAGCCGTTATTCGGGAACTTGAACTCGCTGAAACCTTCGCGTGGAAGGAACTATATGCCGCTCCCGTCACGTTACGTATAAGGAAGAGAGGGAAAGCCCGTGAAATGCAAAAGTACAGTTCATTTCCGGTCAAAAGTTACTTTTTTATCGTATAGCCCTAAATGAGATGTACTTTTGCACTTCAACCGCTCTAAAATGGTAACTTAGGGAAAATAGAATGCACTTTTGCAGTTGAATCCATCAAGCCGTCCTTCTTCCCATTGTCTTCCCATAAAAAACGAACATCTGCCAAAGCTCGTACGGCGTTCAGCACAACTCCCGGAGCTGATTCATAAAGCCGCTGGCCGCACCGAAAGTTGAGTTATAAATCCTTGCGGACAAAACGGCGCAACCCAATCCAAAAGAGCACGGCTGTATAAAATATCGTGTATATTAAAAAGGCTGTCGAAGGAACCTCGCCGATACCGAACGGTCCAGTATCGCCCACCGGTATAAGTCCGCTGATATCCTCAAAGCTGAACAGCACCGCCTGCATTTTCCGCTGCAGCGCGTCGGCCGGCATGATCAACTGCAGAACTCCCGCCACATTATTCAAGGTTTGCAATGGTTCAGGCTTCAGACCGATGGATCCGGCGATTTTACCGATCATGCCGCCAAGCCAGCCCGCCCCGTAGAGCATCGTCATCACCACACCGTTCGCAACGGAGGACAAGTAGCCGGAACCGAACATGGACACGGTTACGAGCAAAGGAACAACCGAGGCAAAAAGCAGGAAAGCCTGAACCAGTACGACCGGGTCACGTGGAATTGCGGCATGGATATCGGTGATCCACAAAATCTGGCTATATAAAATCAAGGCATAAAGCACGCCCAGAGAAACGTAACCGAGCCAGCGGCCTGTATACCATTTCCACCTAGGAATCGGCCGCGGCAGCATCGCCTGCATCACCCCCTGCTCGGCCTCGCCGGCAATCGCGGAAAATGAACTGAAAATAGCCAAAAAGGCGAGCACAAAGCCGGCGAAGAAAAAACCGAGCAACAGAATGAACATCCCGGTCGTAAATTGCTGGATTAGTTCTTCGTTATTATTCGCAACTGCGCTTACGTCACCTCCGATAGCTCCGGCAATAAACCAAAATCCGATCAGAAACACGGCTGTCATCAAAAATGTCAGCAGCAGGACACGTTTGCGCAGCAGCTCCTTCCAGGTCATCGCCCAAATTATTCTCATTCCTGTTCCCCCCTGTGATTGAGCCCGGCGACAGCTTCCATGAACCACTCCTCCAGCCGTTCACGGACTCTGGCGACTTCATACAGCGTCATTCCTTGACCGATCAGCAGCGTATTAATCCAGCCTGCCTGCTCCTCGTTCTCCAGCTCCGCTTCAAGCCATACGGTATCACCCGCACTTCCGGCGCCGGTCAGGCCGGCTTCGCCTTGTTCATCGGCAGCTGCCCGAAAGCTGAAACCTGTCGTTTCATGAAGCCAAGACAGCAAAAAAGGCGAAAATCCGCCGACTTTAAAACGCCAGCAGACTCGCTTCTGAAGTACTTCGGCTACCCGTCCATGACGGAGCACCTGCCCGTTATTCAAGAGCGCCATGCGGTCGCACAGCACTTCCACATCCTCCAGCAGATGGGAGTTCAAGAAAATCGTTTTTCCCTGCTGCTTCAGCTCTTCGAGGATCGCGCGGACATGCATTCTGCCGACGGGATCCATGGCCGACGACGGCTCGTCCAGGAAAACTACCGCCGGATCGTTCACGAGAGCGCAAGCCAGTCCAAGCCGCTGCTGCATGCCTTTGGAATAATGCTTAACCCGGTCCTTCCCCCGTTTGCCCACCCCCACCCTGTGCAGCGGCTCGGGGATTCTCCGGTTCGCCTCCTGATTGTCCAAGCCGCATAGCCGCGCGTGCAGCCGGACGACCTCTTCGCCGGTCAGCCATTCCTGATACCGGTACAGCTCGGGCAAATATCCGATTTGCCGCTTCGCCTCAAGCGTACCAATGGGCGCGCCCATGATGCTCGCCTCGCCGGCCGTCGGATGGATCAGTCCGACCAGCATTTTCACGAACGTGCTTTTCCCGGCACCGTTAGGACCGAGGAAGCCGAAGGCTTCCCCTTTTCCTACAGTGATGGTGACATTCCGGCAGCCGCGCCCATTGCTGTATTCCTTGGTCAACCCGTTAGCGTCGATGGCCGCCTCGGTCATGCCTCCACCAGCTCCTTCAATTTGTTCATGAAATCAGTTTCCGTTGCGTAGGCAGAGCCACCGTCAAAATGGAACAGCTGTCCGTCTTTAATCCAGATGGCCGTACGGTCTGCCGTACTGCTGTACTCGCGTTCTTCAACAAGCACCTTGGTGCCGCCAATCGTGTGTTCATCGGTTTTGGCGCTTTTATCAACGATATACGGCATTGGAATCGATCCGGAAAGGATGCTGCTCTGCTGCAGCTGGTTTTTCAGATCGGCTGGCAAAATCGGAAGCTGCAGAACCGCCTCTAGAGCTTCTTCCACATCAACGGACGGGTCCACCGTAATTTCCGGCGCCTGCATCTGTGCCAGGGACGCCCAGTGCTCCTGATCCGTATTCAAATCGTAAGTTACACTTTCATGAAGGGTTAAGGTGATCGCTTTTCCGTCAATCGATTCCGGCAGCAGCTTCGTTGCGCCCACACGCTGCATGGCCTGATTCACTTCTTCAACATTCATCTTCATTGTGATTTCGTTTGAAGGGCTGATGTAGACTTTCTCTTCGCCGCCTGTCAGATCAGAGGGCAAAAGCTGATACCCCAGCCGGGAAGCCGCCTGCTCACGGGTAAATTCCCCTTGAACGGTTCCTCCCTTGGTTGTAAACTGGCCGAATGTATTGTCCTTGCTGAGCGTTTCGCCCGGAGCCAGCTGATAAAACAGACTTTCAAGCGTATCGCCGTCAACCGTTGCGATCTCCTGCACGCGGAATTGGTTCAAAATCGCCGCTAGCGCGTTATTGCCCATAGGGGTGGCCAGAACGGCGCCGAAGATGACGGCTGCCGCTGCCGCCGCTATCCAATTGCGATTGCGGCTTGCCCGGCGGCGGGAGTTTTTTGCCGGAGCCGGAGCTTCAGTTGTCGGCTGAGATGCCTCATTGGAAGCTGCGGCTGAAACCGCCGGCCCCGGAAGAGCACCGGCTAACTGCAGACCGTTCTGCTTACCCTGCGTGCCCCATGTCTCCCATTTGTCGTTTACCGGCTCCGTTGCCAGTTTCGTTTGCAGCCGTTCCCAGGCTTCGTGTGTTCTTTTATCCTCTCCAGAATTATGCGGGTGGGTCGTCATATTTTTTCAATCCTTTCCGATGGTTAATCCTGCCGGGCCATGGCCTTGGTGGCCGTGGCCTGCAGCTTGCGTGTCGCTCGTTGCAGCAGACTGCCGATCAGCGGCGGCCTGACATTAAGCTCCTGCGCGATCTCCGCGTAGCTGTAGCCCGAATAGCGGAGAAGCAGCGCCTGGCGGTCCCGCTCGGGAAGGCTGTCCAGCCAGGCTCTTACTTCTTCCTGATCCATTTGGCGCATAAGCGCCTCTTCTCCGGATTCCGGAGCAGCCTCCCCCTCGTACATCATTTCCTGCTTGTTTTGCAGCTTTCTCTCTCTTGCTTTCTTCTCCAGGTAATCGTATCCGATTCTTGTCAGTACGCGGTGCAGCCATGCCCCCAAGGCTTCCGGGTTGTCCGGCGGGTTCCTGTACAGCCTGAGGAATACCTCCTGCGCCAAATCGTCGGCGGCGGCTTCATCACGTACGAGGGCGGTCAGTTTTCGGTGTACGGTTGGATAATGCGCAAAAAATATGTTACGGAATGCCGAGGATTCCGGAATACTCATTTTGTGTTTGCCTCCTTTCAGCTGCAGCTATTAGAAAGACGAACCCTTTTTTAATTTTGTAGCAGGATTCAGAAGAATTTTTTCGGGTTAATCATTTTTTAGATTATATAGCAGAGCTTTGTCCACTTGTACCGGTAAAATTGAGCCTGCCCAAATACATTACGGCCGCTGTCTCAAAAGTAGCTAATTTCATAGAAAAAGGGCGATCCCCGAGCCATTTTCTATGACTCTTATGAGACTACCCTGTTACCAATAAGGTTTTCAATTTTTGCTTACTGACTTTTCTTTACTTCGTTATTCTTCTCTATATAGGTCCAAGTATAATATGCAGCCCAAAATAAGAGAGGAGCGAGTAATGCCAGGGGCCTAAATTGTTGAGGTAAATAAATTATAAGGAGTAGTCCAGCTACAAAAAAAGGAGGAAGAAGAATCCAATATTTCTTATTGAACCTTTTTAGCATATTTTGAACTCCTATGATTTACTATTTCCTTTATTTTACCATACTTCTCATTTCGGGGAGCGTAATTTTCAATTTTTTGACGTCGGTGAGATAGGAGTATGCTTCTATACAGATTTGAATATGCTTAATCTGCATTATACAATTGATGAGGGTTTATCCTAAATATCTGTTAGGGTTTACTTTGAAACCGAACCGGCCAGCCTGCGTAACAAACTGGTAAAAGTTCTTTAAGGAGGATAAACGGTATGATTATGACCACAACATCAACGATTGAAGGTTATCCTGTAAGACAGTATCTAGGTATCGTAACCGGCGAAGTAATTATGGGCGCCAACGTGTTCAGAGATTTTCTCGCCTCGATTACGGACGTTGTCGGAGGTCGCTCGGGCGCTTACGAAGGCAAGCTGCAGGAAGCGAGAGAGACCGCACTCGAAGAAATGAGACAACAGGCTTCGCGTCTGGGAGCAACGGGCATTATTGGGATAGACATCGATTATGAAGTCGTCCGCGAAGGAATGCTTATGGTTTCCGTTAGCGGAACAGCAGTGCTTGTGTAACGATGGGGTTTAAACAGCCGGTCATGGTAAATGGCCGGCTTGTTTACGTTCTAAATATTTCGCAAGATGTTCCTGATCCTGATTTCTCTCCCGTATTAGCTTGAGAAATGGTTGCTCATCCAGCGGCTCAAGCTTAACATAAGGACAAAAAATGTCGCTATTTCGGCCATCCCCCCCATTTTGAGTGAAATAGTGGCAAAATGCTGTTATTTACTCGAATCACAAAGAAATGCCAAAGTTCTGAATCATTTATGGGAAAATAAGGACCAAAAATGCCGCTATTTTTATAGCAGGGGGATCTGCCAGCGGATTGCATCGAAAAAAACGAAAAGCAAACCGCGCCATACGACCTGCAGTTTGCTTTTAAGCAGTTTATATTAGCGTTATTTCATCGCCGCAACGATCTCTTCACTCGTCCGCACCTTGCCGAGCCGCGGGAAAATGTACTTGCACACGTATTCGTGCTCCTCCTGCGTCGATGCCGTCATGGCGTCTTCGGCAAAAATCTGCTGATAGCCGTGCTGGAACGCCTCTCTGGCCGTGGTGTCCACGCCGATCGAGGTGGAGATCCCGCACAGCACGATCGTGTCGATGCCCCGGCGGCGCAGCTGCAGATCCAGGTCCGTGCCGTAGAACGCGCCCCACTGCCGTTTGGTCACAAGGTGTGCGTTTTTCACGCCGGCCAGTTCGGGCACGATCCGTTCCCAGCCCTCGGGATATTGCACGGAGTTAAAACCCATATCCGTCTGCGGCTTCAACGCATCTTTGCCGTCCGTGAACGACAGCCTGACCAGCACGACAAAGCCGCCCTTCTCCGCAAACGCCTGCGCCAGCTTGCCGGCGTTTTGAATCACCTGCCCGCTCGTGTAAGGGGCGCTCTGACGCCCGGCGTGGGCAATGCCCTCCTGCAGATCGATCACCACCAGCGCCGTTTTCTCAACATGAACTTCCGTCACTTTTGCATCTGCCATACTAATTTCCACACTCTCCTGTCTTTTGCTTACTTCGGGACGCCCGTCATTTTGGGCCGGTCCATGGCCCGGTACACTTTAAAATATACCCAAACCGCGTTGATCAACAACAAAGCGCTCGTTGCGATGAATACGTATTCGGCGCCCAGCCAGGCCGCGATCTGTCCGCCCAACACCGAGCCAGCGAACACGCCCAGGTATCCGGCCGCCATACTGAACCCGAACACCCGGCCCGTTAGGGCATCCGGCGTGATTTTTTTGATCAGCGTATTAACCGATGGGCTCAGCCCCGCCGCCGCGACCCCCAGCAAAAACCGCAGCCCCGTCAGCTGCCAGGGGTTCGTGACGAAAGCTTGCGGGATGAACAGGATGCCGGCCGCAAGCAGTGCCGCCAGGATCACTTTGTGTGCCCCCACCCGGTCGGATAGCTTGCCGAGACGCGGCGCAGTCAAAACATTGGCCAGACCCGAAGCCGAAAAAGCGATCCCGGCCATCAGCGCCACATGGCTGGATGTTTGGGAAATCTGCTCAATGTACACCGTGATGATCGGCTCGACCGAATACAAAGCCACGCTTAAGATGAAAAAAGTGACGAACAAGGTTAGGGTCAAGCTTTTTTCGGGAATCCCGCTCCAAATTTCTTTCATTCCCGGAACCTTGCTCTCCGTCCGGACAAAATCCTCCTTGACAAAAAATAACGTCGTCAAAAAGGCGATCAACATCAGCGCGCCGATGAGAAAAAAGTCGTTTTGCATCCCGAAGTTTTCACCGATAAATCCGCCGATCGTCGGCCCCAACAGCGAACCCGCGATATTGGCCGTAGACAGCGTTCCCAAGGCAAACCCGGCGTGCTCCTTATCCGTCTGGGTGGCGATCAGCGTCGTACAGGCGGTGCTGTAACCCGTGATCACCCCCTGCAGCAGGCGAAGCCCGATCAGCACGTACACATTCGGCGCAAATCCCATGCAGCCAATCACGATCGCCATGCCCAGGCTGGCCCGCAGCAGCATCGGCTTGCGTCCGTATTTGTCGGCGGCCAGCCCCCAGATCGGCGAAAAAATCGCCGACACGATAAACGTAATCCCAAAAGCAAGCCCGGAGAATCGGGCGATTTCCCCGGCATCTCCGACGCCAAGCTGCTTGATGTACAGCGGCAAAACCGGCGCGAGCTGGCTCAAGCCAATCCCCGTCACGAACATGCCGAACCAGCACACAAGCAAATTTCTTTTCCAAATCGGCATAAAGCAAGCCTTCTTTCCGCTCGATAACCTGATGACCCGCACACGTGATCCCGTATACGTGAAATGAACAATATTGCAGGATTATTCTAACCAAAGAATTCGCATTTTTCCATGCACAATCTTATAATCCATGGACTATTTTGCCGTGATATTCCGAAGGGCTGATCCCCTCCATCCGCTTAAAAATCCGGCTGAAGTAGAATTCATCCGCAAACCCGAGCTCGCGGGCGACTTCCTTCACTTTTTTGTCCTCCTCGGCAAGCAGCTCCTTGGCTTTATCCACCTTGATTTTGTTGAAATACTCGATCACCGAATATCCCGTCGTGTTCTTGAACGCCCGCGAAAGGTAATACGTGGACAGATGAACCAGTTCGGCCAATTCCCCCAAAGTCACCCGCTGTCCGATATGCAGATGCATGTATTCGATCACTTTTTCAATTTTCAAGCTGACCGCGTGATTTTCGTTTTGCTTCTGCCGATATTGGGAAATTTCGAACAGCAGCTGGAGAAGATAGGCTTTCGAGATCAGCTCATACCCCGGCCGCTTCGAATCCCAGCTATCCACCAGCTTTTTGAAGGTATCCGCGATTTGATAGCCGTTTTTGAGCATCTGCGCATCCTGCAGCGACAGCGAATGGACTTCGTTCCCGACCGACCAGGCGCCGTCATCATAGCGGATGTTCGCATAGCTGAAATGCACGGTCAGGCAGCTTATCGGTTCACGGGCGTCAACCTCGATCGTATGTAAAACATCGGGACGGATGTAGCACAGCGTGCCTTCCTGCACCGTGTGACTTCTGTTGTCCACGATAAAACGGCCTTTTCCTCCGGTCACCAGAATCAGTTCGTGGTGCTGGAGCGTCCGGGTGATCAGGCTCCGCAGTTTCCGCGGATCGTTTGGGGACCGGCTGTTGCAGTAATGGATATAGGGAAAGACGTTTTTCAGATTCATGGCTCCTCCTTGAATTGCCGCTTCGTAATAAAACTCCCGCTCCATGAGCGGTGCACGGAGGCGGGAGTGTCTTGCATGGTATTTAACGGTACAGGTTAAGCTCGGCGATGGACCACCACCACTCCGGCGTATCTTGCGTCAGTTCGATGGTCACAAACCGGGCCGATTGTACCGGAAAGCTCTCCAAAATCTGCGGCGAACGCGATTCTTTTTCCAGAATCAGGTCCCAGGTCTCCCCGTCTTTGGATACGAGCAGCCGAAAGCCGCGGGCGTAGTCATTTTCGCTGCCGCCGGAATCCATGCTGATTTGGCTGAAGTCTTGCACGCTTCCCAAATCGAGCCGAATCCATTGGCCCGCCGTTTGCCCCGCGGAGGAAGTCCAGCGGCTGTTCTTGTCGCCGTCCAACATCGCCATGGCGTCTCCATATGTTGACGTCGTGACGGTCCAGCCCGAGCGGTCCTCCAGCGCGCCCAGATTCGGCAGAGGCGGCTTAGGCGCCGGCGAACCGAAGAGGGCCAGCTTTAACTCGGAGATCGACCACCAGCTGCCCGCCGGCGCCGTCAGGACGATTTTCACGTATCTGGCCTTCTGTTCTTTAAGCGAGACCGCCAGACTTTGCGAATTGCCCGTGCCGCTGGCGGCCGCCTCGTTCCAATCCTCGCCGTCGGCCGATACGTACACCTCGTACCCGTGCGCGTAGTCGCCCCAATTCATGCCGGAATTCATAAACAGTGTATCAAAGACCTGCTCTACGCCCAAATCGATTTGCAGCCAGTCGCCGGCCGCTTGGGTTTGTCCCGAAGACCAGCGTGTCGACAGGTCGCCGTCGATCATGCGGTCAGCCGGTTCGGAACTGGAGGATGCCGTAATCACCCAGCCTGCGCGGTCCAGGTATTGAACGCCCTTCGCGGGGTCCGGACCTTCCACAACCGTGTCCTCCAGCGGGTTGACGGCGACGAGCGCTTTGGGGTATACCATAGCGGAGCCCAATGCACCGTCTTCATTGAAGAAACGGACGGTTTTGGGCGTGTCCCCCGGATTCCAGATCTGCGCGGTGTAGACGCCGTCTTTTTCATAGACCGTTGCCGCCGGATCGTCCGCCCAAATATCCATCGTTCTTGTGCCCGTCGTTACCATGCTGTGAATGAACCAGTAGGCGTTAAAGACTTCGTTTTGCTGCATATTGCTGGTATCCCACTTGGCCAGCGCGCCTTCCGGATCGCTGATCGATTGGAACGGCCAGATGATATGCTCCCAGGTGCGTTCCGGCGTGCCGCCGAGGTCCGCGATCAGACCGGCGTACAAATCCGCCGTTTTCTGCGGATCGCGGCCGTAATAGGTCATCCATTCCGCCGGCGGAAGCCAGTGGATGCCGTAAATATGCTCCGGATCCCCGGAAAAATAAGTACCGTACAAATAGGCGCTGCCGTAGACATGCCCTACCGTCGCATGCTTATAGCCTTCCGCCCAATTGTCGCGGTCATAGTTGAACCAGTACTGCTCGGCGGCTTTTTCCTCGGTCGTAAAGCCCCAGATGCCCGCATCGCGGTAAGCGTCGTTGCCGGTTACCAAGCCCCACATATATTCGCCGACCCAGCTGAACAGCGCTTCCCCGGCCGCTTCCTGGTTGTTGCCGCTGCGGTTGTCGGCGTAGCCGCCGGCCCAGGAGTGACCTTCATAAGGATCGAAGTTGCGAAACCAAGGGAATAACTTGTCCGTTCTCGACGGGTTGGCGTAATCGCGGATCAAAAGCTCCACCATGTCCCCGTAATCCCGCAAAAATTCCTGGTCATACGCGGCGAGAACAGCGGAGGCAAAAATATAATACCCGTACGTAAAATGATGGTCGGTTAATCCGGTATTTACGCCGAATCCGCTGCCGTACGGGAACACGGTCCCCCATGTGTCGTCATAGTGGAAATAGGTCGAATGCGCCTTCTCGTCCGGCGAATACGTGTACCAGTCGGTCAAAATCGTCCGCAGCAAGGCCAGATAATGATCTTTGCGTTCAGTATCGCCGAGCTGGTCGCTGATCAAGACCGCCAGGGCGAGCGGGTGCAGTTTTTTCCCCTGCCAATAAGGTTCATCGACCATCGCTCCGTTCGCCACATCCGCGTCCAGTTGATCGAGATAGGCGGTTAATTGCGCGCGGGAATACGACGGGTCATTAGGCTCCACAAACTGCGGAATGATGCCGTAAAACCGGTCCTGCGTCGAAAACGTATTGCCTTCGCTGACTTTCAGCACACCGCGGATCGAAGGATACGTCAAATCGGTCAGCGGCGTGGCAGCGATCTTCCATTGATGCGGCAGCAGCGCCATCAGCGTCTCCGCAGAAAAGCCCGGCCGTTTCAGCTCGGTGATCGATTCGAAGCGGGTGGTTACGAGCGATTTTGCCTCATCATATTCGTATTCAACCCGCGTATCCGTAACGAAGGCGTACGCATGCCGGTAATAATCGCCCAGTTCCTCCGCAGACGGCAGCGCCGCCAAAGACAGATAGTTTTCGCCTTGTCCCAGCTTGATTTTGATCGTGTTTCCAAGCTTCATAAAGACCGTTCCCTCAGGAGCAAACACCCCGTAGTTGCGCACGAAGGTTTGCGGCACAGGCGCTCTGTCCTTATTGGTCACTTCGATGCCGATATGGTCGGCCGTCAGCATATCCCCGTCATTCAGCAGGATCGGCTGATTGTTGTCATCGTATAACCGGGTGATGACCGGCGATTGGAGGATCACGGCATCCGGGTTCTCGTAGGTATTGAAGAGGAACGGCGCCCCCTTCACAAACGTCGTGGTCATTTTGGCCGTCTCGTCATCGCTCATCACGACGCTCGCGGAAAAATCTCCATAGCCGGAAATTTTCGTGACCACGGCGGCCGGATTGATGTTGGCCGGAGACAGAATCAAATCCGGATCGCCGTCGGCGTCGATCGAGCCGCCGTCCGCTGAAGCATAACCGGCCCCAGGGTTTAAAATGTTCAGTCCCTGCTTGGTATACCGGTTTTTCAGCGGGAGCGTGATCAGGCTGTTGCCGCCGCCCAGGTTTTCGACCAGGATCGATTGCCACCAGTCGTTGGAGGGAATCGGCGCCTCGACGTCCGCGGTGCGGTATTTCGGATTTTTCGGCGCCAGCATCGTCACGTCGTTGATTTCGTAGCTGCCCGCTCCAACCTCCACCGAAGAGACCGCCGGGATGTCCGGAATGTCGTAGGTCGATTTCGGATCGCCTTCGCGGTAAGCGAATACGCCGAACTCGTACAGCG
This sequence comes from Paenibacillus macerans, assembly GCF_900454495.1. Lineage (NCBI taxonomy): Bacteria > Bacillati > Bacillota > Bacilli > Caryophanales > Paenibacillaceae > Paenibacillus > Paenibacillus macerans. The sequence continues at coordinate 1,878,864 of NZ_UGSI01000001.1, forward strand.
AGTATCCGTTCGTGGAACCGCGTCCGAGTCCCGCCATTTTGACGTAACGGGCCTTCGCATAGACCGGAATCGTCTCCGTTCCTCCCGATCCGGTCAGCTGCCGGTACACGGTGGTCCAGCTTTGGGCGTCATCCGACACCTGGATGTCGTAAGCTCTGCCGTAGGCGGCTTCCCACTTGAACGACACGCTGCCGATTTCGCTGGATTGGCCCAGGTCGACGTAAATCCATTCGTTGTTGGCGTATTTGGACGACCAGCGGGTATCGCCGTTGCCATCGGTGGCATTCTTGGCCAAATAGTTCCGCTCTTCCATCTTGGCTTTGTCTTCGGGCGATCTGCTAGGCTCGTCGATCTCCAGCGAAGACGCCGTAACCGGCTTGCCCAGCGCCAGGTTGACGGCCTCCGGTTTTGGCGGCGGATTGACGCCTCCGGTGCCGAATACGCTGAATTCCCAAATCGATACGCCGTAAGCCTTTTGGGCACGGTCAGTGCTGTAGACGCGGACATAGCGGCCCTGCTCCGCCAGTTTATCCACCTCGGTCAGCCCGCCTTCGCCTGCGGTTGTGGAATAGACCGGTTTCCAGTGGATTTCGTCATCCGATACCTGAAGTTCAAACGACGTGGCATAAGCATTTTCCCATCTTACGATAATCTTCGAGATGGAAGCACGCTTGCCTAAATCGACGTAAATCCATTGCGGGTCCTTTTGCCATACGCTCTCCCAACGGGTATTTTCGTTGCCGTCAACCGCCATATCCGGCGTATTGCCGCCCAGCGACGATGAACTATAGACCGGTCGGTTTAAAGAAAGTAAATAATCTCCCTCTGCGGCATAAGCCGCCGGCACGGAAAACATCGGAACGCTGCTGATCAGCAGCATGACGGTCAACGCGAAATGCACCCAGACCCTGCGAGTCTTGCGAGTCTTCCGCTTGCTCAGGAAAAATCTCCCCATATCCTCTCTCCTTCAATATTGGTCTATGGTGCTGATGTTGATGGAACCAATCAGATCTACGCTACTCGTCTTTTTTTGCGGCCTCCTCTCGCATCTCCAAAATATTTGGTTACACCCCATATTTTGGGATTTGGATAAATATACAAGTGTTTTATCGTCGCACGGTATAATGATATTAATAGAATATGTAAAAACTATCATAAAATAGGCAAAAAGAACTATTCGATTTCACTGATGATACGAACGCAAAAAAAAACAGGAGCGTCCCTAACAGCAATGGACGTTCCTGTTTTTTTCATATGACCCTGCAGGTCAGTATCTCTATTCGTTTGGAATCAACGGCTTTGCAACCCGCCCGTTATGAGGTGAAAATGACTAGAATCTAAGGAAGAAAGAAGGGGCGGGAACCTGGAAAATCCCACGAAATGCAAAAGTGCAGGCGGTTTTCGTCGAAATTCCTCGAAACGGGTGGTCCAAGGGTAAAAGTGCAGTTTTATTTCGGGTCAAAAGCTACTTTTATATCGGATAGCCCTAAATGAGATGTAATTTTGCATTTCAATCGCCCCAAAATGGTGATTTACTGGAAATAGAATGCACTTTTGCAGTTGATTCCATAGTATAGTTATCGAGCTTTGTCGCTGACTTGGATCAAATGGCATGGCCCGTTAACGAAGTTAACTTAAAAAAACGCCGATCTGCTTCAAAAAGATTTTCCTGGTTCAAACCGGTTGATGTTTGCAAAACTGAACCGGCCCACCCCGGCCACCGTGACCTCCACAGGATAAAACCGCGCCTTTTTACCGTTAGAAAAAAACCATTCCCGCTGATCCCGGACGACGATCAAAAGCCCCTGTTCGTCCCCTACCGGAGTGAATTCTTCGGAAGCCTCCCGCCAGTTGGGCAGTCCGGCCGCATTCAGCTCGCTTACCAACAGCAGGGTTTCCACGGCCACGATGCCGATCTCGCTAACGCTCATCACGTCGCGAGCCGTAAACGCATGATCAATCCCGCTCGGCAAATTATGCCTGGCGATAAGCTCCACGATGTTGCCGGCCGGGTCTTCAAAATAACCGGAATGGGCGTTCCAGGAGGTGAAAAACACCTCGTCATCGCCCTCCTCCTCAATCAAAAGCACTTGGGAAGCCGCCCAGGCTTTTACTTCGGTAAATTTATTCTCCGGTACATTTAATGCGAAATGATAAAACGGCTGGTCTCCTCCAGCCGCAACTTTGAAGGTGACCAAAGTCGCCCCGGCCCGGATCGTAAAGCTGTCTTCCTCCTGTTCCGCAAGCTCGAAACCGAACCGGTCGCCATAAAACGCTTGCGTCTCCCGGAGTTTTGACGGACTGACTTCAAAGACTACGCGCTCGAAAATCATGCTCCCAACTCCTTTCCCCGGTGCAACTTCAACCTATGCTTGGCCCGCCAGGCTTTATAAGCTTTCCAGATACTCTCTGATTTGCCCCGGAGTTTTGGCGAATTTGCTGTGCAGATGGGCGAGCTTTTCCCCGTTTTTGTAGACGAGCAGGCTCGGGATGCCCCGAACTTGATTCGCCTCGGCAATCGGCTGGAACTCTTCCGCGTCCATGGCATAAAACTCTTTGTCCGGATGCTCCGCGATAATATCGCCGATAAAGCGGTCCAGGTTTTTACAATCCGGGCACCATGTCGTATCGAATTTAATAACGGTAAATTGGTCTCTTTGAGTCAGTTGTTCGAATTGTTCGGCGGATTGTACTCTCTCCATGCGGATCCTCTCCTTTTAAGGCTATAATGATTAAAATTTTATATATGTGTTGTCTCTATTATATACGATTCGGCCGGAATCACCTAGTTTTTGAGAGCCGGGTATCCGCGAACCGTGTTACAATGAGTCAAAAAGGAATGGAGATGCTCATCCGATGATCATCACGATTTTATTGTTTGTGGCCGCGGGTTTGGCGGAAATCGGCGGAGGGTATTTGGTCTGGTTATGGCTGCGTGAATCTAGGCCCCTATGGTACGGCATTGTCGGCGGGCTTATTTTGGTGGCGTACGGCATCATTCCTACGCTGCAGAACTTTCCCTCCTTCGGGCGGGTGTATGCGGCTTATGGAGGCGTGTTTATCGCATTGGCCGTGCTTTGGGGCTGGTGGGTAGACAAAAAAACGCCCGATCTCTACGATTGGGTCGGAGCCGTGATCTGCCTCGTCGGCGTGTCGGTGATGTTGTGGGCGCCACGCCATTGACGGCATGGTTCCGTGATGTGTAATGCCATGATTCTATAAATAGCGTGATACCGTAATGCCTGATAGCAAATCCCCTCGCTGGCCGCGTTATGCATGAAAAGCGGTTTTTGCCGCACCCTAAATTTAGATTACATACCGCATCAGCATAAGGAAGGTTGCCTCATGAATTTATCATCCATCGCTTCGGCCATTGCGCCGGTAAATTTAAGGAGCTGCTTAATCAGCCGGCAGGGCCGGCTGGTGTTCGAACATTACCGGGATCGGCAGACGGCCGGGCAAATCGCCAAAATCAACTCCTGCACCAAAAGCTTCCTGTCCGCGCTAATCTGCATCGCCTTTGACCGGGGGCTGCTGCCTTCGGCGGATACGCCGATAAATGAATTTTTTCCAAAATTGCTGGACGGCGATGCCGATCCCCGCAAACGGCAAATCACCCTGCGGCATCTCCTGACGATGTCGGCGGGGTTCAACTGGACGGAGTTTGGCGGGTTTAATTCGTTCCCGCGCATGACCCGGTCCCCGGATTGGGTGCGGTTCGTGCTTGAGCAGCCGATGTCCGACCGCCCCGGCGACCGGATGGAATACAATTCCGGCGCGTCGCAGCTGCTGGCGGCCATTTTGGTCCAAGCCGCGGGGCTGGCGGCCGCCCGCTTTGCCGAGCTGCACCTGTTCGGTCCGCTTGGCATCGAAGAATACGAATGGGAGCAGGATCCGCAAGGCGTGCATACGGGCGGTTTCGGACTGTGGCTCCGCCCCGGCGACATGCTGAAGTTCGGGCAGCTTTATTTGCAAAGGGGAGTCTGGGAAGGCAAGCCGTTGATCTCGCCGGAGCTGGTCTCGCAGTCCGTCAAGCCGGCGATCGGCGTCGAGGCCCCCCGCCGCGGCTGTTATGCCTGGCATTGGTGGACGGATACCTGGCTGCCGGCCGCAAGCCTGGGGGAGGACAACATCACTTCCGCTTCAGATCCCGCGCGGGATGGCGGACGCTTCACCGTTTCCTCCTCCCCCGCTTTCGATTATTTTTACGCTCGCGGCTACGGCGGAAATTTTATTTACGTCATCCCGAGTCTGGAAACGGTCGTGGTGCTGACCGACGACAAGCGCAAAAGAGACCGGCCGCCCGCTGACGTATTCCGGCAATTGATTGCGCAGTATTTGTTATAACTCAACTTTCGCACCAGGAAATTGGCAAATCAGCGTTGACGTAACTGGGCGAAGCGGCTATCCGGATCCTGAGTTGATATGGGGGCTTACTGAGCTTACTGAGCTTACCTGCTTCTTACTCCAGGGTTTCTTGGTCCATTGTTGAATGGAATAGCTGCAGAATGTGCAGTTACTTATACGGAAATGCTGCCGCAGCGCTTGATTAAGTGTAAAACCGGCAATTACTCCGCTATATTTCGAAAAAGAGGCAAAGAGACGAGGAAGTAGTTGTATGAAATGAAATTAAACGAAGGATTGGGTGAATGGATACCAAAGTTAATTGTATGATTTGCAATTAATGGTCAGGGTAGAGCCGATCAAGCACACTTTTGCCCGCCATCCGACCAGGCGAAATAAATAGGCTTTGGTTCTACAAAAGTTGAGTTATAAATCCTCAATGGGTTCAACGAAATAAAGAAATGCGCGGGTGCGTAAAGAAGCGCGAAAAATCTAACGGTTGTGAGCGGCGCTATTCGGCTAAAAACGAGGGGTTACAAGATGTAACGGTTGCCAGCGAGCCTATTTCCTTTTTTTCGCAGGTAAAGGGGCTGTTTCGCCTAAATAAGCGCGCCTACAACCTTTAGAAAAGAAACCTTCGTTTTTTCGGCCGATTAAGCGCTATGACAACCGTTAGCAAGCGCGATTTCTCAAGCATGCTTCAGCTCTCCAACGCTTCCTGCGTGATCCGCTTGATGTCGATCGGCGACATGCCCCCCTCGTTCACCATGTCGGTTAAAATTTCGCTTAAGAAATAATCGACGCATTTCAGCTTGATGTTTTTGATTTTCATCAAAGCTTCGCGGTACATTTTGACGAACTCTTTTTCCGTATTCCCTCTTTGCATTTCGGCAAACGCCTCGTAGACTTGATCCAGCTTGTCGGCGACCTCCAGAATCAGCCCCTCTACGGAATCGTCCTTGCCTTCGCGCAATTGGTTGCGGAAAATATCCTTAAATTCCTCGGGGATATGTTCTTCAATAAAATGGTGGACCATGCCCTCCTCGACTTGCAGGATCAGATTGCGCAGCTCCTCCGAGGAATGCTTGACCGGCGTTTTAATATCGCCGATAAAAATCTCTCCGTAATCGTGGCTGCTCGTGATCTCGTAAAGCTTCTTCCAATCGATTTGCGCGCCATGGCGTTCTTCGATATCGGCCAGCGTTTTGGCGTACTGCACGACTTTCCAGGAGTGCTCGGCCACGCTGTGTTCCTCGAACTTGAATTTTCCCGGACAGCGATAAATTCGCTCCAATTCGTTCAGCGACCGAAAGTAAGTATGAATGCCCATCTTATCAGCCATCCTTCTCTTTAGATATATAATTCTTAGTATAGACAGAGAATGTTAACGAATAATCAAATCCGGCATGCTTCCAAAAAAAAAGAGCTACGCTCCGGAGACAATTGTATCCCCGGAACATAGCTCCGATATGAATGCATGACATCGATCATGGCCGCTGCCATTTCAAATACGGATAGCCGCCCGCGTCGATTGCCCAGGTCGATGTGAAATTCCAGCCTGAGGACGCAAACGTGGATTGCTGCTGCATTTCCGCCGTTGTTTTCGGCATGCCTTTGCCGGTGTCGGTTTGACCAGTGGCGTCCGAGTCGTAATAAGAGCCGGTGACCGTGCCGCCGTCGGTTGCGCCGATAAGACCGCCAAGCTGAACGGCGTTGCTATAGAAACTTCCGGCAGCATAGGAATTGAGGACTGCTCCTCTGTTTATGCCAAGGAGACCGCCTGCAGTGGAACTTGCTCCCGTTATGTTGGCAAGCGAATAAGAATCGGTGATCGTACCGGAATTAGTACCGACCAGCCCGCCTAAATTGGCGCCGTTGATGAACAGTTCCCCGCTGGAATACGATTCCGTAATGGAGGAGGCGGCTCCGGTTGCGCCAACAAGTCCACCCAAATAGTAAGTTGCGTTAAGATTCACGGCGGTGGCCGAAGACCTGTTAATAGTCCCTGCTGCCATGTTTCCTATGAGACCACCGGCGAACCACAAATTTTCGGATGTTCCATTAATGGTTACATTTTCCGCATGAACTCCGCTTACAGTTCCGGTGTTCATATATCCGACCAACCCGCCAACGTACATATAACCTAAAACGTTCACGTCGCTCAGATTCAGATTCGTGATGGTTGCCCCGTCGATATAACCAAACAATCCTATCGAAGCACCACCAGGACGAAGAGAGGTTAAGCGGCGAATCGTAAATCCTTGGCCGTCCAGGGTCCCCGTAAAACCGGCGTTACTGATACCGATCGGCGTCCATCCCAAGCCGCCGCTGTAGCCGCTAAGATCGATATCGCCGCCCAAAACGAAATGACCGTTTAAATGATATCTGATACTATCCAGTTGGGCCGCCGTGGTAATGACATACGGTGTATCTGCCGTTCCATCGCCCGCGGAAAAAGCTCGGACCGTAATGGGGGAACTTGCGGCCGAAGGCAGCGAACCCGCCGTGAATTGCAGCGTCACCGTAGAGTCGCCGCCCACCAATCCAAGATCGGTAAAAGAGGCCCTGCCGTCTGTCGTTTGAACGGATGTCGTCCCCGTCAACGCGGCAGTCTCTCCGCTTACGCTAACTCCGACGCTCAAGCTGTCTTTGACCGGATTGCCGTAGGCATCCATCACTTCAACGACGGGCTGAACCGCGAAGGTCTCCCCGCTGGCCACGGAACCGCTTGGCTGCGTGGCGATTTGAAGCTGCGCCGCGGCCGCTGGGGCAATCGTTATCGCGAATTCATCCGTCGGGATAACAACGCCTTCTACGGCAAACGCCAACCGCTGTAAATCTGCCTTATTCAAGGCAAAGGTGAAGGTCGCTTCGCCGTCCGTAAACAGAAGGTCCGCTTCTCCCGAAGAACCTGTTAAGATCGTACCGGCCAGCGTGCCGTAACTGCTGTCCAGCGCTTGTTCGACCCCGCTGATCGTAATTTTTTTCGTGCCGGAGAAGCCGGTATCCAAGCTGCCGTCGGATTTTTCGACCCGCAGGGTGAGATTGATTTCCGCGCCGGCAACCGAATCGCCAGGTGTGGCGCTCAGCGCCGCCCGGTATGCCGGCGCGGCTGCCGGCGGAACCGAAACCTTGACCGGAATCCGAACCGACAAACCCTGGTAAAGCGCAAAAATCGAGGACTCGCCTTCGCCAAATGATGTGAAGACCCCGTTTTCAAAGGTTATGATCGTTGGGTCCCAGCTATATAGGACCGCTTCGGTTACATCGGCCTCCGAGCCGTCACTTAGGAGCGCCTTCAGCGTCAAACGGGCCTGCTCGCCTAAGCCGTCAAATTCCAGTTTCTCGGGACTGTACACGAGTTTGGTCACCGTCGGCACGGGAGTTTGCGGAACCGAAACCTTGACCGGAATCCGGACCGTTAGCCCTCCGTATTTTGCGCCGATCCAGGTTTCGCCTTCGCCTTGCGAAGTTGCCGTCCCTTGAGCGACGGTCGCTACCGCTTCATCCTCGCTGTACCAGTCAGCCGTTTCGGTTGCCTTGACCTCCGCTCCGTTGCTCAGCACCGCCGTCAACGCAACGCTGATCTCATGGCCTACACCGTCAAATTCCAGTTTCTCGGGACTATACACGAGTTTGGTCACCGTCGGTTCAGGATCGGGCGGATCGGGCGGGTTCGTCGGTGTCGTTGAACCGCCTCCGCTATGCGACCGTCTGCCGCTTCCCCCCTGCACTTCGTAGCCCAAAATCTTCTGCAGAACCTGACCCGGCCCCTCGAAAGTAACCGGGCTGCTCAATACCGCAACGATGATTTTTGTGCCTTGCGCCAAATAAACCACGTTGTTTATGGCTCCGCTCAGAACTTCAAGCCGGCCGATTTGTCCGGACAACAGCTCCAAGCGAATTCCGGATGCGGCTACCCGGACGGTTTCAGCTTCGCCGCGGAGCTGCACCAGCGATGACTTTGCCGCTTGCGACGCGACATTAATAAGCACAAAACCTTGCCCGCCGCCGCTCATTTCGTGTTCTTCGAGAATCGCTCCCGAAAACAGATCCGTCGTGTCCAAGGTCGTATCGCCGGAGGCCACGATCCGGACTTTGCCGTCCTCTTTGTCTACGACCAGTTGATTTGCCGCCGTATTCCACAGATACACGCTGTTGATTCCACCGCCGATAACGCGAAGTTGTCCCTCGACGGTGACGCCCCACAAATGGACCTCCCCCGAGCCAATGTCCTCCGCTATCGTCAAATTGCCCTTAACGACGGTATTTTGCAGCGTAACCCCATCGGTCCGGATTGCCGCGTCGCCGGAGATTTCCGCCGTTCCCTCAGTAGGGCCATATACGCCGGGCCGATCCATGTCGCCGGATAAGCTTTCGCTTTTCTCGGCCTTTTGGATCGCCGCGAATGTGCGGTCGAGCGTTACGGCCGCCTCAGCGCGGGTGAGCGCTGTTGCTCCGCGGAACGTGCCATCGGAATAGCCGTTCATCCACCCGGCACCCACGACAGCGCCGACGGCATCTTTGCTCCATGCCGGAAGCGAGTCCGTAAACGAAGCCGCCTCAACCGCCGGCTCCAGCTGGCCCAGCCGGCCGAGCATCACGGCCGCTTCGGCTCTCGTAACCGCCGCATTCGGCCGGAGAGTTCCATCAGCGTAGCCGGTGATGTAACCTTGCCGGACCGCGGCGGCGGCAGCGGCGGCGTACCATGCCGCCGGCTTCACGTCGGCAAAAGCCAGCGTTCCCGCTTCGGCGGCCAAACCGAACCGCCCGTTCACCATCGCCATCCACTCCGCCCGCGTGACCGGCTGATCGGGTCTGATCTTCCCGTCCGCAAAGCCGGAGATGAGCCCCTGCTCAAGCCAGCGGGACAAGACTTCTTCGGCCCAATGGCCCTGCAGATCCGCGGGAAGAGCCGAAGCGGCAAGCGCGTGCCCGGAAACGGACAGCGGACTTGCGGGGATCATTAGCAGCACGGCAAGCAGGAACAGCGCTGCTCTATGTTTTATACCAATATTCATCACTTCTCTCCTTTTAGATAACTAGTATCTATTAATAATGACTATCAATAAAAAGTATAAAAAAAGGAGGTGCCAATGGGAACCATTTCCTTAAAAATTGAAACATTTTTGAATCATTCGTTCAACTACGCCGCCGCCCGGTTTTGGAGCAGTCGGCTGACTTTTTCCACAGCTTTTCTGCGGACACTTTCGGCAGTACGGTCTTCACAAAGGCGCACAAGCCTATGCTTGGCGTAAGCGGAGCGGAGCGTTACTATTTTTAACCGGTGTTTTCCTGCTGCTGCAAGCACTTTTTGGTTCAGTGTTGTATAGTATGGGTATTGGCCTATTTTTGATTGCTACAAGGAGTTCGCTAGAGTATCGGTGGATATTCAAGCAAACAAAGGAGGTTATCCATGAAAAAAAGAAACATGATACGCATCGCCATTGCGGCGTTTTGGCTTATCGGAACGTGGGGAATTCTTGCCAGGTACAGGGGGGATGTGCGGGATATTTTATGGATCAACTTGACCGGCTTCTGCGCCGTGCTCCTCTTTTTGAGTTTCCTCTTTACATATATTTTGCGCAGAATGAGGCCGAAGAAAGAAGGCTTTCATAAGATCGAATATTTATTCCCGGCGTTTATCGCCCTGATGTCGCTCTATCCGTTGCTCATGCTGGGCAGCCTCACCGCGGACTTTATTCAAGGTCCCGTGATCAAGGAAGCGGTCATCGCGGACAAATGGGACCCGCGGCGGGGCAGCGATCAAGCGAAAACGACGGACGGTGAAATATTCGATTTCGCCAGTAAAGAGGTAAACCTGGAAATCGGACGCAAATACCGGCTGAAAGTGCTGGACCGGGCAGGAATCATCATTAGCGCGGAAGAATTGCCGAAATGAAGATGGCCCAACAGGCAGCTTTACATCTTCATCCTAACCCGTTCAGCCTGCAAGCCGATATCACTTGGACCGAACGAAGGCCCTTAGGCAAGAATGCGCCGCGGATCGTTAAAGCAAGAGCCCGCCGATCAGCCGGCGGAGCTCATTGGTAAAGTGCCGAGGGAACCTGCCCACAGAACCTCCCCCCCCAAAAAAAAATAAAGGCAAAAAAGTGCGCTATTCCGGCGATATCTGCTCATTTGAGAGAAATAGAGACCATTTATGCCGTTATTTTCCTCACACCACAAGGAAATGCCCCGTTACGGACCATTCAAAGGAAAATAAGTACATAAAATGCCGCTAATATAGCTAACATGCCCGGTCTCCGGATCATAAGCACATAAAGTGCCGCTATTTTGAAGACAGGCGGTTGGCCGTATTCATTGAAGTGTCGCGCAACCCGGACAATGGATACCGGTCATTCAGCCCGGCGCAGATCCGCCGGATTCTTATCATCGGGACGCTGCGCACAGCGGTGTGGTCGCTGGACTTCATCAAGGAAGTGATCCGGGAGCTCGATCACAACAATCTGGAACAGGCGGCGGATGACCAGAAATTCGCTGCAGTACCCGAATGGGGTTAACCGCATGCGCATGCGCGGCATCCACTATGTGGACCGGCTGATCGAACTGACGGAAGCCGGGGAACAAAAGGGAACTTAGGGGCGATCCGCAGAGTCATCAGACCGAAAAAGCCGATCGCCCCGCGGCCGGCGCTTATGGCATCACCGCGTTCAGGGCCAATACCCCCAGCAATCCGCAAACCGCCAGTATGGTCGTATAAACGGACCTTGATTTGATCGCATCCAGCAGCGACAGGTTAAAGTATTCCTTGTACATCCAGAAGCCCGGATCGTTGACATGGGAAAAAATCACGCTGCCCGAGGTCGTAGCCAGCACCATCAGCTCCGGACTTGCCCCGCTCATGCCCAGCAGCGGCAGCACGATGCCGGAAGCCGTCATCACGGTAACCGTGGCCGACCCCAGGGCCAGCCGCAGCACGGCGGCGATAATCCAGGCAAGAATCAGGGGCGAAATGTTAAGGCCGGTCATCATATCCTTGATATAATCGGCAACTCCGCTGTCCACCAGCACCTGCTTGAAGGCGCCCCCGCCGCCGATGACAAACATAATGGTGGCGATCGATTTCAGCGAGGCGCCGACGCTGCCCATAATCTCCTTCATTTTGCGGCCGCGGGCAATGCCGAACGTATAGATGGCGATCAGCACCGAGATCAACAGCGCAATCCCCGATTCCCCAAAGAAAGCGATGATTTTAAAGGCGCCGGAATCCTGCGGCATCGCCATTTCGGCAACGGCCAGCACCGCCATGAGCGCGATCGGCACGAGCGCGGTGAACAGGCTGACGCCAAAGCTCGGCATTTCCTCCTCCGTAAACTCCTTGGTGTTGTACAGTCCCTCCGGAATCGCGGGATTCATGCCGCGGATCAATTTCGTTTTCGAGAAAAATATCCCCGCAATGATCGCCGAAGGAATGGCGATGACCAGCCCAAGCAGCAGCGTCTTGCCCATGCTGGCGCCAAACACGCTGGCCACGGCCGCCGGCCCGGGGTGGGGCGGCAGAAAGCTGTGCGTTGTGGACAAAGCCACCGCCATCGGCAGGCCGATATATAACAGATTTACCTTCATCCGCGAAACAATCGTAAAGACAATCGGAATCAGCAGGATGAAGCCGATTTCAAAAAACAGGGTAACGCCAAGCACAAAAGCGGTAATCAGAATCGCCCATTGCAATCTTTTTTCGCCGAATTTGGCGGTCAGCGTCATGGCGATCCGCTGCGCGGCGCCGCAGTCGGCCATCAGCTTGCCGAGCATCGCGCCAAAGCCGATAATCAGCGCCAGATGGCCAAGCTGCCCGCCGATCCCCTCTTCCACCGAATTCACCACGTCCGACAACGTCAGGCCGTTCAGCAACCCCACCACAATCGCGACAAGCACGAGCGAAATGAAGCCTTCGAGCTTAAAGCCCACCATCAGCACAAGCAATAGCGCCACCCCTAGCGCAACGATTAACAACGGCATCGTCTATTCCTCCAATCGTCCATTTTGTGGTTAAGTGAGTTAATCCGGGTTAAGCATGTAAACACTTTCCGGTTTCTGAACACAAACGTATCTCCTCCTTATGCCATCATCGAAACATTTCAGTAAGCGCTTTCAACAAGACGCCTGAACAATGCGCAATTGATAGCTTCCTCTGGTTGTTACTTTTCTCGAAAAATTGCTGTGTTGCGCAAACCTCTTTACGAAATAAGTCTTATCAGGGCCGCTCCAACAAGGTCATCCCGCTCTCCGGTATAGTTAAAATATAGCAGCATGTTCCTTGGTTCACATTGTTTGCCCATCCAAAATCGGCGGCGCATTTCAGCGGGAAAATTGTGCTGCGGAACAAGGGCTTGCGTCGCCGCTCAGGCCGAAACAGCCGCGAGCGGGCCTGAGGCTCTTTCGTTACTCCTGCAGCCGTTCGAAAGTAAGCAGCAGCTTCATTTTGACGAGATCGTTGAATTTGCGGTAATCCAGCTGCAGCAGCTGGGATATTTTATCCAGACGGTAAAACAGGGTGTTTCTATGCACATGCAGCAAGCCCGCGGTTTGCTTCACATTCAGGTCGCAGTCCAGAAACGTGCGCAGCGTCAGCTTGTACTCCTCGTTAAGCGTTTGGGGGAACAACCCGTATTTTTGCAAAAATTCCGTTCGCGCTTCCGGCGGCACCATCTCAAGATAAGGAACGATTCCCCAATCATCGATAAAGCTGGCGCTCTGCGGCTGCCGTCCGAATTTTCGGCTTAAGCGTATGCAGCGGCGAGCTTCGCCGTACGATTGCTTGTACCCCGCAAGACCGCTGCGCGGGCGTCCGACACCGATACAGTAGCGGTAGCCCCGCCGGCGCAGACAAGCTTCAATTTTGCCGACCAGGGGCTGGAGGAAATCGCTTACGGGAATGGCGATAAAAAAAGCACCGTCCTCCACATAGGCGTACAGCGCCTGCACACTGACCATCGCCTTCAAATCGTTCAAGAACTGCTCCTTGCGCTCACCTGTTTTCTGCAGCATCTCCCCGTTTATCGTCTCTTCCGGCCATTTCATCTCTTCGATCTCCACGACCATCACGCTGCGTTCGGCGTTGACGTCGAGTTGCAGCGTACGGGCCGTCATCCGCAGCTTCTTTTCGGAGAATTCATACGGGCTGATCAGCTCCATAATAAAGCTTTCCAGCACCATTTTACGGAAGTGCAGCTGCTTGTTCATATGGATCTGCTGCAGGAGCGCCTCCACGTTCATCTTGATGATCTTTCCGAATCGGTACACCTCGTCGGGATTACCGGTGATCCCGACAACGCCGACAATGTTCTCCTGAAACTCAATCGGCAGGTTGACTCCGGGCTTGGAGCCCGGCAGACTCAGGCATTCCGCTTCGCCGATCAGCACCTGTTTTCTGGAGCCGAGCACCTGCAGCGCGCCTTCATGCAGACTGCCGATCCGCTCCGTTTCTCCGCTGGCGACGATAACCCCTTGGTCGTCCATAATGTTGATATTGAACTCCATGACGGACATCAATTGGACGACGATAGGCAAGGCCAGCTCGGTCGTTATTTTCATTCGAATCCCCTCCAGGCGCAAAAATAGGACAGGCCAACTATTGTTGTTACAATAGCTGGCCCGGCTCCCTGCATGATTCATCATCATTTACAGGTTCCATACCTAAATGTTCGATTTTTCATTGGTCTTGACTTGACCGAATAACCCCAAGCCCTTCCAGAATCGCCCTGAGCTTGCCTTGATTCTCCTCCGAGCAAGAGGTATTGGGCAAAATCGGCTTGCCCGCCTGGAGTCCGATCAAATTGACCGCATCCTTCGTCGCCACCGGGAAGCTTCCGAGGTTCCAGGCCATCCGCAGCGGAGCCAGCCTGTACTGCGCCTCCAGGGCCCCCTGGATGTCGCCCGCCATGAACTTGTCGTAAATTTCCACGACCAGCCGCGGCACCACGTTGGCGGTTGACGCCACGCAGCCGGCGCCCCCGTAGACGAGCGTGCTTAAAATCATGATGTCCCTTCCCGCCAGCACCTTAAATCCCTTGGCTCTGGTGCGGCGGATGAATTCGGCGGTTAGCGTCTGATCGCCGCTGCTGTCCTTGATCCCCACGATATTCGGAATTTCGGCCAGCCGCTCCAGCAGAGCGGGTGTAATGTTGTTGCCGACTTTGTCCGGATTGTTGTACAACAGTACAGGCAATGAGGTTGATTCCGCGATTTTCTTAAAATGGTCAAACAGTTCATCCTGTGTCGGCGTAATAAACATCGGCGGCAGGATCGAGATCGCCCGCGCGCCAAGCTCTCCGTATTTGCGGGCCTGCTTCATGCCCTCCCGCGTAGAGATCGCCGCGATTCCCGCATAGACGGGAACGCGCCCCGCGCTTTGCTCGGCAGTAACCGCCACTACTCGCTGTTGATCCCCCGGGTCCAGCCCGAAAAACTCGCCGTTGCTGCCCAGCGCCAAAATGCCGTGTACGCCTCCTTCGATCACATGATCCACAATACGGCGCAGCCCCTGCTCATCAAGCCGCTCTTCGCCGTCGACCGGCGTGACAATCGGGGGAATCACCCCGCGGATAAAGCTCGTATCCATTTATTCGCTCACCTCACTAATTATCGTTTGACTTCGGTATGGGCCATTTTCTCATAATGGCGGATCAGCGCCCCGTGATCGGCGGTCCCGAGGCCGTCGGCTTTGAGCGCATGCATCATTTCCAGCACGGAGGCCGTCAGCGGCAGCGGCACCCCGATTTCATGGGAAGTGTCCAGCGCGTTGGTCAAATCCTTGATATGCAGGTCAATGCGGAAGCCCGGGTCAAACTTGCGGTCCATCACCAGCGGCGCTTTCGCCTCCATCACCGTGCTTCCCGCCAGGCCGCCGCGGATCGCCTGAAATACCTGCTCGGGCTCCACGCCGGCCTTGCTTGCCAGCACAAACGCTTCGGACATAGCGGCGATGTTGAGGGCGACGATCACCTGGTTGGACAGCTTGGTGATGTTGCCGGAGCCGACGTCGCCGGTATGCACGACCGAACCGGCCATCGCCTTGAGCAAGTCATAGCTTTGCTCGAATACTTTTTTGTCGCCGCCGACCATGACGGACAAGGTGCCGTCGATCGCCTTCGGCTGGCCGCCGCTGACCGGGGCGTCCAGGAACGGAATGCCCCGCTCAGCCAGCACCGCCCCCACTTCGCGGCTGACCAGCGGCGCGATGGAACTCATGTCGATGACCACGGCCCCCGCTTTAATCCCTTCGATGACGCCGTTTTCGCCAAGCACGACTTCTTTAACGTGCGGAGAATTCGGCAGCATGGTGATAACGGCATCCACCTGCCCGGCCGCTTCTTTGGGAGAAGCGGCCGCCTTCGCTCCGGCCGCTTGCAGTTCCTTCACCGCCTCCGGGTTGCGGTCCATCACCACCAGGCTGTAGCCCGCCTTGATCAGGTTGAGGCTCATCGGCTTACCCATGATGCCCAGTCCGATAAATCCGATTGTCTTCATCTTTGTTTCTCCTCCCGTTTTATAGTCAAGCTTCATAGTCAGCCTTCCTATCAATCAACTTTCCTATCAGTCAGCTATTTTTACAATCATCGCACCAGACAAGGACGCTTGTTGTCGAATTTCCAGCCCGGTACAAGGTACTGCATCGCCGCGGAATCGTCCCGCGCGTTCAAGCCCATGCTGTTGTACAGGTTGTGGGCCTGCTCGATCCGCTCCATATCGATCTCCACGCCAAGCCCCGGCTTCTCCGGCAGTTCGATCATGCCGCCGGCGATTTGGAACGGTTCCTTGGTAAGACGCTCGGCGCCCTCCTGCCAAATCCAATGCGTGTCGATCGCCGTAATTTCGCCCGGAGCCGCCGCGGCCACATGCGTGAACATCGCCAGTGAGATGTCGAAATGGTTATTGGAGTGCGAGCCCCAGGTGAGCCCCCATTCGCGGCACATTTGCGCCACCCGCACCGAGCCCTGCATCGTCCAGAAATGCGGATCGGCCAGCGGGATGTCCACCGACTGCAGCGAGATCGTGTGGGCCATCTGCCGCCAATCCGTGGCGATCATGTTCGTGGCCGTCGGCAGGCCGGTCTGTCTGCGGAATTCAGCCATAATTTCGCGGCCGGAATATTCCCCTTCCGCGCCGCACGGGTCCTCGGCGTAGGCGAGCACATCGTGCAGATCGCGGCATAGGCGCACGGCGTCCTTCAGCAGCCAGCCGCCGTTCGGATCAAGCGTAATGCGCGCATCCGGGAACCGCTCCGCCAGCGCGGTGACGGCCTCGATTTCCTCCTCGCCGCGCAGCACGCCGCCCTTGAGCTTAAAGTCTGCAAAGCCGTATTTGGTGTAAGCGGCTTCGGCCAGCGCCACGATCGCTTGCGGCGTCATCGCTTCTTCATGGCGCAGACGGTACCAGGCCACCTCGCTGTCCGGCTCGGAGGCGTAGGGCAGATCCGTTTTGATGCGGTCTCCCACATAAAACAGATACCCAAGCACATTCACCCGCTTGCGCTGCTGGCCTTCGCCGAGCAACGCGGCGACCGGAACGCCCAGGTACTGGCCAAGCAGATCGAGCAGGGCGGCTTCCACGGCGGTAACGGCGTGAATGGCGACGCGCAGGTCAAAGGTTTGCTGCCCGCGCCCGGCGGCGTCCCGGTCCGCAAACGCCGTCCGCATCCGGGCCAGTATCTGGTTATACGTGCCGATAGACTGCCCGATCACCAGCGCGCGCGCATCCTCCAACGTCCGGCGGATGCTCTCCCCGCCCGGCACCTCGCCGGCCCCGGTATGGCCGGAGCTGTCTTCCAGGATGACGATGTTGCGGGTAAAATAGGGGCCGTGCGCGCCGCTTAAATTCAGCAGCATGCTGTCCCGGCCGGCGACCGGAACCACCCGCATTCCGGTAATGACGGGCGTACCCTGCAGTACCGGATTCTCTTGTTTGGCTGTTTGATTCAACATCTCGATTCTCCTTTCAAGTGATCAGAGCTCCCCCGAAGCGCGCGCTGCCTCTCCCCGGTTTCCGGAGCCGTACCGCTGCGGAATAAGCATGGCGCGCAAAACGGAGGAAACGGCGTGGCGGATATTGGCCGGCGCCTGAGCGATGGCCTGGGCAAGCGTCATCGGAGCCTGGGTGGCTCCTACTACCACGTCAATGCCGCTGTCGTACATGCCGCGGGCTTCCGCGTCAATTCCGCCCGAGACGCAAATCACCGGCTTGTTGTGCAGCTTGGCCAATTTGGCCACGCCGGCGGGCGTTTTGCCGAACGCCGTCTGAACGTCGGTATGCCCTTCGCCCGTCAGGACGAGATCGGCATCGCGGACCTCCTCCGCAAATCGCGCGGCTTCCATTACAATGTCGATTCCCCGGGCCATGCCCGCGTCCAGGAAGGCGATCAGTCCCGCTCCGAGACCGCCCGCCGCCCCGGCGCCGGCGACGCCGGCGATATCGACGCCAAGCTGCTCGCGGATGATCCCGGCCAGATGCCGCAGGCCGGCGTCAAGCCTGGCGACCATCTCCGGCGTGGCGCCTTTTTGCGGGCCAAAGACGCGCGCGGCTCCCTGCTCCCCGCAAAGCGGATTGGTCACATCGCTGGCGATCGTAATTTCGCAGCCGGCAACGCCGGGATGAAGCCCCGTCGTATCGATCGAAGCGATCCGCTGCAGTTCGCCGCCGCCGAAGCCGATTTCCGCGCCCGCCGCGTCCAGAAAGCGCACGCCCAGCGCCTGGGCCATGCCGACGCCGCCGTCATTGGTGGCGCTGCCCCCGATGCCGATGATCAGCTGCCGGCAGCCGGCGTCCAGCGCGGCCTTGATGAGCTGTCCGGTGCCGTAGGTCGTGGCCGTCAGCGGATTTCTCCGCTCCGCCGGAACCAGCGTCAGCCCCGATGCGGACGCCATTTCAATGACGGCGGCATGCCCCTCGTCGAAGATGCCGTACTCGGCGATCACGGGCTCGCCCTGCGGGCCGACCACCTCCAGTTTTCGGCATTCGCCGCCGACGGCGCTGAGGATCGCTTCCACCGTGCCTTCGCCGCCGTCGGCAATCGGAATTTTACGGATTACCGCTTCGGGCAGCACTTCCAGTACGCCCTGTTCCATACAGTCCGCCACCGCCTTAGAGCTGAGACTGCCTTTATACGAGTCGGGCGCAATCAAAATTTTCATTCCATCACTCCTACCGTCTCTCTTTGCCTGCAACCAAAATCCCCGCGGCAAAAATAAAAAGCCTAAGCTGATGGCGCTTTCATTTTTGCCGCGAACACACGGGACAAACGCTATGTAGCTTCGGATTGGCAACTTGGCTCGGTCCGCACTTGCCGTACTTTGCCGGGAATCCCGGCGCTGCCCGGACCGCCTTGTTTTATCCGCATGACTTCACTATACACTCTTGTACTGTTTTTCACATTGGTCCGCACTCACAAAGTTTTTTCGCTTTTTCCCGGTAAAATTGGGCTTTGGCACAATGCCTCGCCGGCAAAAAATAGGCCGCCTATCCCGGATAGTCGGCCCTGTTCAGGTGAATAAAGACGGCTGTTCATGTAACGGGCGCAGGATTGAACAGGCTGATTGCGTTATGCAGCCCCCAGTGCTCGGCCCAAGTTTGCTTGCGCCCGCTGGCCACGTCCAAAATGAATCTGAAAATCTCCCAGCCGACGTCTTCGATCGTGGCCTCGCCGCCGGCGATCCGCCCCGCATTGATATCGATCAGGTCAGGCCATTGCTCGGCCAATGAGTCGCGGCTCGCCACTTTAATTACAGGCGCCATCGCCAACCCGTAAGGAGTACCCCGGCCGGTCGTAAACACTTGCACATTGATGCCGGAAGCTAGTTGAAGCGTCCCGCACACAAAATCGCTGGCCGGCGTCGCGGCAAAAATCAGCCCTTTTTGCGCCGCCTTTTCACCGGGCGCCAGAACCGCCGTGATCGGGCTGCCGCCGGATTTGACGATCGAACCCAGCGATTTTTCCACAATGTTCGCCAGGCCCCCTTTTTTGTTTCCAGGCGTCGGATTGGCGCTCCGGTCGGCCTGACCGCGCTGCAAGTAGGCGTCGTACCACTCCATCTCACGGATCAGCGCCCGCCCGACCTCCTCGTTTACGGCCCGCGGCGTAAGCAGATGAACGGCGTCGCGAACCTCGGTGACTTCGGAGAACAACACCGTCGCCCCGGCGCGCACCAGCAGATCGGCGGCATAACCGACGGCCGGATTCGCCGTGATGCCGGAGAAGGCGTCGCTTCCGCCGCATTGCAGGCCGACCGTCAAACCGGAAGCAGGACAAGTGACGCGCTTGCGGCGGTTCAATCTCTCCAACCGTGCTTCCGCCATCTCCATAATCGCTTGAACCATAGGAATAAAACCTTGATAATCCTGGAGCGAAACTATTTTGGAAGCGCTGTCTTTATCCGGTATGAGACGATCCGGCTGCAGCTTCTCACAGCCTAAGCCGACAACCAACAGCTCGCCGCCGAAATTCGGATGAGCCGCGATGTTCCGAAGGGTGCGGATCGGAATTTCCGCATCAGAGGCCTGGATCGCCACGCCGCAGCCATACGTATGATGGATCGCCACCACATCGTCTACCTGCGGATATTGGGGCAGCAGTTCTTCCTTAATCCGCTTTACCGCATAATCGAGCACCCCCGACACGCACTGTACGCTCGTCGTGATCCCGAGGATATTTTTAGTGCCGACGCTACCGTCCGGATTGAGGTATCCCTCGAACGTAAAGCCTTCAAGCGGCGGCTGGAGCGGCGGCACTTTGGTGGCGAGCGGCAGCTCGCGGAGCAACGGCGGCGTCGGAAGTTCGATGAACGACTCGCTCACCCAACTGCCTCGCGGGATAGGGCGCACCGCGCAGCCGATAATTTCACCGTAACGAACGACGGCTTCTCCCTGGGCCACATCCGCCAAGGCAACCTTATGCCCTTGGGGGATATACTCCGTTAACCTAAGGCCGCAAGGAAATACGGTGCCCTCGGGCAAACCTCCCGCATTCACAATGATCGCCACATTATCTTTTTCATGAACCTTAATATACAAAGGAGCATCATTGCGTAAATCATTCATCTGAACAGCCTCCTTACTCTTCCGCATGACTTCACTATACTCCTTTGTACTCTTTTTCACATTGGCGCCCAACCCAAAGTTTTGCGGTTTTGACCAACAAAAATTTGGACTTCCGCACAATAATTCGATATCTGCAATTTGCAATCCGCGCCCGCTTAACGTTTATCCTCCCACGTTCTGAAAAAAGAAACTTTTGACCGGAAATGAAATGCATTTTTGCGGTTGAGCCGCCTATTTCGAGGAACCTCGACGAAATTCGCATGCACATTTGCACTTCTTGGGATTTCCCCCTCTTCACCCGCATCTGAATTTTATATCTCAAAAAAAACCGCCAGAGCGGTTTTGGTCCGTCCGACGGTTTTCATTAAATAATATCCAGCGGGACCTTCCGGTCCGGCGGCGGAAAAGCTTCATCGAGCGCGGCGATTTCCTCGTTGCTTAAGGTGATCCGGGCGGCCTGCGCGTTCTCCGTCACATGGCGCACGGTAGAAGCTTTGGGGATGGCGATGACGTTTCCGCCGCGGATGCTCCAGGCGAGCAGAATCTGCAGCGGCGACGCTCCGTGCGCTTCGGCCGCCCGCACCACGGCGGGATGCTCCGTCAGCCCCGTGCGCAGCTCGCCCGCCTGGGCCAGCGGCGAATAGGCCATGATCGGCATGCCGCAATCCCGCTGCCAAGGCAGCAGATCGTATTCGATGCCGCGCGAGCCGAGGTGGTACAGCACCTGATTGACGGCGCAGCGGCTGCCGTCCGCAAGGGCCGCCAGCTCCCGCATATCCGCCGTATCGAAATTGGAAACGCCCCAGCGGATGATTTTCCCCTGCTCGACCAGTCGCTCCATGCATTCCACGGTTTCCTCCAGCGGCACGCGGCCCCGCCAATGCAGCAGGTACAGGTCGAGCCTGTCGGTGCCGAGCCGTTTCAAGCTTTCCTCGCAGCTGCGAAAAATCCTGGTCCGGCCCGCATTGTGCGGATATACCTTGGACACGAGAAACACACTGTCGCGTTTCCCCTTAAGCGCTTCGCCGACGAGCGATTCGGCGCGGCCTTCCCCGTACATCTCCGCCGTGTCGATGAGATTCATGCCCAGCTCTACGCCTGCTTGCAGCGCGGCGATTTCCTCCTGCCTGCGCCGGGGATTGTCGCCGATGCGCCATGTGCCCTGGCCGAGGGCGGCCACTTCCGTACCGTCGGCCAGCCTAACGTGTCCGATGGCTGTCTCCCGGATCAAGCCGGTTTGGTCCCGGCGGCTAATATTTTCGCCTGCGTTCATCTCCGTAACCTCCATTCGCGGGTTGGACCCATTCTATTACTTGCAATAAACTTACCACACGAACTCCTCTCCTGCATTGTGCGGCGGCCCAAAAATGGTCGAATGCTCTTGCATCCCATATGGAAATAAGGTAGCATCCTCATTCTAACCCATTCAGCTTTTCAACGCGGTGGACTTGGACCGAAAAAAATAAGAGCAAAAAATGGCGTTAATTCGGCAATGCCCGTTCATTTGAGAGAAATAGAAGTAATTTATGCCGTTATTTTTCCCCCACCGCAAGAAAATGATAAGAACGTCTATCTCTATCGGCCGCTTCTTTCGGCGTCAAGACATTTTAACAAGGACAAGCGCAGGAAAATGTCAGCTAACCTCTTCCTCCTCCCGGACCAGCGGAACAAACCTACCGTTCACCTGCTCGGCCAGCGAATGCGGATCCAGTTCCATCTGCAGCCCGATTTTGCCGGCGCTGACCAGCATGGTATCCAGGCTTTCGGCCGAGCTGTCCAGGAAGGTGGGATACAGCTTCTTCATCCCTACCGGCGAGCAGCCTCCGCGCACGTAACCGGTCCGCTGCTGCAGGTCCTTTAGCGGCAGCATCTCCACTTTTTTGACCCCGGCGGCTTTGGCCGCCTTTTTTAAATCGAGCTCCGCGGCGACCGGGACGATGAACACAAAAATCGCCGTCCCTTGATGGGCGACCAGCGTTTTATAGACCTTCTCCGGCGGCTTGCCGATTTTGTCCGCGACTGCGGTCCCGTGAATCTGTCCGTCTTCCGGGTCGTACGCGTAAACTTTGTATGGCGTTTTGGATTTATCGAGCAATCGCAAGGCGTTCGTTTTGACGTCTGCCATACTTTTGCCACTCCTTTTTCTCGTTTTCTGTCTCAACTATATATCCTATCACCCTTAGACGCCGATAAACAGGTAACGATCGATTATAGTAGAAGGCTCTGTTAAATTTAAACGTTGGACTTTCCAATTTTAGTTAGAATATAGCTTTAATAGTTCTTGTACTGGAAAACTATTTGTTTTGTTCACCTCAACAAAATATGCTAACTGCCATTTTTGTGTTTCGATAGCTTGTTTGCTAGTGGGATTTTCCCATCTAGGGTATACTCTAATAGCCATTTTTCCTTTTGTAGTGGCTGTTTTAAGGATATTTTGTTTTACAAGAACTTCTTTTGGAAAAACGAATTGTCCAAATTTATTATTACTAGTAAAAGTATTGATAACCAATAAATCAGTAGCCTTTTCATATGAAAAGGCTTGGTTTTTATGATCTCCATCTTTTTCCCAAAAAGCAACAAACTGCCCTATCTTGTTAGGTGTTATTTTTGCGACTCTAAATCTAACCGATTTTGAATTTAGTTGAAACATACCAGCCCCATAATCTGAATTTTGAGCTTCTTCTCGAATAGCACTTATAGTTAAGTGATTTGGTTCATAAAAAATTTTATTTACATATGTTAACTCCTTATAAAATTCATTCACTGCTTTGTACTCCTTATTTTCTATACTACGTAATCCAATGCCTTCTTGAATAGAATGGGCTAATCATAAAATACCGTCAAAATTTTCTTGTTTTATCACGTTTCTGAACTAGCTATCCTGCTTCGTTTGGTAAAGCGAGAGTGACGAGCTTCTACGATCAGACAGAGGTGGTGTTTCATTGTTATAGACCATCAGCCCGACCTAACTCAACTGCCTAACGAATTAAAGTATTCTTTTCTTGGGGTGGGAGGCAGATCAACACTTACTGTCCGGGCGCTTTGCACGATTATCCCGTTTGATCAGGTAGCAGAGAAACAGGCAAGCTCGGGAAAAGGGAATATTTGGTAGAGAAGCGGATAGGTTTGAGATAATTTAGACGGGCTTAGGAAAAGTAATCAGGTTTAGGGGAGGTGAAACAGACCGGACAAGAGATCAAGACAGAAGATCAAGGACAAGACGCGAGGGAAACGAAAAGACCGTGATTATGCTGTAGCCTGAACCCTTCCGTCTGCAGCAACGCCGACACAGTTCATACTAACCCCTACCCATTAAGTTGATCCGCATCAAGTAACCCCCACCGTTCAAACATCACGATCAGGCCGCAGCCGCAAGGGGCTGGTTCGGTTGGCGTGCGATCAGCCGGCGGTAAGGGATCGCGGGAATCGCCACACACATGCGCAGTAACTTCTGCCGCATCGTTTCTTCCGCTCCCGGCAGTCCTCCTTGCAGGCGCAGCCGGCGGCGTCCGGTGTATTCGTTTAGGTACGCCTGCAGATGTTTCAGTCCCAAGGCTCCATACGTACTCTTCAGCGATTCCCACGCCTCTCTCACCACTTTCCGCAAGGGTGCATACAGCCGAAAGGCCAAGGGGAACAACTGTACCGCCGCTGTACGGGTATCCACATGTTCGTTGATGAAAGCGGCGAGTTCGTGACGGTTTGCCCTTTTTTCGCCTCCCCGCTTATTTGGCACCAGGCGGATTTTGACCTGTTCCAGCTCGCCCGACTCCGTGACCGTGCATCCCGCTACGACCGCCGAGGCGTACGGATGCGAAAGCTGACACCGGGACGGATTACGCCCATACTGATCGCTGTTTACCTTCACGTCTCCGGAGAGCAGCTCCCGGGCATCGAACTCCCCCACGGCATGGCGTATTTTGTGCAGCATCGACCAGGCGGTCTTGTAGGCGACCCGGATCACCTGGCGCAGCCGCATCGCCGAGATGCCGCCCTCAAGCAGGAACAACTCCAGGGCCTGGAACCACTTCACCAGGGGGAGATGCGTTCCTTCAAAAATCGTGCCGACCAAAGGCGATGTTTGATGCTTGCACTTTCCGCACTCGAATAAGGGGATATGCCGGGAGGTCAGACGGCTGCACCGGGTGTGAGCGCAGCGCGGGCAGACGAAGCCGTTTGGCCACTTCATCGCGATTAGCGCCTCCATGCAGGCCTGCTCGCTTTGGTAACGGCTGCTGAATGGTTGAAGTTCCGTTCCCGTATTGATCTCCATGTTGCTCGCCCCCCGAATCAAGAATACATCGAACTTAAATTCCATTTATTTCATTATATCAAACATACGTTCCCTTATCAAGCCGAAAATCTCACCTGAACCGCCGCATTTTTCCTCATCTTTTTTGTGTTTTTTCTTCTCTTTTTTTGGAACCCTTGACTTGCTCTAGCCCCACCCACTGCTCCCCGCTCCTGAATGATGGGGATAATCGTGCAAAGGCAGGCAAAGACACCAAGACACGAACGCTTTAGATGGTCCCTTTAGACAGCCCCCTCACCTGGCGTCGATTTGTGACACTGATCGAAACGGCTACGGTGCAAAAGGTAGATGCGCTGGCCTTGGTGGATCGTGACGCCTCTATTTTGACAGGGCCTAATAGAAAAACACACCCCCAATAAAGGTGTGTTTTCTATATCGTTTAATTTGCCAGTATTAAAGCGCATCCTTCCCGAAGGAACCTTCAAACAGGGAGTCCTTCAACGGACGGCGGTCGTTCGGTTGTTCGCGCTCCTGCAGGTTGTCCGGAAGCACTTCTTTTTCGCCTTGATATCCGATGGCGATCACGGC
This sequence comes from Paenibacillus macerans, assembly GCF_900454495.1. Lineage (NCBI taxonomy): Bacteria > Bacillati > Bacillota > Bacilli > Caryophanales > Paenibacillaceae > Paenibacillus > Paenibacillus macerans. The sequence continues at coordinate 1,904,104 of NZ_UGSI01000001.1, forward strand.
TTGAATCGCATAATAGTCAGGCACATTCAGCACTTCGCGGGCTTTTTCTTGATCAAAACCGCCCATCGCATGGGTGATCAAACCTTTGTTATGGGCTTCTAAAGCAAGATACCCCCAAGCGGCGCCCGCATCAAAGGCATGCCACCCGTTGGCTCCCCGCTCGGTCGCCGTTTGGGACAGGATGACGGCCAGGACAGGGGCTTTTGTGCACCATACGAGGTTTCCAGGCAAAATAAAAGAATGGAATTTCTCGCGGTCCTCCGGCGTGCGGGCGATAACAAACCGCCATGGCTGCACGTTCGATGCCGAAGGAGCCCAACGCGCCGCCTCAAACAGGCTGAATAGGACATCCTCGGGGATTTCTTTTTCCAAAAAAGACCGCGGCGACCAACGATTGATAAATTGAGAGGATACTTCAAAACCAGGTTTGCGCAGATCTGCGGCGTTAGCCATTTTGAACACTCCTTAAGTTTAAACTAATTTGTTTTTTAACCGTCCGATGCCTTCAATCGTCACTTCCAGCTCATCTCCGGCCTTCAGCCAGGTCTGGCGGTCCGGCGGATCGCCGAGGATGACGCCTTCGGGCGTTCCGGTAAAAATACAATCGCCCGGCATTAACGTGATGTACCGGGATATGTAGCTGGTTAACTCAGCGTAGCCGAATATCATATTTTCCGTATTGCCGGACTGCCTTAACTCTCCGTTCACTCTGCATTCGATGGATAAACGCGCCGGGTCCAATTCATCGCCGGTGACAAGGTACGGTCCGATGGGCGCGAAGGAATCCAGCGTTTTGCCCAGCAGCCATTGGCTCGTTTTCATTTGCAGGTCGCGGGCGGAAATATCGTTTCCGGCGGTGTACCCGTAAACATAGGATAACGCATCCGCTTCGGAGACATTGCGCGCCTCTTTGCCTATAATGATGACAAGCTCGGCTTCATAGTCTACTTGCCGCGCCGTTGCCGGCAGGACGATGTCCTGCTTGTGACCGGCCAAGGCGTTGTTGAATTTACTGAACAGCACGGGCGAATCCGGAACAGCCATGTTGGACTCTTTGACATGGGACAGATAGTTCAGGCCCACGCACAATATTTTCTCCGGATTCAGCACGACGGACGCAAACTCAATTTCATCCTCGTCGACGCGAAAATCGCTTTGTTTATCCTTCCCGTTCACCGCCCTGAGAACAGCGGCAAAACCGCTTAAATTATAGACGGCATCTTCCGTTTTCCAGCCGATGCATAACCCGCCGCCGTTCTTGAACTGCAGCAATTTCATGGTACGTCCTCCGGATTTGTGCAGGCGCGATTCAGGCCTCTCCGGCCTTGCTGCACGTTGTAGACAAGGCTATACTGATACATTAATATTAATCCAGACAGAAATATTTTTCCAGTACTCAAGGAAGAACGGAGATTAACTCATGGCTGATACATTAAAATCGATTTATAATGAAGCGTTTTTGCGGGAATTTGGCGAAAAAGTCCACGCGGCGCACGCTCCGTTCGATCCGGAGAAATTCGTGGCCGATACGATGGATGGGACGTGGGATGCTCTGGAACTGAAAGCCAGAATGCGGAGGATTTCGCTGACGCTGGCCAACCAGCTGCCGGCGCGTTTTGAGGAAGCCGTGTCCGTGCTGTTTGCCATCGACGAATCGTGCGTCGGCTTCCCCTACTTGTTTTTCCCGGATTTCGTGGAAGTGTACGGCAGCGCGGAAGAGGATTGGCCTTTGGCCATGCGGGCGCTGGAGCGGTTCACGCCGAAATCGTCGGCCGAATTTGCCGTCCGCTCATTCCTGCTGCGCGATCCAGAGCGGATGATGGGGCAGATGGCGGCGTGGTCTCAGCATGAGGATGAGCATGTGCGCCGCCTCGCCAGCGAAGGCTGCCGGCCCCGCCTGCCCTGGGGCCAAGCGCTGCCGATGTTCAAGCGCGATCCCGCGCCGATCCTCCCGATCCTGGAGACGCTTAAGGCGGACCCCAGCATGTACGTGCGCAAAAGCGTGGCCAACAACCTGAACGACATCGCCAAAGACCACCCGGAGCTCGTGCTCGAACTTGCCCGGCGCTGGAAAGGCGCGCATCCGCACACCGACTGGATCGTGCGCCATGGCTGCCGCACGCTGATCCGCAAAGGCGGCCCCGCAGCGCTGGAGCTATTTGGTTACGCCGCGCCGTCGGCCGCCAAGCCGGTGGTCTCGTCGGCGTCGCTTACGGTGGAACCGGCCGCGCTACGCATCGGTGACAGCTGCGAGCTCCGCTATGCACTCACCGTGCGCGAAGGCGATCCGGTGAAGGTGCGCGTCGAATACGGCATCGACTTCGTCAAAGCCGGTGGCAAAACATCACGCAAGCTGTTCCTGCTGGCGGACAAAACCGTCCCCGGCGGCGCCTCCATCGGTGGAGCCCGGCGCCATAGTTGGGCGGACCTCACGACCCGCCGCCATTATTCCGGAGCCCACCGGATCACGCTGCTCGTCAACGGCGCCGAAGCCGCCGCCGCGGTGCTGCAGCTGGAAGCCGCAGCGGCAAACGGCTGAACCGATATTACGCCCTAGTCGGTCTGTTCCGCCCCGGGAGCAGCCGAAGCGCCGATCAGCGCGTTTCCGACTTTGGTCAGATGCGCGTTCATGATGTCGACCGCCCCGCGCCGGTCCTGTTCGCGAATCGCCAGGAGCATTTGATAATGCTCCTGGAACAGGCGGTGGGCCGACTCTTTTTCACTAAACAGCCAAAGGCTTCTGCTGTCCCGGATCGTCCGCGTCATCATCGCTGAAATAGTTTCCATCATTTGCTGCAGCAGCGGATTCCGCGTCGCTTTGGCGATGGCGAAATGGAAATTGACGTCGTGCACCCGGCTGGTCTCCTCATTGCCGATCGCTTCTTCCATCAGGCTCACAATCCGGGCGAGCTCGTCCAAATCCGCTTCGCTCCTGTACTCTGCGGCCAATTCAATGCTCCCGATTTCAAGGATTTTCCGTACCTGCAGCAGTTGAACCAACTCCTGGCGGTTGGCGATTTGCCGGGCTTCCATCGTCTCAAGCGCCTGGGCTCTGACGTAAGTCCCCCCGCCCTGTCTCGTCTCGATCAGCCCCCGGGCTTTCAGATGGCTGATCGCTTCGCGGACGGTAGAGCGGCCGACGCGGTAACGCTTCGCCAGGTTTTCGATCGTGTCCAGCTTCTCGCCGGGCTTCACCAGCCCGCTTTCGATGATTCGCTGCAGTTCCTCAATCATAATATCGTAATTTTTTCTGCCCAATTCCATATTTTATTCCCTCTCCAAAATCGGTATGTACACCGAATTGCTTGCTAAATAACAGTCTATACAATTTACGTAAATTATGGTAGATTTATTTTAAATTTTAAATTCATCAGATGACATGATTAGTTTGATCTTACCATATCAAGTTTGTTTTTTGAGGAGGGAATCTTTGGGTGATTGCGCCGGAAATCAAACAGCAACTGAAGCCGATCGTCGGAGAAAAGTGGTTTTTGGATAGCCCCAGCGAACTTTATGCCTATTCTTACGATGCTACCCCGATGTATCAAGCTTTGCCCGATGCGGTGATCATGCCAGCGTCCACCCGGGAAGTGTCGGAGATTCTGAAAATCGCCAACCGCCACAAAATTTCCATCATCCCCCGGGGCTCCGGCACCAATCTGGCGGCCAGCACCATCCCGGTTCAAGGCGGCATCGTCCTGAACATGAACCGGTTCAACCGGATTTATGAAATCGATACCAAAAATTTGACCGCCACCGTTGGCCCCGGCGTCATCACCGCCGATCTGCATCAGGCTGTTGAAGCGCTCGGTTTATTTTATCCGCCCGATCCGGGCAGCATGAAGATTTCGACGATCGGCGGCAATATGTCGCAGGGCGCCGGGGGCATGCGCGGACTGAAGTACGGCGTGACCAAGGATTACATCATGGGGCTGGAGTACGTGCTGCCCTCGGGTGAAATTCTGCGCTGCGGGGGAAAAAACGTCAAGGATGTCGCCGGCTATGACATGACCCGGCTGCTGGTCGGCTCCGAAGGCACGCTGGCCGTTGTCACGGAAATTACGCTGAAGCTGCTCCCCTTGCCGGAAACGAAGCGGACGCTCGTCGCTTTTTTTACCAATCTGGTTGATGCGGCCAGGACGGTGGAAAAGATCATCGCCGCCAAAATCATCCCGGCAACCGTGGAATTTATGGACCAGGGGACGATGAAGGTCGTCGACGAATACGCGGGCCTGGGCCTGCCGCTTGAGCTGAAATCGATGCTGCTGATCGAACAGGACGGCCCCGAGCAGCTGGCTCTTCGCGATATTGAACGCATCGCCGAAATCGCCCGGGAAAGCGGCGCGGCAAAGGTGGAGGCGGCTAAAACCTCGGAGGAAGGAGCCAAGCTGCTGACCGCGCGCCGCGCCGCGTTATCCGCGTTGTCCCGAATGAAGCCGACCACGATTATGGAGGACGCTACGGTTCCCCGCTCCCGCCTGGCCGAAATGGTCGGCGAAGTGGAGCGGATCGCCGGCAAATACGGGCTGCAGATCTGCACGTTCGGCCATGCCGGCGACGGCAATCTTCATCCCACATGCATGACCGACGAACGGAACCGGGAGGAAATCGAACGCGTGGAAAAAGCGTTTGCGGAGATTTTTCAAGCTTCGATCCGGCTGGGCGGCACGATTACCGGCGAGCATGGCGTCGGCCTGGCCAAGATGAACTATTTGCACCTGAAGGTCGGCGAATCCGGCATCGAACTGATGCGGCGGATCAAGGAAGCTTTCGACCCCAACCATATCATGAATCCGGGGAAAATATTCGCGGCCGCGGAGCGCCGCAGACTGGTGGTGAAAAGATGAGCGCCGAACCGAAAACCCCAAATCGTTCTGCCGCCGACGCCTGCCCTCCGCTGGACGGTCCGGTCAAAACCGCAAACAACGGGCTGCTTGCCCGGTTTGACATGGACGAAATCCTGAATTGCATGCACTGCGGCTTCTGCTTGCCGACGTGCCCCACGTACGTGCAAACCGGCCTGGAAACATCCAGCCCGCGGGGGCGGATTGCGCTGATGAAAGGCGTGGCCACGGGGCAGCTGCCGGTCGACCGCGAGTTTGAGCGGCACATGAACGCCTGTCTCGGCTGCCGCGCCTGCGAAACGGCCTGTCCGGCCGGCGTGCCTTATGGCAGACTGCTGGAGACGGCGCGGGAAGTCGTGCAAGAAACGAAAAACTTGACCGAAAAGCCCTCCGCGCTGCGAAATCTCGTATTTAAGCATGTGTTTCCGCATCCGCAGCGGGTTAAACGGCTGGGGAATTTGCTGTGGGGCGCGCAGGCGCTTGGGCTGCATTCTTTGGCCGACCGGACGGGACTGATCAAGATTCTGCCGCGGGAAATGGCGGAAATGCAAAGGTCGGTCGGCACCGTTGCTTCCCCTTGGAAACGCAAGCAACGGCCAAAAGCGATGAAAGCGGAAGGTACGAAACTTTATACCGTGGGGCTGTTCACCGGCTGCATCATGGACGTGATGTTCTTCGAAACCAATCAGGCGACCGCCCGGCTGCTTACGAAAGCCGGATGTGACGTCGTATTCATTGAGGAACAGGGCTGCTGCGGCGCCATGCATGCGCATTCCGGGGAAATGAGCGGAGCGAAAGAGCTGGCCAAGCGGAATATCGAGGCTTTTGAGCGGGCCGGCGTCGATTTTGTGATCAACAACGCCGGGGGCTGCGGCGCGGCTTTAAAGGAATACGGCCACTGGTTCAAAGGCGATCCCGCATGGGAGACCAAAGCAAAGCGCTTTGCCGCCAAAAACCGCGATGCGAACGAAATGCTGGCCGCGCTCCCTCCGCTCGCCTTCGGCAAAACGCTGCCGGTAAAAGCGACTTACCAGGACTCCTGCCACCTCGCCCACGGCCAGGGAGTCCGCAACCAGCCGCGCCAGCTGCTGCGCAGCATCCCGGGACTGGAGCTCGTTGAAATGCGGCAGCCCGACAGCTGCTGCGGCTCCGCCGGCACGTACAACCTCACCCAATTCGACATGTCGATGCAAATCCTTGACGATAAAATGGAACAGGTGAAAGAAACCCGCGCTGATTTGATCGTCACCTCCAATCCCGGCTGCCTGCTGCAGATGAAGCAGGGAATCATCCGGGCCGGCCTTCAGGACCGGATGGAGGCGGTGCATATCATGGATCTGCTGGACCGAGTCCTGTAAGGGTCCCATTTCCTCTACCCCCTATCTTCTCCTTTTTTTGTCATAATTCAGCCCGGTTTTCGGCATTTTTACGTGGTATAATTTTCCTTATAGATCATTAGTTAATGCCATGAATAAAGGGGATGGCTGAACATGAAAAAACTCTATTACACTTCCTTCTTCTATGCGGTTTTAGGCTTGTTGGCCGGCGTTTTTTACCGCGAAGCGACCAGGCATAACGGCTTCACCGGCGAGACCGCCTTGGCTCCGCTGCATACCCACATTCTGGTGCTCGGATTTATGTTTTTCCTCGTCGTGTTGGGATTGGGCAAGCTGTTCGGCGTGCACGAAGCGAAGTCGTTTGGAACGTGGCATGTCGTCTATAACCTCGGTTTGCTGATTACTATCGGAACGATGGCCGTCCGCGGCATGCTGCAGGTGCACGACAGCGACATCGCCTTCCTGCCTTACATCGCCGGCCTGGGCCACATGATTCTTGGCGCCGGGATCATCTGGCTGCTGGTTTTGCTCGGCAAACGGATTGATTAGCGCGCCAGACCTCGTAAGTGCAGCCGCTTCTAATGAGAAGAGAAGCGGCTGCAACCGTTTATCATTGTGCATATTGGAAATATCTAACGGTTACAGCGGCCGCTATTTTACTAAAAAAAGCCCTTTTTGCACCGCGGCCGTTTCGAGCAGTGTCACAAACCGACGCCAGGTGAGGGGGCTGTCTAAAGGGACTGTCTAAAGGGTTCGTGTCTTGGTGTCTTTGCCTGCTGCCTGCCTTTGCACGATTATCCCCATTATTCAGGAGCGGGGAGCAGGGGGTGGGCTAGAGCAAGTCAAGGGTTCCAAAAAAAGAAGAAAAAACACAAAAAAGATGAGGAAAAAATGAGGCGGTTCAGGTGAGATTTTCGGCTTGATAAGAGAACGTACGTTTGGTATAATGAAATAAATGGAACTTATGCTCGTATATTCTTGATTCGGGGGCGAGCGTACATGGAGGTCAATGCGGGAACGGAACTTCGGCCATTCAGCAGCCGTTTTAACAGCGAGCAGGCCTATATGGAGGCGCTAATCGCGAGTGTGTGGCGATTCCGGCTATTCCTTACCGCCGGCTGATCGCGCGCCAACCAAACCAACCCCTTGCGGCTGCGGCCTGATCGTGGCGCTTGAAAAGATGAGGGAAGTTTGATGCGGATCAACTTAATGGGTAGGGGTTAGTATGAACTGTGTCGGCGTTGCTGCAGACGGAAGGGTTCAGGCTACAGCATAATCACGGTCTTTTCGTTTCCTTTGCGTCTTGCCCTTGATCTTCTGTCCTGATCTCTTGTTCGGTCTGTTTCACCTCCCCTAAACCTGGTTCCTTCTCTTAAGCCCGTCTAAATTATCTCGAACCTATCTGCTACTCCACCAAATATTTTTTCTCCCAAGCTTGTCTTTCTCTCTGCTACCTGATTAAACGGGATAATCGTGCAAAGTCTCTGGACAGCGAGTGTTGACCTGCCGCCCCTCCCCCCCACTTCCCTCTCCTCAAGCTTTCAACGCCCTTCCGCGTTTCTTGTGCTGATTTTTGCCCCCTATGTGCGAATCGCTACTGTTTTGCTTCTCCGGTAAGCTGCCGGATATTCCGTAAGCAATGCTCATCCGTCCGCCGGGCTCTCTATGCAGCATCGAATTCATGCGCTACTCTCCCCGCCCTCGTGGATATAGATGGTAGTCTTCTTTTATCTTCGCAAAGGCCCGGCTCTCCTCCCGGAACCGTTCCAGCATTTCCGGCAGCGGCGCCGCGCCTTCGCGGTACAGCTTGTCGCCGCACAGCAAATCGATAAATGGCCGGGAATTTTCCTTGACCGGCGGCAAGTAAGCGAAAGCCTCGTAATTGCATTTAATCGTATATAACAGCGTCACTCCGGTTTCCACGGCCTGAAGCGCCCTTGGGTCCGTAACGTACAGCTGCACGCCTCCGCACAATTCCCCGGCAAATTTCGACGCCGCCGGTTGAAAATAAACCGGACGGAACCGTACGCCCGGCAGCCGCTTCGCGTTCATTTCCGCCGCCAAGCCTTCCGGTTCGATGAACGGCGCTCCGATCATTTCGAACGGAAACGTCGTCCCCCGCCCTTCCGACAAAATCGTCCCTTCGAACAGGCAGGTTCCGCCGTACAGCAAAGCGGTTTCAAAGCGGGGAACGTTCAGGGATGGATGTACCCAAATGCGCCCCGTTTCCGGAAACAGCATCCGGGGATCCCAACCTTCGCAAGGCACGATGTACAGTTCGGCCTTCCAGCCCTGCTGCTCGTTGGCCATCGCCGCCACTTCGCCGGCGGTCAGGCCATAACGCACGCACAGCGGGTAATTGCCGACGAACGATTCGTACCCCGGTTTAAGCACGTTGCCTTCCACCGTAACGCCGTCCAGCGGATTGATCCGGTCGAGCACGACGAATTCCTTGCCTGCCTTGGCGCAGTCCTCCAGCGCGTACAGCATCGTATAAATGTAAGTATAATACCTAACGCCAACGTCCTGGATATCGTAGACGACCACATCGACCTCATCCAGCATCTCCGGGGTCATCCGTTTGGAATCTTGGCGGTACAGGCTGTAGACCGTGACCCCGGTATACGGATCTTGATACGTATCCACCGGCGCTCCTGCGGCCAAATCACCGCGCACCCCGTGCTCCGGGGAAAACAAAGCGGCCAGATGAAAATTTTCGTGCAAAATCCGGATCGTGGACACGAACTCCGCCGTCATTCCCGCCGGTGACGTGATCAGCCCGATCCGTTTGCCCCGGAACAAATGGGCATGCGACATGATGCGATCGATCCCGTTGCGAACCATGGCCCCAGCCTCCTCATGGGAATGGATATACACGTACGGCTTATAGCCCACCGCATCCTCCCAGTTTTCCACACATAATACAGCCGGGAAGCGAAATGCGCCGGCAGCTCCCGCTGCAGCGAGCCCAGTCCGGCAAAAAAAGCAGGCGTCGACTACGATCCGGTGCGTGGCCATATGATCTTTGTGCATGCTGTTTTTAAAATGCGTGATAATGATGTTCGGCCGCACCCGGCGGATCACGTCGCAAACCCGGTAACGCATCTCCTCGCTGTCGGCCAGCTCGCCGTCCGGGATGTCGAAAACGATCGCTTCGCCGCCGAGCATTTCCGCAAATTCGGCCGCCTCCCGCACCTTCTGCTCGCGGTATTCCGCCATATCCCGCCCGACCGGCCCCCCGTTCCCCGCCGTCAGCTCTTCCACAAGCCCATGGCCCTCATGACGCGGATGTACCCCGATTCCGGCGAAAAAGCCCCGCCCGCTCTCCTCCCGGAGCACCGGCACGGCAAAACCGGCGGCTTTCCCTTCACATGCCGCGACCACCAGCGGTGCGCCGCTGGCGGCATACTCCGGAATTTGCCGTCTCCACAGCGGGTTGTCGAAGCCGTCCAACATTTCCGCCAGCCCCTCATGCCTGCCCGGATCGTACATCTCTACCCGGTAGCCCCCCGCCAAAGCCTTCCGCTTCCTGGCGCGGATATCGTCCGGGATCGCAAAGCCGGCAAGCGCCAGGTACATCCCGCATTGCCGCGCCCGCTCCGCGTACCCGTGCCGGAGCAGACAGCCGTGCAGCCTGCTGCCCGCGGGCACGCCGGCGCATTGTTGTGCTCGTGCTGCGGCGTCCCCGGAATGTACCACGGCAGCGGCATCGAATTAAAAAACAGGACATCGGCCTGTTTTTTGCCCAAGGCCTGAAAACGCCGCTCCAGCGTATCCAGCTACTTCCGGTAATGCGCCTCGGTTTGATGATCTTCCGCCAGCACGATGCAGGTAATATACCCCGCCGCCTCGCCCAAAGGGAGATCATCTCCCGTACAGCCGCAGGCAAAGCCCCGAACCCGGCCGGAATCGTCCAGCAAAAGCCGGACCGTTTCCCGGTCAAAATACGGGTTTGACGTAAAAACGCGGTCAAAGCCGCTCTTCGTCAGCTCCTTGTAACCGTCCTTAACCGCTTCCCGGTTCCACAGATCAATCACCTCGGAACGATAGCGGTCTTCCCATGTCACCACCACGAAATCCGCACCTCCGGCCGGCCAGATTTTGTTTCGGTTTTGTTTCGGGGAGGCGCTCCCTCTCACCGCCCGCAACTGAACCTCCCTACCGACACAGAGCGTCTTCCCCTCCATCGATCAGCCTTTCACCGCCCCGACAGTAACGCCTTCCAGAAAGTATTTCTGCAAGCTAAAAAACAAAATGAACATCGGCACCGCGGATATGGCCGCTCCGGCCATCATCGGCGCAAAATACGTCGTGTTGGCGAAGCGGAAATTTTTGAGTCCCACCTGGATCGTCTGCATATCCATCGTATTCGTGACGAGAAACGGCCAGAAGAACGTGTTCCAGCTGTCCATAAAGGTCAGGATGGCCATCACCGCCATCACCGTTTTCGAAAGCGGCATTATGATTTTGGTGAAGATTTGCCATTGGTTGCAGCCCTCCACCTTGGCGCATTCCAGAATTTCGCCCGGAATCGAACTCATGAACTGCTTCGCCAGAAAAATGTTGTACACCGTGACCAGTCCCGGCAAAATCAAAGCGCTGTACGTATTTTCGATACGGAAAATGTTCACGATCAAAATATACAGCGGCACCTGGATCACCTGGTAAGGGATCATCATCGCGCACAGCAGGAGCGAAAACAGCAGCGCTCTGCCGCGGAAGCGGATTTTGGAGAAGGCGTATCCCGCCAGCGTGGCGAATGCGACGTTCGTGACCATGACGCTGGCCGCAACGATCAGCGAATTGAGCAGCCAGCGGTAGGAATGTTCGCTGTACTCGAAGAAAAACCTGTAGGAAGCGAGCGAAATTTTGGCCGGCCACAGCGAGTAGCTTAACGCTCCGGCTTCCACCGGATCGCCGAACGAAGAAATAATCATGAAATAGATCGGAAACAACGTGGCCAGCGCAAAGAGCAGAAGAACCAGCATCAGCAGCGTGTTTCGGACATGCTTTATAGATTTGTTGCCTGTATGGGTGCTGTACAACGCCATGATTTCATCCTCCTCCCGCGCTCTAGTACTCGACGTCGTTGCCCAGGAATTTAAACTGAATGAGGGAAATGCCGGCGATAATGACGGTCAGGATCAGCGATTGCGCCGCCGCTTCGCCGAATTCGAAATACTTGAACGCATTGTTGAAAATGAGCAGGCCCACCATCGTCGTGGCGTTGTCGGGCCCGCCGCCGGTCATCAGATACGCGTTCTGGAACACCTGGAACGACCCGATCACTCCCGTGACGAGCAAAAACAACGTCGTCGGTTTGAGGCAGGGGATCACGATATGCCACAGCTTCTGCAGGAAAGACGCCCCGTCCAGCTCGGCGGCTTCATAATAGCTGCCGTCAATGCCGAGCAGCGCCGCCAAATAAATGATGATGCTCGTGCCGTGACTGGACAGCCAGGCCATAAGCACAAGCGAAAACATCGCCGTGGCGCTGGACCCCAGCCAGTTCTGGTTGGCGATGCCGAACACGCCGAGCAGCCGGTTCAGAATCCCGGAAGGCATCGGATCGAAGATCCACAGCCAGACGACGGAAAGCGCTACGCCGGAGGCGACCGCCGGCAGATAATAGACCGCCTTGAACGCCGTCTGCAAACCTTTTTTCAACGGCAATATCATAATGGCTACGGCAAAGGAGAGGAATAAGGACACGGGTACCGTCAGCACCGTGTAGACGATCGTATTTTTAATCGACTGCCAAAACAACGAATCCCCGAAGGTGGCGGCATAATTGGCAAGCCCCGCAAAGCTGGAACCCAGCGGTTTGTACTCTTGAAAACTGATGATAAAGGCGCTGACGACCGGGTATGCGGTAAACATGGCGTAGACGGCCAGCGCCACGGCGATAAACGCATACGCCCAGGCCCCGTCCCCCTTCATCCTGAGTTTCTTCGCCGTTTTTGCAGGTTTAAGTTTAGCTGCCTGGGCCATAATGTCCGATCTCCTTTTCGCTCAGTATGTAAATGGATCGGATAGCCGATTGATCCGCTCACCCGGCTATCCGCAGCGAGGCTAATCGATGGCAACCCCGTCTTCGCCAAACGTTTTGACCGCTTCGTTCTTGACGGCCTCGTGCATCTCCTCCGGGGTAATCTCGCCGGCCAACAAAGCCTGCAGTTTCGGAACGATCACGGCGTCCTCGATTTTGATGGCCCCAGCGCCCAGCTCGACCGGAATATCCGGGCGGGCCGGCGCGGCATGCAACAGCAGCGTTTGCACGGCCGCTTCATTGTCCGGATTACGGTCGATCGTCATGCTTTTGGCCGCCTCTCTGGCGCTCTTGGTAATAGGCGCGGCGAACAGATCGTTGTTCGTGGTGGCCGCCACTTTCCCGCTGGCAAGGAAATAAGCCGCTTTAACTACGTTCGCTTTATGTTCCGGGGTCGGCTCCTTTTTGCCGCGGAAGGTGACGTAGCCGTCGACGACCGTGCTGGATACCGCTTCTTCGCCGAGGAAGCTCGGCACCGGAAGCACGATATAATCCACCGGAATGCTGCCGGCGACCGCGCTGCCGTCGTTCGCTTTGAGCTTCTCGTTGTTTTGCTTCGCCGAGTTTTCGAACGTGGCCAGCCCTTTGCCGGTGATCATCGTCTGCCCGGTCAGGAACATATTCCAGCGTTTGCCGGCGTCAACGGAACTCAGTTCTTTCGGCATCGAACCGTCATCGATCATCTGCCGGATCGCCTTCAGCACTTCCAGGAAGTTTTTGCTCGTGTAAGCGTATTTCAAGTCTTCCGTAAAGGCGCTCTTCATCCCGGCGTTTTTGACCAAAATGCTGAGGTAATCCTTCCCGGTGACGCCGGCGGTCGCGAACACGAAGCCGTAGCGTTTCGCCGCGCCGCCTTCCTTGACGGTTCCTTTTTTGATCGCTTCGCGGAACTCGTCGTACGTCCAGCCGTTTTGCTGCACGTTTTTCCAGTCGATGCCGGCCTCCTCAAGAAACTGCCTGTTGCCGCCGAGCGCGTGCACTTCCATATAGGCGGGGAACCCGTAAAGTCCCTCGCCCTTTTTCATATATTCGAGCGGCACGGGATCATAATCGTCGATCATGTCCTGCGTAACCGTATCCGTAATGTCCATCAGCATCTCCTGCTGTACGTATTTGGAGATCCCGTCGGAACCGATAAAAGCGATGTCCGGGGGACTGCCGGCATTGACCTGCGTATCAAGCTTTTGCGTCATGTCTTCCCAACTGGCCGGTTCAATTTTTAAGGTCAAATTCGGATACAGAGCATTGAAATCTTTTTCCATTTGCGCAAAATTGCTTTGAAAATTGCCGGAAACCGGCGGAAGGAGCGCAGTGATCGTATCCTTCGCTTCCGCAGCCGTCCCGTTCCCCGAATTGCCGGAACTTTCGGAGCCGCTTCCGCTACCTGAGCCGCCGCCGTTACCGCATGCGGTTAATGCCGGCAACGACAGCGCTAAAGCCAATACGGACGCCAGCAGATGCTTTTTTCTCATCGAAAATCCTCCCCTGGGATATCGCGCTAACTCATTTGTGCGCGGATGGCCAATTTCAGATGGCCCTCGCTTTTCTTTTAAGCGCTTGCACGGATTGTTCCGCCAATCATTTTCGTGTTAGGATTTATCCCCTCCATTGTTATTTTCGCGAAATATTTTTCCATGGCGCTTCATTCTCCTCGCAGTTGGTTTCGAGATGCCCGTTTCTTGTGTCCTATATTAAGGCGGAAAATGTGACACCGTCAATAGAATTTGAAATAAAATTTCACTGTGTAATATTTTTTTGTTTTTTTACTCCTATAACCTAACAAAAAAAGACAACTTCACGTAAGGAAACCTCAAGTAAAGTCGTCTTTTAGCAATTCGTGTTGCGGGTCATGTTGCGGGCCCTGCGATTATCTGCGGTGCTTGCCGGCCAAAACGTTATGCGTCTTGGTCAGATATTTCTTGACGATGGCATAGTCCGCGCTGGCTACACCGGCGAACAGCATATCAATGACCGTCAGCATGGCGATTCTCGAGCCCATGGCCCCGCTGCGAATCGTCACCTCCGGCGTGGAGATGCCGAGCAGGATGTCGGCTTTGTCCGCGAGCTCGCTTTTATTGTATTTGGTAATGGCGATCGTTGTCGCTTGGTTCTTGCGGGCGATCTCCAGCGTCTCCAAAATCTCCGCCGTATTGCCCGAATTGGAGACGAAGATGGCGGCATCCCCCCTACCGAGCAGCGTAGCGGCCATCAGCTGGCTGTGCCCGTCGGTATAGGAGTGGCACATTTTGTTGATGCGCGAAAATTTCTGCTCCCCGTCCCGGCATACCAGGCCGGAAGCGCCGATGCCGAAAAACACGATGCGTTCGCTCTCCCGGAGCGCCTGAACGGCTCTGGCAACCTCGCCGCGGTCGAGCACGCTTAACGTATCTTCAATCGACTTCATATTGTTGCGCGAAATGTTGGCGATGATCGTGAAGAGATCGTCCCCCGGCTGAATGTCCGTATATTGATCCTTCTCTTCGTCGTCCATCGAGCCCAGCGCCGCGGAAATGCTGACGATAAAGCTGCGATACCCGTTGTAGCCCATCGTTTTGCAAAAACGGAGCACCGAAGCGTCGCTGGTCTTGCTGAGCTTGGCCAGACTTTTGATCGAGAGATGGGGAATTTCCTCCAAATTGGCCATGATGTATTCGGCCACCATGCGTTCCACCGGGGTCAGATGCTCCTTCATATCCCTGATCTTAATTAGAATATTGTCGTTGATCGCCATGAAAATACCTACTTGTTCTGATTTTTATAGCAAAACTCGCAATCATATATTAAGCGTAAACAACCCAAATTACAAGCTGAAAAAATATAAAATTCTGGAAATCCCCCTGTTTTGCTTCAGCTTTATCCCGGCAATTCAAACCGGATCTCTACGGGAGCAGTGGCGGATGCAGCTTGCGGCGTCCTTTCCGCTATTCCCAGCTCCAGCACCGCCGCAATCCGCTCCTGCGCCTTGACGCCAAAGCTCCGGCACCGCTCCAGATCGTAGATCCACTCGGGCCTGGTTCGGCGTACGCCCCAATTTTTTGCTTTGGCCAGCAGTTGAAAGTTCTGCACCAGACAGCACGCCGCGGCAAAATCCTCTTCCCGTTTGTGCGGGTCCGACTCTTCTTTCACCACGACGAGCAGGCGGGCCGGCATTGTGCGCGGAACGACCGTTTGTGCATGGGCCTCATTCATACCGCCGGTCGCAAAAATAAACCGCCAAGGCTCTCTTAACCGGTCATTCGGCGCCCAAACGGCATCGTTCAGCAATTCCAGTACGTTTTGTTCGGAAATCGGGGGTTGCAGCCCCCTCTCATGAGGCGCGCCGCCAAGAAGGGCAGTCCACTTCTGCTCCGCCGGCGTTCTTTTCCGGGCTCTTGGAGCCTTATCGAAATAACCCATATGTAAAATGCCTGCGAATCTTTCCCCTTCCCGCAACCCTATTTCCTTAAAAAACAGTTCGCTTTGAAATAGCGGGTCCGTATCCCATAACATGCCCAAACCGCGCTCCCAGCCCAGCAATTGAAAGTTTTGCATGACGCCGCAGGCGGCCGCGAAATTTTCGTCGCTTTCCCGCTCATCGGCTCCGGATTCCGCCATTACGATCAGGTGCCCCGGGATATCCGCCACCCTCCTGCTCAGGATATCCAGCATTTTGGAAGGAATCAGCTTGCCGAACCTGCTCTCTTTCGCCTTGGCCAGCATGGTCTCCGCCAAATGCCGGCGCGACTCCGGCGTTCCGATGTAAATGCAGCGCCACCGCGGAGCTCCATCGGTTTCATACAGACCCGCTGCCTGGTTTAATAGGGACTCCACAAGTTCCCGGGATACCGGAGAAACATTGAAATTCCGGATCGTTCTGCGCTCCCGGATCGTTTTCGAAGAAATCATAGTCGTACCCCTTTCATTTTTTGTTTACTAATTAACAAAATATTTAAAATAAACTTAAGAAACCGTCTAAAACCTGGATTATTTCTTGATATGGTCTGGTAAAAAAATATTATTTCCTCATAAACTAAAATATCACAATTTTCTTGGTTCGGCAAAAATAGAGATCGGATGGCCTGCCGGACAGCCGGCGGTTAGCCGTCCCTTTGCCTCGGAAGACGCGCATAATCCCGGCGATCCCCGCTAACACTACTAACGGTTTTTTTATCAAAATGAATGGTGAATAAAAACGATGAAAAATAAAACATTGTTCATCCGGGAGGCAATTTTAACGTGGCTGCTTGGATTTACGGGAGCTTGCCATGCCGGGCCCGCCGGGGCCGATCCCGCGCTTCCCATCATCAAGGAGGAGGGGATCTATTCGCTCGAGATATATCCCCGGGAGCATCGGTTAATCGTCAAAATCCAAGGCCACAAATATAAAACTTACCCCGTTGCTGTAGGTAATCCGTCTACCCCGACGCCTGTCGGCGAATACCTGGTGACGTATAAAGGCAAAAATTGGGGTCCGGCATTCGGCCCGAGGTGGCTCGGGCTTAACGTTCCTTGGGGATACTACGGAATCCATGGCACGAACCGACCCGACTCCATCGGCCGCCACCTCAGCCACGGCTGTATCCGGATGCGCAATAGAGACGTGCTCGAGCTTTACGATCTAGTCCCGGTCGGGACCAAGGTTACCATATACGGCCATCTTCTCGGAGATATCTCGGAAAATCCGCGGGATTTGGCGGAAAGCGACGTGGGGGGAGACGTGCAGTTGATTCAATCCCGCTTGAAAAGCGCCGGCTATTTCCAAGGGGTGTGCAACGGCCGGTTTCGCGCCGATACAACGGCGGCCTTGAAACGGTTCCAGCGGGATCATCGCTTGATACAAAACGGCGTTGTTTCCAGGAAGGTTTACGAAGCTTTGGGGCTGTGGGAATAATGGGGACAAGTGTGAAAAAAGGCCGCCGCTGGCAATTCAGGGCGGCCTTTGCAATTATGTTTTGTTAAATAAAGACCTGCTCCAGCTCGATCTTCCGTTCTTTCGATAAATCGCGGAAACGCTCCTCATCGATCCGGACCAGCGGCTTGAAAATATCCGCCGGATTGTTCCATACGATCGTGACCGTTTCCCCGTTGCTCAGCCGGGCTTTCTTGCCGATGAAATTAGGAAGCAGATGGCGGGTCAACGCCTGCACCGCTTTTTCGTTCAGCTTGCCGAAACCAAGCTCGTAAGTTTTGCGCAGCACGGTCAGAAGATCTTGCCGCGAATAGCTTCCGTTCGGCTCCGTCATCCCGACGAACACGTCGGCCACGGCGACGATTTCCGCGTACGGATGAATTTCCGCTTTGCCAAGGCCTTGCGGATAACCCGAGCCGTCTTCCCGCTCATGATGCTGAAGCGCCACCAAAGCCGTCTTCTCTTCGCCCGTCGAATTCAGGATAATTTCATAGCCGTAGGACGTGTGGCGCTGCAATTCCTCCAGCTCTTCACCCTCCAGTTCGTGCTCGCGGTTGCGGAGCGACTGCCTGATCCGGCTTTTGCCGATATCGTGCAAATACCCCGCTTTGCTGATCTCGTGGCATTCTTCGGCGGAATAACCGAGCCAGGTTGCTATGTAATAGGATAATAGCCCCACCTGTAAAGAGTGGTTATAGACATTGACATCGTCTTCGGCAAAAGCGATAAGCAGCGAAACGACATCTTTATTGCGGTCAAGCACCTCGAGCATCGGCTCCAAGTGCTGATCGACAAGCGATTGGTTGAACTTGCCCGTCGTCAGCGCCTCCAGGAATATCGATTGGAAGCCTTTCAGCGTAAAATCGAAATTGTCCCTGATCCGCTCGGACTCGGACGCTTCGTTGTCCCGCAGCTCGATATCGACATAGTCGATGCTTTGGCGGATCAGAAGCGCGATTTCCTCGGTGCGAATGCTCGTTCCTTTGGGAAGAACATGCAGTCCGGCCCGGTTAAACACATCCGTTCTGAGCCGGTCTCCTTCCAGAAGCTCCATAACGTGGATTCTCAATTTTTTCCCTCCTTTCCCCGCTCATGAAACGCCGAGTATTTAAACTCAATTAACTTTAATATCGTTCGTGATTAACGTTTCATAAATAGTGCTTTAGGAGGGATTTATAAGAAGATGCCGCTACGGCCGTTGCTTTTTCCAGGGGGGATCCCCGTAGCGGTGAAACGCCCGGTTGACGACATAAACTCCCCAGGGAATCGCGGCCGAAAGAGCTGCGCTGACCCATACATGGACAGACGGCAAACGGTCCAGCACAAAGTGTTGCATGTTCATTTCCCCTTCTCTATTTCGTCTCGATCGTCGAACCAAAAATCCGCACTTTGACCCGTGCTTCCAGCTCGATATCGGCCTGTGAAAAGTAATCCCCCCCCCGGTCCCAATCGTTTTGGAACTTTTTCCACGCCGCGGGATACTCCCGCTTTAAATAGGTCCCAAGACCGATGACGTAGGACTTATATTCGAGCTGGACTTTTTCCCGCGTTCCCTTCATCATGGCGGTCAACCGCTCGGCTGCTTTCCCTTCGATCCCGGCATGCTGGGCCGGGTTCATTAAAGCAAGCCGTTCCCTGCGTCTCCTCGGCATTCCCTTCCATATTGACCTGAATTCTGAAGCGAATATGCTCCGGGTTGGGGACGTCCGCATAAATTCGGCGCCGGGAGCCCTTGATTTCATAAGCCGCGTAATCATTGCGATGCACAGAATGGCGGACTGATCCTCACATCTCTAGTTGACTGAAAATATGTTTGTTACCCTTTATTGCCATGTTGCTCCGAAATTAATCCCTCAAAAAGCGCCGCGGGACTCGCACGGTCAGAATATTTTTCCTTTCTCAAGCAAATCTTAATAGGCAAAATCGGGCTTTAGGAAGGAGGAAACGTCCATGCCGTTTTGGAGAAAATTCCTGCGCACGCTTCACGCCGGGAACGGCAAATCCGCCGGAAATTCGAGGACGGAGCAAAGCCCGCCTGAGGCAAAGGGGATGGCTTCATCCCGCAGTCTTGCGGTCCGGCTCGCCTGGCTTAAGGAAGAGCTGAAAGACTGCTCGGATATTATTTACCGCGAGTTCGTGATCAGCACCGGCCAACGCTGCGCGCTCATCTACGTCCGCGGCATGATCGCCCAGGACACGGCGCAGCACTACATTGTCAGAAGCCTGCAGCGGGAATCCGCGCAATTGAAAGACAGGAACATCTATCAATTCCTGTTCGAGGACGAAGGCCTCACCGTTTCCCAAACCAGTGTGATCCATGACCTGAACCAAGGCATAAATGCGGTAATGGACGCCGGGGCTTTGCTTTTGATCGATGGAGACGCGCGGATGCTGACCTTCTCCATTTCGTCATATCCGACCCGCGCTATTGAGGAGACGCCCAATGAATCGGTCATCCGCGGACCAAGGGAAGCATTCATTGAGGATCTGGAGAAAAATCTGACTTTGCTGCGCAGACGGATCAAACACAAAAATTTCAAAACGCAGGCCGTCACTACGGGGCGGTACACGCAAACCGATATCGTGCTTGCTTATGTTGAAGGTTTATGCAAACCCGAATTGGTCAAAGAAGTGCAGCGGCGCCTGTCGTATCTCAAAATGGACGGCGTGATGAGCTCTTCCTATGTGGAGGAGTGCATTGAAGACAATCCTTATTCTCCCTTCCCGCAAGTGCAATACACGGAGAGGCCCGACGTCGTCAGCGCCGCGCTGCTCGAAGGCCGGATCGCGATTCTTGTAAACGGGTCGCCCATGGTGCTGATGGCCCCGGTCACGTTCCCGATGCTGCTGCAATCGGCCGAAGACTATTACCAACGGTATGTGGCGGCCAACTGGATACGCTGGATCCGTTATTTTTTCGTACTCGTGTCTTTGCTGCTTCCGTCGCTTTATATTGCCATTACGACGTTCCATCCGGAGATGATCCCGGCCCAGCTGTTGATTGCCGTCGCCTCCTCCCGGGAAATCGTCCCCTTCCCGGCGCTGCTCGAAGCTTTTGCCATGGAGCTGGCCTTTGAAGCGCTGCGCGAGGCTTCAATCCGGATCCCGAAATCGATCGGGCAAGCCGTATCCATCATCGGGGCGCTGATCATCGGCACCGCCGCCGTGCAAGCAGGCATCGCCTCCGCGGCCATGGTCATTATCGTATCTCTTACCGGCATCGCTTCCTTCATCATTCCGCACTTTGATCTGGGGCTCGCTTTCCGGCTGCTAAGGTTCCCCATCATGATCCTGGCTTCGTTGTTCGGGCTCTACGGCATCGCTTGCGGAATGATCCTGATCTATATCCATTTGGTGAACCTGCGGTCCTTCGGCGTTCCTTACATGTCGTCCATCGCACCGCTGGTGACCGAAGATCTGGGCGATACGCTCCTCAGGGTGCCCTGGTGGAGAATGTACAAGCGGCCTGTTCAAATCGCGGAGCAAGAAACCCGGCAAAAAAACAATGCCCGCGGCTGGGAAAAGGAAAAAAGTGAACTGGAGTGACAAACATGCGCAGAGCAATATGCACCGCCGCGCTGGCGGTCCTTCTTTTTACAGGCGTTGGCGGCTGTTGGTCTTCCCAGGAGCTGAACAATCGCGCGTTTGCGAATGCCGTTCTCATCGATTTGACCGAAGACGGAGAAATCGAACTGTCCATCGGGTTTCCGCTGCCCAACCGCATGATCCCGGCGCAAGCCGGCGGCTCGGGACAACCCCAAGGCAGTCCGTACACTTTTGTCACCAAACGGGCAAGCAATATCAGCCAAGCTTTGCGGTTGATTCAGGTCGATCTTTCGAGAAATATTTCCTTCGGTCAAACGCGTTCCATCATCGTCGGCAGGAGACTAGCGGAGCAAGGACTCGACAGGGTCGTGGAGTTCGTTTTCCGCCAGCCCTCCTTTCGCCTGAGCGCCAACCTGTTCGTAACGCCCAATAAAGTAACGGAGATTACCAGAATTCCGTTGGCGTTTGAAAGAGTCATCGGCGATATATTGCGAAAATACATCAACAACCACTTCACTTTGGATACGACGGTCAAGGACTATAAGCTCGCTTTGTACCAGGGCGGCGACATTCTTATTCCTTTGCTGACTTTCGGGCAGCAGCCCGAGATCGCCGTGGAGGATCCTAAAAAAGACCGCTGGATGGGTACGGGGGGCGCAGCGATTTTCAGCGGCGGAAAAATGGCAAAAACGGTGCTTTCCGTAAAAGATTTAAGAGGCGCCCTTTGGATCAGCTCACAGCTCAGTACGACCACCATCACCATCGCTTCCCCAAGCGACGGCAAAGAAATCAGCTGCTTCATCGAAGGGATCAAAACAAGCATCAAGCCCAACGTCAAAAACGGGAAAGTCGCTTTTCAAATTACAAGCAGCGCGAAAGCTTTCGTGCAGACCTCCTTGTCGGAAATCGATTTGAAGGACCCGGCCGTTATTCAGCAGTTGGAAAACATTTTACAAAAAGATGTGGAAGAACGCTTGAAAAAGGTGCTCGACAAAACGCGTAAAGCCCGTTCCGATGCGTTTCTGTTTAGCCAATATCTCGATTGGAGATACCCGAAAATATGGAAAAGCATGCGGCCGCAGTGGAAACATTACTATGCGGAAGAACTGCCTATCGAGGTTAAAGTCAAAATCCTGCTGAACCGCACCGGCGGCGTTTACCGTTCGGTGGTTCAAGAAACCCATATATAGCGAGGAAAGCGCCTGATGATCTGGATCGGAACGATGTATTTGCTGATTATGCTGTTCGGTTGGCTTGCGCAGCGCAGACGGGCAGGGTTTAAAACCCGCCTGCTCGTGCTGCTCGTATCGCTCTGTTTTTTCGCTTGCGCGGAAGTGCTGTTCCTGCTGAAAGAACGTTGGAATGTACCGATGTTTATTCAATATGTCAGGGAATCCATCCAAAACTGGATGTTCGGATAATTGCGACAGGAGGCCAGAATCATGCCGAAAAACATAACCTCTTCCCAAATTTTTTCGCTCTATAATTTACAGATTTTCACCACCGTTATCGCTTTTATCATCGGGATCATGATCGCGGGCAGCAAGTATTCCACCCCCGTTGCCGCGTTGGTTGGAGGCCTTCTGGCTCTGGTGCTGGTATACCCCGCCTATAAGGTGGGAGCTTCGCGTCCCGGCGAGTTCCTCGTACAATACGGAAGCGAGCTTGTCGGCCAGCCTTTGCATCTCTGTTTTATGCTTTACATCCTGGTGATCCATATTTTTCTCGCCGCGCTCAATTTAAGGCAACTATCCGACTATTTGCTTTCCGAGTATTTGATCGACACCCCCGGTTGGGCCGTTGTCGGGATCTTCTGCATTTGCGTCGCATACGCCGTGCACTGCGGATTGTATACGATTTTCCTTGCGGCCGAAGGAATATTCCTCGTCACCGCGCTGGCCTTCCTGTCCATCCCGCTGATCGGATTTCAGGAAATGGAGGTGGACATGTTTATCGCCCTGGTGACCCATTTGACGTTGAAGGATTTGTGGGACGGCGTCTATGAAACCATGTCCATTTTCGGCGAGCTGGCCTTCCTGTTTTTGCTGTTCCCTTATTTGAAAAAACCGAGAAAAGTTTACCGGACCTATTTTTTCATCACCTGTACGTCACTGGCGATCATCATTACGCATATTATCCCGGTTCTCCTTACCTTCGGCCCGAATCTGGGGGCCAACCTGATGTACCCCGATATGGAACTGGTGCGCTTCATTCGGGTCGGGTCTTTCGTCGACACGATGGACCCGATTCTGATCATACTTTGGCTGACGAGCATTTTCGTTAAAATTTCGTTTATTGTGTTTACGGCGGTAACCTGCCTGTCGCAGCTGACCCGGGTAAATGACCATAAGCCCTTTACGCTGCCCGTGATCGCCTTCATTGCGGTGTTCTCCATATGCATCGCCAGGACCCCGCCCGAGTTATACCGATTTCTGTCCACCGACTGGCCCGCGCTGATGATCTTCGCCGAATTTCTGATTCCGTCGGTTTATTGGCTGGCGGGCATCGCGCGCGGGTCGCTCAAGAAAGCAAAACCCGAAAGCCGTTAACCCGGCTTTTATTTTCTCGACAACCAGGCCCGCTCCTGATTCCAGCTCAAGCTGACCGGAATTTCGAAAAAATCGGACAACAGCGGTTCGGTCAGCACCTCACGGCTGTTGCCTTGCTTAAACACTTCGCCCCGCCGCAGCAGCAAGGTTTTGCTGAAAATCGGCAAAATTTCCTCCGTATGGTGCGTCACATACAGCATGTGCGGCGCCTGCGGTTCGGCGGCCAATTGCGCGATGCTCTCCAGCAGTCCTTCCTTGGAAATAAAGTCGAGTCCGTTCGCCGCTTCATCCAAAATCAGCAGCTTGGGCGAAGCCATCAGCGCCCGGGCGATGAGCAGCTTTTGCTGCTCGCCTTGGGAGCAGGTCTGGTAGGCGCGGCCCTGCAGATGGCGGCAGCGGAGCTGTTCCATCAATGCCGCAGCGCGGTCGTAATCCTCGGCTCCAGGCTTGTCGTACAGACCGATTGAGGCGTATTTGCCGCTGACGACCAGGTCCTCGGCTTTTTGTCCGCCGTGCAGCTTCTCCTGCAGCGAGGAGCTCACCCATCCGATCGATTTGCGCAGCTCTCTGAGGTCGACCTCGCCAAACCGGTGTCCCAAAACGCTGATCGTCCCGGACGACGGCCACAGGTAGCCGCTGATCATATTAAGCAGCGTCGTTTTTCCGGAACCGTTTAAGCCCAGCAGAGCCCAATGCTCGCCTTCCCCGATCGTCCAATCCACCCCGTTCAAAATCGTCTTCCCTTCCCGCTGCCAGGTCACTTGCTTCATTTCGATAATCGAGTTCATACATGAGTTCCTCCCGAGTAGGTTTACAGTACTCTCAAGCTACTCCGGCAGGGAAGGTTTGTCAAGCTCCGCGCCGGCGGACGGCTGCGGAATACGGATTCGCCAGCGTATGGAAATTCGGCATTAGTTCGTGCCTATTTTGCTGAAATCAGCTAGAATACTAGCGAAGGGAAGTGAGATACCATTTGACTCATACATTTACTTGGGACGATGTTGCGGCGCTGCAAAAAAACGTCGAGCAGCGGGACGGCATTTCTTTAAAGCTGAACTGGGACACCCTGCTTGCCGGCAAAGAAGACGACGGTGTGCACTTGGCCGGCTTCAGGGACGGGAAGCTCGTAGCTTTTCTCGGAAAATATTCATTTGGCGGCAGCCTGGAGATTTGCGGCATGGTACATCCGGATTACCGCCGGCAGGGGATTTTTACCGGTTTGCTGGAGCGGGCCCTGGATGCACCGACACGGCAAGCCCACGCGAAAATTTTGCTCAATGCCCCGGGCGATTCGCAAACCGGCAAGCGGTTCCTGGACAGTGTGCGCTGCCGCTTTGCGTTCAGCGAGTATCAAATGAAGCTGGAAGCCCCCGGATTTGCCGGGGAACACGCCGCTCGTACCAATGACTCCGATGTCGTCTCGGTCTCGCTTGCGTCGGCCGGAGAAGCCGGTAAAGCCGATGATGTCTTGATCTCGCTTGCCCCGGCCGGAGAAGGCGATAAAGCGATTTTACAGCAGCTCGATAGCGAAGGGTTCAAGATGGAGCCGGAAGAGGCCCGGCGCTTTTATGAGGAGATGTCCCCCGCGGAATTGGCCCAAAACGAGCTGATTTTACTAGGCGGAGAACCGGCCGGGAAAATCCGGGTTTCCCGCCATGAAGGGGAAGCGTGGATTTACGGGTTCGTCGTCGACGCAAGGCTGCGCGGCCAGGGCATCGGCAGCGCAGCCTTGCGCCACGTCATCAAGCGGGAACAGGCTGCCGGCTACGATGTTTGGCTTGAGGTCGCCTTGGATAACCCAAACGCCAAAAAGCTCTACGAAAACGTCGGCTTCCGCGTTCAGCGGTCCCAGGATTATTACGAATACGCGCGAGCGTAAATCGCTGAAGTCTGAAAAGCCGCCAAAGCAATTAGCTCTGGCGGCTTTTTGATGAGGTACTATGCCTGTCTGCCATTGTTTGCCGCTGTCTGCTGCTGTCTGCTGCTGTCTGTCACTGCCTGCCGCTGTCGCTGCTATCTGTCATTGCTGTCTGCCGGAAATAACGGTAAATTGTGGCGTTAATTTTGGATTTTTGCCCCACCCTCACAAAATAGCGGAATTTTTTATACCTATTTCTGCTAACAGGCAGGGAAATACACCTCTTTGCTCGCATTTTCCAAACATAGCGGTAAAAAATTCCTCTATTATAATAAACTTCTCTTTTTAGAGAAAATAAAGCCATTATTTACCGCTATTTCCGCGGCTTCCGCAAAAATGCAGGCGCGGCCTCCTGGCGAGGCCGCGCTTCATTTCGGCTCAGCCGCGCGAGACCGCCGAAGCCGAAGCCGAGGCATTGATCTCTCCGAACTGCGCCCGGTGCAACCGGCTGTAATGGCCGCCGGCGGCGATCAGCTCGTCATGGCGTCCCTGCTCCGAAATGCCCTCCTCCGTTACCACGACGATGCGGTCGGCATTTTTGATCGTCGCCAGCCGGTGCGCGATGACCAGCGTCGTACGGCCCGCCGACAGTTCGGCCAGCGACTGCTGGATCGCCAGCTCGGTTTCGGTGTCGAGCGCCGACGTCGCTTCGTCGAGGATCAGGATCGGCGGATTTTTCAGGAACATCCGGGCAATCGCGAGCCGCTGCTTTTGTCCGCCGGACAGCTTCACCCCGCGCTCGCCGATCACGGTGTCCATGCCCTCCGGCTGGCCTAGAATAAAATCCTCCAATTGGGCGCGCCGCGCCGCCTCCCAAATTTCCTCCTCGCTAGCCGTGAGCTTGCCGTAGGCGATATTTTCCCGTATCGTGCCGGAGAACAGGTACACTTCCTGCTGCACGATCCCGATATTGCGGCGCAGCGAGGCGAGGCTCAGGCCGCGGATATCCTTGCCGTCAACGGCGATCCTGCCTCCGTCCACTTCGTAGAAGCGCGGCAGCAGGCTGCAGAGCGTCGTTTTGCCCGCGCCCGACGGCCCGACGAAGGCTACCGTTTCCCCGGCCCGGATGGACAGACTGATGCCGTCCAGCACCTTATCCTTGCCTTCATAGGCGAAGGAGACGCGGTCGAATTCGATGTCGCCCTTCAGCTTTCCGGCATCCGCCGCATCCGGGGCATCCGCCACGTCGGGCGCGGTGTCCATAATCTCCACGTACCGTTTGAACCCGGCAATCCCTTTCGGATAACTTTCGATGATCGCGTTGATTTTTTCGATCGGCCGGATAAACACGTTGGCGAGCAGCAGAAATCCGACGAATTCGCCGTAGGACAGCTCTCCGCGGATGACGAACCAGGTGCCGCAGACCATTACGAACAAAGAAACGAGCCGCATCAGCATATAGTTGACCGACAAGCTGCCGGCCATGATCTTGTAAGCACGCAGTTTGGTCGCGCGATAAGCCTGGTTGTTTTCGTTGAACAGCGCCTTTTCGTGCTCTTCGTTGGCAAACGCCTGGACCACGCGGATGCCCCCGATATTCTCCTCCACCCGGGAGTTGAAATCGGCCAAGGCCGAAAACAACCCGCGATACGTTTTGGTCATTTTCCCGATAAAATAAAGCGCGGCCCAGACGAGCACCGGCACAACCAGAAACGTAAGCACCGCCAGCTTCCAATTGATCGCCAGCATGAGCAGGAACGAGCCGACCAGCGTCATCCCGGCGATAAACAGGTCCTCCGGCCCGTGGTGGGCGACTTCCCCGATATTGTCCAAGTCGTTGGAAATGCGCGACATAAGGTGCCCGGTTTTATGGTTGTCGAAAAAGCGGAAGGACAGCTTTTGCAGGTGGTCGAACATTTTTTTGCGCATATTCGTTTCGATGTTGACCCCGAGCATATGCCCCCAATACGTCACGATATAGTTCAGCACCGTGTTGAGCACGTAGATCCCGAGCAGCGCCGCGGAAGCCCATACGATCAGAGACCAGTCCTTTCCCGGAAGCAGCTTGTCGACGAACTGGTTCACGGCGATCGGAAACCCCAGCTCCAGCAGCCCCGCCACGACCGCGCAGGTGAAATCCAGCAGGAACAGCTTTTTATATGGCTTGTAATACGAAAAAAAACGTCGCAGCATCTTTCTCTCTCCCCTATCAATACTGAATGAATTCAAGACATTCGGCACGGTTCGCCTAATCCGGGGGCACTTGGAAAAAAGAGTATCATAAATAGTCTATAAAATGAAGAAGTTTTCATGGACGCTGGCATGCGGACAGAAAAATAAGGTACAATAACTACCGAATCAACACGTAATAAGGACATGTTTCCCAGGAGGGAAAGCCGCTTAACGGCGGCGGAAGGAAGGATCGTAACCATGTACGTAGCAAATGACTGGAAAGATTATGAAGTGATGGATACCGGAAACGGGGAAAAACTGGAGCGCTGGGGCGACGTGATTTTGCGCCGGCCCGATCCGCAAATCATCTGGCCGATCGAGAGCGAGGACAAACGGTGGCGCGACGTGCACGGCCATTATCACCGCAGTTCCTCCGGCGGCGGCCAGTGGGAAATGAAGAAGCAGATTCCCGACCGCTGGACCGTTTCCTACGATCGGCTGAAATTTTATATTCGCCCCACCAACTTTAAGCATACCGGGCTGTTCCCGGAACAAGCGGCCAACTGGCGCTGGATGATGGACAAGATCGCTGCGGCGGGCCGGCCGATTTCAGTGCTCAATCTGTTTGCTTACACCGGGGGCGCGTCGGTCGCGGCCGCTTCCGCCGGCGCTTCGGTCGTGCACGTCGACGCGGCCAAAGGCATGGTCCAATGGGCCAAAGAGAACCTGGCGCTCTCCGGCCTTGGCGACCGGCCGGTCCGCTTCATTACGGACGACGTGTTCAAGTTCGTGCAGCGGGAGCAGCGGCGCGGCAACCGCTATGACGCGATCATCATGGACCCGCCGTCCTACGGGCGGGGCCCGGGCGGCGAGATGTGGAAGCTGGAGCAAAGCCTGTATCCGTTTGTGGAATCGTGCCTGTCGATTTTATCGGACAAACCGCTGTTTTTCCTGATCAACTCTTATACGACCGGGATATCGCCAACCGTGCTGCACAACATCTTATCGATGACCGTGAAGCGCCGGTTCGGCGGGCGGATTTCCGCCGGGGAGCTGGGCCTGCCGATCACCGCATCCGGACTGCATCTGCCCTGCGGCATTCTCGGGCGCTGGGAGGAGTAAACGATGATGGATGCCGGAGCAAAACGGACGACGGGACAGCCGGAGATGGCCATCCTGTTCGAGGACAACCATCTGCTCGGGATCGAAAAACCGGTGAACGTGCCGACCCAGGAGGATGCCAGCGGTGACCCGGATCTTCTGAACCTGCTGAAGGAGGATCTCAAGCGGCGCTACCGGAAGCCCGGCAACGTCTACCTGGGGCTGGTGCACCGGCTGGACCGCCCCGTCGGCGGCGCGATGATCTTCGCCAAGACGTCGAAAGCGGCCTCGCGGCTGGCCGAAGCGGTGCGCAGCCGCCGTTTCAGCAAAACGTACGTGGCCGTCGTGCACGGCACTCCACCGCAGCGCCAGGGGCGTCTGACCGACACGCTGCTGAAGGACGAGCGCACCAATACGGTGGCCGTCGTTCCGGCCGGGACGCCGGGCGGCAAAGAGGCGCGGCTCGATTATAAAGTGCTCGGCGTGTCGGCCGAGGAGCGCCTTAGCCTGGTGCAGGTGGAGCTGCACACCGGCAGGCCGCATCAGATCCGCGTGCAGTTAAGCCGGATCGGCTGCCCGCTGTACGGCGACCAGAAATACGGCGCGGCCTTGAACAAACCCGGCCAGCAAATCGCCTTATGGTCGCTGTATGTGGGTTTTTTGCATCCGGTCGGCAAGCAGCCCGTCGACCTGGTCTCGCTGCCGCCCCGCCAGTATCCCTGGCAGCAGTGGGAGGAGCGCGTATACACCAATCTGGCGGCAATGCTTCAGGCGGGAGATAACGGTTTTTGAGGTTTGGACGGCAACAACAAGACGGCGGGATGTTTGGATTTCCGGTAATCCAAACATCCCGCCTCTATTTGGTTCGCTCCTTGGTTCGCTCCTTGGTTTGCTCCTTGGTTTGGCTCCTTAATTCGCGCCTCGGTTCGCGCCTGATTTGCCGCTGTTATGCCGTTATTTCGTACCGGAAATTTTCCCCAATAAATAAACAAGCAGCTGCTGATTGTGGGTCGAAATGCGGTCAAGCACGCCGCTCAAATAATCGTTCCTAACGGATACGCCGCGCTCTACCTCTTGCTGTCCTTTTTCCGTGATCGATATCCAGACGTTGCGCCGGTCATGTTCATCGCGGTCGCGCCGGATCAATTCGCCCCGTTCCATCCGGTCCAGCAGCATCGTTACCGCCGCCGGCGTCGTCGATAAGTGCGGAATCAAATCGGATGGCTTCAGATTGCCCTGCTGCGTGAGCAGCTCCAGCACGTTTAATTGCGACATCGTCAGCGTCGGAGCCAGTTCCTCCTCCATATGGTCCTGATAATCCTTCACGATGAGATCCAGCAATTTGGCAAATTCAGCGGTATGCAATCCTATCCCTCCCTGCTTCACATCATAAAATAAATTCGCCTTCAAAAGTGGAAATTCCTGCTTGTCCGCTCCGCCGATTCAGATGAACGCCAAAAACGGCCATCCGCGGCCGGCGGCTGCCGGGCGGATGACCGTTTTGATTCGGTTCCTCTCAGAATCATTTCACACTCTTGCCTAACTCACGCCATTTCTTTAGTTCAACTTATATGGCTTAAAACCGAGACCAGTGCTTGACAAAATGAATTATGATAGCGTTCGTGTCTTGGTATCCCTGCATGCTGCTTTGCACAATTATCCCTTTTGTTCAGAGGGTAGAGGGTGGGGGCTAATCACAAACCTATTTTCTTCTCCTGAATTTATCTTCCTCTCTGCTTCCGGATCAAATGGGATAATCGTGCAAAGCGTCCGGACAGCGGATGTTGATCTGCCGATATTTCTTGCCACGATCGGTTATCGGCCTCCCTGTCAAGCGCTGATTATTAGGTTGAGCCACTTATATAGATTCGTTTTATTTAACAGCATGTCTCCAGCCGTAAGGATCACGGAACACCCCCCGCTGAATTCCGGTGAGTTCGTTGTACAATTTCTCGGAAAGCGCTCCCGTTTTGCCCCCGGAAATTTCTATTTCACGGTCTTCCCATTTCATCCAGCCGATTGGAGAAATGACCGCCGCCGTCCCTGTCCCAAACGCTTCTTCCAGCTCGCCCCGGCGGCCGGCTTCAAACAGCTCGTCGATGCCGATGCGCCGCTCCTCCACCGGAATCCCCCATTCGCGCAGCAAATGCAGCACCGAATCCCGGGTAATGCCCGCCAGGATGCTTCCGCTCAGTTCCGGTGTAACCACCTTTCCGTTCACTTTAAAAAACACGTTCATGCTGCCGACTTCTTCGATGTATTTTTTCTCCACCCCATCCAGCCAGAGCACCTGCGAAAATCCGAATTGCTTGGCATCCTCCTGGGCTTTGAGCCCGGATGCGTAATTCCCCGACGTCTTGGCCTCGCCGGTGCCTCCGCGCACGGCCCGCACGTATTGATCCTCCACATAAATCCGCACCGGATGGATTCCTTCCGAATAATAGGCCCCGACCGGCGTTAAAATCACGATAAACTGATATTCCCGGGCTGCCCGGACCCCGAGGCCCGCTTCCGTCGCGATCATAAAGGGACGAATGTACAGCGAATTCCCTTCGCCTTCGGGAACCCAGGCCTCATCCAGCTCAATCAGCTTGCAAATCGCCTCCAGGACCGGGCCGGCCTCGAGCCCGGGCATACCCATGCGGACGCACGATGCGTTCATCCGCCGCAAATTCATCTCGGGCCGGAACAAAACAACGTTCCCTTCCGGTGTACGGTACGCCTTCATGCCTTCGAACACTTCCTGACCATAATGAAACACCGTCGCCGACGGGTCCAGCGATAGCGGTCCGTAAGGCACGATTCGCAGGTCGTGCCAGCCTTTTTCTTCCGAATAATCCATCAGCAGCATATGATCGGTAAAATACCGGCCAAAACCAAGCTGATCCGCAGGCGGCATCGGTTTTTTGTTTGAATTAAGCGTAATTTTCAACTGATCCATGTTTCGCATCCTCTTTTCTTATCCAATTGTGTTTTATTTACTATAACGATATCCCTTTCATTGATCAATGACATAATATCGATTATAATCATAGAAATTATCTATTATTACGATGA
This sequence comes from Paenibacillus macerans, assembly GCF_900454495.1. Taxonomy (NCBI): domain Bacteria; kingdom Bacillati; phylum Bacillota; class Bacilli; order Caryophanales; family Paenibacillaceae; genus Paenibacillus; species Paenibacillus macerans. The sequence continues at coordinate 1,935,505 of NZ_UGSI01000001.1, forward strand.
AAAATCGGAGGTTGCATTGTGGAGCATCGTTTGCTGGAATACTTTATCGCCTTGGGGGAAGAGCTGCATTTTACCAAAGCCGCGGACCGGCTCGGCATTAGCCAGCCTACGCTCAGCCACCAAATCCGGCTCCTCGAACAGGAGTTGGGCACTCCTTTGTTTCAACGCTCCGGTAAAAAAAATTACTTGACCCAAGCGGGACAAGTACTAATGGAGCATGCCCGCCGCGTCATTTACGAGCTGGAGCAGGCCAAGCTGGAAATCGGCCAGCTCAGCGGCATGAAGCGCGGCCACTTGAGGATCGGCTGCTCCGGCAACCATCTGCTCGAGAGCAAGCTGATCTCGTTCCATCGGCAGTACCCTGGCATCAAGCTGTCCGTGGTCGAGCTGGCCACCGAGGAAACGCACGCCGGGCTGCTCGGCAATCAGCTTGATCTCGGCGTCGTGTTTCTGCCGCTGGAGGACGAGCAACTCGTGAGCCGGCCGCTGTTCGACGAGGAACTCGTGCTTGTCGCGTCCCGCCGGCATGAACTCGCCGAGCTGCCCGAAGTGCCGCTCGAACAACTGAGCCGCATTCCGCTCATTCTGTTCCCGCCCAAATTTTTCGTGCGCCAGCTGTTTGATGCGGCCTGCGCCGCCAACGGCATCTCCTTGAAGCCGGTGATGGAGCTGTCAACCATGGATTCCCAGGTGCGGATGGCCCGCAGCAATGTCGGCGGAACGATTCTTCCCGCTTCTTACGCCTGGACGCTGGACGGTACCCTCATGGGGAGATTGGGCGACGGCTCCGGCGATGGGTTTGGCGATAGGTTTGGCGATATCGCCATCATTCCGCTTGCCGAGCCGGCTCCGCGCAAACAAGTCGGTTTGGTCTACCGCAAAAATACGTTTATGGACGCCACCCTGGAGGCATTTATCCGGCATCTGAGCGGGTAGGCCGGAACGCTTCACAGCTTCGGGCCGATTCGCCCTATTTGACATCTTAGTTCCTCTTTTTGCACTGGCGTTGCATGAAACTTTTGCTTAAGGTTTCTTTACAAGCGTTGGCTTTCGAATCGATACTGTCCGCCCGCTGGAAATCTAACGGTTGTGAGCGACGCTATTTGCCTGAATCCAAGCAAGGATTACCGGTTTTCAGCGAAATAAGCTCCATGGCAACCGTTACAATTTGAAATCAACCGTATTGGAACTAATAGCGCCTGTGGCAACCGTTAGAATATTGGTGTGCCCCGAAAATGTATTTTGCCAGATTTAAATGCAACGCTAGTGGACTTTTCGGCCTTTTTAGCCAAATAAGAACGCACCTGTGCTTTTAGAATTTGAAACGCTGTCTTTTCGGACCAATAAGGGCGTTCATGCCCGGTAGCCGCCTCCCGGTGCCTGGGCCTGGGTTGGGCGGTGTTGGTTGGAGAAATCCAATAGATTGCCGGAAACCGCTCGCAATTGGGGGCCCCATTGGAAATATCCGATCAGCCGCTATATTTGCCACTAAGTCCTCGATTCTATTGGATAGTTCCAATCACAATATCCGACTTATGGAGCTTGTCCCTTCCACACCGACTGACTGGTTAGCCGCATTCACACCGCAAGGCAAAAAGCTTCGCGCACGTTGCACAGAGAGCACATCCGCGCGCGAAGCTTTTTTTGCCGTTCCTCCAACTGGTTTGCACCTTATTCCTTAATGAAGAAATCGACGATCTCATCGTTTTTGTCGATCGGCGCCAGCGCTTTGCCAATCGATTTCCGGTCGGCGAGCGGCGCGTCTTCCGAACTGAAGTTATGCATTTGGCCTTCCTTCGTCACCGCCGTAAGCGTCGCCGGCTCTTTGCAGTGAATGCCGCCGACCAGCCGGCTGCCGTTCGGCTTGACCCGCTTGCCTTCCTTGAACTCGAACGTCTGCACGCCCTTGCCGCCCCGGCTCTGGAGCGGGTAATCGAGCAGCAGGCTGCGTTTGCCGTAGCCGAGGTCGGAAACGACCAGAATTTCGCCTTCCTCGCCTTCCACCCAAAGGGCGGCGACGACCTCGTCGTCGTCCTTCAGGTTGATGCCGCGCACTCCCGCAGCGACGCGGCCCATCGCATTAACTTCGCTTTCGGCGAACCGGATCGCCATCCCCTGCTTCGTCAGCAGCACAATTTCCTGCCGTCCCCGGCTTACCGTCACGTTCAGCACCTCATCGCCGTCGCCCAGCTTGCAGGCCGCCACCGCGCCGGTGCGTTTCGTTTCGTAATCCTTCAGCTCGGTACGCTTCACCTGGCCGCGCTTTGTCACGAATACCAGGGAGAGCTCCGCATCTTCGTCAAAGCTGCGCAACGGCACGACGCTGACGATCCGGTCTTCCTTGGCCAGCGGAATGACGTTGACCAGCGCCGTCCCGTTGTCCTTCCATTTGAACTCCGGAATTTGATGGACCGGCAGCAGGAAATACTGTCCCCGCTGCGTGAAGATCAGCAGATTTTGCAGCGTATCGACCTCAAACAGATGTTTGATGTAGTCGCCTTCCTTCACCCCGGAGCCGTCCCGCTCGCCGCCGGAGCGCGTAAAAGAAAGCATGCTGGTCCGCTTGATATAACCTTCGTTCGAGAGCGTGACGAGCACGTCCTCCTGCGCCACCAGCACCTCCAGGTTGACCTTCAGTTCCTCCACTTCGTCCTGGATCACCGAGCGCCGGTCGATTCCGTATTTCTCGCGGATTTCCAGCAGCTCTTTTCTGATCAGCGCGATCAGCTTCTTGTCGCTCTCCAGAATGCCGCGCAGCACCGTGATTTTCTTCTGGATCTCATCCAGCTCTTTCTGCAGCGATGTGATTTCCAGATTGGTTAAACGGTACAGCTGCAAGGTCAAAATCGCGTCCGCCTGGCGCTCCGTAAAGCCAAACATCCACTGCAAATTGTTTTGCGCGTCCTGGCGGTTTTTGGAGGCTTTGATCGCCTCGATCACTTCGTCCAGAATGTTCAGCGCCTTAACGAGGCCTTCGAGCACATGGGCGCGGTCCTCCAGTTTCTCCAGCTCGTATTGCGTGCGGTAGGTTACGACCTCGCGCTGGTGGGCGATGTAGGCTTCCAGCATCGCCTTAAGGCCAAGCTGGCGCGGCGCCCGGTTGACGATCGCCACCATGTTGAAATTGTACGTCACCTGCAGATCGGTTTTCTTCAGCAAATAAGCGAGGATTCCCTGCGCATCCGCGTCCTTCTTCAGCTCCACGACGATGCGCAGCCCGTTCCGGCCGCTTTCGTCGCGGACCTCGGCGATCCCGTCCACCTTTTTCTCCAGCCGGATGTTTTCCATCGCCGACACCAGCCGGGATTTCACGACCTGGTAAGGAATTTCCGTGATGACGATCTGCTGCTTGCCGCCGCGCAGCGTTTCGATCTCCGTTTTCGAGCGCAGATAAATCCGGCCTTTCCCGGTCTCGTAAGCCTCGCGGATGCCCTCTTCGCCCATGATGATTCCGCCGGTCGGGAAATCCGGGCCTTTGATGAACAAACGGATTTCCTCCAGCGTCAGCCCCGGCTTTTCCATCAGTGCAATGCAGGCATCGATCACCTCGCGCAGATTGTGCGTCGGGATTTCCGTCGCAAACCCGGCCGAAATGCCGCTGACCCCGTTGACCAGCAGGTTCGGGAACCGCGACGGCAGCACTACCGGCTCCTTCGCCGTGTTGTCGAAGTTATCCTTGAACGGTACCGTGCGTTTTTCGATATCGCGCAGCATTTCCATGGCGATCGGCGACAATCTCGCTTCGGTGTAACGCATCGCCGCCGCCGGATCATCGTCCTGGGAGCCCCAGTTGCCGTGGCCGTCGATCAGGACATGGCCCATCTTCCACGGCTGCGCCATCCGCACCATGCCCTCGTAAATCGAAGAGTCCCCGTGCGGATGGTAATTCCCCATCACGTCCCCGACCGTTTTGGCCGATTTGCGGTACGGCTTATCCGGCGTATTGCCGGCATCGTACATCGCGTACAAAATCCGCCGCTGCACCGGCTTCAGCCCGTCGCGCACATCGGGGATCGCGCGGTCCTGAATAATATATTTGGAATACCGGCCAAAGCGGTCGCCCACAACCTCTTCCAGAAACGCCGGCAAAAAATTTTCCAGCATGCTCACATCAATTCACCTTCTATTCCTCAAACTCCGTGAAATCCACGTTTTCCACGATCCAGCGCTTGCGCGGATCGACCTTGTCCCCCATCAGCGTAGACACGCGTCGCTCCGCTTTGGCGGCGTCTTCGATCTGCACCTGCAGCATGGTCCGGGTTTCCGGATTCATCGTCGTTTCCCACAGCTGCTCGGGGTTCATTTCCCCCAATCCTTTGTAGCGCTGCAGCTCGAAATTTTTGCCGAATTCCTTCAAATAATTTTGCAGCTGTTCGTCGCTCCAGGCGTACCGCACCGTCTCCAGCTTGCCGGAACGGCGGGTGATTTTGTACAACGGCGGCTGGGCGATATACACCCGGCCCGCATCGATCAGCGGCTTCATGTACCGGTAAAAGAACGTCAGCAGCAGCACCTGGATATGCGCTCCGTCCGTATCGGCGTCGGTCATGATGATGATCTTGGAATAATTGCTGTCTTCCACGGCAAATTCCGTCCCGATCCCCGCGCCGATCGCGTTAATGATCGCCCGGTACTCGTCGTTTTTCAGGATGTCCGCCAGCTTCGCTTTCTCCGGATTCATCGGCTTGCCCTTCAGCGGCAAGATCGCCTGAATCTTGGAATCGCGTCCCTGCTTCGCCGATCCGCCGGCGGAGTCGCCTTCGACGATAAACAGCTCGGTGCGCGTAAAATCCTTCGATTGCGCCGGCGTCAGCTTGCCGCCGAGGTTCGAGCTCTCGCTCTTCTTCTTTCCCGAGCGCATTTCGTCGCGCGCCTTCCGCGCCGCTTCCCGCGCCTTCGAGGCCTGGATCGCTTTTTTGATCAGCGTCTGGGCGACCTGCGGATTCTCCTCGAGGAACAGCGCCATCTTCTCGCTGACGACGGCGTCGACCGCGCTGCGCGCCGAAGCGCTGCCGAGCTGGTCCTTCGTTTGTCCGACGAACTCGACCTCGGACATCTTCACGCTGATGACGGCCATCATGCCTTCGCGCAAATCGTTGCCCTCGAGGTTTTTCTCCTTCTCTTTGAGCATGCCGTTCTTTCGCGCATACTCATTCATGACCCGGGTATAAGCCGTTTTGAAGCCCGTTTCGTGCGTCCCCCCGCCTCTTGTGGGAATCGAGTTTACAAAAGAGGCCAACGTTTCGGTGTAGCCCGAATTATATTGGAGGGCGACCTCCACCTCGATGTCGTCCCGCTCGGCGTAGAAATGCACGACGTCGTGCAGCACGTCTTTGCCGTCGTTCAGAAACTCGACGAACTGGCTCGCTCCGCCTTCATAAAAAAACTCGTCGAAACGGTCGGACCGCTCATCTTTTAACGTTACCTTCAGGCCCGAGTTGAGAAAAGCGATCTCCTGCAAACGTTCCGCGAGCGTATCGTAATTGAGGCCGATCCCGCCGGTGAACACGCGAATATCCGGCTTGAACGTCACCTTCGTCCCGGTTTTGTTCGTATTGCCGATAACCTCAAGTCCAGTAACCGGTTCGCCGACATGTTCAATTCCTTTATCGTCGACCCAATATTCAAACCGCATCCGGTGGATTTTGCCCTCCCGGTAAATATGAACTTCCAGCCACTCGGACAACGCATTGGTCACCGATGCGCCAACCCCGTGCAAACCGCCGGACTTCTTGTAACCCGCCCCGCCGAATTTTCCGCCGGCATGCAGTATCGTATAAACGACCTGCGGCGTAGGAATGCCGGTTTTGTGCATCCCGGTCGGGATGCCGCGCCCGTTGTCGACAACGGTCACCGAGCCGTCCTTATGCAGGGTAATGTCGATTTTGGAGCAAAACTTGGCCAGATGCTCGTCGACGGCATTATCCACTATCTCCCATACCAAATGATGAAGACCCGACGAGCTCGTACTGCCAATGTACATACCTGGCCGTTTGCGTACCGCGACAAGCCCTTCGAGCACTTGAATGTCGTCCGCGTCGTATCCCGAAGACGGCTTGCCGGAATTCGGTCCGGCGACGTCCTCGAACAAATCGATTTGTTCCGCCATTCACGCTCCCCCTTTAACTTCTTTATGTAATCTTCTTTTAAGATCAACTTCATGATATTCTTCGTGATCAAAAGATGACTTTCTGAACTGCCTCTTAATGCATGAAATGCAAACAGATGTTTTGTGGTCCTTGTCCATTTTAATTCAACATATCCTGTTTCGTAAAGACGAGGAATGAAACTAGGAGCGCCGCGCCCCCCCAAACGGCAAGTACAATCAGTGAAAATCCGAGCGTCATTCCTTCGATCGGCGCCGGCGTCCCCGACAAATAATTCGTTAAGCCAAGGTTGACCATAAACAGATATTTGGCGCTCGTCCAGGCGGAAGCCATGTTGGATAAAATGTTCCCGGCGATCAGCGCCGCCATCATAATGACGATGCTCGCCGAAGTGCTACGGACCAGCACCGACACCATAAACGCCAGACAAGCGACCACGACGCTGACGAACCAGATTAATCCGGTCTGCATGAGGATATATTGCCACTGCGGCACCGCGTGTACTCCCGAGATGTCCACCTCCGCGCCGTGCAGCTGAAACCCGGTAAATACGGGCATGGTAAGCCCGGCGTATCCGAAAAACAAGCCGGAGATCAGATAGCAGATGACGCAGGTCGCCACGATGATCAGCGACACGAACATCAGCAGGGCAATCAGTTTGCCGAGCAGGATTTTCCAGCGGCGGATCGGCCGGGTGAGCAGCATTTTAATCGTCCCGCTGGTTCGCTCCGAGGACACGATATCCGACCCGACGCCCATAATCAGCAGCGGAATGAACAGGGTCGCGGCGTTGTCCAGAAATTCCCGGGTAAACGTCACCCCGCCGGGCTGCTGCGGATTTACGTCATGCTCCAAATAATATTTCATCTGCTGAATATAGATTTGCCGATATTTTTTCCACTCCTCCGGCACCCGGTCGCTGCCCAGCGAGTTTTGGTTGTCCGTAATCGCCTGCTGCACTTCCCGGCGCCAGTCGCTGCCGTATTTCTCCCGCTTCTCCATGGACTCGCGCAGCTGCGCGTAAGCAAACATCGGCACCAGGACGAGCAGAACGAGCAAAATAACATAAAACCGCTTTTTACGGATCATCTTGATCGTTTCATTTTTCACCAAAGGAAGAATGTTATTCAAAGCTCTCACCTTCCGTCATTTGCAAAAACAGCTGCTCCAGCGTCGGATTGACCTTTTGTACGGCCCGGACCCGCACTCCTTCCCGCACCAATAAAGGCACAAGCTCAGCTGACTTCTCCGGCTGCATCCGGGTGACCAGGGCCGACTTCCCGATCCCCGCGATAATGGCGTCGTCGAGCACATGCTCGGCTTCCTCGAAAATATCGACCCCGGCTGCGCGCAGCAGCTTTGCCCCCCGCTCGCGCGGTTCAAGCTCCCAGACGACATAGTTGGTGCTTTCCTGAATCAATTCTTCGACTTTGCCGACCGTCAGCACGCGGCCCCGGCTAATGATCGCCACCCGGTCGCACAACAGCTGAATTTCGCTCAGCAAATGGCTGGACACGAACACGGCCAATCCTTCCGCCGCCAACCGCCGGATAAAATCGCGCATCTCTTTGATCCCTTTAGGATCCAGCCCGTTGGTCGGTTCATCCAAGATAAGCAGCTTCGGCCGCCCCAGCAAAGCCTGGGCGATCCCCAGCCGCTGCCGCATCCCCAGCGAATAGGTCTTCACCTTATCATTGATCCGCCCGTCCAAACCGACGATGCGAACTACCTCGCCGATCCGCCCTGCGTCTACGCCCGGCAACATCCGGGCAAATTGCTCCAGGTTTTCCCGGCCTGTCAAATAGGAATAAACCTCCGGATTCTCCACAATGGAGCCGACATACCGCAGCGCGAGCTCAGGCTCCCGCTGCACGTCGTATCCGCAGATGGAAACTTGGCCTGCGGTCGGACGAATCAGGTCGACCAGCATGCGGATCGTCGTCGTTTTCCCGGCGCCGTTCGGACCGAGAAAACCAAAAATCTCCCCCTCTTTAATGTCGAACGTTACCTCATGAACAATCCATTTGCGGCGGATTTTTTTCTTAAGACCCCGTACCGACAGGACCACTTGCCGCTCATCCAACGCCGCTTCCCGATGCTGTGCCATCGCAGTAGCCCCCTTCGTTGATGTCCGTTTATTTTTGCCCGATGCTCTGCACGATCCGTGCGGCGATCGCCTCATAGCCGTCTCCGTTGGGATGAAAATGGTCGCTCGACAAATACCGGGCCGAGTTGTGCGTAAATAAATCATAGGTTGGAATCACCAAAGTTCCATTATAGGGAGCCAACGCTTTTAGCGCCATCTCATTCCAGCGCATAACCGCGTCGTCTCCAAGCTCGCGCATCTCCTTCAGGTCGGAAAACGGGTTGTACAGGCTGACATAAACCAACGTGGCCTGCGGGTTGATTTCATGCAGCTTCCCTACCGCCTCCCGGAAGAAATCCGACGCTTTCGAGATCGAGGCATGCAGTTCCGACGGCGTGGGCAGTTGTTCCCCCGAGGTCAGTTGCTCCGCCCCATTAAACAGATCGTTGCCGCCTATGGACAGCAGGATGATCCCCGACTGTCCCAGCGCGTACCTTACGCCCTGATCGTCCAGCGACGCAAGCAGTTCCTCCGTCGACATCCCATTGATCCCGAGATTGTTGATGAGCATGGAGGATGTCCCTTGCTGCTTCAGCAATTCCACCGTTCTGCGGGCAAATCCGTTCCCGGTATCGTCACCGGTGCCCTTCGCCAGCGAATCCCCGATGGCCGTCACATCCCAGCTTCCGGCTGCGGCGGGCTGCTCCGTTTTAGGCGGCACAGCGCTTTCGGGGCCGTTCAAAAACGCCGGCTGGGCGATATCCAATACGGCAAAAAGGAAACCGGACAGCAGCAGCAACGTCGATATGGCGGAAAAAAGTCCGGCGACCCGCCAAATCCGAGAACTCGATCCCATCGATATCCTTCCTCCCGTTTTCGTCATATTCCGTTATTTTAACCTATCCAACTTATGTAAATAACATAAAACTTCTTGTTGGAAGATGCAAATGACCGCGGATCAACATTTATTTTATTTATTTCGAAAAGTATTTTGAGCCTCCAACATGGCTAGAGCCGCTGTGCCTTTCCGTTCAACATCACAGGAAAAGCAAAGCTATGGGTCCCCATTCGGCGATAAAAAAACTGCCGAGATTATACTCGGCAGTCTGGGCAGTGCCTCGCGCACTGCCTGAATTTATGCCTGCTTTAGCCTCTAACTGCCTCGAATGACCTTCACGTCGGCCGGAATCACTTTGGTTCCTTCATACAGCATAAACCGCCCGTTTTGCCATTCGATGCGCAGCAGCTTCCCGTCGTCGGACTGGTACTGCCAGACATGCTGCTCGCCGCCCTGCATAAAAGGGGTTCTGCCGACGACCGCAACGTATCCGCCGTACTCCTCCTCAAGATGATACAGGGTGCCGTCCAGCTCCATTTGCCCCGGGACCTCCGACGGATCGTCGAGGCGACCGTCAATCGGCAGATAGAGCTGATATTGCAGCGTCTCACGCTCCTCGATGAGCAGGTAGCCGATCCGGCTGCCGTCCTGCAGCGTCAAAACGACGGCGTTGCGGCTGCGGTTGTTTACCCGCCCGGTCACTTCATAAGATACGAGCGAAACCTCGCAAATATCTCCCGGAGCCAGCGACAGCATGCTTTTCTCCGCCAGCGGCGGCTCCGGCTTGGCGAACAGATTGCCGATTCTCTTCCAAACGCTCATCTTCGGTCAAGCCTCACTTCTTGGTTCGTCGTCGTTATTTCTTGTCCTCGTATTGCTTCATCAAAGCGGCCAATTCCGCTTCTACCTCGCTGTCTTTGTTCAGGCTGGCGAATTCCTCGTCCAGGGACTTGCCTTTCGAGGCCAGCTCGTTGCTGGCTTCCGCCTGCGCTTCCATCTGCAGCATTTTTTCTTCCATCCGCTTCAGGCCGCTGGCCGCAGTGTCCGAATTAAAACCGCCGATCGCCTTGTTGATTTCGTTCTGGGCTTTGGCCGCGTTATAACGCGCCACCAGCGTTTCGCGTTTATTTTTCATTTCCGTCAACTGTTTGCGCATTTCGTCCAGCTTGGCGCGGAGATTGTCGGCCGCCGCTTTGTTTTGCTCATAGCTGGCTTTGTATTCCGCCGCCTTCGCTTCGGCCGCTTTCTTCTCTTCCAGGGCGCGGCGGGCCAAATCGACGTTTTGCGCCTGGGCCGCCGTGTGGGCTTGCTGGGTACGTTTTTCGACGAGCGCCTGCTGCTCTTCATACAAGCCTTTGAATTTCTTTTCGATGGCGATTTGCGCGGCTACCGCTTTTTCCGCATCCTCCAGGTCCTCCTGCATGTCACGGATATATTGGTCCGTCAGTTTGACCGGATCTTCCGCCTTGTCGATCAGAGCGTTAATATTGGACATCGTCAAGTCGCGCAATCTTTTAAAAATCGACATGGTTAAATTTCCTCCCCAAATGGTTTTGCTTGCTTGATTAATGTTTACGTAGGGCGAAGGAGGAAGGTTTCGCGTTTATTAAAAATTTTTAGCACAGGGATGAAAAAGCCGCCAGAGCGACAGCTCCGACGGTCTTGTTTCGGCAAAACTTCATGCTTGCTTCAGCGCTGCCGCGAGCTCCGTGAAAATAACGCCCAGCGCGTGAGCGCCCGCGTCCGGATAACCGAGGCTGCGTTCGCCTACCGTGCCCGCTCGGCCCATGCGAGCGACGATATCCGCCGTTTGCCGCGCACCGCGCACCGCCGCCTCCGCCGCCTTGGCCGCCGCCGTCACGATATCGTCGCCTTGAGCGGCGCTCTGCGTCCAGGCATCCGCGCACGGCGCGAGCGCATCGATCAGCGTCTTGTCCCCCACGACGGCGCCGCGTCCAAAAGAGCGTTCCCCCGTCGCCTGAACTCCGCGCACCGCCGCCTGCATCAGCTCGGCCATATCGGCCGTGCTCAGCCGGTCTTTGGCGCCGGCCGCTTTGCCGGCCGCCCGGAAGGCCGAGCCCCAAATCGGACCGGAGGCGCCGCCGCAATGCTCCATGATCACCAGGGAGCACGCTTCAAGAAAAGCGCCGATCCGCTCCCCGTGGCCGGCGACGAGCTCTCGCCACTCGCGCTTCAACTGCTTGAAGCCCTTGGCCACGCTCATCCCGAAATCGCCGTCTCCGGCATGGGCGTCGAGCTCGCAGAACGGCACTTCATTTGCAATGATGATTTCGCTCATCTTGTCGACCAGGAAGATCATATTCCGCGCGTCGATCCCGTTGCCGCGAATCAAGGCGGCTTCCGCCGGGGTTTCCGCGATGTAAGAGACCTCCTCCCCGCCGCGCTTCTCCTCAAAGATATCCGCATAATCGACGCCTCCGGCGGGGCCGCTCATTGGAAAGGCCGGCGCTTCGCTCTCCGCGAACAACAAGCGCTTCAATTCAGCGTCCAGCTTCATGATCGAGACGGACGCCCCGGCCATATCGATGCTGGTCATATAATTGCCGACAAAGGTCCGGCAAATGTTCAGGCCAGGCCGCTTGACCAGCTCCCGCGTCACCGCATGATTGAGAATGTACAGCTCCTGCAAAGGCGTGGCCCCGAAGCCGTTGATCAGCAGCGCGATCTCCTGCTCCTGCCCGCCGTCGATGTGCAGATCCTTCAGCAGCGCGGCGACCATCCGCTCAGCCAGCACATCCGCAGATGCGATGCGCTCGCGCTGGATGCCCGGCTCTCCGTGAATGCCGACGCCGAATTCCATCTCGTCCGCGGCGATGTCGAACGTCGGCGTCCCCTTGGCCGGCACGGTGCAGGAGGTCAGGGCGAAGCCGATGCTGCGCACGCTGGAGGCGGCCTTTTCGGCGGCAGCCTTGACTTCCCGCAAACTCCGCCCCTCCTCTGCTGCCGCGCCGGCGATCTTGTGGACCAGCACCGTCCCGGCGACGCCGCGTCGGCCTACCGTGTAAAGACTGTCCTGTACGGCAATGTCGTCCTCGACCCGGACGTATTCCACTTCAATGCCATCCTCGCTCGCCAGAAAGGCGGCATTTTTGAAGTTCATCATATCCCCGCTGTAGTTCTTGATGATCAGCAAAGCTCCCCGCTCGCCGGCCGTCGCCTTGATCGCCTGATAGACCTGGATTTGGGAAGGCGAGGCGAAAACATCGCCGCACACGGCCGCATCCAGCATTCCCCGGCCCACGAATCCGGCGTGGGCGGGCTCATGCCCGCTCCCCCCGCCGCTGATCAGGCTGACTTTGCGCTTGTTGATCCGCTTCTTCTTGATAATCTTATATTTCTTGACGAATTCAAGTTCGGGCTGCGCCAGCGCGATGCCGCCGCACATTTCCGCCACGACCGTCTCGGCCCGGTTGATGATTTTCTTCATCGATGCGCCTCCTTCGCGGCTTTATACTGCTTGCCGATGCGGTCCGCCGTAGCGATCGCCGCAGCCACCTGCTCCACCGTGACCGGGAACGGCATCGAATGGATCGATTCCTCCGGAATGCAGGCCTTCTCGGCGACTTGCCGCAGCTCGTCGTCACTGATCGAAGCGACGCCGATATCCTCCAGGCATACCGGCAAGCCCACGGAGAGACAGAAGTCGAGCACTTGCCGCATCTCTTCATCGGAAGCGTTTTCAAGCACCATTTGGGCCAGCGTCCCGAACGCTACTTTTTCCCCGTGGTAGTAGTGATGTGTTCCCTCCAAAATCGTCAGCCCGTCGTGGATCGCATGGGCGCCGGCCAAGCCGCCGCTTTCGAAGCCGAGACCGGACAGCAGGATGTTCGTCTCCACAATATTCTCCAGCGCTTGCGTCACCTGATTGGCGTCGCAGGCCGCTTTGGCTTTGGCGCCGTCCTTTAGCAGCATTTCGTAGCACAGCGTCGCCAGCGTCAGCGCCGCGTTCGTCCCCACGGCCGGCGGACAAACGCCTTCCCGGGTTCCCATCGGCAAACTGGCATTGACTCGCGAATAAGAGTTGGACGTGGCCCGAGCTTCAAAATAAGTGGACAAAGCGTCGCCCATTCCGGAGACGAGAAAACGAGTCGGCGCCTTGGCGATCACGGTCGTATCCACCAGGACGACGCTCGGGCTTTGCTTGAAATAAGCATAATCGTCGAACGCTCCCTCCGGCGTGTACAGCACGGCGGAATGGCTGGTGGGCGCGTCCGTCGCCGCAATCGTCGGGCAGATGATCAGCGCTTCGCCCTGCGCCACGCATTTCGCGGCATCGATCGCCTTCCCGCCGCCGAGTCCGACCGTGCAAGTGCACCCCTTCTCCTCGGCGATCTGCTGCAGCCGTGCCACTTCCTGGCGCGAACATTCGCCCATAAAACCGCTTTCAACAAACGCAATTCCGAACTGCTTCGCCGTAGCGTCCAGTTTATCTTTCACGCGGGCCACATCGTCGCGATGGGCAATCAACAGCGCGGACGTTCCGAAAGAGCGGACAAAATAGCCGAGTTGAAGCAATTCGTCCTCGCCTTGCACATACTTGGTAGGGCTGATAAACGCTTTTCTCATCTTCTTTTCCTCCTTGGTTGGATCAAAATTGGATTGATGACTTCGATTATAGACGAGAAACCGCAGCTTGATAGGGGAATAACATGACAGGAAATTATAATTCCCAATCGTAAAATTTTGCACTTTCCCGGATAAATGGTATTCTAATGACATAAGTTCACCGGGAGGTGCGAAATCATGATTCAGGAGCATCTGCGCATTCATAAAATCCTTGACATGCAAAAATGGAAGCGGCTTCAAGAGTCGCTGGCGACCGTCACAAACCTGGCCATTCTGACCGTCGATTACAAGGGCAACCCCGTCACGAGCCACAGCGGATGCCGGCCCTTCTGCCAGCAGGTGCGCAAAGACCCGAATCTCCTGCGGTTCTGTCTGAAATGCGACTCCCGCGGGGGACTTGAGTCCGTACGCTCCAACTCGCCTTACGTTTATCTGTGCCACTTCAACATCATCGACATCGCCATCCCGATCTCGGTGGATGACAAATATATCGGCGCGGTGATGGCCGGTCAGGTGAGATTGTCCGATCCGGAAAACGCCCGCGAACTCGAGCAGATTCTGAGTCTGCAGGATTCCGAGCTGTACCGGATCAAACGCGCCGAACTCGGACATTTATACGACGAGCTTCCGGTCATGAGCTACGAGGAGGTCGTCAAAGTTTCCAATATGCTGTTCCTGCTGTGCAACTATATTGTGGAAGAGGCGCTGAACAAGAACCTGCTGATCGAAATGTTCGAAAAAGCGTACGGGCAAGGCGAAACTCTCAACATCTCCACCATTCTGCCCGGCTACTCGATCAAAAATATCGAATCAATCAAAAAAGAGATGACCAACGCCATCGCCGACGCCTATTTGAAAAATGCGGACTCCGAATCCTATGTTTGTGCGAACAAGGCGCTCCAGCCCGCTTTTGCCTACATTTACCGCAACAAAAGCGAGCAGGTCACGCTTAAGCAAATGGCGGAGCTATGCCACCTCAGTCCAAGTTATTTCAGCAGATTGTTCACCAAAGAGACAGGCGAGAATTTCACGACTTATCTGGCCAGATTGAAGATCAGTTGGGCCAAGCAACTGCTGGGGGTCACCGATATGCCCGTAGCCCAGATCAGCGATGAGCTGGGCTTTAATGAACCGGGGTATTTTATCAAAACGTTCAAGAAGTTCGAGGACATCACGCCGGCCCTATACCGAAAATATTACAAACCTCCGGTATAGAGCGGCGACGGGGTATAGCGATCATTTGCCGATAAATTCCTGCACCCAATACCCGTTGTAGTATCCGACGCCGATCAGTTTATAATTCGGGTTCAGTATGTTCGCTTTATGTCCCGGACTGTTCATCCAATCCCTTACGGCTTCCTTTGCCGATCGCTGGCCTTTGGCGATATTTTCTCCGGCATAAAGGAACGTGATATTGGACGCGTCCATCATGTCGAAGGGCGAGCCGTATTTCGGGGAAATATGATCGAAGTAATTGTTTTTGTACATATCGATCGCTTTGGTTTTGGCCATTTTGGTCAAATTGGTATGTATGATGAGCGGTTTCAGCCCCGCCGCGATTCGTTCTTTATTGACAAGCGCCACGACCTGGGACGCGTTTTCCGTTTGTATGCGGGCATAAGCCGCTGCCAATGATTGGTTGTTGGACGCAGCCGCATGAGCCGAGTTGCCGCCTCCGTGAACTGGCCCCAGCAACGTGGTCAGGAGGGAGATAAACAGCCCTGCCGTTACGATTTTTTTGCTCCGTTTGCCCATGACCTAAAACTCCTTCTCAGCCGGATGGGTGCCCGGCTTTTTTCTCTGTTCTTGTCACATTTTAACATATAGCCGGTCCTGATGCGCGTCCAAAACATGGAAAAATTGCTTTTTTGACGCCTATCCAATTAAACGATTGGTTGGGTAAATAGATATAAAGTTAGTTGTATGATTTACACTTTTGCCCGCCATCCGCTGAAGAGGTGTCTGGCTCAACCTTATAACCCTTGCTTGCCAGCCAAGTCGCAAACCGATCGTGGGCAAGAAACGCGGAAGGGCGTTGAAAGCTTGAGGATAGGGAAGTGGGGGGAGGGACGGCAGATCAACACTCACTGTCCGGAGACTTTGCACGATTATCCCGTTTGATCAGGTTACAGAGAGAAAGACAAGCTTGGGATAAAAAATATTTGGTGGGAAAGCAGATAGGTTCGAGATAATTTAGACGGGTTTAGAAGAAGGAATCAGGTTTAGGGGAGGTAAAACAGACCGGACAAGAGATCAAGACAGGAGATCAAGGACAAGACGCGAAGGAAACGAAAAGACCGTGATTTTGCTGTAGCCTGAACCCTTCCATCTGCAGCAACGCTTGAACTGTTCATGCTAATCCCTACCCATTAAGTTGATCCGCATCAAGTAACCCCCACCGTTCAAACATCACGATCAGGCCGCAGCCGCAAGGGGCTGGTTCGGTTGGCGTGCGATCAGCCGGCGGTAAGGGATCGCCGGAATCGCCACACACATGCGCAGTAACTTCTGCCGCATCGTTTCTTCCGCTCCGGGCAGTCCTCCGGGCAGGCGCAGCCGGCGGCGTCCGGTGTATTCGTTCAGGTACGCCTGCAGATGCTTCAGCCCCAAGGCTCCATACGTACTCTTCAGCGATTCCCACGCCTCTCTCACCACTCTCCGCAAGGGCGCATACAGCCGAAAGGCCTGAGGGAACAACTGTACCGCCGATGTACGGACATCCACATGCCCGTTGATGAACTCGGTTAGCTCTTGACGGTCTGCCCTTTTTTCACCTCCCCGCTTATGCGGCACCAGGCGGATTTTGACCTGCTCCGGCTCGCCCGACTCCGTGACCGTGCAGCCGGCTACGACCGCCGAGGCGTACGGATGCGAAAGCTGACACCGGGACGGATTACGCCCATACTGATCGCTGTTCACCTTCACGTCTCCGGAGAGCAGCTCCCGGGCATCGGACTCCCCCACGGCATGGCGTATTTTGTGCAGCATCGACCAGGCGGTCTTGTAGGTGACCCGGATCACCTTGCTCAGCCGCAGCGCCGAGATGCCGCCCTCCAGCAGGAATAAATCCAGGGCCTCGAACCACTTGAGCAAGGGCAGATGCGTTCCTTCAAAAATCGTACCGACCAAAGGCGATGTTTGATGCTTGCACTTTACGCACTCGAACAAGGGGATATGCCGGGAAGTCAGACGGCTGCACCGGGTGTGAGGGCAGCGCGGGCAGACGAAGCCGTTTGGCCACTTCATCGCGATTAGCGCCTCCATGCAGTCCTGCTCGCTGTTAAAACGGCTGCTGAATGGTTGAAGTTCCGTTCCCGCAATGACTTCCATATCCGCTCGCCCCCGAATCAAGAATACACGAACATAAGTTCCATTTATTTCATTATACCAAACACGCGTTCTCTTATCAAGCCGAAAATCTCACTTGAACCGCCTCATTTTTTCCCATCTTTTTTGTTTATTTCTCCTCTCTTTTTCGGAACCCTTGCTCTCTCCCCCCAACCCCTGTTCCATGAACGAAAGGGATAATCGTGCAAAGGCAGGCAGCAGGCGGGGACACCACGGCACAAACGTTTAAGACATTCCCCTTTAGACAGCCCCCTCACCTGGCGTCGATTTATGATACTGCTCAAAACGTCTACGGTGCAAAAGGTAGATCCGCTGACCCCGCCGGATCGTGACGCCTCTGCATCGTTGACGCTTCCTCCGGCAATGGATGCTGCTTTACCCAGCCACATCAAGGCGAGTCTGCCGATTTTTTGCTGCGAAAGTTGAGTTATAAGTCTATAATCTTCAAAAAAGGACGCCGCTGTGGCGTCCTCAGAGCGTAAAACTATTCAAACGTTACTTCCTGCTTGCGTACTTGCGCATATCGAACGCTACGGCGGCGACGATAATCGCGCCTTTGATGATTTGCTGCCAATAAGGGCCGACGCCGACGAAAGTCAAGCCGTAGTTGATGACGGTAAAAATGAGCACCCCGGCCATGATGCCCGGCACGGTGCCGATCCCGCCGGTAGTCGAAACGCCGCCGACGACGCAGGCCGCGATGGCGTCAAGCTCGTACATGTTCCCGTAGTTGTTCGTCGCGCCGCCGGTTCTCGCCGCTTCCAGCACTCCGGCAAGGCCGTACAGGGCGCCGGCGATCGAGTAGATCAGGATCAGGTTTCTGGCCACGTTGATCCCGGAAACCTTGGCCGCCTGCTCATTGCCGCCGATGGCGTACATGTTTTTGCCGAGCCGCGTTTTATTGAACAGAACCCACACGATAAAGCAGACCGCAATCGCGATCAGGACGATATAAGGAATGGAGGAATTCCCGTTTCCGAACAAGCTTCCCGAACCGATCGTCGTAAAATCGCCGCGCAAACCGCCGATCGGCTGCGACTGGTTCGGCTCCGTGTCGAAATACAGCGAGTTGATCCCGTAAATCGCGACCATGGTGCCGAGCGTGGCGATGAACGGCGGAACCTTGAATTTGGAAACGATGATGCCGTTAATAAGGCCAAAAACTAAACCTACCGCAATCGCGATCAAAACCGGAACGAACAGCGGAAGCTCCGGCAAGTTCGGGAAGAAACGCCGCGCATAATCAGCTTCTTGCAGCATGGAAGCCGACACGACCGCCGTCAAACCGACCATCCGCCCGGCGGACAGGTCCGTCCCCCCGGTTATGAGTATAAAGGCGACGCCGAGCGCGATGATCACCCTGGTCGAGGACTGAATCAAGATGTCGCGCAGGGTATTTAATCCGATAAAGCTGGGGTCATATACGGCAATGCCAATCAATAGTACGGCCAAAACGATATATATCGCGTTTTCGGTCACAAAACCTTGAATTTTTTTCGTATTCATGATTTTCTCCTCCTCCTTTAAGCCTTAATGCTGGGCCGCCAAACGCATAACTTCTTGTTCCGTGGCCTTGTATCCATCCAAAATCCCGGTCAGGCGGCCTTCGGACATAACCATGACACGGTCGGACATCCCCAGCAGTTCGGGCATCTCGGATGAAATCATGATGATGCTTTTGCCTTGCTGCGCCAAATCCGCAATAATGGTGTAAATTTCGTATTTCGCTCCGACGTCGATGCCGCGCGTAGGTTCGTCCAGCAGCAGAATATCCGGTTCGGTGAGCAGCCATCTGGCCAGCAGCACCTTTTGCTGATTTCCCCCGGAGAGGTTCATGATGAGCGTTTTGGACGACGGCGTTTTGGTCCGCAGCTTTTCAACCATCTGGTTAACCTCGGTTTTCTTCCTCCGTTCGTCCAGCAGGCCATAAGGCTTCACGTAACGTCTGAGGTTGGCGATCGCCCCGTTTTCGTGAACGGACAGCACCGGGAAAATCCCCGTCGTGCGGCGTTCCTCGGTCAGCAGGGCCAAACCGTGCTTTTTGGCTTCGCCGGCACTGCGGATTTTCACCTGCTTCCCGTTAATCGAAATCGTACCCGATTTGATCTCGCGAAGCCCAAACAACGCTTCGATCAGTTCGGTCCGCTGCGCCCCGACCAATCCGCCGATGCCGAGAATTTCCCCTTTGCGCAGTTCGAACGAAACGTCCTTGAACGACCTTGGATCGATCGACGTCAAATTTTCCACTTTCATAACGACGCCGTTCGGTACGTTGTGCCGATCCGGAAACCGCTGGGTCAAATCGCGGCCGACCATTTTGGAGATGATCAGGTCGGTGGTCATTTCCGCCGCCGGCCAGGTGCCGATCTTTTTCCCGTCGCGCATGATCGTCACATCGTCGGAGATCCGCAAAATTTCTTCCATTTTATGTGAAATGTAAATGATGGCGACGCCGCGACTCTTCAGGTCGTTAATGATGCGGAACAGATGCTCCACCTCGACGCTGGTCAAGGATGACGTCGGTTCGTCCATCACAATAATTTGCGAATTAAACGATACGGCCTTGGCAATCTCGATCGATTGCACTTTGGAAACCGACAGCTTGCCGACGATCGTATCGGGTTGCAAATCGATATCAAGCTGCTTAAACAGCTCTTCCGTGTCCTTGTACATCTTCTTGTGATCAATGAATTGAAAAGGACCCCATCCTATACGCGGAAAACGGCCAAGCCAAATATTTTCCATCACATTGCGGAAAGGCACCGGATGCAGCTCCTGATGAATCATCGAAACGCCGAGCTTCAAGGCATCGCTGGAATTGCCGATTTCCGCTTTTTGCCCCTTGATAAAAATCTCTCCGCCGTCCGGCTTGTAAATGCCGAACAGGCATTTCATAAGCGTCGATTTGCCCGCCCCGTTTTCGCCCATCAGCGCGTGTACGGTGCCGGGTCTCACCTGCAGCGTTACCCCGTCCAGCGCTTTAACGCCGGGAAATTCCTTGGAGATGCCCTTCATCTCCAGCATAAATTTCGGTTCAGCCATCCTTTATCGCCCCTTTCTATGGTCTAATAAACTTTAGAGGCCAGTTTCGTTTCCTCCGGCATCCTATCCCTGTAAAAAGAACCGGGAGGTTCGCACCGTGTGGCGCTAAAGCCTCCCATGAACCTTATGATGATGAGAAGCGCTGCCCAGCAGGCCGCCGCATAGCTTATTTGAAGTCGGCCGCGTTTTCCTTCGTCACTTTTTGGTACGGAATCCAGACGTATTGATTGTCGGTGATTTCAAATCCGACGGAGTCTTTGTTCACTTCCTCGCCTTTGGCCAGCAGGGAGGCAAGCGTTACGGCGGCTTTACCCTGGTTCTCGGCGTCGTTGAGCACCGTTCCCAGCATCGTGCCTTGTTCAAGCGCCTGAATCGCCGGAGCCGTGGCGTCTACGCCGACAACCGGCATGTACTTGTCGCCCGTGAAGTAGCCGGCCGCTTTCAAAGCTTCGATTGCGCCCAGCGCCATATCGTCGTTGTTGGCCAGCACGGCTTCGATTTTGTCGCCGTTTGCGGCAAGGAACGCGGCCATTTTTTCCTGGCCTTTTACGCGGTCCCACATCGCCGTGTCTTCAGCGACTTTCTCCACTTTGATACCGGCGTCTTCAATCGCCTGCACGGAAAACTGCGTGCGCAGCTCGGCGTCCTGGTGTCCAGGTTCGCCTTTCAGCATGACGTACTGCAGCACGCCGTCGCCGTTTTTGTCGGCTTCAGGATGCGATTTCCAGTAGTCCACGATGATTTGTCCGGACAGGGTGCCGGATTCTTCGGCTTTCGCGCCGACATAATACACTTTGTCCCATTTCTTCATATCTTCCGGCAGCGGCTCGCGGTTCAGGAACACCACCGGCGTATCCTTCGCTTTCGCCTTGTCGATAATGACGCCTGCCGCCGTCCGGTCCACCGGATTGACGATCAGCGCGTTCGTCTTTTTCGTTAGGAACAAATCGATCTTGTCGTTTTGCGTCGGCTGCGAGTTTTGGCTGTCTACGATATCCACCTTTGCGATGCCGTCCGCGTTTTTCTCGATCGCGTTGCGGACGCCGGTCATAAACGTATCGTCAAATTTGTAAATCGCCACGCCGACGTTCGGCGTTGAGCTTCCTCCTCCGTTGCCGCCGCCGCTCGCCGAGCTCCCGCCGTTGGAGCAGCCCGCCATCGTTGCGCCCAGCATGGCCGCAGCCAACATTACCGTAGTCATCTTTTTCATTCGTATCTGACCTCCTGCATCGTTTTGGATTTCTGTAAGTTCTCCCTTGGATACGTTTTCATTATGCAACGGTTTGTGTCGAATTCGAATCTAAAATTCTGAGATGTTCTATAAAAATTCTAATGAGGTTGATGTGGAAAACGAAAAACAGCAAGCCGTTCGGAAGGTTCCGAACGGCTTGCTGCCGATTGTTTCTGCTGCCAAGGGTTAACGCATCCCTTCTGCGGCATATCTTCCCTGCTCGGGGACCGCGAGCTCTTCAAAATGCTCGGCAAGACGCCTCAGCCCGGCGCGCAAGGCTTCCCCGCCAAGCGGCTGCCCATGCCCGGTCACCGCCGACTCCGGCGAGAGCGCCGCCAAGCGCTCCACCGAACGCCCGGCCGCCGGCCAGTCCGGCGTAAAATACATCGGCGGACCGTGCACCTCCACCGTTTGCGCGGCTACGGCCAACGCCGATTCCTGCTTGACGGTGATGAAGGCGTCGCCGGCGATCAGGAATCGGTCCTGCTCGCGGAACAACGCGATGTGCCCCGGACTGTGTCCGGGCGTGTGAATCCATTTCCATTCGGGCATTCCGGGCACTTGGCCATCATCCGGCAATGGATGAACCCGCTCGCCCAAATCGATCGCCCGGTTGGGGTATAACGGAGCTACGCCCGCCATCAGGCCGCCGCCGACGGTAGGGTCGCCCTCCGGGTAATCTTTTCCCCCCGTTAAATAGGGCAGCTCCGCGGGGTGGGCATATACGGGTACATTCCATTTTTGCGCGAGCTCTTTCACGCCCCCGACATGATCGAAATGGCCGTGCGTCAAAACGATGCATGCCGGCGGCCGGTGAAAGACGGACTCGGCTTCCTCCGATAACGCTCCCGTCAAAGGCCCGATTCCGGTATCCACCAGCACCCAATCCCCTTGCTTCGCATTCCCGACGAAACAGACGTTAACGATGAGCATGCGGACGCTCCATACATCTTCGGCCACCCGTACCGTATCCACCAATCCCGTGGCCAGCAAACTTCTTTCCATCGCGGATATCCTCCTAGGGCTAATAGTTACGCAGGTAAGGCGCGGTTACCCAGTAATATGCCCCGAGTCCGCCGTTTCCCCTCATTAATATAGAAAAGAAACGTCACTTGACGAAGGGAAACAGCAGCTTTTGATTTTCCGGCCACAGCATATTGTCCAGATCGATCAGCTTGGTGTCGGTCGGCAGTTTGTCTTCCAATTTCTCGCCGTGGGCCGCCTTCACCGCGGCGGTCACGGCCAAATAACCGTTGTTGAACGGATTTTGCACGACCATCGCCTGCACTTTTTCCTCCTGCAGCAGCTCCAGCATTTCCGGCGGATTGTCAAAGGCGATCATCTTTATATGACCGTTTCCCGATTCATCCACCGCTTTGCCCGCTCCGATCGAGGACTCCGCGCTTAGAGAGACGATGCCGTCCAGGCCGGGGAACCGTTTCAGCATATCCACCGTCAGGTTGTACGCCAGCGTTTCGTCCGAGCCGCAATACAAGGTATCAACGACCTTGACCCCGGGAAACCGGGCGACATAGTCGAGGAAGCCCTCCTCCCGCTGACCCGCGTTGCGGGCCCCTTTCACGAAATTGATGATCCCGATTTCACTGTCCGGACCGGTCAGCTCCACCAGGCGTTCCGCCGCCTTCTGGCCCGCTTCATAATTGTTGGTCCCGACGTACGTTTTCACTTTTGTGGACGCCACCTCCGAATCGATGGAGATGACCGGAATATTAAAATAAGATGTCCGGTCCGTCGCCTGTCCCAGCGCCTCATAGTCGGTGGCCGCCAGCACGATCGCGTCCGGCTTGCGCTTGATTGACTCCTCCATCAGCCGGATCTGGCCCTCCACGTCGTTTTCGTTATCCGGGGCAAGAAAATTCAGTTGGACATTATATTCTTTGGCTGCGACCTCCGCCCCCAGCTTCGTCGTCTTCCAATAATCGCCGCGGTCCATTTTGACGATCATATCGACAACGACCGGTTTCCCGTTATCCGGGGGCAAATTCCCGGACCCGGCGCACGAAGACAACAAAACGGCCAGCACAACCTCCAGCATTGCAAATACCGCTTTCGGCATAAGTCTGCTCATGATTCCACCCCGTCCTTTTGCGCATTCTCCGGCTTGACCGCCGGAATCGTAATCGTTGCCAACGTCCCTTCCTCCGGCTCGCTGTCGAACTTTAATCCGTAGCCTGGACCGTAATACAGCACAATCCGCTCCTGCACATTGCGTACGCCGACGCCCGAACCGGATTCGCTGCGCACCGCGCCTTTCATCAGCTTTTCCACCGTTTCCGGCGGCATGCCGACGCCGTTGTCGCGGATGCGGAATACCAGATGTTCCCCCTCCAAACGGGCCTCCACGCCGATAAAACCCGCTTCCGCCGATTTCTCGATGCCATGATGGATCGCATTTTCCACCAGAGGCTGCAGGATCAGCTTTAACGTCCGGCATTCGAGCGCCGCTTCATCGGCCACGATCTCGTACCTGAACTTGTTCTTGAAACGGATCGTCTGGATGATCAGGTAGTGCCGCACATGCTCCAGCTCTTCCTGGACGGAAATGACATGGCTGCCTTGGCTTAAACTGATGCGAAAAAAACGCGACAGCGAGGTAATCGTCGTCACGACTTCCTCGTTCCTTCCCAGCTCCGCCAGGCGCGTTGCCGAATTCAGCGTATTATAGAGGAAATGCGGATTGATTTGCGACTGCAGCACGTCAAGCTCGCTTTTCCGCTTCGCTTCCTGCTCCTGGATGATCTGGTCCATCAGCTCGCGGATCCGCCGCAGCATCAGGTTGAATCTCTTGGACAACTGCTCCACTTCATAAGCCCCGCTCACGTGGACAATCGTGCCGAAATCGCCGCGTTCAACCATCTGCACCGATCTTTCCAGCCTGCGGATCGGCTGTGAAATGCGGGCGGATACGTAGATGTTGATGGCGAGTATGATGATGATCACCGCGGGCAGGAACCAAGTCAAAAAGACGCCAAGCTCCCGCTTCGTCGTCAAAAACTCGTCCGCGTAAGCCACGCCGACGATTTTCCAGCCGGCCGGCTTCACCGTTTGAATCGTAATGATGCGCTGCTCCCCGTCGGATTCGTCGAAATACCGGCCGTAGGCGTAGTTAAGCACCGGCTCCAAATTCTCGTATTTCAATCCGGCATAGATGAGCTGCTGCTGAGGATGGTATACGATATTCCCGACCGCGTCGATAATGTAAGCGTAGCCTTTTTTGCCGAGGCTGACGCGCTGGCTGAGCTGGTCGATGGTGCGGAAATTGATGTCGATGACCAGCACGCCCTGTTTCAGCGAATTCCGGTCCCAGTATTGGACCGTTTTGCTCATCGACACGACCCAACGGTACTCCCATTTAAACAAATTTTGAATATGGGGCGGCGTAAACTGCAGCTTGCCCGGGTTCTCCATCGCGGATTCGAACCACAGCTGCTCCTGAAGCCTCGTATTTTGACGCATCGGAATTTCCGGGACATTGCGCACCAGCTTGCCTTCTTCGGTAAACAGCGCGATCGACACCAGATCCTCCCGCGTATTCAGCACCGTACCGAGCTCGTTCCCGAGCCGCTCGTCCGAAGCAGCTTCGGGCGTTGAAGCGATTTTGTGCTCCGTAAGTTCGAATACATCCTGCATCCCGCTCACGTAGAGCTCCAAATTGGAGTTCACCTGCTCGACGATTTCCTCCAGGCTAAGCTCCACATTCTTTTCGGCGGCGCGGGTAAAACGGTTGTACAGCAAAGTGCTGACCAGCACGACCGTAAGCACCGTAACGATGATGGAGGAAAAGGAGATAAGCGTCTGAATATTCCGGATATGAAAACCCCGAAGCAGCTGTTTGGCCGATTTCCACAGCCTCATGGATTTCTCGCCCCGCCGCGGTATTCTTTGGGGGAGATGCCGAATTTTTTACGGAAGCAAAAGCTGAAATAGTTCGGATCGGAAAAACCGACCCGCTCGGCGATTTCAAACGCCTTCAAATCGGTGGCGGCGAGCAAACGCTGGGCGGCTTCCATCCGCACCCCCAGCAAATAGCTTACAAAGGTCGTTTTCGTTTCCTTTTTGAAAATATTGCTGAAATAACCGGCGCTGATATGCAAATGCCGGCATACTTTGGCGATCGAGAGATCGTGGTCCCCGTAATTGGCCAAAATGTATTCCTTTGCTTCCTCAACCAGCTTGTTATAGCTGGATTGACGGTCCGAAGCGATCGAATGCTTCAGCTTCATGCAAATGTCCAAAAACCAGGCTTTCGCCTCGTCCGCGTGGGCAAATTTGGCAAATGTTCCGAGAAAACCGGGCCCCTCGCCAAACAGCTTGTCCAAATCCGCATGGCTGTCCTTGGCCACTTTGATGACCGCAGTCAACATTTCCAGCAGGTAAACCTGGAAGTCCTGATAGGATACTTTGTTGTCGGCCAATACGCCAAACATGTCCTCAAGGAGCCGCTCCAGCTCCTGATCGCTTCCCACTTTCAGGCAGCGCACCAGTTCCTTCTCTTTCAGTTCATCGACCGCCAGCGGCACGTACTCCCGGGACTCCACAACCTCGATCCAGATCACCTTGTTCCCGCCCAGGATCACCCGGTAATCAAGCGCCTTCAGCGCTTCCTCATAGGAGGTTACGGCATCGTTCAGACGGGCGGCCGCCCGGCCGGCTCCGATCGTGACCGTCAGCTTCAGAAACCGCTCCACACTGAAGCGGATTTCCTCCAGCAGCTGCAGCGTCCGGGCGGCCAGATCCTCGCTGCCCTCATGGCGCCGGATGCTCAGCAGCACCACCTCGTCATGGTGGATAAACGCTTTATCCGCCGGATGCCCTTTTACGATTTCATCGGCGATATTATAGACGGCGAACAACCGCAGTTGGGTATCGTTCGTATCTTTTAAAGATATCGAACCGCTTGCCATGCGGGTTTTATCCCCGCCTCCGTTGCCTGCCGCTTCCTTCCTGCCCGGCGCGGCATCGATGCGAAGAACCGAAACCATGTATTCGCTGCCGTTTAAATCAAGCCCGTAATGCTGGCTTTTTTCCTGGATCTCCGTTTCCCTTAGCCGCCTGGATACGAGCGAGGACAGGAACAGACTTTGGAGCACGGGGAGGTTTTTGCGGTAATGCTCGGTCAGCAGCTGCACGTTTTCCTTTTCGGCGAGCTCCGCGTCGATCTGCTCCTTCACCTTGCGCAAAATATCCGCCAGCTCCGCCGCCGAAAACGGTTTCAAAATATACTCGTCGATGCCGAGCCGGATCGCTTTTTGCGCATATTCGAATTCCTCGTAACCGGTCAGGATAATGATCTTCGTCGCCGGATAATGGCCGCGGATCCACTCGGCTAACTGCAGGCCGTTCATAAACGGCATTTGAATATCGGTAACGACTACATCAGGCACATGCTTCTCGACCATTTCCGCGGCTTCCTTGCCGTTTTCGGCCGTGTCCGCCACCGCAAACCCGACGCTTTCCCAGTCGATCAACTGCAGCAGCCCTTCCCGCACATCCTCTTCGTCATCGGCCAAAATCAACTTGTACATCGGTGGACCATCCTCTTTCATTCTCTTTCATTCTCTTTCATCCTCTTCTTTATCCCTGGAATTCCCCCCGATTTTATCGTATCGCCCGCAAAAAGTAAATGACGCTCCGGTAAACGCGGAAGGACGAGAAGCAAGACCTTAGTCTAGTTTTATTTCCGCCTCCGGTCTGTTTTTGTATTCCCGCAAACGAAGTACCATGATAATATCAAATGGAACTGCAATCAATTCAAATGTTGGTGGTTAAACAATGTCGAATGAAACGCAAATCTACATCTTATTAAGCAATCCGAAAACCTGGGTCGCCAAGATGATCGGCCTTTATACGAGAGCCCCGTTCAATCATGCTTCCATCGCTTTTGACCCCGAGCTCCGCGAAGTTTACAGCTTCGGGCGAAAGCACCCGCTCATTCCGATTTACGGCGGGTTCGTCAAGGAAGACATTCACGGCGGCGTATTCGCAAAAGCAACCTGCGCCTTGTACAGCTGCAAAGTCAGCAAGGAAACCTATATGCACATGCGAAACTACGTGAAAAAATTCGAAGAAAACGGCGAACAGTATAACTATAATTTTCTCGGCCTTTTGGGCGTCATTCTCAACATGGAGCTAGGCGGGGAAAAATCCTATTTTTGCTCCCAGTTCGTCAGCGCCGTGTTTCAGGAAGCCGGCGTCAAGCTGCTCGACAAGTCCGCCGGGTTAACGACCCCGTCCGATCTGTCGACCTGCTCCTTCCTGAAGCTGGTGTTCCGCGGAAACCTGGAAACGTACCGCGAGCTGTACTGCTATTCCCGCAGAGCCGCGGCTTCGCTGGAGCAGCATCAATTGTATGCCGCGAATTAATTCTGGCAAGCAAGCGAGCGCATAAGGGAAAAAAATGGCGTTATTTCGGCCGTTTCCCCCATTTCGAGTGAAATAGGGGAAACTTATGTCGCTATTTTTTCAAATCGCAGGGGGATGCCCGCTTTTGGCATCATTCATCGGAAAATAAGGACATAAAATTCCGCTAATGGGGATGAACATGTTCAACTCTGGAAAATAAGACCTTAAAGTTCCGCTATTTTTATAACTTTAATAGCAAAGGGCTGCACTCCCTCCGGCAGCCGGTCACCGGCCGCATATGCTCTGGGGAACGCAGTCCTTTGTTGATTTGCGGCACTTGGCACCGTACGCAAGCTTTACGGCGAAACGGCCGTTTTTGCTTTCCTCGCCGGGAAACGCCGGGAAACGCCGGGAAACGCTTGCCGCCTGAAAGCTTGCTGTGCAGCCATACAGAATCGTCCGCATTTTAGGCCAGGTAAGCCTCCTTAACCTGCTCATTGGATAGCAGCCGCCCGGCTTCATCCTCCAGCAAAATTTCCCCGGTCTGCATCACGTAGCCGCGATGGGCGATCTGCAGCGCCTGAAAAGCGTTTTGCTCCACCAGCAGCACGGTCATGCCTTCCCGGTTCAGCTCCTGGATGATTTCGAAAATCTGCTCCACAATGATCGGGGCCAGCCCCATCGACGGCTCATCAAGCAGCAGGATTTTCGGCTCCATCATCAGCGCCCTGCCGATCGCAAGCATTTGCTGTTCCCCGCCGCTCATCGTTCCGCCCATTTGCCCAAGCCGTTCCTTCAGCCGCGGAAAATAAGCAAACACCCGCTCCATCCGTTGCTTGACCGCCTTTTTATCGCCTACCGAAAAAGCCCCCAGTTCCAAATTTTCCTTCACCGTCAGACGCGGGAAAATGTGCCGCCCCTCCGGCACGTGCGCGATCCCTTTCAGGGCCGCCCGGTGCGGCGGCAGCGAAGACATCTCGCTCCCGGCAAAGCGGATTTCACCGACGGTATTCACCTGCCCGCAGATCGCCTTCAGCGTCGTCGATTTACCGGCCCCGTTCGAGCCGATCAGCGAGACGATTTCCCCTTCCTCCACCTTAAGAGAGATGCCCTTCAACGCCTCGATGGCGCCGTAATAAGCGCGGACTTCGCCCAGCTCCAAGAGACTCATGAAATCACCTCAAGCCTACGCGCTTCCGGAGCAACCGCGCTTTTTCCCAAATACGCTTCAATCACTTTCGGATGGCTGCGGATCGCCTCGGGGCCGCCTTCGGCAATCTTCATCCCGTAGTCCAGCACCAAAATATGCTCGGACAACTCCATCACCAGCTTCATATCGTGTTCGATCAAAATAATCGTCATCCCGGTATTCTCCTGGATCTGCCGGATCAGCCCGATCAGCTCCGCCGTTTCCCGCGGGTTCATGCCCGCCGCCGGTTCGTCCAGCAGCAGCACCTTCGGCTTTGCCGCCAGCGCCCGGGCGATTTCCAGCCGTCTTTGCGCCCCGTAAGGCAAGCTTCCCGCCTGCTCGTTCAGCAGCTCCGCCAGGCCGACAAATTCCAGCAGCCGGTAAGCCTCAAGCTGAGCCTGCTCCTCTTCCTGACGGAATTTCGGCAAGGAAAGCAAAGTCCCGAGCAACCCCGCTTTCAAATGAATATGCCTGCCGACCATCACGTTTTCGAGTACGGTCATGCTGCCGAACAGGCGGATATTTTGAAACGTCCGGGCGATTCCTTGGCTCGCCACTTGATGCGGTTTGACGCCCACGATCGATTTCCCTTCCAATTCAATCACGCCTTCGTCCGGCGCATAGATGCCCGTAATCATATTGAAAAAAGTCGTTTTTCCGGCCCCGTTCGGCCCGATTACGGCGGATATTTTGCCGCGGGGGAACGAAAAATCGACGCCGTCCACCGCCGTCAGTCCGCCGAAGCGTTTCACGAGACCCTTCACCTTCAAAACGGTCATTTGCCGACACCTCCGCTCTGTTGTTTGCCCTGCTGCCGGAACGAAAGCACAGGAGAAGAACGCTGGCCCCTAAGCCGCTCGCCGTCCACCTTGCGATTTTTGGCCGAAATCAAGCCGTTAGGCCTGAATATCGCGATAAGCACAAGGATGGCGCCGAATATGAGCCGCTGCATTTTGGACGGGGAAATCGAGCTGGGGATGTTGAGCACCCCTTGCAGCGTTAGCTGGTTCAGCCAATTGGTCAGCTCTGTCAGCACCTGCAAATTGAGGATCGTTACCAGCGCCGCGCCGAGGATAACCCCCGGCACGCTGCCCATGCCGCCCAGCAGCACCATCACCAAAATCGTGATCGATTCCAGCAGCGTAAAGCTGGTCGGATCGATGAACGTTTGCTTGGCGGCGAACACAACGCCCATCATCCCGGAAAACGAGGCGCCGATGGCAAAGGCGGTCAGCTTGGTCCGGATCAGCGGCACGCCCATCGACTGGGCGGCGATTTCGTTCTCCCGGATCGCCTTCCAAGCCCGTCCGAGCCGGGAATGCTCCAGTCTTTTTACGCTGAAGATGACGAGCGCCAAAATGAACACCACGATAAAATAATACTGGTTCGGAAACGTAAACTTGTAGCCGAACAAGCTGGGCGCCTGAATCGAAGACAACCCCATCGCCCCGTTCGTAATGTTCACCGGCCTATCCAAATTGTTGAAAATGATCCGGATGATTTCGCCGAAGCCCAGCGTGACGATCGCCAAGTAATCGCCTTTGACGCGCAGCACCGGGAGGCCGAGCAGCAAGCCGAACAACGCGGCCATAAACCCGCCGATTGCGATGAAGATCCAGAAAGCTCCGCCGGACAGCGGAAACAGCCCCCCGCCAATAAATTCATTCGCCTGCGGCGTCGCAAAAATCGCGTAAGTGTAAGCCCCGACGGCGAAAAAGGCGACAAACCCCAGATCGAGCAGGCCGGCGAATCCGACCACGATATTCAGACCAAGCGCCATCGCGATGTAAATGCCGCATTGCGTCGCTACCTCCATGTAGGACTGGTGCGAAGGCCCGCCCGAAGTGGCGAACGGAATGACCAGCAGCACCAAAACCGCTCCAATCGCCCATTTGATGGAGACCGGAAACGTAGTGTAATAAAGCAGCAGCAAGGAACCCAGGAGCAGCAAAAACGCAACCACGGATTTATCCGAAAAATAGACGCTCGCGGCCGTAACGATCACGAACAACGAAAAAAGCGCGGCTTGCGCGGCTTTGCTGCGTCCCAGCCATACACTCAGTCGGTTCACGAAGCTTCACCTACACTTTCTCTTTGAGGGCTCTGCCGAACAGCCCCTCCGGCTTGAATATCAACACCGCGATCAAAATCAGAAAAGCGACGACATCCTTGTATTCCCCGCCCAGCGTTCCGCCGGTAATCACCGACAGGTTGGCCGAGGAGAACATTTCCAGCACGCCGATAAACAAACCGCCGAACATCGCGCCCCGGATATTTCCGATTCCGCCCAGCACCGCCGCGGTGAACGCCTTCATGCCCAAAATAAAACCGATATACGGGTCGATCGTTCCGTATTGCTGCGCGAACAGCACGCCGGTGCCGCCGCCCAGCGCGGAGCCGATAAAAAACGTCAAGGCGATCACCTTGTTGACATTGATCGACATCAGCGCCGCCGTCTCCCGGTCCTGGGCCACGGCGCGCATCGCTTTGCCCCACTTGGTCCGGTTGACGAACAGATCGAGCCCGATCATCAAAACGACGGCGACGGCCACGACGATGATCGTGTTCGTTTTCAGAAAAGCGTCGTTAAACCCGCCCCACAGCGACGATGCCCCTAGCTTGAGGTTATCGCCGTAAAGCGAGATGCCGGTAACGACGAAATTTCCGGTGCGCACATCGGCGATAAACCGCACGATATCCTGAAGCAGAAAGGAGACGCCGATCGCGGAGATCAGGGAGATCAATTTGGGAGCATTGCGGAGCGGCCGGTAGGCCACCCGCTCGATCCCGATTCCCATCACCCCCGTAAACACCATCGCCGCCGCGAGGATCAGAAAATAAGCCAATCCGCCCGGCAGAGCGCCGAGCCAGCCGGCGGAGCTCATCCCAAGCAGCGCCGCCGTTCCTACAAAAGCGCCGGTCATAAATATTTCGCCATGGGCAAAATTAATGAATTCAAGAATGCCGTAAACCATCGTATACCCGATCGCCACCACGGCGTAAACCGCGCCCAAAGTAAGGCCGTCCACCAATACCTGGGGAAGAGTTTGCAGGATCGTATCCATTATGGCCTAACCCCTTTTTTAGAAGTGTGTACGAGCTTATTTGGGCTGTTCAATTTCCGAAACCATCGCGCCCGGGTAAGCTTGGTTTTCAAACTTGTAGATAAACACCTTCGCGTATTTGTTGTCCCCTATATCGTCAAAGCTGACTTTCGTGGCCACCCCATCGAAATCGGTGGTCGCCCGCACGGCGTCGCGCACCTGTTCACGCGCCGGCAGCTTGCCGCCGTTATCTTCAATCGCCTTTTTCACCCCGTTCAAAATAACGTTCATCGCGTCGTAGGAATATGCCGAATAGTTTTCGACCGATTTGCCGAATTTCTCCTTATATTTATCCGCCCATGCCTGATTTGATTTGGTGATGTCGGTCGATACGGAGCTGTAGGCCACCTCCGTCAATTTATCCCCGGCGATGTCGACCATCCCCGAGGAATCGAGCGCGTCCCCGCCCATGATCGGAACGGCAATACCCTTCTCCCGCGCCTGCTTCACAATAAGCCCGGCTTCCGCATACATCCCGCCGAAGAAGATGAAGTCCGGCTTTTTGCTGAGCACCTGGTTCAGAACGCCGTTGAAGTCTTTTTCGCCGACCGTGATTCCTTCGTAACCCGCGATCGTGGCCCCAAGCTCCTCGGCCGCGGTTTTGAAGGCGTCTGCCAGCCCCTGGCCGTAAGCCGTTTTGTCCTGGATGACAAAGATGTTTTTGGCCCCTACCGTTTTGACGGCATATTCGGCGCCGGCCGGCCCTTGGAAATCGTCGCGGGCGACGACCCGGTTCGCCACCTTCAGCTTGCGGTCGGTAAATTCCGTCGCCGTGCTGGCCGGAGATACCATCGGAATGCTGTATTTCTCATAAACGACCGAGCTCGGAATGGATACGCCGGAGTTCAAGTGCCCCAGCACCGCCATAACCGCCTGATCGGCGCCGATCAGTTCGGCGTTGGCCACGCCTTTTTTCTGATCGCCTTGATCGTCGTATGGAACATACTGCAGGTCGAAGCCGAGTTCCTTGAATTCCGCTTGCCGTTCCTCCAGCGCCATTTGGCCCCCGAGCTTAATCGATTCCCCCTGGATCGCCGATCCGCCGGATAAAGGCGATTGGGAAGCGATCTTGATGACGGTCAAAGCGCCGCCGGACGAACCTCCGGCCGCCCCGCTTCCCTTGCCGCCTTCGGTTCCGTTGCCGCCGCCGCTCGCGTTTCCTCCCCCGTTGGAACCGCACGCCGAAAGCAAACCAATGATGAGAAAAGAAACCAAGAAAAACGCTAAAGCTTTTTTTACCTTCATCCTTTAACCCTCCCAGAAATTGTATGCGTGCAGGCAACCGGCTTTAAAACCGCTTCGGTGGCCTACACAATGGTTTGCGTTTCTCACTGACCGCCTTTTATTATGTCATGTTAATGTAAGTTATTTTTACGCAAATCAGTATAAAAACCTCTACAACTCCATATTTACACGAGAAAGGCGATTTTTGTCAACTGTTTATTTCATATATGTAAGTTATTTGAACAATATATGATATATATTATAACTTTTAAAAAACGGGTGCGATTTAAGTAGAAGCAGATTGAGAGGCATGGGGGTGGGGAAAAAGCATGCGGACTGTGTCGTAAAGTTAGTTGAGCACCAGCATACTACGAGAGGTGCCGATTTCTCCGAAATGCAAAAGTGACTCAAAACCTAATAATCAGCGCTTGACAGTCAAGCCGGCCGGCAACCGATCGTGGCAAGAAGTGCCGGAAAGGCGTTGAAAGCGTGAAGACAGGGAAGGCCGGCGGGTTGGTCGGCAGATCAACATCCGCTATCCGGACGCTTTGCACGATTATCCCGTTTGATCAGGTAGCAGAGAAGAAGATAAATTCAGAAGAAGGAGATATATTGGAAAAAGGATATTTTCGGGATAGATAGATTTGTTTCCAAGAAACAAACATGTTCTAGATCATTTAGATGGTTTCGGGAAAAAGAGGTTTAGGAGAAGTGAAGCAGACCTGACGGGAGAGATCGGACAAGACACCGGGAACAATAAAAAGACCGTAATCAGGCTGCGGCCGCAAGGGGCTGGTTCGGTTGGCGTGCGATCAGCCGGCGGTAAGGGATCGCGGGAATCGCCACACACATCTGCAGCAACTTCTGCCGCATCGTTTCTTCCGCTCCGGACAGTCCTCCGGACAGGTGCAGTCGGCGGCGTCCGGTGTACTCGTTCAGGTACGCCTGCAGATGCTTCAGTCCCAAGGCTCCATACGTATTCTTCAGCGATTCCCACGCCTCTCTCACCACTTTCCGCAAGGGCAAATACAGCCGAAAGGCTTGAGGGAACGTCTGTAACGCCGCTGTACGGGGATCCACATGCCCGCTAATAAACGCGGTTAGATCGTGACGGTTTGCCCTTTTTTCGCCTCCCCGCTTATGCGGTACCAGGCGGATTTTGACCTGCTCCGGCTCGCCTAACTCCGTGACCGTGCAACCGGCTACGACCGCCGAGGCGTACGGATGCGAAAGCTGACACCGGGACGGATTACGCCCATACTGATCACTGTTCACCTTCACGTCTCCGGAGAGCAGCTCCCGGGCATCGAACTCCCCCACGGCATGACGTATTTTGTGCAGCACCGACCAGGCGGTCTTGTAAGTGACCCGGATCACCTTGCTCAGCCGCAGCGCCGAGATGCCGCCTTCAAGCAGGAACAACTCCAGTGCCTGAAACCACTTCACTAGGGGGAGATGCGTTCCTTCAAAAATCGTGCCGACCAAAGGCGATGTTTGATGCTTGCACTTTCCGCACTCGAACAAGGGGATATGCCGGGAAGTCAGACGGCTGCACCGGGTATGAGCGCAGCGCGGACAGACGAAGCCGCTTGGCCACTTCATCGCGATCAGCGCCTCCATGCAGTCCTGCTCGCTGTTAAAACGGCTGCTGAATGGTTGAAGTTCCGTTCCCGCATTGGCTTCCATATCCGCTTACCTCCCGAATCAAGAATGCACGAACATACGTTCCGTTTATTTCATTATACCAAACATGCGTTCCCTTATCAAGACGAAAAATTCATCTGATCCGCCTCATTTTTTTTATCTCTTTTTCTTTATCCCGTACACTAGCCCCCCCCCCCCCTGAACGAAAGGGATAATCGTGCAAAGGCAAGCAGAAAGCAGGGACACCAAGACACGAAAGCTATAAAACCAAAGCCATAATTTTCGTCAAGCACTGATCACGGTTTTGAGCCGTCTTTTTATCGAATGGACCTTTATAAGATGCACTTTTACAGCTGTTCTCCAAGCACTCCAAGGCTCAGAACACAAAAAAGCCCCCTTCCCAAAAACAAGAGGGGAGCCGATATAAAATTAAGACTATCAGGTTCAATTACAATCCGTTCGCTTACAGCAGCGACTTGCTTAAACGATAACCCAAGCTCGTGAAGCCCAGGTGCTCGTAAAACGATTTGGCGGACATGTAATTCTCGCGTGCCGTGGACACGATCAGCTCCGAGCTGCTGCGCTGGCGTCCCCAGCTCTCCGCTTCTTCGATCAGGCGTTTCCCGAAACCGTTGCCCCGGTGCTTCTCATCAACGATCAGAGCCGTAATCTGCGTCACCGGTCTACTCATATCATGGGTTTGATACTGCTTCAGAAAAGCCGTTCCGACAATAACCCCGTCCAATTCCGCCACCAGACTGCTGAACAACGGATGGTCTTCCAGCATGGATAGACGTTCCTTCAGCACGCTGGGCGTTGTCGGGTAACGAAGCTGGCGCATTAACGGAAGCATGTGTTGACAGTCGTCACAACATCCTTTACGAATGACCAAAGCCGGAGAAAGCACCTGAATACTCAATTGGACCATACCACCTTTAATAGATTTGCCGCTTCCTTCGCGCGGCTGCGAGCTGTTTCCACATCTTCTGCGGCACTCAGTGCAACTGCCATTCGTCTGCCCGGTTTGCATAACGGTTTTCCGAATATGCGCACCTGCGTCCGCGGCAGGCTTAACGCCTCGCCGATTCCCGCGATCCGGAAGTCTTCTCCCTCCCGGCCCTCTCCGCCTTTGAGCGTCGCCGACGCACCTGGCGTCAACAGTTCTACAGAAGGAACCGGGAAACCCAAAATCGCGCGAACATGCAGCGCAAACTCCGACAAATCCTGGGTCACCATCGTGACCATCCCCGTATCATGGGGTCTTGGGGAAACTTCGCTGAACACAACGCCGTCCGGCGTGATAAACAACTCAACTCCAAACAGGCCGTATCCGCCCAGCGCGTCCGTGATTTTGCGGGCGATGTCCTGCGCCTCGCGCAGCTCTTCCTCGCTCATAAAGTGAGGCTGCCATGACTCCACATAATCCCCGTCCCGCTGAATGTGCCCCACCGGCGGACAAAACTCGGTTCCGGAAACCGAACGGACCGTCAGCATCGTGATCTCGCTCGTAAACGGCACAAACGATTCCACGATGACCCTCGTGTTTTGGGCGCGCCCGCCTTCCATCGCCATCCGCCAGCACGCTTGCACGTCTTCCCGGCTGCGGCACACGCTTTGCCCTTTGCCGGAAGAGCTCATGAGCGGCTTAACCACGCAAGGCAGTCCAAGTTCGGCAACCGCCGTTTCCAGCTCCTCCAAACTATCCGCAAACCGGTAATCCGCGGTCGGCAAGCCCAGCTTCTCCGCTGCCAGGCGCCGAATCCCTTCGCGATCCATCGTCAGCCTCGCCGCCGTGGCCGTCGGAATCACTGTAAAGCCCTCGCTTTCAAGTTCGACCAGCACTTGAGTGGCAATCGCTTCCACCTCCGGGATGATCAGATCCGGCTTCACTTGCAGAATTAGCGATCTTAAAGCCTCCGGATCCAGCATATCGATGACATGGGCTTCATGGGCAACTCCCATGGCCGGCGCATGCTCGTACCGATCGACGGCAATCGTGCGAACGCCCAGGCGCTGCGCTTCGATCACGACCTCTTTGCCGAGCTCGCCGCTGCCGAGCAGCATGATCGTTTTAGGGCTTCTTGATGCAGGGTTCCCCCACATGATACGATAAATCCCCCTTAACGCTGAGTTAACAACCATTTAACACTCTACTCTTATTTTCAGGTTTTATGGCCAAGATTGCAATACTTCTAATTAAAATTCGGGATAATTTTCGATAAAAAGTTACAAATCGCGAAACTAGGTTTCCACCATAACGTAATAGACCCTTTTTTAGCCATCCATTACCGGTGTGTTCCAGGTTCCTTGATTCCCAAATAGCCCAATACGGCGGTGTTGTCGCAGCTTTCTGGGATAATGATAGGTTCGGAGAACCGATTCTAACGGACATCCGTTTCCTCGCGATATCGGCCTAATTGAGCCTCCGCTTTTTGCCAATGCGCCAGCTCTTCCTCGGTAACCTTCAAGCTCTTCAAACTGTCTTCCCATTCGTGCCAAAGACCCGTGAAATATCCGGCGATTTGCTGCTTGCGCTTCTCGATTTCTCCGGCATAATGGTCGCGGAAAACGCCCTGCATGCGGTGCACAAGCTCCTGAAGCCGCTCCGTAAGCGGGCCCTCCAGCTTGGAGCGCAGCTGCATTTTTCCCTGTCCCTCAAAAAAAGCTTTCGGATTTTTGAAATACGGCCAATAGTCTTCCGGCGGAAAATAAGCGCTGTCCAGCAGGCCTTCCGGAATTTCCGGAGTGCTCCATTCCCCGGACGGAGCCGGCGCTTCAAGCGGCATATCGAACCGTTCCCCGTTCCCGCGGCACCATTTCTCCGCTTCCCTCGCCAGCAGCCCCTCCGCCTTCCGCTCCAGGCGCAGCGTCGTCGCCAGCAGCTCGCGCTCCAACTCGCCGGAGATTTGACTAACCCAGCCGCGCATGGCAATCGCGAAGTTCCGCTTCAATGGACCCGCGCCGTCCTGAAGCAGCGATGGGTGAAAATATTCCGCATACGCATCGAGCGCCTGCAGCCTTAACCGCTGTACGACGTGGAACAGCAGCTCTTCGTTCTCCTGATTCCATTCCCGGCCGATCTCGGCAGCCATAAATTCCTTGACCGCGGCTTCGAAAGCGGCGCGGCTGCCCGTCAGCGCGGCCAGCTTCCGTTCCGCCTGCTCCGCGTCGCTATCGGCCGCCGCGATCCATTTGGCCAGCCGCTCCTTCGTTTGCTCCAGCAGCGCGGAGGCGGACGCCGCGGCAAGGCTGCCCAAATCAACCTCCAGGAACTCGGCGAACTGCCGCCGGAACCGGGCAAAGCCGGGATCTTCGGTTGCTCCGCCTTGTTCCGCCCGCAGCGCCTGCAGGCTGGACAGCGCAAACAAGTTCGGTTCCCGGATGCCTGCGGTCTGCAGCCCGTCCCTTACGTACTCGACCACCGCCGCGAGTTCTTCGTCCGACGCCGCAAGGTCCGCCGCGTTGACGACAAAAAACATTTTGTCGAGCGCAAAGCTGCCCTTCATGCGGCCAAGCTGGCTGAGCAGCTGTTTGTCGGCCCGGGAAAAAGCGTGGTTGTAATAAGTGATGAAAATAATCGCGTCGGAATTTTTCATATATTGAAATGTAACGCCCGTATGCCGCGCATGGATCGAATCCGCGCCTGGCGTGTCCACCAGCACGATCCCCTGCTCGGTCAAAGGACAGGCGTAGTAAAAATCGATATCGGCCACAAAGCAGGCTTTCTCTTCTTCCGCCGCGAATCTTCCGAACTCGGCGGCGTCCGCGACGATGCTTTGGCCAAGCACGGACTCGGCGGCTTCCCAACCGGCCGCGGCCGCTTTCAGGAAGCTGAAATGCGCTCTTCCGGCAGCCGGGATCTCGGCAGCTTCGAGGCGTCTGACCGTTTCCAGCCAGCCTTTCTCCTGCCAAGCGCCAAGCCCCAGCGCCCCGAAGGAATACGCCAAATCCTCGACCATCGCTTCGCGGCTTTTGAAGCGGATGCGGGCCGTGTTATGGCGCTGCCCTTCTCCTGGCGCCATAACACGGATGATCGCCGCGGTCGTCGGATGCGG
Organism: Paenibacillus macerans; assembly: GCF_900454495.1. Classification (NCBI taxonomy): domain Bacteria; kingdom Bacillati; phylum Bacillota; class Bacilli; order Caryophanales; family Paenibacillaceae; genus Paenibacillus; species Paenibacillus macerans. The sequence continues at coordinate 1,974,323 of NZ_UGSI01000001.1, forward strand.
CGACACGGGCAGTACGGCTTCGCCCAGCAGAGCGCTGGCGAAGGAAGATTTACCGGCGCTAAAGGCCCCGAACAGCGCCACGGTAAACGTGCCGCTGCGCAGCTCGGCGGCGCGCCGGGTCAGCTCCCGCACCCCCGTCCCGAAGGCGGGGTGGGGAGCCAGCAGCTCCGCCGCGGCCGCAAGGCGCGCGGCGGCCTGCAGCGCGCGCCCGCGGGCCTGCGGCGGGCGCGGCTGCGTCTTGGCCGCCGGGGCCTCGCCCCCGGCGGCCCCCGCCTGCGGCGGCGGCCCGGCGGGCGCCGCAGGCGCTGCCGAAGGCGCCGCTGCAGGCGCGGGCGTAGGCGCAGACGCCGCCACAGCCGCAGGCGCCGTTACCGGCGCGGACGCAGCCGCGCCGGCAACAGGAAAGGCCGCGCCGCCGGCCGGGCGCGGCGCGGGTTCATGCACCTCCGGCAGCAGCCCGGAGGTGAGCGGCACGGGCGCGCCGAGCAGCGCGCCCAGGCGCGCTTCGCGCGCGGCCCGCGCGGCGGCGAGCTGCGCCAGCGCGCGGGCCGCCGGCAGGCGCGCCGCAAGCTCAGCGCGCCGGGCCGCAGCCGCGGCCGCTTCCGCCGCGCCGAGCGGCGACGGGGCCGCCAGCAGCGCGTCCAGCAGCGCCGCGGCCGCGCGCTTGTAGCGCCCGGCGACGCCCGCCGCCACCGCCGCGGCGTAGTGCAGCGTCGACTCGCCGGACAACATCGCCCCGCCGGGCAAAGCCTCGCTGATCCAAGCCTCCTCCGGCCGCGGCAGGATCGCGTCGAGCCGCTCCTCCCAGGATTCGTCCCACAGCCGCAAATGTTGGCCGACCGCCCGAAGCTCCTGGCGGACATGCCAGCCGAGCTGCGCTTCCGTCTGCTCGCCCAAGCCGCTCAGAAAATCGCCCAAGCGTTTGGCTTTTTCCGCTTCCGTTTTTCCGCCTCCGCCAAACCATCCCTTCACCTTGAAGCCCGGCGCCCGGCTTTCGAGGAATAACCCGGCCCGCTCGCGCAGCGCCGGCGTCATCAACTGGGCGGAATCGATTGCTTTGCCGATCCGGTCCATCCATTCCTGCCTGCGCTCCTGCCGGACGGACTCGCCGCCGGAAGCTTCGGCCCGCTCCAGCCGGGCCAGTTCCTCCTCCATGCTTGACACGTCGGTTTCGCCGCCCGCCTGCTCCAGCAGCGCCTCCCGCTGCGGCCGCTCCTTTTCCGCCAGCCGCGCCAGATGGTCCTTCACCGTTTGCGCCGCCGACATGTAGGCCCCGTAATCCAACAGCCCGGACCCCCGCGCCAAAATTTCCTTCATCGTCCGCTTCAGCGCCGGCAGCATATTGCCTTGATGATCTTCCCGCTTCAATGAAATATAAAAAATGCCCTGCATCCCGATGTTCCACACTTTAAAAGCCTGGTTCACCGATTCCCGGTACCGGGCAAAGGGCAGCTCTTCCTCCCGGTGCTTGTCGATCTGGTTTACGACCATATAAACCGGCTTGCCGTAATCGCTTAACGTTTTTGCAAAGCTCAGGTTTGTTTCCGACGATACGTGATTGTAGTCCATTACATAAAAAACGACGTCCGCCAAATGCAAGGCGGAGTGCGTGGCAAGCTCATGGCCGGCGTCGTTCGAATCGACGCCCGGCGTATCGAGCAGCGCTCCGCCTTGATCCAGCAGCTCAATCTCATCCCACAGCTCCACGCGCGTATAATCTTTGCCGTTGCGGGCATAGTCGGCGATATGCTCTACAGGCATCTCCACCGGCGGCTGGTCCGGATCGGACGAGCTTAATACCGCGCGCGGCTCCCCGCTGCGAATAAAAACGACATTCGCACTGGTCGGCAAAGGGCTGGCGGGCATCACCGGTTTGCCGCACAAACTGTTGATTAGGCTCGATTTTCCCGCCGAAAAATGGCCGCAAAAAGCGATCGTCAGCTCTTTCCGCTCCAGTTTGTCCTGAATCTCCCGCAATTCATCGGCCGCCCGGTCGTCCCCGCCTCCGCTCAGCGCGCCGCTCAGTTCCTTCAGTTTGCTCTGCATATCGTAATCGGTTGGTGCCGTAATCGGTTTCATAAAACAATCTCCGCCTTCCGCTCTGCGAAATCTAGTTTCATTTTGGAATATCAACATTTTAACATTTCATCGCCCGCTTGGGAAAGACAACATCGCACCCATAACTAAAAGCGAATCCATGCAAGAATTTAGCAAAACAAAAAACCTGCAATGTGCAGGTTTTAAGAAAGATTAATCGTGCAATTAACATTTTTCCTACTTCATACCGGCCAGCAATTCCACAAACTTGGTTGCTTCCGCCCCGGTCACGGGCCGATTCGGCGCAAAGCGGGTTGCGGAATCGCCCTTCAGGATTCCAGCCGCAACGGAACGCGCTATCGCTTCGGCAGCCCAATGCCCGCTCGGCACATCGCTGAACGCTGCCGCGCTGGCCGCAAAGGAAGCTTGCTCCAGCCCCGCATTCCGCACGAAATTATCGGCGATCGCCGCAAGCTGCGCCCGCGTCACGGCCAAATCCGGGGCAAACCGGCCGCCGCCGATCCCTTTCATGATCCCGGCCGTCGTATTCTGGCGAATGGCCAGATCCTGGGGCGAATTTCCGGTATCCGTATAAATGCCGGTGCCGATCACCTCGCTGAGCTTCAGCCGGTCAGCCAGTAGCGCTGCCAGCTCCGCGCGCGTCACTTGAGCATCCTGCTGCAGCGAGACCGGTGCGGCAGCTGTTTTTTTCTGCTCAAATAACCAATCGAACATCTCTTTATCGTTAAAAACAGGCACCCACGACCAATGCTTCAAATTTCCATAAAAACGGTTAGCGTCCATGAAGGCATCGTCATAAATGGTCAGCTTGGCCTGCTTGCTGCCCAGCTGAGTCAACGCCTCGTAAGCCAGCGTACTCGTCCGGCTATCCGTAATCGGGTCATTTTGCGCATGCACGAGCCATACCGGCACCTCCGTCAGATCCTGCAGCTCCCGCTTAAACGCCTCCACGGAACCGGTATAATCGGCCACGGTGTCTTTCGCCGCAACGACAATCGAGCCGGCGAACAGCCCGGGATACTGCATCAGGAAACGGAGCGCGCCGCCGCCGCCGCTGGACACCCCTGCGACATAAATCCGGTTCGGGTCCACCTTGCCGGAATCGACAAGCTCCCCGATCAGCTCCGCCTGTACCTCAAAATAATCCCGCATCCGCGAAAGTTCCTCGGCGTTGTCATAGATTTTCCAGCCGTAGTTTTTGGGAAACTGCACGGCCAGAACGGACGTGTCGTAACCTGATTCTATCCAGGCTACCGCGCCTTTGTTTTCGGTAAGCTGCTTCAGATTGTCCGTACCGACCTCCCCGCCGCCGTGCAGCCATACGACCAGGGGTTGCGGGGCTGCGGAAGCGCTCAATTTTAGCCGGTAGCTCAACTTCTCACCGTTAGTGCCCGTATACTCCCCCGCGACAAAATCATCAACCGTCCGCGTCTTCAACGTCGTTACGGACGCTTCATTAAACGATAGTTCGGGATAACGTTCATTTGTCACGGCAAACGCGGAAACCGATCCCCCGGGGTATTTAAACGGCTTTACTTTTATGGATAAAACGCTTTCATTCCAGCTTAATTCAATCCCGTCATCCGTGTAATCCGCTTGCACAGCCTCGTTGTCCTCATTCAACGGATAGCCGTCATAATTGCCGGTAATCTCGAAATCGGACGCTTTCAAATCGGCATATTCACCTGCGTCGCTCACTTTCAGATCAAACGATTCAACCATTCTTCCCGTATCGCCGATATACGTGTTCGCCGTAATCTGCACAGGCGAAGCCGCTTCGGCTTTCGCCGGCCATCCACCGGTCAATGTGGTCCCGATCGCCAAGACTAATGTTAGCATCAGACCCGTACCTTTTTTCCTCTTCATCCTGCGTACCTCCAGTTACAAAGTTGAGTTATGTGTTGCCTGGCGAGCCGGATTCGAGCCGCTTAAACGAAAAAAAACCTAACTCGAACCAACATGGATATAATCCAATGTCCGATTCGATTTAGGTTTCGCCCGCGCAAGCGGTTACAATCCTCGCCGTATATGGTTATACCAAAATACTACATACGGTCATTAAAAAAGTCAACAATTTCCTTGCTTTATTGAAAAACAGGCCTCGGCATGAGTCCGGGCCTGCTTGTACCTTGTACTTTATGCGCAGAGCATTTTGTTCAGTACGTCAAACACGATCGGCAATGTTGTAAATCCGTCGCTTTCCAAAAAATGCCCGCCATGCTCAACCTCGTAGAAATCGGCATGAATTTGCTCCATCAGTTCTTTGCTGTAGGCAAACGGGACGATCGAGTCGTCTTTTGCGGCGATAACCGCCCGCCCGCTTGCGGACCGAATCACCCGGTCATAGTCAAGCGGCTGCTCCGTGAATGCATCCAGTATCGGCAATTCCGGCAATGGTTTGGCAAACCCGGATACCAATACGATTCCGCCGATCGGCTTGGCGGGATTTTGCCGGAGCAGATATCGCAGCGTAGTAATGCAGCCCAGGCTGTGCGCCACAAAATAGGTATTGCCGTCAAGATCGGGAACCGAGGCGGACAACTGATTGACCCACGCATTAAAATTCGGCTCTTGCGGGTTTGGCATCGTTAATACAGCAACGTCCGCCCCGGCTTCCGTCAGCCTATCGCGCAGCCAAGGAAACCAGTGACTGCTAGGCGATGCCCCGTAGCCATGTATGATGTAAACTTTTTTTCGGTCCGGTGTAGGTGTATTGGACATAATCTCTCCTCCAGTTCAAATCATCTTTGATGTTTGGTGCGTAAATAATCGGCATAATTCACCATGGGTTCCCGTTCGATAAGCTCGAGCAAAGCGGCCGCCCGTTTGTCCCATTCCTCTATATTATCCTCTTCGCGAAGCAGTTCAAGAAATGGCTCGTAGAGACAGGGATGCTGCAAGGCAACGGGATGCTGCCGGTCCAACAACATGGACCAGCGCACATATTTTTCGCATATTAACGGTGCGGCGGTTCCCGCAAACTCGCGTTGTTTGGGGCGGGCCTTGAGAAGCGCCGGCATCAGCTGCTCGCCTTTCCAAGCAGGATCGCCGCTATCCTCGACATTATCCGGACTTAGGCCAAGCCCAAGCTCCAATCGATTGAACCCGATTCGCAGCATTTCCTGACTGTCAAGGTTGGTTCCAGCTTTTAAACGCCCGGTTTGGTCCGTTTTTTGGTCCCATTTGATCCGCCGAATTTGCTCCAAGGCATATTCCCGGTTGCGGTGTTTCCAAACTTGCTCTGTCCGCCGGTAGAGATCCTCTATCGGCTCCTTACCGATGAGAAGACGCCAGCTCCCTTGATGGAACGCGCCGCCGCCAACCTCGATGAAGCCGTGCTCTTTCATGATATATCCCCCGATGCCGTACATCAACAGCAAAGGTTCGTAAACGCGGTAAGCCCTTCGAGCAGCCTCGCTTCCTTCCCGGGCGCGTTTCATATAAAACAACGCCATCCGGCTGATGTTGCGCGCATAAGACTCCCTCATTCTCCGCAACACAGCGTAATCCTCTTCAACCTGTTCATACTCGTCCGGTCGATCCACCAGCTTTTGAGCGTTAAAATATAGAGGATGCACGTTAATAGAATAGGCATCGGCATATAAGGCCATGCGCCGCAAAAATTCCCGGTACAACAAGCCGTCCACCATCTGTTCCGCAGCCGATCTGCTGGGAAAATAACGATATTCCATACCGGCGATATGGGATATCAGCTTTAAGATCATTTCGTCTCCCTGTGCCCGCGCATAGCCGATCAAGGTATCGTCATAATCTCCGGCAGGCAGTTCTAGCCCCGGCAGCCGCAACAAAAAGTCTTCTATTAGCCGCTCGACGGGGTAATCTTTCTGCCCGGTTAAATACAGATACATTTCCCGCGTATCCTGTACATGCGCAATTGTTACCTTGGCATAATCGCCGTTGTTGTAAAGCTTGCGGTTAAACAAAAACTGTTGCCGGATGTCGTCGGTATACAGAAGCTTTTTTTCCGGATAATAGCTGCCATTGAAAGGAAAGCCTCGGGCGGAATAAACATCCCCGGAAGTAAGTTGTGCAAGATCATCCGCCTCCGCCGCGTAGGCGATGCCGGTTGCGTCTTTTCCTTTTACCCGCTTGATATGTACATATAACCGTTCGTCCGGGCTTTTCCACCATTGCGATGCTTCTTGATCGCTCGGAGCAAGCAAGATAGGAGCCGGCTCTGCATTTGAAATCCAGGCCGATACCTGCGATTCATAAACCGTGTTTGTCACCCATTGCTTCTGTTTGCCCAGCAAGCTGGATAGAATAGCCTGGTTTTCGATAAACGTTTCTGCCCGGTTTTCGAAAAACATCAGCCCCCCGTTCATCAGCAAAACATACAGCGTTCCGTACCTATCCATGTAACAGCTTCTATCCCAATAAATGTCCCTGAAATAGAGGCATTCAACAATTTCCTCGTCCCCATGCTTCATAACCTTGGGCAAGCCGCCGCCGGGCAGGGAAGGCCCCATGGCATCGAGCACGATACTTTGATCCTTAAGCCCACCGAATTCGTAATGCATTCCCCCGTATTGTTCCTGAAAGTCAAGCAGCGCCTCAAACACGGGAATACCGTTTTGTCTCAGCACTTGAGCAACTTCCGTCCGGTCGCGGACGGTCTCTCGTCTGGGACACTGCCGAATGAATTCCTTAACGATGCCGGAAAGTATTGATGGGTTGTTCATTATGCCTAGACTCCAATCATTTTCATTAAAAGGACCAACCGTTCCATCTCTTCCGCATAGGTTATGTTCCTCATCTTTTGCCCTTTCAGTTCCCGCCGGGAAGCCGGATGAAATATTCAGCAGCAGGCGCACATCCTCGAGGCGGTGATTCGTACTGTTTACCGCCTGCGTATGGAGTTTGGGATTAGTCATTATGTTCTTTTCGGCCTGCGGGATGCGGACAGCAGCAAGCCGGATCTTTTCCATCAGTTTGGCATCATGCGGACGACTATACGCCGAAGCCCGCCTTTGCCGTATACCGGCGTCTGATTCGTGAGTTGGGCCGGACACATTGATCAAGACGCACCGGCAATAAGCCAAACTCGCCTCCAAGGCGGAATATTGCATGTATGAGCGCTCTGCTTTAAAGATTACAGGTCTTCTTGCCGATATACATGTAAACGGAAGCAATTCTCAGCAGAAGGAGGAATTTTCCATAATGAAACTCGAATCCATGTCATCTATGCTGCGATCGGGCGCCTCCGCACAGCAGCCCCCTCCGTCCAGACTGGAGCAGCTTATGCAAATTTCCCAAAGCGGCGCGTCCGCGGCGGAGAAACGGATGATGGCCAAAGCGATGCAGATGCAAATGGAGCAGGAATCGGTAGGGACGCTATTCGCACATATCCCCGAGGTTAAGGAGGAAGTGGAGGAAAAGCCGCAGGAGGAGCCGGTGAACGGAGAAGAAACGGCGTCGAATGCGCATGGAGATACGGTCCTCATTTCCGATGCGGCCAAGCAGCAATTCGAGAGCAGCCGGCCGGAAGGCAGCAGCTCGGCGCCCGCGCCGTCGTCGGCCGATACTGCAGCATCGTCGCCAACTGCCTGATCCTTATGGGAAAGCATGGGAAAGAAGCGTTCCCCCAAAAATACATACCCTATCCTCAATCTTGAGAGTTTACCAAAAAAGATGGCGCACCAGGAAATCCTCCTGGTGCCGCCATTTTTCACTTTCATCTGCCGCAGTCTTTTCTGGCTGGGGCTGCCGTCACGATGTGCAGATCACCGCTATTTCCCCCACGGATTTCCGCCCCTAATCGAACAGCTCGCTGACCACCCTGCCGGTCTGACGGTCCACCGACAACCAATCCGCTGTCGCCGTATGCGTGTCGGTCTCGTCATTGCGGACTTCTTCGTAAATATGAATCGTCACCGCCTGCTCGTCCGCATGATCGACCTCTTGGATAAAGATGGAACCGATGTTTTGATTGTCCCGCCGGTTGTTTTCCGCTGCCGTGCTATTTTCAATCCCTGTGACGATATAAAACGCTTCTTCCTCGGTTAAGTTGACCGCTCCGTTCAAAAATTCCGCCTGCCCCTGATCGAACCTCTTCATCAACACCTCTTTATAACGATCGGCATATTCCTTGCGAGTGACTTCATAGACAAGCTCCTCATCGACGTTATATGCTTTTAATTGCTCCCGTATGCTGTCAAGATCGTATGGAACTACTTCCCCGAGCGGGATGAAGCGGTCTTCTTTAGGGTTATGTATGACGATGCGCTCACTGGCCGTGACGGCGCGGTCGACGCTGCTTTGAGAGCGGAGCAGCAGCAAATTTTCATCATTGTCCAGAGGATAGGTGTACACATCCGTAAACCCGTTCCGGTAGGCCTCCTCTACCCCCGCCTGATCATACAGCCGGCTCAGAAACGGCGCGTCCTCGGTCCCCGAATTTTGCAAAAAGTAAGTGTCTCTCGGCTCCGCATTTGCGCCTCCGAAAAAATCCTCCTCCGGATAATCGATGGTCAGCGCGTTATCCGTAAACGATAAAGAAACGTTGCGATATAATTCATCGGCGAATACCAGCCGCTGCCCGTCAACGCGAAAATCGCCATCGATTTCCCCATTATGATGGCTAAAGCCCCGAACGACCTGTACGTTCAAATGGTATTGATCCCCGCCGCCAAGCTTCTTGACTTCCGCAATCCCCACATTCGCAGGATCATAATAGCCGATGATATACGTGCCCGGAATAATACGCTGTTGGCCTGTAATATTACCGTCGTTCGTCTGAAGCTCCGGGGAACCCGTCGTTGGCGCGGCTTCTGTCCCACCGCTTGAACTCGGCGTCGGCTCCGCAGCGGTGTCTTTTACTGGCGCCGACGCTGGCGCAGTCGCGGTTTCAGCCGCGCCTTTCTCCTCGTTTTGGCATCCTGCCAAAACTCCCGCCGCCAGCAGAACGAGCAGTGCATTTTTGAAAATTGTTGACTTGCCCTTTGTCATGTATACGATTCCTGTCCTTCCTGAACGCAAGATTGATCCGGACCGGCGGCTACGGCAGCCGATACCAGGCAAACGGCTTTGCATAGCGGAAACGGTCGCTCAGATCGTTAAGCTGCGTAAGGAGCTCCGGATCTAGATCCACGGATACGCTGCGCAAGTTATCCTCGAGCTGCTCCGGCCGCGTCGCGCCCACGATCACCGTCGAGACCGCCGGCCTTGTCATCAGCCAAGCCAGCGACAGCGCGCTGGCCGAGGTCTCGCGATCGGCGGCGAGCCGGCTCACCTGCCGCCCAAGGGCAATCCGCTCTTCATCCAAAAACCTGCCGAAGTTAGGATCGGTATCCGCTCTCGAGCCCGCCGGCGCCTCTTTAACGGAATGGTATTTGCCGCTAAGAATGCCGCCGGCCAACGGAAAATACGGGATAATCCCCACGCCCTGATCCGTGCACATTGGAACAAGCTCCTGTTCGGGCGTCCGGTCCGCCAGCGAATAACTGACCTGCGTCGAAATGTATTTCGTCCAGCCGCGGCTTTCGCTGATTCCGATCGCTTTCATCAATTCCCAGGCCGCGTAATTGGAGGCGCCGATATAGCGCACCTTCCCGGCGCGGACCATGTCGTCCAGCGTACGCAGCGTTTCTTCCAGCGGTGTATACGGGTCAAACGTATGGATTTGGTACAGATCGACATAGTCGGTTTTCAGCCGTTTGAGGCTTTGCTCCAGCTCCTGCTGCAAATGCAGCCGGGAAGAACCGCTGGCGTTGGGTCCCTCTCCCCGCACTAGCCCCGCCTTCGTCGCCAGCACCACGCCCTGCCTTCTATCCGCCAAAGCTTCGCCGATGATCCGCTCGGATTCGGAGCTGGCATAAATATTCGCCGTATCGATAAAATTGACGCCGCTGTCCAAAGCCTGGTGGATCAGTCTGATCGATGTTTCCCGATCCGCGCGTTTTCCGAACGCATTTGTTCCCAGGCCGAGCGCCGAAACTTCAAGTCCGCTTGTTCCCAGACGCCGATATTTCATAATAATCCCCCTTGTCCTTTTCACGCGCCTTATCTCACAAACCGGCTTCGCTGCCTGCGATCAGTTGTCCGGTTGAGGACAAATCGTAATCCCCCAAGGAAAACAGCACGTCCCGTAGCTCCGCTGACAGCAGCGCCTCGCGAAGCAGGCCAATCCATTCCCGGTTTTCAGGTTTGTTCAGCACGACCAAGTCGACCCGCTCCGCAATCAGCGGGATGAAGTCCAAGCCGGCGATACGGGCCGGGCGTTCGCTGCCGACGCCGACATCGGCTTGCCCCAGCGCAATCCGTCCGCCAAGCCCCATATGGGTCGTTTCTTCCTGGTCGTAGCCGTTTACGGACGACGGCACAATCCCCCTGAGCCGCAGCTGCTCGTCAAGCAGGACCCGCGCGCCCGAGCCTTTTTCCCGGTTGATCAGGCGAATATCCGGACGCGTCAGGTCCTCCCAGGCCGCGATTCCCAAAGGGTTCCCCTGCTTCACGTAAAATCCCGCTTTGCGCGTCACGAAATGAAAGACAAGATAAGGTAAAGAAATAAACAATTTGCGGATATACGGAAGATTGTATTCTCCCGTGTCGCCATCGTAAAGATGCGTGCTGACGATATCCGCCCCGCCGTTGTACATGGCCACCAAACTGTCCATGCTGCTGGCGAAGGAGCGCAGCGGCCTGAATCTGGAGCTTCGCTTTTCCAGCGCTTTCGCCAACAAATCAAGACCCGGATCCTGTCCCGTGATGACCAGCGGTTTTACACCTTCGTTGGCGTCAGCGCTGACTATCGGCGGCGATACGGGAGCCAACGGCGCCAAATGAACGTCCGCCGCGACGAATCCGGCGGGGCCGCCGCCGAGCCGTCCTGGCGCAGTACTGCCTGCCATGCTTCCGCTTTTCGCTTTAAGTTTATACGCTTCGAGATCCGTGGAATCCACCCGCATTTGTTTGCCTACGCGATATGCGGGCAACTCTCCTTTTTTGATCAGATCATAAACGGTTAGTTTGGATACTTTAAGCAATTTGGCGATTTCTTCGGTCGTGTAAGAGATCGGTTCGGTCATGAGTTTCTCCTTGTACACGTCATCTATGGATTGTTCCAGCTAGACTTATCTTACTGATGTTCCCGCTATATTTCAATGAACGGCGCGGTCAGGACGAATTTTATTTTTGAAATGTGCGCAAAGTCTCTATACACTTCATTATGTTTAGTATAATCTAGATATAATTAGTTATAACCAGGGAGGAAGATTCATGTTTCAACGAAAAATGCTACCTTTGCTGGCCGCGATGATGACCGCGCTTTTGCTGGTCATCTCCGGCTGCGGAAATACAGCAAACAGCGGCGCATCGGCCAATCAGGATACCGCCGCCCAGGCGGAAGCTTCCGGCGCAAATTCAAGCGCTTCCTCAAAAGTCGAACTGCTCGTTTCCGCCGCGGCCAGTCTTACCGAAAGTATGGACGAGTTAAAAACGATCTACGAAACCGCCCATAACGATGTTAACCTCACCTTTAATTACGGCGCATCCGGGACGCTGCAGCAGCAGATCGAGCAAGGCGCGCCGGCGGATTTGTTTTTGTCGGCCGGAAAGAAGCAAATGGACGCTCTACTGGACAAAGGACTTATCGATTCAGAATTATCGACAAACCTGCTGACCAATGACCTGGTACTCATCGTTCCGGGGAACTCTGCCGTTCAAATTAACGCGCTGGAGGACCTGGACCAGGCCGGGAACATCGCCATCGGGACACCCGAATCCGTGCCCGCCGGCAAATATGCCCAGCAAACTCTTTCCTATTATAAACTATGGGATAGTTTGCAGCCCAAGCTGGTTCTGACGAAAGATGTGAAGCAGGTGTTGTCCTATGTGGAGACGGGCAATGCGGATGCGGGTTTTGTTTATAAAACGGATGCCGCCGTCTCCGACAAAGTGAAGATTGCGCTAACCGCGGATCCGGCAAGCCATGACCCGATCGAATATCCGGCCGGCGTGCTGACGGGCAGCCAACATCCGGACGAGGCCAAAGCTTTTTACGAGTTTTTGCAATCCGCTGAGGCGATGGAAGTGTTCAAAAAATACGGTTTCAACCCGGCGGAGTAGCGGATCGTAATGGATCCTTTATTCGTGTCGGAAAATTTTTGGTCGCCGGTCCTGCTGTCGCTGCAGGTATCGATCGCCGCAACGGTGATTGCATTTCTCCTCGGACTTGTGGTGGCATGGCGGATGGCGGCCGCGGTTTTTTACGGCAAATCGCTGCTGGAGACGGCGTTCCTGCTGCCGCTTGTGCTGCCGCCCAGCGTCGTCGGCTTTATCCTGCTCGTGCTGCTTGGCCGCAACGGCTGGATCGGCCAGGCGGCCTCCGCCTGGTTTAACCTGTCCTTTGTGTTCCAGCCGCTCGGGGCGATCGTCGCTGCCAGCGTTGTCAGCTTTCCGCTGATCTATCAAGCGCTGAAAACCGGGTTTCAGTCGGTGGACAAAGACGTCAAGGAAGCGGCTCGCGCGCAAGGGGCCAACGAGTGGCAGGTGCTTATTCATATCGTGCTGCCGCTCTCCTTGCGCTCGCTGCAAGCGGCTTTTATTCTCGGCTTCGCCCGCGCGCTGGGCGAATTCGGCGCCACCCTGATGGTCGCCGGCAACATTCCCGGCCGGACGCAAACGATACCGACGGCCATTTATTTTGCCGTTGATGCCGGCAATATGCCGCTGGCCTGGGCGCTCACGGGCTGCACGATCCTGCTGTCGTTTCTGCTGCTGATGCTTTCGTCCCGGCTGAAAAGCGACTAGAGCGCTCTTCAGGGTTCAAGACAAAACCCCCTCGCGGTAGCCGCCAGTTGGTTACCGCGAGGGGGTTTCTTTGCAGTGGACCGGGAATGCCAGCCGAAAACTGAAAAACCGGGCGTAAGCCGTCCCTGAGCCTTATGGCCGATTCTAGCAACGGACCATTGCGCCGTTATTTCGGCAAAATCCAGGGTTTGCAGAAGGGACGGACACAGTTGTCCTTATTGGGCATTTCAGCGCGTGATTTCGCACTAGCGCTGCATTCACTTTAGCTCAAAATTTCCCGTAAAAGCCACCCGGGAGTCTAACGGTTGTAACAGCAGCTATTTTGCGAAAAAAATCCACTTTTCTAGATTCTAACGGATGTAAGCGTCGTTATTTGCCTGAATCTAAGAAAAATAGCCGGATTTCAGTGAAATAAGCGCTATGGCAACCGTTACAATTAAAAATCAACGTTTTTGGAGCGAATAGCGCTTGTGGCAACCGTTAAAATGTCAGTAGGACCCGGTACAGCTTCATTACTTCGCCAATTCCTCCTTCGCCCACTCCCCGATTTCCCGGCTGTCCACCGGATATTTGCGTTCCCCCGCCGTCCGCCGCAGCCGCTCCAGTAATGTCTCGATAATTCCTTCGCTCACCTTAAGCCCTTCTCCATCCAGCGCCAGGCGCACCGCGCTGCGCCCCGAGTGCTTGCCCAACACGATGACATGGTCCGCGCCGAGCTCGGAAGGATCAAACGTCTGGTACGTCCGGCGGTCTTTCATTAGGCCGTTTACATGAATTCCGGATTCATGGGCAAAGGCCAGCCGCCCTACCAGCGGCCGCGCATCGGGGATATCTCTGCCGGCCGCGCGGGCAACGAACTCGGCCAAAGGCTTAAGCTTGTCGGGACGCACCGCGCATTCCCCGCGGTATAAATGCTTCCAAGCCATCGCCACTTCCTCCAGCGCGGCGTTGCCCGCGCGTTCGCCGATGCCGAGCACGGTCGTGCTGGCCCACTTGGCTCCCGCCTCGATGCCGGCCAGCGTATTTGCCGCCGCCAAGCCAAAATCGTTGTGGCAGTGGATTTCCAGCTCGATGTCGGGCGGGCAGGTGGCCAGCAGCGCCGACACCCTCGCATACAGCGTGCCGGGATGGTGAACGGACAAGGTATCGGCATAGCGGAACCGCCGGATCCCTTCCTTTCGAAAAGCGCAAATCAACGTGCGCAAAAAAGCGAAATCGGCGCGCGAAGCATCCTCGAAACCGATCGATACGGCAAGCCCTTTTTCCTGCGCGTAGCAAGCGGTGCGTTTGCCCAAATCGATGACTTTGGCCGGCCCCGCCCCCAGCTTGGCGCGCATTTGGATCGGCGATACGGGCAAAGCGATGTGGGCCGAACCCACGCCCGCCGAGAGGGAAGCATCGATGTCGGCGCAGTTCGCCCGATTCCAGGCCAGCAGCCGCATGGGCAGTCCCAGCGCCGCGATTCGGCGGATAGTCCGGCATTCGTCATCGCCCATGGCCGGGATGCCCACTTCGGCCTGCTCGACTCCGGCGGCGGCGAGGCACTTGGCGATTTCCAGTTTTTCCGCAGCCGTAAACGCCACGCCGGCCGCCTGTTCCCCATCGCGCAGCGTCGTGTCGCAAATCCGCAGGTCCCTCATAATAGTTCCCTCCTCCCGTTGGGCATGTTCTTGATAACACATCATTCAGAAATATTTCCGATCAGAGCAGCGCCAGACCTGCAGCCTTCAAACGTTGCTGCAGCACTCGCAGTCGGGATTGCAGCGGAGCGAAACGGTATAATTGCTCATATTCAGCGTGTTGATCCGGTGCATGACATTGATGAACGGACGGCCAACCCCGGTAATCCACTTCACCGCCTCCAAAGCCGCCAGGCAGCCGGCCAGACCGGCGGTGGCGCCCAAAACGGGAAATCCGAGGGGTTCCCATTCCTGCGGGCGCTCGGGGTACAGACACGCAAGGCATGGTGTTTCCCCCGGGACGATCGTCGTCAAGGAAACCTCAAACCCGTACATAGCCGCTTCGACCAGCGGTCTGCCGGCGGCGACGCACAGGCGGTTTAAGGCGTACCGTTCGGGAAAATCGTACCTCGCGTCGATCACGATATCGGCCGCTCTTACCCATGGTCCGCTTTCCGCAAGCGTGATCCGGGCATTGTGCCCTTCAATGATCACCTCGGGATTGACCCGCTTTAAGCTCTCCACTGCCGCAGTCATCCGCTCCTCGCCCACGCGGGCGGAATCCATCAGGATTTGCCGGTTCAGATCCGGCAGCCGGATGATCCCTTCATGTGCCAGAATCAGCTTGCCGATTCCGGCAGCCGCCAAGTAAAGCGCCGCCGTTCCGCCCAGCCCGCCGATGCCGGCAACCATCACCGCCGCTTCCTTCAGTTTGCGTTGACCCTCCCGCCCCAGCAGTTTGAGCTGGCGATCATAGCGGACAAGCTCCTTTACAAGCTGCTGGTTCTGCTCCGCGTATGGCGGGCTTTCCATCTTCTCCTCCGCGTATTGCAGGCTTTCCAGCTTCTTCGCCGCGTTTTGCTCCGTCGTTTCCGGCACGCCGTCCCCCTCCCTTTTTATAAAACAAAAGATGTCCACGTCAGCGCGCAGCCGCGACTTCCCCATGCCGGGCAAGCCAGTCCAGCCCCTCCCGCATTTGGCTTAACGCAAATTTCTCCAGCTTCGCCGCGGAAGTAAACGGAAAACGCAGCCCGGCCCGCAGCGTGACGGAGGCAAGGATCAACCGGCCGCTGGACACAATGGCCCTGCCGAACCCTTCTCCGTTCATTTCCACCATGCTTTGCATAAGCTGCCCCGTCTCCGCCTCGAGGGCCGCCGCCAGCGCTTGAAACACATGCTCGACTTGCCGCCGCAGCTTGGCGTTCGGCGTGCAATCCTGACTTAGCGCCTGCTTCTCCTCCGGAGTAAACAACAGCAGCCGGGCGATCTTCTCTTCCTCGCTTAGGCCGCTGCCCTTGCCGAAGTAATCGTAAGCATCGATCATTTGACTAAGAGTCCGGTTAAAAGCCGCTAACAATCGCCGGTCCGGTTCCTCGATATTTGCGGAGCTCCCCATTGTTTTCGGCAAACCGGAATCGGTTTGCGCTAAACCGAAACTTGTTGGCGCTATACCAAGAGCGGACTCCGGCAAACCGGAACCTGGCTCCGGGCCCCCTTCCAAATATGTGGCTTCTTCCATGCCGATCCCTCCTTGTTTATCCCTCTTTTCGGCTCTCCCCGTTTTGCTCCGAAGCGGCCTCCTCCTCGGCAAGCAGCACTTTACTCAGCCACATCGGCGGCTTGCCGCGCAGCATTTCCAGCAGCCGGGCGATTTGTTCCTCGATCGGAACGCCGGGCGGCACCTTTACCGGCATCATTTTCCGCCGGGTCACGCGCGCCGCGGCCGATGCTCCGATTTGCATCAGGAACACCAGCGTACAATCGCCGATCAGGGAAATCCGCACATCGATTTTGCCCGTTTCATCCGGAGAAATTTGCGCGGGAACGATCCGGTTTTCTAAAAATCTGGCGTCTCCGGGGCGGACTTCATAGACGGCAAACATCGGGCTATGTCCGAAATGGGCGTTCACATGAACGCCGTCATCCGTGGCAAACGCTACGCGCATGCTGGTTCTCCTCCCTTCGGATGAGCCGGTTGCCCGCTTTGTTGATCAGTTCCATCGTCCCGCGATACCCCACCGTCAGGGACATGTAGGCTCCAAGCTCGTCGAGGACCGGAAAACCCATCGCCATAAACGCCGCGCCGCAGCGTTCGGCCCCGTTTTTTCCGTGCGTATTGCTGATCCATAGGTCCGCCCCGGCCGCCAGCCGCTCGGCATCTTCCAAATCGCCGATCCAGATTTCCTCGTCTCGTCGCTGCAAAGACGGCGTCTCGCAGGAGGCGACCAGACCTTGAAAGCCGACGCCCATCTCCTTCAGCCAGGAGACCGCCGAAACGAGATGATCCGGCTCCAGGGCAACGACCGCCGTCGCCCCCGCATAATTGAAATGGGCGTCCAGCATGCCGTCGAGCAGATTTTCCCGCTGCCAGCGGTAACGCCAAGGGACGGGTTCCCCGCTGAATTCCTGCAGAAAATAAAAAAATTCGTCGCTGGCCGCAAGACCCGATACGCCGTCAAACACCCGGTAAGGAATACCCGCCGCATTTTGCAGTCTCCGGGCGGGACGCTCCATGCTGGAGCCGATGGCGATCGTCAGCTCCGAGCGGAGCGTTTGCCGGGCGGAATCCAGCGGTACCCCGCCGCGGGTGAGCGGCGAAAAACCGGTCAGCAGATGCCCCGATAATGAGGTGGACATATCGGGCAGGGCGATGACTTCCAGCCCGAACGAAGCAATGGTTTCTTTAAGCTCCATCACGTCCGCCGCCGTCAGAAAAGAACCGGGCAGCAGGTTCACCTGGCGTTTTACCGGCCGCTGCGGTTTGCGCCCCGTCTGCTCCAGCAGGCCGTCGATGATCGACTCGACCATCGCGCCGTACCCCGACTCCAGAGAGCCGCGATAATCGGGCAGCGAACAGGTCACCAGCAGCGTGTCGCGGAGATTGCGCTTGCGCTTGAAGGTTTTGATTCGTCCGGCGTAATCCGCGCCCGACGCTTCCGTGAGTGCGGTGCTTATGACGCCTACGCAGTCAGGGCGATGCTTCGCCAGCACTGTCTCGAGCGCCTCCTCCAAATTCCGGTCGGCATCGAATATCACGTCCATCTCCTGCAGCGCGGTCGTCTGCACCGCGATCGGCTCCCGGTAATGCCGCGTCAGCAGCGTTTTCGCAAACGCAGTGCAGCCTAATGCCCCGTGGATGATCGGCATTGAACGGTAGATGCCCTGCAGCGCCAGCACTCCGCCGAGAGGCTGGCCGATTTTCAGAGGATTGCAGCTTAGCGGCTTGTTCGTTTTGTTAATCGTCATCATGTCCCTCCCTTTCCCAAGGTGCCGGCGTCCGCACCAGGTTCCACACCGGATGCTCAAGGGCAAACGCCACCTGCCTGGCGAGGCGGATTAACCCGTCGTAACCCGCAAACGCGGTATGCCGCTCCTGGTTAATGTCCACGAACGGGATTTGCTCCTTTAAGGCCATGTACATGTTGCGTCCGCCGGCGATGACCAGGTCGGCCTTGCGTTCACGCACCGTTTTGAGAATGCGCCCGGCTCCCCCTTCGGAAATGTAGACCGCGTCGTCTCCGACCCGTTCGGCGATCCGGGCGATCTCTCCGTCGGTGCTTTTATTCGTGCCGACGCCAACCACCTTGATCCCGAGCTCCTGCAGCGCGGAGATCACCGACCAGCTTTTGACGCCGCCGGTATACAACACCGCCCGTTTGCCTTTGAGCTGTTTGCGCAGCGGCGCCAGCTCGCGCATCACGCGGGCTTCCTCATGCTCGACCAGGCGGTCGACGCGCCGCTCCACCTCCCGGCTGCCCAGCAGATAAGCCAGCTGCCGCAGGGAATAGCTCGTTTCCTTGGCTCCGTAAAACGATCCCTCGAAATAAGGAATCCCGTATTTTCGCTCCATTTTGACCCCGAGGCCCAGCAGCGCCCGGCTGCACACGATCATATTGACTTTGGCCCGGTGCGCCCCGGCAATTTCCTTAAATCTTCCGTCCCCCGTTATTTTGGCACGAACGTGGATGCCGGCCTGATTTAGGAGCTTTTCGATATCCCAGATTTCGCCGGCGATGTTGTATTCGCCGATCAGATTCACGGCCGTGTCCATGGCGGCGGCAGGCTCCGCGGTGCCGATCACGTATTGAAGGAGCGCCTCCCCGGCCAGGCGGGTGCCTAAGTTTTTGCTGCCGACGAATCCTGGACTGTTGACGGGAATGCAGGCGATTCCCAGTTCGGCGGCCGCCCGCTTGCATACCGCGTCGATGTCTTCCCCCGTAAGCGCCGAGACGCAGGTCGAATATACAAAAACCGCCGGCGGCGCAAAACGCTTCGCGATATATTCGATCGCCGCGCGCAATTTTTTCTCTCCGCCGAAAATGATGTCATGCTCGCCCAGATCAGTCGTAAAGCCGTATGCCGACAGCCGCGGCCCGCTCGACAAGCTGCCCCTCGTCCCCCAGCTGTTCCCGGCGCACGCGCTGGGACCGTGAACCAGATGCGCCGCGTCCGCGATCGGAACAAGCGTAATTTGCGCTCCGTCAAACGAGCAGCCGCCCGCGGCTTCGCCGGGTTTCGGCCGCGGACACGGCTTGCTTTGCGGTTCCTCTTTGCCGCAGGAATCGCCCATTCCGGCATAACCTGTGATACTCATCGCTTCCATCCGTTCTGATCCCTCCTGCTATCCGAAATGTTCTTGTCCCGGCATCCCGGCATCCTTGCGGATAACCGATTGACCCTGTACGTTAACGCACAAGGTCAAAGCTGTGGGCCGGAGCGTCTTCATCCAACCGCTCAAGCACCGTATTTACGAATAAGGTCAGCAGATTCAAGGTACCTTGATATCCGATGATCGGATAGCGCTGCAGATGATGCCGGTCGAATATCGGAAAACCCACCCGGAGCAGCGGCACCCCGGCCTCTTTGGCCGCGTATTTCAGATGGCTGCTGCCGACGGCCAGATCCACCGGCTCATTAAACAATAGGGAGCGCAGATGCCAAAGATCGCGGCCGATATGCACCTTACCCTCCGCGCCGTAAGGGCTGGACGACAGAAGCAGACCTGCCTCCTGTGCGAATTCGGCGTCACCGTTGGAGCAAACGATATGGACCGGCTCCATCCCCAGCTCCAGGCAAAAGCCGATCAAGCCCAAAAGCAGGTCCGGGTCTCCGGCCATCGCCACCCGTTTGCCGTGCAGGTAATTGTGGGAATCGGTCAGCGCGTCGACGACCCGGGCCCGTTCCTGCAGCAGCACTTCCGGGACCGGCCTGCCGCTCATTTCGCCGATCGTTTCCAGCAGCCGGTCGGTGGCCGCGACGCCCAGCGGCGTGTGCAGCGACTTCACCGGCTGTCCCCAAGTTTCCCCGATATATTCCGCCGTTTTGCGCAGGCTGTATTTTTGCAGCGCCAGCGTTCCCTGCGCATTCGCCGCGTCCGGCACGTCGGCCAGCCGGGTCCCGCCGTAATAATACGCATAAGTTCCGTCCGCTCCGGAATCGAAATTGCCGCTGTGATCGCCCAGCACGGTGTAGTCCGCCCCAAACAGCTCCAGAATGCGCCTAAGTTCGGAGAAGTTGCCGGTATACGGCTCGAATCCAAGCAAAACATTCAGCTTGCCACTGCTGGCCGGATCGACGGCTTGCCCTGATGAACGTTCGTACAGATAACTAAGAATCGCCTTCAGCATGTTGTCGTAGCCGGTGATATGGGAGCCGGAAAAGCTGGGCGTATTGGCAAAAGGAATCGGCATTCCTTCCGGCAGTACGCCTTCCTTCCGGGCGTTGCCGATAAAGGCCGACAAGTCGTCGCCGATCACCTCGGCCATGCAGGTCGTGCTCATCGCGATCATTTCGGGTTTGTAGAGCGCGACGCTTGTCTCCAGCCCGTCGATCAAATTGCGCATCCCGCCGAACACGGCGCCGTCCTCCGTCATCGAAGAGGACACCGCGGGAACCGGCTCTTTGAAGTGGCGGGCGAAATGGCTGCGAAAATAAGCGGTACACCCCTGCGAGCCATGGATAAACGGCAGCGTTTTTTCAAAGCCCAAGGCGGCCATCACCGCCCCGAGCGGCTGGCAAGCTTTGGCCGGGTTGACGACCACCGCCTGGCGGGCAAAGTTTTTGTCCGCGTACTCCTGCGACCTGGTATATGCCGCGGTTTGCAGCACCTCTTCCTCCGGACAGGCGTTTTCGAACTCGCGTTTTCTTTCCCGCTGGCGGACGTATTTTTCGCTGTCGAACAGCTTGTTATGGTCCAAAATCGTCCTAGGTTCGCTCATGCCGTCACCTCCTTTTTTTGCCGGGCCTTCACCAAATTCCACACCGGGCTGTTGACGGCCATATCCATGTCCCGGGCGAACACCTTAAACCCGTCAAAACCATGATAGGGGCCGCTGTAATCCCAGGAATGCATTTGCCGGAACGGGATGCCCATTTTGTGGTAAACGTATTTTTCCTTCACGCCCGCGCCCATCAGATCGATATCGAGCCGCTGGGCGATCTCCTCCAGTTCGTATGCGCCCGGATCGTCCATCAGGATCGTTGCCTGTTTCAGCTCGGGGATCGTTTTTAAATAATCGTCCTTGTGGGCGAATTCATAACCGGTTGCCACGATTTCCATGCCCAGGTCCTCATAGGCGCCGATCGTATGCCGGGCCCGCAAGCCGCCGATCAGCAGCATGACCTTCTTGCCATCGAGGCGCGGACGGTATTTGGCGACTACCGCGTCCATTTCGTCCTTATAGCGGGCGATGACTTTTTCGCAATTTTCCTGGATTGTCTCATCGAAAAATGACGCGATCTTGCGCAAGCTTTCGATCGTTTTGGTCGGACCGAAGAAGTTGTACTCCAAGGACGGGATCCCGTACTGATTCTCCATCACCTCGCACATATAGTTCATCGAGCGGAAGCAATGGATGAGGTTCAGCTTCGCTTTATGCGCGGTCATGATCTCCTGGAGCGTACCGTCGCCGGACCATTGCCCGATAACGCGCAGGCCCATTTCCTCCAGCAAAATCCGCGACGCCCAGGCGTCCCCGCCGATATTGTAATCGCCGATGATGTTGACATCGTATGGCCCGCACTCCTTCAGCTCCGCCCGGCCCATCAGAAAGTCGCGGATGGCGTCGTTGGCGATATGATGGCCGAGCGACTGGCTGACGCCGCGGAAGCCTTCGCAGCGCACCGGCACGATCGGGATACCCAGCTCCTTGCTCATTTTTTTGGCCACGGCTTCAATGTCGTCGCCGATCAGGCCGACCGGGCATTCCGACTGGATGGTAATCCCTTTGGCCAGCGGAAACATCTCCTTGATTTCCCGGCAAATGAGCTCCAGCTTTTTGTCCCCGCCAAACACGATATCCGTCTCCTGAAAATCGCTGGTCACCTGCATCGCTGTAAAGTTGTCGATCCCCAACATACCGCTGGCATAATTCCGCCGCGTGCCCCAGCTGTATTGGCCGCAGCCGATCGGCCCGTGACTGATGTGGACCATGTCCTTGATCGGCCCCCATACCACGCCTTTGGAGCCGGCGTAGGCGCAGCCGCGGATCGTCATCACGCCCGGCCGCGACTTGACGTTGGATTTGATGGCGCATTTGCAGTTAGTCTGCTTGTAGTCCTCCTCCATTACCTCATAATGGCGTTTGCGTTCTTTTTTGGCTTTCTCCGGGAAGATCTCCAGCATCTCCTCGACGAGCTGTTTCTTTTGGATCACGTCCGTCGTTCCCATTCTCCAACCTCCCGCTCCTTATTTATCTCCTAATCTGGAATCTACGGCGCGGCCGCGCTTAAAGCGCGGTTTTCATCCGCTTCGCGGCCTCCTCCTCGTTTTCGATGACCCCGAACTCCATCAGCAGGTCTTCCAGTTCCTCCATGCTGATCGGCGTCGGAATCGTCAGCATGTCGTTGTGCAGAATTTTGTCGGCCAATTGCTCGTATTCGGCGGCTTGGGAATGACTTTCGTTGTACTGGGTGACGGTCATTCTCCGCAGTTCGGCATGCTGCACCACGTTATCCCGCGGCACGAAATGGATCATCTGCGTGTTCAGGCGGCGGGCAAGCTCGGTGATCAGCTCATCCTCGCGGTCCGTGTTGCGGCTGTTGCAGATTAAGCCCCCGAGGCGGACGCCGCCGCTGTTGGCGTATTTCAAAATGCCGCGCGCAATGTTGTTGGCGGCGTACATGGCCATCATTTCGCCGGAGCAGACGATGTAAATTTCCTCCGCTTTTTTCTCACGGATCGGCATGGCGAAACCGCCGCAAACCACGTCGCCAAGCACGTCGTAGGAAACGAAGTCCAGCCCTTCATAGGCGCCTTCCTCTTCGAGGAAATTGATCGCCGTTATAATGCCGCGTCCCGCGCAGCCGACGCCCGGCTCCGGACCGCCGCATTCCACGCACTGGATGCCGCCGAACCCTTCCTGAATGACGTCCGCCAGCTCCAAATCCTCGACCGAACCCCGCTCCGCCGCCAAATGCAAAACGGTTTGCTGCGCTTTCGTGTTCAGAATCAGCCGGGTAGAGTCCGCTTTCGGGTCACAGCCGACAATCATAATTTGTTGATTGAATTTTTTGGCCAGCTGGGCCAGCGTATTTTGCGAAGTCGTCGATTTGCCGATTCCGCCTTTTCCGTAAAATGCGATTTGTCTCATAGGAATGACCTCCATTTTAGAAATTTGGTTTCATATTTGGCATGCTGCAAAATCAGTTCTTCAATCTGGCCAGGTTTGACTACCGGGATGATGCCGGCCGCCTTCAGCTTAGCTTCGGGTACTTTGCCGATGCCCGCCGAAAAAAGCACCGAACAATCGCTTAAGCTGTCGATAATTTCCTGCAGCGTCGCCGCTTTATCCCCATTGCAGCTCGCTTTGCCGTGACAATAAGCCTGCACTTTGCGAATCCCGAGGAAGGTAACATCCTGTCCGTCGGTCTCATACACCATAAATTCCTTGGCATGGCCGAAATGCAGGTTGACCCGGCCTTCGCCCCGGGAAGCGACTGCAGCTCTCAGCCTATAGCCAGCAGTTTCCGCAGGCGCTCCCGAAGCGGTGGCCGCGGGGCAAGCACACCCGCCTTCCGGCCGGCGTCCGGCAGCCGCTTTCGCCGCTTGGCGTTCCGCCAGCCGCTTCACTTTCTCCTCCAGGTCGGCTTGCAGCCGCTCCCGCGCTGCCGGGTCAAGCGGCGGCGCCGATGCAAGCCGCTCCCAAGTGAAATCGCCACTGCGATCCTCTCCCAGGAGGCCGATGGCATCGGCGCGGCACTGCCGGCAATGCCTCATGAGTTGCGCCCCCGCTCCGCCGCAAGCTTCTTGGACGGCGTGCAGCAGCTTCGGCGGCGGCGCCTCGCGGCCCTCCTGTTCGTAACGGCTGCCCGGAGCGATGATGAGCGGCATAATGTTGTGCATAAAAGCCCCTAACCGCTTCACCATGCCGGCCAGAACCGGCATATGCACGTCATTGACGCCCGGGATCAGCACCGAGTTGACTTTGACCAGCACCCCTTTGTCGCTTAGGGCTTTCAGCCCGAGCAGTTGGCGGGTGATAAGCAAGCTTGCCGCTTTCCGGCCTTCATATTTGCGGCCCGATTCTTCGTCATATACCCAACCGTAAATTTGGCTGCCGATATCCGGATCGACCGCATTGATCGTGATCGTGACATGGGCAATGCCAAGTTCAACGATTTGATCAAGGTATTTCATCAAGTTTAGGCCGTTGGTGCTAAGGCAAAGCGTAACATCCGGAACGGCGCTGCGGATCCGGCGAAACGTATCGAACGTCTTATCCGGATTGGCCAGAGGATCGCCCGGACCGGCAATGCCGACGACGGACAATTGCAGAAGCTGGGCGGCGACGCCGGCCGCTTTGCGGGCCGCTTCTTCCGGAGTCAGCACTTCACTGACGACGCCGGGCCTGCTCTCGTTAACGCAGTCAAACTTTCGGTTGCAATAATGGCACCCGATATTGCAAGCCGGTGCCACCGGCACGTGCATCCGCGCAAAATAACGGTGCGCCGCTTCGCTGTAGCAGGGGTGCCTGGCGATGTCGCTGTTTAAGATTGGGCGGACGTCCGCGCTTATGGGATCCATGCGTTCCTCTCCTTTCTATTCCTTCAGTGTCAGCTTTCCAAATCAACGGGCCCGAATAATTTGAATAAACTGTAAAAATTTATCTATATCATAGTTTCACGTTAAAACTACGTCAATTAACGTATCACCAAATTCCGTCCATTTCGCAGCAAGTTAACAAATCGGTCAAAATTTATGTCATATTAATTAACATGCGAATCACATGGATGCGTTTACATTTCAAATTCTCAATTGCTTACATAATCATCAATGGCCGGCGGGTTGGTCAGCAGATTAACACCCGCTGCCCAGATGCTTTGCACGATTATCCCATTTGATCCGGAGGCAGAGAGGAAGATAAATTCAGGAGAAGAAAACAGGTTTGGGAGAAGCAGACCTGTTCGAGATCATTAGTTCGGGAGCGTTAGACAGGTTTGTGAGAAGGAGGTTTGTGAGAAGGAGGTTTGTGAGAAAAAGGTTTAGGAGAAGGATATTTAGGAAAAGTGAAGCAGACCTCACGGGAGGAATGGGACAAGTCACCGGGAAAAATGAAAGGACCTTGATTAGCCTCCACCCTCTCCCCCCTGAACAAGAGGGATAATCGTGCAAAGCAGCATGCAGAGCATGCAGGGATACCAAGGCACGAACGCTATCATAATTTATTTTGTCAAGCACCGATCTCGGTTTTGAGCCTATAAAATGTTTAAGCCGGAGCTCTCCAAAAGTCCAGGAAGCACAAAAAATCCCCTCCGCTTAAACCGGAGGAACGCTCATCGGCTTAAGCAAAAGGGATTCTGTTTGTTTTTCGGGGCTTAGGGAAACCGCGATCAACGCACTTTCCGAACGGCCGGAATTTCCCATTACTGGATTGTTAGCTAACGACCTCAGCAGCTTCATCGGAAGGAAGCAGGATTTCAAACACTTTTCCGTGCTGCAAAATGGTGATGCCTCTGGTTTTGTCTTTCATCACGACAACCTCCGGTTTGGCGGACATCCGTTCCAAGTAGTGCTCGGGCACTTCGCCGGAATTGCTGACGACCAAACCTTCCACTTCGCGTTCGTCATTTTCGCCTAATTGCAGATCAATCACTTGCTCAAATACATCCGAAAACTGCTCAAAGCTGTCGGTATACACCGAAATGCATTTCATAGGGTCTCTCATCCTCTACTATTGTCTTTGTCTGCTGGGTTACGCATCTTCTTTATTTTTCCTGCTTCTCGGTTTTTTCATACGTTTCTTGCCTTCCCGGCACACGTCCAGGAGCGGGCAGACTTCGCATTTCGGGTTTTGCGCTTTACAGTGGTATCTCCCGAAAAAAATAAGCCGATGATGCGTTAACGTCCACTCGTCCCTCGGCACCCGCTTCATTAGCTTTTTTTCGACCTCCAGGACGGAATCGTTCCACCCTGCCAGCCCAAGCCGTTTGCTGACACGTTCCACATGAGTGTCAACCGCAATCGCCGGGACGCCAAACGCATTGGAAACGACCACATTGGCCGTTTTCCTTCCGACCCCGGGCAGCTGTACCAGCTCCTCGTGTTCGCGCGGCACTTCTCCCCCGTATCGTTCCAGCAAAATCCGGCACAGGTTTTGAATATGCTTCGCTTTGCTGCGGAACAAACCGATTTTGCGGATGTCCTGCTCCAGCTCTTCCAACGGAACCGAAAGATAATCTTCAGGCGTTTTATACTTCCGGAACAAATCCGCCGTGACTTTGTTCACGGTCGCATCGGTGCATTGCGCGGACAGGAGCACGGCAATCGTTAACTCAAAAGCGTTGCTATGGTTCAGCTCACAGCGCGCATCCGGAAACATGGCACCGATGGTGTCCAATATATGACGGACATCTGCAGCATTCATGTCTCCACCCCTTTACCCGAGAAAAAACCGTCTTGATCCGGGAAACATCCCGCATCAAGACGGTTAATCTCACGAAAAATGATCGATTATTGCTTTTCGATTTCAACCAGCTCGTCTCTGCCTGAAATACAAAACAATTTTATCATTTTCCTTGAGCGATTGCACGGAAATCGTTGTGTCACCTTGGTGAATTTACTCTCTTCACTTTGACCGCCGTCAGGCCTTCAAAATCAATGCTGATCGTATCCCCTTCATGCAAATCGGACAACTTGATGACATTTCCGTTATTATCCAAAAACCGGGCGTCCTTCACATAAATATAGTTGCTGAAATTGTCTTTACTTATGCCGATGCGGTCACTCGAAGCATTTACATACGCTACTTCAAATTGTTTGGAGATTCTGAGGCCAAGCAATTCTACCTTGTCTTGTCTGGAATCCAGAACAGCTACAACCGGATCCCCTTTAGAGAAGTCATTAAAGGTAGGTTTTGATTTTCCGGAAATCTCCATATCCAAACTCGAGTTGTAAGGCAATCTGAGGAGTTCCCCCTCCACTTCAATTACGATCTCTTTGTTGGAAGTGTCCGCCTCCACAAACTTGCCGACGTATTTGTAAATGACCTGAACGGAAACCACCCGGTCACCCAAATAAGCGATATTAACAATTCGATTTTTAGTCAGAAGATCCTCGAGCTCATCCAAATCTAGATCATCATAATCGGAGTCGTAATACGCTTCCGTCTTATCATCCAGCGTAAACGCATGCGGTTTTCCTTCCGAGTCCATAACCATCAGGGCCTGCAGTTTAGTATCGTAGGAAACGACGGTCGCTTGTTTGAGATGCTTCACATTGCGTCCGAGAACCTCGATTCCGGTTACAACATCGGTGCTGTTCAGCGTCAGCTTGACTTGGTCCCCATTGTTCAGATCGGCGATCAGATCGTCGATGCCGGGATTGGCAATCCCGGCGATCTTAATCACAGGCTTATCGTCAAGCAGCCTCGTTTCCAGGGCACCGCCGCTTCTTTTGATCGTCAGCATGTTGGCGTCGGTGCCGATTTCCAGCAACGTCCCTTCGAGCGCCCGCTCCGTGCTTCCGGTCACTTTGAGGGAGACGAGAACGCTGTTTTTTACCGTGTATTGAACAGCAGCGCCTTTTTGCAATTCGCTTAAGCTCATCAGTTGATTTTGGTACTGGAGCAGCGCATTTTTATCGACTTCATACTTCCCCGTCGTGCCGTCTTGATCTTTAATGGTAACGGTGTTGCCGTCCGCATAAACCGCTTCGATCACACCGGTTCCATTCTTGCTTAACACGGTCGATTGAATGATGATAGGCCTGTGCTGGCCGGAGTAAGTTTCCCGTTTAACGACCATCTTGGTGTCCGGCTGGAGATTAGCCGGTTTGATCGCTTTGCCGCTTTGATCCAGGAAAACCGTGCTATCGTCATACACAATCGTCTCGGGCTCGTTACCGACGAGCAGCAGCAAGCGGTTGTCGCCAAGTATCCGCAGCATCGTTCCTTCCACGCTGTCCAACTGCTCCGCCGGATCGATGATCTCAACGTAAGCGGCCGAACCCGCCTTATCAACCGCCAAAACTTTCGTGTACAGCTTCAATTGGCTTTTGTTGATTTTGACTTCGGAATCTTTGGCGAAATAAGCGGTACGGTTGTCCAAAGCAAAGGTTTTCGTTTGTCCGTTCGCGTATAACGTCAGTCTGTCGCCTGTCAAATTGGTGACGATGCCTTCATACGCGTTCTTATAGTTGGCGCTGATATACTCACTGCCACGGCTTAAAAACGCAGCCATTTGCGCACGCGTCACTTTCCCTTGCGGGTCGAACTTTTTGCCTTCAACCCCGGTCGTAATTTTCAATTGAACCGCGACATTCACGTATCCGCGGGCATTCACGGAAATGCTCGATTGGTCGGCAAAACCCGTGGACAAGGTTGCCGAAGCTTTCGCTTCAGCGTCCTTTCCCAAGGCCCGAACGAGAATTTTGGCAACCCACTCGCGCGTCGCTTTTTTCTCGCCCCAGGATTCTTTGTCCGCCGTTGCGGCGATTTCCTCGTTCTTATCCAGCAGATTTTTGGACAACGCCAGCTCCAGATAAGGCTTGAAATAGTTGCCGACTTTCAAATCCGCCGGGACTTTCGAGCCGTTGCCCAATTGGGATTCCAGATTCATTAGCCGAATCGCCATCGTGATCGCTTCCTGCTGCGTTACGACGTCCCCCGGCCGGAATTTTCCGGCATCGCCAAGAATGATCCCTTCGGCGGCCAGCTTATATATATGTTTTTCCGCCCAAAAACCGTTCGCCACGTCGCTGAACAACGACGTCGTTGAGGAAATCGTTTGCGAAGTTCCCGTAGATGTGGAAGACATCTCATCGGCGAACACTGCTGCGCCTCCGCTGAAACACATCGCCGTTACGAGCATGGCGGAAACCGCTCTATGGGCATTTCTTCGAGAACTGCGTTTAAATGATGCCATCCAATTCTCCCCTTTTAAAAAAGTTCTCCTTGTCATGTTCGACGCGGGCAGGCGAGTTCCTTCAATTTTCCCCTAATTTCTTAACAGAGGATGATCTAATTCGACATGTCCCATCAAGGTGTCGACCTTTTCCCCGTCAACGAGCAGCTCGATGGCATTAACTTCCTGAAATTGAAACAGCGTTTTGGTCAGCGCTTCGATCGCCAGCGCCTCTCCGCCGGCACCTTGGCGCGCCTCATCAGGCAGCGACATATCGACCGTCAATACTCCATCCGCAAGCGTAGCCGAGTGAAAAACAGCTTTCTCCCAGAGAGCAAACAAGCCGGTATTTTCGCTGGACTGCAGCGTTTTTAGCGCCGCCAAATATTTGTCTTGATCGGATTCGAACGAAATTTGCCGGGTTTCCTTCGTTAACTCCAGCATGTTATCATCCGTATAATAAGCCTCGATCGATGTTGTTTGCAGCGGCGATTGTGCCTGCTCCTTCCCGTTATCCTCTCCTTGCGAGCCCTGCCCTTCATTTTGCGGAGCCGCCGCCACAGGCTCCCCGACAGCCTCGTTCGACCCTGCGTTTCCCGTTCCGGTGGTCGGAGCGGCCTGCGGTTTTTGACCGCAACCGCTGCTCAGCAAGAGCAAAACAACCAGCATCCCCATGACCCATCCTTTTCTGTTCACGGTTGTTCCTCCTTCCCGCGTTTAGTTCACGCCGAGATATTCTTTGATTCCATCGACAATTCCCTGTGCCACATTGTTCTGGAATTCTTCCGTGTATAGCAGGGCTTCGTCGTTTTTGTTGCTTAAATATCCGCATTCCAGCAGCACCGCCGGCATGGTCGTTTCACGAGTGACGTGCAGGCTTTGCGTGCGCACCTTGCGGTCCGGAAGCCCCGACGATTCCACGAGATGTTTGTGCATAACCTTCGCCAAACCCGCGCTTTCGGAGCGGGTGTAATACGTCTCAACTCCGGTCGCCGTCGCCGGGCCGGAATTCGCATGGATGGAAATAAAAATGTCCGCATTGGCATTTTCCGCAATCTTCACCCGATCCTGCAGTGTCGGATATGTATCGCTCTCGCGCGTCATCACGACGTTAATGCTCGGCCCTTGTTCCAAAAGCAGTTGCTGTACTTTTAAAGCGACGGCAAGGTTGAAGTCCTTTTCCTTTTTCTTCGTGATGCTGCTCGCTCCCGGATCTTTCCCCCCGTGCCCGGCATCGATCACGACCGTAGTCAAGCCGCCATCTGTGTCCGTTCCGTCCCCTGGAGCAATTGCTTCGGCATTCAAATCAACGATAATAAGTCCGTCATTTTCGTTTACCAGTGAATAATTCACCTGATGATTCAGGTCCAGCACGACGCGTACGGTCCAAGGATCGCTGCTGAACAAAGCGAATCTAACGCTGGACACGTCTGGAGAATCGATCACTTCCATCATACCGCTCTGATTGCTATCCATCGTTTGGCCGGTCGCAAGCGACTCGGCAAAAACGGTTTGCGGCAGATCTACCACTAGCCGGTCGGGGCCATTCATCGTAAAAATGTTCGGCGTCACGTTCTTGTCCACGTCGATCATCAAACGATTGTCAATAAAGCTGATGCCGTTGACGGAAGCCAATTCACCGCCATTTTCCGGCTCGATCGGCGTTCCCGGCTGCTCCGATTCGTTGCCCGACTCGGGGCTATCGATACTGCCGCTACCGCTGCCGGAGCTCGGACTCGTTAAATAAACCGATTTGCTGGAATTGTCCCAAGATACCGCAAGCCCCATCTGCTCGCCCACGAATCGCAAAGGGACAAGCGTGGTATCTTTGGCCAGCATGGGGGCAACCGTCAGCATGAACTCACTGCCGTTTACCGTTGCCGTCGTCTTGTTGACGGCCAAAGTGAGAATTGTTCCGGGTTGCTGTATGGTTACCGTGCCCGTCATTTTTTCCCAGTTGACGTCAAAACCAAGCTCCTCCGCGACGACACGAATTGGAATCATCACATTGCCATTTACATTTTGGACTTGTCCATTTTCGGGCAAGGTTAGCGCCCTTCCATCCAGATAAACACTGGTACTTCCCGCGGCAGCATGTCCCGTTTGCGAAAACGCAAACAATAAAATTAAAGTGAACAACATTGCCGCCAAATTTTTTTTCCTCATTCGTCACCCCTACCATCCTAGTATTTTTGCCTCATGACGGCCGATGAAACCTTACCCAAATCTTCGACATCACCAGACGACATATTAGACGCTCCGAACCTTGAAAAGTTGCGAAATTATGGCATTTTTCTGCGTATAATTTGCTACTGTTTCCTATCAAACTACTGCATTTCCTGATTTTGCGAAAAGCAAAGCCTCAAACCCTCCAAAAGAAGGTAGGCAATTTGACTCTTCGGAAGAAAAACAGCGTAAAAAAAGAGGCTCCCTAAGGTAGACGACCTTTTGGGACAGCCTCGTTTCTGCATGTAAACTTTCCAAAATTCCTTTAGCTTCCGGATCTGGTGATCGGGTGCTCAAGGTCCGCATGGCCCATAAGCGATTCGACCTTTTCTCCGCCTACGGTAACCTCGATTTGCTTCACCTCGTCGAACTGGAACATCGTCTTTTTCAGCGCATCGATGGCTAGCGCCTCGCCGCCCGCGCCGAGCCGGGCCTCGTCCGGCAACTCAATATCGAGCGCCAGCTCGCCGTTCGCTTCGGAAAAAGCGGCGCTGTTGAGCTTCACTTTCTCCCATAAAGAAATCAAACCTGGATCGGCCGACTGCAGGGCCTTAAACGCTTCTTCATATTTGAGGTCTTCTTGCCCTTTCGGCACCTCAATCTCACGCTCGGCCGGCTTCAATTCTATAAGATCATTATCCGTAAAATAAACCTTAACCGTCAGCTTGACCTGCTCCGATGTTTGCTGCGGCCCGCTTGCATCGGTTTGGCCCGCTCCCTCGCCACCGGCACCCTGGCTGGAATCGGCCGCCGGGCCCTGGCCATTATTCGCGCCGCCTTCCGCGGCGTTTGAAGCATTCCCGGTATCCGCCGGCATAGCTGCAGGCTTTTGTCCGCAGCCCGCCAGCGCCAACAGAGCGATGATCAGCAAAAGACATCCCATTTTTCTCATGCCGCTACCCCCTTGTTTATCGTTTATCTCCGACAAAATCACAGGCCCAAGTATTCCTTAATCCCCGCAACGACGCCTTCGGCAACGCGCTGTTGAAACTCTTCGCCATACATGAGAGACTCGTCGTTCTTGTTGCTGAGGTACCCCACTTCAAGAAGCACGGCGGGCATCGTCGTCTCGCGGGTCACGTGCAGACTGCTGTAGCGCACTTTGCGATCCGCCAGCCCTGTTGCCTGGACGAGATGTCTGTGCATCACGTTGGCGAGGGGGATGCTTTCCTCCCGGGTATAATACGTCTCCGAACCGCTCGGATTGGCCGGCGGATCGATGCTGTTGCCGTGGATGGAAACAAACACGTCGGCGCCTGCATCATTGGCTATTTTTACGCGATCCTGCAGCGACAACGTCACATCCGAATCCCGGGTCATTATTAAATCGAGTCCGGGCTCCTGCTCCAACAGAGCCTGTACCTTTAACGCCACCGCCAGCGTAAAATCCTTCTCTTGCCGCTTCGTTACGCTGGTCGCCCCCGGCTGGCCGCCGCCATGTCCTGCATCGATGACGACGATCGGCCTACCGTTTATTCCCAGATCGCGGCCCGGGTTTGCTGCATCCGCCGTCAAGTCAACGATGACGAGGCCGTCGCCGTTATTCGTCAGCTTAAATTGGCTGCCGCGGTTTAGATCGATCACGATGCGGACCGTCCCCGGAACTTCGCTGTATATAGAATAGCGGATTTTCGACACGTCCGGATTTCCGGCGGTCGCCAGCTCCCCTTTATTATACTCGTCCAGCGGATATTGCTCCAGAAAAGACTTGTCAAACCCGGCATTCGGAACGTCCACGACGATCCGGTCGGGAGCGGTCATTGTAAACACGTTCGGTTCAACGCTGCCGGATACCGCAAGTATCAACCGGTTTTCGCCAAAGCCCATCCCCGTAATGAGCGCCGGGCCGGTC
Organism: Paenibacillus macerans; assembly: GCF_900454495.1. Lineage (NCBI taxonomy): Bacteria > Bacillati > Bacillota > Bacilli > Caryophanales > Paenibacillaceae > Paenibacillus > Paenibacillus macerans. The sequence goes on from NZ_UGSI01000001.1 coordinate 2,007,248, forward strand.
TGCTCGTTTACCGTACCGCCATTCCCTTCTCCCTGCGGCATATCGGCGGTAATGCCTTTATCGTCGTCGTTGGAAGGGATGTATGTATTGTCTTGCTCCGGCTCATCCGCCGGCACCTTGATTTCTCCGTCCGGCGCCGCGGCTCCGCTGACATGCCCGGGCAGAACGCCGTCCACCGAACCGCCGACCGGACTGTATAAATACGCGGATTTGGATTCGTTGTTCCAGCTTACATTCAACCCCATTTGCTCGCCGACAAACCGCAGCGGCACCAAAGTCGTATCGCCCTGCAGAAAAGGAACGCCGTTCAGCTTTACCTTCCGTTCGCCCACAACGGCCGTTTCTTCGCCGATCTTCAGCTTCAGGTTGGTTCCCGCCTGTTTGATCGTCAACGTACTGCTCGCCTTGTCCCAAGCAACATCGTAGCCAAGCCCTTCGACGATCACGCGGATCGGCACCATCACGCTCCCTTGAACAATCCCGGCCTGCGCATTTTCCGGCTGCACCAGCTCTTGGCCGTCCAAATAAATGTGCGTGCCGGACGAAGCCGCGTGGCTTAATCCCGGTAGTCCAAGCAAAAAAAGCCACGCAAACAAGAAAAAGCCGATTTTCTTCATGAACCTCATCCCTACCTCACCCTAGTTAAATTTACCGACAAAAAGAATCCTCATCCGCAAAAGGCTGCTAATTACTTCCATAATATCAGAAAATAGCGCCTCCTGATAGACTTATATTTTCAAAGAGCTACAAAAACGGACATTCGATGACGCGCGAGCCGTCCACCTTAGGCCCAACGAAAAGGATAAGCGCAAAAAGTGGCGTTATTCCGGCGGTATCCGACCATTCGAGCGAAATAAAGGAATTTTATGTCGCTATTTTCTTAAGCCCGTCAGAACTCACCTGCTTTTCTGATCACTTATAGGAAAATAGGGACAAGAAATGCCGTTAAGGGGGATGAACATGCCTGGATCCGGGTAATAAGCACAAAAACCGCCGCTATTTCTGCGGCTCCCGTAAACGCGGCCGCCACCGCCTTATGAACGCAAAAAAACTCCCGGTCATAAACCGGGAGCTCCCATTCTTTGACGGCTAAAGTTTAACCGAATCTTCTTTTCTCGTAAGCTGCGATCAAATCCTCGTGCTGCAGCGTCAGGCCGATGTCGTCCAGGCCTTGCAGCAGGAATTGGCGGCGGTGCTCGTCGAGATCAAAAGCGATATTCAGGCCGTGTTCGTCCTTAATCGTCTTTTCTTCCAGATCCACCGTCAGCTTGTAGCCTTCATGGGCCGCCGTGCGCTGGAACAGCTCTTCGACTTGCTCCTCCGACAGCTTGATCGGCAAGATGCCGTTTTTAAAGCAGTTGTTGTAAAAAATATCGGCAAATGACGGCGCGATGACGCAGCGGAATCCGTAATCGAGAATCGCCCACGGCGCGTGCTCCCGCGAAGAGCCGCAGCCGAAATTCGCGCGCGAGATCAGGATCGATGCTCCTTCATAGCGCGATTTGTTTAAATCAAACTCGGAATTGACATTGCCTTCGGTGTCAAAACGCCACTCGTAGAACAAAAATTGTCCAAACCCCGTACGTTCGATGCGTTTAAGGAATTGCTTAGGAATAATGGCGTCGGTATCGACATTGACGCGGTCCACGGGACCGACGATGCCGGTCAGTTTTTTAAATGCTTCCATCGATCGATTCTCCCCTTTTTACCTTGATTAGCTCAGGACTTCGCTTTTGATTTCCCACTCGCGAACATCGACAAAACGTCCCTTGATCGCAGCCGCGGCTGCCATCGCCGGAGAAACGAGGTGCGTTCTGCCGCCGCGTCCCTGCCGCCCTTCAAAGTTCCGGTTGGAGGTGGAAGCGCAGCGCTGTCCGGGCTGGAGAACGTCCGGGTTCATCGCCAGGCACATGCTGCAGCCGGCATCGCGCCATTCAAATCCGGCTTCCGTGAAAATTTTGTCCAGGCCTTCCTTTTCCGCCTGCAATTTCACGCGGCCGGAGCCCGGTACGACAATCGCCGTCACTTTATCGGAAACCTTGTAGCCTTTGGCGATTTGCGCCGCCGCGCGCAAGTCTTCGATCCGTCCGTTCGTGCAGGAACCGATAAACACGTAGTCGATCTCGATGTCCGTCATCGGCGTTCCCGGCGTCAGGCCCATGTATTCAAGCGCCTTCTCGGCCGCTTTCCGCTCGTTGTCCGTAGCGAAATCCGCCGGATTAGGGACGCGTCCGTCGATGCTGGTGCCCATGCCCGGGCTCGTGCCCCAGGTTACCTGCGGAATCAGCGAATCCACGTCAAATTCGACCACGCGGTCATATTCCGCGCCTTCGTCAGTCGCCAGCTTTTTCCATTCAGCCACCGCTCGCTCGAACGCTTCGCCTTGCGGCACATGCTGGCGCCCGCGCAAATAGTCAAACGTCGTTTCGTCCGGAGCGATCAGCCCCGCTCTGGCGCCGGCTTCGATCGACATGTTGCAGACGGTCATCCGCTCTTCCATCGACAGCTCGCGGATCGCTTCGCCCGTATACTCAATGACGTATCCGGTCGCAAAATCGGTGCCGTATTTGGCGATTACGCCGAGGATCATGTCTTTGGCCGTTACGCCCGGTTTGCGTTTACCTACGAACCGTACTTCCAGCGTCTTGGCTTTGGCCTGCTGCAAGCATTGCGTAGCCAGCACGTGCTCCACCTCGCTGGTGCCGATTCCGAAGGCCAATGCCCCAAACGCGCCGTGCGTCGACGTATGGCTGTCGCCGCAGACGATCGTTTTCCCGGGATGCGTAAGGCCAAGCTCCGGCCCCATAACGTGAACAACGCCTTGATCGATCGTGTCCAAATCGTACAAAGTTACGCCGAAATCACGGCAGTTTTGCGACAGCGTATCGATCTGCTGCTTGGAGATCGGGTCGCTGATGTTGTAGCGGTCTTTGGTCGGAACGTTATGGTCCATCGTCGCGAAAGTCAGATCCGGACGGCGAACCTTGCGGCCGCTCAGCCGCAGGCCTTCAAACGCCTGAGGCGAAGTGACCTCGTGCACGAGATGCAAATCGATGTAAATAATGCTCGGTTTGCCCTCTTCCTGATAAATCACGTGATTATCCCAAATTTTCTCATACATCGTTTTTTTGCTGCTCATTTTTTTCACCCCACACAAGGAATCGAACCTGGAACAAAGCGGAAAGCCGGCGGTTTTACGACCAATCGGCCAGCGCTTTGTATGTTGAATTCAATATAGCACGTTCCCGTTAATTGTTCCAAGATATAATAACTATAATTGTGATAGGGTCAGCCTATAAGTAAGCCCTTATTCTTGAAATGATCCAGTCTATTGCTAGACCAACAAGCAACCAGAAGGAAAAATGAATCCCATAAAGAACGAACTGCCACAATAATTCGCTATTCATCATATAGTGCAATTTCGTCAACTCATGATTAAACCATAATAACGGTGGGCTTGTAAGAGCGAGCAACAGGTTTTTGTCATCGTATCCCGTGAGATTATAAACGCAAACAATCAACGAAAGCAGCGGCAGCCAGAAGCTCAGTTTTTTTATTAATCTCAACATGTTAATCCTCCCATCGTCTAAATTCTAGCATAAAAGGAATTTGAGGAAATCTAAAGAAATGAAAAAGTGTAGGTGATTTTCACCCGAATGCCCCGAAAATCCCGTCAAATGCAAAAGCTTTTGCATTTCAATCCCTCTAAAGTGGTGATTTACGGAAAATAGAATGCACTTTTGAGTCAATTTCATAATTCGATTCGAATATAGAGCTATAATTACCGAAAATAAAATGCTGCTTGTTTAAAAAAATACGGTTATGCTGCTTGAGGCAGGCGTTTATTCAACTTATCGAGTGCAAACTTGGTTAGGTTGTACGCAAGTATACTGAGTTGGAAGTCGACGTTGGCTCGGACACCGCGGTGACGTGTTCGTTTCAATCCATAGTAACCCTTGAGATAGGCAAAGACACGCTCGACAGCCGTTCGCTTTTTGTACAGTTCTTTAAACCCTTTGCTGCCTCTTGCCGGATAGGTGTGCTTACGCACGTCCGTTTCGATCCGAATTTTAAACACCTTTTGGCAGCCGGATTCCGCAAACGGACATTCCTTGCACTCGCTTGGACGGGTATACCGAAGTGTCTCATACTTGGGATCAAAGCTGTCGTACCGATAGGCGTGGCCTTCTTTGCAAACCGGACCATAATCAAGATTCATCCCTTCCGGCGGAGCCGTATGGTGGATGATATCAATGATCGGGTAAGCTTGGAGCGAACGAATCAACTCGTAAATGGGCGTGCTGTCGTAGCCTTTGTCCCCCAACCCATATTTCACCTTCAGCATGGGAAACTTAAGTGGAAGACCTTTGAGCAACAGTACAGCCATGCGTTGGTCGTTCAAATGAGCCGAGCTCAGTACCCCGCTGAGCACATACTGACTATCGGTATCCACTACGATGTTGGCTTTATAGCCATACCAGGTGGTGAGCTTGCCTTTCGAATTTTTCTTGGTGCAACGCGAAGCAGACCTGGGCATCGCTTCAAACAGCTCGTCGTAGGTGAAGGGCAACATGTTTTCTATTTTCTTTTCGAAAGGGGGCAGGCTCGCCTCGTATGCTTCCCGTTCTTTACGGCGGCGCTCCTTTTCTTCGGCCGAGCAATTTCCACGCCCGTAAACCGGCTTTGTCGGCTTCGTGGGTTCGGTCTCAGACACGGGGAGAACGGGCTCCATTTCGAGCTGTTGCACCGAAGATTCCTTCTTTTGCTTCTGTTTCCTTGCGGCTCGGCGTTTGGCAGCAGATTCTCCATATTGGCAGTCCCACGCTTCAACCGCCGAGGAATCGACGGCGATATGAGCTCCCGTTAAGAAACCCTCGGCATGAGCGGCTCTCACCAAACGGTCCAGCACCTGTTCGAGCAGACCCTTTTGCTGCAGCGCCAGATTCAGCCGAGAGTAGGTCGATTCGCTTGGTATACGGTCCGAGCCGGTGAACCGGCATTGGATGCGAAACTCCTCGCTGCTTTCCAGACGTTTTATGATGGAAGAGACGAATTCTATACCCTCCATCTTTGCGATGAGCAGCGAATATACCATGGCTGGATAATTTAATTCTTCCTTACGCCCGCGACGTTTTGGTTTGCTGAGTGCCTGCATGACTGGGGCAAGATCCAAATGCTCGAAGATTTGGCTGTACTTATCTTCGGGGCGCATTTCCATTAATTCCTCGAAGGAAAACAACTCCGTTTGGCGAATTGAATAGATAGGGATTACCTCCGTTTCTCTTTCTCGAGTTTGGTTTGGTCACTATTACTTCGAGATTTGGGGAGGTACTCCTTTTTCTATGCCCAAAAAATCCAGTTATATCAAGCGTTTTGAATTATGAAATTGACTCCTTTTTGCAGTTGAATCTTATCGGGCAGTCCTTCTTCCCCTGAAAAACGCACATAGTTGAGATACGAATATTATTTTTTTTTACACATATTACCTGTTAAAGTTCACGGATACGTTTCTGAGGAGGATCGCCATGGCAAGGCCGCTTGAAGCAAATGTGGAATATCTGAAGCGCACCCTTAGCCATTTTTCCGATGCCGTCTTCAAGGAATTGGATGTAGGGCAAACCGGCTTTCAAGTCATCATTGTCTATCTCTCCGGGATCGCGGACATCAATGCAATTAATGAACAAATCGTCAAACCGTTGATTCTGGCGGGGCTCGGGGACAATAAACCTGCGTATGCCCCGGAAACATTAAAGGAAGACCTGCTGCAGAAGACCGCTTCGCCGGTCGGAATTGAAACGGGCGAGTTTCTGGATAAGTGTGTTTTGGAAGTATTGTCGGGGAAGACTTGCCTGCTCATTGAAGGAATCGATGAAGCGCTGATTGTCGAGACCGCAAATTTCCCTGCTCGAAATGTGGAAGAACCCGCTACCGAAACTTTGGTAAGAGGACCGAGGCAAGGTTTTGTCGAAGACATGGCCAGCAATCTTGCCATGATCAGACGATTTGTGAAGGACGTCAGTTTCAAAATCGATAAATACCGGGTTGGAAAAAGATCTTCCCGAAACTTGGCCGTGCTCTATATCGCCGACATTGCCAATCCGGAACTGGTTCAGGACATCAAAAAAAGGATTGAAGCCATCGACATCGACGATGTACAAGATAGCGGGATCGTAGAGCAATTGATCGAGGAAACACCGTGGTCTCCGTTTCCGCAGCTTCAAGCGACGGAACGCTCGGATAAAGCGGTGAGCGCCCTGATGGGCGGAAAGGTTGTCATCATGCTGGACGGCACGCCGTTCGTGCTGATAGCTCCGATGACTTTCTGGATGCTGGCCCAATCCCCGGAGGATTATTACGAACGGTTCCCGTTAGGGTCATTTTTTCGCATTCTTCGTCTAATGGCGTTGTTTATAGCAACTTTCCTGCCTTCCCTATACGTCAGCTTGGTTTCCTTCCATCCCGGGCTCATCCCGCCCGATCTGGTCATGTCCATTGTGGCCTCGCGGAAAGGCATCCCTTTTCCGGTCTTTGTCGAGGCTCTAATCATGGAAGTGTCATTGGAAATCCTGCGCGAGGCAAGCTTGCGGCTGCCCAAAGGCATAGGCCAGGTCATCGGCATTGTTGGAGGGCTTGTCATCGGGGAAGCGGCCATTGAGGCGTCGATCGTCAGTCCTTTCATGGTGATTATCGTCGGGGTTACCGCGATCTCATCCTTTGCGAGTCCGCAGTACAGCGGCAGTATCGGCATCCGCCTGCTGCGCTTCCCGGTTATGCTGGTTGCCTCGGTATACGGGCTCTACGGGGTGATCCTGTCGTTCATATTTCTGGGTGCCCATATGGTTCGGATCAAAAGCTTCGGCGTTTCTTACATGGCGCCTTTGGCCCCGATCCGATTAAGAGATCAGCAAGATACTTGGGTTCGCGTTCCTTTCAGGTATCTCAAAAAGCGTTCATTAACGTTAAAAACTCAGGACGAGACATTGTCCCACAGAAAAAGGAAGTAAACCTATGACAGCTTTTATCTTTCGGTTCCGCCGCATCCGGCTGCTGCAAAAATGCATTGCCGGATGGATGGCCTGCGCCGTGCTTGCCGGTTGCTGGGACAGCAGGGAAATCGAAGACTTGAGCATCATTCTCGGCGTTGCCATCGATATGGATCAGGATATGCTTGAACTTACTTATCAGCATTTAATCGCTCAGAAAAAACAAGAAAATGCATACACCAACATAACAACGCTTTACGGGGATTCCATCCAGTATGCCTCTAGAGAACAGGCGAAACAGGTGGCTCGTGCACCCTTGTACAATTTTATCCGGCTGGTCTTGATCAGCGATCAGGCTTTGCGGAAGTGGCGGATCGACCAATTGCTGGATACGTATAACCGCTCCTACAAAACGAGCCGAAATTCGGTTGTTATGGTTGTGAAGGGCAGTGCCAAAGAAGCTCTGACGAAGACGGGCAAACATAAAGACATCCCTTCCGTGGATTTGAGGGATCTAGCCAAAAACAGCGCTTTAAACGAAAAAATACCACCAAAGATCACGTTGGGAGACATTTCGATCCGGATTTCGCAGGGAGCCGATTTTTTAATTCAACGGCTGGATACCGGCGAAGGCGGCAATCGTCTGACAGGCGCGGCCCTGATCAGCGGCCAAACGAAGAAATTTGCCGGCTGGCTAGACGAGGAGGATATCAGCGGGATCAATTGGATGCTGGGAAACACGGAGGGGACTGTTGTTAAAGCCGAGGATCCGCGGACGAACCACGCGATGGTATTTGAAGTCGACAAAGTGAAGAGAAAACTCATCCCGCGTGCCAATGGACAGGATATCTCATTTACGGTCCGGATTAAAACCGCCCTTAATCTGAACGAGAACCGGGTTGTCTCTGCCGATCTTCTGAAGGAACCGTTTCTGCAAACGGCCAGGGAAGCGGCGCAGGAAGAAATCAAAGAGAGCGTGCTTCGGTCTTTAAGCAAACTTCGGAAGGAAAAAGCGGATGTGGCCGGTTTTCGCACAAAAATAAAAACGGACTATCCCGAAGCCTGGGATCGCGTGGAGAACAACTGGCCGGATACTTTCAGTCAAATCCCGATCGACGTTCTGGTGGATGTTGAAGTAAGGAGAACGGGAGCTTATTCTAAAGGAGCGGGGTCGCCATGACAAATCTGCCTACCATGAAACATGAAAAAATCTCCACTCTACAAACCGTTCTTACGGTCACCTCGACCGTGTACGCCGTGGGAATTGTGAGTTTGCCCAGAAGTATAGCGGAAAAGACGCAAACTCCCGATGTTTGGCAGGGACTGCTCTTGTCCAGCTTGCTGGGTTTGGTCGCCGTTTTTATCAATGTGAGCTTATGCCGGCGATTTCCCGGGGAGACGATTTATAAGATAAGTACACGGGTTGCGGGTAAATTTATCGGACACCTCATCAACCTTTCATTTATTGTATACTGCCTGTTGGTCTGCTCGCATGTAGTAAGAATGATGGCGGAATTTATCAAAGCTCTGGCCCTGGAGAGAACACCGATCAGCGCGATTCTTATCCCGTTTCTGCTGCTTGTCGGTTATTTGACCTCGGGCGGCCTTCATGTGATGGTGCGGTTGGTGGAGCTTTTTTTCCCTTTAACCTTTGTCGTTTTTTTGCTGCTGATTGTTCTCAATATCAACCATTTCGATCCGGATTATTTGCGTCCCGTTTTTCATAAGGGATGGAGGCCGATCCTTCAATCTCTGGAGGTAGTTCCCTTTTCAACCCTAGGTTTCGAATCCATGCTCATCTTAACGAGTTTCATGGTTCATCCGCAAAAGGCGTGGAAGGCGGGGGCGATCGGCTATGCCGTCGCCATGGGGCTGTATCTCCTCATGGTCACGATGGTCATCGCCTGCATGTCCGTGGAAGAAGTTTCCCGCTTGCAGTGGCCGGTTGTTTCTTTTGCCCAGCAAATCGAATTTCCCGGCGCGTTCCTGGAACGGTTTGAATTGTTGTTTATCGTTTTGTGGACGATTAAAATTTACATGACCACAGCAAATTACTATTTTTACATTGTCGCCGGACTCAGCCAACTTACGCAAAAATGGAACAGGTACATCTATTACCTTCCGTTAGTTTTACTGTTTGCCGCAGCCATGTATCCTCAAAATTTTGTGGAAATCGACAGGATGGGCCAATTAACCGGTTATTTCGGAGTCGTTGCTTGTGCTTTAATACCGCTGTTGCTGTTAATCTCATCCTTCATTTTCCGCCGAAAAGGAAGCCTCAATGCTTAACTCTCGGTGAACTAAACCAGCACGAGCAGCACCGGCAGCACGACAAACGAAGCCAGCGTCGTCCACACGATGCATCTCGACACCAGCCCGGGCGCGGCGTCAAACCGTTCGGCCAGAACGACGGCGTTCACGGCGACCGGCATCGAAGCCAAGATGAACAGGACGGAAAATAGCGTACCCGTAATGCCCAATACGATTAATGCGATATAAGCGGCAACGGGCGCCGCGGCCAGCCTCACGGCAATGCCGGCCCAAACCGCGGATCGCTTGGCGGGAGCGGCGTCCGATCTTCCGACCTTCACCATCTGCGCGCCCAACACCGTCAGCACAACCGGCGAATAAGCGGCCGCCACCATGGAAACCCCTTGGGTGATCTCCGCCGGGAGCTGCAGGTGCGTCATGCGAAGAAAAAACGCCACGGCCGCGGCATAGATCGCCGGCAGGGCAAACACCGACCGGATCGCGCTTTTTACGGAAAACTGCGAACGGGCGGCAAAATACACGCCAACCGTGTTAACGATGATCATCTGCGTGATGACATAAAGCGAAGCTTTATCGAGCCCGAGCTGACCGAAAGCGAGCAGCACAAGCGGCAAGCCGTAGTTGGCGCTGTTCGTCAGCGCCGATATGAGCGTAAGCCCGGCCGCTTCCGGCGCGTCCAGCTTCAGAAGCCGGCCCCCCGCCTTGGCAAGGCCCCACATCAGCACCAGGTTCAACAAGGAAAACCCGATCGTGCTGAACACATCGCCCGAGGAAATATGCGCGTTCATCAGCGTATCGAAAATGATCGCCGGACTCAGCACATACAAATATAAAGTCAGCAGCGGCTTGGTGTCCAAACCGCGAAAACGCGCCAGCAGCGCGCCGGCAATTACCGGAATCGAAAGCGGAACGATTACATGAAGCAGCGTAGCTAAAACCGTATGTATCATAGTTGCCGGACTCCTCTGCACGCTTGATAGTTTTGTTTTGCCCTATTGTACCCCTGTCCGCAAAAGGCGTCCAAGACCTGAAAACAATATAACTAATAGCTATTCCCTATAACTTTTCCGCGTGTATTAAGCCTGAAAGATTAGATTTGGGAAAATCTGCGGCCACCAAAAAAACAGCTCCACCAGGCAGATTCACCTAAAGGAGCTGTTTTTTTCATATGAATGTTCGTGCACGCAAGCTGCAGGTTCAACCCGCGGCCTTAAAACGAATCGATCCCCATCACATGGTCGAGCGGAATCGGCCCGATGCTGCGGCTGTCGTTGCTGTTGTTCCGGTTGTCGCCCATGACAAACACGTAACCGTCCGGAATGTCCCAGACCTGAGCGGCTCCCGCATTCATTTTTTCCTTAATATAAGGCTCGTCCAGCTGCTCCCCGTTGCGGAATACATGTCCGTCCTTCACCTCAATCGTGTCTCCCGGCAGGCCGATCACTCTTTTGACATAGAAAAAATCCTCCTGTCCTCTGCCGGATAACCAGGTAATCAAGGGATGCTCTTTAATGTCGTCCAAAAGCGTACGGCTGCGGTCGACCCGGCTGTCGAGAATGACGATATCGCCGTATTCCGGCAGCTTCTCCAGCACATGCGCAAACTTCCAGGCATAAATGCGCTGCTTGTCGTTCAGCGTCGGTTCCATTGAATGGCCGTCTACCCGGTAAGGCTGGATCACAAAAATGCCGATAATCATGCTTAACACAAATCCAAGCGCGATCGATCCGCCCCATCCGACAATTTCTTTCAACCATTTCTTCAAACGAAAGACCTCCAGAATAATAACTTTAACTTTTCCATCTATTATAACGGGGAATAGGGACACAAAACAAATTTTCCTAAATATCCCAGGTGGTTTGCGATATCGAAATCAAGCATTCTCCGCCTATATATAGTATACTTTATTATAGGAATTTCTTATAAGAGGGATGATGAAATGGAACTAAGACAACTTCTGTACACGCTGAAAATCGCCGAGGAAAAAAACTTTTCCCGCGCCGCCGACAAGCTGCATATCGCCCAACCTTCCCTCAGCCAGCAGCTGTCCAAGCTGGAGCAGGAGCTTGGCGTCAAGCTGTTTCAGCGCAATACGAGCACGGTGGAGCTGACCTATGCCGGAGCAAGCTTTATTCGGCACGCGCAAAAAATTATGGACGCCGTGGCCCAGCTGCGCCAGGAAATGGACGACATCTCCCAACTGCGGGCCGGCCGCGTCGTCGTGGGCAGCATGCCGATCACCGGCTCCCATCTGCTGCCTTACGTGCTGCCCGCCTTCAAGGATGCGTACCCGGACATCGAAATCACGCTGCTGGAGGATACGTCGCTTAATCTGGAGAAGCTGACGGCCGGCGGCGGCACCGACCTGAGTTTGCTGTCGCTGCCGCTGCAGGAGCCGACGCTCGCATACGAGCCGATCGGCGAAGAGATCATCGACCTGGCCGTGCCGCCGAATCACCGCCTCGCCTCTTCCGGTGAAGCCAGAAGCGGCGTGAAGCTGGAGCAGCTGCAGGACGAACCGTTTATCGTACTGAAAAAAGGCCAGGGCTTCCGCAAGCTGACGGTCGACCTGTGCCGCGGCGCGGGCTTTGAACCGAACGTCGTATTCGAAAGCAACAACATCGAAACAGTGCAATCGCTGGTCGCGGCCGGGATGGGCATCACGCTTGTTCCCCGCTTTATCGCCCGGGCCAAACGCAGCGAGCTGATCCCGGCTTATCTGCCGCTCGCTGAGCCCGTGCCGAGCCGTACGCTGGTCATCGCCTACCGGAAAGGACGTTATTTGTCCAAAGCGGCGGAGGCTTTTATCGACACGTTCAAGGCGACGATGGAGCAACGCGACGCGGCTTATAATTCGTAGCAGCCCGGGCGGCGGTCGGCGAAAACGGGGATACGTCCGCGAACCTCATCCACGAGCGGGAGCTCGACGGCTCCGGTAACGATTTCTTCCCCTTCTCCGCCTTCCGTCACGATTTCGCCCCACGGGTCGATGATCATCGAATGCCCGAAAAAGTCCGATCCGCCCCCGCTGCCTACCCGGTTGCAGGCCACCACGTACATCTGATTTTCGATCGCCCGGGCCATCAGCAGCGTGCGCCAGTGACGGAGCCGGGGATGCGGCCATTCCGCGGGGACGAACAGGATCTTGGCGCCCTGCAGGGCCAGCGTCCGGGCCAGCTCCGGAAACCGGATATCGTAGCAGATTGACGCTCCGGCTTTCGTGCCGTCCAATTCAAAGACGACGTTCCGCTCCCCCGGCGCCAAATATTTCTCCTCCTCCATCAGCCGGAACAGATGAAGTTTGGCATAACGGGCCGTCTCTTTTCCCTCGCGATCAAAAACATACATGGCATTGTAAATTTTCCCGTCCCTCTTCTCGGCAATAGAGCCGCCGACGATATGAATGCGGTGCTTCGCGGCAAACGCCGACAGCCACTCCCGCGTCGCCTTGCCTTCGGTGTCGGCCAATTCGTCAATCCGTTCCAAGGCGTAACCCGTGTTCCACATTTCCGGAAGCACGGCCAGATCGAGGTCCGGATGCTCCCGGACCGCCCGCTCCAACAGTTCCCGCATAGCCCTGCGGTTTTCCTCCGGTTCCCCCAGCTTGATATCGCCCTGAACCAGGGCCACCCGCCATTTTCCTTGCTGTAGCTCCGCCATATTATTCACTCCTTAAGAGCACTATACCAGATATGATAGCTTGCTGCTTCACGGGCGGCAATAAGCCGAAAATTCGGCATATAGAGTCTGACAGAAAACTTCCCTTACCTGCTTCTGCCCACCATTCTTTTGATCGTGTGTCTTCTTCCTTTGATCGATAAAGCCAGTTGGTAGACGTTCTCCGGCAGCGGCGTGCCCGCGTATCCCCCATCTCCGATCGCATGGATGTCCGCGCCTGTCTGCTTCATCATCAAGGCGATCATGGCGATCGTCTGCACATCCGCCCCTTCTACCGAACTGTTCAGAAAGGAAAGGGCCAAAGTGCCCGGTTTGTACGAATGAACGAATTCCACGCAGCTTCTGACATGTTCTACCGTAATGCCGTGTCTCGAACCGGGGGCCGGCAGGGTAATCACGTCGGCGCCGGCATCGATCAGGTCCTTGATGATCTCATTGGAAGGCCTTTCGCTGAGCGGGTCGCCCAACACTTTTTCGATCGTACCGTCCTCCCACTTACCCGCGCAAATTAGCATTTGATCTCCCAGCGTTTCTTTGGCCAGTTTCGTGGCCGCGATAATTCGCTCAAAAGTCGTTCCGGCCGACGGATTGCCGCCAAGCACGATAAAATCGGCGCCGATCTCCAGCGCGCGCAGGAAGTTCTCTTTGGAAGCCACCCTGCCTTCTTTCGCTTCCACATACCGCTCGCCCGCCACTTTCGCTTCAGGGCTAGGGCATTCGAATAAAATGCCAAGCGGGACGCCGGCCCATTCTTTAACCTGGTTTAAGCTGTATGGCTTATCGGCCATTTTTCCGTGTTCCATTTCTCGAAGCCCGATATTGGCCTGCTCGTTCACCATGTCAAAACCGTTGAGCATCACCATATCCGCCCCAAATGCGGCTTGAATCTCGGCGTTCGTCACCCCGTCGACCAATCCCGCATTGATCTTGACCAGATGCTGTCCCATGATGACCCGGCCTTCGGAAGCAAAAATCGCTTCCTTCAGCTCCATGGCATTCATTTTCATGATATCGCTTTTCTTGCATGCTATCAGTCGTTTGGCCACTGTAATCTCCTCCAGATATCGTTATTTATAAGCCATCCGTTTAACACAAATATTGCTGCTCAGGTACCTTCGATCATCGCGATCCGGTCCGCATGGCGTTCGCCCTCGAATTCCGCATCCAGCCACGCCTTTACAATCATTTTCGCCAATTCGCTGCCGACAACACGGGCGCCAAAAGCCAAAATATTCGTATTGTTGTGCTGCTTGGACAACTGGGCCGAATAAGGTTCGCTGCATACGACCGCCCGGATTCCCTTGACTTTATTGGCGGAGATCGAGATGCCTACACCTGTCCCGCAGATGAGAATCCCCGCATCCGCTTGCTTCCCGGCTACCGCTTCGGCAACTAGCTTGCCGTATTTGGGATAATCGGTGGGTTCGGCGGTTTGCGGTCCGTAATCGACGACCTCATGCCCCAGCTCTTCGAGATAGGCCGAGATGACCGACTTTAGCTCCACCGCGACATGATCGCTGCCAATGGCGATTTTCATGCAAAATTCCTCCTTCGCTTTACAGCCTTTAAGCGCCGCTCTTTAATCTGCTGATAATCGATTTATAAGATTCCGGTTTGCCGAACAGGGTCGAACTCCCGAGGACAAAGCCTTCAACGCCATATTCGGACAATTCTTCGATTTTCTCTTCCGAGATCGCCCCGTCAACGACGATCGTAAACGGCAGCCCCTTTTGCCTTTTCAAGGCGTGCAGCGCTTGGATCTTCTCGTCGACATACGGTAAATATTTCTGTCCGGCAGATCCCGGGTTCACCGTCATAACGAGTACATAATCGACCAAGCTGAGCAGCGGGTCCACGGCAGCCAGGGAAGTTCCGGGGTTCAGGGCAATACCGGCTTTGACGCCATGGGCCCGGATGCGATCGATGGTGCGGGCCGGATGTTTGTCCGCCTCGGGATGAAAATAAATGATATCCGCCCCTTTCGCGGAGAACAAATCAATGTAGTCGCCGGGGCTGTCGATCATCAGGTGAACATCGACCATCTTGCCGGTTTGCTTGCGGATCAATTCCAAATCCTGAAGCCCCATGCCGAAGTTGGGAACGAATTTCCCGTCCATGATATCGATGTGGTAAATATCCACATTCGCTGCGTCCAATGCGGCCACTTCGTTTTCCAACGATTTGAAGTTGGCGCACATCATCGAAGGACACAATAGTTTGCCCATAAAAATCACCTTCTTAAGTTGGGTAATCGATTACTCATAGTTCTTGCATTTGTAACACCCTTTCCTTAAAGGAGGTTACAAATGTCTCTTGTAGTCGCAAAAATTAAGTTGTCTTTCTTTCCACCAAATGAACCGGAACGCGTGTGTGCTGCCCATGTTTTACGGCGGAGCCGTTGATCATGTCCAGCAGGTTCGCGTAGGCATGTTTAGCCAGAATCGCCTCATCCTGGTCAATCGTGGTCAGCGGCGGATTGCAGTACTTGGATATCTGGTTGTTGTCGAAACCGACGATTTTCACTTGCTCAGGGATGTTGTAGCCCTTCTCCTGCAGCATAAGCATCGCTCCCAAGGCCAGCCAATCGTTCGTGGCGAAAATGCCGTCAAAAGACAAGTCCGCATCCAGCGCTTTCTGGATGACCTTTCGTGCACCTTCCAGATTATTGCTGTGCTCATCAATATAAACCACATTTTGTTCATGAATCGGAAAACCGTACTGCTTTAACGCTTCCTCGTAACCCTTTAGCCGCTCATTGACGGAAGATAAATTGTTCCTTTTGGTCAAGAGCAGAATGTTTTTGCACCCTTTGCGGATTAATTCCTCCGTAGCAAGCCGTCCGCCTTCAAGATGATTCGATTCGATAAAGGCCACGTTCTTGTTGATTTTGGGCCGGCGGTCAATACAAACGATGGGAACGTTTCTCCGCAAAATATCGGTCAGAATTTCCTCCTGGCCGGAGATGCAAATCAGTCCGTCCACCATCTTCCCTTCAAGCGTTTTCAAATATTCCTTTTCCTTCTCGGCGCTTTTGGCCGTATTGCATATAATCGTGGAATACCCCTCTTCAAAAAAGAGACGCTCGATTTCCTGAACGATCGCGGCAAAAAATTCGTTGCTGATATCGGGAACCAGCAAACCGATCGTCTGGGATTTGTTCATGCGCAAACTTTTGGCCACGAAATTGGTTTCATAATGGTGCTTGTTGATCACATCCATGACCTTCTTCCGCGTCTCGTCGGAAAAACGGCCGTTATCATTGATGACGCGGGAGACCGTGGCCACCGAAACGCCGCTTAGACGGGCGATTTCCTTAATTGAAATGTGGTTGCCCTTTTTCATTGCACATCGTCCCTCACTGATACCGAATTCGAGTAATCGTTTACTCATATTTGATATCAATGTAACACGTTTCTCCTTGGAGTGTCAATGTTTCGGAGAGCAAGGATCTGCTTTATGCTTTATGCCTCCTAACCTGACCCGTCTGCGGGGTAAACGATTACCCAATAGATTAATATTTCTTTGTGATACTCCCCCCCATATGATCGTTCTGCAATCCATAAACGAGTAATCGATTACCCATTTATTTAACTCGTATCTTACCACCACATCTCGGGGCTGTCAAACCATAAATTCGCGGACAAGTTGCGGAAATTTATCCCTGCTTTTATTCCTCCTATACACCTCGAAATTCTCATGATAAATTATAAACATTATCATTTTTGAACCGGACCGGAGTGATCACGATGAAGGAAATCAACGAAACCATCAACCCGTCTTCCATGGCTTTCCCCCTGCCGGTTGCCGATGTCATGCAGGGGCTGCCGACCCAATTTTTCGCGGGCCTTGTGCAGAATGTCAATCAAGAAATCGCGGCGGGCCATGACGTCATTAACTTGGGACAAGGAAATCCCGACCTGCCTACGCCGCCCCATATCGTTCACGCTCTTCAGCAAGCGGCGGAAAACCCGCTTTACCATAAATATTCTCCGTTTAGAGGTTATGAGTTTCTGAAAGAAGCGGTTGCCCGGCGGTACCTGGAGGATTACGGCGTACAGCTTGATCCGGAGCGGGAAGTGGCCATTTTGTTCGGCGGAAAAACCGGACTTGTCCAGCTGCCCCAGGTGCTTTTGAATCCGGGGGACATCTGCCTGGTGCCCGATCCGGGTTACCCGGACTACTGGTCCGGCGTGGCCTTGGCCAAGGCGCGGCTGGCCTTTATGCCATTAACGGAGCAAAATGCGTTTTTGCCCGATTACAAGGCCATTCCGACCTCCGATTTGAAGCAGGCAAAACTGATGTATCTGAATTACCCGAACAATCCGACCGCGGCGACTGCTCCGCTCTCTTTTTATGAAGACACCGTGGAATTCGCAAGCCGCAACCGGATTGTCGTCGCCAGCGATTTCGCCTACGGAGCCATCGGTTACGACGGGCATCGTCCGGCCAGCTTCCTGCAAGCTCCCGGCGCCAAAGAAGTCGGGGTCGAATTCTACACCTTGTCAAAAACGTACAACATGGCCGGCTGGCGGGTCGGCTTTGCGCTGGGCAACGCCGGGATCATCTCGCTGATCAACCTGCTGCAGGATCACATTTATGTCAGCCTGTTCGGCGCGGTTCAGGCGGCGGCCGCGGCGGCGCTGACCGGTTCGCAGGATTGCGTTACGGAACTCGCCCGGCGTTATGAGTCGCGCCGCGATACCTTTTTTCAGGCTTTGGAGCAAATCGGCTGGCATGCCTCCAAACCGCGGGGCTCCTTCTTTAGCTGGCTTCCGGTTCCAAAGGATTTCACCTCCGCCGCGTTTGCCGAACTGCTGCTTCGGGAAGCCAAAGTTGCGGTAGCGCCGGGGATCGGCTTCGGGGAACACGGCGAAGGATACGTCCGCATCGGACTGCTCAGCTGCGAAGACCGCCTGCAGGAAGCCGCACGGCGAATCGGACGGCTCGGCTTGTTTTAAAATAAGTTGGACTAAAGAAGTGGCGGAGCTAGACAAGAGTACTGAATTTTTAAGTGATTAAGGAAATCCGCGGCGGGGGAGTGATCGCAAGAACATTTCCCACGGCCGCCCTAGCGAAAAACATAAGGGGGCCGGCATTGCATCAAATCGGACAAGATACATTTCTAAGCACGAAACTATGCTAACGGTTGCCACAACCGCTATTTGTCCCAAAAACATAGATTACAAATTGTAACGGTTGCCATAGCGCTTATTTCATGGAAACCCTGCTATTTCCGCTTAGCTTCAGGCAAATAACGACGCTCATAACCGTTAGAATTCAGAAAAAGTCTTTTTTCGTAAAATAGCAGCTGCAACAACCGTTAGATTTCCGGCGGGCGGTTGGATCGGTTCGAAAACCTGAGCTTTTGCGGGAATTCTGCATGTATCAGGGCTACAAATTGTCTTGTGCAAGAAGTAAAATGCAAGGGCTAGTGAACATAAGGACAAAGCAGGGCGTTATTTCGGCGATCCCCCCATTTTGAGCGAAATAGAGATACTTTATGCCGCTATTTTCCCCGGCAGCAAGGAAATGTCCGCGTTCTGGGGCCACTCACAGGAAAGTAAGAACAAAAAATGCCGCTAATGGGGATGAAGATGCCTGGCTCCGGACAATAAGTACATAAAATGCCGCTATCTTGCTGGCCCAGCCGATGGTGTTCGTCGTTCGGCAGCTCGTCAGTAACACAAGCTTGAACACAAGCTCCCAGCCAACGGTGTTCGCCCTTCGTTAACTCGTTATCAAGCGCCCAATTTTAGTTTGAGCCCCATTTAGCTTTTTTCTTTGCAAAAAAGAAAGTACGGTGGTATCCTAACAGTAATCGTATTCATATCGGACATCCATACAAACGCATAGACGGGACCAGTACGAAAGACCGCGGCGCTCCAGAGAGTAAATTCCATCGGCTGAGAGAATTTACATGCTTGCCCTTTCCGAATCCTACCCCCGAGCGGCCGGCCCCAAAGCCGGACAGCGCCCCTGTTACCGGGCAATCCGAGTCGGATGAGAAACCTCATCAATAAAGGTGGTACCGCGGAAGTCACACTTTCGTCCTTTGCGTGCAAAGGCGGAAGTTTTTTTATTTTGCGGGAAAATGCGGAAAAGACCGTTTTTGCTTGATTAGCGGCTCTCATGTCCGTTACATCCTGCGGCTCGCGCAACCATCCGTTACCCGCACACACACGTTATTATTCAAGTTTTGGAGGAGTGGTCACCATGCTGCGTCGCATCGTCGTCAAAATCGGAAGCAGTTCGCTGACTTCGTCGGAAGGAGGGTTAAACCGGGACGCCGTCCGTTATTTCGCCGCCGAGCTGGCCGGTCTCATCCGGGCCGGGTACCAGCCCCTGCTCGTCACCTCCGGCGCCGTGGCCGCCGGCTTCCGCGAAATCGGCTACCCCGAGCGGCCCAAGCTGCTGCATGAGAAACAGGCGGCCGCCGCGGTAGGCCAGGCGCTGCTCATGCAGGCGTACCGCGAAGCGCTCGCCGAACATCGCGTATCCGCGGCCCAGGTGCTGCTTACCCGCTCCGATTTTCAGAACCGCAAGCGGACGGGCAATGCGAGCATGGCGATCGAAGAGCTGCTGCGGCAGGGCGTCCTGCCGATCATCAACGAAAACGACACCGTGTCGCTGGACGAGTTGAAATTCGGTGACAACGACACGCTGTCGGCCTTGGTCGCCAATTTGATCAAAGCCGAGCATCTGCTCATTTTGACGGATATGGACGGGCTTTACACCAAGGACCCGCGCCTTGATCCAAACGCCACGCGCATCGCCCGCGTCGCCGAAATCACGGGCGACCTGTACGCGATCGCCGGCGGGGCGGGCTCCGCGGTCGGCACGGGCGGCATGCGCTCCAAAATCGACGCGGCCAAAATCGCTTCGATCGGCGGCGTTCCCGTCTTCGTCGGCAAGGTAGGGGAGCCCGGCGATCTGCTGGCGGCGCTGCGGGGCGACGGCCGCGGCACCTACTTTGAAGCGCACGGGTCCGCCCTGCCGCGCAAAAAACAATGGCTCGGCTTCTTCTCCACCCCGTTCGGCACGCTGACGGTCGATGCCGGCGCCGAAGAAGCGCTCATTCACGGCGGTCGCAGCCTGCTCCCGGTGGGCGTAAAGTGCGCAACCGGCCACTTTCATACGGGAGATGTCGTGGAAGTCGTCAATCCCGGCGGGGAAGTGCTGGGACGCGGGATCGTCAATTACGACGCCGAGCAGCTGCAGGAAATTCTCGGGCTTCCCAGCGGGGAGGTCATCAAGAAGCTGGAAATCGTCCACCGTCTGGAAGTTATTCACCGGGACGAATGGATTTCGTTAAAATCATAAATCAAAGAATCATAAGGAGGCCTAAAACCATGAGTGAAGTCAGACAAAAAGCCGAGCGGGCCGCCGGCGCCGTATCCGCGCTGAACCGCCTGACGACGGAGCAAAAAAACGAAGCCCTGCTGGCCGCCGCCAAAGCGCTTGTGGACGGCAGCGCCGCGATTATCGCGGCCAACGAGGAAGATTTGCGGCGCGGCCGGGAGAACGGCACTTCTTCGTCGATGCTGGACCGGCTTGCTTTAAACGAGAAACGCATTAAAGACATCGCCGAAGGGCTGCGGCAGATCGTCGCTTTGCCCGATCCGGTCGGAGACGTGCTGGAGACGATCGACCGCCCGAACGGCCTGCATATCGTGAAGAAGCGCGTGCCGCTCGGCGTCATCGGGATCATTTATGAAGCCCGCCCCAACGTGACGGTCGACGCGATGGGACTGTGCCTTAAGACCGGCAACGCGGTCGTGCTGCGCGGCGGCTCCTCCGCCCTCGCCTCCAACCGCAAAATCGTCGAGATCATCCACGAGGCGTTAAGCGCCACCGCCAGCCCGGTCGACGCCGTGCAACTCATCGAGGACCCGAACCGTTCGGCCGTCGACGAGATGCTGAAGCTGAACGGGCTGCTGGATGTCATCATTCCGCGCGGCGGCAGCTCGCTGATCCAAACGGTCGTGCAAAACGCTACCGTACCGGTGATCGAGACGGGCGCGGGCATCTGTCATACGTACCTGGACGCCGCCGCGGACCCGGAAATGGCCGCTTCCATTGCGCTCAACGCCAAAGTACAGCGCCCATCGGTATGCAATTCGATGGAAACGCTGCTCGTCCATGAAGACTTCGCCGCCCGGCATCTGTCCGAATTGGCGGACCGCTTCAAGGAGGCGGGCGTCGAATTAAGGGGCTGCGCAGCCACGAGACGCCTCGTGGCCTGGGCGAATCCGGCTACCGAAGAAGACTATGCGACCGAGTACAACGACTATATTTTGAATGTGAAGGTCGTTCGCAACTTGGAGGAGGCGCTGGATCATATCCGCCGTTTCGGGACCAAACACTCGGAATGCATCGTTACGGAAGACCGGCAAACCGCGGAGCTTTTTCAGCGGGAAATCGACGCGGCCGCCGTGTACCACAATGCGTCCACCCGGTTTACGGACGGCTTTGAATTCGGCTATGGCGCCGAAATCGGCATCAGCACGCAAAAACTGCATGCCAGAGGACCGATGGGCTTGCCTGCGCTGACATCCAGCAAATATATCATTACGGGGAACGGGCAAATCCGGGAGTAAACCTGCAATAAGCCTGAAAAAAATCCCTGTTAGCCAATATCCATTCTCTACATCAGGAGGTAATTCCCATGAACCCGAACATATCCCTTGCCTCCGCCTCGATTTGCTTTTACGGCGCCGGTTCGATGGCCGAAGCGATCGTGCGCGGACTGATCCATAAAGGCGTCGCCGCCGCGGAGCAAATCGCCATGCTGAACCGCTCGAGCCAGGAACGGCTGGCCTATTTGTCGCAGACTTACCGCGTCTCGGCCGCAAACGAGGAAGCCGCCAAACGGCAGCATCTCCGGGAAGCTTCGATCATCGTCCTGGCGATGAAGCCGAAGGATGCCGGGGAGGCGCTTAGCGAACTCGGCCCGATGCTGCGCGAAGGGCAAATGATCGTTTCCCTGATCGCCGGTCTGTCGATTGCGACGATCCAGGCGCTGCTCGGCGGCAACATCCCGGTCGCCCGGACGATGCCGAACACGTCCTGCTCCATCGGCTGCGGCGCCACCGGGATCTCCTTCTCCGCCGAAATGTCGGAGGAGCAAAAAGCGCAGGTCTTGTCCATGTTTCAAGCGGTCGGCATGGTGAGCGTGATTCCGGAGGAACGGATGGAAATCCTGACCGGTGTTTCCGGGAGCGGCCCCGCATATATTTATTACATGATGGAAGCGATGATCGAAGCGGGCGTGGAAGGCGGGCTAACCCCCGAGCAAGCGCGCGGGCTGACGGTGCAAACGGTGCTTGGGGCCGCCTTGATGATGGCGGAAACCGGCGAAAATCCGGCCAAGCTCCGGGCCGACATCACCTCGCCGAACGGCTCGACCCAGGCGGCGCTGGAGGTGCTCGAAGCGGGCGGGTTCCGGCCGAACGTGAAAGCCGCGGTGCACCGCGCCGCCGAGCGGTCTTTGGAAATGGGCGAGGCGGTTCGAAAGTCGCTTCTGTAAGCCAAGATTCTGAATGAAGCACGAAGGAGGACGGCCTGGATGAATTTTTCGGACATTCCGTTGGAGGAAAAGCAAGCTGCGCTCAGCAAACTGCGCGGCGTCAAGGAGCAGCTTGCCGCCCGCGGCTGGCTTCCGGCCATGAGCGGCAGCTTGTCCGTCCGGGTCGGAAGCTTCGCGCCGGGCAATTATCATTTTGCGGTAACATCGGGCATGAAAGGCCGGACGAACCTTCCGGCCGAGGAGTTCCTGTTTGTGGACGCCGCCGGAACGCCAAGCGAAGCTACGAAGCTGACGCCCGGCGACGATGCGCCGGTCCACGCGAAGATCTACCGGATGACCGGCTGCGGCGCGATTCTCCACGTGCACACCGTGTTTAACAATGTGCTCAGCGAATATTTCGGCGACGAAGGATTCGTTCAATTGCAGGGCAACGAGCTGATCAAAGCGCTGGGCATCTGGGAGGAGGACGCCGCTGTACGCATCCCGGTCGTACCGAATTACGCCGACATCGCCGAAATGGAAAGGCGGATTCCCGCCGCGCTCGACACCCGGGTTCCCGGCTTGTTGCTGCGGGGCCACGGCATCTACGCCTGGGGCTCCACCGCGTTTGATGCCGTATCCCGTCTGGAGGCCTTCGAATTTATGTTCGAAGCGTTGTACCGCTCCCTCCTGCTTCCGCGCAAACAAACGTAAATGACGCATTAAACAAACTCCCGGCCAGCGAAGCGCTAAGACACCATGCGGCAAGCAAGCCGCGCCCTCCTCGCTGCCGCGAGATTATTTTACGCTGTAACAGGCCCTTTATCTTTCAAGAAACTCCGCATAAGCTTTGGCATCCATCAACTTGGAAAAAGCGGCGGCGGGGTCTTCCCGAAGCTGAATCCGCACCATCCATCCCCCGTCGTAAGGTTCCTCGTTCACCAGCTCGGGCGCCGCTTCCAGCTCCGCGTTGATCTCCAGCACCGTTCCGCTGACCGGCGTAAACAAATCCGCCACCGTTTTGACCGATTCGATCGTGCCGATGCCGTCCTGCGCTTCCACTTCCGTTCCAAGGTCCGGCAGCTCCACAAATACAATATCGCCCAAGCGATGCTGAGCCACGTCGGAAATGCCGATTTTTACCGTTCCGTCCCCCAAATCCAGCACCCATTCATGTTCATCGCTATACCACAGATTTTCCCTAATATTGGCAGACATGCGTATTCCTCCTCTTCCGGATCTTTCTCGTTCAGATTATTCCAAACCTAGCTGTAGTGTCAATATTACTAACATAATTTATAGATTCAAAAAATGAAAGCGTTGCATAATACAAAAATAAAATATTTTTTATATTTTCATGATAAGTTTATTGACATATTTCGCGGTTTTGAGTATTAATGTAGATGTAATCAGCGGTTGAAGGCAGAGGGAGAGATTACAATTCCAGGCAATTGTAACGCCGAAGGAGCAAGCCGTTGCGGAAGCGGTGAATCTCTCAGGCAAAAGGACCTCTGCCGGACGCGTCTCTGGAGAGAATTCGTCTTTATCGACAGAAGGCGGATCACCCAAGGGGAAACCTGCTTTTTCAAAAATGCCGGAGCGCAAGATGACCGGTGTTTTGCCGCAGGGTAACTCTCAGGTACAAAGGACAGAGCCCGGGAATATCCGATTCGTTTGCCGGTCGGAATTTCTTGGCCTGTCTTTTTATTTTTTCATGATGTGTGCAGGTAAAATACGGCCCACCGCGGCCAAACGAGGTGATGAAATGTCCGAACCCGTAGAACCCCTATTGCAACGAACGCCGCTATACTCTTGTTACTCCCGGTATGAAGGCGTGCGCTGCATCGATTTCGGCGGCTGGGAGCTGCCGGTGCAGTTCAGCGGCATTCAGAAGGAGCACGAGGCCGTGCGCGAGCGGGCCGGCTTGTTCGACGTATCGCATATGGGCGAGTTTTACGCCGAGGGTCCCGGAGCGGAAAGTTTTTTGCAGCGGATGACGACGAACGACGTGAGCCTGCTGGGGCCGGGAAAAGCCCAATACACCCTGCTCTGTTATCCGGACGGGGGCGTCGTCGATGATCTGCTGGTGTATAAACGGGACGAAGGCAAATACATGCTTGTCGTCAACGCCGCGAACATCGCCAAGGATTGGGAATGGCTGTGCCGGCATCTGCCCGCCGAAGGCGTCAGTCTGCGCAACGTTTCCGCGGCCACGGCGCTGCTGGCGCTGCAGGGACCGCTGGCCGCCTCCATCCTCTCTCCCCTGTGCGAAGGGTATGATCCCAGCGTTTTACGCCCCTTCACGTTTAAACCCGCGGCCCGAGTCTGCGGCATTAAAACGCTGCTCTCGCGCACCGGCTATACCGGCGAGGACGGGTACGAGCTTTACGTTGCCGCGGAAGACGCCCCGGTCCTTTGGGACGCGCTGATGCGGGCCGCCGAGCCTCGCGGACTCGTGCCGGCGGGGCTCGGCGCCCGGGATACGCTGCGCTTTGAAGCCGGCCTTCCCCTCTACGGGCAGGAGCTGTCGCCGAGCATTTCGCCGCTGGAAGCCGGCCTCGGCCGGTTCGTGAAGTGGGACTCCGGCCCGTTTATCGGGCGGGAGGCGCTGCTCAGGCAGCATGAAGAAGGCGTACCGCGGCGGCTGGCCGGTCTGGAGATGATCGACCGGGGCATTCCGCGCGCGCATTATCCGGTGTTTGCGCCGGGCACCGAGGACCCCATCGGCGAAGTAACTACGGGCACGCAATCGCCGACGCTCAAAAAAAACCTCGGCCTGGCGCTGATCGCCGGCGCCCACGCGGCGGCCGGCACCGTGCTCGAGGTTGAAATCCGCGGCAAACGGCTGAAAGCCAAAGTCGTCCCCCTGCCGTTTTATCGCCGAAACGCATCCGCCAAGCCGTGAAAGGAGTACGAGAAACTTATGATAAAACACCGTTATTTGCCGCTGACCGAACAGGACCGGTCCGAAATGCTGGAAGCGATCGGCGTCCCTTCGCTCGAAGCGCTGTTTCAGGATATACCCGAGGAGATCCGTTTTAAAGGCGCGCTGCCGGTTTCCCCGCGGCTCGACGAATACGCCTTAACCCGGCACATGTCCGCGCTCGCCGCGCGCAATGCCGACACCGACCGTTACGCCAGCTTCCTCGGCGCGGGCATTTACGATCATCATATTCCTTCCGTCATCCAACATGTCGTTTCCCGCTCCGAATTTTACACCGCATATACGCCGTACCAGCCGGAGATCAGCCAGGGCGAACTGCAGGCGATCTTTGAGTTCCAGTCCTACATCTGCGAGCTGACCGGCCTCAAGGTGGCCAACGCCAGCATGTACGACGGAGCGACGGCACTTGCTGAAGCCGGCTCGCTGGCCGCGGCCGCCACCCGGCGCAAGCGGCTGGTCGTGGCCCGGACCGTTCACCCCGAAGCCCGCGAGGTGCTGGCGACTTACGCGCGCGGCCTGAATCTGGAAATCGCGGAGGTCGGCTGGGATGCGGGCGTTACCGACCGTAAGGCGCTGGAGACGGCCATCACGGAAGACACCGCCGCCGTGCTGGTGCAAAACCCGAATTTCTTCGGTTCCCTCGAAGATATCCGCGCCATCGGCGAGCTGATTCATGCGCGCGGAGGCCTCTTGATCGTCAGCTGCAACCCGCTGTCGCTGGGCCTGCTGGAAGCGCCGGGCAAGCTGGGCGCGGATATCGTCGTCGGCGACGCGCAGCCGCTGGGCATCGCGTCTTCCTTTGGCGGCCCGACCTGCGGATTTTTCGCCGTGGCGGACAGCTACATGCGCCGGATGCCCGGGCGGATCGTCGGGCAGACGACCGACCGTAACGGCAAGCGCGGGTTCGTGCTGACCCTGCAAGCTAGGGAGCAGCATATCCGCCGCGAAAAAGCGACCTCCAACATTTGCTCCAACCAGGCGCTGCTCGCCCTCGCCGCGTCTGTGTATATGTCGCTCATGGGCAAACAAGGCATGGCCGAGGTCGCGGAGCTGAACCTGCAAAAAGCGCATTACGCCAAAACGCGCCTGGCTTCCATCCCGGGTGTAGGCCTCCCCTTTCCGGCCCCGGTTTTTAATGAATTCGTCATCCGGCTGCCGGAAGGCGCCGATCCGCAGCAGCTGCAGCAAAAGCTGCTCGAGGCCGGATTTATCGGCGGATTTGATCTGGGGCGCAGCTACCCCGAACTCGCCGGACATGTGCTGATCGCTGTGACCGAAAAACGCAGCAAAGCGGAAATCGACCAATTCGTCAGCGTAATGGAGGAATCGATATGCGCGAAATAAATGAAACCAAGCCGGAGGAATTGCTTATTTTCGAACGCAGCCGGCCCGGAAGGATCGGTTATTCCCTGCCGGAATGCGACGTCCCCGCCGTCCCGAAGGAGGAACTGGTGCCGCCGGAAATGCTGCGCCGCGAGGGGCTTTCGTTCCCGGAAGTGTACGAGGTCGATGTCGTGCGCCATTATACCGCCTTGTCCCGCCGCAATTTCGGCGTTGATAACGGGTTTTATCCGCTTGGCTCCTGCACGATGAAATACAACCCGAAAATCAACGAGGATGTGGCCCGTTATCCCGGCTTCGCCAAAATTCATCCATATCAGCCGGAGGAAAGCCTGCAGGGCGCGCTGGAGCTGATGTACCGGCTGCAGCGGGATTTGGCCGGGATTACCGGTATGGACGAGGTCACCCTGCAGCCGGCCGCCGGGGCGCATGGGGAATGGACGGGCCTGATGATGATCCGCGCCTATCACGAAAGCCGCGGCGAGAAGCGGACGAAAGTGATCGTGCCGGATTCCTCGCACGGCACCAATCCGGCCAGCGCTGCGGTCGCCGGCTTTGAGACGGTGACCGTCCCTTCGAACCAGCGCGGCATGGTCGATCTGGACGCGCTGCGGGCGGCCGTCGGCGAAGATACCGCCGCCCTTATGCTCACCAACCCGAACACGCTTGGCCTGTTCGAGCAGCAAATCGTGCAGATCGCCGAAATCGTCCATGCGGCCGGCGGCCTGCTGTATTATGACGGCGCCAATTCGAACGCTATTATGGGGATTACGCGGCCCGGCGACATGGGCTTTGACGTCGTCCACCTCAACCTGCACAAAACGATGAGCACGCCGCATGGCGGCGGCGGTCCCGGCGCAGGTCCGGTCGGCGTCAAAAAGCGGCTCGCACCGTTTCTGCCCGAGCCGACCGTCGTCATGGACGAATCCGGCCGTTACGCCATCCGCGGCCGGCGACCGGAGGGGGCGGCAGGCTTCGCCTCGACGGTAGGCACGGGAAAGCCGTCCGTTTCGGCTGGCTCAGCTGGCTCGGTTGGTTCAATTGGTTCGCCTGGCTCGGCTGGCTCAGTTGGTTCCGACGGCCCGTGCGTCTCCCCGACTTCTACTGCCTCCATTGGCTCGCCCAGCCCAGCCCCCGAAGGCGGCTTGCCGGGTACACAAGGCTCAGCCTCCATCGGCCGGGTCAAAGCGTATTACGGCAATTTCGGCATTCTCGTCCGCGCTTACGCCTATATCCGCAGCCTGGGCCCGGAGGGACTCCGCCAGGTTTCGGAAAACGCCGTGCTGAACGCCAATTACATGATGAAGCGTCTGGCTCCTTATTACGAGATCCCTTACTCGGATCAATCGTGCAAACACGAATTCGTCATGTCCGGCAGCGGGCTGGTCCAATACGGCATCCGCACGCTCGACGTCGCCAAGCGGCTGCTGGATTTCGGCTACCACCCGCCGACCATCTATTTCCCGCTGAACGTCGAGGAATGCATCATGATCGAGCCGACGGAAACCGAAAGCAAGGAAACGCTCGACGGGTTTATCGATTGTATGATCGCCATCGCCAAGGAAGCGGAGACGAACCCAGGTCTCCTGCTGAACGCCCCGTACACTACGCCGGTAACGCGCCTGGACGAAACCGGGGCCGCCCGGAAGCCGGTGCTGAACTGCGCCTGCGGGTAGCGGAGATCAATGTGCGACACCCCAAATGCAAAAGTGCAGTTCATTCTCAATAATACAACCATATTTTTCCTTAAACCCTCTTTTCAACTGCACTTTTGCATTTCAAGCGCCCAAAAACGGATTTTGAAGAAATACCAAATGTACTTTTGCACTTGCGGCTGTTAAACAGTTAATCGAGTTCGCCCCAAAAGGCAGCTTTACAAGCCCCTTATATACTCGAACAGCGGCAGCCCCGGACGAGAAACAAAGTCCGCGACTGCCGCTTAATTACGCCACCATAGCAACGGGAGCCCATGCACGTATAGCGAAGATATGCCGAGGCACGTCCGAAGATATGCCGAGGAATGGCGCAAAGGTTAAACCAAAGCCTGGGCAAGCTTCGAAGCGCTCTTCGGTACTGTTAATTTTAATATGTTACCAAAACCTTTAACGGATTTATTTTATTTTAGCTTAGCGAATCGAAACACTGGATTAGTTCATCCTTGGTAATTTGAAGTTCGAATATTCGATTTACGAAAGGCGTATTTTTAATTTGTCCAAAAAAACATGCGGAGTGTTTGGCATAATCCCAACCGTCACTCGATCCAACTACCGTTAATTCTTTCTCATAAAATGCCGGACTCAATTGAAATCGTTCTTTGTTTCCATCCGATAAAATGCAGATCTTCCCCTCCTAGATGACGGACGCTTGGAGCGTTTCGAATGCACTATTGCAGGCCGAACACTCTACCCCAAAGCGGTATGTGTCTTTAGCACATTCGGATTCATGGCGGAAGACCTCTGC
Organism: Paenibacillus macerans; assembly: GCF_900454495.1. Lineage (NCBI taxonomy): Bacteria > Bacillati > Bacillota > Bacilli > Caryophanales > Paenibacillaceae > Paenibacillus > Paenibacillus macerans. The sequence continues at coordinate 2,036,430 of NZ_UGSI01000001.1, forward strand.
GGCTTTTGTATCTCACCGGTTCAAATAGGCGTAAATTTCGAAAACAAGATGCACTTTTGCATTTGAACCCATCAAGAGGAGCTACCCTCCCAAAAAAACAAACGGCCTGCCCGCAGAAAGCGGACAGACCGGCCGTTAAGCATTCATATTTGCGTTGCCCCGACTGCCTTACGCCCCAGCAACAAGCCCGCGAATCTGCCCCAGGCGCTGTATCTCATAGGTTGGCCGGACGCCGGAAGCATTCGGCAACTGCCGCGGATTAAACCAGCAGGTATCGATCCCGTAATCCACTCCGCCACGGATATCCGAGCTTAACGAATCGCCGACTATCAACACCCGGGTCTTGTCCGTAAGCCGCAGTTTGTCAAACGCATAATCAAAAATGCCCCGCTCCGGCTTATGGTAGCCCGTTTCCTCGGAGACGACAATCGCTTCAAAGCAGCCGGTCAGCTCCGAGCCTTGAATCCGGCTCATTTGCACTTCTTTGATGCCGTTCGTGATGATCGCCAACCGAAGGCCCGAATCGATCAAATCCCGGCAGACCGAAGCCGCGCCTTCCACCAAAAAAGAAGCTTTCCCCAAGAACTGCGTATACAGTCCGCTAAACGGGCCGACTCCGCAGCCAACGGCAAGGTCCAGCTCGCGGAACAGACGTTCAAACCGCTCCGTTCTAAGCTTGTCCTGGCCGATTTCCCCCTGTTCGTATTCGGTCCAAAGCTGTTTATTAATCGACTTATACGCCTGAGCCACTTCGTCCGTGCAGGTTATCCCCTCATGCTTTAACGCTTCGCTTAACGCAAATGCTTCCGCCTGCGAGAAATCGAGCAGCGTTTCATCCGCGTCAAACAAGATGTGCGTATACTTCAAAAGCTAGTCCTCCTCTTTACCGGAACGTACAGTTCGACCTTTGCCTTGCCCTCGGGATCGTCCGCGGGATTGTTCATGCTGAACTCCAGACAATGCCTATCGTCCGGGTCGTATTCGCTATTCGGCAGCCATCCGCCAAAAATACTTTGAAACAATATCGCAAATTTATCCAGCGTATCGTAAAAATAAAACATCGCATAAAGTCCCCCCGGCAGCGTCCTGAACTCTAATTCGGGCGGAGCGTCTTCCCGGTTCAGCGTGTCCGGCACGGTTACGCAGGCATCGTAACGGCAAGCGAATTCTTCCGTGGCGGCCGGATCGTCCAGTGAAATTCCGATAAAAGCTTGCTCCGGCGGAAACAGCCCGTTTTGGCCCGCCCACTCGCCCAGCTTCGCCCAAGCCTTATACGTCTCCAAATAGCTCCCTACATGCCTTACATAAGCCACCTCAAAAGCGGGCAATTCCTTCATCGTTACGTTCATTTGCCAAACCCTCCTCAAAAAATTACGATTCCTATTTGAATCATACAGGGAGGCAGCGGGTTCAGCTTCCTGGTTATTGCGGGAAGATAATGAAAAATTGCGGTCCTTTTGCCGCGCACGGCGAACTTCACTTGGCGTTTTGGCAAAATGCCTCTTGAACGCGGCGTTGAAATTCGAGGCCGATTCAAACCCGCATAACGCGGAAATTTCCAGCACTGTTTTATCGGTTTCCAGCAAGTAAGCCAACGCTTGGTTTAACCGCAGACGGTTCATATATGCCATGGGCGTCGCCCCCGTCACCGCCGCAAACACCCGCGAAAAGTGATATTTGGAGAAATGGGATACCTCGGCCAATTGCTCCAGGCTCAGCTTTTCGCTTAAATGTTGCAACATAAACGCCTTTACGCTTTCGATCCGGTCCAGGTAATCGCTCATGCGCTCGCTCCGTTCCAATGGGCCGGACGGACAAATTTCGGCGGCAGCTTGGTGCGCCCGTCGCCTTTTGCCGCATTCAGCTGCATTTGGGTCAAAAAAAGGCAACTCGACAGGTCAGCGCCGCGCAGATCGGCATCGCGCAAATCCGCTCCGATCAGATCGGCCATGCTAAGGTTGGCATCCCTGAGATCGGCGGCGATCAGATAGGCCCCTCTCAGGTTCGCTCCCCGCAAATCCGCCCCTTTGAGCTTGGCGCCGATCAGGTCCGCGCCGCGCCCGTAGGTTTTGCGGCGGCGGCCCGCCGTATTCTTAAGCCCGCGAAGCGCGGCGCTCCGTACCTGCTCGCTGATCTCCAGCAGCAGCGCATTCACTTTCGCGCGCTGCGCCGCCGCATCCGCCTGTTGGAGTTCGGCCGGGCTCAAACGGGTGAGCCGTTCCGTATCGTCATAAGCCATGCGGAGCCGCTCTTGAAGCGGACCGGCCGGCTCCAGCGCCAACGCTTCGTCCAAATACCAAAGCAGCTCGTGAAGCTGCCACATCACCGGAAACAGTTCATACATCAGCGCCGCGGACTCCGGGGCTTCCCGCCAGCTGATTCCGCCGAAAGTTACCTGCGATATTTTCTGCCCCGCCCCAAAGCAGTCGTAAACCGTGCAGCCCCGATAACCCCGCTGCCGCAGGCTGTCATGGACGCCGCAGCGGAAATCGTCCCGCAGATTGGAGCAGGGCTCTCCCGCAGCTTTATCGGCCGCAAAATCGACCGACGCCGCATAAGGCAGCGCCACACAGCACAGGCCAAAGCAATGCTCGCAGTCGGCTTGCAGATCAGCTCTGGTCCTGTCTTGCGGCTGCTCTTTATGAAGTTGCTCTCCGGACATTTTCCAATCTCCCCCCATTGTCTTCAGGTTTATCTTAAATAACAGCCGCTGTTTATATCAAACGTCGCTCCGGTATAATGCCTTGCTTTTTCGGACAACAAAAAGATCACGGTATGGGCCACGTCCTCCGCCGTCAACGGCTGGTTTACCAATTGATGGCTGACATACTCCCGCTTCCGCCATTCCGGAATACGCTCCATCATCGCCGTGTCCACCATGGTAGGCGCGACCGCGTTGACGCGGACATAAGGCGCAAAATTCATGGCACAGCTTTTGGTAAGCCCCAAAAGGGCCGCTTTCGAAAGTCCATAAACGGCGTCTGAGCTTCCTTCCAGGCCGGAGACGGAGGACATGTTGACGATAACCCCTTGCTTACGCTGCTCAAGCATCCGTTTTCCGAAAAATTGCGAAAAATACACGGCGCCTTTGATATTCACATCAAGCACGCTGTCGATTTCCTCTTCCTTATAATCCAGGATGCTTTTTCCAAGGTAAATTCCCGCATTGTTCACTAACCCGTCGGCGTCGCCATGCTCTCTATCCAAAGCCGCAAACAGCGCGGCCGCTTCGTCATAATGGCGTACATTCACCTTATACGTAAACAAGTTCGGGGAATCGGCAGTTCGCGCCAACTCGTGCAGCCGCTCCTCATTTAAATCGCACGCGATGACGGAGGCTCCTTCCTGTAAGCATTGCAAGGCGATTTCCTTGCCGATGCCGGAGGCGGCGCCGGTAACGATAATTTTCTGTGTCGATAACATGGTCGTTCTCCTTTGTTCAGCTTTTCCGGGCCTGCAGTTTCACGCTTTGGCGTCGATTTTTTCCCGCAAAGAGGCCTCGTTCAGACCGTTTCGGGTAAAAGCAAACTTTCGGCCGGTCGCGGCCTGAACCCGGTCCAGCACCTGGCCCAGGTGATAACCGGTATGTTCGGCCAAATGATACAACTGGTGAACCTGCTCTTGTTCGAGAGCCTGTTCGCGGCTTAAGTATTTCATCATCAGCAGCTTCCAATCATCCAGCTGGGCTTCGAACAAAGCAAGCAGCTCTTCGGCTGTCTGTCCATTAGCCGGAAAATAGTTCTCGAAACCGGGCTTTAATTGCCGCTCTAAATTTTGCAGCCTTAGGCAGCTTCTGGCGATATGCTCGCACACATGCAAAACAATCCCTCCCAGCGTATTTCCCGCCGGGTAAGGTTCGCGCCATAGAATTTCCCGTTCCACCCCTTCCAGGGCGATTTTTAACTTTGGCCAGTACATATCGCACATTCGGTGGTACGTAATTTTCAAAAAAAGTTCCTCAAACTCTCCATGCTCCACGCCGTTCATCTCCCGCGGATTTTTTTTAGGACCATCCGAAAAATTCCCGATCCAGCATGCCCATGACAAACAAAGAGTCGTACCGATCGCCGGCCTTGACGCATTCCCTCAATTTCCCTTCGATTTGTAAACCGGCCGCTTCGTAAACATGCTGGGCCCGTAAATTGAAGTCTTTTACATCGAGCCACAGACGGTGGGCCCCAAGGCCGGTAAAAACCAACGTTTTGACCAATTCCAGGGCCTCTTTTCCGTACCCCTTGCCTTTATCGACGATGACGATTCTCCTCAGTTCAATGTTATGATTGCTGCTTTCAATACCGAACAGCATCGCAAAACCAACCTGACGGCGGCTTTCATCTTCGATAATGAGGTGCAGGCAATCCTTTTGATCCAATGCTTGGAGATGCCGCTCCTTCGTCCAAGAGGTGATGAATTGCCGGTTTTGCTCATCTTGCTCGGCTGCAAGAACGAATTCAATATCCCCCGGCGTAGTTAGCCGCAAATGAAGCTTGTCCGAGACGGGGAAATCGATCTTCATTTTATACCTCCGGCTACAAAGTTAAGAAGTAATGATAAAATTCCGTATCCTTGATATATCCGCTTGTTTCGTAAAGCCGCTGGGCCCGCTCATTGGCGATGGCCGTGGACAGCTCCAGTCCTTTGGCGTTCGTCTGCAGCGCATAAGTTCTAGCCGCTTCCAGCAGCAGCTTCCCCGCCCCCTGTTTGCGGTACTCCTCCCGCACGTAAAGATCGTTGAGAACCCACAACCGCTTCATCGATATCGAAGAAAAGGACGGATACAGCTGCGTGAACCCGACCGGCGTTTGATCAGCCTCATCGATGGCCAGAAATACAACGGATTCATTCCGGGACAGCCGTTCCGACAAAAACCGTGTGGCCCCCTCCATATCGGAAGCTTGCTCATAAAAGATACGATACTCGTTAAACAATGCAGCCAGCGCCTCCAAATCCTCCGGACCGGCTTGTTTGATAGAAATAGGGGTGTTCATAAGATATTCTCCTTATTATTGTATAATACAGCTTTATGGTCTTTGCTTTGATCTGTCCTTATGTCCACGGCTCATCATCCATTCGCAGATTTTATATACTCCTAATCCCAGCCCAAAACCTAACGTATTTAAGATAAAATCGTCTACGTCAAAGCTTCCTCTTTTTAATAGAAGCTGGAGCGACTCCAACACAAAAACGCCGATTATAAAAACGGCCCATGACCTTCTCTGGTTGCCCCGAAAAACGAGCGGCAGCAGGATGCCAAACGGAACGAAGACGCCGATATTTCCAATCAAATTGACCAGCCAGATTCCAGACATAAATTCATACGAACGAAGATACAGGCCAATCGTCGAAAAGGGCTTGAGATTATACATATACGTACTATGGGACACTCTGCCGAATCCAAAAAGCATCCAGTAGATTAATAGCAGCGAATAACCGATGAGCATAATGATCGCCTTGCCGCGCACGGATCTCATCAATGCCACGATCATCCCCCTCAAGATTCCTTTGCAAGCTCCTTCAACTTCACAAACAGCAGTTCGTAATATTGGGGCGTATTGGGCGTGAAGTCGGCAAGGGACCATGATTTCGTCAAGCTGCTCGACGCTCCGTTCGCTTCGTCTATGAGGAGACCGTCCGAGGAAAGAAACTTAGTTTTCCCGCTGAGCAATCGCTGAAAATCGCTAAGCCGCACCCAAAACAGCCCGGAAATCTCCTCCGTTTGGATGCGGTAGTCTTTCAGATCGCGGCCATACTCGTAAATAAACACATGATTAAATTCCCGGTCGATTAACTGAGGCGATACGATGTGCTCCTGAGCCACCATGCCGCAATAGGTCAAATCGTCAATCGCCACCGCGATCCCAAGCTCCTCTTCCAGTTCGCGCACACCGTCCGGCACGTCCTCCCCTGCTTGCAAATGTCCGGCGCAGGAAATATCCAGCAGCGAAGGAAACACGTCTTTGTTTTTGTGGCGCAATTGAAACAGCAGATAAGGTCCTTCCGGGGTCCGCTTCCAGATCCAGCAATGAAACGTCTGGTGCCACAATCCCTTGGCATGGACAACGCTGCGGGCTTCCTTGCCTATCTTGATCCGATCCGGCGTAAAAACGTCAAAATATTCGGTTTCGTTCATGTGGTTTCTCCTTTTGTTCCATTATAACCGAAACTTTTCCCGAATGGCCTTTGCGGTTTCTTCCGGACTTAGGAATGTATTGTCATTTTGCCCACCGCCTGCGGCCCGAACAAAACGATGAATTTCATAGCTTCTCCTCCTACCTTATTCCCATGATTATACATCCATTTTCTGAATTCTATAAATCGATTTTGGAAAATATGAAAATTTTAGTTGTAAAAATATCATTTCATACCTTATAATGGAAATAACTTCATTGATAGCGCTATCATTTGGCATCTAAGATTGCCGGGCACGAAATTAGCAAGACAAACTACTAAAAGGAGTGAAAAAAAATGTTGAAGCTTGGTAAACCTCTCTACCTGTTTCTGCTGTTCACTCTCATCTTGTCTTTCTTCCCCGCCGCAGCTCCCAGCGCTTCCGCCGCAACCGATTGGAAACTCGTTTGGAGCGACGAATTTAACGGCTCCTCGCTGAATACGGCCAACTGGACCGCCGAAATCGGTACCGGCAGCGGAGGCTGGGGAAATAATGAGCTGCAGTATTACACCAACCGGCCGCAGAACCTGCAGGTGACGGGCGGCAATCTGGTTATCACGGCACAGAAAGAATCCTATGGCGGCATGAATTACACTTCGGCCCGCATCAAAACCCAAGGGCTGCAAAACTTTACTTACGGCAAAGTGGAAGCCAGAATCAAACTTCCCTCCGGACAAGGGCTGTGGCCGGCATTTTGGATGCTGGGTTCCAACATTTCCACGGTCGGCTGGCCTTATTGCGGGGAAATCGATATTATGGAACGGGTTAACCACAATCCGTTCGTAAACGGCACCGTACATTGGGATGCGGGCGGGCATGCGGATTACGGGCGGACATCCGGGAACCTGGACTTTTCCCAATATCATACGTACAGCATCGAGTGGGACTCCAAATACATTCGCTGGTTCGTGGACGGCAATCAATTCAATGAATTTTATATCGAAAATGGGACCGGGAACACCGAGGAATTCCAAAAGCCGTTTTTCATTCTGCTGAATCTTGCGGTCGGCGGCAATTGGCCCGGAAGTCCGGACGGCTCGACGCCATTCCCGTCGCAAATGCTGGTCGACTACGTTCGGGTATATCAAGCCTCGAACAGTTCATCCAACATTGAAAGCGGCGCCGTTTATACTTTGACCTCTAAAGCCAGCGGCAAAGTGCTGGACGTGACGGACGTCTCCATGGCGGACGGGGCCAAAATGCAGCAGTGGACCAATTACACCGCAACCAACCAGCGCTTCAAGGTGGAGCATATGGGCAGCGGTTACTATAAGCTGACGGCGATGCACAGCGGCAAGGTGCTGGATGTGCCGAGCTCAAGCACGGCCAGCGGCGTGCAACTGCAGCAGTGGAACGATAACGGAACCGATGCCCAGCGGTGGAAAATTGTCGATGTAGGCGGAGGCTACTATAAGCTGGTCTCCAAAGTCAGCGGCCTGGTCATGGACGTGTCCAGCGCCTCTACGGCGGACGGCGCGGCGGTTCAGCAATACACCGACAACGGAACGGATGCGCAGAAATGGTTGTTTACGAAAGTGAACTAAAACTAAGCGGCATATGATCGAACGACAAACGGGAAACCCGTGAGCGTTGAGCGGCGGGGTTCCCGTTTGCCGCTTCATAACAGCTAACAGCTCCATCACCAACACTTCCCCCCGCCTTCCATTTTATCGTGCGATCCAGTTCGTTCTGACGTAGCCGATTTTCATGCCGGCCCGCTCCATGTTTCTGTGGCTTTGCGATAAAAAAGCGCACTGGCCGACGGCCAGCTTGCAGCCCTGGCGGGATGCCTCCGCGATCCGCCGATGCAACAGCCTTTGCTGTAAGCCACGATTCCGGAATTGCGGCAAAGAGGCCGCAAAAGTGAACGATGCTATGCCGTCCTTGATATACATTACGCCGGCGGCGGCAGGCTCCTCCTTCACATAGGCCAAATAAAAATTCCAGCCGGGCCTGCCATAAAGCGCCTTGTTATTTTCGGCGACATACGGAATGCCATCGTCCGACAACCCCGTTCCCCGGCAATGAATCATGGCATAAGTCATAAACTCGTCTTCCTGAAGTTCTTTAACGGTGATTCCATCCATCTCGTCGATATGGGGAGTTTGGAGCTCTGAGAGGTATAAAGAGGTGTGAAATCCCGATTGAAAAAATCCGCGTTCGGCCAAACGGGCAAGTATATTCTGATCCACAAGCGACGGGACGAGTTCGAATTGGGGGGCTCGTCCTCTCGATTGGTAAAACTCGAGGATCGGGTCGATGAATTCCACGTCCGCAGCGGTTAATCCTTTTACGGTATTAAAAGAAGGCCAGGGCATGGTCCGGCTGTAAATGCACAAGGCGTTGCCGAACCGGCGGAGTTCAACTCCTTCCGGATTGCCCGGCCTGCGTTGAATGGCCAACATGCGATCATACATATAGTCGTTTTCAGATGAAACGATTTGTTGGATTAAAGCTCCCGACGGCAAATTGGGCATGTCCCACCTCGCAAAAAATATATTGGCGATAGAAATATCATTTTTCCCTTTTATGGCAGCACAGCGTCCAGATAACGGGAGGTCATCCCATCTCGCAAAATTTCCATATATAATTCGTCGTAAGCTTTTCCGTTAACGAGATAGCTCTGGCTTCTTCTGCCAAAGAGGCGGAACCCGGCTTTTTCGTAACACTTGATGGCCGGCTCGTTAAACTCGAAAACCCGAAGCATGATGTTGTTTAAGTTTAGTATTTTAAAGCCGTATTCGCACAACAGCTTGATGGCTTCCGCCCCGTAGCCCATACCTCTCTGCCGATCTTCGCCGATAAAAATTCCAAGCTCCGCGACTCTGCGAACCTGATCGATGGCAAACAAGGAGCAATTCCCGATCAGTTCGTCATTATTTTTCAACACAACCGCAAAATTTTGCCCTTCCCGGGCCATATTTTCGAGCACGCTTTGTTCCCGCGGCAAACTGAACACTTCAGCGGGAGAACCTATTTTCAAAGACAAAGATAAGTTATTGATCCACTTCGTGTATGTTTCGATATCCTCCGGATTCACCGGGGACAAATACAGCCTGTCCGCTTCCATTTTTTTGAAATACTTCATCTTCCGTCGCTCCTTATTTAAGTCATTCTGCAGGGATACGGTTGTACCTTCGGCTTCAATCATAAGGCACGTAATGCTTTAAATCGGTTTTGGTAATCCCCTTCTCTTGCCCTTCTTTGGTCAGTCTGTAGTTGAACTGCAGCACCTCATTGTGCGCAAAATAAACATATTCGACGTAAGGCTCATCCTTAAAGGTCACTACCGCGTAAAAAGCCGGCAATTTGATCCCCCATACGCCTTTAACCGACTTGATATCCGACTTTGCATAATGTTGTTCTTCCAGGAGATAATGGGTTACTCTTTGGGCATAGATGATTTTGTTGGCCTGAACATACACAAAAGGCGTTGCGACGAGCATAATCAAAAGGACGGCCAACCCCGTTTTAAACTTTTTTCTGATAGGAATCATTCCTTTGTTTTTAGAACCTTCTATCGAAATACTTCTCAAAAAACGCTCTGATGTATCCTTCAAATTCGGAGTTAGGTTTATAGTAGACGCCTTGGATGAGGTTTGGAATAAACCCTAGCTTTTTTTCCTCTCCCTCATATAAACTTATCCCAAACATAAACCCCGTCCTGTCCTCCTGGTTCTGATCGGGGGTCAGCTTGATATCTTTGATGCGGGTAATCCATTCCGCAATTTGCTGCCGGTCTTCGATCACCCTTCTTGCTCCCGTTGAGCCATCCGCCAAAATCACTTTATCGACTTGCAAAATATCGCCGGGATAAACCTCCGACAAGGAAAGGGGGCGTAAAGGGAGTGATTCCGGCTTGCTCTGGCATCCGGCGACCAATACGAACACCAAGATGATCCATAACCGTTTCATAATACACAAACCGCTCCTCAAAGACAGATTAAGACCTAATTTTCCGGCTCAAAACTTTTTGACAAAATCATCTTCATCCTAACCCGTTCAGCTTTCCAGCGCGATGGTATTGCCCCGAGAAAAGCTGCAACCGCCAGGCTGTCTGAAAAACTCCAGCGAGAAAAACATAAAGGCAAAAAATGCCGTTATTCCAGCGATATCCGTCCATTTGGGAGAGATAGAGACAATTTATGTTGCTATTTTCTCGAACCGCAAGGAAATCCCCGCGTTTCGGACCATTCATAGGAAAATAAGTACAAAATATGCCGCTAATGGGAACCAGCATGATCATATCAGGGTAATAAGCACATAAAGTGCCGCTATTTTGAGGTCCTGCCGACCAGTTGGTCCCGCCGAAGGTTGGTCTACAGACGGTTGGTCCTACCGACGCTTTCTCCTGCCACGGTTGCTCCCGCCGACAGTTGGTTGCCGTTTCCGGTAGCCGGCAGTCAAACGCCGATTTCTGGGCGGGGCCGAATTTACTGTCTATTCCCTCCGCAAAATGAACTCCCCGGTCACCGCGTCGATAAAAGCGAGGCGCCGCTTTTCCCCACGGCGGTTCGCCGCCGTAGGATCGGATTGATACACGAGCCGGTATTCCGGCGTCTCCTGATCACGATCCAGAAACCACTTTAGACGAAGTTTCAGCTGCCCGGCATATAACCCGAAGGCCTGTTCGGGCGTAATCGCCGGATGGAATTGCCTTGAAGCGAGAGCCTCGATCATTTCATAAGAAGTCCCCATATACATGCATACGGCTTTGGTAGCAGTGCACACGCTGATCGTTACCCGTTCGAGATGAAGGGGGATGCCGCCGATATAAACCGGCAGGTAAAAAAATTCCCTGGACCGCTCCTCTTCCCTCTCGTCCTCGGCATCCATTTGCAGTTGGAGATACTTCGTATAATCCGGGAAAACCATCCGCAAAAACCGTTCCGCCACTTCCCAGCACTCGGCCCGGTTTAGCGCGGGACTCCCTTCCTCGCCACAGCCCGTATGGTGATAACCAACCAGCCGTCCCGTCGATTTTTCCACCTGCACCATAATCGAAGCTTTGCGGAAAAAGCGCAGCTTGTCCCCCCATTTTCGCTCCATATAACCTTCCGCCGACAGGGGATCCCGTTCAACCTCCTCTTCCTCTTGCGTCTTAAGTTGATAGATCCGTGTGATTCTTTCCTCATCGTCCGAACATTTTTCCAGGACATACCGGTTCATATCGATACCCAGCCGCTGCTCCCAGGACTCTTCCGAAAGAGGCGGCGCTTGCATTATGTTCTCACTCGAAGATAGCGGGCGGCTCGGCGGCAAAACATAATGATCAGGTCCGAACAGGTCGCGGCCGGTGGCCGCGTCGATCAGGGCATGGTCCGGCTCAGGCTCATAAACAAGGAGGTATTCGGATTCGCTGCCTTTTATTTCATAGATGGAAGGATGCAGGTTTAAAATAATGGGGTTCATCCGCAGACGTTGCTTGTGGTCCTCTAAAACTTGCGCTTCAGGCGCGATCGCCTCGGGCCGGCCCGGTATAGGAATCGTCTTGTCCAACCGTCCTTCCAGCCGATAACGGGTAACGTTGAAGCGGTGATCCACCGTCAGCTCGCACCCCGTTTCCGGGAGCGGCAAGCCCAAAGCTTCCTGGCGATAGGCGAACGTATACGGAATTCGTCTTTTCATCGTTTCGCAGAAGGTCAGTTTGCCAGGCTCGGGATGATATTCGGCTACAAAGGCATCCGCGGCCTTTTTCGCCAGCTTAAGCTTATCTTCATCCGCCAAAAGGCTTGCGGTTTCCGCCCCGTTATCCCCCTCCGGCCCGTTTATGCTAAACCGGGTAAGAACTCCCGTGGCGATATCCAGGGAGACTTCAATTTGCTGCTCCTCATCGCCGGGATCCTCCCAAATAAAACATCGTTCCCGCTCTTCCTCCTGGGGAACACTGTCCTCCATCTCCAGCCGGTAATGCGGGGGGACTGCGGCAATGGTTTGCGCGATTTGGCGAAGTTGATTGAAATCAATGCCCATGAGTGTGGCTTCCCCCTTACTTCAAGCGCTTCAGTTCATCGTCGGTAAAGTTTTTGACGACCTTGTCTTGCGAAAATTTTGTCTCATTATATTGATAGGAGCGGTTTCTTGGGATGGACAAGCTGTCCCAGTCCGTTTTCTTCAGAATCTTGGCGGCATATATGATCTGCCCGACATGGTAAGGGTAGTGCGCCAGCTGCCTGTTGATCGCCTCCATAACGGTGTGGCCTTCATTGCGGATATATACAATTTGCGTCAATTGATCCGGCCGGACGGAACGAATGGCGCTGAGCAAGCAATCCCAGCCTTCATTCCATTTTTGCAGCAGTTCCTCTTGGCTTAGGATATCATTTTCAAACTCGGCATCGCGGTTGCGCCAAGGTTTCTCCCCGTCGGACGTAAGAAAATCGGTCCAGCGCGAAAGCATGTTTCCCCACAGGTGCTTTACGATCGTGGCAATGCTGTTGGAATCCTCGTTAAAAGCGGCGAACCATTGGTCCGGTTCCAATTGAGCCATCGCTTTTTCTCCCAGCGTTTTATAGTAAAGAAATTGCTTCTCTACGCTTTCCAGATAGATTTGATTCACGTCCATGGGATGTTCCTCCTTCTTTTCTTTCCAGAATTTTCATATATCTTAACATAGATACCTGCTCCTGGGAAATACGATTCCGAAACGGATCAAACGGTTCTCGGCATCTGCTTTCGCCGGTATCCAGATCTACAGCTTTATGGCTTTTAACGCTTGTATTAATTCGGTAATGGAAGGGGTCAGCACGCCATTGGGATCCTGCTGCAAATCGCCAAAGTTTCCATATTCCGTATCAATCCATTCAACCGCTCCCGTTTGATTGTTAAAAACCAGCAAAATTTCGCCGATATTCGCATAGATGGAACCGATCCAGATCCGCTGCCCAAAGTCATTTCCGCCGGTCCATACGGTGTAGTTATTCATGAGCTGTTCATTGATGGTCTGGCTTGGGTCCAAACCTTGAAGCGCGATATGGAGCTTAGATTCTTTATTGAATTCAAACCAGTTTCCCCATTGATCCGTGGACGGCACCTGGGACGCATCGATAACCCCTTCCAACTCCTCAAAATAAAAACTCCCGTAATATTCTTGCAGTTCCGGATGAAGCGTAAACCCAAGCTCCCGCTCGGCCGCCGAAAAATCAACTTCTTCCGTATTTACTTGATAGGCACCTGGATAATGTTGTTGTAGAAAGTGTTGAAGTGTCTCTTTAAGCATCATATATAGCTCCTTTATTCGCCGGATAATCCCAGTATAGCATGCTTTATAGGCATACTCTGCCATAAAACGAATCGCTGCTCAATTCACGTTGGAAATACCCAATAGAATTGGAAGGCTATCTCCAAATAGCAGGGTTGATTGGATTTTTCCAATAGATTTACCCCAACATTGAAAAAAAGAGCTTGATCGAGCAAATCTATTGGATATTTCCAACCAGACGGCTGATTCAGCAGTTTCTAAGGCTAAGCTATTGGATTTTTCCAATCAGCCAAACCGCAACCCCACTTCCCCCGCCAATCCCCAAGACAAGCCCGCTTTAAAGGACGATATACGGATATTTTCCTTTGCAAATATTGCCGCTACAATGAGAAAAAATCGGCGGGTGCTCATCCGCGTGAAAGTGAGGGAGATGAAGATGTTAGCTCATCGTTTGAAGCGGAATGGCGGCGTTTCCTGTTGGTTGTTTAGGCTCTGCATCGCGCTACTGTCCGCGGCATTGCTTCCCCTGTGGCCCCTGGCTTCGCTTCCCGCCGCATCGGCCGAGTCCTCCTTGACCATCGACACGCCTGCGGACGGCGAGGATGTGGACGTCGGGACGATCACCGTATCCGGCCGTTATAGCGAAGCTTACGCCATCAAACTGATCGTAGGCGGCACCGAGCAGCTCGATACCCGGATGGAAGGGGAAAGCGGCGCGGAATCGGGCACATGGTCTGCCGAACTGGACACAAGCCGGTATGACGGGGAGATCACTCTGGTCGCCAAAGGAACGAACAGCACTACCCGTTATGGCGTGACCAGCGCCCCCGCCGTCATCACCGTAAACAATCCGGACGCGGTGAAGCCGGTCGTGACCATCATCAGCCCGCGCGACGGGGAGAAGGTCAAAGGTTCCGGCACGACGGTTCAAGTCTTTGTTGCCTCCCCAAACCCGTTGACGAAAGTGGAGGTGAGAATTAACGGAGGTGCGTGGAAACGGGCGGGGAAATCCGGAAAAGTATACAAGTACAACTGGAACACAAAAGGCCTCGGCAACAAAACCTCCAGCATTGAGGCCAGGGCCGTTGATTCGCGGGGGAACATCGGCCGCAGCTTAACCGTCTATGCTTCCACCGGCAGCGGAACCCACGAGGATATTACGCTTGCAAAACAGGATCGGGCCATGTGGATTTGGGAAAAAGCGGCCTACAACCTGTTCCTTAACCCGGGTTCGCGGACCGCGCTAAAAGCGTTTGCCGACGACACCTCCACCTTCGATTCGGATCCGATCACCACTTTTTATGTCGGCGTGTTCCCCTATGGCGGGGTAGACATCCTGGAGGAATATCCGGAAAAAGTCCGCGATTTCGTGCGGTGGGCGCACGACAACGGGTACCAGGTTCATGCCTGCATCGCCGGCGGTACGACTCCTCCATATTTGGGAGCGCTTACACCATATCACGAGCATGCGATCCGCGAGATGGAAAAAGTGATCAACTACAACATCTCCGCCGCGCCGGACGAACGCTTTGACGGCGTCAACGTGGATATTGAACCTTATATCCTGCCCGAATTCGGAGCCGAAAAGCCCTCCGTTCAGCGGCAATATCTGGATGTCCTGCAAAAAATGATCGACCGCCGGGACACCGCCGGCATCGATTTGCCCTTCGGGCCGGCCATCCCGCGCTGGTTCGACAGCAGCGCGAGCTCCAGCGATATTACGTGGAACGGCGAAACGAAATGGCTGTCCGAGCATGTCCAGGACATCAGCGACTATATTTCGATCATGGATTACCGCGATACCGCGGACGGCAGCGCCGGCATCATCGCCCAGGCGCAAGGCGAACTGGCCTACGCCAACGCGATCGGCAAGCCGAATTCCGTCGTGGTCGGCGTGGAAACGCTCGATATCGCAAACAGCGGCGATCCTGAAACGATCACCTTCCGCGAAGAGGGACGGACTTACATGGAAGCGGAGCTCGACAAAGTGTACGCGGCGTTCAACGGCAATCCCGCGTTTGCGGGGATCGCCATGCACCACTACGATTCCATCCGCTGGCTGCCTTCCGTCTGGGGACCGGACGGCCACTTGTGGCGCGTCAAGCCGGAGGATACCTCGCCCCCGTCCGCGTTGAGCGGAGATCCGGAGGCGGCGGCGTTCGATTATCAAAGCATCAATTTAAGCTATGGCCGGGCCACGGACGACTCCGACATTGAGCATTATTTGATATACCGCAGCACGGAGCCGGATTTTACCGCGGATGAAAGCAGTCTCGCCGGAAGCTCGCGGAATTTGACCTACGTGGATTCGGGCCTGCTGCCGGATACGACCTATTACTACAAAGTTGCGGCCATGGATATCAGCGGAAATGTCGGTCCTGCCACCTCCGCAACCTCAAGCGCGACGGCATCCACGTATTTGCGGCCGATGATCATCGGCGATATGGATGTGGTCTTTAACGGAACGCGCGCCGAGGTGTCGCTGCACATCGTCGACCTGGAAACCGGCGATGGCGTGACCGCCGCCGTATACGGCCGGTTTACGCAAAGCGGAGGCCGATACATCGAAATGCGGACCGACGCGGACGGTTTGGCCACCGGAAGCTCCGAGGCGTTGACCTTTCCTTCCGGCGAAGCCGGTTTCTGGCCGCAGCGGATCGTGGCCCCCGGCTACTATTGGGCGTCCGCCTACGATGAGCGGCGTAACGCGACCGCCTCGTGGTCCAAGACGGCTTTCAGTACAACGCCTGATCCGCAATAACCTGCCGGAGCGTTTCGATTTCCACGCGGGTCATTTCATATCCGGCGATATCATGGGCGGCTTCCTCCGGAATGACGCCGGACAACGCCAGGCACCACAGCATCCGCAAAATGTATTTGTCCATCGGCTGCATAAACGTACGTTCGGCATAGGCGTCAACCCGCGAGGATAGCGCCAGAAAGGTTTCGAAATTCCCCTCTGCGAACGTCCGCATCAGATCGCGCTGGATGCCCGGGAACGCGGCGCCCAATCCGACCAGGGCGCTGCGGGCCCCGCGCATCAGCGAGTAACCGAACATCCGGTCCTCTCCGGTGATGAGCAGCTTCTCCGGGAACTCGGACGAAATCAGCGTGGATACGTCCTGCAGCGTCATGACGCTGTCGAGCGTGGCCACTTTGATGCCGAGCGTCCGGGGCAGCGCGAGCAGTTCCCGCAGCACTTCTGCGGAATACGACACGCCCCCGGCCTCGTCATACAAATAAAAAAGCACCAAAGGGCAGCCGAACCGGGACAGCTTGCAATGATAGCTTACGATCGCCTCATCCCGTTCCCCGGGGGGCAGCCCCTTGAAAATCGCCGGCGGGAACACGAGCAGGGCGTCGGCCCCCCAATGAATCGCATCGGCGGCCATGCCCAGGCTGTCCCGTTCCCACTGGCGGATTTTCATGCTCCCCAGCAGCCGGTTGTCGGGAATCGCTCCCACCCCGGCGATCAGCAGTTTTTGTTCGCCCAGCGCGGATTTCCAAACCTCCAGCACCTGCTTGCGCTCATGCCGATCCAAATGCAGCCCTCTGCCCGTATGCGCCCAAACGGCGGCGCCGGCGATCGGCTGTTCCGAAAGATACTGCGCGTAGGCTTCCTGCGCTTTCGCGTGGATTTGTCCCGTATAATAGCGGGGCACGGGCACGGCGGGGATCAACCCCCAAGTACATGCGTTTTTCACGGCATCCGTGTTATTCATTCGTACAACCTTCCTTTTCTTTTTCTACTCCAGAAAAAAAGCGCGTCCCCGGTCCCGATACCAATTCGTCACCTCAAGGAATGAAGCTGTTCCGCTGCGGCCGGCGATTTCGCCCGTTTCGCGCAAATGAAGCATCCAAGCAACCAATCCTACATCGGGATGGAAAAATAATTCATGCAGCGCGCGCTGCGTTTTGGAGCCCCGCTTCATGCTGTAGGCGTCGCCCGGCAATTGAAACAACGTATGCATCTGCAGGCTCGAAACGCCGCGCAGCGCATATTCCAGCGCCATTTTGCCAGAGTGCACGTCGCCCGTTCCCGACAGGACGGGCACGGGGAACGGCAGCTCGCCTTGCAGCTCCAGCCGGCGCAGCCCGGACAAAATCCGCAGATTGCGCGCGCTGAGGTCCGGTCCGCCATAGGCCGCCCCGGCTTTACCGCCGCCGGCAGCCGGACGGCCGGAGTCGTACAGCCGGTTCGCGTAAACGATATAATCCGCCCCGGCAGCCCCTTCTTCCGCCAATGTCCTTACCGTCCGCAATTGGAACTCGTCATCGAACAGCGTGTTCATCAGCTTGATGCCCAGCCGTATATCCCCGTCCGGCAGCGCCGACCGGATCGCTTTCGGCACCTCCCTGAGCCAGCGTATAATCGCCGGGCGCTGGGCGGCCCGGTCAGAGCCGGCCAAAGTCGGGCTGAAATCTTTCTCCAGCTGAAGCGGACCGGCTTCGCCGGCCTCCTTCCAGACTTGCGCCAAGCGCCGCGTTGTATAACGGTATTCGTCCAAACGAAAATCCTCGCTTATGGCAGGCAGATGGTATTTACAGGACGGCACGACCACGGTTCCCCGTTCCCGCCCGAGCTGCAGCGCTTCCCGAACGAAACTCAAATACTCGTCAAAACTGCCGTGCCAGCCCCGGCCTTGCCAGGTTACGTTCCAGCCCGGCTCTCCCGTTTCTTTGCCGACGATCCGGCCCACTTCCATCCGCGTTTCCTTGACGGCCCATTCCTTCATCGAGCGTTCGCCCTGCTCGTCCTCCGCGATGACCGTTTTGAGCACAACGAAGCCGAGGCCCGCTTCCGCATCGGCTTGGACCTGGTAAGCGCTGAGCGACAATTGGCCCGAGGCTTTGCCGAAAGGATTTTTGATCGGGCGCGGTCCATAATGTGAAGATACATCCAGTCCGTATTGTTCGAGCAAATAGCGTTCGAGCCGCTCCGGCAGCCCCGTTTCGCTGAACCGTTCGTAATCGCGGCGTATCCGCACCGCGTCCTCCCGTGAAATCCGCGGCGGACCGGCCGGCAAAATAAGGCGGTTAATCATCCTCATCCCCTCTGTTATTAGGTTCTTGAAGATGTGTATTCAGAAATGGCCGGCCGTATCCTTGTTCCGGCAATTTTTTAACATTTGCAACCAATTCGGCGGTTTACTCCGAACGGAGATTTTCCAGGTTGAGCGCATAAATTTGCCTTGGCCGGCCGCGCCCCACCGGCTGTTCCTCGCCTACGATCGAGGCGATGCCGTACTTTTCGAGCGCGGCCATAATCCGCCGCGCGCTGCGCAGCGTAATGCCGAAGCCCTCCGCCAGCTGTGCGGCGGTCAGGGTCGAAGTGCCCAGCCGGCGGCAGAGCGAAATCAGCTTGTTGATCGTGCCGACGCTAAGCCCCGCTTTTTTCGCCAGGGAGATCAGCTCCGGGTCTTCGCTGCGCGCCGAATATTTTAAAGTCAGCTCCGATCCCAGCGGCCCGTAAACGAGACCGTCCTGCATCATCAAAAAGCAGTTGCCCCCGCCCCCCGCCTTCGCTTTCTGCAGCGCTTCCCGCGCTTTTCCTTCCGCTTCGTTGGCCGTCCGACCGAGCCCGATGCCGATGCTGGCGTTCCACTGCAGCCGTTCCATCACCTCCAGCAGCAGCGGGGCCTCCTGAAATTTCCGGGTCACCTGCTCAATGATACCGTGCGTCGTAATAAAAGAGGCTTCTCCCGAATCGTTCCATTTGATCAGCGACTGCGTCGCCTCGCCGAAATCGACCAAAATTTGCTGGAGCACGATTTTTTTGCGCTGGATATCGTATTCGGAGACCGCCTCCTTAAGCACCCGCTCATAATGGTCGATGCTTAAAATGCCGATGGCGATTTGCGTACGGCTAAGCCGCAGGCTTTTCCCTTCGAGCAGCGCCCGGCTGAGGCAGTCGCGGATCGACGAGCGGGTGGGGATGACGCGGAACGCGGGAACGCCCAGCTCGGACAGCTGCTGGTAAACCGAGGTCACACAGGTGACGGTGGCGGTTACGCGGCCTTTTTTCCATAAATCGTAATGAAAAGCGACCAGGTCGTCATGACGGATTCCGGAAGCGTAGGATTTCACGTGGATTTGCCGGCGCGTTAAGCCCAATTCGTCAAGCTGTTCGGCCAGCTCTTGCGTTTGAAGCACATCGACGCTGATGCGGACCTCCTCGTCAAAGGCCGCCGGCCGCCGCCGGAAAAAATCAAACAGCACCTTGTACAGCGCGGTTCCGGAATAATGCACATGCACCATCGGCAGCCCGGGATCGCTATCGAGCGCCAACCGGTAAGGGATCGGACCGGTAAACAGCAAAATATCCGCCCGTTCCCGCACGCCGGCGACGACGTTCAGCGTATCCTGCTCGTGCGGATAAGGCGCGGGGAACATGGACAACTCAGGAAAAACTTCGCCCGCCTGCAGCACCGTTTCCACCAGATCGTGCGGGCCAATCACCGCCACCTTCATGTTCATGACGGCCTTCACCTCCGTTTGAGGCTTGTAAGGGCTTTTCGGTTCAGGCAGTCGTGCGGGACAAGTAATCCCTCACTTCGGCGTACGACTGCCGCGTTAGCTCCAGAACATCCTCCCCGAAATATTCAAAAGAAATAAACCCGCCGTAACCTTGAGCCCGCAGCTCCTTCAAAATGGAGCGGTGGTCCGCATCGCCCTGCAGTACGGGAACCGGCTTGCTTAACGCCCAGTTGTCGCGGTTCCAGCGGTAGTCCTTAAAGTGTACATGCGTGATGGAGCCGTAAAACCGCTTCAGCACCGGCAGCGGATCAAGCCGGTCGACAAACAGATTAAAGCCGTCGTAAATCAGCTCAAGCTCCCCGGGTGGCCAGGGTTGGTTGGGTTGGTTGGGTGGCCTGGGGTGTCTTATTTGCCTGGGTTGCCCTACTTGCCCAAGCAGCGCCGCAAGGGAGTCCGCCGTATCGGCGAACGTGCCGTTGTGGATTTCCACCGCCAGCTTAACTCCCTGCTCGCGGCAAGCGTTTAGCGCTTTATCCAAGCCGATAAAGGCCCGGCTCCACTGCTCGCCGCTCGCCTCCCGCGAAGCCAGGTGCCCCGCGAACGTACGGATTCGCGGGCAGCCGATCGCCGCGGCCCACTCCGCCGCTTGGCTGATGCGGGTTACATCCCGTTCGGATTCGCTGTCGCTCCGGGAAAAATACGTGTAATCGCTGATCGCCGGAACGGCCAACCGATGCCTGGCAAGGAGCCGGCGGAGATCGGCGGATGTGCCGCCTCGGTGCGCGAAGTCTTCGAGATGGCCGATCCACAACTCGGCGCCTTGCAGCCCCAACTGCTCGCACGCGGCGAGCACCTCCTCCAGCGTCAGCGATTTCAGCCCCGTCGAGCAGAGGCTGAACTTCATGTTGCTGCCGCCGGGCTCAAGGGAAATTTGGGGGAGCGGGACATCCAGCATATCCAACGTGATTGGTACGTCCGGCGTATCTTGCGTGTTCGGTGCACACGCTGTATCCAACGTGTTCTGTGCACACGGCGCACTCTGCGTGTCCGGTACACACGCTGCATCCCGCCCATTCGGTTCACACCGCGCATCCTGCGTGTCCGGTACACACACTGCATCCTGCGTGTCCGATGCCCCCAGTGTATCCGGCGGCGCATCGACTAAATAGCGCTGGTGATCTTCATGGGGCTTACGGGCTTCGCACAATTTGTTCCACCCCCGTTTCATGCGAACAGTACACCGCTTCGAGCGCAGCGATGACGGACCGGGCGTAAGCGCCGGAGCAGTCCGGCTCCGCATCGCGCTCAATCGCCTGCAGCAAATCCTGAAGCTGGAGGCAAAACGGGTCTGCGGAATCGCCGCGATTGCTGCCCGCAACCGGCTCATACCGCCCGTTCCGGCTGATCCACAGCCCTCTGGCGGAAATTAACTTCGCCATTCCGCCGGTGAAGATCAGCTCGGTTTCGTCTTTGGCCACGCCTTCGTACCCGGACTGGACGATGACCGCCCCCAGGCCGCTTGCCGTCTCCGCAAAAACCACGCCGCTTCCTTCCACATCGCCGAACCTGCCTTCATAACTGAGGTTGGCTTTTACCTTGCGGATGCGGCTGCCGGTGAGCCACTGAATTTTGTCGATCGAATGGGCGCCAAGATTCATCATGATTCCGCCTCCGGCCTTGGCCTTCTCGAAAAACCAGCAGGGCCGGCCGCCGCCAAAATAAGGCAGGTGCCGCGTATCGTGGATCGCCACCAACTTTCCTAGCCGACCGCTGCGGATAAGGGCTTTGGCCCGCAAGTTAGACGGCAAATAATGCTGGGTGTGGCCGACCATCAACTTAACCCCGGCCGCGCTTGCGGCGGCCAAGATCGCGTCGCACTGGGCCACGCTCAAGGCCATCGGCTTCTCCAGCAACAGATGGCAGCCGTGCTCCGCGCAGAAAACGGCGCATTCTTCATGCAGATAATGCGGCAGCGCAATGATCGCGATATCCGGCCGCTGTTCGCGGATCATCTCCCGGTAGCCGGCGTAGAAGGCGAGGCCGTATTTTTCCGCGGCCGCACGGCCTTTCGCCTCATCGATATCCGCCACGGCCACGGCAGTTAACCGCTCCGGACCCATCTGTACGATCGCCTCCAAATGATTTTCCGATATGATGCCCGCCCCGATCAGGGCCACCCGGCAGGCCATCCTGTTCCCTCCCCGGCCAAAATATATATGGTTACGTTGCGGTTCCCGACTCGCTCCATGGTATAATTCATGCACAGTTCATGTGGTATGGTTCATGCTACATTTCACAATACCGCTCCGGTGCGGCTCATTTCTCAACTCGACCGGCCTTTGAAGCTTTGCGGCCCGTTCTAACGGACTCCAGCGCCGCTATTTCGCCGAAACCACGAGTTTTCAGGATGTAACGGTTACCAGAGGACACCAGAGACCTTATTTGACACTAGCGTTGCATTAACTTTTGCTAAAAATTTCCCAAAAAAGCCCCCCGGAAATCTAACGGTTGTAGCAGTTGCTATTTTACGAAAAAAGGCCTTTTCTAAATTCTAACGGTTGTAAGCGTCGTTAATTGCCTGAATCTAAGCCCAAATAGCCGGATTTAAGTGAAATAAGCGCCATGGCAACCGTTACAATTTGAAATCAACGTTTTTGGAGCAAATAGCGCTTGTGGCAACCGTTAGAATATTGGCATGGGCTAGAAAATGTATCTTGTCAGATTTAATGCAACGCTAGTGCTTATTTGCCATTTAAACGCACTTTTCCCACTCTTTTTATGAGCCCCAAAAAAATAGCGGCCAATTTATGGCCCTATTTTCCAAATCGCAGCATGTTTACGCCCTTAGCGACATTTTATGTCCTTATATTCCAACGAAAGGTGCAAAGTGGTCATTTCCATGCAATTCAAAGAAAATAGCGGCAAAAATTACCTCTATTGCTCTCAAAATGGGGAACATCGTCAAAATAGCGACATTTTTTTCCGTTATATTTGGCTTGAATCGCGCTCACGTTACTTAATGCCGGCGAAGCTGCTGTCCCGGCAGAATTACTGCCCCGGCGCCACTTCACCGGCCCTACTTATTCTCTGCGAAGCTGTTGCCCTGGACTACTTCCTCTGCCCTGCTTATCCCAGCGGAGCAGCTTCCCTGATGAAATTCTCCCGGCCTACTTAATCCCCGCAGAGTTGCTGCCCTGCACAAAATATTTCTCCGCGAACAAAAACACGAGCAGGATCGGGATCAGGCTCATCAGCGCGGCGGCGACCATGTACTGCTCGTTTCCCGACCATTGGCCGGCCATGGACAAAATGCCGATCGGCAGGGTGAAGTTTTCTTTGGAGGTGAGGAAGATCGCCGGGGACAAAATTTCGTTCCACTTCGTCATAAACGTGAACACCGCCAGCGTCGCGAAGGTCGGTTTGCACATCGGCACAAAGATGCGCAGGTAAATCTGGAACGGGTTGCAGCCGTCGAGCCGGGCGGACTCCTCGTAATCGCGGGGGATGCCGAGGAAGGCCTGACGCATCAGGAAGATCCCGAACGGCTGGGCCAGCCATTCGATAATCCACAGCGGGGTCAGCGTATCCAGCATATGCAGCGATTTGAAGATGACAAACTGCGGAATAATGAGCACGACCGGCGGAATCATCATCGTCCCGAGCACGACGAGGAACAGCGTGTTTTTCAAAGGAAATTTCAGTCTGGCAAAAGCGAACGCCACCATAGAGCAGGAAATCAGCGCGCCAACGACCGACAACACCGTGATGATGGCGCTGTTCAGCGTATACTGCCCGAACGGCCCCATTTTCCACACTTCGGCATAATTGCTCCACTGCACGGGCGAAGGAATCCATTCCGGGGGCACCTGTGTATATTGGGCATAACTTTTCAAGGAATTAAACAGCGTGGTCAAAAAAGGCGTTAGCATCACCAGCGAGCTTAATATCATCACCGCATATCCCACGGCGCCCCGCCAACGGTTCCATTTCATGCGCCGGCCCCCCCTTCTTTCCCGCTTCGGCGTCTTTTCTCATTCGTAATGCACCCACTTTTTCTGCAGCGACATTTGTACGACCGTCAGCAAAAACAGGATGACGAACAGCACCCAGGCGATCGCCGAGGCGTAGCCCATGCGCAGGAACGAGAAACCTTCCTGATACAGGTAGATCATCAGCACCAGGCTGGCCTTGTTCGGACCGCCCGCGGACGAAGCGTCCAGCGCCCCGCCGGTCATGACGTAAATTTGCTCGAACGCCTGAAACGTCGAAATCGTGCTCATGATCAGCACCAGAAACGTTGTGCCCGAGATCAGCGGCACCGTGATCCGGCGGAACTTTTGCAGCGTGCCCGCGCCGTCGATTTCCGCGGCTTCATAGACATCGGAAGGGACGTTCTGCAGACCCGCCAGGTATATGACCATAATGTAGCCGATCCCCTTCCACACCGCGATCAGCACGAGCAGCGGAATGACGAGATGCTCATCCTGCAGCCATTTTTGCGGCGTCAGGCCGATGGTTTGCAGCAGCGCGTTGGCAAAGCCGAACCGCGGATTGAACACTGCGTCGGACACGTACATGATGACCGTCCAGGAGGAGATCACCGGCAAAAAATGCGCCAGCCGAAAAAACTTCAGCCCTTTGAGCTTCTGGTTCAGCGCCACGGCCAAAATCAATGCCAGCACCGTCTGCAGCGGCACGAACAAAACCGTAAAATAAACGGTGTTCCCCAGCGCTTTCCAAAACACCGGCTCACTTAGCAGCTTCCGGTAATTGTCCAGCCCCGTCCACTGCGGCGGGTTCAAAATATCGTACTTAGAAAAGCTGAAATACAAAGAAGCGAGCAGCGAGCCCAGCACAAACACGATAAAATGCACGAGATAAGGGGTCACCATCAGGAGTCCCCATTGGCCGTCGTTGTTAAGCCGTTTTGGGCGGACGCGGGCGGACTTCTGCCCGCCTTCGGTCCGCACGGTTTCCGTTTTTTTCAACATGCTTATCACGCGCTTTCCGTCTAGTTCTTATAAAATTCGTCCAGCACCTGCTGCACGTCCTTATCCGCCTGGCTCAGCGCCTCGTCGACGCCGATCTCGCCTTCAAACGCCCGGTTGACGCTGTCGCCGAACTTTCCGACCCATTCGCTCCAGACCGCGTTGACGTCCAGCGTCCCGGCGAATTCGAAGCTGTCCAGGAACGCCTGCTTGTTGTCGGGTTTGCCGCTTAAAAACCGCTCGGAGTTGGCCGCCGATTTTTTCACCGGAACCGCTTCGCCGAGCGACGCCCATTCGTTTTGCACCTCGTCTTCCGTCGCCCAATATTTCACCCATTCCCAGGCCGCGTCCCCTTTGGCGCCTTCCGCTTGCTTGTTGATCACCCACGAGTTGGCGATGACCGGAGCAAACCGTTTGCCATCCGGCCCCTTCGGCAGCAGGGTCACATCGTAGTTCAACCCCGCGTTGTTGGCGTCGATCGTACGGGCGTATATGCCGATCCGCATCGCCGCCGCTTTGCTCGGGAACGGAGCCATGTTGCTCTGGAAGCTTTTTAAATCCGAAGGCGCCGTGAACCATTCGCGCTGCATGCCGTCGACGATCCATTCCATCGCCCGCTTGTTTTCCGGCGTATTGATAATGGACTTCGTTAACGTTTCGTCGAGCACGCCGCCCCCGTACGATTTCAGCACGGTCATCCAGCCTTCGGTAATGCTGAAGAACGTCAGGCCGTACTGGCTGATTTTGTTTTTGTCGAAAGCGGCATCGGTCGCATAAGCTCCGGCGGAATCCTTCGTTAGCTTTCCGGCGGCCGCCTTGAGATCATCCCAGGTCCAATCCTCGGTCGGGTAGGCGACGCCGGCCTCATCGAACATGTCTTTGTTATAGTACAGCACCGCGATCTGGATGCCTTGCGGGACGCCCCAGTATTTGCCGTTTACGTCTTTGTTGAAGTCGAGCCCGTAATAGTCGTCCTTGCCCAGATCCCGATCGATCAGTTCGGTCAGATCCTTGAGCACACCGCGCTCCGCGTACTTCGGCACGAACACGCCGTCGGACAGCCAGACATCAGGGGCGCTTTCGGCGGCGATTTGGGTATCGAGCTTTTGGAAAAATTGATTGTACGGCGAAGATTCCGTTTTGATCTTAATGTTTGGATGCTTTTCCTGGAATTTGCCGATCAGCTCCTGCATTTTGGCGTCCGTCTGCGCGGAAGAATAATACCCGAGCCGAAGCTCCACCGTTTCCGCAGCCCCGCCTGACCCCTTCTGCCCCTGGTTTTGCTGCCCGGCCTGCCCGCCCGGTCCGCCGCTATTTCCCGTGGCCGCCCCGCTTCCGCCGCCGCCCGAACAGGCTGATATGAACAGTGCGAATAGCAACGAAAAAGTAAATAAAAGACCCGCCCGTTTACTGTTCAGCCGCTTGGTGTTCAGCCGTTTCATGTTCATCCCCCCAGCTCGAATTTCCACCCCGTGTCATTTTTTTCTATAGTGTCCATGGCTAGTGTGGTTTCCTTATTTTCAAAGTACTTGCATTCTTACTAAAGGTGAACGTCCTTAAAACGACCTAAAAAATTTTCAAACCTTCACGGTGTAGGTCCGCACGGAGTCGCCGAGCGCGGCGGATTTTCGCACCAGCAGCACGTCGCCGCTCAGATGGACACCGGCAAACCGGTAGCCGCGCGGCCCCTGATGGGAGAACAAAACCGCATCTTCCCCGCCGTCTTCGCCTTCGCGCGCCACCGATAAGGCCGTAGCCAGATGCGGCGCAACTTTGCTGCCGTAGCTGTCCAGCACTTCCAGCTCCCGCACCGAGGGCGCGGCTTCTTCAGCGGTCCTGGCCGGATACAGCACCGTCACGAATTTGGTGAAGCCGCTCCCCTTTTGCCGGAAAACAAGTCTGCTCGAGAAGGTTTTCTCGTTGTAATTCCGGGAAATCCAGCACGGCTCCGCTTCCATCTTCACTTGTCCCAGCGGGATCAAGCGCAGCAAAGGTCCGCTTCCGTTCGGGGAGCAGGCTTTGGCAAGGCCGTCCTCCTCAAAGCTCACCTCCAGCCCCTCGGCAAAATGAAACGGGAGCCTATAGTCATGCACCGTCTCGCCATGCGCCCGGCAAGTATCGACCACGATCCAGTAATCCGGTTTGACGAACAAAATTTGCCGCAGCACCTGCACCGGATGCGGCAAACGCCAGTACCCGTCATGCCCTGCCTGCGCATAATTGTATTCCGGCGTGAGCCGCCGCCAGGCATCAAGCGGGCGGGCCGGGTCCCGCCATTTCCAGGAGTCCACGTAGGTTGAAACGGTCCTGCCGTCGACGGACAACGTATTGTGCTGAAGCGACTCCTTGAAATATTGGCGGTACGCATTTTCCATGTACGTGCAGCGCCCGGGATCGGTCAGGAACTCCCGGCCGTAGGCGAACAAATTGATATGCAGCAGGTCGTCGTGTCCGTGCGCCCGGATCACGTCCATATGCCCGGCGTCGAACGTCAAATAGCGGGCCGAGCGGCGCCAGTCGCTGCGCATAAAGACATAGCCGCTTTGCTCCAGCCCTATTGAGACAAATTCCGGATCCCGGGCCGGAAGCCGCTCGTAACCGGCGAAGCCTTTGGGGCCGAAAAACCAAATTCCTTCATAATCGAGAGTTTCGTACCCTTGCGACTTCAAATCACCGCGCCCAAACAAAACCGCGCCTCGCGCCAGCACATCGCGGATGTCCGTCGCGTCGCTGTCGCTTAAGGCCGGCTGACGCCCGTTCGGCTGCACGAGCGCCAGCGAAGCGGTGTACATCCGGTTCAAGGTGTCCTTCAGGACGGGCGGCAGCGGCACACCGTTCAACTCCCCGAGCCACACCGACTCGAACAGACAGTGCAGCACCTCGTGGTGGTACATGCTGCACTGCTCGTTATGCAGCCCGTCTTCGAACACCTGCAGCGGGCACATCTCTTCAAGCCGCCGGATCGCCGTCCTCAGCCGCTCGTCCGCACCTTCAACCTCGGGGAACAGCAACGCCAGCTGAAACAAACCGTTCGTCTCCAAAAACCCCCAATTGCTCTGTCTATCATGCGGCGTATAGGCGAGACTCAGGTACATGCCGTGCCGGCGGACCGCTTCCTTGAACAACGCCTCCTCCTCTTTCCCCCAAAGCCCGGAGACGCGGACGCAATAGTACCCCTTCAACCAGTGCGTGATCCGGATGCCGCTGTCCAGCTTGCGCCAGGTGTCTTTTACGTTATAGGCCCGGTTAGCGCTGGCCCGCACTTCTTCCTCAGTCAGCGGGTTTTGCGTCATCCAATCCTTCAGCAAGCGAATATAGCCTTCCGCAAACCGCTCTTCCCCGGTGAGCCAATAGGCTTGCCCCAGCTCGCCCATATATCTCGCCCGGTTCAGCATCACCAGCCACTCCAGGTCGCCACGGTGGCGGTAATTCCAGTCGATCCGTCCCGGAAACACGACCTCCTCCTCGCAGCGCTCCATATCCCAGCGATGGGTGAAAATAAACGTGTTCCGGCAGGCCAGTTCGGCACGGTGAATCACCTCCCGCACTTCCTCCGGCCAATGCTTGCGGCAAGCGTCCGCAATAAACCCGCGATCCTCCTCTTTCCAGTAAAAACGCCTCGCCTCCAGAGCTTTCTTTCCCGCCGCGGTATCGTTTGGCAACACCGGCTTCATCCGCCTCCTTTTTCGTAGTTAGGCTTTTTGCCCGAAAACGGCAGCCTACGCTTCATTCAGCCATTCGGCCAAATGCCGCAGGACAAACTCATCGTCGTTAAGATCAGGATATGCGCGATAGACGCGTTCAATCTCTTCAATTTGTCCCGGCGACAATTGTTCGTCCGGATTGAGGCACCAGTTGCCCGCCAGCAGCCCTTGCCGCCGCAGCACTTCGTGAATGCCGGGAATGCAGCCCTGGAACCCGTTCGCCGCGTCAAAAAAAGCCGCATTCGCGTCGGTGATCCCGACTCCCCGGCTCAGCCATTCGGCGGAAGGGACTTCCCCCCGCTCGCGCAGCGCGATGATTTCCTCCAATAGCTCCACCGCCTTCGACGTCCACACCGCCCAGTGCCCCAGAAGGCCGCCGGCGATTTTTTTCTCCGTCCATTGTCCGTCCGCGCTCCGGAACCGGTACGCCTTCAGCAGATCGGCCACAATGTTGTCGTCGTTGCCCGTGTATAGCGCAATGTCGTCTCCGCGGCTCGACTCGCACACCGCGCGAACGACATCCAGCGTCTGGTACCGGTTGAACGGCGCGATCTTGATCGCCTTCACTCCGGGAAGCTCCGCCAGCTCCCGCCAAAACGCATAGCTGAGCCGCTTGCCGCCGACCGCCGGCTGCAAATAAAAGCCAAACACCGGAATGACCGACGATACCTTTTCGCAGCGGCGGATCAGCTCCGCTTCGCTCAAGTCTATGAGCCCGCCGTTACTGACCAGACCCAAGTCGTAGCCCAGCCCGGCGGCCGTTTCCGCTTCGCGCACCGCTTGCCCGGTCGGCCCGCAGATCCCCGCCACTTTAATGAACGGGCGGCCCAGCCGCGCCCGCTCCACTTCTTCGGCGGCAAGCCGCAGCACCGGCTCATACAGATCGATCCCCGGTTCCCGGATTTCGAACTGCGTCGTATGCACGCCTACGGCGATTCCGCCGCTCCCGGACGCTATATAATACCGCGTTAACGCCCGTTGTCTCCGTTCATCGAGCCGGCGGCCGGCATCGAGCGCCAGCGGGTGGGCCGGAATCACGGTCCCGCGATGCAGCAGCTGGTGAATTTCGGGTTTGAGCGACGGGAGGTTTTGTGGCCCGTTATATCCGATTAAGACAGATTGGCTGGATTGATTGAGTTGAGTGAGTTGATTGGATTGATTGGGGTGATTGGGGCGATTGGGGTGCGCGGGCAGCATGCTTTGTTTACTTTCCTCCATCAAAACGCACCTGCCCGTTCCTGAAAATGCGTTGGCTTGCTAAGCGTCTCTCCTCCGGCTTCCACCCATCCCGCCGTCCATTCGATCATCTGCCGGAGCGATACCCGCGGATAACCCAATTGGGCATGGGCGGCCGAGGCGTTGCTAAGCAGCGCGGTCGGCTGCTCTTCGCCGGTGAAAACCGGCTTCACGCCAAAGGCATCGCCAAACCGCTCGGCCAACCAGCGCACCGATACCGATTCCGGGCCGGTTACGTTCAGCGTGACCGGAGGCGATACGCAAAGCAGCAGTGAACGGATGGCCATTTCGTTGGCATCCCCCTGCCAGATCACGTTGACCATTCCCATGTTCAGGTCGATGGGCCTGCCTTCCTTGACCGCCTTGGCAACCTCGAGCAGCACGCCGTACCGCATATCGATTGCATAATTTAAACGGAAGTTTAATAGCGGAGTCCCGTTTTTCCGGGAAAAATATTCGAATACCCGCTCCCGCCCCAGGCAGGACTGCGCATACTCGCCGACAGGCGACGGCGCGGTCTCCTCCGATGCCCCGCCAAGCTTAATGTCGGTCAGCGGATAAATGTTCCCGGACGAAAAAGCCACGATCCGCGAGGTTTTGTACTTTTCGGCCACCCGCCCCGGCAAATACGCATTCATCGCCCAGGTGAAATATTCGCGGCCGGTCGTCCCGAATTTATTGCCGGCCATGTAAATGACGTTTTGCGCTTCCGGCAAACCGGCCAGCGCTTGCTCATCAAGCAGATCGGCCGCCAGCGTAGCGATCCCGGCCGCTTCCAGTTCACTTCTCATGCAGCCGGTCGAAAACCGGGACACCCCCGTGATTTTGGCCGTTTTACCGGCCGCCGCCAGCCCCCGCCGGAGCAGCTTCGCCAGGCTCGGTCCCATTTTGCCGCCGACGCCCAGGATCAGAAAATCGCCGTCCAGTTTGGCCAGGTCCCGAACAAGCCGGTCGGACGGCTCGCTTAGACGCTGCTCCAGCTCATTTACCGTTTTCACAGCTCCCACCTCTTCCGCGCAACTGTTTTTTTCAAATCCTGCTGCGTTACCTTTATGTTAGAAGCGGCGGGAATACGAGACAACGACCATATATCGTCCTAAATTGCCTGTGCTGTGTGAGGCCTTGCGAACTTCTCCTTATGCGCGTGTTGGTGGTCCGGGGCAGGTGTGGGTGGCTGTCGGCCGCCTGGCGGCTCCATATTTCGAGGCGGACTTCCCTAGTGCAAAACCAGTGCGGAAACAGTGCTAAACCCTAACGGACAGGAAAGACCTTATTTGCTCGTTTCCCGGGTATTTCCCGCTGTAACGGACCCGGAAGACCTTATATGGCTCCGGATAAGTCTATTGGGAAGAATTATAGGGAATAAGCACTAGTGTTGCATAAACGTTGATTTCAAATTCTAACGGTCGCCATAGCGCTTATTTCACTGAAATCCGGCTATTTTTGCTTAGAATCAGGCAAATAACGGAGCTCATAACCGTTAGAGTTTTGAAAAGGGCCTTTTTCGGAAAATAGCCGCTGCTACAACCGTTAGATTTCCTGCAAACCTATTTTTATAAGCCTTTGCGGGAAAACTGAAATGTATCAAGGCTACAAGTTGTCTTGTGCGCGAGCTTGAGTTTATGCAACGCCAGTGGGCAATAAAATCATCTGGGTCCGTTAAAACTTTAGCGTTTCCGGCTCCTTTATTCCAGATCGACTTCCATTTCTTTTACAAACACTCCCGTTCCCGATATAAAAACGTCCATACTGCCGCCATTGCGCACCGCTCTCACCCAAACTCTGCCGTCCCTGCCTATTTCCTGGCCTTGTTCAACCGCAAATTCCAGCAAAGGCAGCCGCTCGTTGATATACTTCAGGTAATACGCCCCCATCACGCCGGAAGCCGTGCCGGTGACCGGATCCTCCACCGTACCGGAAAAAGGCGAAGAAAAATGCCGCGAATGCATCATGGCCTCCCCGTCGTACGTTTGAAAACAAATCGGATGTACGGATGACCGCGGATTTTCGGCCAAAATCTGAGGAAAATCCTCGTTACGGGGCTGCATGGTTTTAAACTTGCTTAACTCCTTGATAGGAATCAACAACGTCCATGTCCCTGTGCTGCCGTACACGATCGGTTTGGAAAGATCGAGCTCTTCCTTAGTCAAGCCGATGGATTCGGCCAACTTCCGTACATCCCCTTCAAACGGAATAAAGCGGGGAGCGTCTTGCTGCATTGTAATCAAAATCTGTTCATCCTTGTTTTCAAAAGAAACGGGCAGCACGCCGACATTGGTTTCGATATGGAAGTTGTTTTTGTCCTCCAGCAACCCCCGGGTTCTAAGGCAATATAACGCGCCGACCGTCGCATGACCGCATAAATTCATTTCGTGTCCGGGCGTAAAATACTTTAGCCTTAAATCCGCTTTGTCCGACTTCAGGACAAATACGGTTTCATTGAACCCGACTTTCCCCGCAATGCGGAGCATGTCGTCTTCGTTCAAGCCTTGGAAGTCCAGCACCACCCCAGCCGGATTTCCTTGATTGACTACGGATGAAAAGGCATCATAATGCAGAACTTTTACTTTCTTCACGTTTTCTCCTCCGAACATTCCGGTTTACGCATCGGATTCACCCGGCTGCCATCCGGTTTCTTGCGCCCAGAGATGGGCCCGGTGCAAAATCTCCCATACGATGGGGCCCTTGCCTTCCACATACTTGGAACGGTCATGCGCGAACCATTTCATCAGCCGATGCTTTTCATCGGCGTATTTCCGGCCATCCTCTGGATGCTCTCTTAAATAATCTCTAAAAAGCAACGTCATTTGTTCCGCAAAACTCCCGGCGCGCCTTACATGAATATGAGTTCTTCTGCTCCCGGGCACTTCGCGAAAATAGCGTTTGGACTTGTCCGGGTTATCGCTTCTCCATTGAAATCCCAATAATTCGATTTTATCTCGATAGCTGAGTTCATCCTCCAAAACGGCAACGGATACCTGGATATCTATAATCGGCTTGGCGTCCATTCCTGCAATCGACGTCGAACCAACATGATCGATGCGTAACGCCGTTTCTTGAAGCGTATTTCTCAACCTGGCGCCAAGCTGCCAAAATAAATCTTTCCATGCCGGATCATACTTGGCTATTTTCCATTGGTCCTCCATGTTTAACAGCTCCTTTTTTTTACAACTCCTTTAATCTACCTTGTGCCGCCCTTCTCATATACAATTCCGAATTCCACTCAAACCCATATTACTAAAGGGGCGGAAGTCCCCTTACATCCGGTTCCAGCATATTTCGCCAACGATTTCACCCCAAATTTGACCATCAGATGCGGCCAGGCTTCTATTGCTCAGAATAATTCCAGGTTTTATAGTAATCTTAGTCTATGGTATCACGAAAAAAATATTTCTCTAAGGCTATGAGAGCGTAAGAGAGCAAATTGGTCTGCATAACGAAAGAAAGCGGCAAGCCCTAGCTCAAGAAATGTCTTGAATGCAAGGTTTGCCGTCTTTTCGTTACACTATTGCTACAGCATGTTTGCTGATAGGCTTGTTTTAATCATTTGCTATATCATGAATATATACAACCTCTTCGTTCGCCATCATATTTACCAGTTCTGGAGAAGCCCAATATTGGCCGTTGTATTCAACAACATCACCCGATGCTAGATATTTCAGCAAGGTGGCTGCATCCCCTGGACTATAGGGTACCCATCCTTTAAGATCTAAAGTGTCATTAGATTTTTTAGAAGAAGAATTTTTTTGGGCTGCAGCTCTTTCTTTAGCTTCCGCTTCGGCCTTTGCCTTTGCTTCTGCTTTTATCTTGGCATCCAGATATACGTCAGCAACTTGTACATACGACAATAAATCTGTTTTTGCTTTATGTTGTTTAATCTTTTTTACACTTGCTTTTGCCTCGTTAATTTCGGTTTGTTTGATGGATTTTTTGACAGCCGTTTTTTCTGATGATGTAAATAATGAATCCACCTTCTTGGTTGCTGCCGAGATTTGTTTGAATTGACTTTCAGCCTCATTTATTTTAATCGTTAATTCATCTACAAAGGCCGGCTTAGCCGACTTCAATGCCTCCAGCTGGCTTTTGCCGGACTCTATGTCAGGTGACTCCACGATGGCTCCATTCTCGTCGAACAGATTATCTATGCTCTGCTTTAAAGCATACATCTTATCTACATCGCTTATGTCCGAAGAGGCTTTGGCTAATAGTGCGGAAGCTTCGGGAGAGAGCTCTTTATTATCATAGGCTGCAAATAATTTATGTACTCTTTGGATCATATCTTTGTCAATCGGATCAGCCAGATTCTTTTTTTGTTCGTCTTGATAAAGGGTGTTTACCTGTTCTTGAATACTAGAAATATCTGCTAGGATAGCCATCTCTTTTTTCACTTTATCATCGTTAATTTTCCAAACCATAAAACCGGCCACACACACTACTATTAAAGCAAATGCAATAGCAATGATTGGCGCTTTCTTCATGTTCCATTCTCCTTATAATGATGTAACTAGCGCGAGGCGTCACTACAAGCCTGGCAGTCCTATCTCAATGACTTAAGACTCTCGGACTCCCAAGGATTTATAGGTAAAAAGTAATAAATTAACATTACCAAATATTTTCTAGAGCTGCAAGAGACGACTTCAAAGTTTCATCAGTAAAATACGATAAACGAAAACGACCCATCCTTAGATACTCATATCCCAGGTTGGGTCGGTTGCGGCCTTAAGGCTTCTGCCATGATTATACCTTGAACAACCATGGGGCGACAGCCTCGCTTATTTTTTTATTTTTAGCCGACATCACTTGCCATTTCCGAATATAGTCCGGATTTTAGCCCGCCGTCACTTTATATCGACAAGCGAATTTTTACGCGCTACGCCGCTGTCTACGGCAGCTTTGGCCACCGCCAGCCGGATTCGTTCGACCACACGGGAATCAAACGCATCCGGGATGATATAAGTTTCGCTTAGCTCAGACGGATCAATCACGGAGGAGATCGCTTCCGCCGCCGCCAGCTTCATCGCGTCGTTGATGTCCGTCGCCTCGCAATCAAGCGCCCCGCGGAAAATCCCCGGGAAGCAGAGCACGTTGTTGATCTGGTTCGGATAGTCGGAGCGGCCGGTCGCCATCACCTTGACATAAGGCGCGGCAAGCAATGGATCGATTTCCGGCGTCGGGTTGGCCATGGCGAACACGATCGGATCTTTGGCCATGTTCCGCAGATCGTCGACTTTCAGCACGTTTGGAGCCGAGACCCCGATAAACACATCCGCTCCCTTGATCACTTCCGACAATGGTCCCTGTTCATTGTGCGGATTCGTATATTCGGCAAATTCGCTCCAGTGCTGGTTCTCGTACGCCGCGCTGCGGTTGATGGCCCCTTTGCGGTCGACGCCGATCAAATTAACCGCGCCCGCCTGCAGCAGCATTTTGGAGATGGAAATGCCCGCTGCTCCAACGCCGTTGATGACGATTTTGACCTCGCGGATATTTTTTTCGCATACCTTCAGCGCGTTCAGCAATCCCGCAAGCACCACGATGGCCGTTCCGTGCTGATCGTCATGGAATACGGGGATGTCCAGCTCCGCTCTGAGCCGCTCCTCGATGACAAAGCAGCGGGGCGAAGCGATATCCTCCAGGTTAATGCCGCCGAAGGTTGGAGCCAGAGCTTTGACGATCGCTATAATCTCCTCCGTATTCTTCGTATCCAGGCAGATCGGAACGGCGTCCACCCCGGCAAACTGCTTGAACAGCGCGGCCTTGCCCTCCATGACCGGCATCGCCGCCTTCGGTCCGATATCCCCCAAGCCAAGCACGGCCGTTCCGTCCGAAATGACGGCGACGGTGTTCTTTTTGGTCGTAAGCTGGTAGGCCTTTTCCTGGTCCTCGGCGATGGCCTGGCAAACCTTGGCGACCCCCGGCGTGTATACCTTGGAGAGATCCTCCTTGCTCAGAATCGGATGCTTAAGCGTCGTTTCCAGCTTTCCGCCCTCATGCAATTGCATAATTTCCAGCAGCCGCTCCACGATATCGCCGCTGCCGAGCTTTTGTGCCGCGGTTTCGATAAACTCTCTATCCTCCTGATATTGCACCGAGATCTTCACTTCGGCCTCCGCCATCCCCTGTTCGTTCGGATCCTGAAGCTCGACTTGAAGCACGGTTCCTTGATACGTCTCCACAATGTTCACCAAGTTTGCCATATAGTCGCTGCCGCTTTTGTACTGCACGCGCAGCGAAAACAAATAAGAATGATCCAGCGTTTGATTCATCGCGGGTCGCCTCCATATCGAATGTTGTATTTTTTATGACAATGTTCCTATCCAATCAATAAATCCTTAAGTTCAGCCTCCCCAGACGGAGATCAGCAGCGTAGCCGCGACAACGGTCAGCGCCCCGCCGATCCGGGTGGAGATTTGCGCAAAAGGCATCAGTTCCATCCGGCCCGATGCGGAAAGAATGGCCACATCGCCCGTTCCCCCGAGCCCGCCGCGGCAGCCTGTCACGATGGCGGCTTCTATAGGGTACATCCGGATCCATTTTCCGACTATATAGCCCGTCACAATCATCGCGGCGATTACCGACGCACAGACGAGCACGTAAGGTATGGAAATGAGCGCGGCCACGTCTTCCAACGGGATATACAGAATGCCGAGGCCAACCATCAGCGGCCAGGTCAGGGTGCCGGACACGAACTTGTAAAGGTGGTACGCGCCTTGTTCGATTTTGTACGGAAGCAGCTTGAAAATTTTCAGCAGCGCCGCGCCAAAGATCATCAGGATCGGGCCGGGTATGCCGACGTAGGGCGACAGCAAACTTCCGGAGATGAACAGGCTGCAGGCAAAGAGCAGGCCGCCGCCCATCAGCGGGAAATCGATTTTTTCCGCATCGTAATGGCTTCCGCCAAGCTGCTTGCCGCCCTTCTCCCGGACAAGAACGCCATTGCCGGTAATCGACGGGTTTTTGTCGGCCATTTTCTTCAAAATGCCGGCCCCGATAATCGCGAAGACGTTGCCGATAACCGCGGCCGGAATCATCTGCGCCACGTATTGCCCCGATTCACCGCCGAGAATCTGCGAGAAGGCGATCGATAAAGGCAGGATGCCCTCGCCTACGCCGCCGCCAATGATCGGAACGATAATGTAAAAAAGCGTATGGTGGGCGGTATAGCCGAACAGCATGCCCACGACCAGCCCGACCGCGACGGCGGCCGCCGTACCCGCGATCATCGGAATGAAAATCCGGATAAACCCGCTGATCAGCGTCTGGCGGTTCATCCCGGTGATGCTTCCCGCCACCAGGCAGGCGATGTACAAATAAAGAAAGTTGGACGTCTTCATCAGCGTGTGCACGGCGTCAACGACCGGAGGATTCAGCACGTTCCAAAACACGAGGAACGACGGAATCATCAAGGACAAAATCGCCGGACCGCCGATGTTCTTGAGCAGCGGGAGCTTAAACCCGAGATGGCTCAGCAGCACGCCCATAATCATGATTACGGCCAAGCCGCCAATCATGTCGTTCGGCAGCTGGCCGACGGCGGCGGCAGCGACTATAACGAGGGCCAGCACGATGTAAACCGGCAAAGGAATCACACCGATCTTTACGCTGAGCGCTTTGGACAGCAAACCTTCCGCTTTGTCGGCGGGCTGTGACTTCGGTTCACGCGAAATGGCCTGCGTCTGTACAGTTTTTTCCATAGGGGAAATAGGCCTCCTTTGATTAAATTCAGCCTCATCATAGCTTTTTTGTAAGCGCTTTTGTTTTTATGTAGATATTGATCGAATTTTTAAAGTTTTTAAAGTAAGCGCTGTCACAAAACAGACAACCCCCCTTGCTCGCGCAAGGAGGGCTTGCTTTATTGCAAATATTTCGTGATTTGGATCTTTCCGTGCGGCGTTATTTTGTACTTCTGCACCGGCCTGCCTACGGTCCCGTAGATCAGCTCCATTTCGAGGATGCCCCTGGCCTCCAGCTCGGTCAAATATTTGCCGGCGGAAACCCGGGAAATCCCGGTCGCCGCGGAGATATCCACGCTTGTGAAGCCATTGGCGGAAGCCGCTTCGATCGCGTTCCATACGGCTTGGAGCGTCTGGCGGGTGAAGCCTTTGGGCAGCGGCTGGCTTTGGCCTTCGTCCGCGGCGGCATGCGTGATCGAGTCAAGCTCCGACTGGACGATGCTGCCCGTTCTCTTGAAAAGCGCGGCCCGCTTGCGATACGCGTCCATGGCCAGGCGAAAGCGGTTGAACTCAAAAGGCTTGATCAAATAATCAACCGCCCCATTGTTCAGCGCCTGCCGGATGCTGCTCTTGTCTCTGGCGGCCGAGATGACGATCACATCCGTAGGCAGCGCTTTGCGGCGGATTTCGCTCAGCAGCTCCAGCCCGCTGCTTCCCTTCATGTAAATGTCCAGCAGCAGCAGGTCGTAATGCGCGGAATCCAGCAGGCCGAGCGCCTGCTCGGCGGATTCGGCCCAACCCTCGGCCCGGAAGTCCTCAATCTGCTCCAAATAAAATTTATTCATTTCAGCGACCATCGGATCGTCTTCAACGATGAGTACATTAATCATGAGTCATGAGTCCCCCATGCTTTTGCTTCATACGGTATGCGTACGATAAATTTCGTTCCCGAACCTTGCGCACTTTGGCACCAAAGGCGCCCGCCCAGTTTGTTGACGCCGCGCATCACCAGGTACAAGCCGATGCCTCTGCCCTTGCCTTTGGTCGAAAAGCCCTGCTCGTAGATCCGTTTGATCATCTCTCCCGGGATGCCCGCGCCGTTGTCGCTAACCGTCACGGTCAACTGTGAGTTTTCATGGGAGAAGCCGACGGAAATATCTTTGTTTTCTTCGCCCGGCTCGGCCTCCAGCGCATTTTCCAGCAGATTGCCCACAATGGTGACCAGCTCATGGGCCGTTTCCGCATTGGCGCATTCCGGCAGCACGTCCTCTTCGAGGATACGCATCTTCACGCCGGCTTCCCGGGCCCGGCTCAGCTTGCCCAAAAGAAAGCCGGCCATCACCGGGTCCTTCACCTGCTTCACAAGCATCCCGGCCTCCGACTGAAAATGCCGGATGGTCCCGCTCAGGTATTCCTCCAGGCGATCGTAGCGCCGCATATGGTTCAAACCGGCCATCACATGCAGCTTGTTCATAAATTCATGGGTCTGAGCCCGCAGGGCTTCGACATACAGCGAAACGCCCGACAACCGCTCCATCAGGACGTCGATTTCGGTCTTGTCCCGAAACGTGGCAATCGCGCCCTGGGTTCGCCCGTTCACCTTGACGGGCACAACATTGGCCAGCAACGTCATTCCGTCCTGCTCCATCTCCATGTCGTTCAGCGGCTCCCCGGTCTCCAGCACCTTGTCCATACGCAGCAGCGGGCAAAGCTCCTGCGAGCGGCCGCCGGCTTCCGTGATGCCGATCAGTCTGCTCGCTTCGGCGT
The DNA here is from genome assembly GCF_900454495.1 of Paenibacillus macerans. Lineage (NCBI taxonomy): Bacteria > Bacillati > Bacillota > Bacilli > Caryophanales > Paenibacillaceae > Paenibacillus > Paenibacillus macerans. The sequence goes on from NZ_UGSI01000001.1 coordinate 2,075,645, forward strand.
TGATCAAGGTGATGACCCCCAACGCATCCACGGCGATAATGCCTTCTTTGGCGGATTGCAGCATCGCGCTGCGCTCCTCCAGCAGCTTGGCGATTTCGTCCGGTTCCATGCCGAACATCATCCGCTTGAGCCGGCGGGCCAGCAGCACCGCCCCGGACACGCCGAGCACGCCGCCGGCGGCCATCCCCAAATAAATAATCCAGCGGTTCTGCCGCACGGCCGAATTAACATCGTTCAGCGCCAGCCCGACCGCAACCGCGCCAACCGGCTTGCCGCCGACGATCACCGGAGAAAACGCTCTCACGGATTTCCCTAAGGTTCCCTTGGCGATGGATACGGATTCCTTCCCATTTAGCGCTGCGGCTTCATCGCCGCCGATAAAGTGCCGCCCGATCTTCGCCGGATCGGGGTGGGACAGCCGGATGCCTTGCCCATCCATAACGACGATGAACTGCACCCCGTTCAGCGTACGGATTTCTTCGGTAAACTCCTGGACAAGTCCGGCGTCCGCCTGGCCGTTCAGCGCGCTCAGAACGGTTGGATCCCTGGAAACCGTGCGGGCGATCGTAATCGCTTTATGCTCCAAATCTTGCCGGGTCAGCCCGGAGATTTTCATATTAAACAGCAAATATACGGCCAGCAGGACCAATGCCAGCACGGAACAGACCATTAAGGTGATCGTCGTTTGCAAACGCAGCGTTCGGCCGAAGAATTTCATATTTCGCCATCCTTCGAAGTTTTCTTTGATTATACTCCGTTATTTCGCCAAAAGTCAGTGAAGGTTATGTGAATCCGGCTATCCGGCGTAAGGCGCCATCATTCCGCGGCGATCGTCCGGTCACGCCCTTCGCGTTTGGCACGGTACAAAGCCATGTCCGCGGCCTGCAGCACCTCGTCGCGGCTTACGCCATGCTCCGGGGATAACGAGATGCCGATGGAGACGGTAATCTTCCCGGCAAAGGGGGTTGGAGCCGCGCTTATCGTTTGTCGTATTCGTTCGGCGATCCCGTACACCTCGTCCATATTCCGTTCACGAAGGAGGATGACAAACTCCTCCCCGCCATAACGGGAACATACCGCTTCTGGAGGACTGGACTTCGCGATGACGTTGGCGACCGTTTTTAAAACTTCATCGCCGGTTTGGTGGCCATAAGTATCGTTTACCGCCTTGAAGTGGTCGATATCCAGCAGCAATACGGCATACCGATCCCCCTTTTTGTCCCATAAATCCAGGCTGCGTTCCATTTCTCTGCGGTTGAACAGCCCGGTTAACGGATCGGTGATCGCTTCCTGCTGCAACGAAGAAGTTTGTTTCGCCAGCGTTTCGGCGGCCGCTTTCATCATCCGGTTCAATTGATCGGCTTCCCGGTTCCAATGGGGTTTGAATTCCTGCAAAGACACATCTTGACCGGCGGCAATGACTTTCGTAATTTTATACAATCGGGCAAAAGGCGCGGCGATTTTAGCGGCAATAAATCCGGCAAGAATCAACATGACCGCGACCGGAACGAGCATGCCCCGGATCAGGTGAAGCAGGTTGTCGTTGACATCGGCCATAATCGATCGCTCGGAAGTCTGCATGACAATGACCCAGCCGTTGGTGCCGACTCTCGCGTAACCCGCCAAATAATCATCGCCGCGCGTATTTCTCAAATGCAGTTCACCGCTATTGCCTGCCCGAAATTGCCGCACAATCGTGTCAGGCACCTTTTCCCCCACCCGGCTCTGATCCGGATGGTAAAGCAGCTTGCCCGCGGAATCAACGATATAGGAATAGGAGTCCGTTTCATTGCCCGCATTGGAGCCAAAAATACTATGCAGGATATTATCCTTCTCCAGGTAAATCGTCCCCCCGATCATGCCGCGATAACCGCCCAGTTCATCAAAAACCGGCTCGCTTATAAAAACGATCAATCGTCCCGTAGGACTCACATACGGCTCGGAGATGTAGGATTTTCTGCCGTTTAAAGCTTCCAAAGCCCATTTCGTCGTTACCCGTGCATTGTTCATATTGCTGCCATAAGGGGAAACAGCTCGAAATTGCCCGGTTTCAGCGGTCCAAAATACGGAATTGAAATACGGGCTGCTTTGCCGGACAAGATCGAAAATGTGCTGTAACTCCTCTTTGTTGGATATATCCATGGTGCGGATTTGCGAAAGATTGGTTACGGAATGAAGGGTTTTTCGCATCGAAAAAAACAGCGCCTCGGTAGTAACCGCCATCTTTTGCGCCGATGATAAATTGTGCGACATCGTGTTTTGGAAGAGAGAATGTTTTTCGTTATTATATTGGGTGTATGTCATGATGGACATGGTGATCAGAATGGAGAAACAAACCATGGCGGACAAGACTACGGAAAGACTGATTTTTATCGGTTGTTTAGGGATATGCATGAAGCCGGATTCCTACTCCTCGTTGATAATTTAACCTGCTGCCAAACTGTTATCATAGTACTTCAGAAACGCGCCCGAGTCCATACACCATGAAGCAATGCGGCAAAACCTCTTGGTGCATTTTTTCCTTTCATTCTCAATAAACAACGTGTAAAATATCCCATTAAAAGAAGCGAGGTGGAATTATGGAAGAGGATGAGAAGAAGGAGATTTTGAGTTACTATAACGAGGGCGCCGAGATTGGCAGATTGCAAAGGGGAATCGGCAAGCTTGAATGGGAGCGGACCCGGGAACTAATCTCCAGATATTTGCCTGCGCAAAAAAGCGTGATATATGATATCGGAGGCGGGATCGGCTTGTATTCGTCCTGGTTGTCCGGCTTGGGTCATGAGGTTCATTTATTTGACCTTGCCCCGCAAGAAATCAAATACGCTCAAGAAAACAATCCGGAGATATATCAACTCGAAGTGGCTGACGCAAGAAACATCAACAGGGAATCCAAAAGCGCCGACATGGTGCTGCTGATGGGGCCCTTGTATCACTTAACCGGCGGGGATGATCGTCTGGCGGCGCTCGCCGAGGCCAAAAGGCTCTTAAAACCGGGCGGCATCCTTATCGCCAGCGTCATCACCAGATTTTCTTCCACCTTATGGGGACTATCCGTCTTCGGCCAAAAAAATGATTTTATCCTGGAGCAGGACTTTTTTGAGATGATCGGCAGGGAATTGGATCACGGACAACATGTCCGGCCGGAAAAATACCCTTATTTTATTTCCAGATCCTTTTTCCATATCCCTGGCGAGCTAAGGCAGGAATTAACGGATGCCGGCCTTATGAATATTGAGATTTACAGCGTGGAGGGCCCCGCCTGGATCGTGCCCTCATTTGAAAAAAAATGGGACGATCCCGAAGCCAAAGCCAAATTGCTGGAAATCGTCCGCAAGGTCGAGCAGCAGGAGTCGTTGCACGGCATAAGCCCGCATTTGTTGGGCGTGGCTTTTTGTTGAACTGTTTACTCCATACTTAATTTGATCGTATCCACCAAACTTTTTGCTTCCTTCAGGGAATATTCCCCGCCTATGCTGAAGTCTCCCGATGTCAGTACTTGCTGTATAGTCGGGGAGGTAATTAATTCTTCATCGCAGTAGATGGACAATTCTTCGCCTAGCAGTTTTTGCGTGATCTCTTCCAGCTTTTTGGGTTCTTAAACCGCCCGCTTATAAAATATTCCTTGCCTGTGGGGCCGTTAGATACCGAAACCGAACTCATGATCGATCACAAAATTGCCAATGACCCTTCGATTCGTGAGTTCCGCGTGCAGCGTGAGGATTGAAATCCTCTCGGAGTATCTTTTAGGCGAAACATAAGAGCAAAAAATGGCGTTATTCCGCCGATATCCACCCATTCGAAAAAAATAGTGGAAATTTATGTCGCTATTTTCTCAAATTATATCGAAATGCCCGTGATCCGGACCATTCATAAGAAAATAAGTACAAAAAATGGCGTTAATGAGGATGAACATGCCCATATCCCGATAATAAGGACATAAAGTTCCGCTATTTTTGAAGGCTGCTATTGGTCGTTCCAGTAGCCGGCCGTAAAGCACCGCTTTCTATCGTAATCCCTCATCTTGTAGTTAATTACATAGAGAGCCCAATTCTTGTTCCAATTCATCATTTAACATCTTGGTATTAATCAGCTGACGTATTAAGGCAGCATTCACTGTGCTCCTGTTTTCTTTCAGGTAATTTAGCAGCAGATTTGCTTTTGTTTTTCGGTTCATCAAATAATACGCCACGTACCAGATTTCAGGGCTCGAGACGGGAATGCCGTCCCACGTCCCCACATGACTCACCGGCAGCCGCAGCACTCCATGATCCGTATGTAAGGCGAAATAACCTATGAATTCAATATTGAGCGAATCTATTTTGATCCGGTACTGGCTGGCAAATGGATGGTCTCCGCTTTTTTGTTCCGCCCAGTCATAGTCTTGGATGGCTTCGATTAGCGTTTCTTTTGCGCAATCCACGGTAATATCCCAATCATTTACGGCATCAACCAATTTCAAATCGTACAATACCGCGCTGCCGCCCAATGAATATGTAATGTTGCATTTTTCCAACCTTTCGATAATCGGAAACAGCTCATGGGGTCTCATCAAGTGCCCTCCCTATTAATTCATCTAACTAACGCTTGAGACAGGTTCCAATTCAACAGCCAATGCAGGCTCCTCCATCCCGCCCATGTTAAAGACTCCCGCGGCGGCTTCGCTTCCCTGCCGAATCATTTGCATTAAATACGCTTGATATGCATTTTGGGAAATAACGACCCGGTCAAGACGATAAACATCGACTGTGCTTATATTTCCCGCAAATTCGCCATTACGAACGCTGATGCTTTCATACGTCCCAGGTTGCCCGGTTTTTTGGAAGATCTCATCATGGAAAATATCCATGAATTCGCGGTATAATTCCGCAGTCTCCCAAAATCCGAAAATATGGGCTTCCAGTACATCCCCCTTGCGTTTCCATCCGCCGATTTGAGCGATGAACCCCGGCACTTGCGAAAGCAAGCTCCAGCGGGACTGGGCTTGCGAAAAAGCTTCTTTTTTTGCACTAGCTACCGTACAGGTAACCCATTTTATTAACATAAAACACCTCAAGTTAAAGAGATCCAATAACGTTGTATCTCAACTCCGCCGACGACCGCCTCGGAAGCCAAAATGCCGTTGTTTTTTTGAATCGCTTTTGCCGATCCGATATTATCCTTGTCGCAAGTTAGCAAAGCGCGCGATATTCCCATTGATTTGGCATGGATTAATGCCTGTTTCAGAATCTCCGTGGCGTAACCCTTTTTTCTGGCCGAGGGTCTTATTCCATATCCGATGTGCCCGCCGATGTTAAGCAGGGAATCGTTTAGTCTGTGTCTGATATTTGCCGCGCCGACCACTCTCTCATGATCCTCAACAAGCCAAAACGTTGAACTGTTTACCGTCTTTCCATCTTCTACCGGGCCGTCCCTTAAAATGATTAATCGCTCCAGAAATGAACCAAAATCTTCGTAATCGAATCTCAGCACAAAAGGAACCAGCTTCTCTCCGGTTTCCTTCCATTCCTCGATCATTTCGATGTATTGGCTTTGATATGCTTTGGCCGGTTCAATTAACGCGAGATTGTTCATCATAAACCGTCCTTTCTTGTTCAAGGCTTCTTCCATGATTATACATCACAAGACCGATGAGAAAATAAACAAAAAAGCCAGGAGGCTAAAATCCTCCTGACCCAATCCTATCATCCATCCCCCAATCCGCTAGTACAGCCGTTCCTCGCCCGTTTTCGGATTTTTAAAAGCGGAGCGGTAATCGTGGGCGCTGAAATCTTCGGCAAATTCCGTATCGCTGTCCCCGGATTCCCGGGTTTTGTTGATTTCCGCCGTTTGGTCTTCTGCTTTGGCTTGCTGGTTGGGCTTATGATCCATTCGAAAAAACACCTCCTAGGTTGCGATCTCTTCGCACTTTAGGATGCACTTTCCATTCCCGTTTATGCATAAAGGGGGGATTCGTCAGATCACCATGGCTCTATCGAATAAATCCCCATCGCGTCCGGCCTGCTCCGCAGGATGATGAACGGTTCGGATAAACCGCATCGTCCCGGTTTTGGCCCGCAGCACCATGGAATGCGTTTCGGCGCGCTGGTTCGTCAGGTCCCTTACCCCGCCCAAAAAATCTCCATTAGTTATGCCGGTTGCGGCAAAAATGACATCGTCGTTCCCCACCAGATCTTTCATCAATAATACCTGATTGGGGTCGGCAAGTCCCATCGCGATGCAGCGCTCGTATTGTACCTGGCCGTCCGGCATTAACCGGCCCTGGAATTCGCCGCCCAAAGCTTTCAGCGCAGCAGCGGCCAACACGCCTTCCGGCGCGCCGCCCGAGCCAAGATAAAGATCGATGCCCGTTTCCGGAAAAGCGGGAGCCATCGCCCCGGCGACATCGCCATCGGGCAAAAGATTAATCCGCACACCGCACTCGCGCAGCGTGTCAATCAACGTTTGATGTCTCACGCGGTCAAGCACCATTACGCTTAAATCGGATATTTTCTTCCCCAGCGTTTCGGCGGCTTTAGCTAACGTAACTTCCACAGGATCAAGCAAACTAAGCTTCCCTGCCAATGCAGGCCCTACTGCCAATTTTTCCATATACATGTCGGGCGCGTGCAGCAAATTGCCTTTCGGGGCGATCGCGATGACCGACAAAGCGTTGCTGAGGCCGTTTGCCACCAGCGAAGTGCCTTCCAGCGGATCCACCGCTACGTCAACCTCCACGCCATGCCAGTTCCCCACCTTCTCTCCGATGTACAGCATCGGAGCCTCATCCATTTCGCCTTCGCCAATGACGACGGTTCCCTTAATGGATAAGGAGTCGAGCGTGCTTCTCATCGCCGAGGTTGCCGCATCGTCAGCGCTGGTCTTATCTCCTCTGCCAATCCATGGCGCCGATTGCAGCGCGGCCATTTCCGTAACGCGAACGACCGCCAACTCTAATTCACGGTTCAAACTAGTTTCCACCTTTCTTTATCCATCAAGGTTTAGGTAATTTTTTGTAGTTCCACTATAATACGAATCAAGTCATTTAAGAAATTAATATATTTTACTGTGGATATAGATGAGATTTATAGACCCAAAGATCCGGGCTAATTGCCGCAGTTAAAAATTCGACAAAAAAAGGCCGCGGCCGAATCGTTATATAATTACTCGCGAATTGTCAATAGGCCGAAAAATATTGCCCTTGACTTTTCATAAAGGCCGTACGGGGCTTGACAGCCGTGTGCTATATTTAAAGTGAGATTCCGCGGAAGAAGTCGTCTATTTTTAAGAAAGGAGAGGGATCAGAGATGCTTGAAAATCGCGGGGACAAGGAGTTCGCTCAGGATCAACAATTATACTTCCTGTGGAAAGATCGGCGGGAATGTACGGTCATCACCAAAAATGGCGTCCCCCTCAAGGGAACGGTTGAATTATTCGATAAATATGTCATCTTGTTTCGCACGCTCTCCGGTAAACAGAGCATGATTTACAAACACGCATTATCCACGATCATTGCCGAACCTACAAATAAAACTACCAGTTAACTCTCTAACGAAACACAGGAGGCGTTCAATGTTTCAGTACAGCAATCAAACTTATGAAGGAGTAAACTTTGGCACGCAAGATTTAAAATACGGCGAACTCATCGGCTGCACATTTAACCGCTGCTCATTTTCTAACGGATCACTGGACGAGATTGTGTCGGGCAACTGCCGTTTCGTGGAGTGCAATTTTCGCGGGGCGTCTTTAAACGGCTCCATTCATAAAGAATCCGCTTTTGTGAACTGCAACTTTCACGGCGCCGATCTGTTTGTTGCCAAATTCGACACATGCAAAATGACCGGTTCGGATTTTTCCGGCTGCCATATGGATGGGATTACGATTCTGCAAGGTGATTGGTCCTATACAAATTTACGGCATGCCCGTCTGGTAAAACAGGACTTGCGTGGGGTTAAATTTTACGAAGCGGACTTGTCCGGAGCCAACCTGGAGAAAGCCGATTTAAGAGATTGCGATCTGACCATGGCCGTGCTTGCCAAAGCAAAACTGCAGGGTGCCGACATCCGGGGAGCCAACATGGAAGGCGTGGATTTCAAGACCTTTGATGTTACCGGGTTAAAAATGGACAGGGAACAGTCCGTTTTGTTTTCGCTTTGTTACGGAGCCAAGATAGGTTAAACTGGGGCAGCTAAAATTCCCCCGGGCGGCAAGGCCGCTGGGGGTACAAGATTAACGGTGCGCTCGATTTTCTATACGCTTCGGGAATGCCAGCCGCCTACGGACGTTGGACCGGATATAGTAATCCCCATCGTTCTTATGCTGCCGCAGCAACCGTTCATAGACCTCCAGCAAGCGGGGATCGTTTCCCCCGCCGAGCGCTTGCAACGCGGTGTGTTGCACCCGGATTTCCGGGTCATCCAGCGCCTTCGCAAAATCCGCTATATGGGCGGCCTTCATTTTGGGGCTGGACCTCCCGGCCTGATAAACGGCCTGAACGCGAAAGTCTTGATGGGAATGCGTGAAAAAAGGCAGCAGCGGCAGCATTTCCACGCCGGCATCGTCCAACATGTACGCCATAAAGCGGAACGCCTCCGGATTCGTTTCACGGGGCAGCAAATGGACGATCTCCGCGGTGAAGCTCCGCGCCCTTCCGGCATGAACCATTTTATGAATTGCAGCGCCGGCAGCCGCTTCCCTAATCAAGCGCTCTCTATCCGATCGTCAAGACAACGTTCCCTTCCTGATCCTTGATATGCGTTTTTACGACTTGAATAACCATTCCTTTTAACGAAGAAAGCTTAACCGTCGCTGCCTTCGGCTGCATTTGCCCGGCGAGTTCGGCGACGGACGCCTCGTCCAGCCGCAGCACAACCTCATCTTCCCCGGCTTCGAATCCGGCCTGATCCCCCGGTTTCAGGACGACCTGGATTCCCTGGCCCACCAGAGTAAGATCCTTGCCCTTGAGGATCCGGCCCCGGATCAGCTTCCCGACAACCCCGGCCTGCTTCGCTCCAAGCGTAAGCGCAGCCGGCGTTTTGCCGAACAAGCGGTTTTTCCCCGGTTCCCAGGCGAGCTGATCGACAAACAAAAAGCCGGTGCTCGAGCCGTCCCGCTCCATTCCGTTTTGCACCGCTTCAGCAATCGCCGGAACCTCCAGCACGGAATCGCGCGATAAATCCGTGACGAGACCGGGCAGATGCCCCTCGCACGCCTTCAGCATCCCCCGCGTATTCCACGCCTGCATTGCCTCCAGCTCATCGCCCGTAATGCCGATCATTTGCAGAAACTCGACCTTCCCGTTCGGCGTATCGATCTCCGGAAGCTCCGGGTCCCAGGTAAAAGCCAGCGCGGTCAGCTTCGTATCGTCGCCGGCACAGATCGGACCGTTGGCATCCAAATAATCGCCTGCGCGGAACACATTTCCGCTTCTGAACACGTACCGCCCCATATTTTGCAGCAGATTCAGCGCCCAGGCCGGCGGCTCCTCCTCATCCTCCCCGCGCGTCAAGCGGAAGGTCAGCTCGAAGCCGTATCCACTGTACTCGGCATCCTCGGACTCCTTCCCGTACAGCTCGGAGAAACCGAAAGTGACAAAATGCCAATGCGGAACCGGCTTTTCCGCCTTATAGGCGCTGATCCCGTCCAGCGGGTCCGGACCTCCCAGCACATATTTAATCAGCGTGCCGTAATGCTTCGGCTCCTGATCCCCGTAAATCTGCTGCATTTGCGCCTCTATAGCGTCCCAGCCGGTCGTAACCACTTCTTCTTCGCTCATGTTCGATTCCTCCAAAAATAAACTCGATTCCTTGAACGTCATTATGTATAAAGCCAAAATCAAGAGGCAGGATTCCCCGTTTTCCGCAGACGAACCCCAAAGAAGGAAGGGATTTCCATAGCCCGCTGATGTATCAGTATAAAGCTATACGCTATGTATAATCAATGAAAGCAATCGTACGGAACAAGAATAGCTCCCTTTGGCCTATCCCCGTTTAGTTCGTGTTCCCTATGTAAAATTCGTATCAGGCAGTTCCAACGGCTTAAGCTTGTGAAAAACCATGTTTTAGGATTACATGATAAACCCTCCTCACTATTTCGGCCTATGCTTCTTTCTATCCCTTGTTGCTATTGTTCGCCCCTTCAGCCCGCTTGACCGTCCGGGGCCAATCCGTTCGGCTCGACCGGCTTGCTCAGCCAGTGCTCATCGGTTTGCACATGGTTTTGGCGCACGAACTTAGCGGCGGAACGTTTGAAGTCCTCATAGGCGAATGCCGAAGTCAGACGCACGACATATCCTTCCTGCTCGCCGCCGCAGCGCGACCGCTTCGTGTAGCACGCTTTGGCCGCCTCCTCGCTCCAGGGTCCGCGGTACAGGACAGGAACATGAGGAATGCCCAGCTTGGCCGCCCAAGCTTCGGTTTCATCCCAGGACAGGCAAATGTTGCGCTCGTTCCACACCGAAAAGAGCATGAAGTAGCCGGGCAAGGATGAATACGCCAGCGAATGTTTGGCGTACACGTTTTCCCCGCACAGCCGGTAACCGTCCGGGATCAGATAACGGATTCCCCCATGCAGCGTTTTGACGTAATGCCGGGAGGGATGGTCTTTGCTGTCCAGCGATCGGGCGTGCAGAAAATCCGCATACATCGTCGTATTTTCCCCGTCCATTTTCTCGGTGATAACCACTTCCCGGCCGGCAAAATGCGCGGTGCTCCGCAATATTTTATCGTCGTCCGTATAGCTTCTCGACCAGGGCAGGTGCAGCGTTTTCGGATATTTCATTCTCATGGAAATCCCCTTTCTCTTCTATTTGCCGTACGTGTCCGCTTCCGCGAAGAAATACAGCTCCGCCAGCAGGTGCCCGCCCAGCAAATGATAAATCCTGGACGCTCCACTATCCCCGCCGTGCAAAATCTCCATATGGAAGCTGACCATGTTTACGACGCGCAGAATAAAATCATCGTCATATCCCAGCTCCTTCAGCACATGGCAGGCGATCCCCGCCGATACATGCTCGTGGCCGTAATACGAATAATAGCCCCGGGCCGGCTTCCACACCTTGCAGAACGGTTTGCCCGCATCATGGAACAGCGCCGCAAGCTGCATTTGAAGCAGAAATTCCCCTTCATAAAAGGCGTTGATATATTCCAGCACGGCGTAAGTGTGTTCGGACAGCGTTTTGGAATGGTGCGGATTCTCCTGATCATAACCGAGCATCGCCGCGAAATAAGGAGAAGCGCGCAGATACCCGAACAGCTCGTCATGGTCCGGTTTGCTTGCCAGCAGCCGCTCCAGTCCGGCCCTGTCCAGCTTTACGTCCGCTGGCGTGTGGACGAGATGCAAACGTTCGAAGCCTTCGCCCAGAACGGGAAATTCAAAGTTTTTGGCATACTTCTCCAGCACCTTGTCTTCGATCTTGCGTTTTCTCGCCCGAATCCTTTCCCTGGCGATCTCGTAAGGAGTGGCGCAGATATGGCATTCTACGGGGACATCCTTGAATTTTTGCAGAAATTGCACCCGCCGGTCCCGGCCGATATTGGTCGCGTCGAACACGACATTTCTTCCCGCCGCCAACGCTTGTTCGACCTCCGCGTGGGCCTGCTGAAACACCAGGTACGTGTTTTTTTGCCTGGCTTCGCTGCCGAACAATCTCTCCCGGATGGAATCCGTGGCCACCAGTACGGCGCGGTGCCGCTTGCAACACTCCTTGGCATAATGGCTTTTGCCGCTGCCCGGAATGCCGGCCAGCATGTGTACGGTACTCATCGTCATCACCTCCTTTCAACATGTAATATGATGTATATGGCAAAAAGTTGCGGAATGTGTGCAAAATACGCCTATTTTCCCATAACAAAAAGGCGGATAAATGCTATAAACGCATTAATCCGCCGATAGGGAGCGAAGCCGTTTTATGCCCGGAACGCGCTACTGCACAAGCGACAGCCAGGCCCGCTGATTTCTCCAGTCGACCTGCACGGGGGTTTCGAATAAAGCCGACAACCGCTCGCCGTTAATCACCTCCGGGGTTCTTCCGGCGGCAAATATGCTGCCCCTGCGAAGCAGCAAGGTGTGCGTAAATTCAGGAAGTATCTCCTCCACATGATGCGTCACATACAAAAGCGTGGGCGCATCCTCCTGGTTCGCCAGTTTGGCGATCGCTTGCAGCAGCGATTCCCTGGACAAAATGTCCAGTCCGTTGCAGGCTTCGTCCAAAATAAGCAGCTCCGGCGAAGCCATCAGCGCTCTGGCGATCAGGAGCTTTTGTTTTTCGCCTTGCGAACAGGTTTGGTACCCGCGGTCGACGAGATGCCCGCAGCCGAGCGTTTCCATCAGGTGCACGGCTTTTTGAATATGCTCTTCCGCCGGCTTATCGAATAACCCGATCGATGCGTGCAGCCCGCTGATCACCAGATGCTGCGCTTTTTCGCCCGGGTGAATCCGTTCCTGAAAGGACGAGCTTACCCAGCCGATCCGTTTGCGCAGCTCCCGCAAATCGACCGCCCCGTATCTTTCCCCCAGCACGGAAATCTCTCCCTGCGTCGGCCAAAGATAGCCGGTGATCATATTCAGCAGCGTCGTTTTTCCCGAACCGTTCAATCCCAGGATCGCCCAATGCTCCCCTTTGCGGACCGTCCAGTTGATGTCTTTTAAAATGATTTTTTGCTCGCGTCTCCAAAGAACGTCTTTGATCTCAATCCGATTAGTCATAACCAGTTCCTCCTATGCATTTGGGGTAATCGATGCTTCGATCGCTGCCGGCTTCAGCCGTAACGCGGCATCCGTCGGAAGAAACGCGGCGAGCAGACCGATCAGCGGCAGGTAGGCGCAAATTTGAATGACGAACGTAATGCTCGTATGGTCGGCCAAAGCGCCGAGCACGACCGATCCCAAGCCGCCGAGGCCAAAAGCGAGGCCGAAAAACAGCCCCGAAACGGTGCCCACTTTCCCCGGCAGCAGCTCCTGCGCGTAAACGATAATCACGGAAAAGCCCGACAGCAAAATAAATCCGATAAAAAAGCATAACACCGCGGACCAGAACGGATTGGCGAAAGGAAGCAGCATCGAAAAAGGCGCCGTGCCCAAAATCGAGAACCAGATCATGTTGCGCCGGCCGAACCGGTCCGCCAGCGGCCCTCCGGCAAAGGTCCCCAGCGCTCCGGCGATCAGCAGCACAAACAGCAAAACTTGCGCTTGCCCCGTGGTTAGCCCGTGTTTTTCAATGAGGTAAAACGCATAAAAACCGGTCATGCTGGCCATGTATACGAATTTTGAAAACAGCAGCATAATCAGAATTCCGATGGCGTAAGCCACTTTCGCTGCGGGCAGCCGGTTTTCCCTTGGAAGCGTCTCTTTTTTCTTTACGGCTTGCCTCTGAAGATACCCCCGATACCAACGGGCAACGTAAATTTGCACGATAATCGCGGCCAGCGCGGCCAACGTAAACCATATGATCCCAAACTGCCCGAGCGGGACGAAAATCAAGGCCGTAAACACCGGAGCCAAGGCCTGACCGACGTTTCCCCCGGTTTGAAAGATGGATTGGGCCAACCCTTTGCGGGGTCCGGCCGCCAGATGAGCGACCCGGGAAGCTTCCGGATGAAGCACCGAAGAACCGACTCCAATAAGCACAACCGACAAAATGACCTGCCAAAAATCGGAGGCGAAGGCCAAAACAACCATCCCGAGCAAAGAAAACACGACGCCGGCGGGCAGCAAAAAAGGTTTCGGTTTCGCATCCGTGTATAACCCGATCAGCGGTTGAAACATGGAAGCCGTGATGTTCAAGGTAAAGGCGATCCAACCGATTTGCGTATAACTCAACTGCAGCGATTGTTGCAGAACCGGAAATATCGCGGGAATAACGGATTGAATCGAGTCGTTCAGCAGATGGACCAGGCTGACCGAAAATAATATGGAGTATACGGTGGCTTGCCATGTTAAAGATTTCATTGTACTCCTCCGATCATTAACATCTTATCATCAGATGTTTGAACACAAAAAAATTAGGTTACAGCTCGGCAATCGTGCCTTCCAGATTAAGGAGCGTCCACTTTACGGCAAGCTCCGGGTCCTGCTGCTTGATCGCCTCGTACAGCTGCTCGTGATAGTAAGAATGCGGATCATGCGAACCGTACTCCTTGTTTAATTTGCGCAAAGCGTCGGACAGCACCTCGGAAAAGGTGCGGAACAAATCGATAATCACGCCGTTTTTGCTAGCGAGCGCCACGGCCATGTGAAACTCGATATCGGATTTGGCGTAGAGCTCCCGGTCGTTTTGCTGCAGGGCCAAGCCGCGCTCGTCCAAATGTTTGCGCATATTTTGCAGATCCTCTTCGTCGCGGCGGAGAGCGGCCAACCGGGAAATCTCCAGCTCCAGCATCTTCCTTGCCTCGTACACCTCCATGAGCTCCGCGCGATGCAGGCGCTGCACAAGGGGCTCCTGGATAACCGGACTGGCCTTGAGATAAGTCCCGAACCCTTGTTTCTTCTCCAGCAGTCCGGCGTGCACCAGGACGCGGATCGCTTCCCGGATCGTGGACCGCCCTACCCCGAACATCTCCATCAGCTCCGGCTCTGTCGGAATTTTATCTCCGGGCCGGATATCCCCCGTCGAAATTTTAAGCTGCAATTGATTGACGACATCATCCACAAGCTTGTGATGGCTTATCGTCTTAAACGAAAATTTATCATTCATCTGATCATCTCCTGTTTATGAAGTTTATCACATGGGTAAACATCGCACAACAAAAAATTCCAGACTTATGGACGAAGCAATCCTTTGGCCGCTTCCGCCCAGAATTGTCCCGGCGTTTGTCCCGTCCATTTTTTAAAGGCGCTGTGAAACGCGCTTGGTTCCGAATAGTGAAGCAGGTAGGCGATCCCGCTGATCGAGTATTCGTTTTGGTGCAAATGGGCCTCGGCCATCTCCATGGGTACGCCGGCGGACAAATCGTTGTAGGATGTGGCTCATGCGGACGATGAGATGGTACCGGCATCGAAAGAAGCTGCCCGGCAAAAATGCTGAAAGTCCAATCCTTTGCGGGCCATCGCTTTCATGATCGGATACAGAATAGAAATCGCAAACCCCTCAGTTTCCATACAACAGCCGCCCCTCTTTTTGCGTAAATCCTCAACAATTGTTCGTTTTTCATCATTCAACCGGCTCCCCGGCTGCTGTATGCTGAAAATAAGTTCTTAATCAAGATAATATCACACATATCGCATCCCATCGTTAGGAGGTACCAACGTTGAATGTTCTTGTCATTACGGGGCATCCCGACCCGCAAAGTTTTTGCTCCGCCTTGTCCCATGCCTACATGGAAGCCGCCGCCTCGGAAAAAGGCGCAAACGTCCGGGAACTTGATTTAAGCCGCATGTCATTTGAGCCAAACTTAAAATACGGATACCGGAAAAGAATGGAGCTGGAAGAGGATCTGCTCAAAGCGCAGGAGTTGATTCGCTGGGCGGATCATCTCGTCTTCGTTTACCCGATCTGGTGGGGGACGATGCCGGCCGTGCTTAAGGGATTTTTCGATCGCGTGTTTTTGCCCGGCTTCGCTTATAAGTACCGCGACAATTCCCCGCTTTGGGATAAGCTGCTGAAGGGGAAAACCGCGCATTTGCTCGTCACTATGGACACCCCGCCCTGGTACAACCGGTGGATATACAGGCGGGCTGGGCATCGAGTGATGAAGCGCAATATTTTAGGCTTCTGCGGCATCAAAACGGTGCGCATTACGGAATTCAGTCCGGTGTCATCCTCGACGGAAGCCATGCGCGCCAAGTGGCTCGAGAAATCAAGGAAGCTTGGAGCATCGCTTGCTTGAACTCTTAACAGGGGCCGTTGATCCAAGCTTAGCCTCATGGAACAGAAATGAGTATAATGGTGAAGAAGCCTATTATATTCATGGTGAGCTGTTCGATAGAGGAGTTATATTATGATAAAAACGATTTCTGATATCTCCCGCATGGCGGGCGTGGCCAAAAGCACGGTTTCCCGTTATTTGAACGGCGGACCGGTCAGCGAGAAGACGCGGCGGAAAATTGAGCATATCATCAAAGAGCAAAATTATGTCCCCAACACCTTTGCCCAAAGCCTGAAAGCAAAGAAAACCAATTTTATCGGCACGGTGGTTCCGCGCCTCGATTCCTTTGCCACTTCGCAAACCTTGATCGGGATCGATGAAGCACTGCGGAGCAATCATTACCAAATGCTGATTTCGAATACGAGTCAGGACATGGACCGGGAAATTGAAGCGATCTATGATTTTGCCCGGCAAAAAATCTCGGGTATTATCCTGTTGGCCGCTCAAGTCACGGAAGCCCATTTAACGGCGATCAAGCAGATCGACATCCCCGTAATTCTGGTAGGGCAGAAAAATGATCAAATTCACAGCCTGATTCACGATGACAAACAGGCCGGGCGGCTGATGGGGCGGCATGTCTTAAGCAAGGGCCACCGGAAGATCGTCTATTTGGGAGTTACCGAAAAAGATGAGGCTGTCGGCATACGCAGAAAGGAAGGCATTGAAGAAGCTTTGGCCGCCTGTCCGGACTGTGAGGCAAGCTACCTGGAGACGAGCTTTAAAATGTCCGACGCCGTGCTTACGGCCTCCCGGCTGCTCGAAGAGACGCGGCCTTCCATCATCGTGTGCGCCACCGACAATATCGCGCTTGGCGTAATTAAAGCGGCCCATTTAAAGGGGATTCGGATTCCCGAAGAATTGTCGGTTACCGGCTTTGGCGGATACGATATCACGGAAATCATCCACCCTGCCCTGACGACGGTGAAATACCACTATTATGAGGCGGGGAAAAAAGCGGCCGACAACATCATCCAGCTTGTGAATGAGAAACCGGTGGACAAGCTGACCTTGATGGACGTTGAGCTCATCGAGCGGGAGAGCGTTGACAATTTATTATCCAATCCGTTATTATAGTCTCACAGGAACCGGTTCCATCTTGAAAAAGGTGGGCCGGATAAATTTTGGCATCAACTGGAACCGGTTCCGATATATTTTTTCATTGATCTGGAACCAGTTCCGGACCGGTTGATCCCAAGTCAGAATGGAGTACAGCAATGAAGATGACGAGAGAAGAAAAATACCGGCTGATTGCTCAGGCGAAACCCGGCGAATTGGCGGAACTCCGGCATAAAGTCAATCGCTGCGTCTGGCGGCAAAGCTACCACATCCAACCCCCGACAGGGTTGCTCAACGATCCGAACGGCTTTTCATACTATCAAGGCGAATATCACCTGTTCTATCAATGGTTCCCTCTCGGGACCGATCACGGGATGAAATATTGGTACCATACCAAGTCCGCCGATCTGGCCGCCTGGGACAGCGCGGGAATCGGCATTGAACCCGGGGGCCCTTACGATTCGCACGGCGCCTATTCGGGCAGCGCCATTGAAAAGGACGGCCGGTTGTATTTGCTGTATACGGGAAATACGCGGGATGAAACGTGGAACAGGCATCCTTACCAATGTTTGGCCTGGATGAATGAAAGCGGTTTAATCTCCAAGCTTGAACAGCCGGTGATCTCCTCGGTTCCTCCCGGGTATACGGACCATTTCCGGGATCCGAAGGTTTGGAAATCGGGGGACGATTACTACTGCGTTTTCGGCGCCCAAAGAGAAGGCCGTACGGGAGCCGCGGTCTTGTACCGGTCCAAAGATCTGCTCCATTGGGAGTTTAAAGGAGAGATCAAAACCCGGCTGCCTCGTTTCGGATACATGTGGGAATGCCCGGACTATTTTGAATTGGATGATTCGGGAGTTTTGCTGTTTTGCCCCCAAGGCCTGGAAGCCGCTGGGGACAGATTCAACAACATCTACCAGACGGGTTATGTGATCGGAAAACCGCTGGATCCGTTAACCCTGGAATTCGATCACGGACCGTTTGAGGAGTTGGACCGGGGGTTTGATTTTTACGCGGCGCAGACGATGCAAGCTCCCGATGGGCGGCGCCTCCTGGTCGGCTGGATGGGGCTGCCGGACGTGGATTACCCGACGGACGCAAACGGCTGGTCAGGCTGCTTGACGCTTCCCCGCCAACTCACGCTGCGGGACGGGAAGCTGATCCAGCAGCCGGTGCCGGAGCTCGCCAAGCTTAGAAAAGCGATGCGCAGCGCCGAAGTTGCCCTAAACAACGAGACAAAACGCCTCGACGGTTTCGAAGGCATCTCCTACGAACTGATCTGTGAAGTTGCAATTGGCGATGCCGAAGCGGTTGGACTCGAGTTTCGCGCCGGCGGCCGGGAGAAGACGGTTCTGAAATACGACGGAGCCGCGAATCAAATCATCCTCGACCGCTCCTTATCGGGCAAGGCCCTGGACGAGATCAACGGAAATATCCGCCGCTGCCGCTGCCGCATGGCCGCGGGCAAGCTCAAATTTCATCTTTTCGTGGACGCGTCCTCGGTTGAAATTTTTGTCAATGATGGTGAGGAAGTGTTTACAAGCCGCATCTTCCCGGATCCCGGAAGTACGGAAATACGCTTGTTTTCTTACGATGGAAGCGCGGAATTCCGTGTCCTCAAATGGGATATATAATTTTTGGAAAAGGGGACGAAAGCAATGTCGGAAAATCAGCAGATTGCTAAAGAAGTGATCCAAGCGGTCGGCGGCAAGGAAAACATCGCCTCTATCGCCCATTGCGCGACACGTTTGCGGATCATGGTGCTGGATAAGGACAAAATCAAGCAACAGCAAGTCGAAAATATCGATAAAGTCAAAGGCGCGTTCTTCAACTCCGGGCAATATCAAATTATTTTCGGGACAGGAACGGTCAATCGAATCTTTGAAGAAGTCGAAAAGCTTGGCATTGAGAGCACCTCGAAAGAGAATCTGAAAGCCCAGGGAAAAAAACAGGGCAGTCTATTCCAGCGCGCGATCCGCACCTTCGGCGACGTATTTGTTCCGATCATTCCCGTGCTGGTAGCAACCGGGCTGTTCATGGGCCTGCGCGGTTTGCTGACCCAGGAGTTGATCCTTGCTTGGTTCGGGGCGGCTCCTGAGGATATATCGCCTAACTTCCTGTTATTTACGCAAGTGCTTACGGACACGGCCTTTGCCTTCCTCCCGGCCCTTGTGGCCTGGTCCGCGTTCAGAGTTTTCGGCGGGAGTCCGGTGCTGGGGATCGTGCTTGGCCTCATGCTGGTCAATCCGGCGCTTCCCAACGCCTACAGCGTGGCGGACGGTTCCGCCCACCCGCTGGTCATGTTCGGCTTTATTCCGATTGTAGGTTATCAGGGTTCCGTATTGCCGGCGTTTTTTGTCGGCTTGCTGGGAGCAAAGCTGGAGAAGTTTTTGCGCAGACGCATTCCGGAAGCGTTGGATTTGATTTTAACGCCGTTTATTACCTTGTTGATCATGATTTCGCTGGGATTGTTCGTGATCGGACCGGTGTTCCATTCCCTGGAGTTGTGGGTGCTTCATGGAACGGTGAGCGTGCTTAACCTGCCGTTTGGCGCCGCCGGTCTCGTGATAGGCTTCCTGCACCAAATTATTGTCGTTTCGGGCGTTCATCATATTTTCAATTTCCTGGAAATTCAGCTTCTCGAACAGAGCGGCAGCAATCCTTTTAACGCCATTATTACCACGGCGATGGCCGCCCAAGGAGCGGCGTGCCTGGCCGTAGGCTTGAAGACGAAAAACATGAAGCTCAAGGCGCTCGCCCTGCCGTCCTCGCTGTCGGCTTTCCTGGGGATTACCGAACCCGCCATTTTCGGCGTTAATTTAAGATATATGAAGCCGTTTATTATGGGGCTGATCGGCGGAGCGGTCGGCGGTTTCCTGGCCTCGTTCTTCCATTTGGCCGGAACGGGCATGTCGATTACGGTCATCCCGGGCACGCTTCTGTACCTGAACAGTCAGCTTCCGATGTACATTTTGTCCAACGTAGCGGCGATGGCCGTCGCCTTCGCATTAACGTGGCTCTTTGGTTACAAAAACGAAGCGGTCAAAGAAGAAGGCGGGTCCGCAGCTTCTCAAGCCGCGGCGGAAGCGCCGGCCGCCAAGCCGGCCCCAGCTATTGATAAGCTGGAGATCCCCTCCCCCATCACGGGCAAGGCCGTATCCATCACGCAGGTCCCGGACCCGGCATTTGCGGAAAAGCATATGGGGGAAGGCATCGCCATCGAGCCGACGGAGGGCAAAGCGTTCGCTCCGTTTGACGGAACCGTGGCCCATGTGATGGATAAAAGCAAGCATTCGGTTATTCTTGAACATGAGAGCGGCGTGCAACTGTTGATCCATATCGGCATCAATACGGTAGGATTAAAAGGAACCGGGTTTACGGCCCATGTGAACACGGGGGACAAAGTAACCAAAGGGCAGCTTCTCATCGAGTTTGACATGGATGTAATCAGAGAAGCGGAACTTCCCGTGGTTACCCCCGTGCTCATCCCTTCCGGGCTCGATTCCGTCGAACAGGTTATTCCTTCCGGGGAAAGAAACGTAACGGCGGTTCAGGATCATGTAATGACGGTAAATTTGAAAAAATAAATGTTATTCGTATTTCGGGGCGGCAAGCGGTTATAACTGCTTATCGCCCTTGTTATTTTCAATCACGCCCGCAAGCAGCGCCAGCACCAGCCCTTGGCCCCAGCCTTGGGCCCATTTCTTGTCCACGCCGAGATAGCCTTCAATGTCCTTCATGACCGCGGTGCCGCCCGAAACGCCCTGCACCCGCCCGTTGGCGGCGATATTGGCCAAAATCCCGTCCAGCGCTCGCTGTACATATTTGCCATGCAGCGGATTGCCTTGCACCACCATCGCCGCCGCGATGCCCGCCGTCGCCGATACCTCGCCGTACGATTCCGGGTGGTCGAGCACGGTGCCCCAAAGGCCATCCTCACGCTGCAGCTTTTTGATGGCGGCGAGCTGATCGCGCAAGGAGCTTCCGATATGCATAAAAGGCGGATACAAATAAGCTTCCGACAGCACCTTTCCCACCCGGGACATCGTATAAGCGGCCCAAGCGTTGGCGCGCGCCCAGTAAATGCCGGACATGTGATCTTGGCTGATGTTGTTGTAGCCGTGGTACCAGAGTCCGGTGTCCTCGTCCTGCAGATAGTTGATATGCCAATAAAACTGGTGCAGCGCATCATCGATAAGCGCCTTCTCGCCCAGCTTCACGCCGGCGCACAGCATAAAATACGCCGCCATAAACAAGGTGTCCGCCCAGCACTGCTCGGGGAAATCGTTATTCGCCGAAACCGTATGCTGGAGCACCCTGTCCCCAAAGCGCAGCGCCTTGTTCTGCAGATAATCCGCCTTGCTCAAAATCAGTTCAAGATATTTCCGGTCCTCCGTTTGCTCATACAGCGTTAGCAGCATGTGGCCCATCGCGCACGTGTTTACCGTCCACACCGGAAGTCCGGCCTCGATGTACTCATCGCACCACTCGGCCATCCGCTCCAGATAGGCCTGCTCCCCGGTGGCTTCGAACGCCCGGCTGATCCCGTAATAAGCGACGCCGCACGGCCAGTCCCAAGTCAAATCCATGCCGAAGGTGTATTCCGCCACGCGCCCGATGATTTGCATCAGCTCGGACGGGTCTGCATTCAATTTCATCGTTCCATCCTCCATAACCGGAGCCCTGCAGGACCTTGCAAGGCTCCGAAATAAGTTTTAATGAATCGTACGCACAAATCTGAAAACGGTTGCAATCAAATGCTAATGAGCCGGCTTTTATTTAAATTTCCCCGCATCGATCGCCGCCTGCTTTTCGTCCAAAATTTCTTGATACCCGGCGTCAAGATACGTTTTCTTGGCCGCCTCGTAGGTGGCGTCGAACTCGGCTTCGGGCGCGATGGCAATCTTCACGTACAGCTCCTGGAAAAGCGAATTGAGATCGGCCTTGTATTCGTTCACCTTCTCCAGTACGACGCTATAGAGAGCGTCCGGCGTGCGGAATTCCGCATACTTGTCGTAATAGGCCAATGATTGTTCGGCCAAAGCTTCGTAACCCGGAGGCGACATGCTGCGGAGGTAGGCCTCGCGCATTTTTTGCGGATCGTCGTATTTCACGGTTTCGATGACAAGGCACCAGTAGTCTTTGTTGTTGTTTTGGGAAAGGGCCGATTCGCCTTTAAAATCCGCGTTTTTCACGGCAATGCCGTCGGCATCAAGCGTATAATTCTGGCCTTCGACGCCGTTCTGCAGGAAAAACAGATTTTCCGGCTGGCTCATCCATTCCAGGTACATCCAAACTGCGGCTCGTTCCATATCGGTGGTTTCATAGTTGATGCCCATAATCATGCCGAATGGCCAGTAGGCGCGTCCCTGCGGCTTGCGTCCCTCCGGCGTTATGGCCTGAGTATCCAGGACGGCGAATTCCGCATCCGGGTTGTTCTTCAGCGTAGCGGAGATGACGTCGGTATTGCTTGAGAGGTAGAAAAAGTATGTCCCGGTCTTGCCCGCGACGAACTCGGCCTTGATTTTATTGTCGTCATCGCGCAGATAAAATTCCTTGTCAATCAAACCGTTGTTGTATTGATAGTTCAGGTTGCGCAAATAGCGCTCGGTGTCGGCGGTGGTCAGATCGGCAACCCCGAGATCGGAGTACAGCGCGCGGTATTTCTCGTCGACCGGCCAATCGCGGAAGGGGTAATTAAAGGTATAGTTGTTCTTCTTGAGGCTTTCGCCGCCGGCGCCAAGACCGGATTCCTTCCACTTCGCAAGCATTTCGTTAAATTTCTCAAGCGAAGTCAGGTCCTCCAATTTCATGCCGACCTTCTCCACCCAATCCTTCCGGATCAGCGCCGTAAAGCTGTCCAAGCTCGGACGCTCGCCGAAGAAAAACACGTTTTCGCCTTCTACGGCGCCATATTGTTTAATGGTGTCGCCCATGTTCTTCCAATACGTAGGGGCGTAATGGGCAATTTCATCCCAGTTCAGCTCCTGCATGACGCCCTCGCCATAGTAGGCCAGCGCCTGCGGCATATCGTAGTGGAAAATGATGTCCGGCGCTTTATGGGAGGCCAGCAGCTGCTCATAGTCCGTAACCTCGTTGCTGCGGGTGATCGGCACGTACTTAAGGGTGACGTTATACTTGTCGCCGAACTCTTTTTGTATCCAGCGCGTGTAGTAATTGTCGGTCACGTTCCAGCCCTCGAACGCCCGTTCATAAACCGGAATTTCCAAAGTGACGTTTTCGGGAAAACCGGACGAGTAATCCGGATAATCGCCCCCGGCGCTGTTGTTCGCGGCTGGAGGCCGCTCGGAGGAATTGCCGTTCGGATTCGCGCTTTTGTTGCCGCCGTTCATGCAGCCTGTCAGCAACCCCAAGGTGACAAATAAAGCCAAACACAAAGAAATGATTTTCTTCTTGCCCATAGCTTACTTCCCCCCATGAAATATGTTTGAACCTTCAATTGCCAAACGCTGTTATTCCTTGACGGCCCCAAGCATTACCCCCTGGACAAAATATTTCTGAATAAAAGGATACATGCAAAGGATCGGCAGGGTCGCGAATACGACGCACGACGCCTTCAGCACCTCGGGATTGCTCAGCGATACTTGCGTGGCCTCCAGCTGAAAGCTTTCGCTCGCCTGGATGACCAGGTAATACAATTTAAGCTGGAGCGGCCGTAAATCGACCCGTTGCTTAATGTAGAACAGCGCGTCTTGATAGGCGTTCCACCGCCCAACGGCGTAAAAGAGCGACAGCGTTGCAATGATCGGCTTGGAAAGCGGCAGAACGATGCTCCATAATATCCGGAAGTGCCCCGCGCCATCGATTCTCGCCGATTCTTCAAGGCTGGTTGGAATGCTGTTCGCGATCGCCGTCTTCATAATCAGCAGATTAAACGCGCTGAACGCTTGCGGCAGAATCAGCGCCCACCAGGTATCAAGCATGCCGAGATTGCTGATCAGCATGTATTCGGGAATGATGCCGCCGCCAAAGTACAGGGTAAACATAAAGAGGAAAGTCAGCGCCGTGCGTCCCTTCAGCTGCTTTCGGGAAAGCGGGTAGGCCGCGCAGATCGTAATAATCATGCCGAGGATGGTGAACAGGACGGTCACAACCACCGAAACATACAAGGATCGCAAAATGCTGGCGTCGGCGAAAATTTTCCCGTACGCTTCCAGGGTAAACCCTTGCGGCCAGAGAAACACCTTGTTCGCTATTACAAAGGCATCGTCGCTTAAAGATTTCGCCGCGACGTGAATGAACGGCAGCAGGCAGACCAGCGAGGCCATGATCAATGCGAAACGGATCAGCACATCCCAAATGTCAAATCGCCGTTTGCGATGCGCCGCCAGCGT
Organism: Paenibacillus macerans; assembly: GCF_900454495.1. Lineage (NCBI taxonomy): Bacteria > Bacillati > Bacillota > Bacilli > Caryophanales > Paenibacillaceae > Paenibacillus > Paenibacillus macerans. The sequence goes on from NZ_UGSI01000001.1 coordinate 2,099,898, forward strand.
GTTTGTGGCTGCTTTCATATTTCGCCCCCTTTCTATAGAGCGTCTACAATAGACCGTCTTCGCCGAGTTTTTTGGCGATACGGTCGGCTAGCAGCACAAGCGCAAGCCCGATGACGGACTGGAACAACCCGAGCGCGGTCGCGCGGCTGAAGTTGCCGCTTTCGATCCCCCACCTGTACACCAACACCGGGATGGTCGTTGTGAACTCCGTAGTGGCTTTGTTCTGCAAGGCAAAAATCCGCTCGAACGAGCCCTCCATCACCCTGCCCAGGTTCATGATCAAGAGTGTAACGATGGTCGCGCGGATCGAGGGCAGGGTGACGTTCCAGACTTTCCGCCAGCGCCCCGCGCCGTCCACGGTCGCCGCCTCGTACAGCTCCGGGTTGATACCGCTCATGGCGGCCAGGTAAATGATCGTTCCCCAACCCATGCTTTGCCAGACGCCGATCGCCAAATAACTGATCAGCCAGTTGGTGTCCTCCTGCAGAAACGGGATACGCGTGCCGCCAATCATCTCGATGACATTGTTGACCACGCCGTTGCTTTCGCTCAGCAATTGATAAGCGATCGCGCCGATAATAATCCAGGACAAGAAATGCGGCAGATACAGCAGCGTCTGATTAATCCGCTTGAACTTGACGCTTTTGATCTCGTTCAGCAGCAGCGCGAGCACGATGGGCATCGTGAAGCTGAACAGCAGGTCGAGCGTGTTGAGCAGCAGCGTATTGCGGACGGCGCGGCCAAAATCATGTTTGGCGAAGATTTCGGCAAACACCTCAAAGCCCACCCACTCGCTGCCCCAGAACCCCCTGGCGATTTTGTAGTCCTTAAAGGCCAGCACCAGCCCGGACATCGGCGCGTATTTGAACACCAGCACAAACGCCATGGGAATCAGCAGCAGCAAATAGAGCTGGCTGTCCCGCCGGAGATAATAAGCGAATCCCCGGCTGACCGCTTTTCGGTCCGCTAAAGCGGGTTCATTATTTGAAGCGCTTTCAACTTTCACAGGTTCACCTCCCCTTACGGTATGGCCTTCCTCAAGCCATTGCCGTTCAAACCGGCAGGCGGCCCAAGCCGCCATCGGCAATGGCGAGTTTGTGTCTCATCATACCCTTCCCGCTTCGGATCGGTAAATCATGAGTTTTGATTTTTCTTATCATTTTTGATTGTTGCCCCACATTTCTTTGTCCGTTCCGAAAAATAATCAATTTTTAATCATATGAGCAAAAATGGCGCGGTTTTCAGGGCGATGTCCGGCATTTGGAAGCCTTGTAGCTGCTTGGGGGCATCCCCTCGTATTTGCGGAAAAAACGGTTGAAGCTTTGAACATTATAGTAGCCGACCTCCGCGGCAATCTGCTTCATGTTCAGCTTCGTCTCCAGCAGCAGCCGCTTCGCTTTTTCGATCCGCAGCAGGTTGATGTAGTCGATTAGACTTTTTCCCGTTAGCTCGTATACGATCTTGCGCATATAGGAATAACTGATGCCGATGTCCTTGGCCATCTCTTCAAACACGATTTCCTCGCAAAAATGCGCTTCCAGGTAGCGGATGATTCGCTCCCCATACCCCGTTTCGCCCGGGTTCCGCGCAAGGTACTGAATAATATCGCCGAAGAACTCGCGAAGATATTCCTCAAGCTCGTCAAGCGTGTCTATAGAGGCGATCGCGGAGTAAATGTTTCCCCTCCCCGCAAAAATACGCGCGGTGCTGATTTGATTTTCCCTGAGATGTTTGATGGTAACGCCGATCAATTGATTATAGATGAACATGATATTGTCATAGGAGATATACTGAGCGGATTGAATTTCGTTTCGGATGAGCGCAAGCTCGTTCATGATGCTGTCGAGATCGCCGGTATCCAAATAGTTGAGAATACGCCTTTCATTGTTCGCGGGGTAAATATAATTAATGCCTTGTTCGGCATCCTGCCTCCAAAACGTGATTCCGCCGCCGCCTTCGATCATGCGGTGCTTGATCACTTCCATCGCTTCCACCACGCGGTCTTGAAGCATGGAGCTCGTTTCCGCCCGGCCGCTGACGCCGATCGTTACGGAATGGCCGAGCAGCTCCGCCGCTTTGCCGCCAATCGCAGCGAGCGCTTCCTTGATTCCGTCTAAGCCGCGTTCATGTTCTTCCTGCCCGTAATTGATTACGATGGCGAAGCAGCCCTCCCCTTGGTAGGCGCAGCGCGCATGAACCCCCGCCGGAAACAAGCCGTCGCATTTCGAGATGAGGAGGTACCGATGGTAGCTGCGCGTCTCCGGGTTGGTTTTGTTCACGTACCGCCTGTAACGGTCTATGGAGACGACGGCAACCAGAAAATATGGCTCCGAGAACATTTCCGCGGCCGGTTTCGCCACTTCCCCCCGCAATAATTGGTGAATCGCCAGGCTGCGGGTATCCTGTTCCCGCTCCTGCAGCAGCTTGTAGAGCTCCTCTTCTTCCTCCTGCATCCGCCGGAACGCCGCGTCAAGGAAAGCAAGTTCACTTTTGCCCGCCACCCCCAGGTTGCCGCGGGCGCGCACGGCCCGCACCAGCTCGCGCAGCGGTTTGGACAGCCATGTCGCCAGAAAAACGGCCAATATGGATCCGATGAAAATAAGGACGGCGGTCAGCAAAAGAATACTGCGCTGCAAAGCGCGGGTTTTGGCCATCAGTTCGTCCAGCGAATAAATGCTGACATTCCACCACCCGAACAGGTTCGAGCGAGACCATGTGTACAGCAGCCGCTCGTTCCCGAGCTCATGGAACGCATATCCCTCCTTCGCCCCGCTTTCCAAAACCTCTTGCATAAACGGCTGCTTCGCGCCGTCGCTGAGCAGCAAGGTTTTATCATTGTGCGAGATGATGGTGCCGTCCGATTTCATGAGCAGGTAGCCATGTCCGCCCGGCTCCGCCGAACGCAAATACGCCCCGATTTGCTTTTCCCGCAAATTGACCACGATCGTGCCGCGCGTCGTGGTGGAAAGACGGTTTAACGGCAGCACATACGAAACGACGGTTTCCCCTGAAGCCATCCGGCGGGGATACCAGACGCCGCTGATCCCCCGGCGTCCGGCAAGAGCTTCGTCCATCCATCCGATCGGCTCGTACCGGTCCAGCGTCGTAATGCCTTTGTCGGTGGAAACCACATAATCCGCACCGTTAAGATAAAAATAGGACGAGTATACGCCGTCCACCCGGTGATTCAAATTCACCAGTTCCTTAAGCACCGACAACGCACCGCTCACATTGTTGTAATTTTCATTAAGCTCGGCGAAGGTCTCAAAGCTGCGAATACGGTCGAAGATGCTGGTGGCGGCCAGGCGCACCGTGTCTTGGGCCAGGTTGTTCAGCGCATTTTCGTTCAGCTTGCGGTTGGCGTTCAATCCCGCTAATGAAGATTCCGCGATGGCGTCTTCCGAATTGCCCATAATCTGCGCCCCGCTGTACCAGGTCAGGATTGTCACGGGAACTGCCATGACGCAAAACAGGATCAGCCCCAGTTGAAGCATCATCGGAATTCGTTTCATTTTTCCCCTCTTCCCATCATGGATTTGCCGTTGAAGCGTTACGTTCAACTCGCGAATAGATATAAAAGCGCTTACACAAACGTGCGCATCTGGTTCTTCCTTATGCCGAAAGCCTTTGTCCTCATGTGAGCTTCACCGAATACACACTGGTAAATTATACAACAAAAGGTGCCGGATTTTCATCCAACACCTTTTTGCTAATGCGTGTAAAGGGTTACAAAAGAAACGGTTAATCATTCGCTATTCGTTAGCGGCAATGGTTGTCTAGTGCACTGCCTCCAACGGCCAAGTTTCTTTTAGCCCCAGCGTCCGGGCTGCGGAAGCATGAAGCTCGCGAATAAGCTCCGGGTTATTCGATAGTGACGCACCATAAGAAGGAATCATGGCTTTAATCTTCGGCTCCCATGCATGGATATGTTCCGGGAAGCATTTTTGGATGACCTCGAGCATGACGGAAACGGCGGTGGAAGCGCCCGGCGATGCCCCAAGCAACGCGGCAATGGAACCGTCGGCGGCGCTGATCACTTCCGTGCCGAATTGAAGCGTGCCTCTGCCTCCGGCAGCCGTATCTTTAATAATTTGCACGCGCTGGCCGGCCACCAGCAGATCCCAATCCTCGCTTTTCGCGTTCGGAACGAATTCCCGCAAAGCTTCCATGCGTTTTTCTTTAGACAACATTACCTGCTTGATCAGGTATGTGGTCAAGGAAGCGTTTTTGGCGCCCGCCGCCAGCATTGTGACGAGATTATGCGGTTTGACGGAAGTGATCAAATCCAACATGGAACCGAATTTCAAAAACCTTGGCGAGAAGCCGGCAAACGGTCCAAACAGCAGCGATTCTTTGTTGTCGATAAATCGGGTGTCAAGATGCGGCACGGACATCGGAGGAGCGCCGACCGGAGCTTGGCCGTACACCTTGGCATGATGCTGCGCGACAATTTCCGGGTTCTGGCATACCATAAACAATCCGCTTACCGGAAATCCGCCAATCCCTTTTCCTTCGGGAATACCGGACTTCTGCAGCAGATGGAGGCTTCCTCCCCCGCCGCCGATGAAGACGAATTTCGCCGTATGGCGGGAAACGGCACCGCTCTCGACATTCCGTACCTTCAATTCCCACGAGCCGTCAGCGGTACGTTTAATATCTTCCACATGGCGGTTAAACTGGATATCGGCGTTTTTACGTTTTAAGTGATCAAACAATATGCGCGTTAATGCGCCGAAATTAACATCCGTACCGGCTTCGCTTCTTGTGGCTGCAATAGGCTGATTGGACGTCCGGTTTTTCATCATCAGCGGAATCCATTCTTTTAGCTGGTCCGGATCGTCGGAAAACTCCATCCCTTGGAACAGCGGGTGGTTTGAAAGCGCTTCATAACGTTTTCTCAAAAAGGTGACATCTTTTTCCCCTCGTACAAAACTCATATGAGGCACCGGCACGATAAAATCTTTAGGATTGCGAATCAGCTTGCTGTGTACGAGATAAGACCAAAACTGTTTGGAAACCTGAAACTCTTCATTCACTTTGATCGCTTTGCTGATATCAATAGACCCGTCCGGCTTCTCGACGGTATAATTCAACTCGCACAAGGAGGAATGCCCCGTCCCCGCGTTGTTCCATTCGTTGGAGCTTTCCTCCCCTGCTATGGCGCGCCGCTCGAAAACCGTAATTTCCCAGTCAGGCGCTAATTCTTTCAGCAGTGACCCCAAGGTCGCACTCATGATTCCGGCACCGATCAAGATAACGTCTGTTTTCGTTTGTCCGTTGCTCATTTTATCAGTCCTTATAACCTAAGATTTGCAGAAGGAGGCAGGCGCTCCTGCTTTAGTCGTGCAGCAAGCCAGGAAGTGGTATAGACACATAATTATTTTTGCAGTTAATTATATCATAGTGCATCCCCGCAAAAATGGACAAAAAATATTATTTATCCGCTTAATAAACGATAGTTATAAGGTGTTTTTGTGTGTAATCCAGAATAGCGGCACTTTATGTACTTATATCCGGAACCCAAGTGTTTTCGCATCCATTAGCGGCATTTTAAGCACTTATTTCTCCATGAATGGTATAGAACGCGGGAAATTCCTAGAGATTCGAGAAAATAGCGGCATAAATCTCCTCTATTTCTTTCAAATGGACGGTTACCGCTGGAATAACGACAGTTTTTACCCTTATTTTTTTCACAGCAGTTTTCCCAGCAGTTTTTCTCAGCAGTATCTTCGGACAGCCCATATTCGAGATATCGATATTATCTGATTATTCGGCCTGCAGCCCATCAACTTACTAGATCTTTAATCGATTTATAAAATCGTGCTACACTCACCTTCGGGTAATCCCGAAACCTGTCCATCTCCAACTTCAATTACGATCCACCCCCCTGCTTCGGTTTTAGCAATATCCATCGTAAAAAAGTTGCTTCTAATTTGCTTGGCAATTTCCAAAAAATCATCCATATTCACTTTATCCTCAGCGTCATAAGGGGCTTCATCCCAATACTCAAACCTATGAACCAACCTGATTTAAGAAAAACAAACGATATACTTATTTCATTGAATTCTTGCCAAGTCCGCCGCGGGTACTCTATTCTTCCCCACATGGCCTCTTCTTCATAAATAATATATTTATTGAATAACCCTTGAACGATTTCTCTTAACCAAACGCTCTTTATCCCACGGTCAACATGTGTTTCCCCTCAATAAAAGCATAGACCAGGTAGGTATTATCTTGTGATGCAAATTGGATTTGGGGGAATAACTTGACGTCCCTATAGATTTTCAAAAATTGTTCCACCAACTTAATTTGATAGGGAGAATCATATTTCAAAATATACTTTTAACGCTCAAAAAATCTTAATCGCAAAACTGATAAAATAGGCGGCGGGTATTAATAAGAATTGTGCCAGTAAGGTTCCGAAAAAACGCGAAATCATCAGCAGCAAATAGATTTTCCCTAACTTCTCTTTGTAGACCGCATTATTGCAAGCCTTATCCGTAATTAATCCTATCTGCGGATCTATAAAAATCGTCAACAATATCGTGGCCATACCGTTAATTAGCCCGGATGACTGTGATGCGGATGTGCTCAATTCAGGAACCAAGCGCGCTGCGTAGAGGGAAGATATAACACCAACCGTATAAATAGCCGTTACCAAAACATTCAAAAGAATAAATCGCTTTGGAATCCCAAGATACCGGAACCCTGAAAGGCGGAACGACGGCTTTTGAATATAATGCCTTGTGTTTATCAATTGACCTATTGTCACACTTGAAATCAACTTTGGCAAGGACCCTGCGATTTCAAACTTAGATATCACCCGCCCCCATAAGTTAACAAGTGTAGGAAAAAGGAGAATACCTAATATTGTGCCAAAAGATGAGGCAACTATGATAATCCTCAAATATCCTAAAACATCAAAATTCAAGTCAACCTTCCCATAGTCTATAAACTTTGCCGTCATTGGTGCTTGAATCAGATTAGCTGTCCGGGAGATCAGGACAGTAATCCCCAGTAATGAAAGTGCTACAGCAAGTTTGTTTATTTTAACCCCAGCTAAACGTAATGCGTAAGATGAAGTTTCAACCATATGTATGATCATAGTTAGTATAAAAACAGCAATTAAATTATGTACCTGAATCCATATTCCTCTTGCAAAGCACTATAATCGTCGGTCAGAAATTCAGGCGGATTGGGTAATCTCTGAACGGCCAAGGGACGACGCCAGTCGTCCCGCCGTGAGAATTCAGGGCTAAGCGATGTTCATGCCAACTGCGAATAACTTACACATATCTATATTTTGCGATCACTTCTCCCCACGGTGCCAATCCATCTTCTACGAATCCTGCCTTTAAATAAAGCCTTCTTGCTCTCTCATTCTCAGGTTTATATCCCAAAATCAGTACATCCGTTCTATCCTGGCGGTTTCTTATCTCTTCAATTATTTTGCAAACGGCCATAAATCCGTACCCTTTACCTTGAAAACGCCGATCGATCATAAAACGATACATCCAATAATTATTATCATCCGGATCAATTCCATATAGCGCATACCCAATCATTGTCTCATGCTTATATACAGCCATACTCGAAAATCCATGCAAAAACTGCGCTTCAGCAATGGAGTACACATTGGGTGCTATAAATTGCCGCTGCTCTTTTCCCGGTCTTAATGCTGCACATTCTTCCCAATTATCTTTGTTAATACTGAGTAATCTAATCATCGGAACCCTCCAATTTGTAGAGAGGCCCGCTCCTGGCTCTCTACCTAATATAATGCTTTCACCGACAAGCCAATTATTAAAATACAATGGATATTTCTCATACCACATCACACCTTTCAAAAATTTCACATTGGTTTTCTTTAACGTTGCTGCATTCACAAAAACGCCCCAGCCTTTAGATGCTCTTATCTAAGGCTGGGGCATTTGCCGTCTGAGCTTCTTCCATGATTATACATCTTTCAAACCGGAGGGCGATAGTCTTTTATCGTCCCTGGCCGATGCTGGCTGTGTGCTAATTGGCTGTGCACTAATATAGCTTCGGCAGCTTATCCAAAGTGATGGCGTAATCACAGTGATATGCGCTGCGAAGTTCCTCTTTGGTGGTGAACTTTTCCGTTTTGCCAAAATCGTTGGACCAGGTCATAAACCACAGCCATGGGATTCGCGATTCGGACAAACTCCGGACGCTTGGAATCGGCCCGATCTCTCCGAGAGCGGCAAGTTTCGGAGTCGGCGTGATGCGAACCAATTCCTCGTACTCCTTGCGCAAGTCCGTATGCTGGTGAGCCGGAGGATACAAATCCCTGGAAATGATATCAACCACTTCATCCCCGACATAACCTTCGGACAGCGGCGAATTCCATACCCAGATCAGATTGGTCAAATCGTGATGATTCGTATACCTCTCGTACATAATGCGGTACAACTGCTTGGCTGCTTCCGGGCCTTTGCTCCCCCACCAGAACCAGGTTCCTTCCGATTCATGGAAAGGACGCCACAAAATCGGAATCCGTTTGTCGCGGAATTCCCGCAAAATTTCGGCCATGTAGTCCATGTCGGACAGCAAGGCCTTGTATTCCGCGGTACCCTCCACTATCGCCTTCGTCGCGTCAAAGTCCGTATGTTCCGCATAAAAGCTTTTATCCCGGCCGCTGAGCGGAGAAAACCAATGCCATGTGAAAGTAATCAGGCCTTGCTTCTTTTCCGCCCATTCCCAGGCCTTTTGCAGTGTATCCTTGTTCTCGGCGACTTCCAGCAGGCATTCCTCGCCGCTGTCTTGATAATTGATGTTGGGAGAGTAGCCCAACAATTCGAAGCCGCAGAGCGCCGGCAATTTCCCCGTTGCTTCACGAATGTAATGCAGCTCCTCCTGCGCGATCGTCTGCGTGTGCTGTCCCGTAATAATGCCTTTTCCTCTAATTTCGCCGAAATAGTTCAGTACCGACCTTACTTCATCGGAAGCTTTAGGGTTGCATGGCGCCGTATTGATCGTTTGCATCGTATCGTATCCTGCCTTTCCGTTCACCGGATTTCATTCAAGCGGCTAATTGCCGCTCCAAAGTTTGACACGGTCCTTGACGTATTGGCCAAAAGCTTCCTCCATCTCTTTAACGCCCGCTTTTTCCAACTCCGCCATATAATCATCCCAGATTTTATCGAACTGTTCCGGCTTGGCCATAATGGCTTCCGGAATCCGTTTCCATGTAATATCTTTCATTTTGGCCATAAGGATCGCGGCCTTGCTGTCGCTTGGCAGAGCGATATTGTAAACCGCGCCCGCCTTTCTTTCCGGGAACTCTTCCTCTTTCGGGAACAGGTCTCTCCAGTGTTCGACGTTATAAGCCGCCAAAGCTTCTTTTTCAGGCTCACTGTAGGAAGCGGCCAAAGATTTGCCGTTGCTCTTCGTAAAGTAGTTTCCGGTGGAATCCTTGATTCCGTCGCCGTAATGGACCGTGAGGTTCCAATACAGCCCAAGACCCGACTCCTTCATGTAGGCATTGCCTTCACTGTCCATTTTGTCCTGGATTTCCTTGGGCACGATTCTTTTCCCGTCCTGAACAATGTAGTCCTCGCCTTCGATCCCCCAGTTGATAAGGATCTGTCCTTCTTCGGAGGCTAGGTAGTCCAGGAATTTGATTGCCGCTACGGGATCCTTGCACTTGCTGGATATCGCTATGCCGTAACCGCCGTCAAAGCCGGCCGGCCAGAAGCTGGTGTCTTTGTACTTCTCGGACATCGTAACCGGATAATGACCGTAGGTTTGATCGAATTTGCCGGCCGATTTCAGCGCCTGCTGCGCCTCGCCATAGTCCCATGCCGGATCGATCAGTCCAAGCACCCGTCCGGAAGCGACTTTGGCTTTAAACTGGTCCGTCTTTTGCACAAAGCTTTCCGTATCCAGCAGACCGATATCGTTCATATGGTTCAGCCAGCGGAAATATTCCCGTTCCTCCGGACGGCGGAAGTGGTATGTTACATCATATGTTTCCTGGTTGACGTAATATTCGCCGTCGTCCGGCGCGCCTGTTGTAAAGAAGCCCGTATTTGTCACCTGATACATATGCCAATCATCCGCATTAAGCGTTAACCCGATATTTTTGTTGCCGTTCTCATCGGTCGGATGTTTGGCCAAATATTCCTTGATGACTTTCTCGTAATCCTCTACCGTGCGAATTTCAGGATAACCCGCTTCCTTCACGACGCGATGCTGCAATTGGAATCCGTATTCGGCTTTGAATTTCCGCTCGTCGACCGAAGACCATGTCGGAATCGCGTAAATCGCTTGGTCTTCCAGACTGTATTTGGCGCGAACGATCTTGTCGCCCAACATTTTTTGATGTTCGGAGCATGCTTCTCGATCAAATCCGTCAGGTCGAGAACCGCGCTCACGTCTACCAGCTTGCCGAGATCCGCCTTGGCCGCGATCAGATCGGGAACCTCCCCGGTTGCGGCCATGATCGATACCTTCTGCACGGGGTCCCCTACGGCAAATTCGGCATCCAAAACAACGCCCGTTTTCTCCGTAATGACCTTTCCAATTCGGTCATGCATGTCATTCCAGTTGGCACTCGGATCCTCGGAAAAATAGGTCAGCTTAATGGGACCCGAGCCGCTGCCGCCCGAATTCTTCCCCTGATCCGCATCTCCTCCATCCGCAGAATTGTTGCCGGCGCAGCCCACGAGCTGGCTAAGCAAGAGAAGCATCGCCAGCAGCGAAGCTGACGTTCCTTTTATATGGTTCTTCATGATGATACAGCACTCCCCTTTTTAATAATAGGATTGAACCCTCAGGCGGCTTGCTTTTCAGTCCGCTGCCGGTTTGGCTTTTTAGTGTTATCGCTTTCATCTATTGATTCCCCCCCTCTCTGCTATCATCCTAATGCAAATGCCGGTTTTGAAACATATCGCGGATTTCGCACAATTTCATTCTAAAATCTACAATGTTTTCAGAAACAATCATGATTTATCATTTTTCTGATACGAGGAGGGCGATCGCCCCGCTATCTTTTTAAATTTGTTGTGAAAATAATTCACATTGGAATATCCTACCTTCTCAGCCACCTCATATACCTTCATCCCCTGCGCCAGCAGTTCCTTCGCTTTTTCGACCCGAACTCTGTCGAGATAAGCGTTGAAGTATTCCCCCGTGTAGTTTTTAAAAAGCTGGCCCAGGTAAGATCTGCTGTAATTAAACAATCCCGCCAGCATTTCCAGCCTCAGATTTTCGTGGTGATGGCGGTCTATGAAATCGAGCATGCGCTTCATTTCGTTGTCCCGGCTGGTATAATCCGCGCAGCGGGCCCATCTTTCCATAACTGCGGCCACATAACCGACAAGATCCCGGATATAGCGCTGACCGTAAATGCCCGCCAGGAATTGGGCCGGTTCCCCTGGATAACCGGATTCCGGCCAGAGGCGAGGGGGAATTTTTCGAACCGTTTCATTGGCTAAATAAAAGAACCGCTCGCGAATCTCCGTTTCTCCCTTCCCTGAAATCGCCATTTGCGCGGCAACGCCTTCCAGAAAGGAATGGATCGCTTCCGTATGTCCGACGTCAACCAAATAATAGAGACGAAAGGCCGCCTCCTCTCCGTCCGACAAGGATGCATCGGCAGAGACGGAGGCCGCCGTCCGGTAGCTTTCCAGAGTCTCCGATGTCAGCAGTTTCCCCTTGTCAAAGAAAAAGCTGCGCTCCAGCAGGGAACGCGCGGTACGGAACGAATTCGTGATCTCCGGCAGCGCCCGGACCGTTTCGCCCGCCGCCGCAGCCATCCGGGCGCGGATTTCTCCGGACAGCAGCTGCAGGTCTCTGTACAGCTCGGCCCGGCCGAGGTCTCCTGCCGGAGGTTTGCCCAGAAGCAGAACGGTATAAGGAGCAAAATAGAGAACAACGCCTTGGCCATCCGAGGCATATGATGCCGCCAACCGATCGCGGAAGCTGCGAATTCGCCCATCCTCCTCCGAATGCAGATCCGGAAAAGCGATCAATACAACTTGATAGGTCATCCAATTGATTCCAAGCGATTCAGCCAACTCATCCAAGGAAACGCTTCCCCAATCATGCGAGCTTGACAGCAGGGAATACACCGCCCATTCCCGGGAATGGACCTCCTGCTGCCCCCTCTTCTCCTGCAGTTTTGCGGAAAGCTGACCGTGTATCTTTTGAAGCAGAGCAGCCAACTCTTCTTTGTTCACCGGCTTGAGCAGATATGCTTCAACACCGTATTGGAGCGCCCGGCGGGCGTACTCGAAGTCGGCGTAACCGCTGAGCACGATTGCATGAACATCCCAGCCTCGACGGCGGATTTCTTGAAGCAACTGCAGCCCGTCCATGCCGGGCATTCGGATATCGACCAGCAGTACATCGGGGGTCTGCTCCCCAAGAACACGGAGTGCCTCGTTTCCGCCCGCCGCCGTTCCCATGATTTCGAATCCCAGCTCCCGCCACGGGATCAAGGTTTGCAGCCCAAGGCGCAATTTCGGTTCATCATCAACAATCATCACTGAGAACATTCGGTTCCTTCCCCCTCGGTATGCAAAATGTAATCCGGGTACCTTCTCCCTCTTTGCTTTCAATCGAAAGTCCCGAACCTTTGCCGTAGGTAAGCTGCAGGCGATCATGCACGTTGCGGAGCCCGATCCGCCGTCCGGCTTCCTCCGGTTCCATCAGCTGCCTTTGCAAGGACTGCATCTTCAAAGGAGAGATTCCGGCCCCGTGATCCCGAATCTCTACGAACACTTCGCCCTCTCCGCCAAATTCCGTTCGGATGGTGATCAGCGTCGGGCCCTCCTCCTTCCGCTCCAACCCGTGAAGAATCGAGTTTTCAACGAGCGGTTGGATGATCAGAGGCGGCAGTTCGATCTCTTCGGTGCCCGGCGCAATCTCCAGTTTATATTGAAGCCGGTCCTCATACCGGAACTTTTGCAGCTCCAGGTAGCAAAGCACCATATTGAGCTCCTCGGAAAGCCGGATTTTGCCGCTGCCGACCTCCAGACTATGGCGGATCAAGCTGCTAAGCTGCCAGACCGCTTGCGCCAGATCCTCCTCCCCCCGAAGATGCGCTTCCATCCGGATCGATTCGAGGGTATTGAAGAGGAAGTGAGGGTTGATCTGGCTTGCAAGCATTTTAAACTTGATCTCGTTTTGCTTTTGTTCCAGCAACCGCTTCTGCCGGTTGCTCTCTTCCACTTCGCGCATCAACTGGCTTACCCGATGGACAAGAGCGTTGAATTGCCTGGAGAGTTGTCCGATCTCATCCTTTCCGTCCAGATCAAGATAGGTATTCCAGGATCCGGCGCCAACTCTGGACATATGCTTGCTTAACCGCAGCAGCCGGCTCGTTATGAGAGACGCCGAGGCATGGACCAGCAGCACCGCAACAACCAGGCAACCTCCTATAACCAAAGTGGCCAGCCGGATCACCCCGTTCGCCTCCCGAACGATATCCGACACCGTAAACACAGAAATGACCCGCAGCCCATTCCAACTGCTCTCCGGGATCAGACTGGCGATAACGACTTTGGACGGCTTTCCGTCCATGACGACATCGAAGCTGCCGTCTCTTTGCGTCAGCATGCTGTCTCCGGCGTTCACTTCGCTGAGATTTTTGCCGTATAAATTCGGCCGGTTGGCCGCCACGATATTATTCCGGTCGTCCACAATCATGGTCGAAAACGATTCTTGAGCAAGGATGGAATTGAGCATTCCGGTATTGACATTGATGACCAGTACGCTTTCCTTGCGGGGCTCCTCCAGACTGATTTTTCGCACCAGACTTAAATAATACTTCTGGTCCCGCTCATCCTGGATATATACCCAGCCGGCAAGTCCCTTTTTACTAAGCGCCATCCGGTACCACTCGGCTTGCTCCGTCCGGGCGTCCGGCTGCATGAATTCCCAGTTATTCAGCATCGTCGGGTTGGGCGTGTAAAGCCGAATGGCTTTGATCTCTTTGTACAGCCGCATATAATCCCGTATGTCGGAGTATTGGCGGTATGTCTGAATAACCTCAATGTAGCTGCCATAGCTGCGGCTCGCCACGGATTTCATACGGCTGTCGTTTGAAAGGCGATAGGAGATGTCAAGCGGCACCTTGATAACCTCCTCCGTTCGCTTCCGCACGCGGTCTACATTATTCGCGGCCTGTTCGAAGGCATCCATGACCATAATTTCGCGCAACTTGCCCGTTAAATATATCCCGCTGGCCAGGAGCGGGAGCACCGCAACCGTAATAAAGGCGAGCGACAGCTTCTTCCTTAGCTTCATGTCGTTTAGTATTCTGACAAAGTTCATCTTCCGGCCTCCCCCAGTCTTCAGAAGTTCCCTAAAAAAGCCCATACCAACGACACCCGAAAAAGGGACCGGTATTAAATATCATTCGAAGAAAGCGAACCGGCATCGTCAGGACGTTTTTTTGTTATTCTATCCTTTAATTTGTTATGTAATTTGTTATATTTATACTAGAATAATGTACTCCCAACCGTCTATATTAGTCAATGTAATGCCGCATATCCAAAATTTTCGGATAAATATATTTATTTTTTTGTTATCTATATTGTTATTATTTGTTTGGTGAATTCTTTTCGAATTAAAAGGCTCTATTGATTCCAGGATGCCGGACTAAGGTAGCTGTCAATAGCGTTCGTGTCTTGGTGTCCCTGCCTGATACCTGCCTTTACACGATTATCCCTTTCGTTCATGGAGCAGAGAGCAGGGGGTGCTAGAGCAAAGGTTCCAAAGAAGAGAGAAGAAAAAACAAAAAAGATGAGGAAAAAATGAGGCGGTTCAGGTGAGATTTTCAGCTTGATTAGAGAACGTGTGTTTGGTATAATGGAATAAACAGAACATATGTACGTAAATTCTTGATTCAGGGGCGAGCGAACATGGAGGTCAATGCGGGAGCGGAACTTCAACCATTCAGCAGCCGTTATAACAGCGAGCAGGCCTGCATGGAGGCGCTGATCGCGATGAAGTGGCCAAACGGCTTCGTCTGCCCGCGCTGCGCTCACACCCGGTGCAGCCGTCTGACTTCCCGGCATATCCCTTTGTTCGAGTGCGGAAAATGCAAGCATCAAACATCGCCTTTGGTCGGTACGATTTTTGAAGGAACGCATCTCCCCCTGGTGAAGTGGTTCCAGGCCCTGGAGTTGTTCCTGCTGGAGGGCGGCATCTCGGCGCTGCGGCTGCGCCAGGTGATCCGGGTCGCCTACAAGACCGCCTGGTCGATGCTGCACAAAATACGCCATGCCGTGGGGGAGTTCGATGCCCGGGAGCTGCTCTCTGGAGACGTGAAGGTGAACAGCGATCAGTATGGGCGTAATCCGTCCCGGTGTCAGCTTTCGCATCCGTACGCCTCGGCGGTCGTAGCGGGATGCACGGTCACGGAGTCGGGCGAGCTGGAACAGGTCAAAATCCGCCTGGTGCCGCATAAGCGGGGAGGCGAAAAGAGGGAGAACCGTCAAGATCTAACCACGTTCATCAATGGGCATGTGGATGTCCGTACATCGGCGGTACAGTTGTTCCCTCAGGCCTTTCGGCTGTATGCGCCCTTGCGGAGAGTGGTGAGAGAGGCGTGGGAATCGCTGAAGAGTACGTATGGAGCCTTGGGACTGAAGCATCTGCAGGCGTACCTGAACGAATACACCATACGCCGCCGGCTGCGCCTGCCCGAAGCGGAAGAAACGATCCGGCAGAAGTTGCTGCAGATGTGTGTGGCGATTCCGGCGATCCCTTACCGTAAGCTGATCGCGCGCCAACCGAACCAGCCCCTTACGGCTGTGGCCTGAAAGAAATCCTTGAATAGTACAGACGTTACTGCAAACGGATTCAGGCTCAGCAAGATCACGGTCTTTTGTTATTCCCGGTACCTTGTCCCATCCCTCCCGTCAGGTCTGCTTCCCTTCCCCAAAACCTGACTAATGATCTCGAACATAACTGCTTCTCCCGAACATTTCTTCTCCTAGATATATCTGCTTCTCGCAAATATATCTCCTTCACCTGATTATCTTCTTCTCTGCTTCCTGATCAAACGGGATAATCGTGCAAAGCGTCAGGCCAATGGATGTTGATCTACCGACCAACCCATCAGCCTTCCGTTTCCTGAAGCTTTCAACCCTTCCGGCACTTCTTGCCACGATCGGTTGCCGGCTTGACTTTTAGGACCGGGATCGTCCATTTCTGGAATCCTGGGTCCTTCAAGCGGGAAATCATTCAAACAAAATATTTGCGGATAAAATAAGTGGGTGTGCAGCTCCATGCATGGCAATAGCTGTTGATGAGATTGCTTCCGTATGGGGATAGTTTTTTCTCCTGGGGGTTGTAAACCTCCCAGAATGTGTCGGCACCGTCTTTGACCATTTCCCCCCAATAAGCCCGCATTTGCTCCAGCGCTTTTTCTTTGTTTCCTGTGACAAGCAGCGCTTCAATCAAATGATGGTACATGTAAGGGGTGTTCGGCCTGATCGCCGGCGGCTTTTCAAACAGCCGGTTCATAAGCGCATCATTGTCTTTGGGTTCCAGAACCTCGGCCAATGCCATCCAGATTTGCGAGGCCCATGAGATTTGGCGGTCCCTCCCGCTGATAAAGAAACCATGACCCGGATCGTATAATTGCGTTACAGCCGCCTTGCTTAGTAAATGAATTCTCTCTACAATGAGTTCCGCTTCATTTTTGCGGCTAAGCTCGCGCGCCAGCACCATCGCCCGTTTGAGGCAATAAATAAATATGGCTTGCGCCGAGGCTTGTTTGTTCAGCTCCGGATGCCAATCCACGAAGCACCACCAGGACGGGTCGTCCGTGACAAGATCATCGGCTCCGACCTTAAGCCATGCCAGATCCAGCTGTTCAAGGGCAACCGGCCACAGCTCCTGCAACAGCTCCTTGTCCCCCGATGCCGCGTAATAGTCGTGCAGTACAGCGACAAAAAACAACGAATAATCAAACAACAGCGTGTCATCGACATGCGGTTCGGGATTTTCAAACAGGCAAGCGCCTACTTCCCCTTTATCCAGCGTCATACCGGCGAACAGATACAGGCATCTTTTAACCAGATCAAAGTTCCCGAAAGTTACATAGTTCGCCAGCGCTTGCAGCCGCAAATCGCCGATCCACAGCCGCCGGTCCCGTTTCGGACCATCCTCGAATACGGTTTGCATGCAATCCTGCAGCGTTTTGATCCCGATACGGTCCATCGTGGCCACATCTTTCGGCAAATCATCGGGCAGCGGCCTTAATCCTGCCGGATCAGCCGAGCTTACACTTGTACAATAAATCTTCTCAAACGCGGCCTTAAACTTTGGCGAAGTCTCCTGAACGATGACTTTCAAATACCGGAACGCGTAACGTCGCGGAAGCTTCAGTTCGCAAGGCAGCACGTCGATATTGATCACTTCGTCCTGCAGCCAGGACCGGCTGATCCAGCCGTTGTAATCGTCGAAATTTTCCGCGACCTCGCACGGCATTTCACCGAAGATCAATTTAAGTCGGAGCGGCGCGTCCTGCGGGCTGCCCGTCGCTTTTATTTTGAAGGTCACATAGCCCACCTGGTGATCTCCAAAATCGAGGATAAAGCTTTCGCCGCTATCAAACGGTTGATCCAAAACACGCTCATAGGAACCTAAAGATTCCTTCCTCCAACCTTGGAACGCTGCTTCATCCGGGTACACCGCAATAACTTCTTGCGGATAAACGCTTGTTTCCAACAGCTCTGGAATCAGATTTTGCGCCTTCTCAACCCATTCCTGACGTATTCCCACTTTCTATTCAACTCCTGTACCTTAATAGGAATAGCTTACAAATCAGCCCTTCACCGATCCAGAGACCATGCCGGAGACAATTTGTTTGTTAAATATTACAAACAGCAGCAGCATCGGGATCGTAATAATCAAAATGTCCGCAAACAACAGATTCCATTGGGACACAAATTGGCTCGTAAAATTGTACAACGTCAACTGAACGGTTGCATTGTCCGATCCGGGAAAGAAGTACAAGGGATTCGTAAAATCGTTAAAGATAAACACGGACTGTGTAATGATGATCGTGGCGGATACCGGCTTGAGCAGCGGCAGGATCATCTGGAAAAACAGCCGGTATTTGCCGCAGCCGTCGATGACGGCCGCCTCGTCGATTTCCCGGGGGATACCGGCGATAAATCCTCTATACAGGATGACGCAAAACGGTAAGCCAAGCGCGACTTCGACCGCGACGATGCCGGCCATCGTTTTAAACAAGCCGACCAGGTCCAAGACCCAAATCGTCGGAACAATCGCCGGAGGAATTATAAGCCCCGAAAGCACAAGGAAATTGATGTAAGGACTCGCTTTGTCATTACGCCGCTGCAGGATAAAACCTACCATGGCGCAAATGATGACCAAAATAGCGATCGAAAGCACCGTCATCACCGTACTGTTGTAAAATGCCCGAAGCAGCATGTAATCTCTGGCCTGAACCACTTCCTTGATGTTCCCCCATAAATGAATCCGCGAAGGCCATTGCATGTTTAATAAAGAGGCTTCCTGCGAGTCCTTCATGGCGTTGACGATGACAAAATAGAGCGGAACCCAAAACAACACGATCGTGCCCAGCACCGCCAGTAGCTCAACCGTGAATTGTCCGGCTTTGCGTCTCATACTCATAGGCTTACCTCCTTCCTGTTAAGATACAGGCTAAGCGGGAAGGCGAGCAGAGACACGAACAGGAACAAAATGACGTTGCCTGCCGTGGCCAGACCGTAGAATCCACCCTGATATTGTTTGTAGATGATGGAGGCGATCACGTCCGTTGTAAACCCGGGGCCACCCTTCGTCATCGCCCAGATCAAATCAAAGGAACGCAAGCCGCCGATGAACGAAAGAATGATCACCGAGTTCATCGCAGGCCGGCTGAGCGGAACAATGATGTTCCAGAATTTATTCCAGGCGCTGCCGCCATCGATCTGCAGCGCCTCATAATACTCCTCCGGGATCGACAAGATCCCGGCGACAAAAATAACCGTGGCAAAACCTACGCCTTTCCAAACGTCGACGAACGCGACCGACAAAAGCGCGAGCTTCGTATTTCCGAGCCAGTCCGGTCCGGTGATGCCGATCGCCTGCAGGGCCTGATTAATCACGCCCTGGGTCGGATGCATCATCGTGCTGAAAGCCACGCCGACCGCGATCGTACTGACCAGCGTCGGAAAAAACAGCACGGATTGCAAATACCCCTTGGTTTTGATTTTGGACGTAAGGAACGTTCCGAGCAGCAGCCCCAAAACCACTTTGGCAACGCAAGTAACGAGCGCGTAAATCAGCGTATTTTTAAAACCGATACTTAAAGACGATTCCTGAAAAAAAGTAACGAAATTTTCGAGTCCGATAAACTCCCAATCCGATAACGTCCAGCGTGTCAAACTAAAGAAAAAGGAAAGCGCGGTCGGTATAAGAAAAATAATGGTGTATACGATGGCTGCAGGCAACAAAAAGGTATAGGAATAGGTCTGTTTCCATAACTTCATCATGATTCGGTTTACCAGCCTTCTAATCCGAGCTGCTGGGCTTGTTTCTTGACATCCTTGTCATAGTTCTCCGCGCCCTGTTTGGCACTTGTGATGCCGGAGCCGACTTCAGCCGTAATTTGCGGCAGATTCGGGCCTTTGATCGGGCTTACAAATTCCAGTGCGGGAGCTGTCGTTTCCTCCGATTCAAAATAAGGCAGCATGTCCTTGACGACTTGAGCGACGCTGTCCGGTATTTCAATTCCTTTTACCGGCCACGGCCCGGTAGGTTTTGAGGCGTTCATCCATGCGGAGATGCCTTCCGGCGTCGTGAGGAATTCAAGGAACAGCTTGGCCTCCGCGGCGTGTTTGCTGTTTTTGTAAGCATAAGCCCCGCCCGGCATCCAGATCGTCAAACCGTTCGACTCCGCGGCATCTCCCGGCTGGGCAAAAAATCCGATGTCGCCGATTTTGTCCGGGAAGTTTTGCTCCAACGCCGGAACCGCAAAGGACAGCATCGGATAATGTGCCCCTTTTCCTTCGGCCAACATTTTCAGCCCCGCATCATAAGTGGTGGCCTGAAAATCTTTGTTCATAAATCCTTTTTCGTTCACTTCCGACAATTTCTCAAAGCTTCGCAAAGCGGCGGGAGTATCCGCGTATTTGGCCTTATTGGCTGTATAATTTTCGGCAAACGACGGATCTTGCTTTTGTACGTTGTAGTAATCGGCGAGCACGATTAACTGAGCCGTCCAACTGTCTTTGTACGATCCGATCACCGGAGTGATGCCCGCTTCCTTGATTTTTTCGTTGTTATCCATGAGCTGGGCCCAGGTTTTCGGAACGGACAAACCGAGATCGGCATAGATCTTTTTGTTATAGAACCAACCGCCCCCCATCGTGGAGCCCGCCGGAACGCCGTATACTTTTCCATTGACCGTTACCGTCGGCTTGTAGGACTCCATCACCTTGGCCATAAAAGGCTCGTTTGTCAAATCCGCAAAATTCTTTTCAGGAGCGAGCGATTGCAGCAAGGAACCGGAATTATAGAAAATGACATCATTTAAGTCCCCGGTGGCGATGCGCGTTTTCACCAGATTGTCGCCTTCGGAACCGCCGGGACGTGTCTCGTGTTCGACCGTAATGTAAGGATATTTTGCTTGAAACGCTGCGATCACCGCTTTGGCAGCGCTTACTTGTTCTTGCGTATTATCCGTCAGCAGCGAGATGGTTACAGTTTCCTTCGCAGCGTTTGTTCCGTTATTTCCGGAAGCAGCATGGTTTGCATCGTTTTGTTTATTTCCGCACGCGGCCATCAATCCGACCATGATCACGGCACAAAGCAATGCGGCGGCGATTCTTCTCGGCTTACCCATTGGGCCTTCCCCCTGAACAGTTATAGTTTTGTGTACAGAGCCCGGGTTCTCTGTTGCTTTTATTTTAAATTTGACTTGCCCTGCCAGGTACTGCTTCTTTTTATAGATTTCTGTCCGTTTTTTTTTTGGACGGAGCCTATTAATGATTGTTTCTCGCCTCTTGTTCCTCTTTAAATTGCCCGGGAGTCACGCCGATATGCTTCTTGAAAATTTCCGAGAAATGCCGGTACGTATGATAACCGACGCGCTCGCTGACTTCATGGACTTTATATCCTTTCAGCAGCAGCTCTTTAGCCAGGTCCATGCGCAGCCGGGTCAAAAATTTGATATAGCTCTCCCCCATCTCCTCCTTAAATAGCGAGCTTAAATAAGCGACATTCATGCCGACATATTCGGCCACTTCGTTTAAGGATAGATCTCCGGATGCGTTTTGTTCGATATAAGCTCTCGCTCTGTCGATCGCTCCCTGTTTGGCGTTGCCGTCGGCTTCGGCTCCCGCTCCGGTCTTAGAAACGTTTCCTCTTTCCTCGACCTGTTTTCTTAACATCACCATTTCCAGATCCGCTTCGATTCGCGACAACACTCTTTGGATGGAGCTCTGGATGCTTTCCACGGTGACCGGTTTTTCCAGATAGTCGATCACCCCAAGCTTAAGCGCCCGCTTCACGTATTCAAATTCATTAAAACCGCTGAACACGATACAGTACGTATCAGGCGCTTCTGCCATAATCTCTTCAATCAGCTTTAGTCCATCCATACCGGGCATGCGGATATCGGTAAACACAATGTCCGGAGTTTGTTTGCGGACTATCTCCAGCGCGGACAAACCGTCCGAGGCCGTTCCGGCCAGCTCAAGACCAAAGCCGTTCCAATCGATCAGGTGCCGCAGCCCCTGGAGCACAATATATTCGTCATCAAAAATCACAACCTTATACATCGAGCTTCACCTCATTGCCGTTTTGTTGAATCCGCAGCTCAACCCGGGTCCCCGAGCCTGGCTTGCTGTCGATGATCAGTTCGCTCGCCTCGCCGTAAAACCGCTTAATCCGCTCCTTAACATTGCGCAGTCCGTAGCCTTGTTCCGTTTGCTCCATATCCTCGATTCCGACGCCGTCGTCTTCGATCACAAAGGTAAGAAACCCGCCTTCCATGGCCCCCTGAAGCGACACGGTGCCCTCTACTACTTTCGGCTCCAGCCCGTGGTAAATAGCATTCTCAACCAACGGTTGCAGCAGCAGTTTCAAAATTTCCATGCTCTTGATCTGGCTGGGAACGTCTTCAATATATTTAAATCGATGATTGTATCTTATATTTTGGATGGTCATATAATGTTCGATGTGCTGAAGTTCTTTATAGACCGGAATCGTTTCTTTGCCTTTATTTAAGCTCAATTTAAAACTTTCGGACAAGGAAAAAGCCATCTGGGCAACATCTTGATTGTTCTGAATCGTAGCCATCCAATAAATCGAATCGAGCGTATTGTACAAAAAATGCGGCTTGATCTGCGCCTGCAGTGCTCGCAATTCGGCTTCCCGCTCCTTCAGCTCGGTATGGACGAGCCGCTCGCTAAGCTCTTCATTTTCGGAGGCCATCTTTTTAAACGTCTGCCCTATGGCCCCTATTTCATCATGCTCAAAAGTTTCGCCGAAATCCCGTTTCCCTTTGGTCCAGTCCAGCATCATTTTCTTTAACTGGAGCAACGGGCGCGTTATGCTGCCGGAGATAAAATAGGACAACACCAAAGCGACGAGCGCGATCATGGAAGAAATAATCGTCGTAACCGTTCCGATCTGCCGGGACTGCTTCAACAACTCGCTCAATTTAATGATATGGAGAAATGTCCAGCCCGTCGTTTCATTTTTGAAATCCACGACCATGTAACCTTGTTTTTCAAGCCGCGGATAAAGATCGTTTTTTCCCCCGGCTAGGCCATTGAGTTCGATATAGGAATTTCGCGGATAAATAACCTCCATGAGTTCCGAGGCTGAAGTTAATACGATGTATTCTCCGGCCTGTTTGTCCGTCTCCGTAAAAATGGAATCAAAGATCGATTTGGAAATATTGATGATGAGAATGCCGATCGGTTCACCGCTGATATTTTCGGAATCCCGGAACAGCTTGACCGTGGAGAAAGTATAAGACGTATCCCCTAATACGTTATCGGGAAAAAACTCGACTTGACCTTGGGATTCAACGGCCTTGGCGTACCATGGCGACAATTTGATCTTCTCTCCCTGGCCGTCTCCCTCATAAACCCCCAAATTATCGGAACGTCCTAAACAATGGGCCTTCAATTGCAGATCAACCAGACACATCGAATCGACATACCGGGAGTTGATAAACAAATTGTTCACCATCTTTTGGAGTTGGCTTAAAATCTTCTCGTGCCTGGCGCCGGCACTCGCCTCATCGGAATGTTGACTCGCCCGCAGTTGGTCGCGGATTTCATCGTTCAAAATAACGGAGCGGTTCAAATTGACGATGTTGCGGAAGATGAGGTCGGCCGCCTCGCTGGATGACCTTAGGTGAACCTGGTCCGTTTTTTTATTCGTTTCCAGCAGCGTATCCTTCGCAATGTTGAAGGAAAGGTAGCCCAACAGAAACAGCGGCGGAATCGACAATACGATCATCGCGGCAAGAAAGCGGTTACGAATCTTTTTAAACCGGATTTTTGAATAGAACTGGTGCAGTTTCTCCTTCATCTGGATCGCCTCTTTCCTTCCGCTAAATCTATCTTATTGTATACGATATTGTGAAGAAGACTCAATGGAGGACAATTGCAAATTGCATCCCGAAATAAGCTTTAACAAATTTCAGCGATCTTGTGAACAAAGTATATGGGTGCAGTCGCTCCGAACAAGTAAATAAAGAAACCGCCCGGAACGAGTTCTGGGCGGCATACAAGACTTATATTTTACGTATAGGGCACAGGAGACGCAAATCTGGCTTCGTCCAGCCTCCTACTTGATGTACTCATGACCACATTCCCTTTGACACCACCAATGTTAATGACGTGCTCCCTTACTATGTTGTAGAGATCACCAAACAGCTAGTGGCAATCTTGAAAAACAAGTATTGTGCCGTGAATAAAATAGCCTATCTTAATGACCTCGTTTGGACGAGCGGCTCTTGAAGCGATAAAATTGAAGGGAAATCTTTATCTGAAGCAAGACGGAGCATTTGATATCCTATCCCGGATAGACCTAACCATAGTCCCTGAATGTTTGAGCACTT
The DNA here is from genome assembly GCF_900454495.1 of Paenibacillus macerans. Classification (NCBI taxonomy): domain Bacteria; kingdom Bacillati; phylum Bacillota; class Bacilli; order Caryophanales; family Paenibacillaceae; genus Paenibacillus; species Paenibacillus macerans. Next base: position 2,123,989 of record NZ_UGSI01000001.1, read on the forward strand.
AGTGATACCTGTCAAGTACTCTCCTTTGCTCTGATAGTAATTTACAGCTTCCCTTCCATATCCTCGGGCCATTTCAACCCATTCTTGCCGATTCAAGCATTTTCCCGCCAGAAGTAATAATTCTAAGTTTCCAAGATCGCCATGGCACAAACAATGACTTTTGCCGAAACCGTATCGAATCGTCGTCGCTACTGCCTGTTCAATTTCGTTAGTAACTTGATTGACTTGTGAAGATCGTAAAAATGGAAGACACATCGTCAAACCAATTCCGATTCCACTTGCTCCGTGACACCAATTAGCCAGGGTGGTACCAGCTTCGCAATCAACCCAATTCCCCCATTCACTCGAATAATGAGAACGAACATATTGAAGTGCATTTTCTGCTGTCTCACGATAAGCTTCCTTTCCTGTGACCGCTGCAAGACGGAAAAGGGCCCAAGCAATTCCCATGCTTCCATGTCCTAAACCTACATAAACATCTGATAACACGCTTGACTGCCAAAAGTATCCTTTATCACTTTTTTGGGCATTTTTAAGCAAGTGATCTCCATACATAGAGGCAATCTCAATCTCCTGCTCCGAACCACGTATCTTTGATTCGTTGAGGAGGACATGAATAGCTCCAGCTGCCCCCCCAAGTAAATCATAGAATGTGTCCTGCTCTACACTTCTACTCAAATTGTCCAATAGATTTAGACGATGCTGTTTCCATTCTTTATTTTCCCCCATTATATTTTCCAGTTGGGTGATAACATATAGTACGGAAGCCTGTCCATAAAAAGAAGATGGAAATTTAATGGTCATTGGAAATTTCTCTAACGTCGATTGAAATGCCGCCAGACTATATTTCTTAAAGTGTTGTTTCTGCGTTATTCGATATAAATGCGCAAAAAAGAGCGAAATGCCGCCTGTACCATCATATAAGCCCCCCCTTAGTCCAGACATACCTAGTTGCCCCAAATAATTAGGATTTAATCCTATCCAAGTTGCTGTCCGTTCGTTACGACTCAATATAGCTTCCTTTACCAGCTGTTCGCCTATTCTGACTGCTTCATTTAAAAATTGATCCGACTTAATAACCGACTCTTTGGTCGTATCCATATTAGCTGCCTCTGGTTCAACAGAGTGAATTTTTTTGCTTAAAGATGAGCCAATAATAGATTCGGTAATCCATTTAGCGTATAATTCAATTTTTTCAGGAGTCAGAGATAACAGCTTCTGTTTAGTATGATCCATGGCGGTTTCTTTAAAAACATTATCAATCTTTTGGTCACGGCTATCCCACAGATGATGAGAGTCGGGGAACGAATAAAAATAAGGAATATCCCCTATACGCAAATCCTTTATCTCTGAAGAAATAAGCCTATCGTCAAGGTAGGAAAACCACATTCTATCGAGCAAACGTTCATAGTCAAGGGCATCTCTTCCATAATCGGGATGTGTTAATTCAAGAAGAAAATTCATATAAAATTGGGAGGTTCGCAGAAGGATACGTACTGGAACTTTAGAAAATATCTTTAATGGTCCATCGGTGCTGAGCATTTCTTCTCTGTTCTCGATAAAGAAATAACAAATATCCCTGTAGCCATTTACATAATCGGTTAAGTAATCAGCAGCTGATATGGTTGTGCCGTTCAATGATGGTAAGTTGTGACTTGATGTAGTGATATGCCGCGCCCGAATATAGCGCATATTATCAGTATTCATATCTACAACCTTTAACACATTGTAGGGAATTAATTGCTCCCTATCGTTTAGACCACTTAACTCAATTCCCAATCCTTTTTCGTCCTGATGAAAAAGGATTGGTAAGAATGATGTCCCTATAGGAGAATTACGTATTGCAAATTGAGCTTCTACATCGGCTGAATCAGGAACATCTTGCTTAACTTGGTTATGGAACAATGTCTCCAAATCAATAAGCATTGGATGCTCTCCGCAAGCAATAATGTTTTCACTGTGGAAATCCGCACCTTCCAGGAGATGAACGACTCCTAAGTAAGCACCTAATCGCCGATAAAAACTCCGAATTTGGTCCTTAGTCTCACATTGTTCCGCTCTCACAAAGGCTTCATATCCATACTCTTTTCGATCTATAATTGGGACTCCTTTAAACTCAGGATAAAACCCTTTACTATTTATCCAACTTAAAAAAGTGTGGAATGCATGAGAAACAGCCAGGGACTTGGGCTTATACATAAAAGATTGACCAGATTTAAGTTGAAAGCGCATTACAGTTTTTCCGCCCTTGTGAGAATCTCCTAAATCAGCCTTTATCGCAATAAGAGGGCTTTCTTCTAGTTGAAATGTGTCCTTCAGCACCTTCCAATCCTGAATAAATCGTGTTATTGCTTCTTCTATGACGGTAACAAACATGACCGTCCGTTCCGAAAGTAATCTGGCAAACATAGCATACTCTAAAAAAAACAATCGAAGATTACCGTTGTCAACCATGTGTTTTTCTACAAAATTTGAGAACCGTTCTTCCGGAGTGTCACCTGCCAGTTCCTGCATTGCCTTCGCAACATGTAATTCCAGGACAAAGGAACGCCCTGCTATTTTACATAACTGGGATGTCAAATGCGGTAGAATTGATGATATTAAGAGGGAAGTACTTATATATTTTCCTTGTGCATCAATGGATGCCAATAAATTTTCCAACTTCATATTTGCCCATAACAAAAATGGTCTTACTAGAAGTTCGATCGAACGTTGTTCATTTTCTTTTATCTTTATTTGGCAATTCAATTCCAATGCTTCCTCTAGTACCGTTAACCAATCTGCATTGTAATCCATAATAGCTGGAAGACAGCTCTCGTTCCATTTTAAATCCTGTGTGGTCTGTATTAACGATCCGAAAATTAATTCATTAACTCCCAATGACTCAAGCTTAGCTTTTCTTTTCGCTTCTGTTTGAACTAGAGCAAACTGAAACCATTCCTCTAGAGCCGAATTATTTTGCTGCTGGGAAAAGGCACGGGTAATTTCATGATTATGTAACAATTGCAACCGCTCATGTACAAAAAGTGAACGTAAAAATTGTTCCTTCATCTAAGCGCTCACTCCTTATCTAAATAATAAAGATGGGGTACGTAATTAATACGTACCCTTCTAGCAGCCTATTTTCCTTAGTGCACCGTTGTAGGGAAGCAAAATAATCCTGAAATAATGGTAATTGGAATAGTAATTGTCGGAGTAGCTTGAGGTTCAACCAGACCGCCGTGTACTCTTGCTAATTCTTCCGCACCTACTTCTACCAGAGCGTCACCAGCAGGATGAACAACATCCGCAGAGCGGAAGTTAGGATTCTTCCAAGCCTTTACCAAATCTTGCGTTGTCATATAGCAACCTCCTTTCATTTATTTTTTACTTCTATTCTAATATATTACAAAAAAAGATTTGATTGCACTTCATAAAGCTGCAGAAATGTCTTTGACAATAAATGAAAATAGTTGGATAATTATTATTACAAGTAAATAATGGTATTATTATGTATTTTTATCGTATACAATTTTTAAATTTCGACACAGCTTTTTATTTAAATTTATTCATAGCTCTATAGGAGGTTGAAAGGGGTTGGCGAAATTATCTTGCAGGGAACAAGAAGTCGCAATTCTTGTGGCACAAGGACTTAAAGATAGCGAGATATCAAAGATGTTAGGTATAAGTATGCGACGTACCGGTGAAATTGTAGCTTCTATTAAACACAAATGGAATATTAAAACAAGAGCTGAACTTGCGATAGTCGCCCATTATTTTGGGCTGGTCTGCATAACGAATAATTTGGAGGTGATTCCAGCTGAACATATTCAAAAAAAAGATTCCTTTCATCGAACAGATGGAACACAGTGAATGCGGCCTGGCTTGTCTAGCAATGATATTGGGTTATTATGGGTACAATACAACTCTGCCGGAAATGCGAAAAAAATTTGGGGAAGCCCCCTCTGGAGTAAACATGCATCAACTTCAAATGATGGCTCTTGAATATAAATTGGAATGTAAAGGATACAAGATAACTACAGAGCAACTAGATCGTATGAAGCCCCCTCTCATTTTATTTTGGGACAATAATCATTTCGTTGTGATGGAGAAATTTGGGAAATATAAGGTGAGCATACTAGATCCGGCTAAGGGACGGTACGGAATTAATATAAAAGAATTGGGTGAAAAATTTTCAGGTTTTGTTCTTTCACTTACCCCCGGAGATCTTTTTACACCGAAAAAAAGGAAGAAAGAGTTTTTTTTTATTTTGTCCGTACTCAAAGGATGGAAACTGCTTTTTTCTATCATTCTTGTAGCCTTGTTCTTACAGGCCTTAGGAGTATTCATTCCTCAATTAACACAGTGGTTCATAGATGTCGTAATAGGAGGACAACATCAAAATTTATTATTTCCATTTAGTGCAGCTATCGGCCTATTATTTTTGTATATTTTAGGATTTCATTGTTTAAGGGGATGGCTTATTGCAAAGCTGCAGTCCAAAATAGATACAACGATGATGACACAATATATTGGACGACTTTTTATGCTCCCTTATAACTTTTTTGAAAATCGAAAGGGAGGCGAACTTGTTTTTCGAGCAAATTCTAATATCCTAATCCGAAATGTTCTTTCAAACCGTGTTGTTTCTATTATAATTGACTGCCTTTCTTTTATTACCTTTGCAGCATTAATGTTAAATAAAATGGTTAGTATGGGTATAATTGTTATTATTATAGGGATTTTCATGCTTGGATTCATTTTTTTAAGTTCATACATTTCGCAAAGATTATCCCGTCAGGAAGTTTCCACTCAAACTGAACTGTACGGATTTTTATCCGAAAATATTCAGAATATTACTGATTTGAAATTATTAGGGGCAGAAAGGGATGCCGTTGCAAAATGGAAGTCAATCTTTGAAAAGCAACTAAAAGCAACTGAAAAGCGAAACGTTTGGACATCGATATTAAGCTCCAATTCGGTTAGTATTCAATTGACGCTCCCCTTATTTGTACTATGGCCAGGGGCTTATTACGTACTTGAAGGTAATGCAACCCTAGGAAGTTTAATGGGTTTTCAAGCATTGGCTGCCTCTTTTATAGTTCCTATTGTTTCTTTGGGGCAAACCTATTCTGATATAGTGAATGTTCGAACCTATATTCAAAGATTACAAGATGTTATTGAAAGTCCACCTGAATATACAGGAGAAAAGGTACCTTCTATATCTTTTCAAGGTCACGTTGAATTTTGTGATGTTTCCTTTAAATACAATAAATATGGTAATGAAGTTCTAAAGAATATTTCTCTCAATGTACGTCCGGGTGAACGGTTAGCTATTGTTGGAACGTCGGGATCTGGAAAAAGCACACTCGCCAAATTGTTGCTTGGTCTATATGAACCAACCGAAGGTTTTATCAAAATCGATGGAACAATGTTACATCTATGGAATAAGCAAGAGCTTCGAAAACGAATTAGTTCCGTGGTACAAGAATCTCGTTTATTTAATTCAACTATCGCAGATAATATAAGAATGCATCATAACGATATTACGTTGGACATGATTGTTCAAGCTACGAAACAAGCAGCCATTCACGATGACATTATGAAGCTTCCACTAGGTTATCAAACAATGGTATCCGAAAACGGATTTAATTTTTCCGGAGGTCAAAGACAAAGGCTTCTCCTCGCTCGTGCATTGTTACATCAACCTAAAATCCTTGTACTGGATGAAGCAACCAGTTCATTGGATTCGGCTTCGGAACAGCTTATTTGTGACTCTTTAAGTCATATTCAATGCACTCAGATTATTATTGCTCATCGCTTAAGTACTGTTCGACATGCTGATCGTATCGTAGTTCTTGATAATGGGAAAATAATTGAGGAAGGAACCCATCAGGAATTATTACACTTAAAAGGGCAATATTACAATCTCTATACTTCACAGGAAGAAAAGCAATCATTCTCACCAATTTCTTAACAGGAGAAAGATTAGAATGAGTTCAAGTTTTAAGCTTTACGCATCCGTTTATCTCATTCGGATCAAGTATATTTCATGGCGCGATATCGTTTTAACGCTGTTTCTCCTTCTTTTACTGCTCCGCGGGACATATCAATTCACTACGGCGTTAGCCGAAAAGGGCTTCTCATCCACATTTATAACGGGCTGTTGGGGGCTAATAGGGATGACCGTTGGAATTGGTCTGTTTGCCGGGAACCTGATGATGGCGGAAATGCGCTTCTTATGGTCGCTTGGACGAGGGGCTCGTTTTTTAACCTCATATATGATCTGGAAAAAGTCCCCCTTTGTTCTTGTGCTTGTTTGGATGCTGCTGGGTCAGTTGCTTTGGTCACCGTCATATAGTTTCGGACAAGCATTCCTAATGCTGTTGCTCGGACTCTCCTTTGCAGAACTCGGTGTTTATTGCTTTGTGGCACTTTCGGGAATGGCGAGAGAGCGAACAGCCGGATCGCTATCGTTAGCCCTGCTGTTATTGACAGTACTGGCGCTTAATATTTCATTGATGATGCTGCCCATGATACCTGCGGTTCGGCTGATCGTTGCAATCGCCGTTACCTTGCTGCAATACATCGCCGCTTTTCAAGCGTCACGCTTCTCCTGGCCGCGAATGATAAGCGCAGCCCCGCCGGCTGAATCCGGCGCCAAACGGCATATCCTGTCCCGCTATCCGTTACTTCGTAAAGAGGTATATTTTCTAACCCGCTTCAAAGATATGTTTCCTTTTCTTATTGCCGTTTGTTTATTACAGCTCTTTACCTACTATTCAGCAGTTGATACCCCGATAGTTGTCCCGGTAGGCGCGGCCTTGATGGTCTGGCTGGTCAGCGACGTTTGGGTTATAAGAAGCTTCGTAGCCGAAGGCAGAGGAATAGCACTATACACCGTTACCTTGGGTGCTTGGAATAGAGGATTATGGGCAAAATGGCTTTTTTATGGGACAGTAGGCATAAGTATGTTCATCGTTCATACCTTAATCTGGGGATTTCGCTTAGACTGGACTTGGACGGCATGGTCGTTTTTCGAGTTATTAGCGCAGTGCCTGCTGCTTACTTCCACATTTGTTTCATTCAGTTTACTGGCTGGATATCATCTTACAACTCAAGGGCGTATTTCGCTGCCCGCTCAGCTTTTAATTACAATCTGCATGTTTTTGCTCATCTATTTACACCAAGCGCATCAAATACTATTCATAATCGTCTCTATAACCATACAATTTGGATTTTATCGACTTTTACGCCAGGTACCTGAAAGTCTTCCCGGCAAGTTTTCAATGTAAGGAGAGATCAAATAAGATGCAGACAAACTTAGCGCTGTCCTTGCAACTGCAGCAAGTCAGCTATGCTTACGAAGATAAACGCATCCTGCATGGCATCGATTGGACCCTACAGGGGGGAGAAATTACGGTACTGCTCGGTCCCAACGGCGCAGGTAAGACGACGCTGTTGCATTTGCTGGCAGGGATGAAGCCGGTCCAGCAAGGCAGCATTTTGCTGGGCCGGCAAGCGGTTCATTGGCAGGACCAACAATATAAAAAACGCATCGGCTATATGATGGAGTTTCCGTTTCAGTATCCATTTTTGACCGTAATCGAAATGATGCGGCTTATCGGCCAACTGCGCCGCGTCTCCCCTGATCAACTGGAGGAGCGAATACGGCACTGGCTCAAGCATTTTACATTGGAACCGTACAGCAACTACGCGATTGGCGCTTTGTCCCAAGGAACGGCAAGGCGGGTTGCACTGGCATCCGCATTGCTGCACGAACCGGATATCCTTCTTTTGGATGAGCCGACCAACGGACTTGACCCGGATCAAGTCATAATCGTGCGCGATACATTGCAGCAATACTGTGCCCGAGGTGCTCTCATCCTGTTATCCACTCATATTATCGGGCTAGCGGAAAAACTGGCGAATCAAGCCGCCATATTGCGAAATGGACGTATTGTATATGCCGGCAAAGCCACGGGGGATTTGGAGAGTCTCTACGTGGCAAATAAAACCTCACAATAGGCCCAACAGATCATTCGACAAATTCCATTTTTATGTTAATCTGGTTGTTGGTAAATAAACCCTGCAGATCTAAAAAGAATGGAGTAGAGAACCGAGTGAGAAAAATAGCGATTTTAGTGTTGGCGGTTTGTTTGACGTTGGTGAATGTAGTCCCTTCCCCGGCTCATGCGAATAATGAGCAAACCAAAGCGCTATGGGTTTGGGATTTTTATGAAGCGGCTTCCGATTCCAACAAGATTACACAGCTGCTGCAGTTTTTAAAGGAAAATGACATCAACTTATTGTTTATCGGGACAAGAAAGACGTTGGAGGATCAGCCCGCAACTTATGAGGAATTGATCCAAAGAGCGCATGAGGACGGAATACGCGTGTTCGCGCTTGTCGGCAGAGCCAACTGGGCGCTGGAAACCCATCATCGCGAAGCGCTGCAGGAACTGCGCCAAGTGATTTCCTATAACGCGTCCCATCCGGCCAGCAAATTTGACGGAATTCAGTATGATATTGAACCGCACACCTTACCCGAATATTTAAACAAAAGAGGCTCCGTTTGCTATCAATACATCCAGGTTCTGAAGAAAATCGCGAATGAAATTGCCTCAAGCAAGGAGAATTTGGAGTTCAACGCAGCGATTCCGTGGTGGTATGCAACGGGGCAAAATCCGGTCATCGTGCAAACCGGCGGGGAGAAAAAGCCGCTAAGTTATTTTGTATTGGACATCGTGGACACCGTATCCATCATGGCCTATCGCGACACGGCCGAGAAACAGATCCGCGCAACCCTGGCGGAAACCGATTATGCGGCCAAATTAGGCAAAAAGATTTATATCGGCGCGGAGACCAATTCTCCGAACGGCGGCACTATCACGAATGAAATTACGTACTACAACAAAGGCCTGAAATATATGAATCAGCAATTAAATACCGTGACGGATTTTTATGCGGACCATGACGGGTTTGGCGGAGTCGCCATCCACGACTACCCTGCACTTATCCAAATGATGGAAAAGAATTGACAGACGGTTCGCCGCAAAATAAACAGCCTGCAGCCGGCAATGACGCCGCTGCAGGCTGTTTAACTGCTGGTTTAGACAATTACTTTATGTTTGGTTTCATGACTATCTTGTTTCTCCTTATACTTCAACAGATTTTCATACCCTACCGTGTTGTTTCCCCATGTTTTTTCATATTCCCAACCGGTTAATTGTTCAAAAACTTTGCGGGCTTCCGGTGCAGCCTCTTGTTTAGACCCGCCGTTTTTCAAGCGTTTAATTTCATCCAACAAAATGACATGATTTTCTTTGGTTAATTTGTAACGATAGGAGATGATTAGGCCTCCCGCCAAAAAGAAGAGCGTACCGAACAGCAAGATGGAAATAATCATCGTTACCGCTGAATCCGGCTGCGATGTTTGTCCGGATACAAACCCCGCTTCCTGCAAGGCCACGCCTACCAAAAAGACAGCCAGCGCCTGCGTTCCCTTTCGGATCAAGCTCATGACACCGGCGAACACCCCTTCACGTCTTTGCCCGGTTAAAGCTTCATCCACATCCGGAATAAAGGCATAATTGTTCCAGGGAATGTAGTTCAAACCGCCGCGTCCCAACCCGCAAATGCCGATCATAAGGAACAATAAAGCAGTGCTGTTTAGCGTTCCGGTGAACTTTAAGACGATAAATCCGACAATCCCTGCGATAAAGAGGGAAATTGCCGTTCTATACGCCGGGGCAGGATTCAATTTAATCGTTAAAGTAAGCGCAATCCATACGCCGAACAACTGCATGACATACATAAAGGTCAATAGGTTGGATGCGGCTACGGCGCTTTGCATAAGGGCAAAAACAACAAAATAAGTAAACACCGCGTTGAATACATCCTGGCTTAAATATCCGCCCAAATACATCCCCAGATGGTGGCGGAATGTTTTTACCCGCAAAGTCGAGAATAAATCCGCATAGATCTTATGAACATTTTGTAAAAAGGTTCTTTTATCAATGACTTCCTCTTGCGGGATTTCATCGAAAGGACGTTCCCATGTATTTCTGTACAGCAGCAACAATACCACTACAAATATGACCGTGAAAATAATACCTGAGTACAGGTAGGTAAGTGGATCATCCTTACCCAAGGCTTCCACAAGCCGGCCGGGAATAAATGCGGCGAATACGGCCGAAGCCTGAGCGACAAACATTCTGGCGCCCGTAAACTTCGAACGTATTTTATAGTCGCTGCTCATCTCGGCGGCAAGCGTATCATAAGGAATCAAAATCATCGAATACACAATTTCAAACAAGATGTAGGTTAATAAGTAATACCAGTAACCGAAACCGGAAACCCAAATCGCTGTATAGACAAGGACAAGCGGAACGGCTGCCAGTATAAAGAACTTGCGTCTTCCAAAGCGGCGGCCCAGTTTGGTTTTATGAAAATTATCCGTAATGTATCCCATAGTCGGCGCCGCAATCGCATCAACAATCCGGGCAATCGCAAAAATAGAACCGGCTTCCACGGCAGTGAGGCCGCAAAAAGTCGTTAAGAAGAAAAGCAACCATGCCGCTGTCAGAGCAAAGGCGCCCGCCCCTAAGAAATCGCCTAACCCATAGGACATATAATTAATAAATTTGGGTTGTCTAACCACTTTACTCCCCTCCATTTTAACCGCTTTCACTTTGGCGTTAGATATAAGTATGAAGATATTCCGACAGGCACAGCACGGCAAGCGATTGTCCATAAGGCATGGCGGTCGTTCTGATTCCCTTGTAAAATTCCAGGGTGTCGCCCATGCCTGTTCCTACGGATACTTTTTGCAGCGCCCCTTCTTGATTAATTTCAGCCATGATTCCGCGAATAGCCTTGTGGGCGGCTTCTTTATATTCCTGGCTGACATACCGCTTATGAACGGATTTTAGAATGCCATAGGCAAATCCGGCTGTCGCCGAGGCTTCCAAATAAGAGGTCGGATCATTGATTAAGGTATGCCATAAACCGCTTTCATCCTGGTAATCGGCAAGAGCTTCAATTTGTCTGTTTAATGTATCAATCAGGAATTCGCGGAGAAAATCTCCCTTTTCCAATTCCAAGATCTCGATCATCTCGGGAATCGCAATGGTGATCCAGCAATTTCCTCTTGCCCAAAGCGCTTCGGCGTAATTGTGTTTTCCTTCAAAGGTCCAGCCGTGATACCATAAACCGGTTTTTCTGTCCGTTAAATATTTGATATGAATGAGAAACTGCTTTTTGGCCTCTTCCAGGTATTCAGGTTTATTCAGCAATTTCCCGATTTTCGCCAGCGGCAGCACGGTCATCATCAACGTGTCGTCCCAAAGCTGATTTTTGTTTTCCGGTCCATAAGTCATATGCTGCAATCCGCCCTCTTTTGTGCGAGGCATATCATGCATGACCCATTCCGCCCAATCCTCCAAGTAGGGCAGGTAGGTCCGGTTTCCGGTATCTTCATACAAAAAAGCCAGCGTTAACAGCGGCGCCATCGTATTGACGTTTTTCGGCGGCGCCCCTTCCCGGATTCTGGCATGGAACCATTCATTTATGATTTCCAGCGCTCTTTGGTCATTGGTTAATCTCCAGTATTTATAAATTCCGTATAACCCTACACCTTGCGGCCAGTTCCATACATGCCAGCTTTTGTCGTCCACAATCAACCCATCAAAATTAAGCAAAAATTCACCGCTTTGGTCCTTGATTTCCGTAAGATTATTCATTAATAAATGAATGGAATCAACGACCTCTTGCTTGGCGATCGCCCTTTCCTGCAACACAGTAATCCCTCCAAATCATGATCTCCATCCGCAACATTGTGACCGCTTTCACTCACACCATCATTGTAGAGAAAATGCTTTCATGGAACCATAAAAAAAACAGAGGTTTACGTTTAAAAAACCTACTTGTTTGCAGGACGATTACTTATTCTTGTCTAAAATCATTTCCGCTTGCTTTCTAAAGGAGCGTGCTCCCTGTTCCGGGGTAATTTTCTTAAATAAAATCCGCTCGGACAGATCGTCAAGCGCTTTCATGATTTCCGCATTGCCCAGCGGGTCGATCGGATCGGTAGTGCGTACATGTTGGGATGCCTTTTCAACGTAATCAAAGATTTTGGTGTCAACTTCGGACAATTCCGGTTTGATTTCTTTCATCACCTTTGCAGAGACCGGAACGCCCCGGTCGCCTTTGATCAACATGTTGGCATCCGTATTATTTACAAAGAAATCGATAAACTTGGCCGCTTGTTCTTTTTGCGTTGAGCTCTTGGGGATCGAGAAGAACATGCTCGGCCTTAAAAATAAAGCCGCCTTGTCCGCATGCTCGGGAGGCAGATGGATGGATAACGGCGCTGCGGCCGATTCGGCAAATCCTGAATATTGGTTGGACCAATTCCAACTCATGGCGGCATTCCCTTTTACGATAAGATCATCGTTAATTCCTGTGATATGCGCTTGAACGTCCGGAGTCGGGAACGCTTTGGCGTCAACCAACCGCAGCTGCCGTTCAAAATAATCGGCAAATAACCCATCGTCCGAGTAGCCAAGGCCTGTCCCGTCTTCATTGTAAAGCCGCGAGCCTTGTGTTCTTAAATAGTACGGAAAAAATACATCGGCAGGGTACATTCCATTTGTACCATACACGCCGGCGGCATCATGGACAGCGATCGCGATTTGCTCAAAGTCATCCCAAGTCCAGTTTTCATCGTCCATTTTGGCACCCGCTGCCTGCATCAGATCATCATTTGTAATCACCGAAAGAACGTTCGACCCAAGCGGGAAGCCATAAAGTTTCCCGGCCAGCCTTCCTCCGGAGATCGCGTTTTCGTCAATGGAGCTAACATCAATCGTGCCGTCTTCTATGTACGGGGTTAAATCCTCCAGTTGGCCGGTTGCGCCGTATTGAAACAAATAAGCTCTATCCATTTGAATCACATCCGGCAACCCGCTGGCGGCCGCCCGCGGGGCAAGCTTCTTCCAATAATCGTCCCAGCTGGCGTATTCCGCCACAATTTCTACATTGGGATGTTCCTGCTCATACATTTGAATCACTTTCATCGTGTAATCATGTCTGGATTGCACGCCCCACCAGGCCACGCGCAGGGTCGCTTTTTCATTTTCTTTACCGCCGTTGTTTCCCTGATGGCCTGCATCGCAGGCAGCCATGGAAAGGAACAATATAAACAACATGAATATCAAACCGGACTTTCTCAAGCTCTAGCCCTCCCTTTTGCGATATTCAGACGGCGTACAGCCGGTATATTTTTTGAAAACCTGGCTAAAGTATTGGGGATTGTCGCCAAAACCGACGATTTCCGCCAAGGTTCCGACCTTCACGTCATCCATTTTGGCAATATGCTTCACGGCTTTTTCAATTCTTAGCTTAGTCAGATATGTTGAGAATCTCTGGCCGGTCTCCTGTTTAAACAGTTTTCCGAGGTAATCCGGATTCATATATAAAATCTCATTGGCCACCATTTTAAGCGATAAATCGGGATTGCCCAGGTTCTCCGTTAGAACTTCTATTACTCTGTTGATCACGGAAGAATGCTTTGACTTGAAAGCCAGGACATCTTTTCGCGTGATAATGCTTCCTTCTCCCAAATAAAAACGGTGTTCCAAACATTCCATAGCCTCACGGTACAGCTTCCCGGCGTTGTGGAGATGATCCCCTTCGCTTATGGCGACGGTGGTATCCTTTTTGAAATATTGGCAGGCAAGTTCTTTAATCTGTTCGATTTTTTGCCGCAATTTTTCTGCGTCATGATTATCCTCGATCAGAAACAAGGCATTTTCGCCCATATTCATACTTAACAGGACGGAATCAAAGATCTCGGCGCCGATATTTTTGATAGCAAATAAATGCTCATAAGAAAACGAACCTTCCGGCTTAAAAAGCACGAGTCTTACGCGCTGATGATGGATCTCTACGTCGAAAAGCTGCTGATAGAAGGATAAATCGTTGTTTGAATAGTTCCGGCCGGCCAAAAATTCGGTTAACAGATGCGCTTTAATCAAGGGCTGAGCTTGTGCGTATTTTTCCTGAAGCTGGCTGACAAGGGTATCCTGAGCCTTTTCTTGCTCCAAGTCATGAATGATCTCCTGAAGCGCGGCTGTAATTTTATCCTCGTTGCACGGCTTCAACAAATAATTTTTAACCCCATAACGCATAGCCGTTCTGGCATATTCAAATTCACTGTATCCGGACAATAGGATAAATTTCATGGCGGGAAATTCCTGATGCGCCTTTGAAACCAGACTAAGTCCGTCCATGCCGGGCATTCGGATATCGCTGATCACAATATCCGGTTCAAGCCGGGCCATCTTTTCATACGCATCGATCCCGTTTTCCGCCGTTGCCACAAGTTCCGTGTCCAATGCTTCCCAATCGACGATACTGGAAATCCCTTGGACAATAATCTGTTCGTCATCCGCCAACAACACTTTATAAGACATCCTATCACCCCGTTTGAACAGGCAGTATCACCGTAATCGCGGTCCCTTTTCCCGAAAGATTTTCAATGCTTAACCCATATGGTTCCCCAGCGTAAAGCTTGATCCTGTCATCGATATTGTTCAATCCTATTCCGGTGCCTTTAGGAACGATTTGGCCTTCTTTTACTTTTTGGAGTATAAAGGGATCTATGCCTGGCCCATTATCTTCGATCCGGATCAATAGCCTGTCCGCTTCCTGATCAACTTGCAACTTGATAACCGACAAACCGACGGAAGGCTCAACGGCATGCTTAAACGCATTTTCCAGCAGCGGCTGCAATATTAATTTGGGAATCTTGTATTTTTTAACGTAAAAGGGAACATCCATGTGAAATTCAAACCGCTGGCCAAACCGGTACTTTTGAATGGTTAAGTAACTGTTGACCATATCGATTTCATCCTCGAATGTAACGAAATCCCGGTTGAAATTTGTGGAGTATCTCATAAGGTGGCCCAATGCTTCCACCATGCTTGAAATTTGCCGCTGTTTATTGGTTTTCGCCAGCCAATTAATGGACTCCAATGTATTGTATAAAAAATGCGGGTTAATCTGAGCCTGAAGCGCTTTAAATTCAGTTTCCTTGACCAGGAGCTGCTTAGCGAAGTTCTCCTGAATCAACTCGTCGATTCTGTGGATCATGGTTATAAAATTCCGGTAAAGAATCCCTACCTCGCCTTGATCAACCATCGCGGGCTCCAATAAATCCACGGCGTGAAAGTTCCCCCTTTGAACCTCCCGCATGGTAAAGGCCAATTCTTGAATGGGGTCCGTAATTTTTCTTAAAAAATTAAAACCAAGGGAAATAAGAAAAACGAACATAAACATAAAAACCAGCACCAAAGTATACTTCGCGGCAGTGATTTTGGAAAACATCATGTGAAACGGAATCAGGCTCCAGTAGGTCCAGTCCTTAAAGCCGGTCGTAATATGATTGACAAAAGTTCTTTCCCCATGAACGCGTTCAATGCTGTAGCCCTGATCATTTGGGGCCAAGAAATGATAATCTTTTACCGCATCCATTCCTTTTTCCGAATAGAAAACCCCATTTCCATCCGTAATCACAATATTTCCCGCTATTTCTCCGCGAGGTTTCGGTAAACCGCTTACAATCTTGTTTAAATTAACGCGGACAAGCAGTTTGCCGATGTTCTCAAAATCCAGGTTCCCGTAAGACCGGATCAGGCGGACAGAAATAATATCCCCATTATATCCGGCCAACTCCATCCAATAGTTTTTGCCTTCATACGGGTCCGCCTGGCTCAGCGCAAGCTCCTTATCCTTCTTCTTTAAAGGGCTTGCGCCATCCCCGGCTGAAAATTCCCTTCCTGCCGAATCGTATAAATAAATCGCATCGATGCAAGTTTCCTGATCCGCGTATTTTTTCAATTCGTCGCCGATTTTCTGTTCAAGGCGATAGAAATCATAGCCTGTTACATTTTTTTGCAGATCCAACAACATTTTTTGAATAGACGGATCAACCGCGATGTTGTAACTAACTTCTTCCACGCTTTCAAGCTCCTCTTCGATGCGGTTGGACGACATCATCAACACTTGCGAGGATTTGGCGTAGATTTGCTCATCATAAAGGGAAAAGGCATATTGAAGGCCTCCCAATACAAGGACCAGCGTTGTCATCATAATCAAGGTAATCGTTAATAAGAGCTTTACGTTTAGCTTCGCATTTTTATAATAACTCGCAATGCGCGACCATATCTTTTTCATGGGATATAATAGCTCCCTTGGCTAATCCAATTCTATTTGTTATAGTACGTAAAATTCTAAAGCTGTTATATGATGCAATTCACTCACCTCGCCGGCAGCGGCCTCCCTGCCTATTTCACCAGATGGCAGGCCGCAAAATGGCCTTCGGAAACTTTTTTCCGTGCCGGTTTAACGGTCCTGCACGTTTCCGCCGCAAAAGGACAGCGCGGATGGAACGCACACCCGCTTGGCGGATTGAGCGGAGACGGGATCTCGCCCTGAATGGATAGTATTTTATAAGAGTCCGGAAAATAGGATGCCGTGAATCGGTTCCGCCTCATTCCGCCGAAGCGCAAACTTCCGCCTATGTTATGAACCGCCTCTTTTTCGTCCATACTACACTTACATCTGCCAAGCCTACTTTTTGAGCAAAGAAACAGTTCGCCGCTTCATCTCTTCCCGAGTCGAAAAAACCAAGTCGGATGTACAAGCACAAAAGGGAGGTTTTATCATCATGTTTGCTCATCCCCCCGGCGATTCCCCAAGCTTGATCAAGAATCCGCCCCCGCATGCCGAGGTCCCGGTCGAATTCGACCGGAGCTGGTTTGGCGAGCTTGCGGCCCGGCAGGAAAAAGGCGGGCCCTGGGACGATTGGAAGCTGTTCAATCTTGCCCTTGAGGCGGAAACCGCTTCTTTGGTCACGAGCTTTGAGGAAATGCAGTGCCTGAAGCATCTGCAGCAGGTAACGCCGCTGCCCCACCAGACCGAAACCGCCCGCAAGGTGCTGTTTGAAATGCGCGGGCGCGCCATCCTGGCCGACGAGGTCGGCCTGGGCAAGACGATCGAAGCCGGTTTGATTTTAAAAGAATACATCGTCCGCGGGCTGGTCCGCAAAGCGCTGATCCTGGTGCCCGCTTCCTTGGTGCTGCAGTGGGTGCGCGAGCTCAATCAGAAATTCGGCATCCCTGCCGTCGCCCAGAAAAAGGAACACTCTTGGCATAACGACATCGTCGTCGCCTCGATGGATACGGCCAAACGCGATCCCCATAAATCGATCCTGCTGAGCAATGAATACGACATGCTGATCGTCGACGAAGCGCACAAGCTGAAAAACAAAAAAACGACGAACTATCAATTTATGCTGCAGCTGCGCAAAAAATATTGCCTCCTGCTGACGGCGACGCCGGTGCAAAACGACCTGGACGAGCTGTTCAACCTGATCACGCTGCTCAAGCCCGGCCAGCTCGGAGGGCAAAGCGAATTCGCGGCCAATTTCGTCGTGGACAAACGCCTGCCGAAAAACGAGGAGCAGCTAAAGGGAGAGCTCTCCAAAGTGATGATCCGCAACCGCCGCGCCGACGGGGAGCTGGAATTCACGAAGCGGATCGTCCGGAACATCGACGTCGAACTGTCGCCGGAAGAAAAAAATCTGTACGACGGAGTCACTTCCTTCGTCAAAGACCAATATCAGGCGGCCGGCGGCGATTTGAACAGCATGCTCTCGCTCGTAACACTCCAGCGCGAAGTATGCAGCAGCCGCGACGCCGTTTTCGTCACGCTCGTCAACCTGTCGAAGAAGCTTGCTCCCGATTCGCCCCTGCGGGATAAAATCTGGGACATCGTCGACCTGATCCGGCAGATCAAGGCCAACAGCAAAGCCGAAAAAACGATGGAACTGATTCGCGAAATGAACGATAAGGTCATCGTTTTTACCGAATACCGCGCCACTCAGGAATACCTATTGAACTATTTCCGCGACCGGGACATAACGGCCGTTCCCTACCGCGGCGGAATGAACCGCGGCAAAAAGGACTGGATGATGGACCTGTTCCGCGACCGCGCCCAGGTGATGATCGCCACCGAAGCCGGCGGCGAAGGCATCAACCTGCAGTTTTGCCATCACATGATCAACTTCGATTTGCCCTGGAATCCGATGCGGGTGGAGCAGCGGATCGGCCGCGTGCACCGGCTGGGGCAGCAAAATGACGTCAAAATCTACAACCTGTCCACCAAAGGGACGATTGAAGAGTATATCGTGAACCTGCTGCACGAAAAAATCAACATGTTCGAAATGGTTATCGGAGACCTTGACGTGATATTGGAGCGGTTTGAGAAGGAGCATTCCCTGGAAAAAAGCATTTACAAAATCATGCTCGAATCCAAAAGCGACGAGGAAATCGCCAGCCGCGTCGATTCGCTCGGCCGCTCGTTCCATTCGATCAAATCGGAGCTGGACGTGCAAACCGGCGATAACGGAGGCGGCGATCTGAAACAGCTGTTGGGAGGTTGACCCGTATGACGATGACGAGCGAGCAAATCCGCAAGCTTGTGATGACGTATCTTGAAGCAACCGAGTGCCAATTTCTCGAAAAATCCCCCTATCATGTCACCGTTAAGCTGTCGCCCCGGGCCGACCGCGATTTGACGAACCGCCCTTATTATTGGGGGTTTATCGAACGCACCGGGGCCGAGCCGGAGACGATGTCGTTTTCGTTCATCTTCGACCCCGAGCGGCACCGGGAGGCCGAAGCCGGGCAGGCGGCCGGGCCGAAGCCGGGCAGGGGCGCTGCCGCCGGGCCGAATGCCGGCAAGGGCGCCGCGGCCGGATTTAGCGGCAGCGGTCCGGCAACCGCAGGCGCTGCGCCAGGGTCTGGCGGCGCCGGCGCTCAGGCAAACGCGCCAGGCCCCGGCGGCGCTGCCGGGGCCGGACCGCAGCCGGGCCAGTCGGGCCAGTCGCTGGAGGATACCCTCCTCGGCCGCTATTACGGCCCCGTGCGCCCGTTGCCGATCCTGGGACCGGGCCGCATTCAACGCGAGGAGCTGACGTTCGGCAGCTCCCGGCTAAGGCAGATCTTCGAGGCGGCCAAACGGGGCGGCCGCTACGTCTATCTGTTCGAGGAGCCGGGGACGCGCCAGCGCCTGGCCCTGCTTCCGGCCGCTTACGAACCGTGGCTTGGCGTCTGCTTCAAAGTCGAGTTCTGCTGCGACATGAAGCGGGAAGAGCTCCATTTCTTCGGCGTCTCTCTGCTAAGCGGAAAAATCGACGAAGCCTTTGACAAAAGACTATCCGGCGCCACGCTCGTCCCGCGCCTTCCGGAGAACGTCCATATCGAGCCGACGAAGCTGACCTTGGACGCGGGCCGGGCCGCTCTCGAAGATCGGTTGTCCGAACTTCTCGGCGCCTGCGACAAGATTTGGTCGATCCAGGCCAGGGAACGCCTGCGGGACGAGTTGGAGATTATCGAAGCTTATTACAAGGATCTGCTCAAAGACCCGGATGAGGAGCGGAAGCAGGCGGCCTTGAACCAATACGAAGCGAGGCGGGAAGAAATCCGCTGGCAATACGAGCCGAGAATTGTCGTATCCGCCTTGGGCTGCGGCATCTTTCACCTGCGTTCGCAGCGGTGACCAGAAATAGACCGATCTCGCTAAAAGACCGCAAAAATAGAAGCTGGACAAAGGCTCAAAGCGCGACAGGTTGCAACAACCTTTTTGCCCCGGCTTCGGTACAATGGACAAGCAATCGCAAAAGCTGACCACTCCCATCCCATATATAGGAGGGCGAACGATGTTTGGAACCATCCCCCGAAACATCACGATTACGCTGAAAATTTTATGCAGCATCGGACTGGCTTGCGCCGGCGGACTCGCACAGCCGGGAGAAGCCGCCGGCTATGCCGCCGCTTTAGCCCCGGGCGCAGCTTCCGAACCGGCCGCCGGCCTTCAAACGGCCGACAATGCTCCCGAGCAGCTCCGTATTTTTGCCGAGGACGCGATACGGAAGCTGGCGCAAACCGAACCGTTCAACGCCTGGCTTGGGGCAAAAACCGTGATCGAACCGCTTGGCCCGGGAACGCACAGCTGGCTGGTCACCGTTCTCCCCGGCGGATCCGGCGGCGATTCGCGCTTGAACGGTTACCTGATCATTTCGGCCACGTCCAATGGCCAATACAAACTGGTTGAATACGGGCTCGGCGCGCATAACGTGTTTGCCCCTTCCTTGCTGAAGGCCGCCCTAAAAAATAGCGAACTTGCCGCGGAGATGACGCCGGAGCAGCTCAGCCAAATCCGCGTTACGCCGCTGTATGCCGGCCCCGCCCTGGCCGAATGGATGGTCCGCCTGCCGGATGACGAATCGCCGCGGTTCATCCACGCCGCGGACGGGGAATGGCTGCCCGAAACGGCGGACACCTGGGACAAGCAAGCCGCCCTTTATCAAGCCCCCCGGCTCGCAGCGGGCAGCGGCCAGGCGGAGCTGGCTCCCGGCGAAATCCATTACACCGCAAGCCGGTTTAATCCTTACGACAATTTGCTGTGGATGACGCAAGGTCCGCTCCCGGTCAAGCAGGAAACGTTCATCCGCAAGCTTCAATCCAGCAAGCAGCTGATCTTCGCCGCATCGGGCCCGGAACGCACTTATTCGATTCCTATGCCGATATATGGGTACCAGACGTGGCAGGATGGCGCATCCTCCGGGACCGATGCCGCAGCCGGCGGCACCTCCCTGAACGGCCCCGTATATGTATTAACCGGCGAAGGCCCGTCGATCCGGCTTATCGCTTTGGATGCTCTGCTGAAGTCGCAGCCGGGCAAGTTCGTCGCTTATCCCGGTTAAATGAGCAAAACCGCCGAAGAAATTTCCTCGGCGGTTTCTTTGATATCGAAACGGGAGTAAGCTTGCGAAATTCTCCCTTCCCGCGAAAAATAGCGGAACTTTTTGTCCTTATTATCCGGAGCCAAGCATGTACAGCCCCATTAACAGCATTTTTAGTCCCTATTTTCGTATGAATGGCCCGGAACAAGGGCATTTCCTTGCAATTCGAAAAAATAGCGACATATTTTTCCTCTATATCGCTCAAATGGACGGATGTCACCGGAATAACGGCCTTTTTTGCACTAGCGTTGCATAAAACCTAACGCGAATAATCAAATATTAGTTAAATATGGGTAATTATGATCATTTTTCATGGAAAAAGCATAAAAAATCTCCTATTGTAAAGAGGTAGGTACGTTGTCCATAACTCTCTACAAAAGGAGACCATCCATGGATAACGTTAAAGCTAAAACGGTCATTCGTCAACTGATTTCCTTACTGCCCATCGATGTGCATCAACGTTTACTCTTCGACCATTACACCAAGAAACTTACCACGATGAAAGCGATCATGCTCTTCATCAATGCTCAGTTGAAACAATGGTCATCTTACGGTGAAATGGAAATTGCACTTCGTGCTGAGCCGAAACTTCAGCAGCTTCTACAGTTGGAGAGTATCAGCGGCTCGCAATTATCCCGAAAACTCGATCAGATCCCAACGGAGCTGTTGGAGTGGATGTTTCAGCATCTGGCATCACAAACACAGCAACGTGCTTGCCACCAGGGCCAGAGCGGGAAATTGCACATCATTGATTCTTCCAGCATTCGACTGCCGCTTCAACTTGGAAGTTGGGCCAAGATGTCAAATAAGAGTAGCGGCGTCAAGATGCATCTGCGCCTCGTTGTTACAGCTCCCGACAAGCTATTTCCTGATGCCATGATCCCCAGTTCGCTCAATGTAGGGGATCGTGCGGGGGCCGTTGAACTGGTCGTCCC
This sequence comes from Paenibacillus macerans, assembly GCF_900454495.1. Taxonomy (NCBI): domain Bacteria; kingdom Bacillati; phylum Bacillota; class Bacilli; order Caryophanales; family Paenibacillaceae; genus Paenibacillus; species Paenibacillus macerans. The sequence goes on from NZ_UGSI01000001.1 coordinate 2,145,775, forward strand.
CTCGGATGCGATCTATGTGATGGATCGCGGTTATGATGATTATGCCCGGATGGATCAATGGGTCCAGGACAACATCCAGTTTGTGATCCGTATGCGAGATCGCGCGCTTGCCACCGTCATTGAGGAGTATCCTGTTCCGGAAGGCTCGAGCATCACGCGGGACGCCAAGGTTTGCGTGGGCAGTTCCTTCCGATCCATGGAACATTCCGTTCGTTTGGTGGAGTTTTATGACGAGCAGGAACGGACTTATCGTATTTTTACATCGGTATGGGATAAGACCGCTGAAGAAATCGCGCAGATCTACAAAAATCGCTGGCTCATCGAGTTGTATTTTAAATGGCTGAAGCAACATTTGCGATTGAAGAAGCTGCACAGTCATAAACCACAGGCTATTTGGAACCAGTTATTCTTGGCTTTAATTACTGCCTTGCTCGTGGAGCACATCCGGCACAGCACCCAAACGGCAAAAACAAACTGGCAAGTGCTCCGGATTCTCCGCGAGTATTTGTACCGTTCATGGCGATCCTTTCGAACCGAACTGGATCGGAAACCCAGTCGAAGTAGTCCGGGGAGACGTCCGGGGTCAGGTCCCAAAGCGTTATCGGTGCGCACAATGGTTGGGATAATTAAGCCAAGCAAGTTCAAGGAATAATATCCATTATATACATTTAATGGGACATCACGACCTACGCATTAGGTAACCTTGACTTTTTGGTCTTAAGCTTAAAAAATGACTGTAAAAAAATCCATTTATAGTTTCAATAATCCAAATGTGGGTTTTGCTGAAAATTGATGTTAGTGTTCTTGCAACGCTAGTGCCTTTTTTGCCCCTATGTTTGTCTCGGAAGCTCCTCAGGCGAAACGCTGGTTCCTCCCCTCCGCAAATCCGCAAACCGCATAACCGTTTACGCCTTTCTGCGTTTTCTCTGGTAAACAGGCGGTTCAGCCAGCTTGATATAGAAATCGGTAATGTTGCCGTAAGCGTCGGATTCAATGTGGCAGCAGCCGGTCAGCATCATTTTCAGCATCTCGCGGCCGCGCTGCACCCGTGATTTGGCCGCCGAGTACGAAATGCCCAGGTGGCTGCTAAGCTGCTTCTGCGACATGCCCTGCAGCTCGGACAGCTCCAGCGCTTCCCGGTAAATGTCCGGCAGGCGGGGAATCGTCGATGCGAAGCAGGTAGAGGATAGCCTGCGGAGATTGAACACCGATTATATTGACCTGTATCAAATTCATAATCCCGACGTAGCGAGCCGTCTGCCCGAAGAATATCCGTTTTGGTCTTTCATGGAGGAAGACGATTCGATCATCCGCAAAGCCCCGCAAAAAGCCGGCCGGCATAACTAAAGGGTGCGCGAACATCGCGTACCCTTATCCGTTGTTCTACCCCTCGCCGGAAGAGGAATGCTCCTTTTCCTTTTTCCGTTTTACCGGAAGCTGCTCTGCCCATAAAGATACTGAAAAAGGAATCATCCCGAACCAGCGGCGTGTCCACGGTTCCTTCGGCCTGGAACGTTCCCGCCGGACTTCCCTGGGGGTTTCTACGAAATCGACAACTTTTTCGGTAATGTACTTTACCAGTTCATCGCCTTTGGCCATGCTAAGCTCTCCTTTTTTTGATATGCTCGCCTTTGCTTATCTCTAGTTTGCTCCGGGAAGCCGTTCCCTAAACCCGCCTTCGGCGGCGGTACATGCATGATTTGGGCACGGGAAGTTCAATCTATAAAAGAAATAAAACCTGAAAAGGGGAGTACCATGAAAATACGGATACGGTATCCGCTGGCGGGTCTGCTTATCGTCTCCCTTGCCCTCGGTTTGTGCGGAAGTCCCGCTGGTGCGGATGACAAGGATCTGCGGCACGTTTTTCCGGAGCCGGTCATCCTGATCGATGCGGGACACGGCGGCATTGACGGCGGTACCTCTTACGAAGAAATTATGGAAAAAGACATCAACCTCGAGATCGGCCGCCGGCTTTACGTCGTGCTGCGAAGCCACGGATACCGGGCGATTCTGAACCGGACGGGCGATTACGCCCTCAGCGACGATAACCGCTGGTCGCGCAGCCGTTCCCGCCATATGAGGGATCTGGCCCAGCGCAAGGAGCTGAGCGAGCAGCTTCCCGCTTCCATCGTCGTCAGCCTGCACGTGAACTGGGGCCGGAACAAATCGAAACGGGGACCGCTTGTCCTGCACCAGAACGAAGGGCGCAGCGCGCTGCTGGCCGCCTCCATTCAGAATGCCTTGGAACGGTTTTACAATCTGAACAGAGCTTCGATCCCTGAGATCGGCAAACCGTTTTACCTGCTGAAGCATGTCGAATCGCCTGCCGTCATCGTTGAAATGGGCTTTTTGAGCAATGCGGAAGACCGCGCCCAGCTGATTAGCCGGAGCGGCCAGCAAAAGATCGCCGAAGCGATTTACACCGGCATCGCCGAATATTTTACGGTGATGTAGGCTCCTTTTGGGTTAAATTTCCACTACATAACTCCTGCTCCGCAACCGATATATCTTTTCGTTAGCAGCTATAGAAAAAGAGAAGCATAGGGGAGTTGAAAAGTAGTGAGAGGAAAACCATCAGGAATGGCCGGAAAGATCAAATCTGTTTCATTGCGCGTGAAAATACCCTTTTTCGTCTGTTTATTGGTGATCGCGTCTTTGCTGGCCGCTTCCATTCTGACTTACCGGGAGGCGTCCAGCGTGGCGCTGAGCAAGAGCAAAGATGAAATCAACGTGATGGCCGACCGGCTGGGAGGCGGATTGTCGACGGCCGTCCAACTGCAGCAGCAAGCCACCTTCCTCATATCGGAGCACAATACGTTCCGCAGCCTGCTAAAACTAAGAGAATCCGGCGAACTCACGGATAAACAATTTTTCTCGTCAGCCAATCCTTATCTGGACCAAGCGAACGCAATTCTGAAAAGCAGTTTGGAAGGAACCGGGGACATCGATTCCTATTTGCTTACGGATGCCAAAGGGACGATTGTGGCCGGAACAAACGTGAAAAATATCGGGCAATCGCGATCGGACCGCGATTACTTTAGCGAAGCGCTCAAAGGTCAGCCTTACATCAGCGACGCCATCGTATCGAAAAGCACCGGCAAGCTGCTGCTCGCTTTTGCCCAGCCGATCAAGGATACGGACGGCAAAGTGCTGGGCGTTTTCGTAACGACGATCGACAGCCAGTTCTTTTTCAGCACGTTAGGCGAAGTTTCCATCAACCGGGAAGGCAGCATCGAAATCGTCAGCCGCGGCGGAACGGTATTATATAATTCCAAAGACCCTTCAAGAATCGGTACGGTCATTGCTGAACTCGCAGGTTCTGTAAAAAACACGGGGAGTCAAGAAATCGAAAAAACCAGTCTCGAAATGAACAACGAATACCTGCGGATCAACCGGATTCCGGGCCCGGACTTAACCGTTACGGTCGTCGATTCTTTGGACGACATTAAGCAGCCGATTAAGGTGATGCTGCGCAATACCGCTATTTTAACCTTTGTGATCATTCTCGTGGCTGTCGGCTTCGGCTTGTTGCTTTCCCGTTACATCGCGAAGCCGCTGACGCAATTAACCCATCTGTTCCGGCAAATGGCTTCCGGCGATCTTACCGTTAACGCGGACGAGGACCGCTATGAAGGCGAGCTTAAAATATTGGCGGGCAGCTTCAACCAAATGGTCGGCCGCAACAAGGACTTGATCCGGAATATGAACAAAACGATCGAGGTGCTTGGGACAAGTACGAAGGAGCTGGAAGCTTCCTCGAAGCAAACGGCCGTATCCGTCAGCGAAACGTCGGCCACTTCGCAGGAAATCGCCAAAGCGATGGATTCTCAAGCCCGGGAGACGGAACATATCGTGGACAAATTTTTCGGTTTCGGGGAAAGTTTCGAGTCCATGAGCTCGAAAGCTCAATCCGCCAAAGAGCGTTCGGAGGAAATCGTCGGCGTGTTCCATACGAGCAACGAAGTGGTGGACGAATTGATCCGCATTAACGAGCAAAACGAAGAACAAGTGAACAAGATTTCCGAGATGACATTCAAGCTGCAAAAAAGCTCGGAGCAAATCAACAGCATCACGGGCGCGATTGCCGAAATTGCCGCACAGACCAACCTGCTCGCGCTGAACGCGTCCATCGAGGCGGCGAGAGCCGGCGAGCACGGCCGCGGCTTCGCCGTCGTGGCGGCGGAAATCCGCAAGCTGGCCGAGCAAAGCTCGCGGCAGTCCGCTCATATTCAAGGTATCATCCAGGAAAACCTCGCGTTTGTGGAGGATAATTACCAAAGCGTGGCCCAGATTCAAAAGATCGCAGCCATGCAGGACCAGTTTGTCGGCCAGACGCGGCAAGCTTTTAACGTTATCTTTGATAAAACCGCCGACATTGCCGACCAGATCAAAAAGATGGCGGAAGAAGTCGGCCGCCTGGAAAGCGACAAGGACGAAGTGCTCGGCTCCGTCCAAAGCCTCTCGGCATCGGGCGAAGAGGTCTCCGCTTCCGTCGAGGAGGTTTCGGCCACGATGACGGAGCAATCGGCAACCGTCCAACAGCTCGCCGGTATGGTGCAAACCATTGACGGGCTGGCGAAGGAACTGACCAAGGCGGCGGCGCAATTCAAAGTGGAGTAGCGGATAGGGCCGCAGCTATTACGGCTGCGGCCCTATCCAGCGGCGGCCAGCCCGGCGGCTAGTCCGGGTGGCAGCCAGTCCGGCGGCGGCCTGTCCAGTGGCGGCCTGTCCGGCGGCGGCGGTCATGGCCGCGCATGGTCGCGGCGAATACGGCTGGGGCCGAAAAGGTACGGCGGTTACAGCTGTGGCGAATAGGCAGTGGCCGATACGGCCGCAGTGAAATACGGCTGCGGCGAATAGTCCTCCGGTTACGGTCGTCGCTATGAAATACTTCTCCATCGAGTTGATCGCAGCGAATTTGATCGCAGCCAGTCCAAACCATGCCGCAGCCCGCGAAACGCCGCGCGGAAAGGCCCTACGGTACTATCCCGCACCCTGGTAGAATACACAAAAGAATTGACCTGCGGTATGCCACCTTTAATACCTACGTTTTATCCCGCACCCCTGCACAATGCACCGCAGAATGCCCTGCGCCCCCCTGCCCCACCTAGTATTGCACCGCAGAATACCTGCGGTATGCCACACAGAATACCCATGCGGAAGTGCACCGTACCCTGCGAAATGCAAAAGTGCATGCGATATTCGTCGAAATCCCCCGAAACAGGTGGTTCAAATGCAAAAATGCAGTTCATACCCAGCCAAAATTGTCTTTTTTATCGAATGGCCCCAAATCAAATGCACTTTTGCATTTCAAACGCTCTAGAGAGGAAATCTGGAGAAAATCAAATGCACTTTTGCAGTTGGTTCATTCAAATGTTCACGATGTTCCACCTACCCGAAGCGACACGCCAAATACAGCCAGCTCTTTCAGGAACGGCTCCACAGCAAGATCTACCACGTTTAGATGATACCCGTCCTTCCTCACAACCTGCAGCGCGTCGAACAAGACCTCCGGTTGGAACGTTTCATCAATGCTGTCGATGTCAACAAGAACGGGAGCATCCTGTTTCAACTGCACAGAGGGAATCTCCAGCACGTTGGCGGGCCGGCAGACCGAGCCCGGTGGATCTTGCGTATTTTGCGCCATCATTAAAGCGGCTCGAAGGGCATTCCGCAGCGCAAATGTGTGATTAAGGCCGACACCGCCGTACCAAGCCCCGCCCGTTCCCGCCCAAAACACCGGAAACCCGGACACGGCTTCTCCCAAGCCGATCACCGGTTCGCCCCGCATGATGTTTAAAACTTGCAAGTAGTAGCGGCAGTGCTTATCTTCCACGTTCCCCAGCCGAACACAGGCGGCGGACGGCACTAGCTCTTGCGACTGCTTGTGCACCTGCTCCTGCCCCCGCTTCCCCTCATGCTCCCGCTTCTGCTCATGCTCCCGTTCGGCCGCCTGCTCCTGCTCCCGCTTCTGCTCGTACACCCGCTCTTCCGCCTGCTCCTGCGCTCGCTTCCCCTCACACTCCCGCTCTTCCGCCTGCACGCGGGTCTGTCCGCAGATCCGCCTGCGCAACGTTTCGCACAAATATGCTTCCAACCCCCGGCGGAGCGCCTCCGCCGCCGTCTCCCCCGCACCGATGCCGATAACCCCGCCGGTTTCGTCCAAAAGCGCTTCGGCCAGCCGCGATACATATGCTTCGATTCCGGTCAGTCCCGCTTCCCGGCGCGCTTCCTCATGCGTCAGTCCGGCGCAAACGAGGTCCGGCAGCAAGCTTGCGGGACCTTCCGACAACGGATCGGCTGACTGCACACGGCATTGAGCGAGCGGCAGCTGGCTTAAACCGCCCTCCTCCCAAGCGTGGAAAATCCCGATTTGCCCCGAGGTCAAGCGGCCGAAGTAAGAGAACCAGCCAGCCGGGAGGCTGCCTTCAAAGATTGGTTCGATTCCGCACTTAGTAATTTGCTTAAACGGTTGGTCGGAAGTCTGGTCAGTCGGGTGGTCGGAGGTTTGCTTGATCCGCTGCTCAGAGGTATGCTTGATCCACCGCTCAGGGCTTTTCTTGATCCACCGCTCAGAGGGTTGCTTGATCCACTGCTCAGAGGTTCGCTCAAACCAATGATCGGAAATTTGTTCGAGCCGCCGCCAGGAAATTTGCAGATTTTCGATGGGGATCCCCTTCCGTCCATGCGCGAACGGATGAGGGAAAAAAGCATGCCAGCCGCCTTCCAGTGTCTCCAAATCAAGCAGGTAGACTAAATTTCCCTCCCCCGCCCCACTCTCTCCCGCAATATACCGCAGCAGCCGGGAGACAAGCGCGTTGGCGAGCAGCGCGCCCGCCGCCACAGAAACCGGCTGCCGCTGCGGGCCTCGGCAAAGCGCAGTCTCGTGCAGCCTGCGCCAGGCCGACTCCCAGCCGCCTTCCAGGCCGGGCTGTACGAACGGGCCCGCCACCCCCGTCCGATGCAAGCAGACGGCGGGCAGCAGCGCCTTATTCTCTTCCCGGCAAGCCTGCTCAAGCAGCAGCAGTTCCCCGGGCTCCCCCTCCTGTGACGCATAAAGAATCGTTTGATGCGGCCGCACGGCATTCCGCCAGCCGGCAGCATCTTCCTGCCCCAAGACAGCTTCCCGCAGCTTCGCCTCGGGAGCCGCTTGGCGGGCCCCGCGCAGCCATTCGGCCAGAGGCTTCCGATCGGCGGAGGCCGAACCGGTCATGCACAAGTGGAAATCGGTGAACCCGGACCGGGTCAAAGCGGACAGAAGCGAAAAGAAAACCGGTCCGGAGCCAACGGCCAGGATGTCATCCGGCCGCACTGTTTGAAGCCGATGTGGACTCAAGTGGTCATTCCTCCTTGGTTTACACAAAAGGATGCGGATGCGGGTTAAGCTGCTCCAGCGTTAACGGTTCCGCCGCGTATCCGAGCTCCGCCGGTATCCTCAGCACTCTTTCCAGCCCGTTCAGCCGGATGAGCTGATGTCCAAACGTTATCGGCAGCATACCCGGGATCAACACTTTGACGCAGTGTAAACGATGGCGCGAAATTTCCGGAGACGTCTGGTCGATCACGATCACTTCGAGATTCAACCGTTCGAAGATTTGCAGGATGTCCTTCAGATCTTCCGTCAGATCGGAATGGCCGGCCTTCCGCCTAAATTGTTCCGCAAACGTCCGCATCGGCCGCCGGCCGCCCAGCAAAAAATCAAACCTTTCCTCCGCTTGCGGCAAACCGTTCAGCAAGGCATGATCCTCCATCTGCAGGACCAAATCGGGGTCATGGAACATGTCCGGCAACTCGTCCAGCCGCTCCGCAAACCGTTCGTTTAACGCAGCCGCCAGTCCGCCAAGCTCATGCACAGCGCTTTTCGCCGCCCGTGCCGGGTCAAGGTGAGAACCCGCCGCACAGATCAGATTCATGTTCCGAGGCTCCCTGCTTTTCGCCAGCGCCAAAATGGCCGGTATCCGGTTTTCCATCGTCATGTCAAACAAATAAACCTCATACCCGGCAACCGCTTGAAACCTTTCGATCATCAACCTTAGTTCCCGATCTTCCGCGGAATCGGGGTCCAGCCGCGGGACGGGCAATTGTCCATACCAGGTGATGAGAAACGCGTCGCGCTCGGCCACCTCCAAAATCCCGTAGAAAATAGCCTCCTCCAGGCTCCCCCCCAAAGCGCACCCGTTGGAACCTTCCTCGACAAAGCTCTCCCCGTAATTCCAGCTGTAATAGGCCAAGCACTCCGGAACCAATATAGGACGCCGCCGCAAAAAAGAATACCCCCAAACCCAGCCCATGGCGCGGTCCGGGTCAAACGGTTCGAACGGAAAATCCGGCGCCGCATACCGTTCCGGCTGATATAACCCCACTGTGGCGGGATCGAGCGCTTCCTCGGCGATCCGGTTATAGCTTTCGCGCACCATCGTGCGTTTGCTCCGCTGAACGAAACCGCAACGCCGCTCCAATCCTTCCAAAATGGCGGTCAGCCCGCTTTCCGCAAAACGATGGCTATGGCCCCCCGAAACCTCGTCTCCCGTCATCAACGAAGGCATATTCACATATGCCCCGGCAAACGGGGAAACCAGGTCAATCGACGCTTTGTTAAACACGCCCGTACGGGGGTCCAAATAGTCATGAATAAGCCCATCTTTCAGGTCGTCGATTCGGCGGGAGCGGTAACTGTCCGCGCTCGCTTTGGGCCTTGGCGCAAGTTCGATCCATGCCGCCAAGGCGGAATCGGCGGGAAGTTCTCCGCACACTTCGCATAACGGATCCGGCAGAACATAATGGAGCGAGCTCTCCAGCGTCTCCAGATTAACGATATTCAGATGATCCTGCGAGCGGGCTTTTTTTCCGCTAAGAACAAGACGGCACTCATTCACGGCGATATAAGCCGCATGAGCAAGCCCCGAGTACGAAGGAGGCGCTTTGGCGGAAGTTTCCTCCGGTTCGAGCAGCGAAAACAGCGAGGCCATGACATCGCTGCCGTCACGTCCGGCAATCTCCCGCCGCCGGTCCGCGCACCGGCAACACCCTCCTGTCTCCGGATGAACCAAAGGCCCAATCACCGCCTCACTCCCGGAAACAAGGCAGCGCAGCCAAGGGACGCCTTGTTGCCGCAGCGCTTCTTCCGCGTTGAGATCCGCCGCCGGATTTTCGCCGCCGCAAATCCATACGATAAGCCCCGTCTCCTCCGGCAAACCGCCAATCCGTCCACTAGGTTCACTAGGTTCATTACGCTCATTACATTCACTACGTCCGTTTTTCCATACGGCCTCATTTTGCGCGGACAGCTCTTTATAAACCAACTCGGCCAGCAGGCCCTCGCCGATCACCGCAACCGTCCGGCGATGCCGCCCGGAACCTTCGGCAGCGTCTTGCGGATTGCCGCCCTCCAACCTTGTCATTGTAAATCCTCCCATTTAAGTTCGCCTGTTTTATCCCTAATTTATGTTCCGGGCGTATGTATCGTTACGCAGAAAAATTAGTCGATGATTAGAATCGTTACATTCGTCCAATCCAAATTGGTCTATGCTCAATATATTGGTGTTGTAGCAAAGCAAAGGAGGTGGCGAACAATGAGCGCATTTAGCTGTGCAGGTTTCGGTGGTTTCACTAGCACTGGCGTTATTCTCGTGCTTTTCATCCTGTTGGTTATCGTTTCTAGATCCCTGTTCATCTAACCGATCAGCTGCCGGCTTGAAACCGCCTATGCATGCACTTCAAGCCGCCATGACGTTCACACCGTTCGCACGAACAACCGCAGCGTCAGCAACCGATAGACGCCGCTCCAAGCGTGGTCAACTCCTAGCTTCCGGACGGGGCGGCGGCTTTTAGAGAATCAATGGAACAAAAATAAAAACCGCCAAAACCTTGATTTCACAAGGCTTTTGGCGGTTTTTGGTTTTCCGGCTTCAACGCTTCAGGCTGCTGCCGTTGGTCGCGATGACCTCTTTGTACCAATAAAATGATTTTTTGCGATAGCGTTCAAGCGTGCCGGAGCCGTCGTCATGGCGGTCGACATAAATAAAGCCGTAACGCTTCTTGAGCTGGGCCGTCGAAGCGCTGACCAGATCGATACAGCCCCAGGTCGTATAACCCATCACTTCCACGCCATCCGCAATGGCTTCCGCCACCTGTACGAGGTGATCGTTCAAATACTGAATGCGGTAATCGTCTTCCACCGTTTTCTCTCCGGCTTCGTTCACGATCAGTTCATCGACCGCTCCCAGCCCGTTTTCCACGATAAACAGCGGTTTTTGATAACGGTCGTAGAAGGCGTTCAGGACGATGCGCAGCCCTTGAGGATCAATTTGCCAGCCCCATTCGCTGGATTTCAGATACGGATTGGGAACCCCGCCGAGGATGTTCCCTTCGCCGGCGGCGAGTTTCTCCGGATCGGCCGTCTGGCACACGCTCATATAGTAGCTGAACGAAATAAAGTCAACGGTATGCCGCAGAATTTCTTCGTCGCCGGGCTCGAATTTGATTTCGATTCCGTTCTCTCTGAAGAAACGTTTCATATATCCCGGATATACGCCGCGGGCATGCACATCGCCAAAGAAATAGTTCCGGTGTTCAAATTCCATCACTTTAACCACGTCATCCGGATTAGGCGTAAGCGGGTAGGTCGGCATGCTCAGAATCATACAGCCGATCTCGGCCTCCGGATCGATCTCGTGGCATAGTTTGACCGCGGAAGCGCTGGCCACAAGCTCGTGGTGCACGGCTTGATAAAGATCCTGTTTGCTCAGCTTGTCCTTCGGTGTGTAGATGCCCCCGCTCATAAACGGCGCCTCGAGAATCGAGTTGATTTCATTAAACGTTAGCCAGTATTTCACCTTTCCCTTGTACCGCTTAAACACCGTAGTGACATAACGCTTATAGAAATCGACCAGCATCCGGTTGACCCAGCCGTCGTATTCCTTCGACAAATGCAGAGGCGTTTCATAATGGGACAAAGTGACCAGCGGCTCAATCCCGTATTTCAGGCATTCATCAAACAGATCGTCGTAAAACTGCAGCCCTTTTTCATTTGGTTCCGCCTCGTCGCCTTTAGGGAATATCCGCGACCAGGCGATTGAGGTGCGGAACACTTTAAAGCCCATCTCCGCAAACAGCTTGATGTCTTCCTTGTAACGGTGGTAAAAATCGATGCCCACCAGCTTCATATTGTCGGGCGTCGGCGCTTCCGTTACCGGGCCAAACAGCCCTTTGGGCGTTACGTCCTGCACGGATAAACCTTTGCCGTCTTCGTTATAGGCGCCCTCCAATTGGTTGGCCGCGACGGCGCCTCCCCATAAGAACCCTTCCGGAAACCGGATTTCACTCCCGGTTTTGCTGCTGCTGTTACTCATTTGCACCACACTCCAATCATTCCATAATTTTATGTTACACTTATTGCGAGACATCCTTTATTTTTAGCCTAAATGTTGGAACGGGTTACATGTCAACTTTAACTTTTTCGGAAAGGGATATTTGCATGTCAAAGTTTGAACAGATCATGAGACTATCCGGCTATTCCCGGGCAACGGTGTCACGGGTGATCAATAATTCGCCGAATGTGAACCCGGACACGCGGGAGAAAATATTGCAAATTATGAACCAGCTCGACTACGCCCCCAACCGCAACGCCGTGGCGCTGTCGAAAGGCCGGACCCAGCAAATCGGGATCGTCATCGAGCACCTGCACGAAACTACCATTTCCTTTTTGAACCATTTTATACAAGCTGCTGTGGGTTATGGATTCCAGACCATTATCTATACTTCTCAAGGGGATAAGGCGAAAGAGCTGCAGGCGTTTGAAGATTTGCGGAGCAAACGGGTGGACGGCCTGCTGATCATGACCTGCGTGAATGACCCGGGGAAACTGTCCGCCTACTGCCGTTATGGGCCGATCATTTCCTGGCAGCGGATGCGGGCAGGCCAGATCCCTTCCGTGGCGATGGATCAGGGCGAGGGTTACCGGCTGGGGCTGGAGCACTTGCTGGCTAAAGGCTTTACGCGCATCGCCAACGCTTTCGGAAGGCCAAACAGCTTGAATACCAAAAGCCGCAGGCTGGCGTTTGAAGCCGTCATGAAGCAACGCGGCCTGCCGGTAAGACGCGATTGGTACCGTTACGAGGTCTACGGCATGCTTGACGGCGAACAAGCCTGGCGCTCGCTCGCCGCCATGAAGGAAGCGCCCGAAGCCGTCCTCTGCGCCAATGATTACGCGGCCGCAGGCATATTAAACGAGGCCCGCCGCCAACATCTGGCGATCCCCGGGGAGCTGGCCATTATCGGCTTTGACGATACCGATTTGTCCGCCTCCCTGGGCATAACCACCATTCACAATCCGATCAAGGAGCAGGCACAAAATGCCTTTTATTGGATATGGAACATCATTGGCGACGAACCCTTGGAGCCGTTATCCTTAAGCTATCGGCTGGTTGAACGCCAAACGAGTTAAAGCGGGGTAATTTGCGGTTGAGTTGTACCGGGAGAGAGAGACTTGGCGGAAAACTTACCCGCGCTCTCCCCGCACCCCGTTTTGAGCCGTACAGGACCCCCGCTCAATCACTTCCGTGTTGACCAGAATTTGTACATTTTGATCTTTCCGGCCGCCTACCTTGCGCAATAACATGTCCATTGCCGTCTTCGCCATGATGTCTTTCTTGACATGGATCGTCGTTAACTCGGGACTGATCACCTTGGCCTCGCGGATATTGTCAAACCCCATGACCGCCACCTGCTCGGGCACCTTGATGTTCAGTTCCTGGAAAGTTTTAATCGCGCTGATGGCCATGTAATCATTTTCGCAAAATATAACCGAAGGCAAATGCTTCATGTTCTCCACCGCTGTTTTAAAAGAGTCCTGCGACAGCAGCGACATCGGGTTCATCGCAAAGGTCAGATTCTCAGCGATATCCATATTCCCCTCTTGCAACGCAGCCATAAATCCTTCCTTGCGTTTGATAAAATTGAAAATCCGCACTTCCGACTCGATGTAGCCAATGCTTCGGTACCCCAAAGCGATGAGATGTTTCCCCGCCTGATAACCTCCAAGGTAGTTGTTAATGGCAACAAAACTCGCGTCGATATGCTCGAAGCAAGTGTCCAGGATGACCAGATTCGGATGGATCGATAAAACGCTTTCGATCATCTGCGCCGGCAAATTCGTGCCGAGCAGCAAAATTCCCGCGGAGGGCTGTTCATTTTCGAGCTGCTGAATCTCTTCTTTCAAGCTTTGGATCGGGATGGAAGAAATAATCAGCGTGTGGCCCTGTTCTCCGGCATAGGACGTTAAATGATGAATGAGTTCGCTGAAAAACGGCTGGGATTCGTAATGCTCGGTGACGATATCCACATTTTTGCAGGCGATAAATCGCATCACGGAGCTGTTTTTGGCCGAGACTTTATGGGTTTTAAACGTCCGCGGGGTATACCCGTTGGCCCTGGAAATTTCAAGGATATGCTGGCGCGTCGCTTCGCTGACGCCGGCTTTGTTGTTGAGAGCCAGGGAAACGGCCGCTTTGGAAACCCCCGCGAGTCTGGCGATATCATCTATTTTCATCAATACCACTCCTAATTTAAAAGACTGTGTAAATTATAACACTATTATACACAAAAGTTTACGACATAAACTTAACTAAACTTAATTTTTGTTTATAAAAAAATTATTTGACTAAATCTCCTTCCGATGCTAATATTCAAGGTGAAAGCGGATTATTTTAGTTAATTTATCATTTTATCGTTTATAGTTTATATAAAATTAAATAAACTATTGTGTTTTTTCAGAGTCAAGAAAGGGCAGGTGATCTAAGGTGAACGTATCCATCGCTAAAAACCGGAGAACCTTTACGCTAAACGAAAAGCCTTTTTTCTATTTGGCGGACACGGTATGGAGCATCTTCACCAACGCCTCTTTGGAAGAGTGGGCAGAATATTTGGATTTTCGGAAAACGCAGGGCTTCAACGCACTTCAAATCAATGTTCTGCGTCAATGGGACGCCAGCGAGTCGGATATCCGGATCGATCCGTTTTTGTTGAACGAAGACGGTTCGTACGATTACCGCAGCTTAAACGAGGCGTATTTCGACCGGGCGGAACAAATGCTGGACATGGCCGTGCAGCGCGGTTTCATTCCGGCTTTGGTGCTCCTGTGGTGCAATTATGTGCCGGACACCTGGGCGGAGATGTTCCAGAAAGGCAATAAAATGCCGCTGGACTGCGTCGAGCCATACGTCAGATATGCCGTAGAGCGCTTCTCCAAATTCAACCCGATCTACTTGATCAGCGGGGATACCGACTTTCCGAGCGAGCGGGCCAACGCGTATTATCGGAAAGCGCTTGAAGTGGTCCAAGCCGTTAATCCGGATAGCTTAAAAACGTTCCATATTCAAGGCAGGTTGAGAGATCTCCCGGAGGAGTTCGAAAATCATGACGGGCTTGACTTTTATATGTATCAATCCGGGCATAACTCGGAATTTCAATATATGGGCCATGAAATCGCCGGGCATTTTTACACGCGTCCGCGTACGCGCCCTGTCATTAACGGCGAGCCCTGCTATGAACAAATCAGCTACAGCCGCAACGTGTACGGCAGGTACTCCACGTTCGACGCCAGAAAAGCCGCATGGCAAAGCTTGCTGGCTGGCGGAGGCGCAGGAATCACCTATGGCGCGCACGGAATCTGGAGCTGGCATAAAAAAGGCAAAAAGTTCGGCATCGTTGAAGGGGAAGGATTTGACGCTCCTTACGACTGGAGGGATGCGCTGCGGTTCGAAGGCGCCTGGGATTACGGCTTTATCAAATATCTGTTCGAAAGCTATAACCTGGCAGGTCTCCCGCCGGCCGACATCGTGCTGAACGAAACTCCGGAAATACGCGCCGCCGCGAATGATGAAACCATCGTTTTGTATATTCCGGTAAACACCAAGGTCCGCTTGAACGCCGACGTCAGCGGCTACTCTTTTACAACGATCGATCTGGAAAACAAAAGATTTGCCGTCACGGAGGTTGTAGTTAGCGGCGGGAAGTCCGTCATTCCGATGCACTGTTTTGAAAAAGACGTGGTTGTCATCGGCCAACGAAAATGAAATCGCTTGCCCTTTTTTGGCCTTAAGGAAAGCGCATACAGTTTGAGTAAGCATCATTACCTCAAGGAGTGAGTAAAGTGAATTACGAAAAAACAGCAAAAGAAGTCCTCAAATCGGTGGGCGGAGCGGAAAACGTAAGCAGCGTCATTCACTGCATGACCCGTTTGCGCTTCAAACTCAAGGACAGCTCCCTCCCGGACAAGGAACAGGTCAAACGGATCGACGGGGTCATCACCGCCCTTGAAAGCGGCGGACAATTCCAGGTCGTTATCGGCAACGATGTGCCGAAAGTCTACGCCGAGTTGACGAAATTGCCGGGGATATCGGCGGAAGCCGGCCCCGTCGAAGAAGAAAAGAAAGGAAATTTATTCAGCCGTTTTGTCGATATTATCTCGGGCGTGTTCATGCCGGTGGTCGGCGTGCTGGCGGCGGTTGGTATTCTTAAAGGTCTGCTCTCCTTGTTCGTGACCTTCCATTGGTTGACCGCGGACATGGGCACCTACAAAATTTTGTACGCGACAGCCGATGCTTTGTTTTATTTCTTCCCGATCTTTCTCGGCTTCTCCGCGGGCAAGAAATTCGGCGGAAATCCTTACTTGTCAGCGTTGATCGGGGGCGCTCTCGTATACCCGACCATGGTTGCGGCATTTAATGAAGGCACGGCATTAACCTTCTTGAATATCCCGGTGGTTCTGCTCAATTACACTTCATCGGTCATTCCGATTATTATCGGGGCTTATTTGGCGGCAGTTGTCGAAAAATTTATCAACAAGTATATGCCTTCATCGATGAAAATGTTTTTTGTACCGCTGTTGACTTTAATCATCGTCACGCCGGTTGTCTTCCTTGCCGTCGGACCCGTGTCCACGTTCGTCAGCGACCAATTGGCCGCCGGCAGCTTGTGGGTTTATGGTTTGAGCCCGCTTATCGCCGGCCTCCTGCTGGCCGGATTCTGGCAATCCATCATCATCTTCGGGCTGCACTGGGCGTTTATTCCGATTCTGATCAATAATATCATGAACAAAGGATTCGACCCGATCAACGGCATGCTGTTTTGCACCATCTTCGCCCAGACGGGGGCCACATTCGCTATTGCTTTGAAAACGAAAGACAAACGCCTGAAACCAATCGCCACCTCGGCCACGATTGCCGGGTTTATGGGGATTACGGAACCGGCCATTTACGGCGTTACCCTGCCGGCGAAAAAGCCTTTTATCCTGGCTTCCATCGCCGGGGGTCTCGGCGGCGCCGTCGCGGGCATGTTTGGAACTAACAACTACTACAGTATTGCGGGAGGCGGTGTCTTTGGCATCCCGATGTTTATCGGTCCGGAAGGCGTGGACAAAGGGTTCATCGGACTCCTGATTTCAGTGGTCGTGGCTTTTGTCGGCGGTTTTATCTTAACTTATCTGTTCGGATACAAAAACGCCGCTCCGGCTCAAGCCGATAGCGGGCACCGTGCGGCGGACGCCTCTGCCCAAAAGGAGCAAGGAACGAGTGAAATGACTGTTTTCAGCCCATTGGATGGCGAGTGGATTCCGTTAAGTGAAGTGCAGGATGAAGCTTTCTCCAGCGGAGCGATGGGTAAAGGCGCGGCGATCGTTCCTACGGCAGGCGCTGCTTATGCCCCTTTCTCCGGAACCGTGCACACGGTGTTCAAAACGAAACACGCCATCGGCATGATTTCGGAAGAAGGCGCTGAAATCCTGATTCACATCGGCATTAACACCGTCAAATTAAAAGGTGAGCACTTCACTGCTATCGTCAAAGAAGGAGATACCGTCAAAAAAGGCGACAAGCTGGTCGAGTTCGATCTCGAAGCAATCCAAAGCGCCGGATACGATATGACGACATCCGTTCTCGTCTCCAACACTGCCGATTATGCGGAAATCAGCGTCAAGGAATACGGGCATGTACGCCCGGGCGATCCGCTTATTTTCATTAAATAATCAAGCTTTGGGGAAGCAAGCCGCTTGCTTCCCTTTTTATTTATGCCCGCATTTGCGGAGCCGCGGGACACCTTCAATAGCGTAAATGAGCGCCGAAAAAAATCTAACGATTGTGAGCGGCGCTAATTGGATAAAAATGAGCAAATACAAAATGTAACGGTTGCCAGCGAGCTTATTTTCCGTTTTAGCGGCAGTAATGAGGCGGTTTCGCTTAAATAAGCGCGACTGCAACCGTTAAAAGAAGAAACCACTGCTTTTTCGCTGAATAAGCCCGATGGCATCCGTTAGAGCGAAAAAACGTTCCAGATAAGTTTGATCCTTTGAGATTAGCCCGTTAGTCAAGCACCGATTTTTTGGTAAAGCCAGTAAAGCCAACTACTTTCGCAATACGACCACATCCCCCGCACGATTGAGAACGCACAACCCAACCCAGCATAACCCAACCTAATCTAAACTAAACTTAACTTTATATAATAATTTAATTTATTTAAGCTAATTTCAACTAAAACATCCATTGACTCCGCTTTCTTTCGGTGTTAACATGACGATATAGAGATTAATCATCTCTAAATATCTAATATTAGTTTAGTTTATTTTAGTATCTTTATCCCCTAGTTTATTTCACGTCGAGAGGAGATGCAGATTATGAAAAAACTGAAATTGGGCTACGCCCCTACCCGGCGCTTCGTGTTCAGCGCCGAAGATGCCTTTAAGTATAAGGTGGAAATCCGCAAACAGATCGAAAGCTTCGGCATGGACATCGATATCGTCGATCTTGAGGGACTTAATGAGGAAGGGCTGCTCTATGACGACCATATCAACGCGGAACAGATCATCAAACGCTTCAAGGATGAAGAGGTGGACGCGGTCTTTTTCCCGCACTGCAACTTCGGCACCGAGGATACCGTCGCCCGCGTCGGCAAGGCCTTAGGCAAGCCGGTTCTGCTGTGGGGTCCGCGCGACGAAGCGCCGCTGGCCGACGGCATGCGCCTGCGCGACACGCAATGCGGGATTTTCGCCACAGGGAAAGTGCTTCGCCGCTTCAACGTCCCGTTTACGTATGTCACCAACAGTTGGGTGACGGACCCCGTGTTCGAACGCGGCTTCACCAACTTTATCGCCGCCGCCAATGTGGTGCGCCAGTTTAAAAGCCTGCGCATTTTGCAAATCGGTCCCCGCCCCTCTTCTTTCTGGACGATGATCTGCAACGAGGGAGAATTGCTGGAAAAATTCGGCATTGAAATCCATCCGATCACCCTGGTCGATATTCAGCTTCGCAGCAAAAAAATCGCCGCCGGAAACAGCGCGGAACTGCAGGAAACGATCGATTACATCAAAGAGAAGCTGGACTACAGCGAAGTGACCGAGGACGATATTCGCCGGATCGCCGCCCTTAAAGTCGCCATGAAATCGTTCGCCCGGGAAACCGGCAGCAGCGCGATCGCCATTCAATGCTGGTCTTCGCTGCAGGACGCGATGGGGATCATGCCCTGCCTGGCCAACGCCATCTTGACCGACGAACAGATCCCGGTGACCTGCGAAACGGATATTCACGGAGCGATCACTTCGGTCATGGTGCAGGCGGCGGCGATGAACACGGCCCCCACCTTCTTTGCCGACATTACGGTGCGCCATCCCGAGAACGAAAACGGCGAGCTGCTGTTCCACTGCGGCAACTTCCCGGTATCGCTGTCCGTGGAGGACAAACCGAAGCTGAGAAAGCACTTTTTGTTCGACGACCATTCGCCGGGAACGCACGAAGGCGAAATTCGCGGCGGCGGAATGACGATCGCGCGCTTCGACGGGGATCACGGCGAGTATTCCATTTTCCTCGGCAAAGCTCGCGGCATCTCCGGTCCTTACACCCGCGGCTCCTATGTATGGGTTGAAGTCAACGACTGGCCGCTGTGGGAAGAAAAGCTGGTCAAAGGACCGTATGTGCATCATTCCGTCGGCATCCATGCGAACGTCATCCCGGCCATTTATGAAGCATGCAATTACATTCCCGGTTTGACGGCCGATCCCGTAGACCCTACGGAACAAGAAATTCAGCGTTGGCTCCGCGGGTCCGACCTGGCGCAAAAGAAGTCTGCCGGCATTCCCAATTGAGATGATGTACGACAGCACCGGACAATCCATTTCAAGGAGGACATAAGGAAACCATGAACATTCAAGAACTGAAAATCAAAGCCGCGCAAATCCGGATGGACCTTCTGACCATTATTCACCGGGCCAAAACCGGCCACACCGGCGGGTCGCTCAGCAACACCGACATTTTGACGGCCCTTTATTATGAAATTATGAACATCGATCCAGCGAATCCGAAATGGGATGAACGCGACCGTTTTATCGCCAGCAAAGGCCATTCCGTCGAATCGCTCTGGTGCATTTTGGCCGATCTCGGCTTTTTCCCGAAAGAGGAGCTTCTAACTTACAGCCAATTCGGCACGCGCCTGATCGGCCATCCCAACAATAAGGTACCGGGCATCGAAATGAACACCGGCGCTTTGGGCCACGGCCTGCCGATTTCGGTCGGCATGGCGCTCGCCGCCAAACGGGACGGACGCTCCTATCGCGTCTTCTGTCTGATGGGCGACGGCGAACAGGCCGAAGGGTCGAACTGGGAAGCGGCCATGGCCGGGGCCCATTACAAGCTGGATAACCTGGTCGGAATCATCGACCGCAACCGGCTGCAGATCAGCGGTCCCACCGAGGACGTCATGGGGCTTGAGCCTTTGGAAGAAAAATGGGCCGCCTTTGGCTGGCACGTCGTTTCCATCGACGGCAACGATATGGACGAACTCGTTCGCACGCTGCGTTCCATTCCCGAAGCCACGGGCAAGCCAACCCTCGTCATGGCCAATACGGTTAAGGGCAAAGGCGTTTCCTTTGCGGAAAATGTGCCGGCATGGCACCACCATGTGCCCAACGACGAACAGCTTCGCTTGGCTCACGCCGAACTGCAGGCCTACATCGAAGAATTAACGCAGAAAGGAACGGTGCATGAATGATGAACACAATTCCGAATCGTCAAGTAATTTGCGAGACGCTGCTGGAACTGGCCAAGGAAGACCGCGATATTATGGTACTGGCGAGCGATTCCCGCGGCTCGGCGGCGATGGCCCCTTTTGCCGGCACCTACCCCGAGCAGTTCGTCGAGGTCGGCATCGCCGAGCAAAATATCGTCGGCATGGCGGCCGGCCTGGCCCACAGCGGCAAAAAGCCGTTCGTCACTTCGCCGGCCTGCTTCCTCAGCATGAGAAGCATTGAACAAATCAAGGTCGACGTCGCCTACTCCCGCACCAACGTCAAGCTGATCGGAATCAGCGGCGGCATAAGCTACGGCGCGCTGGGCATGTCCCACCACTCCGTACAGGACATCGCCGTCGCCCGGGCCATTCCGGGCCTGGCCATCGTGCTTCCCGCCGACCGCCACGAAACGAAAAAACTGACCGAAGCGTTGGTGAAATACGATGGCGGCGTGTACGTCCGCATCGGCCGCAACCCGGTCGAGGATGTATATGAGTCCGGCGACTATCCGTTTGAAATCGGTAAGGCCGTAACGATGAAAGACGGCAAGGACGTCACGATCATCGCCGCCGGCGAAACGGTGCGCGTCGCCTTGGACGCCGCCGCAGCGCTGGCTGCGGAAGGTGTCTCCTGCCGGGTGCTCAATATGCACACCATTAAACCGTTGGATGAAGCAGCGATTATCGCGGCGGCAAAAGAAACGGGAGCCATCATCACGGTGGAAGAGCACAGCATTTACGGCGGACTTGGCGCGGCCGTCGCGGAAGTTGTCGTTCAGAACCATCCCGTTCCGATGAAGGTGCTCGGCATCCCGGACGAACCGGCCATTGCCGGCAAGACGGCCGAAGTGTTCCGGCATTACGGCATCACCGGGGACAACATTAAGCAGGTTGCGCTTGATTTGATTAGCAAAAGATAAGGTGAGGCCGATGGAAGCAAAGCAAAAATATATTTTGGCGGTGGACCAAAGCACCTCGGGCACCAAAGCTTTGTTGGTCGACCGTCAGGGGAAAGTGACCGCCCGCTCCTCTTTGGAGCACAAACAAATCTATCCCCGCCCCGGGTGGGTGGAACATGATCCGCTCGAAATCTACGACAACGTAAAAAGCTGTATTCGCGAGGTTCTGCGGCAGGCCGATGTCTCCGCCGCGGAACTCGCGGCTTTAACCGTTACGAATCAGCGCGAAACC
The DNA here is from genome assembly GCF_900454495.1 of Paenibacillus macerans. Classification (NCBI taxonomy): domain Bacteria; kingdom Bacillati; phylum Bacillota; class Bacilli; order Caryophanales; family Paenibacillaceae; genus Paenibacillus; species Paenibacillus macerans. The sequence goes on from NZ_UGSI01000001.1 coordinate 2,167,018, forward strand.
GCCGTGATGTGGGATAAGGCCACTGGGCGTCCGGTATACAACGCCATCGTCTGGCAGTGCCAAAGAACGGCCGAAACTTGCGAGCGGCTGAAGGACGAAGGCCATGAAGAGCGGGTCCGCTCCAAAACCGGACTCCTGCTGGATCCTTATTTCTCCGCGGCCAAATTTAAATGGATGCTCGACCATGCGGAGGAAGCCCCCCGCTTATTGCAGGAAGGCAGGCTGCTTGCGGGCACTATGGACAGCTGGCTGGTATGGAAGCTGACCGGCGGCAAGGTGCACGCTACTGATTACACCAACGCCAGCCGCACCTCCCTGTTTAATATTCACACTCTGCAATGGGATGAGGAAATGGCCGATCTGTTCGGAGTCCCCATCTCCCTGCTTCCCGAGGTGAAAGCCTCGGATGATATCGTCGGTTACACCGGCGATGACAGCCTCTTATCCTCCCCCGTTCCCATCGCCGGCATCATCGGCGACTCCCAAGGCGCGTTGTTCGGCCATTTGTGCTTCGCACCGGGAACGGCAAAAGCGACGTACGGCACGGGAACCTCGGTCCTGATGAACGTGGGGAATGAACCTGTTGACGGCGGCGCGGGGCTCGTAACCGCCATAGCCTGGGGCGCTGGCGGAAAGGTTACGTATGCTCTGGAAGCGGTTATTCGTTCGTCCGGAGACAGTATAAAATGGACTCGGGACAATCTGGGTTTGTTTTCGACCTTTGAGGAATTGCAACAATCGATTGACGGGCTTTCCTCCAATGAAGGCGTTTACTTGATCCCGGCTTTCGTCGGGATGGGCGTCCCCTACTGGGACCCTAACGCACGGGCGGCCATTGTCGGCATGAACCGGGGAACGGGCAAAGCCCATATCCTGCGCGCTGCGCTGGAAAGCATCGCATACCAGGTGCGCGACGCCGTGGAATTTATGGAACAGCGATCCGCGATGCCGCTGCGCGGGCTGCGCACGGACGGCGGCGCATCGTCCAACCCTTGGCTGATGCAATTTCAAGCCGACATTCTCGGGCAGGCAGTGACGCGTTCCACTTGTCCCGAACTTTCGGCCATGGGCTCCGTTTATCTCGGCGGCATGGCGACCGGTTTTTGGAGCGGTTTGGACCAAATAAGCGCCGACGCGGATCTTTACGAGACATTTCAGCCCGTCATGAGCGAGCAACTTCGGGAAAGCAATTATTCCGGCTGGAAAAATGCCGTTCGCTCCGTTATAAGACAGTAACGCCCCAGTCCATCCGCTTTCTTATTACGCAAACAAGACCGTTGACATGGCCCCCCGGATCATTGTCAGCGGTCTTTAGATTTATTAAAGCTGGCCGGGCTGTATTTTCACGGCGATGACCGGTTGGGATGCGGAATTACCCGGCTATTTCAGCCGGCTCGAACGTGCCGTCGCAATGACCCCGCACTATGATCGAATGTCCCCAAAACATATCGCCGTCATTAAAGTAGAGCAACTCCAGCGACTAAATAAGGGCATAAAGTGTCTTTATTTCGGCGATCCCCGGCCATTTGAGAGAAATAGCGGCGATTTATGGCGCTATTTTCTTAGGATCGTCAGGAAATGCCCGCTTTCTGATCGCTCACCCGGAATAGGTACATAAAATGCCGTTAATGGGAATGAACCAGCCAGGCCAACGGATAATAAGTACAAAAAGTGCCGCTATTCAAAAGTCCGGGGGAGCGGTTGACCCAGCAGCCGACTGTTAAGCGCCGATTTGTAGATTGAGCCATGTTTCAGATGTAACAAGAAACCCTAACGCACTCGTTAGGGTCAACTTTTGATATGGAGATGAAATATTCGCTGGAGCTTAATACAGTGTTTGCTCGGCCTCGGGGGTAAAGAGGATCAATTCGTCGAACCGGCCGTCGCGAATCTTGCTTGCCCAAGCGGGATCGGCCAACAAAGCCCGGCCTACGGCCACCAGATCGAATTCTCCACGTTCCAGCCTTGCGATCAACGCGCCGATGGCTTCAGCTCCCGCATCCTTTCCGTCCGGCTTTGCAAAGCCGCCGTCCAGGCCAACCGATCCGACCGTAATCGTCGGCTTCCCCGTCAGCTTTTTGACCCATCCGGCCAAATTCAGCTCGGAGCCCGCAAACTCGGGTTCCCAGAAACGGCGTGTAGATAGATGAAACATATCAACCCCGGCCTCGGCCAAGGGCGCCAATATTTGTTCCAGCATTTCCGGCGTTTCAGCCAGTCTCGCCGTGTAGTCGCTCATCTTCCATTGCGAGAAGCGCAGCCCGATCGGAAAATCCGGGCCGACAGCGCGGCGGCTGGCTTCGATGACTTCCACCGCAAACCGGGTGCGCCCGGCGATGTCGCCGCCGTAACGGTCGTTGCGCGGGTTGGTCTTTTCCCAGAAAAATTGATCGATCAAAAATCCGTGCGCGCCGTGGAGCTCGATGCCGTCGAAGCCGATCCGCTTGGCTGCGGAGGCCGCCCGTGCGAATGCCTGAACGATATCGGCGAGCTCCGCTTCCGAATAATCCCCGACATGGCCCCGCTCTCCTATATGGGCAAGCTGCGGGATGATCCGTCCGCCCGCCTCATGCACCGCGGCCGCTGCGTTAGCCCAGCCGGCTAATGCGGCTTCGCCGAAAAACCGCGGTATGTTCTCCATATGGGACGTATCCGGATGATCGATCAGCGTACCTCCGGTTACGATCAGTCCGACGCCGTTTTCCGCCCGGCGGCGGTAGTAAGCGGCCATATCCGGACCGGGCACGCCGCCCGGTGCAAATTGCCGGGTCATCGGCGCCATTACAATACGGTTAGGCAGCGTCATATTCCCGATGGTGAACGGTTGAAACAAAGCTTGGGTGGATTGGGTGGATTGGGTGGATTGAGAATAAGTCATAAAAAACCTCCAAATCAATTTTTATGGTTGTTTCTTCTTGGCCCGATTTTCTTGACTCCCCGGTCAAGAAAATCACAAAAAAATATGCTTTTCCGCACCAGCGCTAAGCATCACCACCTTTACCTTGCTTTTAGACCGCCACATACTTGACCGCGCAGTCAATAAAAACACAAAAAAATTAGACACCCCGATCTTGCAGTTCCGACGAAGAGCTTAAGCGGATTTGGCACGCTAACTACCTATGTCGCAGAGTGAAGGTCCGGCAACTTCAACCATTCACTCCACAAATCAGCATTCTGGGGCATTCTTGGCCTGACCCCTCCAGTCCATCAAGCATTCTCCGATGCCAGCAGGGCAATAGTCGAACGCAGCACCGCATCGATCCGCTCCCGGGAAGCGCCCGACTTCTCCATGACCTTCGCGCCGTTAAGCATGTTATTCAATAAAGCGGCAAGTTCCTTGCTGGTCTGGCGCGTCGTAATCATCTGCCGCTCCTGGCCGCTGCGGATGACCCTCTCAAAGATGCGTTCGACTTGTTCGGACATCAACTCAGCCTCGCGGTTAACCTCCAGATCGTCGGCTCCAAATTCCAACACGGTATTGACCATAAAACATCCCCGGCGCATGGCCTCTTCATGCGGATAAAGCGCAGCTTCGCAGATGGATTCCAGTTTTCGCAAAGGAGGCATCTCCTCGGAGGCCAGCTCTTCCAGGATGGCTACGCTCCGTTCGCGATACAAGGCCAGCGCTTTTAAAAACAAGTCGCGTTTGTCCTTGAATACGCAATATAAACTTTGCTTCTTCACTTGCGTCGTACGCGTCAAATCTTCGTAGGAAGTCGACTTGAAGCCTTTCGCCCAGAAAACTTCCATAGACTGGCACAGCGCACGATCGACATCAAATTCCCTTGGTCTGCTCATGAATGCATCATATCAGTTCTTGACCGCCAAGTCAACAAATATTGGCGGGGACCAATCGCGTATCATTTAGAGTCCTTATAGAATGGCACCGAATCGTAATGATTCGGTGCCATTTTTTATTGAATGGAGAATACTTCTCTTTCCAACAATGCCTCCGGTTTTTGGCCGATCGGATCACTGTGGAAATAATTGCGAATGACGCCATCTTTGACATAGTTGGCAATGGACACCATAATCATCCCTTGATCAAGTGCCAGATAGGCTTTAGCAAGTTCTCCTGTTTCTACATTCACAGAATCATAGAACCCGTATTTGCCGTACATATTCAACTTTTTGAAAGTTTTGATGTTTTCCCGCACAGCATCGGGCGCATACTCCAGAGCAAGAAATGCAGCATGCGCAGTTACGGTCGCTCCGTCTTTATAGCCTGATGTACCCAGCGGTGTTGCCGCAAACTCACTGTATCCGGTCGGCGTTGCAGAGGGAGAGAACCCCCACGCAGGATAGCCTTTTTCCTTGGCATAGGCGATTTGCAGCTCTACATGACGTTTATTGTTTAATCCCAATGCTTTTGTGCCAAGCTCTTTTTCTTTCAATACGATTCCGGGCATAAGCCCTTCAAACATGCTTCCTCCCCAACTTGGCACAAACTTTACGCCATTGTATTCATAGTGCCCCTCGAAAACGGTCACTCCATCATACTGCGCGTTTTGTCCTTGCGGAATCTGAGCTTGCCAATCCCATTCTTTCGGCAATGTACGATACATTTTCCACCAATGATCCTTAGGTACGTCGCCTTTTCCGATGGCAATATAGCTGGCCACGCGCGGTTCCGTGTAAAACATTCCGTAATGATGATCGGTCAGTTTGCCTTGAGCGACATCATAGCCGCCGCGGAATTGGCCGACTTCCGGATCATATAACGGTGCATAATTCATGTTCTCAACCAGCTTGCTTGTTTGCCCTCGCAGCTCTTCATACGCTTGCCCGGCGACAATTAAACCTGCGGAAAGCCAGCCGTTATCCACCTGAGAGATAAATTGCCCCCAATCTTTCTTAATGGAACCGTCATCCGTGTTATACCAGTTGTAGAACAAGCCGTTCCATTTTTCCAGCTTTTCGAGCGTATTTAAAGTGGTTTGAATGCGCTTAACCGCTTCTTTTTTTGAAATAATGCCCAATTCATGCGCTGAAACCGTACTCATCATATACATGCCGATATTTGTCGGCGAGGTATGCTTTGCTTCTTTGATTCCGTCTTCCGTAACGCGCACCTCATCATAAGTCATTCCCGTTTTCGGATCCGTATGGTCCTGAAAATACTTATAAGTCTTCATTGCAATCGCTTTCAATTCTGCGCGAAAAGCAGTTTGATTTCCGCCATTACTGGCTGAGGCCAGCGGAGTTACCATCAGATTTGCTAAAAGGCCAACGATCAACATGAAACTAATGAGTCTTCCTTTTTTCATTCATGTGCTCCTCTCGAATTTTATTTTATCGAAACGTTTCACTAATTATAATATCATAAAGATCTAAATTACACGGACAAATCTTCAATTTCTACATAAAAAAACGCCAAGCGGTCATACGAGAACAGGCCTCCTTGGAAACCGCTTGGCGTATATAGGCGTTGACGCGCCGGCTTATGCTTTTCCCACCGAATCGCCGTTGACCAGCGTCACGTATATTCGTTCGTGCTCGACCGGTTCGCCGGCCAGCACCTTCAGCAACTGCTCGGAGGCCAGCGCCCCCCACTTGCGTTTGGAGTAATCGATCGTCGCCAGCCGCGGCACCGTGTATTCGGACAATTCGATGTTATCGAAGCCGATCACGTGAATGTCCCTGCCGATCACATAGTCGGTATGCTTCACCGCATCGTAGAGCCCGATCGCCATCTCATCGTTCAAGCAAAAGACGGCCACGGGAGAAGTGTATTCCCGAAGGATCCGCTTGGCGGCCCGTTCCCCGTCGGCTTTGTTGAAATTCCCTTCGATTTCAACCAGCTCCACTCCGTCGAAACGGTCCGCCGTCTGCTTCACCGCCTTCAGCCGCTGCTTCGAATCGTACGAGCCCTTCGGGCCCGTCACGACGTAGAGCTTGCGGTGACCCTGCTCGATCAGGTGCTCGACGGCCAAAGCGGCGCCCGCCTTGTTGTCCAGCAGCACTTGATTGATGTTCGGGTGATCCAGCTCGCGGTCGAGCACCACGATTTTATGCCCGAGATCGGCGTATTTAAGCAGCTCCTCGCTGGAAAACGTCTCATCCAAAATGATCGCCCCGTCGACCATGCGCTCCGGTAGCAGACGATGGGACTGCTTGCCGCTGCACACGACCATGTCGTATTCCTTCCGGCTCAGCACCTCTTTGACGCCGTGCAGCAGGTCGCCATAAAACGCGCCGCTGAAGTCGGTTAAATATACGCCGATAATTTTGGACTCCCGGGTTTTTAAGGATCGCGCGGCAGCATTGGGCACATAATTCAATTGTTCGGCGACGGCGAGGATTTTCGCGCTCGTCTCGTTCGTGACTTTCGGGCTGCCGTTTAAGGCGAGGGATACCGTGGAGATGGAAAATCCGGCCTGTTTGGCAATGTCCTTAATGCTAACCACAAAATTTCTCCCCTCAATTACATAAAGATTTCAACGACGTTATGATCCTTGGTCCCCGCCGACGCAAAATCCTGCCGGCTGAGGCGAACCCCGCCGCTGCGGTAATATCCGGGGTTCTCCCGGACGGGAACGTCCCGGCCGTTGATCCGCACCCGGCGTCCCTGGCCGTCCATGCGGTAAACGAAGCATGTCGGGACGCCCATCCAGACGAAGTCGAACCGCAGCCCGTCGAGATGCGGCGGGAGCACGGGATCGATGACGAGATCTTCCCCATGGCGGCGGAGGCCTAAACAGTTGGAAATCAGCTGATTCATGTAGATCCCCGGGCCGCTGGAGTAAATCCGCCAGCCGCCTTTCACCGGCACGGCGCCGCGCCGCAGCTCGTCAAACCGCTCGTCCGCTTCGTAACGGGTGGCGAATTTGCCGTCCGAGCTGCTGAAGTACGTATTGCTTTGCCGCAGTTCGGCGTTCGGCACGGCCTCCTGCAGGCCGACCGGATTGATCATGTGCAATCCTTTCCAGGCTTCCTCGGCTTTCCCCAACTTGACCATCGCTTCGATGAAGCGGATATGGGCGTGCACGTACTGCAGCCCGATCTCCCGTCCGAAGTTGGCAGCCTGTTCCGCTCGCTTGAAATGCGCGCTGACGCCGCCCCGGTAGTTCGCCGGCCGGTCCATCAGGCGCACCCCGTCCGGATAATACAGCTTTTCCTTGATCAGAGCGTAGTGCGCTTCCGCCTGCTCGGCGGTCAACAACTCGGCGATCATACTGCGCGTCATCGGCAGCAGGCGGTAGCGGATGCCCGTTTTCGTATCCGCCGGATGCAGCATCAGTTCGGCTTGCCCCGGCTCTTCCATGTACACGAAACCCGGAATCACTTCGCTGCCCAGCATGTATTTGTTAAAATCGCGTTTGATGCCCGCCGCCAGGTCCGCAAGCTCGTCGGCCCAAGCCTGCTCCTCAGCCGGCAGCGCCTCCGCCAGCCCGCGGAACGTTTGGTACGTCAGCGCCACCGTCCAGCTGCTGATCATATACCGTTTGAGCTGGGCGTTGGCCGGTTGAAGCGTATCGTCCCAGTCGCCGTCCCCGTAGGACGACAAAAACGTGTCGTGCAGGAAGCGGCTGCGGATGAAGCCGATCTCCTTCTTCGCATGTTCGCGGATCGTCGCTGTTTCCGCAGAAGGCTCGAAGCCTTCCTTTAACGTATACGGAACTTCTTCATTGAGAATCCCGTAATCCCCGGTGGCCGCCAAATAATCGCCCAGCACTTTCAGCGGCCATACGATGATGTCGCCGTGGCTTTCCTCCTGCTGGATCCGGAAATAACCGTCGAACATGAACCATTGCGGCCAATTGCCGTCCTCCTCGTATTGGTGCGCATACACCGTTTTGAGGATGTCCTTGACCACCCCGTATTTTTGCGTGGCCAAAAAGTATTCCGCCGGTCCCTGGCAAACGTCGCGCGTTCCCCAGGCCGCCCCGCCGTACTGCTCCAGCCCGTGGGGCACGGAGAAGTGCACCAGCATGTTATGCGTGTACCACCAGGCGAGCGCGTTCAGCTTTTGCAGTTCCTCCGCGGCTTCGCCTTCCGCCGTCAAACGGAACCCGTTCATGACCCGGCCCAGAAAATCGCGGTAACGCGCGATCTCTTCCCGCTCCCCGCGGCCGGACAGCGGCGGTTCGCCGCCGTTCAGCAGCCCTTGCACGGTCAGCGTCCATTCCGCGCTTGGCTCCGTTTCCAGCACCACCAGCGAGGAACTGCCCGGCTCCGCGCCGGGAGCCAGCTTGCTTTCATCAAATACTTGGAAGTCCGTGCCCGCAACGTGCATCCGGTAGGCCAAATCCGGATAAACCGCAGCGGAAATGGCCGCGCGGTCGGCCCGGAACGTCAGCGTTCCTTCCCCTTGCTCCATCCGGTACGGCAGCAAGAATTCATGATCGTTCATGACGATCTGGTTCGTCACCAAATACCGGTAGGCCCGTCCCTTGGCGGAAGCGACGCGCAGCGTCAATTCCGGCGCTTCCGCCGCCGTATGGTTCGTCACGATGATCGTGTCGTCCGGCGTTTTATACGTCCAGCGCGCATAGTTGAAGCCCATCTCGAACATCGAAGGCATCGTCAGCAGCCGGTAAACCCCGTCCATTTCCACGTAGATCCGCTGCCCCGACGCCTTGGAAACGTTCAGCGCGTTCCGGACGTTCGAAACCAGTTTGTGGAACGATGTATTGCCGACCGCGATTTGTGAATTAAAAACGCCGTACATATAGGAGGTCGTCGTGATGACGTCCGCGTTCATCCGGTCATTGCCGCCGGACATCAGGATGATGCCGTGCGGGCGCTCCACCCGAAGCTCTTTTTCCTTCAGTACGACATGCTCATGCGTATCCGTGAAAAAAGACAGCAGCGTCCCGTTCTCGCGCTCCTCATGATGCCGGTGCGGGAACAATGTTTCGAGTTCGGCTTCATCCATCGGCTCGGTACCGAGCGGCTCGCCGATCGCCGCAGCCCGCGATGCCGGCACCGCCGCAGCGGCGGCATTCGCCGCCGAAACCGCGGCCGCTTTGGATTCAACATTGCGCCAAGCATCCTCTATCAGCTCTTCGTGCTCCAGCGCCTCGATTGCCGCGGGATGGTCTTCCTGAATCAATCCGTAAAACACGAACCGCGCCTCTCCGGACAAGATTTGCCGTTTCGACTGCAGGGCCGTGTACGCAAACTCGTATTGATAGATATCGCCCGCCAGGTCCGGCCGGGCCAGCGCTTCAGGCCGGTCGGTTTCCTTGTACGATAGCCCGAAAAACTGAAATCCGTCGGTCGAAAACCCGATGGCCCCCGTCAGCGAACCTTGCTGCAAATACGGGAATTTCCCCCGTTGCGGCTGGTTTTGCCGGGAACAGACAACCATTCCCCAGCGCGCGTGCCGGAAGACGGCGTGGTCGATGTATTGCGATAAGTACGCTTCATTGCTGCGCACGGCCCCTTGTTCGGCGATGCCGACATCCTGGCCGTATACGACATCGATCTCGTACGGGGTTTGCCCCGCCAGCCGGACGTCCCAAAACCAAACGCCCCGCGGGTCCAGCGTCAAAACGACCCGGCAGCGGATGCCCGCGGCCTCGCCGTCCCAAACAGCCGCCTCCGCGCCGCTTTTCACCCGGCCGTTCGAGCGGACGCCGAGCAGGGGAAGCGCTTGGATGCCTTCCGGCCGGTGCAGCCGCAAATAAAGATTGTTCAGCGAGCCTTCCACCGGACCGGACAACAGCTGGTTGATCATCGTTTCCCGGTATTTCATTTCGTACATATCGCCGCTATTCCATAACGCAAAGGCCAAATCCCCCGCTTGAAGGACCGTTTTCGCCTCCATTTCCGCCATAATCCCCACTCCCTCATTCATTTATTTCTATAGGCTATAAGCAAGCTATAAGCGCAGACTGAAGCGCAGGCCCGCCGCGTCTCTGCTGTTGGGTCCGACGTAAACGAGAAAATCCCCCGCGTCGCTTGCAAAAGTCAAATCGGCATGATGGTAACGCAGCTGCGGCTCTGTCAGCGCAAACGCCACTTCCCGGGCCTCCCCCGGCTGCAGCAGGATTTTGCGGAAATCCTTCAGCTCTTTGACCGGACGCACCACATCCCCCGCCAAATCGCGAACGTACAGCTGCACCGTTTCTTCGGCAGCCACGGCTCCGGTATTGGTCACCTTCACCTTGATCGTCAGCGGCCGGTCCGGGGTCATTTCGGGCGACGACAGCTCGGGTTCGCCGTAAGCGAACGCGGTATAGCTCAGACCGTATCCGAACGGATACAACGGTTCGTTGGGCATGTCCAGATACTGCGACACGTAACGCACCTGCGCGTCCGGCGCATCCTTGGGGCGGCCGGTATTGAAACTGTTATAGTAAACCGGGATCTGTCCCGCCGCATAGGGAAAAGACATCGTCAGCCGGCCTGCAGGCTGCACGTCGCCGAACAGCAGGTCGGCGATCGCGTGGCCGCCTTCGCTGCCGGGGAACCAGGCCTCGAGCACGGCATCGGCGCGGTCCGCTACGCCGTGCAGGTCAAGCGGCCGGCCGTTGAACAGCACGGCCGCCATCGGCTTGCCGAGCTCGGCGAGACGTTCGATCAGCGCCAGCTGCGCCTGCGGCAGCCGGATATCTCCCCGGCAGCCCGCTTCGCCGCTCATCTCGGAGCTTTCGCCCAGCGCCAGCACGATGACGTCGGCGCCTTCCGCCGCCCGAAGCGCCGCTGCGAGCTGCCGGGGGCTGGCCTCCTCGATGCCGCAGCCTTCGGCGACGGCGATACGGCCCGTGCCGATCTTGGCGGCGATGCCGTCGTGCAAACGGACCGCGGCCTCGGTCGACCCATGCCACGACCACGGCCCAAGAATGTCTCCGCTTTGGGCGAACGGACCGATCAGCGCGATGGATTGATCGCGCCGCAGCGGGAGCACCCCTTCGTTTTTTAGCAAAACGCAGGATTTCGCCGCCAGCTCGCGCGAAACGGCCCGATGCTCGCCGCAAAACACGATTTCCGCTTCCCGCGCCGGATCGGCTCCGCGATACGGATTGTCGAACAATCCCAGCTTTTGCTTGAGCTGCAAAATCCGCAGCACGGCTTCGTCGATCAGCTTTTCCTCGATGACGCCGTTTTCCGCCAGCTCCGCCAAATGCTTCATATAGCAGGTCGTCATCATTTCGATGTCGATGCCCGCTTCGATGGAGCGCAAGGCGGCTTCCTTCTCGTCGGCGGCGGCGCCGTGCGGAATCAGTTCCTTGACGGCGCCCCAATCCGAAATGATCACCCCGCCGAACCCCCATTCCTCGCGCAGCAGCCGGCGCAACAGCCGTTTGTTGCCGGTCGAAGGGATGCCGTCCACCGTATTGAACGAGGCCATGACCATTTCGCAGCCCTCATCCAGCGCGGCTTTGTAAGCCGGCAAATAGTATTCGCGCAGCTGCCGTTCCGACAGGTCGACCGTATTGTAGTCCCTGCCTCCTTCCGCCGCGCCGTAGGCGGCGAAGTGCTTGACGCAAGCGGCGACGCGGCTCGTGTCGTTTTGCAGGTCCTTGCCTTGAAAGCCCCGCACAAACGCCCGCGCAAATTCTCCATTTAAAAACGGGTCCTCCCCCGTCGCTTCCATAACCCGCCCCCAGCGCGGATCGCGCACCAGATCGGCCATCGGGGCGAACGTGACGTGAACGCCCGAAACCGCCGCTTCCCGGGCGGCGATTTCGGCGCTTCGTTCCGCCAGCTTCAAGTCCCAGGAACAACCGATGGCCAGCGGAACGGGAAAAATCGTTTTGTAACCGTGGATGATATCGGCCATGATCAGCAGCGGAATGCCCAAACGGTTTTTACGCAAATGAGCCTGTTGAACGTTGATGGCTTCCTGCGCCCCCGACAATCCGAGCACCGATCCCGTATTCCGCACGGTTTCCTCGGAAACGCCCAGCCCCTCCATCGGGCCGGTGATTTCTCCTTCCGTCTTGGCCCCTTCGAAAAACGGCACCGCCAATTGCAGCAGCTGGCCGATTTTTTCCGCAAGCGTCATTTGCTCCACATAAGTCTCGATAGGTTGCCGCTTCATTTCATCCCCACCCTTATTCATACTTAACGATATCACAAGATAATCGAAACGTTTCAATTTACGGAATAAGTGGATTATATATCGAATCCTCGAATACGTCAATTTCAATTGAATGCGATTTCATAAACTGTCGAAACGTTCTAATATAATCAATTTAACATTTTAAGAAAATTTATATTGCCGAAAAAAATCTATTGAATACGATTACATTCTGTTTTATAATGAATCGAAACGTTTCACTAGCTTCTCGTTTACGGATAAAACAATCTATCTTCATTGAAATCGAAACGTTCCAAGAGAACCGTGCCGCTTGCATTGGCACACCATTAGTTTACGACAAGGGGACGACTTTCACTCGAAGGCAAGGAGGTGCTTATCCCGTCAGCTAGTTTACAAGCTTTTTTGTATAAATTCACTTCTGGAATCCTCATATTACTTACAGCAATTATTGAAGAAAGGACGATCCTTATGTGGAAAAAAACAGCAACGACTATTTTGGCAAGCTCGCTGGTTCTCGCCGGCATTCTTACCGGTTGCGGGTCAAACAACAACACGGCTTCCGGCGGCACCAAGCAGGTAGAAATCAGCGTGTGGGCGATGGGCGATGAAGCCAAAGCGCTGCCGCAAATTGCCGGCGATTTCATGAAGGAAAACCCGGACATTAAGGTCAACGTTCAGGCCCTGCCATGGTCCAATGCGCACGACAAGCTGCTGACGGCCGTCGCTTCGAAGAAAGGGCCGGACGTCATCCAGATGGGAACGACCTGGATTCCGGAGTTTGCGGGCGCCGGAGCCTTGCTTGATTTGACTTCCCTGGTGGATCAATATCCCGAGTTCAAAGAGGATCAATTTTTTACGGGTGCCGTGAACACGACAAAGTACGACGGGAAAATCGTAGGGATTCCGTGGTATACCGAAACCCGCGTGCTGTTCTACCGCACCGACCTGCTTAAAGAAGCGGGGTACGATCAAGCCCCGAGAACCTGGGAAGAGCTGCGCGCCGCCGCCAAAAAGCTGGCTGAACGCGGCCAAGGCAAATACGGCATCAGCATCGACATGAAAGAGCAATCGCTGGCGTTTATGTTCGCCCGCCAAAACGGCTCCAAGCTGCTGGACGACCAAAACAAACCGCTGTTCAACCAGCCCGAGTTCGTGGAGGCCGTTGAATATCTGGACGGATTCTTCAAGGACGGTTCGGCTCCTGTCGACGCGGGGCTGGACGCGGTGCAGGGACTTAGAGGCGATGGCATCGTTCCGATGTTCATCAGCGGTCCTTGGAATATCAACTTGATCCAAACGCAAGCCCCGGAACTCGAAGGAAAATGGGCGGTCGCCCCGCTGCCGGCCAAAAAGAACAACATCTCGGCGTTGGGCGGCTCCGACTTGTCGATATTCCAATATACCAAACATCCGGATGAGGCATTGAAGTTCATTCAATATATGAGCAAACCGGAAACGCAGGTCAAGTGGATGCAGTTGACCAAATCGCTTCCGACTAACGTAAAAGCGTGGGAAGACCCGTCGTTGAAAGACGATCCGAGCTACCAGGCCCTTAAGCAACAGCTTGAGCATTCCGAACCGATGCCGCTATTGACAAGCTGGGAACAAATTGCCCAAACGTATTTGAAGAGCTTTGAACGCATCGTCCGCGGAGGTGCCGACGTCCAAAGCGAAATGGACGTTTTCAACGCCGAAGCGGAGAAAATCCTGAACAAATAACAGCAGCCGCGATACCGCCGAAACCCGCCGGGCAGCCTAGGCTGCCCGGCAAACCGCGGTTTGGCCTAGGTTTAAGAAGCGCATAAATAAAGGAAGTGATTCTCAATGAAAGGCTTATCGCAAAAAAACGCCCCTTATGTATTCGTTGCGCCGACTTTGATTCTGCTGGCATTATTTTCGCTGCTGCCGATCACCATCGCGCTCGTCATCAGCTTTACCGACATGGATATGGCCGGACTGGCCGACTATTCGAACATCAGCTTCATCGGCTTCGACAATTACAAGGAAGTTCTGCAAGATCCTTCTTTTCAAAAATCGATTTTCAACACCTTGTTCTACGTTATCATCGGCGTTCCGCTCGTGATCGTCATTTCCCTCATGATCGCTCTGTTGATCAACGCCGGAAGAGCCCGCATTTTCAAAGCGTTCCGGGTTATTTTCTATATGCCGTCGGTCACCAACGTCGTGGCGGTCGCCGTCGTCTGGAGCTATCTGTACAACCCGTCGCTGGGGCTGCTCAACTATATTTTGACTTCGCTTGGCCTGGGGCCTGTCCCTTGGCTGCAGGATCCGGTCATGGCGAAAATTTCGCTGATCATCCTGGCCGTTTGGCGGGCAATCGGCCTCAACATGCTCATCTTCATCGCCGCGCTCAAAGGCATCTCGAAGACGTATTACGAAGCGGCGCAAATCGACGGAGCCAGCGCGTGGCGGCAAACCTGGTCGATCACCATCCCCCTGCTGCGCTTTGCCATCTTCTTCGTGTCGATGACGACGATGATCGGCTGGCTGCAATTCTTCGAAGAGCCGTTCGTCATGACCAACGGCGGTCCGCTCGACGGTACGCTGTCCGTGGCCCTGTTTATTTACAATAACGGTTTTCAATTCAGTAAATTCGGATATGCCGCGGCAGGATCCTTTATTTTGTTTTTTGCGATAATCCTGATTACGCTCGTGCAATACAAATTCCAAAATAAGGAAGCGGATGTCTGATGCCATCCCGGGAGGTGTATACGCATGAAAACCAAAACCTCTGGCGATAAAACGCTGCAATGGCTGTTTGGTATCCTGCTGGGCGTGCTTGGCCTGCTGATGCTGCTGCCGTTCGTTTGGATGATCTTGTCCTCGTTCAAGACGGAAAGCGAAGTGGCGCAAATTCCGCCAACGTTGTGGCCGCAGCAGTTTACCCTGAACAACTTCCGCGAGCTGTTTGAAAATATGCAGTTCGGCATTTATTTGCGCAATACGTTGATCATCGTCGTCTTTTCCTTTCTCGGATTGTTCCTGAACGCGCTAGCCGGCTTTGCTTTTGCCAAATACCAGTTTAAAGGCCGGGACGGCTTGTTCTACCTCGTGCTGGCCACCATGATGATTCCCGGTCAGGTCACGATGATTCCGGTCTATCTGATCCTGAACATGATGAGTCTGACCAATACGCTGGTGGGGATCGCGCTTCCGAGCATGGTTGGCGCCTTTGCCATCTTCCTGTTCCGCCAGTTTATGTCGACGATTCCCGACGAACTGCTGGAAGCGACCCGTTTGGACGGCGCCGGAGAGTTCCGTATCTTCCTGCAAATCGCCTTGCCGATCTCCAAATCCATCCTGGCTGTGCAGGGAATCTTGGCCTTTATCGCCGGCTGGAACAGCTTCCTCTGGCCGATCATCATCGCCAACGACGAGAAGCTGTATACGCTGTCGGTCGGCTTGCAGCTGCTAAAAGGCCAGTACGCGGGAAATTTCGCGCTGCAGATGGCGGGTTCGGCATTTATGGTCGTACCGATTATCATCATCTTTATCATTTTCCAGAAACACATCATCGAAAACTATTCGATCTCAGGGATGAAATAACCCCGTCCTGGCATGAGAAAAACCGCCGGAGAAATCCTCCGGCGGTTTTTTGATATCACATCCCATCTTTCTCCTGCACTCTATTTGGTTTTAGAGCCCCCAGTTTGCCGCGGATCCATGCCGTCAGGAAGAGAATAAAGCCGAACACTACCAGCGAAAAATCGAACCAAACATGACTCGTCGCCAAATAATGAGCAAAATCAGCAGCGCCGGAAAGGCCCCAGAAGCTCACGACCAAAGCCAAAAATCCAAGCGGAAAGGCAAGCGCCCGATAATCCTTGAGTCCAATCCATTCGGCCATTCCCGTCACCGCCGCATAGAAATACGCGGCCAATTCGATAAACGTCCCCGGCAGCCATACAGCCAGCAGCAAGGCGTCAATGTGCTGAAAGAACTCACCGAGTCCAATATAACGAACGACTTCGATAAACGGATAGTTTAATGTACCGGCATACTCGCCAAAAAGAAAAACGGACACAAGTCCGGACGCCGCAAGTGTAATCATTTCCCCAAACCAGGCCGTCAAAACGAAAAACGCCGCTTTCCGCTGATTCGACAATAACGGGAAATACAATCCCAACAAAAGATAGCCGGAGAACCAGGTGAACGGAACGATGGCTCCCTTAAGCGAAGGAACCGGTCCGTTCCCCATGATCGGCAGAGCGTTTGATACGTTCCATTCAGGGATGGTGAGAATACTCAGCAGCGCGAACACTACGATCGTAACCGGCAGAAACAGCTGGGCCAGCCGCCCCAGCACCGCCCCCCCTGACCGCATACGCCACAAGAAACATTATTCCGCCGGCGGTGACTAGGGAGGGGGAATTCTCCAAAAATACGGAGGAAATAAAATCGCTGTAAATCCGTAGAATAACGCTGGTCAGGTAAGCGGTGTAAAACACGATGATAAGCCCCGCCGCTTTACCCGGCAGCTTTTCTAACACCCGCTTGCTGTAAGCGATGCTTGTCTCTCCCGGAAACATGCGGCCGAGCTGCAGCATGGCCAGCACGAAGGCGATACCGGCCAGGTGCACAGGCGACAGCCATAAATCCCGCCCCGCAGAAATCTTCCCTTTTTCCACCATCCGCAAGCCCCCCGTCAACATAATAGCCGAGTAGCCGATATGTGATTTGCACATTTTTTCCTTATTACGTTATTTTAGCCAAAAAAAATCCCGATTTCATTTCATTAAAAAAGGCGCTCCCCAACACTTCGGGAACGCCCTTCTTGAACTAAATGCCTTTAAAATGTATTTGTTCATCCACACCTTAAGGAGGCTTTCGAAAAAATCCGAACTGGGGCCATACTCTTGATGACGTATGACCCGTATTACGAATGGCACTGCTTCAAATCCCTGAACCCTTGACGGTTGGATGATCCACTTGCGCACTTTCTTGAAAATCCCTCCGATAGAACAACCCGATCAAGACAGCAATTGTCGTCATAGCCGCAGCCAGCAAATACACTTGTACCATTCCAAAACGGTCCGCATACCAACCCAGGAACAATAAAGATAAACCAAAGCCAAGGTTCGTAAGCACGTCAATCCCTGCCATTACTTTGGGGAGCTGAGCCGCCGGAGCACTTGTTTGCAGCAAGGTACGGCGAATAATCCCGGCCATTTGCACCGGTAATCCGGAGACGGCAAAAAGAACAAGCGCAGCGGCCGGAATCGTATTGAGAGCAAACACTACCGTAATCAGCACATACACGAACAATGCTCCCAGCATGTACAAATAACTGTTTTTTTGCAACCGTTTGACCAAACCAACAACAACCAGCCCGCCCAGAATCATCCCGGAGAAAAAGGAAGCATTCATAAACCCCCACCAGCTTGCATCCTTATGCAGCACCTGAGTTACATACGCCAGAATAAATACACCAAGCCAGGAGGTTCCCCCAATGGTGTCTATACTGTCCACGATCATCAGAGAACGAATGCGGCGGTTATGCCAAATAATCCGCCATCCTGCCCCAAGTTCTTTCCAATGCGAGCCCTTTGATTCGGCTGCTGCCGGCGGCTGAGTCGCGGGTATTGGAGATTCGGAGCCGGATTCCCGATCATCCAGCGGATCACGAATGAATGTAGTGACCGCTGCAGCCAACAAATAACAACAGGATGCGATCAAAAGCGTATTCAGTGAACCGAGCCAGGCTACAGCAATCCCGCTGAGCGCCCATCCTGCACATTTAACTACCTGATCGCTGACGGCTACCAAGCTGTTCGCGCGCATGAGTCCCTCACCGCTGGCCAAGCGGGGGACAAGCGCATTTCGCGCCGGGTTGGTCCAGCCGTCCAGAAAGGACATGCCAAACACCATCACAAAAATGAAAAGAAACGACCCTTGCCCGGGGTTGGTCCACAAGTAAAGAAACAGCAGTGTAAAAATGATAAACTGCCCTAGTTGGGAGAACAGCAAAATCCGCGTGAGCCTGAATCGGCTGAGAACTATAGGTGCGACCAGCCCGCTAACCACTTGGGCTGACAAACGGAACAGCGGAATCAAAGTGGTCTGCATTAAAGAATTGCTAGAGCTGAACACCAATACCGTTATACTCAACATGTAGATAATATCTGCAACATTGGAGATCGTCTGAGACCCCCACAGATAATAAAAAGACCGCTTGATCAAAAAAATTACCCCTTTCTTTTGCTTAGCCTTGCTGATTTTCAATTCCTTTATATGTAAATTCTATAAAATCCTTAAATTTCCTTCTTTTATTCATAAAGGAAATTTATTGACCACTCTAAGATTTTGTCAGTCCTATGTACATAAGCAATAAACTAAGTCCTCAGCCAAACAAAAAGGCTCGTCATTGCCTTAGAAACTACAAACAGAAAAACCACCGGAATCCAGTGAAACTTGGAATCCGGTGGTTTTTAGCTGAAATGAAATTTATCGTAGCGGCTTGTCATCTAAATCTGGATTTGTCATATTAATTCAAACATGTAAAGAAATCGGCACATTTAAAGAGCGAAGAAAACGGATGCTGACGAATCCGGGCGGGGAGCCTCGGCCGGCGATCGTCCCAGTCCAGTTCGCCAATTAAATGGAAATTAAGTCCTTTACACTGAAATTAACATGAAGATCATAATTTTCACCGAGATTCGGATATTTTATTTTAGCTATTCTTTGCTCGGTGTCAAAATACCAGCCTTCTTCGCTTAATTCCCATTGTTTTTTATCCAGTAACATGGGCAGCTTAATATCTTTTAAGCATATTTGGACCGGGGCTACATCTCTGCATATTAAATCGATATTAATTTCTTTAGGTTGTTTGTTATAGTTACCTTCTTTTTCAAAAGTAATTTTAACTCCATCCGTTTTTTTCACGGATACTAAGGTTTTTAAGTATTCGCCATTTTTATAATTATTAGTAATACCATCATCTTCATATAATACAAAGCTGGATTCCTCCGATGGTTCTATTAAAAATTTAAGTTTATCAATCGAATCGTGATGAATATTCATTAAGCCTTCACTGATCGGGATAATGGCTCCACTTCTAATGAACATAGGAATTGAATTTAATGCAACTTCTACTTCAATAGTTTGCCCTCCTTCATAGACCTGTTTGGTATTCCAATCAAACCAAGCGGCTCCTTCCGGAAGGTACACCTTTCTTGTTTTTGCCCCCCTTTCAAGGACGTTGGCTACTAATATAAAACTTCCGAACATAAAATCAAAGCTTTCTTCAGACACTTTTTTATCATTTTCAAATTCATAAACTAAAGGTCTCATGACCGGATCACCTTCAGTTGATGCTTCAAATAGCAGGGAGTACAAATAGGGTACTAATGTATATCTAAGCTTTATAGCTTCCCTAATATATTTTGTATAGGATGGATACATCCACGGTTCTGTAACGGTATTATCATTGTTGCAGGAGTGTATGGAGAATCTTGGCTGAAAAATTCCGTTCTGAACCCATCTTACAAATAGCTCCGGCTCAGGTGCCGGACCATAAAAGCCTCCTATGTCGCAGCCTTGATTGGCAACTCCTGACAGTCCCATTCCAAGTATTACGGGAATATTGAATTTTAAGCTCTTCCAGCTTGTACTGTTATCTCCGGCCCAGGTTTGGGCATAACGCTGAATTCCCGCAAATCCGGCTCTGTTGATGATATATGGTCTTGTATTTGGATCTGCTTCCGCTATGGTTTCTTTTGCCGTAAAAGCCATTAGATTAGGCATGATTGGCCGTAAAGCACTCACTTTTTGCTTCATACCTTCAAAATGACAAACAGCTTCGGAATTGTTTATTTCATATTCATTGTTATCATTCCATATCGATGTAATCCCAAGTGAAACTAAAGCTTGTTTTAGGTGCTTTTTCCATAATTCTCTTCCTTTAGGATTGGTAAAGTCCACAAAGGAAGCCGGGCCTCCCCAATATCTGTCAATTTGTGACTTTTCTTCTTTTTCATCCTTTATGTAGGCCCCCGCTGCGGCAAATTCCTTGTATAAAGGGTGAGAAGTCAGCATACCGGGTTTTACGTTGGGCGCTAGACAAGCCCCTTTTTCCTTTACTTGACCTACAAATTGTGCAGGATTTGCGAACCGATCAAAATTCCAGTTAAAAACGTATCTTTTATTATTTTCTCCTGTCGTATATCCTGATGACATAAAGAAACCGTCACAAGGAATTCCTTCTGCCTTGCATTTATCAAGAAACTGCAGAATAGCTTGATCCGAGTTTCTATCCAATTCCGTATAATACATGGTTGAACCCATATATCCCAAGGAATACTTTGGAGGCAGTGCAGTTTTTCCCGTTAAATCCGTGTAGTTTCTTATAACATCCTTTATTTTCGGGCCATAGATAAAGAATACGTCCAGCTCTCCGCCGTCGGCGCAAAAGTAACTATACTTATTCCAATAACCGCTTCTCTCACATCCCATATCAAAAACGGAATCAAAGGAATTATGATAAAATATTCCGCTGGCTATGCTATTTTTTTTGTTAAATTTGATATAGAAAGGTATATGCTTATAGAGCGGATCTGTATGCTCTGAATCATATCCTACAGTATCAACATTGTGCATTCTTAATCTTTTTTTCTTCTTGTTTAGGTAGCCTGTTTTTTCTCCAAACCCATAGAAACAATCTTCGTCATCCATACAGGAATAATGATAGAGTCTTCCGTGAGCATCTTTTACATAGGATTTTTCTTTCAAGTCGGAATGCAACACATTGCCTTCCTTATCTGTAATCTCTATAGCAAAAGGCTCTTTGTATATATTTACTTTTAACTTTTTGGTAGATAGCCGAATATAAGTGCCTAAATCCTCGTATTTGCTTCCAACTGCCCGTACTCTCTTTCTTTCCTCGCTTAGCAAGCCATCCATTTTGTCTTCCCACGCAGTCATAATCAGGGAATAGGATGCTTCCTCCGCAAATTCTTCATCAAAAGTACAACGAATTCTTACAATTTCATCATTTAGTAAGACAATTCTATATTTAGCGGCATCGGTATCAATATTTAAATAGTTATCGTAATTTTTTATACTTATCATTTTATTGCTTATTTTCATTGGTTTTCCCTCCTAAAAGTCAATCAAACTATTGGATCGCTTTAGCTTCTTTTCTTGCGCTTAATTCCGCTAAAATATGCTTATATTTATCATCTGTTAAATTATACAAGAATACAAAAGTCAAAATAGCAATTCCTGCTCCAATAGCCGGGTACAGAAGCATTAATGATTTTATTCCAGCTAATGTTTCGGCTGATTGCTGAACATTAGGAATGTATCCAATCAGACTCAAAACCACTCCTGGAATAAATCCGGCTAAAGCTTGTGCAAGCTTTCTGCAGAAGCTAAAAGTAGAATAAATAATTCCTTCGGTTCTTTCTCCTGTTTTCCACTCGCCGTATTCGACGGCATCGGATATAAATGCCCAGGTCATACCGTTCATGAAAGCCGTTCCAAACCAGGCTATAGAAGAAAATGTTATAAATACAGCTTTATTTCCGGGAAGCATGTAATTTATTAGATCGCCGGCCACCCATATGCCCAATCCTGCTAAAAAAGTAGCTTTCTTTCCGATTTTTTTAACGACAAGCGGCATTACAGCAACGCCTATCAATGAACAGCCGATACTTACGAAATTTAAAGTTGCTGTTAAGTTTGCATTACCGAGGACATATTGAGCATAATATACCATCATACCTACCTTCAGATTGTAAAAAGATATGGTTAATAAGCTCATCAGATTCAAGATCATTAGCGGTTTATTTGAGAAAAGCACTTTAAACATTTTGCTTATAGGTTCTTTTTTCTTCTCCGGAGCGTCAACTCTTACATGTTCTACCGTATATTTATAGCAAATTAAATGAAAAACCGTACCAATCAAGGCCATTAATCCCATGACTACCGGATAACCTACTTTGGAATCGGAAAAATTCAGTATTAGAGGTATTACGGCTACCCCTGTGATCAGTACGGCCAAATTGGAACCGGCCTGTCTGAAGGAAGCCAGCTTGGTTCTTTCTACTGAATCTTGAGTCATCGCTGCTGCTAATGAACCATAGGGTATATTTACAAAAGAATAGGCTAATCCAAACAGCATGTAGGTAATATAAGCAAAGGCTATTCTTCCGGCCATCGATAGATTCGGAACTAAAAAGCATAGTACCGTAGTGATTGCCAGAGGCAGTGTGCCGTATAAAATAAACGGCCTGAATTTTCCTCTTTTCCCTATTTTCTTTCTGGAGTCTACAATCGTTCCGACAGTTACATCTGCAAAAGCGTCAAATATTTTTGATATTAAGAAGACAGTTCCTCCAACCACCGCCGGAATATTAAGCACATCCGTAAAGAACTTCAGCAGATATGATTGCCCTAAATCAAACATAAACCCATTTCCCAAATCCCCAAATCCATAAGCAAGCTTTTCCTTCAAAGGCAATTTTTGTTTTGGATTGCTTTCCATACATAGCCCTCCCGAAAAATATGTTTTATATATTCTGATGAAATAGGCTGCATTTCATCCAAATATCTGGAAATGCCTTTGTTAAAGCGCTTACTTGTTAGCGCTTACTTTATGGTTTGAATTTTTCAAGCACCATCTGCGCCATAGCAGGCTTTTGGCTTAATTCCTGTTCCACAATTGCAATTAATTTCACAAACATGTTTTTAATTATAGATAAATGACGATAAAAAAATATGTTTTAATTGCTTCAAAACTTGTAAAAATTGCTGTAGTAAAATATCATACAGCTCATCTTCGCATGTAATTATTATTCTATTCGCCAGTTACAACGTTTTTCAGTAGAACTCTTCAGTAATCTTAGTTACAATTTATACAAGTCATTGTGCTGAAAAGGGGACCACGAATGAAAAGAAATTTGCATAAGTTTTTTACTCGCAAATATATGATTTCCAGCGATTATGAGGTTTTTCACTTTTTAAACTCCGATATTCCTTTGTTGTATTTACATCATCATGATTTTTATGAGATTTATTTATTTATTTCCGGAGACATTACTTATTTGATCGAAGGCAAATCCTACGATATAAAACCGGGTGACATTATATTGATTAATACAAAGGAGCTCCACCAAGCAGTTATTAATAGTATGAAAGTCCCCTATGAACGGATTGTACTTTGGATAAACAAATCCTTTCTCCAAGAATTATCATCCCAAGAAACGGATCTTACTTTATGCTTTGAAAGCGTTAAAAAAAGAAATGTAATAAGAGCGGACATTGAATTTCAGCAAAATGCGAAGACACAGCTCAATAAGCTGTTAAGTCTTGAAAACCACCAAGGGTTAGGCAAAGATTTGCTATATAAGGCCTATATTGCGGAGCTTGTCGTAAACTTAAGCAATCTTGTTTTGAACGACACATCAAACCTGGATATTTCTGTAAAGAAGAGCATTCTCATCGATGGGATAATTGAGTATATTAATGATCATTTAGAAGAAGACATCTCCATTGATGAACTTTCCAAACAGTTTTATCTCAGTAAATTTCATCTATCCAGGGAATTTAAAAAGCATACAGGCACCACTATTCACAGGTATATGGTGCAGAAGAAATTAATTAAAGCAAAAGAGTTAATTCTTAAAGACTATCCAATAAATAGTGTTTACAAACAGTCAGGCTTTGGCGATTATTCAAATTTTTTTAGAGCTTTTAAGAATGAATATGGTGTTACTCCAAAGCAGTTTTATGAACTGATGGTTGCGTCAAATTTGAATAAAAATTAACGATATAAGCGGTGATTACATTCTCTACAGCCTTGACTCCATTGAGGCCGTTAAGCTGGCTGCGATCAAGGGACACGGTGCTGCATTTCTGCCGTATTTGTCCATAAAAAAAAAGAGCTGTACAACATACAGCTCAAGCCTTGATCCGGATCTCCCATACAATCGATTTCAATCATACTTCGGCACTCTCTCCTCATTCGGCTCTGCTACTTCCCTCCATCTTACACAGTATTCAACTCAAGTTTATTGGGCTATCATTTCTTTACAGATTGATCAAGCAGCGTTTGCGCTTCGGACTTTACGGTTGCTACCGCATCATCAAGGGATTTTTGCCCTTTTTTCACAAGCTCTAGTTCTCGGCTTAAGACCGCCGCAAAATCGTTGAAGAATGGATCAGGCAGCTTGTACCAATCGTCACTACGCCTTGGAAATTTTGATTTTAACCGATAGAACGGCTCTAAACTGATTCCTTCATAGTCCTTCATAAATCCTGATCGACTTAATAACAGTTGCTGACCTAACAACAATTCATTAGATTCAGAGCTAGCACGAGCATAATCTTCACCGCACACATACTTAATAAATTCCCATGCGGCATCTTGATGGACTGATGCTTTATTAATGGCGAATATATCACCTGGTGTTACATAAGTTGATGTAGGATCAAGAGGATCGACGGGTCCGGCGGCAATCCCAAGTTCAAAGGGGACATCATCGTTCACATCATTCTTGAAATGATCCATAAGTGCTAGCGACGTTACCGATCCAATATGCATAGCAGAACGCCCCATGAGAAATGGTTGGCTGTCATAAAACTCCTCTTTCGTTCCACGGGTGAATAATTCATCCATAGAATTAAAAATAGCTCCCGATTGGCCTGCCTCAATAGCAGTCTGAATCACTTTCTTCCACGCATCTGTATCTAAGGTCACCTGCATCTTATCTGTGTTCACGATCGACAATCCTTCAGCCCGGCTCATCTTATCAATCAGTGTAACTAGATCCATAGGGGCTTCATACACATCTCCACCGCTATATCCGTAAACTCGTGTCTGTTTATCCCCTTCAGTAGGAAAACGGCGGGCAAGCTCAATGATGTCGTACCAACTCATTCCATCAGATGGTAACTCTATGCCATTTTTCTTGAACAGGTCTTTGTTATAAAATATCGCCTTGCTTGAGAATGACGGAGTAAGCCCATACAATTGACCACCGCCTAGTTCACGAAACTGATCAACTAAACCAGGAACGAACCCATCTAGATTATAGTTATCTCTAGCACTAAGCGAATCAAGTTCAGTCAGTACTCCATCGTTAATTTGTTTTTTAAACTGATGAGCATCCAGAATCAAGATATCCGGCTGTTCTTCACGGATAAACTCTGCATACACCTCTTCCTTCGTCTTGTCCCCCATATCCTTGTAAATGTCCGCATCACTGATGACTTCAAATTGGATATGATCATTAAGCGTCGTGAACGAATCTCCATATTGCTTGTAGAATAATTCCGAATCCTGATAGATGACCTTAAGCGTAGTCGTCTCTTGATTCTCCTTTGGTTCAATCGGACCCTTAGATTCACTTGTACAACCTACTAGTACCAGGCAACTAATAACAAGCATCGTAAGTACTTGCAACCATGTTTTGTTCATCATCGACTCCTGTCTCTGCTCAACATGCAGCATAGTCATTTAAAAGGTACTGTCTTGAAATCATCCCAATGGATGGTCATGTCTTCCGTTGCCATGCCCTTGTCCGGCTCTGAACTCCCATTTTCTCCATTAACTGTCCTGACAAGGACTGCTTCATCAAGGGCAGCTTGCGCATCTCGTTGAATCGTCTGTAGTGCGTCATCAAGGGATTTTTGAGACTTCTCTACTTGGGTCAATTCACGATACGAAATCTCCTCATATCTTTCTTTGAATTCATCCGTAATAATACTACTATTAGGATCATCATAATAATTACTTAGCGGCAAAGAGGTTAAGTGATAGAATCCATCCAAGTTAATTCCATAATAATCGCTTGTTTGACCCATGCGTGAAGGTATACCATGATCAGGTCTTCTCGCCAATTTGCTGGCAACCTTATCACCCTGCATAAACTTCAACAATTCCCATGCGGCATCTACATTGGAGGAATTGGCACGAAT
The DNA here is from genome assembly GCF_900454495.1 of Paenibacillus macerans. Taxonomy (NCBI): domain Bacteria; kingdom Bacillati; phylum Bacillota; class Bacilli; order Caryophanales; family Paenibacillaceae; genus Paenibacillus; species Paenibacillus macerans. The sequence continues at coordinate 2,192,948 of NZ_UGSI01000001.1, forward strand.
CGCATATACATAGTCATTATTCATATTCAGATCTCTGGTTATTTCTCGGTTGGACGGGTCTGCTGGACCAACCACCATACCCACCCTAAATGGCTTAACCCCTGATTTATCACTTTTTATATAGTCAAGTACACTATAGGCCCAGCTAGGTTCATCAGTGATCAACATCGCTTGCCGCCCCTTAGCAAAAAGTTGCTGTCCATCGAAATCTTCATCCGCGTTAAATCCTCCCTTGTGAAGGGCATTCGTTGATAATGCCGCTTGAGCTAGTTCGTACGCTTGCTTCCAGCCTTCTGTATCCATTGTAACTTGCATTGTATCAAGGTTAACTGCCTTTAATCCCATAGATAAACCGATCCACGTACCTAGTTCATCCAGAGGGTTTTCTTTGTTTAACCCAAAACTAGTGAATCCCCCGTATATCCTAGACTGCTCATCTCCATCGGTAGGAAATCGTGCTGCTAAGTCGATCAGCTCTTGCCAAGTCATCCCGTCGCGTGGCGGCTCAATTCCATATTTCTCAAACAGGTCAATATTGTAAAAAATGGCTTTTCGCTGGAATGTAGGTGCAAAACCATACAACTTCCCGCCGCCTTGCTCCCTGAGAAAGCTGGTGATGGAAGGATAAATCGTGTCGATATTGTAGTGATCCCGCACCGCCAGCGGTTCAAGATCCAACAAGAACCCTGCTGCTGATAATCGGTTATAATCATCAATACTTAAGTAAAGAACATCGAGTTGTTCTTGTTCGATAGACTGCTCAAGAGCCTGCACATAGTTCGAAGCGGTCTTCTCAAGTTCCACACTTTTGGGTCTAACAAGCTGAATCTTAATCGAACCGTTCTCGGCATGGAACATATCACCGTATTGATGATTAAAGTATCTGTTTTCTTTGTCGTAAGTCATCACCTTCAACTTAACAGTGTTTGCCGCCGGCGAGCTTGTACAACCTGCCAACCCAATCATTAGTAAACCTATAAGCAGCATCGATGTTAACTTGAACTTGCGCAAACGGAATCCCCCTTTTTGAAAAACTGATTCATCTTTCCCATAAGTCCTGGCGGCTGTTCATACCATCATTTTCTGTAAAGCTTTCACATAACGCGATCTCGCAATGATAAAGTAGACGGTCTGGGCGGCCAGAAAAGCCAGTGCCACTGTAAAAGTAGCCGTATAGACATAGACATGCGAGATCCTCATATATCTCAGTACAGACTTCAAAACCACAAGCGTTTGTATCGCGGATATCGGAATCGGAATAAAAAAGATAAAAGCAATTTGCTTCGTAGCCGCCGCGCTCATTTCTCCGCTGCTCAATCCGATCTTGGACAGGGCATGGTACGTTCGGCTGTCGGCAGATAGCTCCGTATAAAGCTTGAAGTACAAAAAGCTTGCCGTCGAAATCGAGAAGATCAGGGCGATAAAAATTCCGATAAAGCTGAACACGGAGGTCGTATCTTTCGTGCTCCGGTATTTGTCGGAACGAACCGTCAAAATATTATTCAGACAGTCTGCGACGCAGCCGTTCATTTGCTGCTGATTCCATGCGTACAGCTCTCTGCCGATCTTGGATTGCTCATCTTGCAGCGAGGGAAGCTGTGTCCAGGATGGTACATGATAGAGATACTCTGGTCTGCTAGATAAATCAGCTGTTAATTGGGTAAAAAAGGCATCTTCAACAATGAGCATAACCCCTGCATTACTAACGCCTCCCAACTGGGGTATGCTGATTTCCTGCACAATCGTAATGCTGGACTCGGTTCCCTCAAACTTTAAGGGCTGCCTGGGCAAACGTTTAACGTCCGGATAAACCGCCACAGCCGTTTGCCAAGGCAGATTCTCCAACGGCTCTACCTCCAGCAAAGCCGCCAGTTCATTAAACTGGCTTGCCCGAACAAACTCTACATCGCTGCCAGTTGTTGGGTCGTGGGCATAATTCTGCAGCATAGCGCCAATCGAATCTATCCGATACCGCTCAAAAGCGATGCCCGCTTCCTGCATGGACTGCTCAATAGTGGCCAGCTCCGCATCGATACGCTCTGGCTGATATACGTCATACCTGAAAGCAAATTTATTGTTCAAAAACTGCTGCTTGTTGTCTTGATCAACGGCCAGTACGAAGCCTGCGCTTATGCAAGCGATCGAAGTAACAACCGTCACCAGAAACAGCATTTTGGCATTGTCCTTCAGCTTATAACTGATCTCGGAAATCCACAACAAATTAGTGCCGCGCCATACACGCCTTCGATTTCGTTTGAGCAAACGAATGAGGAGAACTGACAGCTGGGAGTAAAAGAGATAGGTGCCGGAAATACCGGAAAAAGCGGCGATCATCAGAACTTTCGGAGATAGAGTGTCCTTGTCGAGGGCCACAAAACTAATAGTCAGTAAAATCGCGCCCAATATGGAAAGCCAAATTGAAACTTTCGGCTCCCGCTTCGGCCTGCTGCTGCCCTTCAAAAGCTCCAGCACCCGATTTTTGCGAATAAACAGCAGCGTAAAAAGCGATATCGCCACAAATAAAGCAACAAAGCAGCTCGCCGTCAGTGCAATTGCCTTTAATGGCCAATAAAAGTCCAGCTCGTTCATATCGATCATTTTTGTACTGACCAGTAAAAACAGCTTGGCCAACAGCAGCCCGCCGGCGATTCCGGTGACTATGGAAACTGTGCCGATGATCATATTTTCCAGAAAAATCAGGCTATTAATTTGTCCCGGCTGTGCGCCCAGCATCATTAAAATCCCAAACTCTTTATTGCGGGACTTCAAAAAAGCGCTGATCGAGTAAAGCACAAAAAAGATCGCAAAAACAAACACCACGTACGCGGCAACCTGCATGCAGATTAACGTCATTTTGCCCATCGGCGCACGCTGAATTTCAGGATGATAGATGAAAACGGCATACGTAAAAAAAATCATCACCATAAATGCGCTGCTTAATAAATATCCCGTGTAAGCACGGCCGTTGCGTCTGACATTATTAAACGCGAACCGAGGAAAATTCATTTATATTCCCTCCCCAGAAAGACAAAAAATTGATAATTTTCTGAAAACTTGCAAAATGATCATGCTTTTCATCCCTTTCAAGAGATACCCGATCATTGGTTCTTTCTCTATTAATGTACCTTATCGGCGGCTTGGGAACTATCGATTTACCTTAATCACAGCTTACATCATGGTTAAGATTATGTTCGCCTTTGCGTTCGGCAGTCTGTTCAAATTTTGGACATAAGTCCAGCTCCTTTTTCCGACTTGAAAGTAAATCCAAGCGGATTCCTTTGCGTTATTATGTACTCTACCTAGAGCCCTATCATAGGATCTTTAGATATTAGGAATCTATTATCTATAACACTCGCACCAGAATTTAATCTGCCTACACATTACTCTACGCCCGCCAACATTTATGTTTATCTTGAATACAGCTCGCAGCTTGCTTCAGCCCAAGTGATAATCCATACCTTGCAAATTCCGAATATGCAAAAAGCCCTTGAATCTCCACGAAAGGAAATTCAAGGGCTTATTCATTGTTGAGTTAATGCGGTCGAGAGGACTCGAACCTCCACGGGGGGTTAGCCCACACGGACCTGAACCGTGCGCGTCTGCCAATTCCGCCACGACCGCGTATTTCGTTGATGCATTGTTTTGCAGCAACGAAATTTATAATATCACGAATATTTGGGGGAGTCAAGGCAGGAAAACAACTTTTTTACCGTTACTTAACCCCGGCCGATTGCCTCTCGTTGAGAAAGTCGGCCATCGTTTGGAAGAACTTCAGCACCGCCAGCAGTTCGGCTTCGGCAAACGAGTCAAAGGTGTCCAAAAACCTGCGTTCCATCATCTTGTGCATCGCTTCATGCGCTTCGAAAATCCGCCTGCCTTTTGGCGTCAGACTGAAGTACACTTCCTTCTTATTGTCGTTCAACTGGCCGCGCTTCACATACCCTTCCTCAAGCAGCTTGGCACTGATTTTAGTAATGCTCGCTTTCGATAAATTCAGCTTGTCGGCAATGGTAGTGTTGTTGATCGGCTCGTGGTTGCCGATGCAGTCGAGCACATGAACGGTCGTCAAATTGTTCGGAAACGAGTCAAGCCCCATTTCCCGCGCCTGATCGGCGAATTCGTCCAACTCCCTATCGAACGACTGCTCCATCATATGCGAAAAATGGAGAAACTGCCCGTAAACCAGTTGCTTTAACTTCTCGGACGAGTTCACCTTCTCCCCCCCTTTCTTCCTGTTGAATTTCCGGTTTTGTTTACTCGATAACAATTTAAATAAGGATAATACTGAGGTTCATCAGGAATTATCTTTATTATTCTATTTTAGCAGGCGTTCGTTTTCTTGCAAATCAGGCAAACCAAAAGCCGTCGGCAATCCGTCGATACTTGCCGCGTTCTTTTCATGCCAGTACTTATCAAGCTGTTCTTTTCTGAACTTCAGCGATACTTCCTTGAGCTTCTTCCGGTCGCCCTCATACTTCATAAACGGAACCCCAAAGCCGCACGAGTCCTGCACCATATGAACGTCGACGATAATCATTTGTCTTGCTCCCGGAAGCGGATCAAACAGCGGATACAGCTCCTCCCACCGGTTTGACCCGGGCAGCGCGACCGTCCCCGTTCCATAAAGCCGCACAATGGAGGGCGGCCCCTCGAACGCGCAGAACATCAGGGTCACTCTGCCGTTCTCCAATATATGCGCGCTCGTCTCGTTGCCCGAGCCGGACATATCCAGGTAGGCCACCTGATTGTCCGACAGAATGCGAAAGGAGCTATAGCCCTTGGGCGATAGATTTACATGCCCTTCTTCCGACAACGGCGCCGAACCGACAAAGAAAAGATGCTGACGCTGAATGAACTCTTTATGCTTCGGCAAAAGAACATCGTGTTTAATCCCCATTTCCTCTCCACCTTTTTCATGATATTGGGATACCATACAGATTTTCTGAAAATATTGTTAACCTTGAAACAAAATTATCATAATTACCTTTGGAAATCAATAGTAAAATGGATGTTTGACGGGTTGCTGGCGATCGTCCAAGAACCGTGCGAAAGAGCCGCATTCCTCTTTGTAGGATGCGGCCAATGTTTAAAAGGGAGACAGACCTGCAAAACCAGGCCGCCTGGGCAACTCCAGCGAAAAAATAAGGACATAAAGTGTCTTTATTTCGGCGATCCCCGCCCATTTGAGAGAAATAGAGACCTTTTATGTCGTTATTTTCCATGATTACTAGGAAATGGCCGATATCTCCGCCATTCATCGGATAATAAGTACATAAACGGCCGTTAATGGAGTGAACTAGCCAGGGTTCCGGATAATAAGTACATAAAGTGCCGCTATATTTGAAGGCCGGCGGGTTAGTGAAAAATTCAGCGGCCGGCCCGGCCGCCGCCCAGAGCGCACTATCACTTCACCGAGCCGATCATCCCGGCCACGAAATGCTTTTGCATCACGAAAAATACGAGCGCCGTCGGCACCGTCGATATGACGATGGCCAGCATGATGAGTCCGTAATCCGGCGCGTAGCTGGAGCCCAGCGTCGAAATCAGCAGCGGCACCGTCTGCTTCTGCGGCGTTTGCAGGACGATCAGCGGCCACATGTAGTTGTTCCAGCTGCTCATAAACGTGATGATCGCCGCCGCCGCGTACGTCGTTTTCATCGTCGGCACATACACGCGGAAGAACAGCCCCAGTTCGGACAAACCGTCGATCCGTCCGGCTTCCAGCAGCTCTTTCGGGAACATTTTCGTGCTCTGGCGGAAAAAGAAAATCAGAAACGCCGTCGTCATCGTCGGCAGCACCACCGCGGCCAGCGTATCGATGCCGATCAGCGGGATCAGGTTGGTGATTTTCCCGAACATCCGGTACAACGGCACCATCATTGCCGCAAACGGGATCATCATCGACAGCAGCAAAACGTTAAACACGATATCCTTCGCCTTGCTGCGGTAGATTTCGAAGCCGTAGCCGGCCAGCGAGGCGATGAGCAGCGCCAGCAGCGTCGTCGATACGGAGACGATCAAGGAATTTTTCATAGCGCCGAGGATATCGGCGGAATCCAGCAAATTACCCAGATTGGTCAGGAAATAAGTTCCCGGCAGCAGCCGCCCCCGGGTAACATCGACGGACGGATTCGTCGAACTGACGATGATCCACAAAAATGGAAAGATAGACACAAACGCCGCCACGGCTAGAAACAGGTACATCGACATTCTTTTGACTTTAAGCATTGCGGTCACCTGCCACTTTAAATTGAAGGATCGACAGCACGATGATCATGATCACAATCGAATACGAAACGGTAGCCGCGTACCCAAAATCCGCCGAATATTTGAACGACAGATTGTAAATGAACTGCGAGATCGAGGTCGTGGCATTGCCCGGTCCGCCCTTCGTAATGTTCATCACTTCATCGAACAGCTGCAGCGTGCCGATCGTCGAAGTGATCGAGGTGAACAAAATGATCGGCTTCAGCATCGGGACCGTAATGCGGAAAAACTGCTTAACCGCCGAGGCCCCGTCGATTTTTGCCGCCTCATAGATCGATGGATCGATATTTTGCATGCCGGACAAGTAAAAAATCATATTATACCCGGTCCAGCGCCACGTAATGGCGATAATGATCGTCACCTTCGCCCAAAACGGATCGGTGATCCAATGAATCGGTTCGCCCGCGACATGCAGGCCCATCAGCAGCGAATTAACCAGTCCGCCGTCCGCAAACAAATATTTGAAAATAACCGAATACGCCACCAGCGAGGTGATGCAGGGCAGGAAAATCGCCGTCCGGAAAAAGCCCTTCCACTTCAAATGGCGGTCGTTCAGCAGTACGGAAATAAATAAAGCCAGCAGCACCATAAGCGGCACCTGCACGATCAGGTAAATGAACGTGTTTTTGACCGCGGTGATGAACATTGAGTCAGTAAACAGGCGCTTGTAGTTGCCAAGCCCGTTGAAGCTTAAGTTTGAGCCGGTGCCGGTCTGAAACGACAGGATCAGGGCCTGAATCATCGGGTAAAAATAAAAAACCGCGATCATCAACACAGCCAGGATCACAAACAGCCAGCCGACGGCGGAAGCTTTCAGGCGCATGGCGGAGGCGGAGGCGGAAGCGGGGTCGGATGCTCTCATCATCGGGTTTCATCTCCTTTATCTCTGATACAATCCATAAAGCCGGGCGGATAACAATAAAACCTTGAACCGGGAACAGCCCAAGGTTTTACCGTTATGACCGCGGGAGGTTACTGCAATTGCGCTTCGGCCTGGGCCTGGGCGTCGCGAATGACGTTGTCCACGTCTTTGCCGTTCAGGTAATTTTGGATTTCAATAACCAGAATATCCTCGATCGCATAGGTGTGCAGACCGTAATTGACCTTCGGCACCTCTTCCGTCCATTTGGCGAAGTCGGCGTAAATCTTCTGCCCGCCGAAATACTCGTCGGCTTTATCGTAAGCGTCGCCGCTGGAGGCGGCTTTCAGCGAACCGATGACCCCGACTTTTTCCAGCATTTCCGAATACATCTCCGCATCGGAGCCAAACGTCTCGGCCAGGAAATTCGCCGCGGTGTCCTGACCGTCCATGTTCATGACGTACCAGGAGCTGCCGCCAAGGCTTGACGCGCCTACCGCACCCGCGCTTCCGGCCAGCCGCGGCGTAGGCACGACCGCCCATTTGCCCGCTTGCGACGCCTCCGCCTTAACCGAAGGCGTAATCCAGTTGCCCGTCGGCACCGAAGCAACGTCGCCGTTGTTGAAGGCCGCCAAAAACTGGCTCCAGTCCGCGTTCATTTTGACGATATTGGCGTCAAACATCGCTTTGTACGTTTCCAGCGCTTCCTTGATGACCGGATTGTCCGCAAGGTTTGGCGTTTTGCCGTCCTCTTTCAAATACCAGGTGCCGGCCGACTGCGCCATCACCCGGATGATACCGAGATCGTTCGGGTCCTGGGTCAGCATGTCTTTGCCGGTCGCTTCCTTGACCTTTTTGCCGATTTCGATGTACTGGTTCCAGTCGATGTTCGTCAAATCGTCCACCGTATAACCGGCCTGCTCCAGATAGTCCGTCCGGACGTACAGCCCGGTTGCGCCGGAATCGAACGGCACCCCGTATTGCTTGCCGTTATAGCTGGTCAGCCCGATTTTGTATTCCGCGAAATCCTCCGCTTTGATCGCGCCCGACATATCGCGGAACGCGTCGGGGTAAGCCTGCAGGAAGTTTTGCGCCCGATAGTCCTCGATCAGCACGATGTTTGGCAGCCCTTTTGTCGTACCCGAATTCAGTCCGGTGTTAAGTTTTTGCACGATATCGGCCTGCGCATATTCCACGATGTTTACTTTCACGTCCGGATGTTTCGCTTCATATCTCTCTTTGGCGATTCTAAGCGCGGCGATGTTGAAGTTGGGGTCCCAGGCCCAGACGGTGATTTCCTGGCTGCCGCCGGAACCGCCGCCGCCATTCCCCGCTCCCGAGTCCGCCGTCCCTTCCGGACCGCCGGACCCTCCCGCTCCGCCCGGACCCGCCGCGCAAGCGGATAAGGTCAACATCAGCAGCATACCGGCAAGCATCAGAATCAAGCTTTTCTTCATCTTAGTTCATCCCCCTGCTTGTTTGTTTGGAAAGCGCTTCCTAATTCCGTTTTTATGATAGCATCGCGGCAATGGGGGCGGTTAGAAATATCTTTGTGCGGATTGGTGATTTTATTGTCCATTGCGGGAAAGCGCATTCACGGGTCTGGTCATATTTTTGGATTTTGGTAATTTATTTGGCTGCTTCATTGCTTTCGTCAGCACCGGCCAGCAGCGGCAGAACGATGCGGATTTTCGTCCCCTCCCCTTTAGCGCTGGAAATATGCACCCCGTAAGGCTCCCCATACAGCAGCTTGATCCGGTTGTCGACGTTTTGGATACCGATGCCGGTAAACAGCTGGCGGCTGCTTTTCGGATTCGGCAGCGCATCCGCGCCATCGGTCAGCTCCATGCCGTCGCCGTTATCGACCACCTCGCAGACCAGCGAGCCGTCGTTTTTCGAGATGAGGATGTAAATGGTCCCTTCGTTTTTTTCGTTGAAGGCGTGAAAAAAGGCGTTTTCGATAAACGGCTGGATGATCAGCTTCGGCACCTCGTAAAGCAGACAGTCCGGGGAGACGAAATAATTCACTTTGATCCGGTCGCCGTACCGCACATGATTGATGAACACGTAATTTTTCATGTTCTCCAGCTCCTGCCCGATCGTGATCGTTTCGCTGACGTTGCTGATCGTGTTTTGCAGCAGCGAAATCAGCGCGTTGATCGTTTCCGCGGCCGCGCTTTTGCTCCCTTTTTGCACCAGCATTTTGATCGACGCCAGCGTGTTGTACAGGAAATGCGGATTAATCTGCCGCTGCAGCGCGGCCAGCTCCGCGTTCCGCCGCTCCTTTTGCGTCTCCAGCAGCCGGCGGATGTAATCGTTCAGCTCATCCAGCATGTAATTAAACGCCTTGCCAAGCTCTCTAACCTCAAAACCTCCGCTTACCGTTATGTAGTTGCTGAAATCTTTTTTCGCGATCGTGGACATTTGGCGCACAAGGCGCGTCAGCGAACCGGTCAGCCTGCGCGACATGACGAATACGGCCAGCATCGCAAACAAGATGATGACCATGCAGGTAAACGCCACGGACTTCACATTGATGATCTGCCTTGCGGTATGCTGGCGATCGATCAGGTTGACGAGGTAAAAGTTGTACGAGGGCAAGTTATTGGACAAAATAATCCGTTCCTTGCCCAGCACGGTGCCGCTGCGGTAATCAAGCCGCTTCTGGGCGATCGCTTCGGCATCGTCCAGAAGCTCCGGGGCCGCGGTCCCGATCAGTTCCGGCCGGTTGGCGGACACGATCATGCCGCTCCTATCGAGCACCAGCACATCGTTGCCGACGCTGGTGAAATTCTCGTAAAACTGCTTAAATTCCCGCTCGCGGATCGCGATGTACAGGGTACCGTAATGAAGTCCGCTGGTCCGGTCCACCAGCGCTTTGCTCGCGATGATAAAATGCTCCGGCCCGCCTTCGCCTTGCCGGGTATCGTATTGGTACAGAATGCGTCCGGGATTGGCCGCCGTCCTTGCGGTCAGCGGATCCGCCGCCAGCTCCTCCCCCGTCACCGGCCAGTAGGACCGGTCGGTCGAATAGCTGCGCCCGTTGATGCCCGTGATCGTCACGGCCACATCAAAGGCGCCCAGATTGGAAGCAAGCCGGTCCATTTGCTCCGACATGCGGTAGAACACCTTGGACATTGAAACCGAATCCAGCTCCCCGCCGGTCAAATAGGTTTTTACCGTACCGCTCTGGGCGGCAAAAGTAACGGCATTTACGATCGAATCGTTAAACGAATCGAGGCTGGTGTTGATTTGCTTCAGCACCTTGCCGTTGGTGATGCTGAACGTTTCCGCAAACAGCCGCTCCGACATGCGGATCGTAATGAGCGACGTCAGCAAGCAGACGGCGACGATGCTGACCGTCATAACCAGGAACAGTTTGGTAAACAGCCGCACGCGGCGCAGTTTTTCAAGCGCTTTTTGCATAAAATCAGTCCCTCTTGCCGTCAGTATGTCTGCGGTATTGGCTGGGCGACATCCCCGTCTGCTTCTTGAACACCTTGGTAAAATAGCTGTGGTCCGAATAGCCGGCCCGCGCGCTGATCTCCGAAATCGTCAGCTCGCTGGCGCGCAGCAGCTCGGCCGCCTTGCTGATGCGGATTTTGTTCAGATATTCGCTGAACCCTTCGGCATTATGGGCCGAAAAATAGCTGGAAAGGTACGACGGATTAAAATGAAAATGCCGGCTGAGCGAGCTTAGGGTGAGCGGCTCGCCGTAATGCTCGTCGATATATTGCAAAAGTTGCTTCATATTGCCAGCGGCAGCCGGCTGGGAATTGGCGGCCGCCAGCTTTTCTGCCTCCTCCAGAAACGCGTTCAGCAGCCCAACCGCTTCGCTTGCGTCCTTCGCCTCGTCGATCGCTTTAAAATAAGCGTATTTCATATCGTCCAGTTCCTTCAGGCGCTCATTCGTTTCGGTGATGACGACGGTCATGTTGAAAATGGCGTTGCCGAGAAACGCTTTGAACTCGAACGGCGGAGTCCGGTAATTGCCCGCGGCCCCGGCGGCATATTCGCGCAAGCGGCCAAACGCCTCGCCATAACGTTCCTTTCTTAGGTCGGCCAGCAGCCGCTTCATCTCAAAAACCTCCGGCTCCCGGGCGGGCGGCAGTTCATCCTGCAACATCAGGACCCGCTCCGGAAAATAAAACCGGAAGTGGAGCAGCTGCAGCCATTCCTCGCGGTAAACCGCCTCAAGCCGGTTCAGGTCCGCAAAGCCGGAGCTTACCGCCCAGACCATTTCGGGCATGGCCTCCGCTTTGCCGGCGGCAAGCTCTTTGACGGCGTGAACGGCCTGGCGAACGTGCTCCCGCGGCAGGTTGACCAGCATCAGCAGCCGCTTGCCGTCCACAGGGATCGTCCTTGGCCGTACCGCAAAAGGCGCCTCCTTCAGACGCGCCTCCAGGCCGGCGGCAAGCCCGGCGATATAGCTGTTCGGCTCCCCGGCGACCCGGCTGAGGTCCGCCCCGAGCAGCATAAACATGTCGTACGGAAAAAACTCCCGGAGACGTTCGCCATCCTCGGGCTGAAAGCCGGCCAACAGCCGCTCAAGCATTTGATCCAGCGGCAAACCGCCATCCCCCGTCAGCTCTTTATAATGCAGTCCCGGAATTTTCCTCGCCGTATTTTGCAGCACCTGCAGCAGCTCCTCCGTCTCCAGCTTGGGCTTCAGGATATAATCGGCAACCCCGCTCTGAAACGTGGAGCGAACATAATTGAATTCCCCGTAACTGCTGAGCACGACAACTTCGATTTGAGGATAATGCGCCTTCAAGACTCGGGTAAATTCCTCGCCGTCCATGACCGGCATCACGATGTCCGTAATGACGATATGGGGCGACAACCGTCCGATCATCTCCAGCGCTTCCTTGCCGTTCGAGGCTTCGCCGACGATTTGAAAGCCGTATTGCTCCCAGTTCAAATGGTGTTTAATCCCCTGCCGCACCAAAATTTCATCATCAACGATCAAGATTTTGCACAGCTCGCGCATCCCCAGTCCCCCTTTTGCTGAAAGTTGCACATAATTTGACAGCGTTTTCATTATTGCGAATGCAGATATGCGCATCTCCAATTTATATATGCTAACATAAGATCAAAAATTGGCAAGCAGCCGTAAACCTTCGCATTAAAAGGCCGCAGCCTTTGGCGCCGACAGGGGCGCGGCCCCCTGAAGCGCTACTCCCAGCGCTCCAGCATCCGGCACAACCCGACAAACCGCTTCAGACCTTCCCGCGATTGCTGCTCGTTCAGATAAGAATAACTGAGCCTGATCCAGGATGAGAACGATTTTAACGGGTCGCAGATAGAGCCAGGCACGAAGGTGATGGACTGCTTCACGCTTTCGACGAGCAGCCTATCGATCGAGACCGTCTCGGGCAGCTTGACCCATAAATTAAAGCCCCCCTCCGGGCTGGACCACTCCCAGCCTGCCGCGGCAAGCTCCTCCTCCATGATGTCCCGCCGGATCGCCAGCGCGATCCGCAGCTTTTCCAGATGCTGCTGCATCCGCTGCGAAAAGAAATAATGCAGAAAAATCTTCTGATTCAGGAGCGGCGTTCCACTGTTGGACAAAGATCTGGCTTTTAAGATATGTTTCATCACGGGCGGGCGGCAGGCCGTAGCGGCGATGCTGAGCCCCGGGGCCACGTATTTGCTGAAGCTGCGGATATAGATCGTCCACCCCTCCGTATCATAGGCGAACAGCGGCAGCGGAGGTTTTTTGCCGAAATAGATATCCCGGTAGGGATCGTCCTCGATCAGCAGGCATTGATATTGCTGGGCAAGCTCGACCAGTCTTTTGCGCTGCTCGGCCGGAATCGTGTAGCCCGTAGGATTATGAAAGGTAGGGTTGAGATAAAAGAGGCGTGGCTTATAGGACTGCATCAGTCTTTCCACCTCATCCAGCCGATAGCCGGATTCGCTTATTTCGATTGGAACGATGTTGGCCCCCCGCCCTCTGAAGACATCGATCGCCGGGCTGTAAGTGGGCCTTTCCATTAAAACGGCGTCCCGCGGTTTGACCAAAACTCTGGCCAGCAAATCGATGGCCTCCTGCGAACCGGAGGTTATCAGCAGTTCATCGGCCGACAGATGGAAGTGATATTGATCGGCTAAATAACCGCATAAAGCTTCCCGCAGCTCCATATCTCCCTGTATGCTTCCATAGGTGCCCAGAACTTTGGGGTACAAATCGAACACCTTTTTCACGTATTCCGAGAAATAGTGGTTCGGCAGCAGGTTGGGATCAAGCAGCGCTTTGGAATATTGATAGTCGGCCTGGACCTGATGGATTTCCGAAAGGCTGCCGCCCTGAACGCTGGCCAAGACGATCGGGTCGTCCCGCGTTTCGGCGGGCAGACTGCTGCCGGGCGACACATAGTAGCCTGATTTATCCTTCACATATACGGCTTGGCTTGCTTTCAGCAGTTGGTAAGCTTTAAACACCGTAAGCCGGTGGACCTGAAGCTCCGCCGCCAGCTTCCGCACGGAAGGCAGCTTCTCGTCGGCCCGCCACTCCCCGCGCCGGATTCTTTCCTGCACATAATCGTAAACCTGTTCGTACAGCTTATCCGCTTGAACTGCGGAGAACGCGGAGAACGCGGAGGAATTATCGTTTTCCACTCCAGTCCCGCCCCCTTCCTTCCATTTCAACTTCAATCTGTTCTATTATATTCGATCTGTTCTATAAAGTCTCCTGTATGATGGAGACAACGACAGGAGGAATGAATATGGTTTTACTGAATTACATCGTGATGTGTCTCATTTTCGGGACGACCTTTTTGGCCATTAAAGTGGGGGTTGATGCCGGGGCGCCGCCTTTTTTCTCGGCGGGGATTCGCTTTTTTCTGGCGGGCTGCGTCCTGTTTGTATGGATGGCGTGGAAAAAGAAAGCGCAGTTGTCGCTGCTGTTCCGCAAGGAGATGTTTCTAACCGGAGCCGGGCTCACCTTCGGCGTGTTTGCCCCGTTGTATTGGGCGGAGCAGTATTTGAGCTCAGGCATTGCCGCGGTATTGTCGGCGACGGGGCCGCTGATGATTCTGCTGCTGGAGACCCGCATCTCCGGACGCAAGCTGGCCCGCAGCTCCTGGGCAGGCTGCCTTACCGGGTTCGCCGGAGTGATCCTGCTGCTGCTGCCCGATCTGACGGTTGCGCTAAGCCCGCTCTGGCTGCTCGCCTGCGCCGCCGTTTTGTTCGGCGAGACTTTTTACGCGGCCGGGACCGTCTATTCCCGCCGCGTCATCCGGCGGTTTGAGGATACTTCGCCGATCGCCTTGAACGCGGCGCAGATGATGCATGGCGGGGCGCTGCTGCTGGTTTTGTCGCTGTTTACGGAAAACATCAACATCGGGTCCATGCTGGCGCCAAATGCGCTGCTGCCGCTGCTGTACTTGATCGTGGCCGGCTCCATGATGGGCCATACGATATACTACTGGCTTGTCGCCAAAACGAATCCCGTGTTCCCGGCGACCTGGCTTTATATCTCGCCGTTGATCGCCCTTACCCTGGGCGTGCTGCTCTACCATGAGCCGCTTTCTTTCGTGTCCGTGATCGGCGGGCTTACGATTATCGGCGGAATCGCGCTCGTCAACCTGGACAACCTGAAGCAGTTGGCGGGGAAAAAAGCAGCGCTGGCCGGTAAAGCAAGCGAAGCGGGGTAGGCGCGGTAGGTGAGACCGGCTAGGTAAGCGCGGCCCGCACGGTGGGCGAGGCTGGCGCGGCGGGCTGGCCAGCACGATAGACGAGGCCGGCACGGTAGGCGAGACCGGCAAGGTTGGCGAGACCGGCAAGGTTGGCGCGGCGGGCGAGGCCGGCACGAACCGGAGGGCTCGCCGCGTTCATGGGCCGGGGGTTTCCCTTGAGCTGGCGCCTTTGCCCCAGGGCAGGATATCCGGCGAAATGCAAAAGTGCATGCGACTTTTGTCGAAACTCCTCAATGTGGGCAGCTCAAATGCAAATGTGCAGTTCATTTCCTCTCAAAAGATACTTTTTGATCAATTCGACGATTTTCAAATGCATTTTTGCATTTCATCCGCTCATAAAGGGAATTTTGTCTGAAATCAAATGCACTTTTGCATTTGATCAGTTGCTCCTGCGGTTGATTCAGCTAACTTAGAAAAGCGTTCCCTTTGGCGAGGCTCTTTGTCGTGTACACCCATACGCTGGTTGCGCAGGAGTGTTGGGATTTCCTCTTCGGTTCTACTACGAGAATCCTTCCCCTTCTTGCATGAGCAGGGGCACCGAGAACTTCGGCACTTTCGAATCTGTGGAAGCTGCCCTAACGGACTCCAGCGACCTTATCCGCCCATTCCCCGGGTATTTCCCGGCCTAACGGCCCCACATGTCTCTATCTAGCTGAAAACCAGGTCATCCGGACCGATTCGAGTGAAATAAGGTCATATGGGTCCGTTAAATTTTGCAAACCTCCGTTTTTCCGAAAATAACGGCTCTATGGAGCCCCTTAGCCTCCAGCTCCCTCCTCTCCTCTCTTCTCTTCAAGTTCTCCTCTCTTCTCCTCGCTTCTCCTCGAGTTCTCCTCGCTTCTCTACCCGCCTCATCGGCCTCTGCCTGACCGGAAATTTGATAACGTTAAAAAAACCGCCATTCACATACAATGGCGGTTCCTTGATTCTAGGGGAGCTTCTTCATTCTAGGATTCAGAAAAACTGCGGGTATTGCTTGGCCATGCTGTTCACCTGCTCCAACAGGCTGCCCGAATGCTCCTTCACGGCTTGGCGCAGGGCTTCCGCATCGCGGCGGCGAATGGCCGCGACCATGTTCTCATGCTGACGGATATGGGATGGCAGAGCGCCCTCCATCTTGCCGTACAACAGACAAATGCGATTGTAATGGGAAGCTACCGTTTCAATCGTATTCCAGGCAAGCGATTCTCCGGCCGTCTCAAAAATAAGCTGGTGAAAACGATTGTCCTTATGATAAAACTCGATAAAATACTTTTTGTCCGTGTATTTCTTCTGCTTGTTGATCAATTCCTGCATCGTGTCCGCCACCAGCTCGCTGCACTTGCGGATAAATTCATCCACCACGGCGGATTCCAGCGATGTGCGAATAAACCATTCCTCGCGTACCCGCTGCAAATCGATTTTGGAAACCACCGTTTTGCGCTGGGGATAGATTTCCACAAGTCCCGACTGCTGCAGGCGCACAACGGCTTCCCGCACCGGCGTCCTGCTGACGCCGTAACGTTCGGACAACTTCTGAACGCTAACGTCCATGCCCGGCTCCAACGTCATATTCATAATATCTTCTTTGATTTTATTGTAAGTTACGTCATTTAATGAACTGCTGTTATTTATTATCTTCAACGGTTTCCCTACACCTTCCCGAACCCACTCCTAAAACGTCACGATATATGGTTTCCGCGCCGGAAGAATCGTAACTGAAGTACAAAAGAAAATCCAGAATAAACGGGGAGTAATTTAGTCCGTTCAGCTCCCGGGTAAACGCCATGGCGCCGATTTCGCTCAAAGCGCGGATCGTAGAGCGGTGTTTAAGCCCAAGCAAATTCCACAATACGACTTTTTCGGTCCGCGTATAAATTTCCGGCTCAAACCGCTCTTCCACAACATGAAAAATTTCATGCCCCAGGATAGTATTCATTATATCATCTTGCCGAAATAGATCAACCAAGCCCGGAGCTTCCCCGGACACCAGCCGCGCCGCCTTGCGCACGGGTTCCACCATTATTGTTACTTTGTCAGGCGGGGTATAGCAGGCAAACAGAATCCGTTTTCCCGTCACGGAAGCATCCTGGAACTCGATCCGGAGCTTCAACCTTTCGGCAAGCAAACGTACATCCGCACATCCATACTCCCCGCTGATCCGCCTGGCATATTGTTTGCCGCAAGAAACCGCCCCCGCAATCAGCTCCGCTTTTTGCTGCGGCCGTATACGCTGGTTTAAAAGATCCCTCGAAAAAGCATACCGTCCCCACGTTTCATCATTCACCCTGAGCAGCGCCCAGAGCATATCTCCCAATTTGCTTGGCTCCCCCATGCTCCCTCCGTTCCCCTTCCGTTTTCCACCGTTTTCAACTCTGCTTGATATTGGCGGCGACCACGATGATCTCGGTCTCAGGTTCAAAGGTGGACACTTCAATATCCATCAACAGTTCCAACTGTGCGAAATCGGATGCGGTAAAATCCATAACGCGCGCGCCGATGCACAGATAAAAGTCCGGTCTGGCAATGAGCTCCGTTTTATAAACGGCCATCGCTTCCCACAGTTGTTCCACGGCTTTGAGATATGCTCCGGCGGTTGTCTTGATCGCCATGGCCCGGCCGCGCTGAATTTTAATGAAGCCTTTGCTGTCCAGGATACGGACGGCCACGGCGTCTCCCGCTTTTTCAACCTTTTCGCCAAAAATATAAAAGTATCTGGTTTTCTCCAGCAACTCTGTCCGCTCAGCGGAAATCCGCATGTCGCCTGCGGCGATTTCCTTCAGTTCCGCTTCGCTGCATTCCTTTAGCAGCTCGTTGGTTTTGACCTCCGTGGAACCGGTGGCAATCGCGGTGACCTTGGAGGTTTGCGGATCGATATCGATATGGATTTCCACGCTTTCCGGCGTTGCCCCGCTTTGGATGGCTTTATTCATCGCTTCCATTTTAATCGCGCTGATGTCCTCCTTGGAAGGCGACGGGATGATCCGCTCCACCACGTCCCTGACCATGGCCAGGGCGACGCCGATCGAGGAAATGACCTCGGCATTTTCGGGGATGCTGTACTTTAGTCCCATCTTTTCCGCAAAATACACGATCAGCGAAGCCGCTCCGCCCCCGACCCCCACCAAAGAGATCTGATCCTTCTCCAGCTTGTATTTGTCCGCCAGCGCCAAAATAACCGGTTCGATTTTGGCGTACGCCTTCTCCATAATCTGCCCCGCGATATCTTCCACCGTCGTCCCGCAATAATCAGCCAGCGCCTGCATCGCCTTTCTTGCCGCTTCCGCATTGCCGTAGGAAAAATGCTCTTCCTTCACCAGTCCCAGCACATTGGCCGCGCAGGAATTCGTGATCGTCACCCGTTCGCCGTTCTCCAGCCGGATCGCCACATAATCCGCCGGATCACCCGGTTTTGGCGAGAAAAATTCCACCTTGGCCCCCTTGATTTTGGCCGGGTCGGTAAACACCGCATAATCGAGGCCGGCAATATGCGCGGATCTCGGTCCGACATCGATGACTCCGGTTTTGGCCGCGCGGACCATCGAACCCCCGGCCACGCCAAGCACCCGCACATCCAGCGAATTGACATAGGTGGGGTGACCGCCGACGATCGAGTAATCGATCGCCGGCCGCCCGTTTTTGATAACCCCGATATTGGTTGTCGTGCCGCCGACCTCAAAATACACGCCGTTGGAGGCGCGCAAATACATCAAAGAGCCCATCACCGAAGCGGCCGGACCGGAAAGCATCGTAAGAATCGGGCGTTTCTTCATTTCTCCGATTTCCATCACGCCGCCGTCGCCGCGCATAATCATTAGAGGCACGTAGACGCCGGCTTCCCTTACGGACCGCTCCGTTGAATTTGCCGTGTCCAGCATTTTGGGTAAAATACTGGCGTTGATCGCCGCCGTTCTTGTTCTGCGGGTCAGTCCGTACAACTTCGTAATATCCGACGCCATCGTGGTGGGGAGGCCTTTTTTCTCCGCTTCTTCATACACGAGCTGCTCGGGTCTGCCGTTGTCGACGCCAAAGGCCATGGACGGAACAATCACCTGCGCCCCCATCCTTTCCATCTCTTCGATGACCTGCAGCACGGTTTCCTGCGTCATTTTTTTGACATTGATAAAGCTGTTGAAAATTTGAATCGCTTTGTTGTTTCCCAAATCGATGTTCGCTAGTTTCGTCTGTCTTTTGGCCAAAAAACCTTCGAATCCGCCTTTGCCCATCCCGACAATGCCGACCTGGGCGATATCGCCTTCGATCAGCGCGTTGGTTGCTTGCGTCGTACTGTGCGCCACAAAAACGACATCCTCCGGTCGGATGTTATTTTCCTGCAAGCAGTTTTGAAAACATTTTACTACTCCGGCGGCCACGCCCCTGGCATCGTCATGCGTCGTTTTGACCGACGATTTGCCGATAATCTCGTGGGTTTCGTTGTCAATGGCCACGGCTTTGGTATGCGTCCCTCCTACATCAATCCCCATGCGAATTACTCTGCCCATGTTTATCCTCCAACCTTATACGAGATTACCGTACATGACAAAAACGACGGCGCATAGAATAATCCCAATAATCCAGCCTGAAGGGATGGACATCTTCATGAAATCCCTGGCCGGTACCTTCGTATAGCCGAATCCCCAGGCGACCCAGGATTGGGTAACGTCAAGGTGCTGCGGTGCAACCGTGGTGACGGCGAATAATGGATACAAAAATTGCACCGGCCAGGCGGCCGTCGATACAACCACGGCCAGAATGGCCGCCCCGGACCCGACCAGATTCATCGGCCCGCGGAAGAAGCCAAGCGGCGTTAAAACCGCAAACACGATGCATAGCAAAAGCGCCGTCTGCGGCATCACTCCGCCAAATAGAATTTTAAAATAAGGGGAAGCATATGTAGCCGCGTTGTTGAACATGGCGAGCGTCAGCAAAAAGCCGATCATGGGCGCCACATCGATCGCGCCGTCGGCAAACTGCTTTGAAAGCATGCGGCAAATGCCGGCAAATCCGCCCTTTAGCTTGCCGCAGGTCCACAAAGCGAACAGGCCGGCAACAATAAATCCGAAAATAATCGGAATTTTGAACGCAACCACGCCGATCACCGGAAGAATGATCGAAATCCAGGAAATGGCGGGCGCATCTCCGGAATTTTGTTCTTCGGGCGTCGTTGCCGCCCAGGCGCGGGATATTTTCTTCTTGTTCATGGAAAGATTGGCTACAATGAGCACAACGACCAGCGAGACGGCCATCGCAATCATGCCGAAGGTGAAGTAGGCGTTATAATCATAGCTGGCGTAGCTTTCGTTGGCGGTGGCGAAGATCGCCTGATACTGTTTGAAGTTGACGATATTCCCGAAAATCCCGGCCATAATGGAGCCCATGAAGGAAAATAAGGCGATCGGCGAAGGAATGCCGAGCGACAGCATGATCGGCAATACGATGACGGCAATGGAAATTACCGGCCCGATCCCGGTCATGGAGGTAAAAATTACGGCCGTAACAATACATAGGAGCGACATCGTCACTCGCGGTTTGTCTCCGCCCAGTTCCACTACTTTGCGGATTAACGTCGCGGCGATCCCGGTGTCGATCAAAATTCTGCCGAAAAAAGCCCCGAAAAAAATGTTTACAAGGATAGCTTTACCGTAGTTTTCGGGTCCTGTCTGAAACACATTCGTCAGCACGGAAACCCAAGATTGCCCTTCCATCGTACCAGTGGGGGAAATCGCGTTACCGATTAAGGCGAGTGCCGTCCATAATACCGACATGATAAAAAAGCCCACCATGAGGTTATAGCCCTTCACGCAGTACCATACGAGTCCGAAAAACGACAGGACCATCATGAAACCGATTACAAAATTGGCTGCATCCACAAAATGCCCTCCTTAAAGTTTTGTGAGCATTGCTTCCTCAATACGGCATCGTAGAAACTCGCTTCGGAAGCACTACTGAATTAGGAATAAAACAACGCCAACTAACATACTAACATGCTATTTGCTATAACTGACATGTTAGTTTTGTGTCAAATGGTACCATGGCCGTTGTATAACGTCAATATACATTTTCACATAACTTTGAAATCGCTTAAATTCGCCTTGCCATGCAAAAAAGCCCGCAAATTACCGTGAAGGCAAATTTACGAGCTGAGTTGCGTGCTGAGTTGCGTGCTGAGTATTAGTGGATGCATGATGGTACGAAGCGCTACGGGTTCGTGGGCCGGCGGTTTTACCATTGCCGTTTACGACAGGACCGGAGGGGGCAGAGCATTCCCCGAATTTCCACAAACTGCAAAAGGACATGCGATATTTGTCAAATTCTCCCGAAACGGCCCATCGAAATGCAAAAGTGCAGTTCATTTCCGCCCAAAAGATACTTTTTTATCAAATAGCTCCAAAACAGATGCATTTTTGCATTTCATTCACTCAAAAAAGGGGATTTGCGTGAAATCAGATGTACTTTTGCAGTTGATTCGGCAGTTGGTCCCTTCACGAGGCGCCGGCCCCCGCAAAAAAACGGATTAACTCAAGGTTATTCGATGGTCTTCGTCGAGTTTCGTCGGGCCCTCGTCGGGTCTTCACGGTTTTTTTGCGGTCTTCTCCCGGGTTCCGCTCTTTCGGCAACAAACACGGTTCAATCGGCCGCTTGCTTACCTATCAAGCCTTTCCTGCCGCCAAAAATCCGTCCCCGAAAATACATGTTCCGGGCGATACTCGTATTCTTTCGCCGTGTCTTCCGCATATCCCGCCCACGGAACACGCAACGAGCGCAGCCGGGCGGCATCCTTGCTTCTTGTCCCCAATTCCATATACCGGACCGTCGCCTCGTTGGCGGGATTGTTCCAGTTGTCCCAGCCCTTAGGATGAATATGTTCATCCATCAGGCAATCAACAAACACGGTTTGCGCATACTCCCGCCAAGGGCGCCCCAAGTATACCGAAGCTTTAGGAACGCCCGGTTCCGCCGTCAGAAAACAATCGCGGAAGACGTAGCCGTGCTGCTGCCCCTGCGGCGTCGACGCTGCCGTTATATAGCCGACGCCGCAGCCTTCATGAACGAGGCTGCGGATTTCGCAAGCCTCGAACACCGCCGCCGCTCCGCCGAAGATGAAATCGACCGTCCCTTCGATATAGCAGTTTTGATAGTGCTGGCGGTAATGCTCATGATGCTCCTTAAGCGGAATCCCGCCGAACGCGGCCCTTTCCCGCGGCGCCGGGGGCAACGGGCCCGTGAACAGCGTATCCTGATGCCCTTTGAACGTACAGTTTCGGAACACTGCCTGGTCGCAATGCGCATACACCGCCACCGCCTGCCCTATCCGCTCGCCCTGCCCGGCCGTGTTCGAGATCGTCAGATTCTCCACAACGAGATGGCTGCCGCCCAAAAACAATGTCGGCGTGGCAAACGTCCCGATTTCCTCGCCGTGTTCATCCCGCTCCTTGGCATACCGGTTCATCGCGATTTCGACGTACCCGATGCCGACGATGCGAAGATGGGAGCGGTAAATCACCACCTGTTCTTCATATCGTCCCGCCAAAATGTACAGGGTTTCCGGCTGCATGGCGGCATCCCGCTCCAGCGCATCCACCGCTTCCCCGATCGTCCGGTAATCGCAAAACGATTCTTTTCCTACCAGCATGGTTTGCCAATCCCCCCGGTCAAATTATTCCGTCCGCTCACAAAGGCGACCGCAAGTTATACTTCCGATGCAGCTTTCTTTCAGAAAGCTTTCAGTTTCTGCGGAATCATTTTACTCCCTTGCCTGCATCACATTCTTTAGTGCATCCTATATAGATTCAAAGGACGAGAGCGTCACCTGCTCCACCAGTTTTTCCGGCTTGGCGGTATTTTTCGACCGGCAATCCGTAATTTCCACGTCATCCCCGTTTTCAATGTAAAAGGCCGGGCCTTCATGGTTTTCAATCGTTACCCGGCTGAACCGCACGTCCCGCACATTCCCCAAATAGAACCCGCGCCGCGCCATATCGCTGATGCCGGCCATCATCGCCGGGCGTCCGGGAATGGCGTCCTCCGCCATGGAAATGTCGATGTTATCGAACGTGATTTCGGAGATATACCGCTCCGCAAGACCGTACAGAAACCCGGCGGAAGCGTGAACCTGGCGCGCCGTGATCCCGGAAAAATGAATGCGCCGGAAGTTCGGCGTTTCCTCCGTCACAGGATACGGATTTTTATCCCAAACATATTTATCCTTGCCGCGCGGTCCGCAGAAATAATACAGATTCATAATGAACGGGCAGATCACGTCTTCCATCACGATATTGCTGATCCGGATATCTTCGACGACGCCGCCGCGGCCGCGCCGGGATTTCAGGCGGATGCCGCGGTCCGTTTGCTTGAAGACGCAATTTGCTATCGTCACATTGCGGATATTCCCGCTCATCTCGCTGCCCAGCACGACCCCGCCATGCCCGTGCACCATCGTGCAGTTCACGATGGTAATATTTTCGCACGGAATCCGCTCTTTCGTATCCTCGGTTCCCGCCTTGATGGCGATACAGTCGTCCCCTACATCGATATTGCAGTTGCCGATGCGGACATTCGTGCACGACTCCGGGTTGATGCCGTCCGTATTCGGCGAGTCCGCGGGGTTCAGAATCGACACATTGTCGATCGTCACATCGCGGCAGCAAATCGGGTTGACCGTCCAACTCGGCGAGTTGACCAAAGTTACATCCTTGATGCTTACCCTCCGGCAGCGGTCAAAGCTGATCAGCTTCGGACGCGGAAACTTAAGCTCCTCCGGGCGGTTTCTGTGCTTATCCCACCACGGCTCCCCGTTTCCGTTCAGACAGCCGCTTCCGGTCACGGACACGTTTTCGAGATCCTCTCCGTAAATGCAGGAGGCGTGGACCTCTCTTTTTACCCCTTCCCATCTGGACTCCACGGCCGGATAATCGTTTGGGTCCGTACTGAAGGACAACACCGCGCCGGGACTAAGCCGCAGCTCGATATTGCTTCTCATGAAGATGGCTCCGGTCAGGAACGTGCCGGCCGGAACCACCACCGTGCCTCCCCCCGCTTCGCTCGCGGCCGCGATGGCGGCTTCGATCGCCCGGGTTGCCAAAACCCCGCTTTCTCTGACGGCCCCATAATCGGCGATATTATACATACACATTTTGTTTGCTCTCCGATCTGTTCAATAATGATTCCATTTCGACGCAAGCCATCACAAACGCGCCGACGCCATGCAAATCATTGTTCACTTTCGGGCGCGTTACGTAATTGTCGTAATCACCGGCCGAAGTGCCGATACAGATGCCCGGCAGCACCAGCCGGCCCGCATCATCCCACTCCACCGCACGGGTCAGCCCTTCATACCCTTTCTTGGCGGCGCTCAAGGCCTCTTCATCGGCGATTCCCCGCTGCACCGCTTTGGCGATCGTGTAGACAAAGAGGCAGGAGCCCGACGTTTCCAGCCAGTTTTCGGGCCGCTCCCCCTTGTCGACGACCTGGTACCATAACCCGCTCTCCCGGTCCTGATACCGGATCAGGGCATTTACGAACCCTTGTAAAGCGTTAACGAGTTCATCCCTCCCGGGCTCATCGTCAGGCAGCAGCTCAAAAAATTGCGCCAGGGCCAGGCCGTACCATCCGAGCGACCTGCTCCAAAATTCCGGAGAACATCCGGTTTGCGGGTCCGCCCATGGCATCCGCCGGCTCTCATCCCAGGCATGATACAACAGCCCGGTCCGCTCGTCCTTCATATGTTTGCGCATCAGTCTCTCCTGATGCAGCACCTCTGCCCTGAGCCCCGTATCCCCGAACGCATTCGCGTATTTCAGCGAGAACACCCCCGCCATATAAAGCCCGTCAAGCCACATTTGATAAGGATATTTATCCTTATGCCAATAACCGCCTTCGGACGTTCTGTTCAAAGTCAGCAGCAGGTTTCGCAGCTTATCCGCCGCGATCCGGTATTTCGCCGCTCCGGTCCGTTCATACAACCTGAACAGCAGCAGCCCCGCCTGCACGGCGTCCAGCTCATCCCTGGCAAAATAAAAATTGCCCCGCTCATCCACCAGATCATCCACATACTCCTGAATATACGAGATGTAGCGCTCATCCTGAACGGCTTCCCAAAGCAGCTCCATCCCGCACAGGAAAACGCCTTGATGGTAATGCCAGCGGTGCGCGGGCGGCAGGCTGCCGGCGGCGTAAGCGTCCATCAGCGAATCGCAGGCCTTCCTCGCCCACTCGATCGGTGTGTCCGGACAACGAACTGTCATTTCCAAGCTCCTTTCACTTCAAAATCATACTTTCCCGATTTTCCGCAAAAGTTCAGGTTTTCAAGCCGTTACTATCGCTCGCCGTAAATTTAACGGTTGCAGCAGCGGCTATTTTACGAAAAAAGGCCTTTGCTAAATTCTAACGGTTGCGAGCGTCGTTAATTTCCTTAATCCAGGCAAACACAACCGGCTTTCAGTGAAATAAGCGCCATGGCAACCGTTACAATTTGAAATCAACGTTTTTGGAACAAATAGCGGTTGTGGCAACCGTTGCTATGAACGTTTTTGTCAAGCCCTCCGTGTGAGAGGTGCCTGAGCACGTGGCGCGAGAGCAAAAATGCGAGCGACGGTCGGCACGCTGCTATCCGTGGGTTGGTACCACATGTTATGCCTTCGTCAAGGAGAGCTCTTGCAAGCTAGAAGCGCACGTTCAGTTACTCACCTAGTGCAAACGGTTGACGCAAATTCTCTCCCGGAACCTTCGTTTGCTCCCGGGCCTCGTGCTCAGGCGTGAGCTTGTCAAGCGCTTTTCTTGACAAGCGGTTAGGTTCAAATCAACACTTTTCCTATTCCTCATTGGAAATGAGGAACGCCTCACGGCGAGTGTGGGGGTGCAGGGGGCAACGCTCCCTGCGTCTCCCCAAAGGGGACGGAAGGGGCGTTAGTTAGCCACCGGTTGTTCCACCGTTCGAGCAACAGCCCATATGAACCCGGTTAGCTCCCTGGCCACCGCGCCTACGGCCACATTTTTGTGTTTGTTCTTTCCAAAAATGAGATGACGGTATTTGTAATGCAATCTTTCTTGCGCTTTCCACGACAACAGTTGTATATCGGCCGGCATGCCATCCAAACGCTTGGCGAGATCTCCTTTCACCGCAGGCCGATGACGGTAGCTCCAGGCGGATTCCACCAAGGATCGGCGCAAGCGCCCGTTACCGGCTTTGGTCATACTTCCGCGCCGAGTACTCAGGCCGGTTGAACTCTCACGAGGAACCAACCCTAAATACGCCATGAGTTGGGCCGGGGAGCGGAAGCGAGTAAATGAACCGATCTCAGCAGCTAGAGTGACGGCCGTCAGTAGTCCAATCCCACGCAGGGACTGAAGCACCCGAATCAGAGTTGCCTTGGAGCCGACCGTGGCTTGCTGAACCAAGGCTTTTTCCAAACGCCCCATCCGCTGCTCGATCTCATTTAAGGTATGGAGCATCTCGTCGAAGGCTACTTGCATGGGCTCATAAGGGAATGTCAGTTGCTCCAGCCAGGAACGGTACTTCCGGGTCCAACGACGCTTTATCGTAGCCGGCGGTTCGATGTGATGGCGGAGCAGGAACTTCAATATCCGCTGGCGTGCCCGATGCGCGTCCTCTTTGGCGGCCTCCCGGGCGCGAACCAACTCCCGCAAAGCCTCGTCTTCCCGCTCCGGGACGTAGACAGGAGTCAATTCTCCTGCACGAAACAGACGGGCAAGCTGCTCGGCGTCCCGTCGATCCGTCTTCACGTGATCACCAGGGCGTTTGGGAATAAGCGACGGAGCAATGACAACGCAATGGGCTCCCATGGAGGTGATCCAGCGATAGGTTTCGTAACCTGTCGGACCTGCCTCATAACAAAACGATAGCGTTTCGGCCGGTCCCAGTTCTTTGATCAGCTTGCGCAGCGCCGCCGGGGTGTGAGGAATGCTCCCGTAATAGCGAGGAGTTTCACCGCTTGCATCTGCAATAGCAACCGAAATTTTTTCTTTGGATACATCTAAACCGACGAATTTTGTGGTAGACTGCATAGTATCAGCTCTCCTTTGCTATGTAGCTCTGAAATGGTTTGGTTTTCACTATCCATTTTAACCTACGAGATGTAGCAATATGGAGGGCTGTCTTTTGTTTACGTTCATCATAGCTAGAATCGTTTTGCGGGTTAAAAAACGCACCATGTCACGCTGTACACGGAATAACGCGGCCTCTTAGCCTTTGATCGAGCCGAGCATGGCCCCTTTGGCGAAATGCTTCTGCAAAAACGGATACACAAGCAGAATCGGCACCGTGGCGACCACGATGACCGCCATCTTGATCGTCTGATCCGGCGGCGGCACCGTACCGTCCAGGGTGGAACTGTGATCCAGCCCGCTCGCCAGCACGACGATTTGCCGGAGCAGCACCTGAATCGGCCATTTCACGCTGTCGTTCAGGTACAAAATTGCCGACATGTACGTATTCCAGTACGTCACCGCATAAAACAGGGAAATCGTCGCGATTGCGGGCATCGAAAGCGGCAGTACGATTTTGAACAGGATGCCGAAGTCGCTGCAGCCGTCGATCCGCGCGGATTCCTCCAGGCCTTCCGGAATGTTCTGAAAGAAGTTTTTAAGAATGATCATATTAAAAGCGCTGATCGCCGACGGCACGACGAGCGAGGCATACGTATCGATCATCCCGAGCTCCTTGACGACCAGAAACGTAGGGATCAAGCCGCCGTTAAACAACATCGTAAAGACGACGAGGAAATTGAGCGTTTTACGGCCGTCGAGATCTTTGCGGGCCAGCGCGTAAGCCATCAGCGCCGTCAGCAGCATGCTGAACAGCGTACCGATCAAAGTAACGCCAACCGAAACGCCCATCGCCCTGAAAATTGTATTCGTCGAAAAAATAAATTTGTAAGCTTCCAAACTCCACACCTTCGGGATCAGCACAAATTTATTGGCTGCCAGCTCCGCGTTGGTCGTAAACGAACCGGCCACGACATGGATGAAGGGAAGCACCGTAATGAGCGCAACGATGGCCAGCAGCGTAAAATTAATGGCAGCGTATATTCTGCCGCTTATGGATCTGTCTTCTACCATATGAACTCCTCCACATCTATATTGAAACGATGGTTCAGGAAGCCATAAACCTAACTTCTTGAACACGTTCTAGTAGACGCCTTCCTCCCCGATTTTTTTGGCTACTTTGTTAACCAGCACGACCATGATCAGGCCGATCACGGATTTAAAGAACCCGATCGCCGTACTGTAACTATACTGCCCCTGCCGCAAACCGGCGGTGTATACGTAAGTGTCGATGATTTCCGCAACCTGCCGGTTCATCGAGTTCAATAGCAGGTAGACGTGCTCAAACCCGAGGTCAAGCACATGGCCGATTTTCAGAATAAACAGCGTGATGATGACGCCCCGGATCGCCGGAAGCGTAATATGCCATACCTGCCGCATTCTGCCGGCTCCATCGATCCGCGCCGCTTCATACAGTCCCGGATCGATGGCCGCAATGGCCGCCAGGTAGATAATCGTACCCCAACCCGCTTCCCTCCAAATGACCTGGAGGATATACATCGGCCTGAACCAGCCGGGATTCAGCAAAAAATTGATTTTTTCAAATCCGAAATAAACCAGCAGTTCGTTGATAATGCCGCCGTCCATCGTCACCATGACATAAGTAATCGAAACGATGATGACCCAGGACATGAAGTGCGGCAAATAGACAAGCGTCTGAAACAGCCGTTTGAAAAAATTGCCCCGCAGCTCGTTCAGCATTAACGCCAAGATAATCGGCACCGGAAAATAAATGAACAGGTTGAGGGCAAACAAAACGATCGTGTTCATCAAAATGTTCGCGAAGTCCGGTTCGGTAAACAATCGTTTGAAATGCTCCATACCGACCCATTCGCTGCCCATAATTCCGTTATAAGGCTTGTAATTCTGAAAAGAAATGATCAGCCCGTACATTGGCAAATATTTGAAAATGATAAAATAAAGCACTCCCGGCAGCAGCATGACATACAGCCATTTGTTTCTCCACAGCCGCTTCCTGAGCTCGCCGGTCTTGCGGCGGCTGCCAGGCTGGACCTTGGGAGTAACAGTGGACGGAGCGGTCGCTTCCTGCATGCGTCTCTTCCTCTCTGCTTCTTAATTCATGAACATCACATTCTTTAGTTCATCCTATTTATTGAAGCATCAGCCTCATTGCCTGTTCGGCCTACGTTTTATTTGGATGCGTTATACTCCTCGATGATTTTCGATCCGCCGCGGCTCTTCCATTGTTCCACCGCTTTTTCAAAACCGGCCTTGTCGATTTGACCATAGATATATTGGTACGTGGCGTCCGTAATGATTTGCTGAAGCTCTACTCCCTTATTCGTATAGGTTTGCGAGTCGAGAGCCGCCGTCGGGTCAGGCACGCCTACCTTCACATTTTCCTTGATTAATTCCTCGGCATGAATCCGCCCCGGCAGCGTATTGTAGCTTTCGTACATGCCGTTCGTTTCGAACTCGCCGATGACGCTGTCCTTGAACGGCTTCACTTCGCGTTCGATCAATTCCTTGTTTTCCGCAGCTTGCGCTTTTCCTTCCACTACCGTATAATGCGTGCCTTCGATGCCCCAATACATCAAATTGGCCACTTCAGGGGTCATCATCTTGTCAAAGAACGCCAGAATCTTCTTGAGCTCTTCCTCATTTTTTACTGCGGATTTCGGGAACAGGACGATATTGTTATAACCCGGAATCATCCATTGGGCGAATTTTCCGTCCGGTCCGGCAACCATACTGTGCGTGTCCAGCACGGCATTTGGAGCGTTTTTGATCAAATCCTTGTGGATCGAATCGATATCCTGCATGGACCCGCCGATATAAAGTCCGGCCTTGCCGCTGGTGAACATATTGACGGCATCGGTTTTGCTCGTGGCCGCAAAATCCTGGTTGATGTAACCGTTGTCACGAAGCTTTTTGAAAAAGTCCATCGTATCGATATACTGCGGGAACATGAACTCCGGCTGGAGCTGACCGTCCTTCTCGCCCCAGTTGTTCGGCGTGCCGAACCAGGAGGATACCGTTTTAAAGGCCCCGTAAACCAATTCGTTCCGGTCGACAATCCCCGTCGTATCCTTTTGGCCGTTGCCGTCCGGGTCTTGTTCGGTGAACGCCTTCGCCATTTCGAACAATTCATCCACATTGGCCGGCGCGTTAAGCCCCAATTTGTCCGCCCAGTCCTTGCGGTAAATGATGCCTTGGCGGGCAAGCGGTCTGCCGATGTATAGCGAATACAGCTTGCCGTCCACTTTCGTGTTGTTCAGAATTTCCGGCTTCAATTTGTTCAGATTCGGGAATTCACTCATATAAGGGCCGATTTCCCAAAACTGCCCGTCCTTGATCGCCTCTTTCATTTGAATAAACGTAGTCTGGTTTTTGAGGTAGGTCACTTGCGGCAAAGAGCCTGTTGCAAATGCGGTATTCAGCTTTTCCTCATAAGTGTCGGCCGGGAAAAACTGATACGTCAGCTTCGTGTTCGTCAGTTTCTCCAGTTCGGTTTTGATCGTGTCCGGAGGAGTCTCGGACGTATTCAATGGAAGCATGATCGTGATTTCCGTCGGTTTGTCCGACCCTGCGGATTGGTTCTCTCCGTTCGCCGCGGTGGACGAACCCGGTTCTGTCGCGGCTGCGCCGCCTCCATTGTTACCGCTTCCACAACCGGCCAGCATGACGCTTAGCGATAAAAGCGCGGTCAACAAGAGGGTGAAAGACTTTTTCTTCATACCGTTTTGACCTCCAAATGAAATGTATTGGTTACATCTTCACAGTACATTCCGCCGGAGCATTCCGGAAACAATCATTTCCTCATAACGGCCGGCGCGACGGGCATATCTGAAATAATGATTATCGTGGTGATGAATGATGGGAATATATTTTTTAATCAAATTATAAAAAAAATTACAGTATAATGTACAATATAAGCAATCACTTTTGTATAGCCCCGGAGCTATAAAGTACTATAGACGCGAATCTTTCGCTAATAAAAAGGAGGTAATATATGCGAGTTGAAATGTTACGAAAAACGTTTAACGGCATGGATGCAGCCGAATTCAAACCGTTTAGCGGCGCGATAGTCAAATTATTGGCCGCCC
Source organism: Paenibacillus macerans (assembly GCF_900454495.1). Lineage (NCBI taxonomy): Bacteria > Bacillati > Bacillota > Bacilli > Caryophanales > Paenibacillaceae > Paenibacillus > Paenibacillus macerans. The sequence goes on from NZ_UGSI01000001.1 coordinate 2,223,883, forward strand.
CTCTTCCGATCCGGGAATTTTCCGGTATTCTCCACGAGATGAGCGATGCCCGGAAACGGCGATTGCTATCATCGCTAAATATTAAAGGAAAGAGTTCCACGAACAAACCTTACCCTATGGAAGGACTCATCCATATCATTCGCGCGAAATCGGGGAAGCGCCACGAAAAGTTAAAAATACTGCAGCACATCCTATTGTCCGTAAGCGACCTTTATGAGGATGATACGGCTTCCGATGAATCGTTTTTGGCATTGGAGCAAGAAAAAAAGGAGCAATACGGGCCGTGGCATTACTATTGGGCTTTGCGTTTTTTTCCCGAAGAATCGGCGGCTATCGCCCAAAGGATCGCGGAGCTGGAGCAAGAATTGCCATCCGGCCTGGCCCTTGCTCCTGCCCCGGCCCCTTCCCGGGACAAGAAAGAGCTGGCCAAAGAAGAGAAGCAAAGAATCGACCATGAACGCGGTCTCCGCGTTCAAGCCGAACGGACCATCGCCAAACTGAAGCAGGAACTGCGGACACTGGAAGAAAATCTGCAGCGTGTGCTGGCCCAAAATAACGCCCTTCAAGCGGCAAAAGCGGAACTGGAACAAGAGCTTGCCGGCCTTCGGCAGCGTCACGAGTTCGAACGGAAGAGAAACTCCCAATTGGAGCATGATGTAAAGAAGCAGCGGCAAGAAACAAGAAAATGGCAACAGGCGGCCCGCGAGAGCGAAAAAAACGCCGCTCTGGCGCTGCAGAACGTCCGGAAAGAACAAGACGCGTTGCAAAGGCGGCTCAGTTTGGCGGAAAGTCCCGCGGCCTGTGGGGATCGGCTGGTTCGGCATTTTCATGAGGAAGCCTTCCTGCTTATGGAAACACTAAAGCGCCGCGGCACGCTGACCGGGCCGGAACAAATACGCATCCGCAAAAAGATTTCCTTGAAGCTTGATCTCATCAATCGGCTTGAAGAACAGTTTCACGTTTACCCGGAGGAACCCGATTACAAGGCGGAAGCGGCCAGCAGCTTGAAGCCGCCCGCCCCGCCGCAGGATATTGTCCAGGACCGGACGACGGTCTCAAACAAGAAGACCGGGATCTTTTATCGCAAAGAACACGGCGGTTATATCCAGTTGGAAGACGGTGATTCCTTTACGGTTACGGAATCCGTGGTTAACGCCGTCGGGTTGGAGCATGAGGCCGAGGTTGAGTGCGAACCGCAAAAGAGGCCGGACGGCTCCGTCTTTCAGCATATCACCGTGCTGTTTCAAGGGGACGACACGCATGCGCCCATCGAGCAATATTGGGGATATGTGGAACTGGGTGAACACCATGCCTACTACTGCGTAGATATCCAAAACCCGCAAAACCGTTTTCCCGTACATGAAAAAGATTTGGAGGTCCAGCGCCCCTTTGACGGCGATCCTTGCCTGTTTAATGTGGCCGCGGACGGAACCTGCGCCAGACTTTCAAAAGTGTTCCGGAACCGGGACGAGATGAACCGCGAACGCGGACAAGCCATAACCGGAAAGCGGAATACGGAGAAAAAGAAAAAAAGCGCCGCGGAAAGTGAACCGTTCCTGCAGGGGTGCAAAATCGCCGTCATTGGAGGACAAGCCAAATGGTTTGAATCCGTGGTCAAACAAACCGGGGCGGAATTCGTCCATGAAAACGGAGAACATCCGGAGCGAATCTTTGCGGAACTGCGCAAATCCCACGCCCTGTTTAAATTGATTACAGCGACCTCACACGAAGCAACCTGGGCCGGTGTGGAAATCGCCAAAGCCAACGGCATCCCTCATTTTTTGCTGGAAGGCTCCAAAGCCAATCTCAGAAGACAGCTTTGGGAAAACAGAGAGCTCATACGCAGCAGACTTCAGGCCCGTGGCTAGATTGGATATGGAAAATGCATGCACGGCATCCGTGAAACGAAGCAACAAGGACCTTAAGTTCCGCCGGCAAGCGGAAGCTAAGGTCCTTGCTAAATCAAAACCAAGGTTTGTGTCTTGGTACCCCTGCCTGCTGCTTTTCACGATTATCCCTCTTGTTCAGGGGGAGAGGTTGGGGGCTAATCACGGTCCTTTCATTTTTCCCGGTGTCTTGCCCCATTCCTCCCGTGAGGTCTGCTTCACTTCTCCAAACCTCTTTCTCACAAACTGTCTAACGATCTCGAGCATGTCTGCTGCTCCCAAACCTATTTTCTTCTCCTGATTTATCTTCCTTTTTGCTTCCGGATCAAACGGGATAATCGTGCAAAGCGTCCGGAGCAGTGGATATTGACCTGCCAACCATCCCGATCAGTCGAGTTAGCATATCCTCGATTCGATCCAGTCTCTCTTCGCACATTGTGTACCTCCCAAAGCAAAATCATGTTTCATGTCATTCTATAGCCTTGTTTTGAACAATCTTATATCGCTCTTTTGTTCTGCAAGTGAAGCCTCGAATTCCCGGATAATCGTTTCGCCGCCGCTAAGTTGCCAGCGTTCGATTTCCTGCTTGAAGCCTTCGGCATCGATGTGGCCAAGGATGTAATTGTATGTGGCATCCGCGATGATCGCGGAAAGCTCGGCGTTTTTCTCATCAAAGGTCGGTGAATTGAGCTGAACCGTCGGGTCAAGGGCCAGAAACGATTCATTGTCCTTACTGAGCTGATCCGCAATATAGGTCAGCTGTTCTTTTTTGGCGACCTCCATAATATTTTTGTTGCTGATGTCGGCAATGAGCAGCGAATACAGCGGGTTCACCTCGTACACCCGAAGCTGCGAAGTCTCTTCCGGAAGGACCACTTTCCCGTTTTCCGTATAATAATGTCTCCCCTCAAATCCGTACATCATTATATTGGCGACATCCTTGTCCATGGTCCGGTCAAAAAAGCCAAGCACCTCCCGCAGTTCTTCCTCCGTAGGGATCGCCTTTTTGGAAAACAAATAAAGCCCGTTGTAGTTCGGAATCGACCAGACCTTGTATCCGTGCGGGCCTTTGATCCGGTTGACCAGCGTAAATTCGGCGTCCGGATTGATCGCCCGCGCTTCAATGGACAGCCGCTGAACGTCGGTCATGCTCCCGATAAATACGCCCGCCTCGCCGCGAATGAACTTGTCGCGTTGAATCTCTTTGCTCGTAAGCGGAAAATCCTGATTGATCAGCTTCTCGTCGTACAGCTTTTTCATAAAATTCATCGTATCCATGTACTCGTCCGTCATAAATTCCGGGATGACATGGCCATCCTCAATTTTCCAATTGTTCGGCGTCCCGAAATAAGAGCTTAACGTCTTGAAAATGCCGTACACGAGATCATTGCGGTCCACGACGCCCAGCGTGTCCTGCTTCCCGTTCCCGTCCGGATCGTTATATGTAAATTGCTTCATCACCTCATACAGGTCTTCCAGCGTCTGCGGCGCTTTTAAACCGAGATGGTCAAGCCAGTCCTTGCGCAGAATAACCCCTTGCCGCGAGGAGGGGCGCTCGGTATATAATCCGTATATTTTTCCGTCCACCGCAGTCTGATCCAAAATCTTCCGTTCAAGCTTGCCGAGGTTCGGAAACTCCTCCAAAAACGGCCCGATTTCCCAGAAAACGTCCGAACGAATCGCATTTTTGACCAGATTGTAATCGGAAAATTTCACGAAGCTGACTTTGGCCAAGGAATTGGTCGTCAGCCCGGTCATCATCTTGTCGGTATAAACGCCCTCCGGCACCCAGCGAAGGTCAAGCTGCACCCCCGTCAGCCGCTCGATTTCCGCTACGACATCTTTGGAGGGCGGCTGAGGAAAATGAAGCGGTACCAAAATCGAAATAAAAGTACGATCTTCGCCGGCCGCCGCGTGTTTTGCGTCCCGGTTCATGCAGCCGCCAAGCAGAGAAACGGCGATCAGACAAATAGCAAACGCGCAAAACATGCTTTTTAATCCGCGTTTTTTTCTGAACATTGATTATGCCTCCCTAAAAATTCGAAGAATGAAACAAAATGATTATTGCCTAACGAGATGATTATTGTAATTATCTGTAAAACACTTTACACTTGATATAGCCGCAATTCATCACATAAGGTCAGGTGCTGATATTGGTGAAACCGTTAAGCTTTTTGAGCAAATTAATGATTTTTACGATCGTCGTAAGCACGCTTCCCGTGTTGTTCATCGGTACCTTTTCCTATTTGACTTCGACCCGGGAAATCCAAAAAAATGTCAACCAAAGCAAAATTGAACTGATTTCGCAAATTAACTCAAATGTAGAACGTAAATTGACGACTGTCAATCAAACTTTAAATCAGGTGGTCAACTCGACCGTGCTTAAAAGGGCTCTTAACAACCCGCTAAGTGAAAGCGATTTCAAATTATACAACGACTTGCGCAGTGAAATCCGCAACATGCAATCCTTCGATACGAAGCTGGAAGACGTCGTTTTGATCAACATGCAGCAGAACTGGATGGTGAAAAATTCGGGCCTTTACCGGCTGGACGAATATAAGGATCACGAGCGGCTCGAACGGCTGATGGATACGCCAGACAATACCTCGTGGATTTTAACCCCGTCCGCGTGGTTTTACAGCGAGGAAAACATCAATTCCGCACCATGCAATTACAGCATCAGCCTGATCAAGAAGCTTCCGGTCTCCAAGCTGCATAAATACGGGCTGGCCCTGGCGAATATTCCCGCTTGCAGCCTGCAGGACGTCATCGCGACGGACGTAAATTCGCAAGGCAGCATCATTGTCGTCGACGAACACGATCGGATTCTGATCCATCCCGATCCGTCGTTCATCGGCAGGCCGCTCGAAGAGACCGGATTTGCGGATGTGTCCCTGATTGCGGACGAGTCTAAGCCCTCCGGGCAATTTCAAACGTTGATCGGCAAAAAAGATTTTTCCGTCACCTATTTGCGCTCCCAATTGAACGGCTGGGTGTACCTGTCGGTGACTTCGATCGGAAGCCTGACCAAGGAAGCGGGCAAAATCGGGCTGTATACCTTTTACGTCTGCTTGCTTATGCTCATCCTGTCCATCTTGCTGGCCTGGTTCGGTTCACGCCGGATGTATTCGCCGATTGAACGCCTCCTTAATCAGATGGGCCGGCGAAAAACCGATGTCCGCCGGAGGCGGGCCAACGAATTTGAAATGATCGGCGAAGAGCTCCACCAATTGTTCCAGTCGAAATCCCGGCTCGAAACGGAGATCAGCCAGCACATTAGACAGGTTCGCACCTTTTCCTTGATCCAGGCCTTCCAGGGAAAATACAAAAAGCGCGAACTTCTGGAGAAACTCGAACAGCACGGCTACAAAGATCAAATCGAGGAATGGCAAACGATGGCGGTCATCGCGCTGGCGCTCGATTTTGCGGACGATTCGGCTTATGAGAAAAAAGATCTCAACCTGCTGCTGTTCGCCGCACAGAATATGATCGAGGAACTGGCGGATCCCCACAGCAGGTTTGCCCCGGTCATTATGGACCAGACCATCGTGACTTTGATCGGAAGCGCGGACGGAAATGCCGAAACCTTTCATCAAACCGTTTATGCTTTAACCGAAAAACTGCAGCACGAAATCGGCCAATATCTGAAACTGCAGGTCAGCATCGGCATGAGCTTGCCTTTCCAATCCATTCACAAAATATCCATCGCCTACCGGGAAGGGATCGAAGCGCTGAAATACCGGATAAAACTGGGCACCGGCGTGATTGTCCAATACGAGAACATCAACTCCGGCAAGCATGTATTGAACTTGAACTACCCGACCCATAAAGAAAACGACCTGATGGACGCGGTCAAGCTGGCCGAACCGGGCAGAGCGAAAGAGCTTACCGGCCTGCTTTTTAAGTCCTTGTTCGCCCAGGAGCTCTCGCCGCAAGAGTATCAAATTCCGCTGACCCGCCTGCTGAACAATTTGCTGATCATGATGCAGGAATCGGGGATTTCGCTGCAGCAGATCCATCACGCCAACAGCTCGTTGTTTGAGGAGATGCTCGACCTGCACACCAAAGCCGAAATCGAGGACTGGTTCTGGACCACGGTCATCCAGCCGATGATCAAAATTTTCAACAGCAGGCAAAACGCGCAGTATCACAATATATCGGAGAAAATCATCGATTTGATCCAGCATCATTACGACACCGACCTGACCCTGGAGGAATGCGCCTCGCGCCTGCACTACAATGCGAACTATATTAGCAGCATTTTCCGCAAGGAAACGCAGTACTCTTTCAGTGAATATCTCACGATGTACCGGTTCCAAATGGCCAAGAAATGGCTGAGGGAAACGGATATGCCGGTCAAGGATATCGCGGCAAAGCTCCGGTACAACAACTCGCAGAACTTTATCCGTTCTTTCCGCAAGGTGGAGGGCATGACGCCGGGGCAATACCGCGACGCCGCCGCTTCGCACGGGCCCGGCAAGATCCGTGAATCGATTTAGGCCGATTGCGGCGGACCTTGCATCGCTGGCTCCCATCCGGGCCTGCGAACAAGAAAAGCGCAGCGGGCTGCCCCTTCTGCGCTGTTAGCTTGGATCAGTATTCCAAATCAGGCGTTTTTCACTTGAATCGGCTCTACCTTTTTCATCAGGAACAGATAGTTCACAATCGCAATTACGATCAGTACCGCGGAGAAAATCAGCGCCGGTACGAACGAGCCTGTGCTGGCTACGATGAAACCGGTAATGATCGGACCAACGACACCGCCCATGTTGGAGACGGAGTTTTGCATCCCCGCAACAACGGAGGTCATGTTCTTCGGAGCCACATCGCCCGGAAGCGCCCACACCTGGGAGGCAGCGACCGTTGTGCCGGACTTGGCGATACACAGCAGCACCACGGCGAGAACGGCAGATTCGGCAAAAGCAGCAAAACCGATGCAGGCGGCCATTAGGAGACCAATAACCAGAAAGAGCTTGCGTGTTGCGGTCAAGGATAGCTTTCCGCTTGAGTAAATCCGGTCGGATAACCAGCCTGCGGCCACCTCGGCAACCATCGCACACAGCAGCGGCAGTGAGGCTACGAACCCCATTTCGATCAGATTCATGCCCCGTTCCTTGACCAGATACGTGGGAAGCCATGTAATAAAGAAATAGGAGTTGTAGTTAATCATAAAGAACCCGATACACATCGCCCAAATATTTCTGTGCTTCAGCAAATGATACCATTTCATCGGCTGCTTGCTGTCAGTGCCCTCTTTCTTGGTCTGGCCCTCGCGGATGTGCTGCAGCTCCGCTTCATTGACTCCCTTATGCTCCTCCGGGGTTTCCTTGAAATAAAGGAGCCAGATGATGCCCCATATGACGCCGAGCACACCGATAATGACAAAGGTCATTTTCCAGCCGTACATGGCGATCAGCCAGACGATCAGCGGCATGGCAATGGCCCCGCCAAACTTGGAACCGCTGTCAAAAATACCGGATACGGTTGCTCTTTCCTTGTCCGGGAACCATTTGGACGCGATTCCCGCATTGCTCGGATAAGCCGCCGCTTCCCCGACGCCCAAGGCAACCCGGAAGCCGAGCAGTGACTTGAAGCCGGTCGCAAGCCCGGTCACCGCCGTCGCCAGCGACCACCAGATGACGGCGAAGCCAAGCGTCTTCTTTTGGCCGAAACGGTCGGCAAACCAGCCGGCCGGAATTTGCAGCAGCGCATAGGACCAGAAGAAGCCGGACAGGATAATGCCCATTTGCGCTTCGCTTAACGAGAATTCATCCGTCAAAAATGGAGCGGCAGCCGAAAGCACCGTGCGGTCAATATAGTTAATGGCAATCGCCGCCCACATCAGAAAGGCAATAACCCAGCGGACTTTGGACTTTTTGCGGACAGGTTTTGATTCAGTGGCGGTTGTCGGTTCATTAGCTTGCATGTTGTCTAACCTCCCTGTTCCCAAGTCGGGATACAATGTTAAGAATAATTACAGCCCGTTCACCACGTGCTGCGGCGACTTCTCATGGACGATTACGTCTACAATATTGCGGACACAGGTCATGCCAAGCGTGTTCACCGCGCCATCCGTATACCCTGCGATATGCGGTGCGGCGATAAAGTTCGGCAGCGTGAACAGCGGGTGCGCGGTCAGCGGTTCCTGCTCGAATACGTCCAGCGCGGCGCCTGCGATTCTTTTCTCCTTCAAAGCCTGATACAGTGCCTCCTCATTGACGATGCCGCCTCTGGATGCGTTTACCAGGAAGGCGCTTTCTTTCATCATAGAGAATTGGTCCGCTCCAATTAAATTGCGAGTTTGTTCGATCAGCGGCATATGCAGCGTAATGAAGTCGCTTTCGCTTAGCAGCTCGTCCAGCCCGGCCAGACGCACCTTCCACTGCTCCGCAAACTTATGGTCAGGGTACGGATCATACGCAAGCAGGCTCATATCGAATCCGCCCGCCCTGCGCGCGACCTCTTTCCCGATGCTGCCCAGTCCGATGATGCCCAGCGTCTTGCCGTAAACGTCCGTACCGAAAATTTTCGGCCACTCGCCTGCCTTGGTGCCCTGGTCAGCCGCCGGAATCTGCCTGGCAAGCGCCAGCATCAGCCCGAAAGCAAAATCCGCGACTGCATGTTTATTCGCGTTCGGAACGTTGGTCACCCAAACCTGCCGTTCCTTGGCCGCTTGCAGGTCGATGTTATCGACGCCTACGCCGTGTTTACACACAATTTTCAGGCTGGGAATCCGCTCAAGCACATGTCCGTTAATCGTATTAAAAGCAACGATAGCCGCGGCTGCACCCTGAGCCTCCCTGATAAAATCCTCCTCCCCGATATCAGCAGGCAGATGAACCAGTTCAAGGCCATGCTGCTCCAGGTAGCGGAACGGTTCATCCGAATATTTGCCGAACGACGGCGATGTGGAAACTACTTTCATCCTGAATTGCCTCCTTTATCTTAGTCTATACACGCTTTGGCGCCAGTTCGGCAGCGGAACGGATGGCGGCCAGCAGGCTTGCTTCATCCGCCTTGTTCTGCCCGGCAATATCAAACGCTGTCCCATGGTCCACCGAGGTGCGGATCACACCGCCTTTCAGGCCCACCGTAATGTTCACGCCTTCCTCCAGGCCCAGCACCTTGATCGGAATATGACCCTGGTCATGGTAGCAGGCCACCACGATATCGAAATCGCCGCGTACGGCCCGGAAAAACACCGTATCTCCCGGCAGCGGGCCTTCCACATGAATGCCTTCCGCCCGCGCTTTTTCGACGCCCGGTACAAGCTGCTTTTCCTCTTCGCCGTTGCCGAACAACCCTTTCTCGCCCGCATGCGGGTTAATGCCGCAGACGGCGATGCACGGGTTCGCGTATCCGGCGCGCTTGAGCGTTTCATCAGCCAACGCGATCACCTTATAAGTCCGTTCCGGTGTGATGGACTGAATGGCTTCAAGCAGCCCCTGATGCGTCGTCAGATGAATCACCTTCAGCTTGGGCGAGGACAGCATCATGGAATAGTCTTCCGTCCCGGTCAAATCCGCCAAAATTTCCGTATGCCCAGGATAGCGGTGGCCGCCCATATGCAGGGCTTCTTTGTTCAGCGGAGCTGTACAGATCGCCTGGATTTCCCCGGCTTTGGCCAGCTCGACCGATCGCTTCAGAAACTGGAACGCCGCATCTCCCGCGGCCGCCGAAAGCTGGCCGAAGGGCAGCTCCTCCGGCAGCAGGTTCTGATCCAGACAATCGATCGTTCCCGGTTCGAACCGGCATTCCTGAATGGAATGCACGGGGTTCAGCACCAGACCGGAGCCCGTCACGCTCAATGCCCGTTTCATGATTTTGGCGTCCCCAAGCACAACCGGCCGGCACTGCGCATACACTTCCCGATGTCCTAACGCTTTTACGATAATCTCCGGACCGACGCCCGCCGCGTCGCCCATCGTAATCCCGATAATTGGTTTCATAATGCCCCTCCTTGCAGTTTCAGCACCGCTTTCTCCATTACAGCTTCCGAGCCGAAGTTGCCCGCCTTGGTCACTGCGAAAATATCTTGTTCTCCGGAAAGTTTACCAAGCGGTATGCCGTTCTCCACCTCTGCCAGCAGCCGGAATTCATGCAGGTTCAGCCTTTGGAATACCTGATGCGCCGTGTCTCCTCCGGTCAGGAACAGATGCTGCAGGCCGTGTCTAGTCACCAGCTCTGCGGCGCATTGCCCCAGCGCCTGCGAGATCCGGTTGCTGATCTCCACTGGGCCAAAGCCGAACCGCTGCCCGGCCCTTCTTGTTTCCTCTACTTTATCCGACGAAAATAACACCACATGCCTGTTTTTCCCCAAGGCATCATCCGCCAACCGCCGCAGCTTCTCCAGTTCGGCCTCCATGACGGTTTCGCCGCTGATCACCCGAACTGCGTCCATTTCGATGCCCGTCACCCCGGCCACCTGCAGCACCCGCTCCAGCTGTCTGCGGCCAGCCGGGCTTACGCTGCCGACCACCAGCAGGACAGGCTTTTCCGATCTCGGCAGGGCCTCCTCGGTATGCACGCGGGACAAGCCGTAGGCCTGGGGCAGATACCGGATCAGCCCGGATGAGCCGGCCCAGATGACCGAATAGGATAGCGGCGCGATATGCTTCACGATCGTCTCCATGTGGGCTTCCGTTGCGGAATCCGCAACGATATAGGCAATCCGCTGTTCCTTGAACGCAGCCATCCGGGCTGCGATATGCTCCGTTCCTTGCTCCAGATCGGCTCTGGACAGATGTCCCACCTTCCGCTGCGCCTGATCGCCGATCAGCTTGACCAGGCGCGATTCCTGCACCGGCGTCTTGGGATCATGAGCAGCTTCCGTTTCATGCAGCTTTATGCCGTTCACATAATGAATCCCGTCGATCACCTGCCGTCCATTCCCGATATAAGCGGGAGCAATGATGACAAAATCCGGCGCAAACACGTCATATACCGCGTTGATCTCCTGCCCCACGTTCCCGCGCATGGTGGAATCCATTTTTTTGTACAGCACGTCAAAGGGCTCATTGCGGATTTGCCGGCATGCTTCCTGAACCGTCCGGTAGGCTTCTTCCCCGGACAGGGACCTGCTGTCCGTATTCAGGATCACCGCTTCGTTCGGAAGCGGATTTGTTTCCCGCCGCCCCAGGACAACCGACACCTGCAGGCCGTAATGGACGAGCTGTCCCCCGCAATCACTGGCGCCGGTCAGGTCGTCGGCAATGACTGCTATCCTCATGCCATCACCTTCAAGAGCTTTGCGGGAGCAGCTTGCGGTAGATCACTTTCATGTCTTCCACGCTGACCGGCTTCGGATTGTTGTTCAGCAGCCGGGTAACCTTCGCTGCGGAGAATGACAGCTCCTCGACATCTTCCTCGGATACGCCGTACTGCTGCAGATTTTGCGGGATGTTCAGCTCCTGCGTCCACTCGGCAATGCGCCGGATGACGGCCTCCGCGGCTTGCTGTTCGGACAGCCCGTGCACATCCAGGCCCATCGCAGCACCGGCGGTTCTCAGGCGGGGAGCCGCCGCGTCCATGTTGAATTCCATCACATGCGGCAGCAGCATGGAATTCGCCACCCCGTGGGCAATCTTGAATTTGCCGCCAAGCGGATAGGCCAGAGCATGCACCGCAGCCGTTCCGGCGCTGGTCAGCGCCATGCCGCCGTACATCGAGCCAAGCAGCATGTTCTCTCTTGCCTCAATGGACGAACCGTGATGATATGCCTCAAGAATGTTAGAGGCGATAAGGCGGATCGACTCCAGTGCAAACATATCGCTGAGCGGATTCGCCTTGTTGGAAATCAAGGATTCAAGCGAATGGGTAAAGGCGTCCATACCGGTGGCGGCGGTTACCGCCTGCGGCAGACCAAGCGTCACTATCGGATCAAGGATGACAAGCTGCGGCAGCAGATAGGGGCTGACCACACCGATCTTCAACTCTTCCTCCGGAATCGTCACAATCGCATTGGGTGTCACCTCGGCGCCGGTTCCCGATGTCGTAGGGATGAGCACCGTTGGAATGCCTGCCTGTTTGATCAGGTTTGTGCCCAGGAAGCCGCGGATCGAGCCGCCGTTGGCCGGCAGCACGGACAATATTTTGGCCGCGTCCAGAACGCTGCCGCCGCCGATGCCGATAATGACATCACAACTCGCACCCGCTGCACCCAATGTTTTTTGATATACCTCTTCAATATTTTCCAGCGTTGGCTCCGGCAAAATATCCAGCGTCACCTGCGCCTGAATGCCCTTCTCCGTGAGCTGCTTCAGCAAGCCGTCCAGGATGCCGGAGCTTTGGATAAACGGCTGCGCCACAACCAAAGCGCTGCGGATTCCGGCAGCCACGGAGTCCAAATGCTCGCCTAAAGTGTGAAGGCTATCTCTGCCGGCGATGATTTTGGCTGCTGTCTGAAACTGATACAAATCCTGCATCGTTAACTCTCCTTCCCATTATCTGTCTCTAATGTTTATCTCAGCATGTAGCTGCTGACCATCTCCTGTACAATCGCCAGGGCCTCGCCGGACAACTCGCTGACCGGCAGCTTCGGCGGACCGACAGGAATGCCGGACAATTCCACCGCTTTCTTCAGTACGGACGGCAAGGTACCGTATTTGAACGTATCGCGCAGCGGATTCAGCAGGTCCTGGGCCTTCTGCGCTGCTTCGAGATCCCCCTTGAGCCAGTTCTGGTAAATGGACACGACGACCTCAGGCAGCATGTTGGCCGTAGCCGCCACCGCTCCGCTGCCTCCGGCGTTTAACGTCTGCAGAATCAGGGAATCGGTGCCTGCCAGCACGGAAAAATCTTCGTCTTGCGTGGCCTGAATATACTGCTGAATGTTCTCAAACTTGCCGCTGCTGTCTTTAATGGCGACAATGTTGGGGATTTTGGCCAGCCGCGCCACCGTATCCGCTTCCAAATGAACGCCTGTGCGTGAAGGAATGTTGTACAGGAGTACCGGCAGCGCAGTGGATTCGGCGATTTTGGCAAAATGGACGTACAACTCCTCCTGTGAAGGAGCGATAAAAAACGGGGTAATGACCGATAAGGCATCTGCGCCAAGCTCTTCCATTTTCTTCGATAGTCCAATGACGTCCGCGGTTGCGTTCCCTCCGCTGCCCATGATAACGGGAACTGCGCCGTTCACCTCATCCACGACAATTTGAGCCAGCTTCAGCTTCTCCTGTTCATCCAGCAGATGAAACTCCCCGTTCGTTCCGAGGGCAAACACACCGTTAACACCTGCATCGATCATCCGCCGCGTGAGCTGGCGGGCAACCTGTTCATTCACTTGCTGCTCTTTTGTCAAAGGAGTCAGCATGGCGGGAATAATGCCTTTGAATTCCATGGTTAAGCCTCCTATATTCAAGTGTTCCTGTTTCAGAATTGAACTGTTTTCATATACAAGCGCTTTCAAATGTGATTATAGTCCCGTCTGTTCAATTTAACAACACATTTTGAAAAAATGTTCAAATTAAAAACAACATGTTTCATTATGAAACATGTTGTCCTGTTTAGCTAGTTACTTTATTTTCCTCCACAGCGTGGTCCGGCTGATGCCCAGGCGTTCGGCGGTTTTCACCTGATTCATGCCTTCCTCCAGCAACACCTGCTGGATAATCCGCTGCTCAATTTCCTCCAGCGTTCCGCTGAGATCAAAGTCCGGTTTCCCGTATTCGGTCCGCATCCGCCTGGTGGACAACACCTCGCTGATTTCCCCCTGCTCAATGTACAAGCCTTTGGCAAGCAGCACGGCTTCTTCGATCACCTGACGCAGCTGATGAATATTGCCGCGCCATTCAAACCGTTCAAGCTCCTCTCTCGCTTCATCTCTGAGCCCGACCACCTGCTTGCCGTACTTGGCGTTATATTCGTTGATGTACAGCAGAGAGAGGCCTTCAATATCCTCCTTGCGTTCCCTCAGCGAAGGCAGCGGCAGCGTGACTTCCGCCAGCCTGTAATACAGCTCCGCGCTGAATCCGCCGCTCTCGGTCCGCTCCAGAATATCCTCCCTGGAGGACACAATCCATTGAAAAGCAGGCGTTTGCTTGTCCAGATAGTCCGCCAATCTCTTCTGCTCAGCTTCACCAAGGGCGTCAATGTCGCGCAAAAATACAGTGCCGCGCGCAAGACTGCCGAACAGTTCCTCATTCCGCTCCTCATTCAGCAGCATGTCCCACAGATCCTGTGAAGCCAGCCCGCATTCGATTTTCAGAAACGGCCGCAGCCCTCTTTCGCCGCCAAAATGAATAAACTGAGCCAGCAGCTCTTTGCCTGTCCCTTTTTCCCCGGAAATCCAGACGGAAAGCTGCTGATCGCGATAGCTCCGCGCTTTGTCCAGCGCATGCCTCATCTCGCTGTTATGGCTGACGATGTTGCCGGCCACCTGGGCCGCGCGAAAGCCGGCCTCAGCCGGTACAAGGGAAGCCCCCCGCAGCCTAAGCTCATCCCGGCTTTTGCCGCCCGCGATCCGCAATACGGCCAATGGCCCGTCCGGACCCGGCAGCGGGTAACCGCTGACCCGCCAGATTTGCTCCGCCTGCTCCAGCATGGTATGGAACGTACCCTCCGTTAGGATCTCGCGGACGATACGCCCTATTTTTTCTGAATCCATAAAAGGGGCCATCTGCCGGTTGAAATACGGATTGCCGAACACCTGCCGCTGCTCGCGGTCATAAACAGCCACCCCCGCCTGCTCTGCCTGAAGCACCTGGTAGGCCATGCCGTATTCCCGTTTGCACGCTTCAAACAGCGCATGCCACTTCCGCGCCTGCTGGAAGGAACGCAGCACGCTCTCTTTGCCCGAGGTCAGCAGAAAACCGATCAAACCCAGCTTTTCCGCTTCCTTAACGGTAATGACGTCCCCGACGATAATCTGATACCCCTGCTCCCGCAGCTCCTGCAGCACCTGGCCAACCCCGGATTCATCCTGAACCGTGTAGGAGGAAATTTTCATATCCAGCACCTCGCACACCGCCGCCGCGCCGGCGACCACCTGGGCGAAGCCAACGATCGCCACCTTGCCGGGATATCCTTTGGCCAGCGTCAGCACCCTCAGCATATCGTAGCCGGACACTTCAATCTCAACGACAGGAATGGCGACCCTGGACTGGATCAGCTTGGCCGTGCCGCCGCGGCTGATAATGATATCCGTCCCGCTGCTCGCCGCTTCCTCGGCATATTTCAACCCCTGCTGCAAATCCCCGGTTTCCACCCTCAGCTCCATATCCTGGCCTTCCGCCAAGCTGAGAATCATTTCCTTCAATCCTTCATACGGCGCAATCGCCAGTACCTTCACGTCCATCATCCTCTGTTTCAGAGATAAACATTTCTTAGTTACACTATAATCAAGATGAACGTACTGTTTCAATAACTTACAGTCCAAATGGTACTGCTCCGACTCCATCGGCACGAGGTCCAGCTCTCCTTAGGAGCCCGCGAGCCCACGTTCGGGATCTTTCCCCTAAAGATGAGAGGTAAATAGAGGCATTTGTTTCAGGCCAAATTGATCTCTTTAATTTGGGCAGGCGGGATTTTCGGCTTGCGGTCCTCTGTCAGCAGTCCGTTGATTTCCTGCTGCACATCGGCAAGCTGGGTGTAACAGTAGCCGCAAATATAATCCAAGCTTTTGATCGCCCGTGTCAGGCCTTCGAACCGTTCGAGGAATTCCGCTTCCGTTAAGACCTGGCGGCCATACCCCCAGCCTTTGTCCGACCTAAAGGCGATCCCGCCAAATTCGCTGATGATGATCGGCTGCCCGCGGTACCCGTAGCCTTCGGCCAAAGCGTATTTCCAGTGATTGCAGGTTGTTTCCCTATTTACGATAGCATCCTTGCTGTCTTTATACCGCCGCAAAAACCCGTCGCCCGTTTCCACGTAATCATGGAGCGTCAAAATATCGGAAACGGTATGCTCCCAGCCGTCGTTCGTAATGACCGGACGGTAGGGATCGACCGCTTTGGTGAGATGGTAGATGCCTTCGGTAAATTTCTGCTGCCTTACGTCACGGAGGATGGACGGAATGCCCCACGATTCGTTGAACGGCACCCAAGTAATAATGCTGGGGTGATTGTACTGTTGATCGACGATTTCCAGCCATTCCTTCGTAAACGCCTCAATCGCACGGTCGTGAAATTCGAAGGTCGCGGCCATTTCCGACCAGACCAGCAGCCCTTTGACGTCGCACCAATAGAGAAAACGGGCATCCTCGATCTTCATATGCTTGCGCACACCGTTGTAGCCCATTTCCAGCATCCGGTCGATATCGGCAATGATCGCTTCCTCGCTGGGCGGCGTTAAATGGCTGTCCGTCCAATAACCCTGATCCAAAATCAACCTTTGATAGAACGGCGCATTGTTCAGCAGCACCTGGCCGTTCTCGATCGAAATCTTTCTCATCCCAAAGTAAGAAAAGACCCGGTCAACCACCTGATCTTCCGCATACAGCACAAATTCCACGTCATATAAATTCGGATGCTGCGGCGACCAGAGGCATTTTTTCCACGGCCCGTTTGCCTCGTGCACCAAATCAACCTCCACCGACAAGTTCGGGCGATCCGCTGCCAGCGCGACCCGCTTCACCGGCTTGCCCTTCAGCGTCACGATCGCCTCCAACCGCAAATCACCGGGTTTTTCCACGCCGCTTATCCGGTAATCGAAACGGACCGTGGAGCGGTCGATATCCGGTGTAATTTTGACCGCGTCCAGCCGCTGCGCCTCCACGAATTCCAGCCAAACCGTCTGCCAAATTCCCGTTGTCTGGACATAAAAGCACTCGAAGCTGTCCTTGGTCCAACGCTGCTTCCCCCTCGGCTGTGTGCAATCGTCGCTATCCTCTACTTTTACCGTAATTTGATTGTCTGCCCCGAAAACCAGATAAGGGGTGATATCGAAGCCAAACGCCGCGTAACCGCCATGATGGCTGCCGGCCATCCTGCCGTTGATCCATACTTTGGCGATATAATCCACCGCCTGAAAGTGCAGGATCACCCGCTTGCCTTCGGCCTCCTTCGGGATATGAACCGATTTGCCGTACCAGACCTGCGGGTGGAATTCCTCGATGCCGATCCCGCTGGCCTGTGTTTCGTACGTAAAGGGAACGGTAATCGTATGCGTTCCCGCAAACTTTTCCGGCCAGTTCTCTTGCTCGCCGACATTGTCGTCGTCGAAACGGAAGTCCCATGCGCCGTTCAAATTGAGCCAATGCTCCCGGACGAACTGCGGCCTGGGATAATCCTTCTCATAAGCTCCGGTTGTCACTGTTCTCCTCCTGTTCAATTGCACGGAATAATGCGGCCCTGTTCCATATGAAATACGCCAGAAATCTAACGATTGTATCCGTCGCTATTTGGCGAAAAATGGCCCTTTCTAAATTTTAACGGTTGTGAGCGCTGCTAACTGCTCTAATCTGAGCCAAAACAGCCGAGTTTTAGCTAAATAAGCGCCACGGCAACCGTTAGAGTTTGAAAACGGCGTTGATGGAGCAAATAGCGGCTGCGGCATCCGTTAGAATGGAAATGGATTCTACTAGGCCCGTTCGGTTTTAATCTCCAGCGCGTACACTGACGCCGGGCGCAGCGGGCAGCCTTGCCGCCAGGCAGCAAGCGGCACCGTTCGCGATTGGCAGGCGATGCGGTCCGGCTCGAATACGGAATTGATCGCTTCAAAGGAATCGCCCGTAATTTCGTGCAGCAGCAGTGTGTCCCCGGACGGCTCTAGCCCAAGCAGATTCAGCTCGGCGCGGACTTCCCCGAGGCTGCGGTTGACGATAAAGACGGTGACGACGCTCCCGTCTTCGTTCACGCACGCCGCCACGTCCAAGTCCGGCAGCGCGCCGAGATCAAACGGAGCCGGCTTGTTCGCGCGCACGGCGAAGGTGCCGCACGCCACGTCGGCGGGAAGCAGCCGCCGGATGTCCCGGTTCGCGTACAGCTTCAACACTTCGTAGGTCGGCGTGCCGTACACCGTGAGCGGCTGGCCGCTCCAGCCCGGCGTTTTGCCGCAATATTGGTCGGCGTAATAATCGCCCACGCGAATGCAGCCGCCGAGCCAGCCGTTTACGAGATCGGAGAAGCTGCCGATGTGCACGATGTCGCTTGCGCGCAGCATTTCATTGAGATTCGCGGCGTTCGCCACCGCCGCTCCCAGCGTATGCTCATCCGGCAGCCCTTTCCGCACCGTGTTCGGATAATACATCGTGTTGTATTCGGTGATCGCCACCTTCACATGGCGATGCTTCTCGTTCAAGCTGATCTGCTCCAGCGTTCGCCGGAGATCTTCCCGGGTCCACTCGGGAAAAGAAGCGATCGCTTTGTAGCGCTCTTCGGCCGGCGTATCCCGGTCCATCCCGAAACGACCGTATCCGTGGTACAAATGCAAGGTCAAATAATCGATATGTTCGCCCGCGATATCAAGCACCGCCCGGTTCCATTCCTGATCGGTATGCCCGCAGGCCAAAATCACAAGCGACGGGTCCGCCGCCTTCATCGCCTCGGCAAACGTTACGCAGCGCTCCGCAAAGCGGCCCGCGGAGCAGGTGCCGACCTGCCACCCGCCCCACACTTCATTGCCGATCTCCCAATACCGGACGTTGTACGGCTCGGGATGTCCGTTCGCCGCCCGCTTCGCCCCCATCGGGGTATCCATGCCGCCGTTGCAGTATTCCACCCACCGCGCGGCTTCCTCGGGCGTCCCCGACCCGTCGTTGACGCAGATCAGCGGCTCCACCCCAAGCTCCCGGCAAAAGCGGATAAATTCGTCCGTGCCGAAATATTTGCACGTCCACCCGCCCCACGCTTCGTTGTACATCACCGGCCGCTCCAATACGGGGCCGACGCCATGCTCGAAGTGGTAAGCGCTGATGTAGTTGCCGGCCAGCCTCATCATGCCGGCGTTCAGCGCCCGCGCCATCTCCATCACTTCGCGCTTCACCCCGCCGATATGGTCCGCCGGCAGCAGGGATACGTGATCGAGCCACAGCATGCCGGTGGACACATGATCGTTCCATCTCGGGTGGTCGGCCGGCACGTACACCCGGATTTCGGCGTTGGCGCAGGCGCGGGAGACGGACAACTTCGCCTCGTATTCCCGCCAGTTATGGCTGCCCAGGTCGATCCTAACAAGCCCAAGCAGCTCTCCCGTGCACCGGTCCGCCGCCTCGACGATCACGTATTTCAGCTCGACCGACGCCCGCGCCACCAAGCGCACCGCATATTCGCTCGGCCCCTCTAAAGCGGCCGCCTGCGCGATCCCGGCATCCGCCTCGTCGTCGCTCAAGACGCGAATGCGCACGGCGCGGCCCGAGTGCTTCGGCGCCGGCGCCTCCAGCGCGTACCGGGTATTCCGCCCGTTCGTATAAGCGCTCCAAGCCCCGGAAACCGCACCTCTGCCTTCGGCGCCGCTTTCAAAATCCATGTCTTTGAGCGGATAGGCCAGCATCGCCTCCATATGGTCGCGGATATCCTCCACAAAATGCCCGAACAGGTACGGGTTCACCGTAGGCCCGCTGGCCCGGCCGCCGTCAATCGTAATCTTCGCGTTTGCCTTCAACCTGATCCCTCCCAGCTTTTTTAAGTATTAGAAAGTATGAGCTTCGGAGCCGCTTAACCTTTAATCGACCCAATCATCACGCCTTTGACGAAATGCCGCTGCACAAACGGATACATGATGAGCACCGGCAGGCTGGAGACGATAATGACCGCATATTTGATGCTCTCCGCCAGCAAAACCTTGTCCTCCATCCCCACAAGTCCGTCCACCGCGTCCGATTGGCTGATCAGCAAAATTTCGCGCAGCACCAGTTGCAGCGGATACAATTCTTCGCTGCGGATATATATGAGCGCGTTAAAAAACGAATTCCAGTGTCCAACCGCGTAAAACAGCACCATGACCGCCAGGATCGGCTTCGACAACGGCAAAATGATGCTGGCGAGCAGCCGCCAGTTGGAGCAGCCGTCCATATGGGCCGCCTCCTGGAGCTCCCAGGGAATGCTGGACTGAAAATACGTCCGCATGACGATCAGATTGTACGTCGAAACCGCCCCCGGCACGATCAAGGCCCACATCGTATCGACCATCCCCAGGTCTTTGACCAGCAAGTAAATCGGAATCAGCCCGCCGCTTAAAAACATCGTCAGCGTCACGATCAGCATCAGCCCTTTACGCAGGGGCAGATCCGGCCGCGACAACGGGTACGCCGCCAGCAGCGTCATAACGATGTTGACGGCCGTGCCGACCGCCGTATAAAGAATCGAATTGGCATAACCTCTCCAGATTTTGTCGTTATCCAAAATATTGGCGTAAGCGTCAACCGTAACGCCCTTCGGCAGCAGCCACACTTCCCCGCCCAGCACCTTGGCCGGATCGCTGAACGAAGCGCTAACCACAAACAGCAGCGGATACAACACGATGACGATAATGACCGCCGCGATCAGGTACACAAGCCAATCAAACCACCGTTCGTCAGCCGGGCCGGCCTGCGCCTTGGGCGCCGCGGCTCGTTTGGACATCTGCCCCGCCTCCTTTACCATAAACTCGTCTCCGACGTTTTGCGGGCAAAACGGTTCACCAGAAGCAGCAGCGTCAGATTGATCACCGAATTGAACAGCCCGATCGCCGCCGTGTAGCTGTATTCCCCCTGCAGAATCCCGGTCTTGTACACGAACGTGGAGATCACGTCGCTCGCTTCGAGGTTCAGATTGTTTTGCATCAGCAGTATTTTCTCAAACCCGATGTTCATAAACTGCCCTACGTCGAGAATCAGCAAAATGACGATGACCGGCACGATCCCCGGCAATGATACGTGCCGGATGCGCCGCAGCCGGGAAGCCCCGTCCATTTTGGCCGCTTCGTACAGCTGCGGATTGATCCCGCTGAGCGCCGCAATATAGATGATCGATTGCCAGCCCATGTTCTGCCAGATATTTGAGCCGATAAAAACGGTCTTGAACCAGCCGGCGGATTCCATAAACCGGACCGGTTCGCCGCCGGACGCCTGGATCAGCTGGTTGACCGGACCGGCGGGCGACAGCAGCACCGTCAAGATGCCCACGATGACGACCACCGAAATGAAGTGCGGGATATAGGTGATGTTCTGCAGCAGTTTGCTGTACGTTTTGCTGCGGATCTCGCCGATCAGCAAGGCCAGCAGAATCGGAATCGGAAAGGCGACAACCAAGGAAAACAGATTGATCGACAGCGTATTCCACAGCAGCCGCCCGAAATAATACGAATCGAAAAAGCGCGTAAAGTGATCGAAGCCAACCCATTCGCTGCCGGCGATTCCTTTCGCCGGATTGAAATTTTTGAAGGCGATCTGCAGCCCGTAGAGCGGCCCATAGTGGAACAGCAAATACCAGGCTAGCGGCAAAAGCAGCATGAGGTACAGGTCGTACCTTTTGGCGATCTCCCGGGCCAGCCGGGGGCCCCGTTTCGAATGGTTCCGGGGCACTGCGGCGGCTGGCGGGGCCTCCGTGTTTTTCATGGAAATCCACTCCTTATCCGCACAAGTTCCTCATCAATGCTGCATCTTGTCGTAAGCTTCCTGATACAGCTTCTCCAGCTCGTCCAGCTTCATCTTCTTCAGCGTGGACTGGAATTCATCCCATTTGTCAAAGCTCAGCGCCCCGGCGATAAACTTGGTGCTTTGCTCTTCGTAATATTTGTCGATGTCGGTCCGCAGGATATTGACCTCCTGCGCCGTCTGCTCGTCAAACATCGGGGCCGCGTAGCGAACCTGCGGCATATACGGATCAAGCTGCTGCTGCGCCTCCTGCACCTGCGGAGGATTGATGTAGGAAGCGACCTTTTCGCTGATCAGATGGGGCGCTCCGCCTCCGGCGTAGGGGGTGATTTTCGGCTGGGTCTCCGAAGTCGAGTATTCCGGCTTATAGTAGGGAATGCCGTCCTTCAATTCATAATGCTCGCCTTCCCGGCCGAACCGCAGCAGCGTAGCTCCTTCGTCGCTAAAGAAATAATCGATCCAGCGCATGGTCGCTTCCGGGTATTTATTGACCGAAGTGATCGCAAAAGCTCCGAAATCCCGCGGCACCGGCAAGGCCTGGGCTTGCAGCCGGTCCCCGTGCGGCCCTGCGGGAGGTGCGATCCCTTCATATTGATCCGCGATCGGCAGGAAGTTGTTGTTCGTCTGATCGAAGAACACTCCCGTTTTACCCGAGCCCTGTTTGGCCAAATACTGCGCTTCCGTATGCGAGAACACTTCCGGGTCGAGCAGCTTCTCTTGATAAAGCTTGTTCAGGTACATCAGCATCTCTTTGTTGCGGTCGCTGCCCATCCAAATTTTCACCTTGCCGTCGACGATGTTAATGTTGTAGCCAAGCTGCTGGTCCAGGCCAAACGACCCGCTCATCATCGTGACGATATGCAGGCCGACGCGGGCGGTCAGCGGAATTTCGTCCTTTTGCCCGTTGCCGTTCGGATCCTGGTCACGGAAGGCCGCCAGCACGTCGTACAGCTCGTCCGTCGTCTCCGGTACCTTCAGGTTCAGCTTCTCTAACCACGCTTTGTTGATCCATTTCTTGTCCGTACGCGCCGCGGCCAGCGTCACGATGCCCGGTACCGCGTAAACATGCCCTTCCGGCGTCGTGATCGCGGCGCGGATTTCCGGGTACTGCTCCATCAGCTTCGTTAAATTGGGGGCGTATTCGGCAAGCAAATTTTCCAGCGGGATCAACTGGCCGCCCGCTCCGTAGCGGACCGCTTCGAGCGGCGTCAGACCGGACCGGTACAAAGCGTCGGGAAGCTCGTTGGACGCGAACAGCAGGTTTTTCTTCTCCTGAAAACCATCCGTCGGCGCTTCGATGAATTTTACCTGCACATGGCTCATTTTCTCGTAGTCCTGAAACACCGGCATATCTTTAAACGGCCCGTTAACCGGGGCAATCCGGGTGAACATCGTCAACTGAATCGGTTCCCGCACGATCGGAAAACCGTCCTTGCTCACCTCATTTGACGCCGCCGCCTGCGGGGCGGGCTCGTTGCTTTTGCCGGCGCCGGAGCTGCACCCGCCCAGCACCAAACCGGCGATGATCATCATGCTTAACGCCGATCTTTTCCAGTGTTTGCGCATTGTTTACGACCTCCTTTTCTTATCGCCGAACCCATGATGTAAGCGTTTCCTATGATGTGCGTTCATTATAGTCCAGCCTTTGAAGACCGCATATTATAAAAATATGACTATTTACTCCACTATTTTTACGGGCCGGTTCATATAATCTTGCGGCGTCATCCCGGTCAGTTCCTTAAATACTTTAAAAAAATAATTGTACGTCGTAAAACCCACCTGGCTGCTGATTTGCTTGACCGAACAGCGGCCGCTTTCCAGCAGCTTGCGGCTTGCGTCGATGCGCACACGGTTGACATACTCGGAGAACGTCGCCCCCGTTTCTTCTTTAAAGATCCGGCTCAAATACGAAGGGTTCAGTCCGATCGCCCCGGCCGCCAGCTCCAAGGTAACATAGCCCTGGTACCGTTCCAGAATCAGCATGATCGCCTGCGACACATGCTGCGAATACGGGCCGGCCGCACGCTGCCGCTTCAGCCGTTCCAGCAGGGCTTCATAATAAGACGAGATCCACTGCTCCAGTTCGTCCACGGTGCCGATCTTCCCCAAAGCTGCGCGCGAAGGCCACCCGCCCGCGGCGGCTTCGTCCGTGGCGGCTTCGTCTGCTTCGTCCGCCGGCAGCCATTTCTTCCGCGCCTTGTTCCCGATCGAAAGCAGCTCGCTGACGATCATTTGCACCGGCAGGGCATGGACCGGCTGCCGGCGTACGCTGGCGAACACGGACGCGATTAACCGCAGCGCGCCTTCCTTGTCCAGATTTTCTATGGTAAGCAATAGCTGCTTCTGCTCCTCGATGGTCAAGGCGACGCGTTTGCTGCCGGTTCCCGTTTTCGCTCCGGCCGGGGATGCGTCGAGAGCCCGTTCGGCCGAGCGGTAGCTGGCTTCGAGCTGCGCCAAGCTGCCGCCGAAATGGCCGACGGAATAGATGCATTTCAGATTCAGGAACAGCTCGAGCGAGTGGCGCAGCTTGCTCATTAGCCTGGCGGCCTCGCTTGCGGCCGCTTGCTCACTGCGCTCCCGGAACGCCAGAACGACAGCCAAGCGCCCGTTCCCGACATAAGCCGCCATGGCTCCCGGGAGATCGCCCAAACTTTGCTGCATGACGTCAACAGCCTGCTGCATCAGCCGGTTCGTCTCCACGTCGCTGTGCGATTCCGTCAGCAGCCGGAAGGAGACGATTTGCACCGCCGCCGCCGTATAGCACACCGCGCCCGCAAGCAGGCCGCTTTGCCGGGCATAGGCTTCCAGCTCCCGGGCTGCGCCCGGTTTTCCCCGCACGCAGTCAGCGATATGCTCGCGAATCAGCCGCGTACCGGCGCTTGCCGCCATCTCCAGATCCCCGCCCCGACTCTCGGCCGGCCGCTCCCGCAGCTCCAAATCCTCGACCGCCTTGCGCAACGCGGCCATCAGCGTCCCGCCGTCAAGCCGGTGCTTGAGCAAATAATCGGCCGCTCCGTTTTTCAGGCATTCGCGCACATAATCGTAATCGTCATAGCTGCTGAGCATGATCGTTTTGACGGAAGGAAACCGCTCCCCGATCGCGCGCTGGAGCTCCACCCCGTTCATGCCCGGCATGTTCACGTCGATGATGGCGACATGAGGCCGGGTTCGTTCGATCATCCGCAGCGCCGTTTCCGCATCGTAAACTTCTCCGCACAGCTCGAAGCCGTTACCTATCCAACCCGGCAGCGACCCTACATGTTGATGGACCAATGGCTCGTCATCGACCAAAAGCACTTGGAACATGGATCATCCCACCTCTTCCGCTCTAGTTTCCGAACTCCATATCCGGGGAAACCGGATCTCCACCTTCGTGTACAACCCCTCTTCGCTGTACAGTTTGACACCGTAAGGCTCGCCGTACATCCTTGCGATCCGTTCATGCACGTTGCGAACGCCCATGCCGCTGAATCGCGACGGGATTTCCCCTTTTTTCCCGAGCAAAGCATCGATTTGTTCCCGGGTCATGCCTCTACCGTTGTCCATAACCTCGATTTTCAGATCGCCTTCCTCCCCGTAGACGCGAATCAGCACGAAGCCCCCGGAAGCCGCTGCGCCGAGGCCATGCATCAGCGCGTTCTCCACGATCGGCTGCAGCATCAGCTTAAGAACCCGGCATTCCAGCAAAGCGTCATCCTCGATCTGCATATGAACCGGGATCGGGTTCATAAACCTGTATTTCACGATCGATACGTAGCAGGAAACATAATCCAGCTCCTCCCGTACGGTGAGAAATTCGTTTGAGTTGCCGAGCACGCCCCGCATCAGCTCGATCAACGCTCCGGACACCTCCTCAATATTGGGCGCCCCGTTCAGCTTGGCCAAATATTTGATCGTGTTCAGCGCATTGTACAGAAAATGCGGGCGGATCTGCGCCTGCAGCGCGGTCAGCTCCGCCTCCCGCTTCGCCTGCTCGCTGACGCGAATCCCTTCCATCAGCCGTTTCAACTCGTCCACCATGCTGATAAAAACCCGGTACAATTCGCCGATTTCGTCTTTGGTGCCGATCTCCGTTTTCGGGAAATCCAGATTTCCGTCTTTGACCCGCGTCATCATCGTTTTCAAGCGGCGGATGTGAAGGGTGGTCCGGGAGGACATCTGCAGCGTCCCGATCAGAACGGCGATAAACACGACGACCGACACCTCGACCATCAGATTGCGGACCCGGACGGACTCGCTTAGCAGCGAATCGAGCGGGATCAGCGCCCGCGTGGTCCAGCCCGTAAAGTCGGAGCGGCGGGTGACGACGATATAGGATTTGCCGTCGATGTTTTGTTCCGCCGCCAGCTCGGACGGGCCCGCCGAAGCCGGACGGGCGTAAATCGTCTTTTCCATTTGCGGAGATAGGGATAACGGCGCCGAGTCCGAGCGGTAGACGAGCTCATTTTGCTCATCGAGCACATACAGGATGCTGTCCGCGGTCGGTTTCACGCCGTACGTGTTGCGGATAAAATCATAATTCAAATCGACCATCACCACGCCGATCGTTTCCCGGTTATAACGGAGGACACGGCCGACGGAGATGGCGTCCGTTGGGCCGCCCTGCTTAAAATAGGCATGGCGTTCCCCGTTTTGCAGCATATAATCCATCGTCTTCGTTTCCAGGAACGTCCGGTCGATCCAGGGACCGCCCGCGAAGAACACCTTCCCGTTCAGGCCGATCACGGCGATCCGCGAGATATACGGCTTATAGTCGATCAGCCCCGACAAAAACTCGGTGATCCGCTTCTGCTCCTGAAACCATTCGTAGCTGATTTCCTCGCTTGGGCTAAGTACCGTGTCGATGACCGTGTTTTTGTTGGTCGCGGCCACCGTGTTCAAACGGTCGATTTCCTTTAACATCACGTTGAGGGATTCATCAGCCTGGCGGATGCTGTCCGACACTGAGGTGATGGCGTTAGCTTTGATCGTCTCGCGCATGTTCACGTACACGATGCCGGTTACGGAGACGATGGAAAACAGCGAAAGCAACCCGAAGGCGATAAATATTTTTGCCTGGATGCTTAACTTCGGCGAGGATATCCACTTGCGCAGCGTTATGAGCGTCATATCGGGCACTCCTTTTCGTTCGGGTGAAGATGAAAGATGTAAACGCTTGCCAAAATGAACCCCCGCGGCTACCCGTTTTTTGCCGCGCGCATCGCGAGCGGGGGAATCTTGTAATAGCCTTTGAAGGCTCTGGTGAAGGTGTACAGGTTCGGGTACCCCAGCGACAAAGCGATTTCCGTTACGCTTGCGTTCGTTTCCGCGAGCAGCCGCTTGGCCTTCTCCATGCGGATATTTTGCAGGTATTTCTGCGGAGGCAGCCCGATCTGGGCCGTAAACACATTGGAAAAATAGGAGCGGTGCACGCCCGCAAACGCGGCGACCTGCTGCACGGTAATCCCTTCCGTGGCGTGCAGATCCATAAACTCCATGCACTCGCGAATCCAGGCGGAAGGCTCGGCGGCACTCGCGGGCGCGGTGTCCGGGATAAGCTCGGCGAGCAACCGGCAAATCCGTCCCTGCAGTTGCAGCGATACGGCCGGATTCCACCGTTCCACGCCGGCCAGCGCCGCGATCGTGCGGTCCAGCGTTTCGCGGGCGCGGGAAGAAATCAGCCGCCGGCCGAACGGCCTTTCCGGTGTAATCCCGGCGAGCCCGAGCAGCGGCCCCACCCTGCTGCCGTCCAGCGCCAGCCAGTTCATCCGCGGCGGCGGCTCAGGCAGCGCGTAATAATGGTAAGTCCGCCCGGGAAACAGGCAAAACAAATCATCCTTTTGCAGCTCCACCCGTTTGTCGGCGTATTCGAGGCACACCTTCCCCTCCAGCACAAAATGCAGGCTGTAGCATTCGATCCGCTTGGGCCCCACACGGTAATGGGGCTTAGCAATGCTGCGGCCGGCCCGCACCGGCCATAGCTGCGCTTCCTTATCCAGATACCCCGGCGTATAGTAAATAAACTCGGCTAACTCGTGGTCGTATTCCCGCATTTCGTATTTCCCCTCCAGCGATAAAATAAGGGCAAAATAAATACTCTAAATGCCGCTATTTTGAAAGGTCGGCGATTCATCTTTCCAATTTAAGCAGACAACAAAATGACAACTCCAAGCTAACAGAACGCTATTTCTAAAACGCTTAATTTTCACTAATATCATAAGGGGAGGGGATCGATTTTGTCCAGCAAACCTAACATTTTACTAATTACGAGCGATCAGCAGCATTGGAACACGATCGGCGCGTTTCAGCCCGAAATCTCCACGCCGAATTTGGATCGCCTGGCGCAGCAGGGCACGACGTTCAGCCGGGCCTATTGTCCGAATCCGACCTGTACGCCAAGCCGCTCATCGATCATCACCGGCATGTATCCGAGCCAGCATGGCGCCTGGACCTTAGGGACAAAGCTGCTCGAAGACCGCCATACCGTCGGGGATGATTTCACACGAGCCGGTTATAAAACCTCGCTGATCGGCAAAGCGCATTTCCAGCCATTGAAATCGACGCCGGAATACGAATCGCAGGAAGCTTACCCGATCTTGCAGAACCTGGATTATTGGCGAAATTTCCACGGTCCGTTTTACGGTTTCAATCACGTCGAGTTGGCGCGAAACCATACGAATGAAGCCCATGTGGGGCAGCATTACGCCATCTGGCTCGAAGAGCAGGGCTGTGCCGATTGGCGGGATTATTTTCTGCCGCCGACCGGGACGATGGATCCCGCGCAGACGTATAAGTGGCCGATTCCTGAAAAATACCATTACAACACGTGGATTGCCGAGCGGACGAATGCCCGTCTGGAGGAGCACAAAACATCAGGAAAGCCTTTTTTCCTTTGGGCCAGCTTTTTTGACCCGCATCCCGAATACTTGGCGCCGGAGCCCTGGGATACGATGTATGACCCGGAGCAGTTAACGATACCGGCGCTTACGCCGGGAGAACATGACCGGAATCCGCCGCATTTCCGCCTGACGCAGGAGGAAGAACCGGACTTCTCCCATCTGATGGAGACGGGTTTCGGCATCCATGGCTACCGGTCCCATCATTATTACGAATACGGGGCCAAGAAACGGCTGACCGACTACGACAGAAAGAAGCTGGTCGCCGTATACTACGGCATGATCAGTTTGATGGACAAATATATCGGAAAAATTCTTGATAAGCTGGATGAACTGGGGCTGGCGGACGACACCCTCGTCGTGTTTACGACGGATCACGGCCACTTTTTCGGCCAGCACGGCCTGCAGGCCAAGGGAGGATTTCATTACGAGGATCTGATCAAACTTCCATTTATCGTCAGGTACCCGGGCCGCGTTCCCGCCGGGAAACGCTCGGACGCGATTCAATCGTTGGTCGACCTGGCGCCGACCTTCCTGTCCTTTTGCGGACTGCCGATCCCGCCGACCATGACCGGCGTCGACCAAAAGGACGTGTGGCTTGGCGTAAGTGAACAGGCGCGGGATCACGCGATCTGCGAATTCCGGCACGAACCGACGACGATTCATCAAAAAACGTATGTCGACGCCCGTTACAAAATCACCGTGTACTACAATCAGTCCTACGGAGAGATTTTCGATCTGGAGAAGGACCCCGGGGAACTGCGCAATTTGTGGGACGAACCGGGCTATGAACAGCTGAAATCGGAGCTTCTGCTCAAATACGTTTGGGCCGAGTTGGGCAAGGAGCCGCTGCCGATGCCGAGGATTCATCACGCGTAGGGATCCCCGGAGACCGACCCGAGAGAACCTGGTCGAAAGCCTGGCAAGACTTAGGGTTTCGGCCGGGGTTTATGTTTTTTTACTCAACTTTCGACCAGCCCCATCGTGAGCATAAGAAATCCCTTGTAAAACGTGCCGGTGAGGTCAGTGTATCTACCTTCTGCACCGTATCCGTTTCGAGCAGTGTCACAAATCGGCACCAAGTAAGGGGGCTGTTTAAAGGGGTCGTGTCTTGTTGTTCCTGCCTGCTGCCTGCCTTTGCACGATTATCCCCATTGTTCAGGAGCAGGGAGCAGGGGGGCTAGAACGAGGGTTCCAAAAAAGAGAGAAAAAACAAAAAAGACGAGGAAAAAATGAGGCTGTTCAGGTGAGATTTTCAGCTTGATTAGAGAACGTATGTTTGGTATAATGAAATAAATGGAACTAAAGTTCGTATATTGTTAATTTGGGGGCGAGTAAACATGGAGATCAATGCGGGAACGGAACTTCAATCATTCAGCAGCCGTTTTAACAGCGAGCAGGACTGCATGGAAGCGCTGATCGCGATGAAGTGGCCAAACGGCTTCGTCTGCCCGCGCTGCGCTCATACCCGGTGCAGCCGTCTGACCTCCCGGCATATCCCCTTGTTCGAGTGCGGAAAGTGCAAGCATCAAACATCGCCTTTGGTCGGCACGATTTTTGAAGGAACGCATCTCCCCCTGCTCAAGTGGTTCAAGGCGCTGGATTTGTTCCTGCTTGAGGGCGGCATCTCGGCGCTGCGGCTGCGCCAGGTGATCCGGGTCGCCTACAAGACCGCCTGGTCGATGCTGCACAAAATACGCCATGCCGTGGGGGAGTTCGATGCCCGGGAGCTGCTTTCCGGAGACGTGAAGGTGAACAGCGATCAGTATGGGCGTAATCCGTCCCGGTGTCAGCTTTCGCATCCGTACGCCTCGGCGGTCGTAGCGGGATGCACGGTCACGGAGTCGGGCGAGCCGGAGCAGGTCAAAATCCGCCTGGTGCCGCATAAGCGGGGAGGCGAAAAAAGGGCAGACCGTCAAGAGCTAACCGAGTTCATCAACGGGCATGTGGATGTCCGTACATCGGCGGTACAGTTGTTCCCTCAGGCCTTTCGGCTGTATGCGCCCTTGCGGAGAGTGGTGAGAGAGGCGTGGGAATCGCTGAAGAGTACGTATGGAGCCTTGGGACTGAAGCATCTGCAGGCGTACCTGAACGAATACACCGGACGCCGCCGGCTGCGCCTGCAAGGAGGACTGCCCGGAGCGGAAGAAACGATGCGGCAGAAGTTGCTGCAGATGTGTGTGGCGATTCCGGCGATCCCTTACCGCCGGCTAATCGCGCGCCAACCGAATCAGCCCCTTGCGGCTGCGGCCTGATGATCGGGACGCTGGAACGGTAGGGGGAGTTTGATGCAGATCAACTTAATGAGTCCTTGATCTCCTGTCTTGATCTCTTGTCTTGATCTCTTGTCTTGATCTCTTGTCTTGATCTCTTGTCGGTCTGTTTTACCTCCCCTAAACCTGATTTCTTCTCCTAAGCCCGTCTAAATTACCTCGAACCTATCTGCTTCCTACCAAATTTTTCCTTCCCCCGTGCTTGTTTGTTTCACTGCTACCTGATTAAACTGGATAATCATGCAAAGTCTCCGGACAGCAAGTGTTGATCTACATATCCCCGAGGAAACAATGGTTTCAAAAGAGGCTTTCTCCGATCCGTTCAGCGTCATAAAATACTCCATTTCGGTGGCCACCCTCTTCTCCGTAAGTCGGCTTTTTCGGTAAGGGGCAACGAGGAGTCCTCCCGCCTCCAATTAGATAGTCTTGATATATAAATGGAAACGCTCATGGTTCAACTCGGCCAACGGTGCAAATTCAAGCTGCTGATCCTGGTAGATAAAACGATTGGAGCCGGCCACTCGCTCAAACTTTTCAGCAAGATTCTCCCCGCTTATCGGCAGTTCAAAGTATTCTTTCCGGTCCGAGACGGCGGCCAAAATATAGGGGCCAAAGGCCAAAGAGGCAATGTCCGCTTGATCCGGCGTATATTCCAAACGCAGCCGCGGCTCAAACTTGACGATTACTTGATCCCCCCCACTCCATTTTTGCGAGAGCACCAGATAACCGCCCTCTTCCGCCGCTTTCACTTCCGCCCGGTTCACAAAGACCCTAACCTCTCCGTCATGCCAGTAAGGCTTGCGGACTTTCAAATTCGCTCGCGCCAAACCTTCAATGTGAAGTTTGATTCCACCGTCAAACACCTCGGGCACGGATTGTACGACCTGCAGTCCCTTCTCCTCATCATTTAATGCTGACGACACGAACAGATTGACGTATAAGGAATCGGCATCCTCAAAATAAATCGCCTCGGCGTATTTGAAGTGGTTTTCCAATCCCGTCCCGTGGCAGCAGGAGTTCTCCTCGTCAAACCCTTTTTGTCCGCCAGGGCTGGTCGGCATAAAGTAGGTGCTGGCGCCCAGACACTCATGGTCTGTCGAAGCAAGGATATGGCTCAGCATCGTTCGCTCGTAATAATCCATGTACTTGGCATCCTTCTCAACCCCGAATAACTGCTTGGTCAGTTTCAGCATATTGTAAGAAGCGCAGGTTTCCGCCGTATGTTCGGTCAGATGAGCGCCGATTTTGTGCGGCTGCTTAAACATTTCCCCTTCACCGGTTCCGCCGATGGAGTAAATATGCGCATTCACCACCGATTCCCAGAAAAACTTGGCGATATCATAGTATTTTTGTTCTCCCGTAGCTTCGAAAATTTTGAAAGCCCCGACGACTTGCGGGATATGCTGGTTGGCATGCAGCGCGCCCAAAGCGTCCACCTGTTGCTGCATCGGAAAAAACAAGCGGTCATTGTCAAACAGCTTGGCGGCGGCAATGTGCTTCTCTTTATGGGTGTATGTAAACAATTCGGCCAGCGATTCGTTGATGCCGCCAAACTCGCCGGCGATATACATGCCCCACATTTTTTTCAATTGTTCATGCGGCAGAACGCTCAACCGGTTGTAGATCCAGTCTCCCACTTTATCGGCCATGGTTAGCGCCGGTTCAATGCCCGCGAGATGATAACTGTCCAGCAAACCGGCCAAAATTTTATGCAGGGTATAATAAGGAGCCCAGATTTCCGGGTACCGCGTATATTTTTCCAGCAAATCAAACTGCTCCTCGGAATAAGCGCTGAGAAATCCGTAATGATAGCGATCGTCCGCCTCAAAGGCCAACTGCACTTTATTCAACTCTTTGATCATGTAAGCCAGTTTTTGATGAATCCGTTCATGGCCGGTCGCCGCATAGCATAACGCCAAGGCGGAAAGATAATGCCCGGTGGTGTGCCCTTTCAGCAAGCTGTCATCCGCGTCCCACCCGATCATGGGCGGAGCGTTTAACGTATCCAGGCCGGCGGCTTTGCGGAAATTGTAAAGCATCTGGTCGTCATTGACCGTGAGCAGAAATTGCAGTCTCCGATCCTGCGCGGTTTTGGGCAAGGAAGGGCCTTGAAGACGCACCTTCTTGACTGGAATGGGGTGCAGTTGAGGTTTCTTTTGGCTCAATTTTGCAATGCTGCTTTCTATGAGAATAGCCGCTTCCACCTCATAAATCGTATCCGTCAGGCGACCGCCGGCTTTGTACTCCCCGTTTTCCGAAAATACGCGCTGTTCACCCCCGTGCCATGTGACGGAATGAGCAAGAACATCCCCGCTTACGGTTTGAATAGACACGGCGGAAGGCAAGTAAAATTCCTGGTTCGCCTCCTGCATGATCACGATCGGAAAGATCTTATCGACCTGGATTTTATTTTTCTCCTCCAAGATCGTCACTTCATAAACTTTTTGCAGACTCGCCTCTCCAAACTGAAAGGTGGCGGTAAGCGGTACGACCCTATCCCCCTTCCCGTACTCGGGCTGGTGCACTTTCCCGGAACCGTTAATCCAGCGGTCGTCTTTCGACACCCAAGTAATTTGGGAGCCGTTTTTCCCTTTGGTCGGCAAATGAATATCGAACTCCACCGTCTTCAAATTGCCCAGGTGCAAGGCCTCCATATCCTCGTGAACGATTTCCAGATCACTCCGTTTACTTGACATCGGCTTTCCCCCTAAACTAGACTTTTAATCGCTTTCACACTTCTCATGTTACAAGAAAACCGTTTTGAAGTAAGTAGTTGAAAAAAAGAATAGGTGGATTATATTTACTATATATCCGAGTTCGAAATTGAAGGAGTTGGCATCATGTACCTTGTTGATGATGAGTATTCGGAACAGGCTGCCTTTTTGTCCGCGGGCACCTTTATTACCAATCAACCGTGGATTCACCAAGAAAGGGTCATCGACAGTTATGAAATCATCTGCCCCATCGACTCGACCCTGCACATCGAGAGCAACCGGGTTCCCTACGCCATTGAATCGGGCGAAATTTTGCTCATCCCCCCGCACACGTTTCACCGCGGACTTAAAGTATGCGAAGGCCGCCTGAAATTTCACTGGCTGCATTTTTCGGGGAACCATTTAAGCCCTAGAACCGAAGCGGAAGTCATCCGGAAAATCAACGAAAAAGACCCGGACGAGATGATCATTTTGCCCATATACACCAACAAAATCGACTCCCGGCGCTTTCATGTCATGTTCAACCAACTGCTCGATTTATATCAGGAAAAGAAACCGCGGAGCTACCTCAACGCCTATTTATCCTGCCTTTTATATGAATTGACCGCGGAAATCAAAAGTTACCTGATCCAAAAAGCATCCAACGGCAACCGGCTGCAGCCGATTCAGGACTGGATCCGCATCCATGCCTTTGAAGACATCACGCTTGAACAAATCGCCGATCATTTCAAATACAACAAGAACTATTTGTCCAGGATTTACAAGGAAAATACGGGAATCGGAATTTCGGAACAGATCATCAAATTCAGGCTGAAACATGCGAAGGAACTGCTGACCGAAACCGACTTGAGCATCGTTGAAATCGCCTCCGAAGTCGGGTATGAGGATGCGAAATATTTCATGCGCCTGTTTAAAAAATATGTGAACGTCACCCCCACGGAATATCGCAAAACTTTTTACTGCAAGCACTACAACAAAAAATGATTTGCTGCCGTTACCGAATTTATGAGGGATCGATGCTACCATTTAAGTAAGCGGTTCCGCGAAATCTAAAATACTTTTATGGGGGTTGCTATGGTAAAGGATGCCGGATTGGAAATTGCCGATGCCCGCTTCATTGATTTTCGCCGTATCGAAATTTACTGGAATGCCGCTATGGAAGGAGCCCATGATCCGCAAAACTTTATCGTTGATCTGGATGGGGCGAGGCTGCCCGGCATTAGACCATATCCTTCTCGATATTTTTGGAGAACACAAAGATAAACAAAGCCGTCACCAGCAGCAGCGCGGTCATGATCGGGAATAAATTCACTTGCTGATCAGCCGTTTGATAAAAGTTGAACAAAACTAAAGCGATGCCGTTCCCAATCGTGCCCGCTTGTCCCCAAGCGGTCTGCATCTGAGTATGGTAGGCGTCCGGCGACAATTTAACCACAAACGATAAACCGATCGGCCCGACCAAATTGTCCGAAAAGGTCAGGAACAGGTAGTAGAATACCATCCACAGCAAGCTGTACGGCGCCTGGTCCTTAAACAGAACTATCGGGATAGTTAATAAGCCGTAGCCAAGCGCTGTAAAAAGGATGCCCAAGCCGTATTTATACGTCGTCCGAATATGGGTTGCGCGCGTCTTGGTCCAAAGCCAGACAAAAACCGGCGCCAGCACCAATCCTAACACGGTGTAAATGGTCCCTACCGATCCGGAGCCATAGAGAAATGCGGCCACGGCGGCGATAAGAAAGCCGATGTGATAGTTTTTCATCCCGATTTGACCGACCAATACCGGAGCGATCAAACCGGCGATGTTGTTGGCTATGGTGTGAATCGTAAAGGCGGCGTCGCGTCTGCCATTATCGGCTTTACGGTACAATTGGCCGGTCAGCGAGGCATTGCTCGCCCCCATAATGGGAAGCGACATCAAAAACAAGCCGAGGATGGCAAAGATTCTTCCTTGGGCAAGAGAAAAAGCCGGGATAGCGAGCAGCCCGAAAGCCGTCCCTTTGACGATGTTCCCGATGATCAAGGCTTTGCGCATGCCCAGCACCCGGTCGGCCAGCCAGCTTCCCAAAATAATGAAGATGGAATTACACGCGCCCATCGCCGTAACCATGGACGCGGCCTGGCCTTGGGTAAATCCCAAGCCCTGCGTATATGGAGAATAGAGGTAATAAATTAAAATCGCATACAGCGCTCCCCAGGCGAAGGAATTAAAAAAATTCCCCGCCGCCAGAGCCCCCACTCCCCTTGGATGCCCCAAAAATTTTTTGTCGTCAAGCACGTCCTCCAGCCTCGTTTTGCCGGAATCAGGCCCCTGCCGCAACTCGTCGCTCATCGTAGTTCCTTCTTTCGTCAATATTATGTTACCGCTTGCAGCGCACATAAAATATAGCAGATTACCTCTTTCAAAACGGTAGCGTAAAGTTGGGATAGGTGGACATTTGTTACCTGTATGGGGAAAAGGGGATTCTGGAGCTTTCTTGGTTCATTATTGAATGGAGTAGTTGTAGAATGTGCAGTTACTTATCCGGAAATGCTGCCGCAGCGCTTGGATAAGTGTAAAAGCTGCAATTACTCCGCCATCTTTCGAAGAATGAGGCTAATAACGAGGAAATGAATGTACGAAATGCAATTAAACGAATGCTTGGGTAAATGATTATAAAGTTAGTTGCGCGATTTGCAATTAATGGGCAGAGCCAAATGGTTAAGCATGCTTTTGCTCGCCATCCGATCAAGCGAAATAAAGCGGCGCTGTTCACGGAAAGTCCGGTGCTTCCGCAAAAACAGCGCCATTTTTCATTTTATTCCGTTATTCCGCCCGTCCCTGGGCCTGGGCTCCTGCGCCTCCGTTCAGCCGATCCAGCAACTCGGACAGCATCGCGTGCGTAAACTTGCCCTGGCTGAAAGCAACCGTGCCGCGCAGCGGCATGTATTTCATCAGCGCCAGCATCATATCATCCGGCTCGTCTTCGCTTGCTGCAAGCAGCCCGGTGGCCGCCATCAGCTCCTTGGCGATGTCCCGGGTAGCGGCCTGCTCCATCAGGTCTCCGATCAGCGAATTAGCCGTATATACGACAGGCACAGCGGTTGCAGAAACCACTTCGACCGCCCCTTCAAGCACGATGTCCCGGGACGACTTGCCGATGAGAATCCGGTATTCTCCGGACTCGGCATGCCAATCCTTCAACGCAGTATTGTAGTAGGCGAACGCGCTTTTATCCAGCTCGAAAACGACCGTTTGCGTTTCCCCCGGCTGCAGCTCGACTTTGCGGAAGCCCTTCAGCTCTTTGTCCGGCCGAATGACGCTGCTTTCCACGTCCCGGACGTAAAGCTGAACGATTTCTTTGCCCGCCCGGTCCCCCGTATTGGTGACTTGCAGGCTGACCGAGACTTTTTCATCGTCCCGTATCCGGCTTTTATCCAGCTTCAGCTCGCCGTATTCGAACGTCGTATAGCTGAGGCCGTGGCCGAACGGAAACAGCGGCTCCACCCGCTTAGTGTCGTAGTAGCGGTAACCGACGAAAATGCCCTCCCGGTATTCCACGCGATCGCCCTCGCCGGGGAAAAACAGGTAGGAGGGATTGTCCTCCAGCCGCACGGGGAAAGTTTCCGCCAGCTTGCCGCTCGGGTTGGCATCGCCGAACAGGATGTCGGCCACGGCGCCGCCCGCCGCTTGGCCGCCCAAATAGCCTTCCAGAACGGCCTTGGCCTTGCCGATCCACGGCATTTCCACCGGCGAGCCGTTGCTCAGCACCACGACCAGATTCGGCTGCGCTTGGGCCACCGCCTCCAGCACGGCGATCTGGTTGGCCGGCAGCCGCAGATGCGTCCGGTCGTAGCCTTCCGATTCGTAGCGGTCCGGCAGGCCGATAAACAGCACCGCCGCGTCGGCGTTCGCCGCCTTGTCGGCCGCATCGCGCAGCAGCTCGGCGTCACACTCGTCCCGCTCCAGCTCGAAGCCTTGGGCATACACGATTTTCGCGCTGCCGCCCGCCGCTTTGGTCAGTTCGTCCAAGGCCAGGTCCAGGCGCGTCGGGTTGACGTGCGAGCTTCCGCCCCCCTGGTAA
The DNA here is from genome assembly GCF_900454495.1 of Paenibacillus macerans. NCBI lineage: Bacteria > Bacillati > Bacillota > Bacilli > Caryophanales > Paenibacillaceae > Paenibacillus > Paenibacillus macerans. The sequence goes on from NZ_UGSI01000001.1 coordinate 2,261,208, forward strand.
CGGGGCTTTTCGGCGAATTCGCCGATCACGGCGATCGTTCCCGTTTTGCTGAGCGGCAGAATGCCCCCCTCATTTTTCAGCAGCACCATGCTCTCCTGAGCGGCGATCCGGGCCAGCCGGTGATGCTCCTCCGCGTCGAAGCCCGCCTGCTCTTCGCGGTTTTCCGCCGCTTTGAATATAAAGGAAAGAATCCGTTCCACCGCCTGGTCCAACACCGCTTCGGACAAGCTGCCGTTTTGGACGGCTGCGACGATTTTGGCGTCTCCCGCGCCGCCGCTGGACGGCATCTCCAACTCAAGCCCGGCGGCCAGCCCGCGGGCCCGTTCGTTGACCGCTCCCCAATCGGACACGACGAAACCTTCAAAGCCCCATTTTTCGCGTAAAATCTCCGTTAACAAATAATGGTTTTCCGAGGCGTATTCCCCGTTCACCCGGTTGTAGGAACACATGACGCTCCACGGCTGGGACTGCACAACCGCCCCCTCAAAGCTCCGCAAATAAATTTCATGCAAAGTCCGCTCATCAACCACCGCGTCCGTAGACATTCTGCGATGCTCCTGGTTGTTGACGGCAAAATGCTTCAGCGAGGTGCCCACGCCCTGGCTTTGCACCCCCTGAATATGGTGGGCGGCCATTTCGGAAGACAGATAAGGGTCCTCGGAAAAATACTCGAAATTCCGCCCGCACAGCGGCGAACGTTTGATATTGGCTCCCGGTCCCAGCAGCATGGCCACGCCTTCCGCCTGGCATTCCTTGCCCAGCGCTTCGCCGACGCTGCGGATCAAGTCGCGGTTCCACGACGCGGCCAGTCCGGCAGCGGACGGGAAGCAAGTGGCCGGCACGCTGTCATTGAGGCCGAGGTGATCGGCGGAAGCGCTTTGCTTGCGTAAGCCGTGCGGGCCGTCCGTCATCATGACGGAGGGAATCTGGAGCCGCTCCACGCCTTTCGTATGCCAAAAATCGAGGCCGGAGCACAGGCCCGCTTTTTCTTCCAAAGTCAGTTTGGCGACGATGTCCTTGATCTTCGCTTTCATAGGTGATACGCACTCTCCCTCATGATTTGGTATCGCTTTCAGTATCCGATTGTTTTTATTCTAAAGGACTTTTGCTCGCTCATTATGGTATAATTTTTGCAATTATAGTATTTATTCAACCTGTCAGGAGGATGATTATGACTGGACGGCCGGATCTTGGCGGGCGGTTGGAGCGCATCTGCCACCTGCTTCATGAAGCAACTTTGCTGCCCGTTATCCGTACGGATAACGCGGGCCTGATCCAAAGCTGCCGCCCGGATGCGCTTCCGGCAAATCCAAAATACGGCGGCCTGCAGGAGCAGCTCACCGAATGGCTCGGCGAACGCTCTCCCATGGCCGTTCCGATGCTGCATTCCACCCCTTTCCTGGAACATTTCCTCCTCGTCTCCACGGGAGAAGAAGGTAAGCTTGCCGGCGGATGGATTATGATCGGTCCGGCGGTTTCGGCGGCTTGGCCGGAGGACCTGCTGGCCGGACTGTTGCGGGATCTCATGGTCCCGCAGCGGCAGCGCCCCGTATGGCTTGCATATTACCGGAACCTGCCAGTAATCGACAAGAGCCGGCTGCTGTACGCAGGGCTGCTCGTCCACGAATGGCTCACCGGCCAATCCCTGGACCTGGCCGATTTGATCGATGCGTCCGAACCCGCGGCGGAAGGCGCCGCCCTGAAGCCGGCCGCCCTGGCTTCCCTCCGCCTTTCCGGCACCCGGGAGGAGGGCGTCTACCACCATTCGCCGGACACCGAAAAGCTGTTTCTGAAGCACATCCAACACGGGAACAAAAAAGAGCTGTTTCGGGCCTTCGCCGCCCTCGCGGACCAAGGGGTGGGCATTTTGTCCCGGCGCAGTCCCCTGCGGCACCAAAAAAACATCGCCATTACCGTCATCACGCTGGCGACGCGGGCGGCGATGGAAGGCGGCATGTTTCCGGAGGAAGCTTACACCTTAAGCGATATGCACATTCAACATATCGAGGAGCTTGGGGAGGTCAATAAAGTGGAAAGCGCGCTGCAGGCGGCCTTGGGCGACTTCGCCGACGGCGTAAGACGCGGCCTGGATCAGCGCGTATCCCGGCCGATCGCGGTTTGCCAGCGCTACATTTTCGATCATCTGTACGAGGAGCTTGCCCTGCCGATGTTGGCGAAGGCTTCCGGCGTAAGCGCCGTCCACCTCTCCCGGCTGTTCCGGCGGGAAACGGGCATCAGCCTGACCGAATACATCCAGCGGCAGCGGGTGGAGGAAGCCAAACAACTGTTGTCCTTGTCCGCCTACTCCCTTTCCGACATCTCCGCCCGGCTGCAGTTTCACGACCAGAGCTATTTTACCAAAGTGTTCAAAAAATACGCCGGCGTAACGCCGAAACAATACCGGCATGGGCGGCTCGGAACCGCCGGCTCGGAACCGCCGCCCCCCGGACGGCTGACTTCCGACTATACAAAACCAAATCGCTGACGGCCTGCCAACTGCCATGTCTTCGAAATGCTCCAGTACTTGCAAATAGCGGTCACTTATGGAGGCATGACAGCCGGCTAGTTGGAATGGCCGGTAACGTCTCCCTTCAAATAGCGGCACTTTAGGTACTTATTATCCGAAGCCAGGCACGTTCATGCTCATTAGCGGCATTTTATGTACTTATATTCATTTGAACTGCCCTGAACATGGGCATTTCCTTGCGGCGCGGGAAAATAGCGGCATAAATTGCCTCTATTTCTCTCAAATGGACGGATATCGCCTGCATAACGCCATTTTTTGTACTTATTTTTTTCGCTGTAGTTGCTTGAGCAGCCTGGTTTTAACAGGTCTCTCTGCGCAACACAAAAAAGCACCGCCAACTGATCGGCGGGCTCCTGTTTTGATGTTGCGTATTTAATCTAACGGTTGCCACAGCGGCTATTTGCTCCAAGAACGCCGATTTCAAATTGTAACGGTTGCCATGGCGCTTATTTCGTTAAAACTCGGCTATTTTGGCTTGGATCAGGGCAAATAACAACGTTTACAACCGTTAGATTTCCAAGATAAACTTAAAGGCCAGGGGCCGGCCCCCCGCCCGGCCTCACCCGCATGGCGTATCACTATTTATGCCTATCCAACTATTAATTTGTACCGGCATCAAGTACAGCGGATTTTTGCCCCGTGACGCTACCGTAAAATAATACGCCGGCGCCCCATATGTCTTTAACCTTACCGCCCCGCGTCCTTAAGCAATATCCGCTTGAACTCCGCAAACGATTCCGCCTCGCATAGCCGGATCATCAGGGACGAGTCGTGGACGATTTCCTGGATCAGCAGCAGCAAATCCCGCGCCTCGCTGCTTTTGGCCTGGGCGATCACGAACACGACTTTCACCGGGACGCCCGCCCAGTCGATCTGTTTCTTCAGGATGCCCACGCCGACTTTGGTGACCGCCGAGCACAGCTCGATCGGATGCACGAGCGCGATCAAATTGCCGAAAGCGGTGCTGCCCAGATTTTCGCGGATCAGGCACAGTTCCTCGAAATCGGGCGGGGTAATACCGGTTTCGGCGATGCGGCTGCACATTTTATGGATCGCCTCCTGCTTCGTCCCTGCGGATAGCGCCCCATAAAACAAATCTTCGGAAAAATACCGCCCGATCAGCCGCTCTTTTTCCTTCCGTTTCTGGTAAACCGTAAGCTTCGCTTTATCTTCATCGGTAAAAAAGGGACTGATAATCTCCACCGGAATGCCGCCGATCTCGACCGGCACGGTGGAAAAGACGATATCGGGCGCAAATTTCAGCACTTCCTCTTTGTTGAACAGCGAAAACGTCTTGACGTAATGGGCGTTCGGAAACGTATGCTCGATTTTGAACTTGAGCAATTCCGCCGTTCCCTGGCCGGTCGTGCAGACGATGGCGATTCGGTCAAAGTGGATTTTGCCCCTTTGCACGTCACGCTCAAGCGCCAAACCGATATGCATGGTCAGGTAAGCGATATCGTCGTCGATCAGCTTCTTCTGATAGATCCGCTGAATTTCTTCCGCCAGCAGTACGGCCAGGTTAAAAGCGAAGGGAAACTGCTGCTTGATCTCCCTCAGAATCGGATTTTTCAAATGCACGTCGTTGTGCAGGCGGCCGATCAAAGGCTCCAAATGGAACACCAGACCGCTGCGCAGCCGGCTGTCATCCCATAGCGACACATCGTAAACCTGCTCGATCTTTTGCAAAAACGCGTCGATGATCATCTCGATTTTTACCCGGGTGTCCTTTAACGCGTCCTGTTTGATCGAACTGATCTGGCCGATCAGATACGAGTACAGGTACATTTTCTCGGATGCCGGAAGCGTTAGCTTCAGTTCCCGCTCCAAACCGCCGAGAATGGCGTCCGTCAGGTGAAAATCGGGGTTGTCCTCATACCCGCCGTTCCGCTCCAGCAGGATGACATGGCCGATGGCGCAGCGTCTGAGCATGATTTTGATATGATAGATCAAATTTTCCAGCACGATATCCGAACACCGGATGCTGCGGGCTTGAAATTCACCGATTACGATCGGTTCGACGGCTTGAAATTCACCCGGCCGCAGATACTGTTGCTCGCGCAGCAGCGAAGCGATCGCCAGCCTTTTGCCCAACTCCTCCCCGGCGATTTTCATGCCGTGGTGCGGCTTGGCCTTTAGCTCAAGACCAAACGGCTTCATCTGCTCCTTCATGTTGCCGAGCACGCCGTTCAGCTTGCTTTTACTGATATAGAAACGCTCGCCGATGTTCTCCATCGTCACATATCCCGGCAGATCGATCATCAAGCGGAACACCTGAACCGCCAGCGCCTGCTCCGAGGCCCCCGCCTCCTCGGCAGCCCGCTGGATCGCCGGTCTGTCCCCGCCTTCCAGCACATATCCGCTGCCGCGCAAGAGCGCGATTTCCGCGCCGAACTCTCCCAATAAAGCGTTGATTTTCCTGACCATGCTGCGCAGCGTTTTGTCGCTGATGTTTAAGCTGAGCATTAGTTGTTTGACCGGCAGCGGCTGTTCGTTATCCAGAAACAGCTTTAAGAGGTTTGTTTCTTTTTCGGTTAAGTTCACCTGGATCATCCTTACGTGTCTATCATTTAAGTCCGCTGGTCATACCGGTGCGGAACGACATCCCCCGTTTCGAAAAAATGCCGGAGCATCCGTTCCTTAAACTTGGAGATCAGCGGCGCGTATGCCGGATCGTCGATCAAATTGTTCCGCTCATAAGGATCCTGCCGCATATCGTAAAACTCGTCCTGCTCGTAATGCCGGTAGACGTATTTATATCTATGGTCCCGAATCATCATCGCCTTGGTATGCTGGGGCAGCTTCTCCTGCTCTACCGTCCTGGCCCAATATTCATTGCTCGGCGCGTGCCCGGCGTCCATGCAATGGTTCTCCCCTTCAAGGCGACCGCCTTCGGCAAACACGACGTCCCGCAGCTCGTCCTCCCCTTCCAACACACGGCGCAGCGACTTGCCGAAATGGGTATAGTCCGGCTTAATCTCAAGCAAATCCAGCAAGGTAGCCTGGATGTCGATCAGTTCGGTCAGCGCGGAGGTCACGCGCGGCTTAACCGCCATAGTTGCCGGCGGTTTGATGATGAGCGGAACCCGGGTCAGCATATCCTCAAACGTATTTTGGTTTTTCTCGGCGATTTCATAATCGCCCGTATAGTCCCCATGATCGCTGAAGAAAACGACAAGCGTGTCGTCATAAACGCCTTTCGCCTTAAGGGCATCCAGCAGCCGGCCGACATAGGCGTCCAGCTCCGTGCCCATCGCATAGTATACCCGTTTCATTTCCTTCAGACGTTCGTCGGACCATTCGTACAGCTTCTGGTTGCCGCGGATGCCCCGCAAAATCGCCGGTTTCTTGGCCCATTCCTCCTCGGTGAGGCGAACGGGGGCCGGAACTTTCTCTCCATCGATGCGGTCGTACCACTCCTGCGTCACACCGTATGGAGGATGCGGCAGCGACAACGCCAGGTAAAGGCAAAACGGCTCCTCCTGTCCATATCCTTCCACAAATTCAATCGCATGTTCAATCTGCTCCCGGTCGATCCGCTTGTCGTCGCTCGCGGTAACCCCGCGGAAGTGGGAATAATCGTATTCCTTGGGGCCGGGCCCCGGCTCGGCCGCCGCTGCTTGCTGCTTCGTTTTCCGTTCTCTCATTTGCTGAAAAAAAGCTCTGTACCGGTCGTCCCTGGTCGAACAGTAGTCGAAGGCGTCCGCATCGGCCCGCAGGAAATCGTTCCTTCCGCCCCAGTACACATGATAACCGTCTTGTTTCAGCGTCCGCAAAATATTGGCTTCTTCCGGTCCCATTAAATGATGCATCGTACGGAAGCCCCGCGTATGCGGATACCACCCGGACAGAAACGAGCAGCGGCTCGGCACGCAGACCGGAAGCTGGCAATACGCGTTGGAGAAGCCGACCCCTTCCTTGGCGAGTTCGTCCAGGTTGGGCGTAACGGCCGCTTCGCAGCCGGTGTAGCCGATGGAATCGGCTCTCCACTGGTCGGCAACGACCACGACAATATTCGGTTTCTTCGGCATAGGCAAACCAAGCGGTGAAGCTGCACCCTCCGGCATACTCCACCACTTGATCTTTTCCCCTCCTTTACTAAATTGGAAATGCGAGTTCAGAAAGCCGGTTTTTCACTAGACGCCTAAGCCCCCGCCAGCTCGATCGCCCGCTTAAGCACTTTATCCCCTTTGGACAGCGCGTAGTCGCGGCTGTCGATCACCTCGCACGGCTTGCCTTTGGCCGCGCACGTTTTTTCCACCGCGCGCAGCTTATGGCGAATCTGCGGGCCAAGCAGCACAACGTCGAAGTCGTCGATTAAAGCTTCCAACTGATCCACCGGATGCGCTTCTACCTTCCAGTCCGCCCGTTCGGGGCCAAAGGCGTCGCGAATGCTTTTCTCCAAAATGCTGGTGGAAATTCCTCCTGCGCAAACCAATAAAATGTTCATTTACAGCACCTCCGTTAATTTTTCAACCAAATCGCGAATCGTCAGGGTCGTCATCAAGTGGTCTTGAGCATGAACCACCAATACGGACATCTCAACCTTTCGCCCGTTGGTCTCGCCGGTCATCAGCGAGGTTTGGCTGCGGTGCGCCCGGCGCAGCAAAGTGTTTGCCTCCTCGAACAGTTCCCGTATTTTCTGTTCATTTTTCGGCTTGACGTAGTCCATCGCTTCCAAGAGAAGTCCCCGGGCCGTGCCGCTCGATGAGATCATTTCCATGCAAATTTGTTCCAGATTAAGTTCATGATTTGTCTCCATTCCCATTCATCCTTTATTCAGATTTGAGAGGTGAACTACACTTTAAGTCGATACTTTCGTTGCTAGTTGTGGCTTGGCGTTCCTTCCCCGGCCGCGGCCAGGCGCTCCTCTTCCTGTTCCTCGGCAACCATTTTACTCTCGAGGCGTTTGTAGAACGGATAATAGATAACCACATCCACCACAATGATGAAGAGCGCCACCAGACCGGCCTTCACCGAAGCCGACGCGGCCATGGCGATCAGGATCACCGGCGTTTGCGCCGGCACGTTCAGAATCGGTGCGTTAAGCATATCGAACCAGTGAAAAGCCGCATAGGTAATTACCGTATTGACCGCAGGCACCAGCAGAAACGGAATCAACAATCGCGTATTTAGCGGGATCGGCGTACCGAACATCGTCGGTTCGCTGATATTGAATATGGCCGGCAGAATGCCGATCTTACCGACTTGGCGAAGCCCTTTGGACTTGCTGCGGGTGTTCAGCAGGGCCAAAGCAAACACCCCGGCGCCGCCGATGGCGATGAAGCCGAAATGAACGGGCGTTGTAAACACCTTGTCGTACGGCAGGCCCGCCGAATAATTGTTCAGGTTGGAAACGATATTTTGGATTTCGATCGGCAATATGATCGGCATGACAATGCTTCCGCCGTGAATGCCCAGAAACCAGAACAAATTGATCAGCACCATAAAGAATCCGACCATGTAGACGTTGTCAAAGTTATGCACCAGCGGCCCGAACAAGTTGGTGATCAACTGCGACAAATGAGCGCCCGTCAAGCCGAGCAAAAGCTTGTCCAACCCGACGAAGACTATGACCGCCGCAATGCCGGGAAGAATGGCGTTAAACGACGTTTGCACGTAATTCGGGACAGAATCGGGAAAGCGGAACCCGATCTTTTTCGTTTGGAAGAAACGGATCAGCTCGACGGTAATGATCGTAATCACAATTCCCGAGAAAATCCCGGACGAGCCGAACGCCGACATCGCCACTTGGAGCGTGGGGGCATCGTTAACCATGATCGTTTGCGGCTGGCCGACGAGGAGAAAATAAATCATCGCGCTGTTGATGACGGCCCCCGTCTCGTTTAATTTGTAGTGCCGGGCAAGGTTAAAAGTAAACGCCAGCGTGAAAGCGATGCCAATGATGCCCGTGGAAATATCGTTGATGCCGCGAAGCCAGGCGTTTTGTTCCCCCCACGCCGCCCAGCCCTGGAGCAGGGAAGGAATGAACCCGGATGATTCCAGAACGACCTGCGGGATGGGAGGCTTGCCGATGATCACGGCGATCGCTCCGACAATCGTAAGTGTAAGCGTGGATAAAATGGCCGTCATGATCGAACGCAAATAGCGGTTGTTTGAAGCCCAATCGGCAACCGGCGCCATGACCCCCTCAATACGTTCCAACATTCTGTCGAACATTGCAGACCCTCCTCAAAGTTTTGTGAGCGCTACTTCCTGAATGATCTTCGAGCAAAACTCGCAGCGGAAGCATAAGCTTATGTGGTTATAGTTCAATTATATTTCACATGATAGCGCATTCAATTTGCGTTTTTTCCGAATGAAACGGAAAAAACGCAGCGGAAGCCACCCTTGCGGGCAGTTCGCTGATTAGCAAATTGACATATATATATTGCAAAATGTCCAATATATATTTTATACTATGACTAAGTCAAATCTGAAAGGAGACATCACGATGAAATGGTTCGACAAAAAAGGAACGGTGCGCGATGAGCGCATTGAGCAGTTGAAAAACCGAATCTATAAGGAAATTTACGTGCTGATCGCGATCATTTGCAGCGTCTCCGTCCTTTGGAAGACCTTTGCCTACCGCGGTGAACAATCCACGCTGCTCGAAGTTATCATCCTGCTGGCGGGCGGCGTGTATTACGTCATCCGCAGCATCGCGCTCGGCATTTATTCGGATGAGGTCGAGGTTTATGAACAAAGCGGCAAACGCTCCTACGGCAAGCTCACCTTATATACGGGACTCGCCATCGGACTTGCGCTGGCGCTGCTGATCGGCATCCGGAGCGCCGTCCTGTACGGCGATGAGAACACTTACCTAAAGTACTTTGTGATGGTATTTTTGTTTTCAATCGGCCTGTATATTCCGCTGTTTGCCGGAGGCTTGACGCTGATGCACTTTATGGCCAACAAGCTGAGCCGCAAAGCATCGCAAAATGACCAGGAGTAACCCGGCGGCCAAGGGAAGGGAGACAGGTGATTTTGCATGAAAAATATCAGGTTAAAAATGGCCCGGGTCGAAAAAGACCTGTCCCAGGAAGAACTGGCCAAGATCGTAGGCGTGTCGCGGCAAACGATCGGTTTGATCGAACTAGGCAAATACAATCCCACCCTCAGCTTGTGCATCGCCATCTGCAAGGCGCTATCCCGCACGCTTGACGAGCTGTTTTGGGAGGACGATTCATCTTGAACGCCCGGGTCATGTTTCCAAATTTCAAATGGTGAAGGAGATCATTTCATGAAACAACAGACAATCAAACGCACCCTTGCGCTGGGGTTAATTACGGCGATTTTTCTGGGGGCCGCGCTCAGTCCGGAAACGAAGGCCGCATCCGGCGGGAGTAATCAGAGTATTCAAGGAACAGTCGTCTCTCCCGGCCCCGCCCGCACGGCCGAAGACAAAATCAAGGACTGGGAAGCGTGGGCAAACGATCACGCCTACAAGCTGGAGACGATTCAGCCCGTGAACGCAAGCGCCGACCGGAGCAAGGCTTTTCAAGATCTGAGCATGCTGAAGCCGCTGCTGCTGGACAAACGGATCGTATTTCTCGGGGAAAGCTCCCACGGGGTGGCGGAATTTAGTCTGGCCAAAACGAGACTGATCCAATTCCTTCACGAAGAAATGGGATATAACGTCCTCGCTTTTGAAAGTGGACTGGCGAACACCTCGCTAGCCTACGGCAAGTCGTCTGCCCAAAGCGCGGAGCAGACGATGAAGGAGGCGATTTTTGGCGTCTGGTGGTCCAAGGAAATCCTGCCGTTGTTCGATTACATTAAAGCTGCGCAACAAAGCGACCAGCCTCTCGCCTTAACGGGATTCGACATGCAGCTGCAGTATCCGCTGCTGGACGGCGGCTGGCTGCAGGACCAGACCTTGGCAGAACGTCTGGCGAACACGGAGCAGAAGCTGTCCGACTATGCGAACGGCACCGATCTGAAAGGATACCAAGAGGACAAAAGCGCTATCATCCAGGTTTATAACGATATCTTAAAAAATGTAGAATCCGCAAAAACACAGGCCGCCCTGAAAGAGCGGTATCCGGACAACGCCAAACTCCCGGTGCTGCTGGAACGAAGCCTGAACGAACGCATCCGTTTCGCCAAAGAGTACGCCGAGATTTCGATTCGCGCCAACCTCGGGATACAAACGGGGGACTACGCCCCGTTTTTCGAATCGATGGAATGGCGGGACAAGACGATGCTTGATAATCTGATGTGGCTGGTCACCGAAGTGTATCCAACGGAGAAATTTATCGTCTGGGGGCATAACGACCATATCCGCAAAGCGCACAGCGAAGTCATAGGCACGCCGTACCCGGTGAAACTGATGGGCGAACTGCTCCCGGACGAGATGAAAAAATACAGCTATACCATCGGTCTGTATCCGGCCAGCGGCAAAACGGCGGACAACACCAAAACCGTGCACGACGTGCTTCCGCTGGAGCCCGGTTCGGTCGAATCGATCCTGTCCGCGGCCAAGACGCCGTATACGTTCGTCGATTTGCGCTACCAGAGCAGAGAACGCGGGAACTCCTGGATGTTCGAGCCGCGGTTTGCTTACAGCTGGGGCATGTTCCCGGAAAGCCTGGTCCCCCGCGATCAATACGACGGCCTTTTGCTGATCGATGGCGTAAACTCGCCGCAGTACTTAACATCGAAATCGAGCGCGGCCAATTAAGGCTCACCCTGGAAACCGGTTCTTGACAGCCGGCTGCCTGGAACGACCGGCCGTCGGCCTTCAAAGTAGCGGCATTTTATGTACTTATTATCCGGAGCCTGGCCTGTTCATCTCCATTTAGCGACACTTTATGTACTTATTTTTCTATGAATGGTCCAGAACGCCGGCATTTCCTTGCGGCGCGGGAAAATAGCGACATAAATTTCCTCTATTTCCCTCCAATTGACGGATCTCGCCGGAATAACGACGTTTTTTGTCCCTATATTTTTCGTAGAAGTTTCTCAACAACAACAGGGGCTTCCTAATCGGCAAATTAGGAGGCCCCTAATTTAAAACAGCACGATTCCCGCGACCGCGGACAGCAAAATGACCGCAAACGGATGAACTTTGTATTTGGTTACCAGGGCAAGGCTTCCGGCAATGATCAGCAGCGTTCCGGCCATGGACCAGCTCAGCAAAGGTTCGCTCCGCCCGCTGAGTCCGAAATGGATGGCGGCGTAAATAATCAGACCCGTCACAATCGGGCGCAGACCGTAAAACGACGATTTGACCCAATCGTTGCTTTGGAGTCTCAGGAAGAAGGCCGTAAGCAGGATGACGATAATAAGCGACGGCAAAATGATGCCAATCGTGGCCACGATCGCTCCCCAAATGCCCGCCTGCGAATATCCGATCAGCGTGGCCGCATTCGTGGCGATGGAGCCCGGGGCCATCCCCGCCAAAGCGACAATCTCCTGAAACTCCCCGGCATCCACCCATCCCATGGCCGCCACCTCCCGCTGGATCAGCGTCATGACCGCGTAGCCGCCGCCAAAGGAAATGAGCCCTACCTTGATAAAGACCAAAAACAGCTGCCAAAGCATAGATGATCACCCTTTAGATGTAGTATTCCGGGAAGTGAAGCTCCTGTTTCTCCTCGGTCCGCGCCTTTTCCGTCCGTACGGTCATCCCGCATTTCCGCTTAATCAACACGACGATGGTCCCGGCGATCGGCCCCCCCAAAATAAGATAAAACGAATGAATGCCGGTAAATAAGAGGAGCGCGACCGCAATTCCCGCGATCACCAGCGTGGCTGCATCCAGAACGGAGGATTTCCACATCTTGAAAGCGGCTAAGATGATCAGGGAAACGACCGCGGCGTGAATGCCTTTTAATGCGGCTGCCACTTTGGCGTTATCTTTGAAAATGTAACTTAATAGGCTCAGGAGAAAAACGATGATAAACGTAGGCAGCGTAATCGCGGCCACGGCCGTCACGGCGCCGGGGATTCCGCCCAGCCGATAGCCGATGAAAGCCGCGGAGTTGACGGCCACGCCGCCGGGGGCTGATCCCGAAATGGACACCATGTCCCCCATTTCCTCCTGGTTCATCCACCCTTTTCTATGAACGATCTCCTCTTCGATCGTCGCGATCATCGCGTAGCCCCCGCCAAACGTGGAAGGCCCTATTTTAAAAAACACACAAAAGATTTGCCATAGGATGTTCATTCGCCGGGTTAGCGCGTTCTTCATCCGAACTCACCCTTTTCTGTCTCGTCATGTTTTACTAGAAGCTATAAGCATTATATCATATTAATTTCATTTTGGATTAAAGTTGTGATAAATTTATAAAAAATTCGTAAAATTCAGGCAATTCGCAACTCCCGAATCGTGGATTTTTCCAAACATAATTTCAAACAGAAATTATGTTGATTATTCTGATGAAATTAACTGGAAATAACACGACGTTGCCGTTATACTTTTAATATCCCGACTAATTAACTTGGAAATGGAGAAACGTACGTTATGATTACTCATTCCAATCCTTCGATAAAAAAACAGGTTTACGACCGGATTTCCTACCTCGGGACCGTCTCCAAAGCCGATTTGTTAAACCACTTTTCGCTCACGAGCAGCAGCATGACGCGCTTGCTTGAAGAGATGACCTCCCAGGGGCTGGTCATCGTCTCCGGACTCGGCAACTCCACCGGCGGAAGAAAGCCGATTTTATTTCAAACCAATCCGACGTACCGCTATCTGTTCGGCTTGGAAATCTCCCGTATTTATTCCACGCTGGGACTTTACGATATGCATATCAACACCTTGTCCCTGACCCGTTGGAAAATGGACGAACAGATGACGCCCGAGCTGTTTGTCGATCACGTTGTGAACAGCGCCCGGGAGTTCCTGACCAAGCACGGCATCTCGCCCGGCGACGTCTTGGGCATGGGAATCGGAGCGGTCGGTCCGCTGGACCAAAGAAAAGGAATCATCCTTGAACCGGAATTTTTCCCCGCCCCCTCCTGGAGCAATGTGCCGATTTGCGAAATGCTTGCGGAGCGGCTGGAGTTTCCGGCGAAACTCGACAATGGCGCAAACACCGCGTTAATCGGCGAGCATTGGGCGCTGCGGACTGAAAACATCCAGCATGCCCTTTACGTTCACTCCGGCGTTAACATCCGGTCGGCCGCGATGTCCGACGGCCAGATTCTGCGCGGGGCCGTGGATACCGAAGGGGCGATCGGCCAGATGATCATCCAGGCCAATGGGCCAAGGCTGCGGGAAAAAGGCAATTACGGGGCATTGGAGGCTTTCGTGTCGGTGCCGGCGCTGGAGGAACGGGTGCGCACCCAGCTAAAAATCGGACGCGGCAGCCTGCTCTCCGGCATTTTGCCGGATCAGGTCAACTTTGCCACACTGGTTGACGCCCTGGCGCAAGACGATCCGCTGGTTAAAGAGCAGTTTATGGAGACAGCCGCTTATCTGGGGATTGGACTGGCCAACCTGATCAATGCGCTTCATCCCGAATACGTCATTTTGGGCGGCCCGCTCGTCAGCGCCAGCCCGCTCGTATTCGATACCGCGCTGGAGATCGCCAAGAAAAACACCTACCATTATCCCGAGTATAGCCCGGTGTTCACACAAGGTCTGCTGCTTGAGGAGGCCGTGGCCACCGGGGCGGCCGTGATGATGCTGCAGGAGTGGGAAGGAAACTAGTAGAATGATCCGGAAAACAATATGGCTTATCTGCGGACGGGGGCTATGGATCGCTTTGTTCTACTGTATTAGTCTTGTGCACAGTATCAGCCCCATGAAATAGCGGAACTTTAGGGGCTTATTTTTCGAATTTGGGCCCATTCATCACCATAGGGGAACTTTTGGGTCTTATTTTTCGATGAACAGGTCGAAAGGCGGCCTTTTGCCACTAAATCGTGAAAATAGCGCCATAAAATTCCTCTATTTTACGCAACATAGGGGATGTCGCGGAAATAGCGCCCTTTTTTTCCTTTATGTTGTCACCCGAGATCTTCAATAGGCCATTTTTCCGTTTTCTCAAGTCTTTACTTGCCATCAAGCTAACGTTATTTCCAGAATCGTCTACTAGCTCGCGAAAAGTTTCATCCTAACATACGCTGAAACAAATCATTGACAGGCGTATATAACCAAATGATGAAATAAAGCGGGCTGGGAACCTGCACCTTGAATACAGTGCAAAGTGTTGCCGAAATGCCGGCGATCCAGAGCAGGATGAAGACGGCAAGCTGGCCGAATCGGCGGGAGCGGGCCAAGGAAGGCAGATCAATCGCTATACAGCATGCGGCAACCAGCAGCACCGCCAGAAAGTCCTTCATTTGGCCCTCACCCCTTTATGTCATCCTGAAATGATTTATCGATGGTGCCAATCCGGTTGATATGTACGGAAGCTTGATAATGAACGGGCAGCGTTTTCAGGTAAGTTTCCCGCTGATCCTTCAGCTTCTCCCACACCTTCGGATGGGATTGGTAAATCAGTTGGCCAAACCCCAAAATATCGGAATTGTATTTCTCAATAATATGATCGGCCGCATTTTCCATGAGGTAAATGATCCGTTGTTCCGACTTTTTCTCCAATTCTCTGATCACCCGGTCGTCATCCAGCCGATCCGTGCTCTGTGTGCTCTCAACATTGACTGTAGCCCGGACGGTAATATAAATATGCGGCTCCCCGCCGATGATTTTGACCTTGCGTTTGGTTGAAGATCGGAGCACCTCCATCACGATGGGTTGCCCGTCCTCCCCCATGACCGGACCGGCACTCCCGCTGACTTCACCCATGATATAGTTATAACCTATCGTTTCCATTTCGTTGAGCCATCCGAGCAGCTTGTCCTTTCTAAACACGCCGAGGCCGCGAAGCAGCAAGCTTGCTTTGGGCCTCGTGCTTTTCAGGTTTTTCGCATCCCCGTCCACAGAACGGTCGCCAACAATCTCGATGCCCGACAGCGCGACGTTTCTCCCCTCGGCTACCAAACGGTCAACCAGTTTGTCAATGGTAACGGGCGTGGTTCTGGCGGTTGCCTTGGACGATTTCTGCAAGGAATAAAACAGCCGGTTGGCCGGCAATTTGTCCAGCGGCGTCAAAAACTGCAGCACTTCGGAAGCCTGGGCATCCCGCGCTACCATGATATAGAAATCCGACCGTGGCTCACGGCTTCTTAGAATGACATCCAGCACCTTGCCGATGCCGTCCCGGGCCAACTCCTCGCCAAGCACCAATACGCGGATATGCCCCAAGTAACTTGACCGGGAGCTCGCTAAAGTGAATTCATGCAAGGCTTCGTAAATGGTCTTGACTTTAAAATCGTAAACGGTGACCGGCGTTCCGCCTCCCTTTGCGGTGGTGGATGTGGCGATCTCCGAAGGAATAACCACCTGCATCGTTACTTTAAATTGGTCTCCTTCCTTATCCAATCCGTACCCCAGGACAAAAGCCAGCTCATTGAGTTCTTTCCTTTCCCAACAACCGCTCAGCAAAGCAGGCAGCAAAATGATCAGCAGGAACCCGCACAGGGTTGATTTCAGCGTTCGCATCATGGCTTACGGTTCCTCCCCTCCGGTTTGTCCTTGCCGCTTCAGGTCGACTGGCCCAGTTTGCTTGGGTCTCGTTGTTAACTTCGGCCAAGGAAAGCGGAACACGGAATCCTTCAAATCGCTTTGAATATAAGGTCCAAGCGGACTCATATAAGGCATGCCGAAAGACCGCAGCCCGGCCAAATGCAGCACGATGATAAAAATGCCGAACAAAATGCCGTACAATCCCATAAACGCCCCCAGCGCCATCAGGACAAAACGGATGATCCGGGCGGCGATGGACATCCCCGTCTCCGGAATCACAAAACTGGAGATCGCCGTAACGGACACAATGATGACCATGGCGGATGAGATAAACCCCGCCTCTACGGCCGCTTGTCCGATAACCAGGGTCCCGACAATGGAAATGGCCTGGCCGATGTTCTTCGGTATTCTTACGCCAGCCTCGCGTAAAACTTCATAGATGACCTCCATGAGCATCGCTTCGACGAAAGCCGGAAAAGGCACCGCCTCCCTTTGCGCGGCCAGGCTGATCACAAGGGTGGTCGGAATCATTTCCTGGTGATACGTAGTAATGGCCACATAGAGCGCTGGAGCCAGCATTGCGATAAAAAATGACAAATAGCGGATGAATCTCAGCAAAGTGGCGATATCCGCCCGCTGATAATAATCCTCTGCGGATTGGAAGAAATTCAAGAAGAAGGAGGGAACAAGCAGAACAAACGGCGTCCCGTCCACCAGGATGGCCACTTTTCCTTCCAAAATTCCCGCCGCGATCGTATCGGGGCGATCGGAATTATAGATCGTGGGAAACGGGGTAATGGCCGTGTCCTGAATGAATTCTTCGATATAGCCGCTTTCCAAAATACTGTCCGTGTCGATCTTGGCCAGACGCCGCTTTACTTCAGCCACGATTTCCGCATTGACAACGTTGTTGAGATACATAATGGCCACATCGGTCTGGGTTGCCTTGCCGATTTGAAACGTCTCGAGCCATAGATGGCTATCCTTGATTTTCCGCCGGATCAGCGCCGTGTTGGTGCGCAAACGTTCGGTAAAACCCTCCATCGGCCCGCGTAAAACCGTCTGTGAGCTGGGTTCTCCGACATTGCGGTCCTCCCAGCCGGGAAGCGCGATCCGCAGCGCGGTATTCGCTCCCTCCAGCAGCAGTATGATGCATCCCGATAAAAGATCATGAAGCAGCTTATCGTAATCGGCGATTTCCTTTATATCTCCAGCCATCAAAATGCAATCCTTGAGAAGTTGCAGCTTTTGCTCGGCATCCATCTTTTCCGGTTCATCAAATTCGGAGAATCCCCGCTCGGTCAGCGAGTAAAGGATGGAATTGTGAAGGGTGCCGGTATCCACCAGTCCATCGATAAAAAACAAGACCAGCTCTATGTTTGTCCCTAGAATCAGCTTCTTTTTCACCAGATCCGTGCTCCCGCCAAGCGCTTGTTGCAGCAGGGCTTCGTTCTCCTGCAGGCGGGTCGACAATTGACCTTTTAGGCTTATTGATTTATCCACTCTCGTCACCCGGGTTTTCCGCCAATAGGCGTTTTTTGCTTATTTTGGTCTATTCGGCCATTATTATTCCGGAAAAATCCAGAAAGAGGGCATACTGTCAATACATTACCGGCATACTAGCACAGACTGGCGCTTAAATTCGCGTACCGGGGTCGAAAAGTAGGCCATAGGCGGAAGGATGTATAGGAACATGGGCTTGGAAAAAGGACGCTTATCTTCAAGACAACTGATTGTGCTTGTCCTGTTTGTGTTTGTTGGCGACATGGCGCTGATTTATCCCTTAACCATGGTAGCCGATTCGCATCAGGACGCCTGGATCGCAAGTTTAATCAGCTTGCTGCTGGGGCTTGCCTGCATAGCGATTCCGATCAAAGTACATTATTTTTATCCGCAGTTGAACCTCATCGAAAAAATTAACAAAATATTAGGAAAGTGGGTCGGAACTGCAGTCAACCTGTTCTATTTGTTTTTCTTTCTAATGGCAACAGCCATCTACATTCGTGAAATCGAGGATTTCATGGGCACGCAAATTTTTGAAAAGACTCCAAGCGCCGTTTTTCGTTTCATGACCCTGTTCCTGGTGATATACGGCCTCCGCCTTGGTCTCGAGACGCTTGCCAGGGCAGCTGAAATATTTTTGCCGCTGTTCATTCTGTTTTTCGCTTCATTGATGTTTCTGCTGCTTCCGCAGGTCCAACTGGAAAATCTGTTCCCGATCATGAATACGCCTTTGCCCAAATTGCTGCACTCCGTGTTGTTTGGCATCAGTTATCCGTTTGGCGAAATGATCGTATTTCAGATGGTGCATCCGTACGTTAAGCAGAGCAAAAATACCAACCGGGATATCTTTCTCACCATGATTATCGGAGCGGCCGTCCTGAATCTGATTTTGTTTCTTTCCCTTACCGTTCTGGGCGCTTATCTAAGCGAGCATCAATTTTACGCCGCCTATATTCTGGCCCAAAAAATCAATATCGGCAATTTTCTGCAGAGAATCGAAGCGCTCATGGCCATTGTGTGGGTAATCACCACCTTTTTCAAAACGGCGCTATATTTCTATGCCTTTACGCTTGGTACCGCTCAACTGTTTAACCTGAAAAGTTTCCGTTCCTTGATTTTTCCGGTTGGTTTTCTCGTATTTGGATGTGCTCAGCTGGTAT
Source organism: Paenibacillus macerans (assembly GCF_900454495.1). Lineage (NCBI taxonomy): Bacteria > Bacillati > Bacillota > Bacilli > Caryophanales > Paenibacillaceae > Paenibacillus > Paenibacillus macerans. The sequence goes on from NZ_UGSI01000001.1 coordinate 2,279,935, forward strand.
CGAAAGATATTATTTTCTACATTAAAAAAATCCCAGCCTATTGGGTCGACTGGGATTTTACTATCGGCTTTGGGATCCCTTTGCTGCTGATGGTTGTTTATTATGTCAGAAAATCCAGGGCCCGATTACAGCAGCAAAAAACGTGAGTGAAGGGGGCATATCCCCCGCCGTTAAACATAAAGCAACAAGTCCGCTATCGACACCAGCGAATAATCCGCTTCTACGCAGCTTCGCGCCTCGCCGATGGCCGCTGCCGCCATGCCGCCGCGTTTGGCCGCGATGATTCCCGCTTCCGCGTCCTCAACGACAAGGCAGCCTGCGGGCGGAACGCCCAGCTTGCCGGCCGCCAGCAGGAACACCTCCGGGTCCGGTTTGCTGTTTTTGATCCCGTTTCCGTCCGCCACCGCGTCGAAATAACCGGACAAGCCGATCCGCTCCAAAATAACCGGCGTATTTTTGCTGGACGAACCGATAGCGATTTTGTATCCCCGCTCGCGGAGAACGGACAGAGTATCCGCCACCCCCGGCAGCATGTCACCATCGGTCAGGTTGCCCAGCAAACCGCGGTAAACCTCGTTTTTCCGCTCGGCCAGCTCCAGCTTCTCCACCGGCGTATAACGCTTGCTTGCTTTCTCTAAGATAATCTCCAAACTTTCCATGCGGCTGACGCCGCGCAGCCGGTGATTGATTTGCTCGTTAAATTCGATTTCCTCCTGCCGGGCCAGCTCGGACCACGCCTGAAAGTGATATTGATCCGTGGAGACGATCACCCCGTCCAGATCAAAAATGACCGCCTGATACCGCCGATTCATGCTTCTCCCTCCTCTTGCTCCGCTTTCTCTCTTGATTCCTGCAGCTCTATCATCTCCGCAGCGAATTGCGGCAGCTTCCTGTCGCGATAGCTTGATCCTGCTTACAATCTGGCGTCCCACAATCCGCAGAACGCATCGACCGGGCTTGTCCCTTTGAACTCCGACCGGCCCATCAGCTTGTCGAGCAGCGCCTGCAGCACATTGTCGTTCGAATTATAGGCGTTAATATAGGTTTTTACCCGCGGCACGTCCAACAGGTGGTACGGATTCTCGACCGAAAGGAATAGCGTCGGAATGGTGGTCATAAAGGTCGGCACATTGGCCCCCATCGGCTGCTTCCATTCGATCCGCACCACCGTTTGGTTGCTTTTGGTCACCATATTGGCCAGGTAGATGATCAGATCGTATTTGCCGAGCACTTCGCTTTGCGCCGACATCATGCCTTCAAACCCGGGATTCACCTCGAACGTGGTCACCTCGAAGCCTTCGTTCTTCAGCTTCTCCTTGAACAGTTCGGCGGCCCCGACGCGCGCGCTGTACGCCACTCCCTGTTGGGATTCAATATCATAGAAAAGGACGCGTTTGTATTTGTCGGGATGAATCGGCAGCACTCCGGGTTCTTCTTTGACCAAGGTGACCGCCTTATCCGCGCACTCCACCGACCATTGCCGGTGTTCCTTCGCGCCCAGCACCTTGAGCGCTTCCTCCAGCTTGGGCGCGAGCGTGCCGTCCGCTTGTTTGCGGTGCAGCTTCAAGGCCGCTTTCAGCCCCAAAATCCGGGTCAACGCTTCATTCAAGCGCTCTTCGGTGATGATCCCGTCCTCGATGCCCTGTTTCATATAGCCGAAGTCTTCTTCCAGACTGCGGCAGAACAGGAACATATCGCAGCCCGCGGCGATTGCCCGCGGAACGGCTTGCGATCTTGGCATCGAAATCATCATTCCCGCCATCGTTGAAGCATCCGTCACCACCAGACCGTTAAAGCCGAGCTGTTCTTTCAGCAGCTTCGTCACCAATTCGTAGGATAAAGAGGCCGGCAAAATCTCCTCATCTTTTAGTGCCGGATTAAGCCTCCGGCTGTAGGCCGGCTGCAGGATGTGACCGACCATCACCGTCATCGCGCCTTCCTCGATGCAGGCTTGGTACACCGCGCCGTAGGTGGCGTCCCATTCTTCGCAGGACAAGGAATTGATGCTTTCCACCAGATGCTGGTCGCGCTCGTCGACCCCGTCGCCCGGGAAGTGCTTGATGGAAGCCGCGACCCCGTTTTGCTGCACGCCTTTGACATATTGAACGCCCATGCGGCGGACCCGCTCCGGATCGGAGCCGAATGTGCGCGTATTGGTAATCGGATTGCGGAAATTGTAATCGATGTCGATGATCGGCGCAAATGCCCAGTTGCAGCCCACCGCCGCGCCTTCGCGCCCGCAGACGACGCCGAGCTTGTAGGCCATGTCGTCGTCATCGGTGGCGGCCACCTGCATCACCGACCCGACGGTGGTGCCCTCTTCGGCAATGCCGGAGCCGCCCTTCTCCAAATTGGCCGCGATCAGCAGAGGGATCTTGGCGCTTCGCTGCAGTGTTTGCACCGTGTTTACGATGCTGCTCGCAGCCATGGGCCGGCACATCAAGCCCCCGGCCTTGTATTCCGCCGCCAGCCGCTTCAAATATTCTTCTTCATCGGAATAGCCGACCAGGCAAAACAGCTGCCCGACCTTCTCGTCCAGCGTCATGCCGGCGATCGTCTGCTGTACCCAGGCGATATCTTCATCGGATAAATAAAATGGTTTAGCTTTCAAGTTGGCCACGTTGTTCAGCTCCTAGCGATAAAATGGATGATACGAATCAATGCGGGCCCATCTGTTCCGTGAGCCGCTTTCTAACCAGCTTCTCGATGTCACTGGCCGGCTTCGGCGGAAACTCCTGAGGATGCTTGCGCGCAAGTTCCGCAGCCTGGCTGGCCCTTCCGGTTTCCTCCAGCCGCTTCAAGTATCCCGGCAAATAACCTTTGGCATGGAAAGGCCCGCCTTCTTTCATCACCGTCCACAACGGATCGCGATCATCCCCCGAACGGACCATCATTTCGTCATGCCACTGGTTCAGCAAATAAACGGCCTCCATACAAACGTCGCGGTGTTCGGCGGCAACATTGCGCTGCTCGTTCGGGTCCTCCCGCAGGTTGAACAGCATCTCCTTGTCAAACAGGTGGTAACCGTCATGATAGCTGCGAATGTACATCCAATCACCGAAACGAACGCTGCGCTGCACTACGTGGGCGCACTGCGACACCACGAGGTAATCCCGCCCGCAATCGGTTCCGTCCCGCAGGACCGGCGCATAGCTGGTGCCGTCCCAATCCGGCATCGGGTCTGCCCCAAGCAGTTCAGCTACCGTCGGCAGCAGGTCCAGATGGTAATGCAGCCGCTCGTCGACGAGGCCCTGCTTCATGCCCGGCCAGCGGATGATCATCGGAATCCGGCAGGTCCCCTGATCCGCAGTGGCATGCTCGCCATAGATGCCGAGCTGGCCGATATTTTCGCCATGGTCGGCGGTAATCATGATGATCAAATCTTCCATCACGCCCTGCTGTTCCAGCGCCGCAAACAGCTTGCCCAAATGGTCGTCCATATAACGAATGCCGCAGTCGTAACCGTCGACCATCTTTCTCAGGCCGTCCATGTCGAGAATTTCCCCGGGGTGACGCGGAAAATCGGGGGATGTAGCATTATCGTAGCTCTTGGTTCTGAAATTAATGTTGAGCTCCCGCGCACTGTGGGAACCGACCATGTCCTTGTGCCGTTCCAGCACCTCCTCCGTCATCCACTCCGGCAGCGGATCGTCTTCGAACGGATTTCCGTATTCCAGCGGCGTCCGGTAAGGGGTATGCTGGTCCCAATAATTGACGTACAGGAACCAGTCGTCTTTTTGGGCATTCCGTTCGATCCATTCCAGCGCCACGGGCGTTACGTCATCCGCGGACTCGTTCCCGAGATGCCCCGTATTGATGATTTCGTTGAATCCGGCATAAAAAGCGAACGTTGAGTGGCGCTGCGGGAAAGGACTGATCAAGGTGGTGCTGAGTCCGCCGATCAGCTGCAGGTACGACGGGAACGCCCCGCCCCGGGTCAGCCGGCCCATCAGTTCCCGCTGCTCGCCTTCCAGCTTCATGTCCCCCGCCGTACCGCCGTGGCCGACCAGGCCGTTGCGAATTCCGAACTGCCCGCTCATCAGCGCGGTGCGGGAGGGCGCACAAGGCGCGTCCGAAGTGTAGTAATTGGTGAAACGGACGCCTTCGGCGGCGATTTTATCGATATTGGGCGACGTATTGCGATGATAACCATAGCAGCCCAGATGTTCCGGGTTGGTCGAATCCAGATCCAAAAACAAGACTCTCATAAGGCAATCTCCTCCAAGTTGAAATTTACGAATTGCAAACACTCACTGTAAACGGCCTCCATAGCCAAATTCCCGACATACGTACATGTTCTACTCTACAGGCAATCCCTCCGCGGCGCCTTAACCGATCTTTTTGTTTGTTGCCCTATTTTTCTGCCGGGCGGGAGTAGAGGAGCTCTTTGCCGGATATAGCGGTAATTTATGGCGCTATTTTGCGATTTTCCGTCCTCTCGTACAAATAGCGGTAATTTTTGTATCTATCTTCCTGCCATACGCGGAGAAAGCGCCTTTTCGCCCTGATCGCCCACAAATAGCGGTAAAAAATCCCTCTAAATCGACCGATCTCCCTTTTCTGCCGGGGATAACGCCCTTTTTTACCGCTAATACCGCGGCCACCTTAGCCTCCGCAAACGTAACCTTGCGGCCCTCACCCATCTTTTAAAAAGCGAAGAAGACACCCCGAAGAGATGCCTTGCTTCCTTTTTACGTACCTGCCGATCAGCGCTGCCCTAAGCCGTAACGATCCGATTGTTCTGAAGCTCCTCCTTCATCGTCTCCTCTTGTTGATCAAGCCGGTAGAACATCATGAGGACGATGGAAAGCACGAAGCAAATCAACGGCACCCACACGAAATTGAATTGAAGAGCGAGCAATGCGGAAGACGTCTGGGCCTGGTTGGGAACGTATCCCCCCATCGACATAATCCAGGCGGCGATCGCTCCCCCGAGCCCCATGCCGAATTTGACGCCAAAGGTGGAAGCCGCCATCAGCAGCCCTTGCGCGCGCACGCCGGTCTTCCATTCACCGTAATCGACCGTATCGGCGATCATCGCGAATTTAATGCCGGCCACCACGCCAAGTCCAATCTTCGCCAGCGATCTTCCGATTACCATGAGCGGAACCGAAAGGAACTCAGAGCCGGCAAAGATAATCAGTTGTCCCGCCACGGCCAGAATGAATCCCAGGAGCACCGTGTTCCGTTTACCGAGTTTTTTGGCCATAAACGGCACCGCGATAATCCCGACGAGCATCAAGCTCGACAATCCGTTCAGCACCGGCACCAAATCGGCGCGGCCCAGATTATATCTGAGAAAATAGATCGTCGATTGGTTCATCATGATCGTAGAGATAAACAGCAGCACGTTGACGATAAGCAAAATCCACCAAGGCCAATTTCCCTTCAGCGCTTTCACGCCTTCTTTAAAAGGAATTGGCTTATTACCGTTGGACTGGACTCTCTCTTTCGTATTTGCAAACGTGATGAAAAAGAGCCCGACGCCGATCACAGCAAACAAAATCATGGTATAGAGAAAGCCCTGCTGCTGGTTGCCTCCGCCCAGAAAAGCGACCAAAGGCAGCACCGCGGCATTGACGATGAACGCGCCCGTCTGGCCTCCGACCATCCGGTACGTATTGACCACGGTTCTTTCCTGCGAATTGCTGGTAAGGCTCGGCAGCAGCGAAGATAACGGAATGTTGACGCCCGCATACAAAATCCCCAACGCGATGTATGTCGCATACGCGTAAACGATTTTACCCGTCGCGCTTAAATCGGGGGTCATGAACGTCAATATCGCGACGACCCCAAACGGAATGGAAAGCCAGAGGAAATAAGGTCTGGATTTCCCCCATTTGGTGCTGGTACGGTCGATCAACACCCCAAAAATCGGACCGTCCAATGCATCGATCATTCTGGCTACCAAGAATAAGGTGCCCACCGCGGCCACATTCAGGCCGTAAACATCGGTATAGAAAAACATAAGGTACGTGGTTACGATAGTAAACACAAGATTGGACGCGGTATCCCCCAACCCGTAGCTGATTCTTTCTTTTAATGAAACCTGATTTTTCTCCTTCATTCGTCACTGCCTCCCGTTGCGGTTTATTCCTATCCGTAAAGCGCTTTCGTTACCATGCGGCCGCCTGTTCTCTTTTCTGCCGAATCACCCTTCATGCCTTGGCCCTTCCTTACTCTACATCCATTCCCAAGCGAAGTCCTTAACCGATCTTTTTGTTTGTTGCCGGATTTTTGCGGAACTTGAGAAACTCCAGCGAAAAAAATAAAGACATAAAATGGCGTTATTCCGGCGATATCTATACATTTGAGAAAAATAGAGGTAATTTTATGCCGCTAGTTTCCTCTATATCAAGGAAATACTAGCCTTCTGGACCATTCATATAAAAATAAGCACATAAAATGCCGCTAATGGAGATGAACAGGCCAGACTCCGAATAATAAGGACATAAAGTGCCGTTATGTTGAAGGCCGGCGGTCGGTCGTTCCGGCAGCCGGCTATCGAGCGCCGCCGACTTCTAGCTTGAGCCAAAAAAGGCCATGCAACATGTGCATGGCCGGGATATCCCGCAACTCGGGTATGTTATTCCTTAGTCTTCCGGTACTCCTCATTGATCTCCCGGATGATCCGATCTCCGCCGTCCCGCTTCCAGGCCGCGGCCGCCTCGTCCACGGCGCTTAAAGGAAGCTGATCCATGGCCACCTTGCTCATCGTGTCCACCCATCTTCCCAGAAGCCGGAGGCCTTTTTGATCAAACGTCTCGCTGGACAGGCCTTCCGCGGGATTTTTCCAACGATACTTGGCATTGGTTTCATAAAACTTCAGGACGTTTTCGGCGTACTGCGGATCATCCCACTTGCGGATCTGGACCTCCGGGTCATAGCGGCGGAAAAACCACACGGAGAGCAGCTGCGGACGGTCCTTGTCAAACGCCGGGAGCTTTTCGAACGTTCCTTTGGCGGTTCTTTGGTAGTGAATGCCTTCAACGCCGTTTTTGATCAAATCGTAGCCTTCGTCGGACAGCAGGTAATTCAACAGCTCCAGCGCTTTTTGCTGCTTGGCGGGGGCGATACGGGCGTTGACGACGATTTTGCTCGTGTTCCCGATCGTATGCGTCGCCTGCAGTCCGCCCCGTCCTTTCGGGGGAATCAATTGGACGAGTTCGGCCCCGGGGGCGTTCTTTTTCAAGGCCGGCAGCGTTGAGGTATAAAATTCGTTGGGGACGACGGTGGCGATGCCGACTTTTCCGGCCTCCAATTTGGCCAGCGGATCCTTGACCTTGTTTGTGGCGAATTCCGGGTCGAGCGCCCCTGACGAATAAGCCTCCCTGAGAAAAGCGAGAAACGGCTTGAGCTCCTTCGTTTGCACCTGCAGCGGAACAAGCCGCCCATCCTGCTCGCTCCATTCGTTCCCCAACCCGAAAGCGCCTATAATCGCATCCAGATTGGTCAATTTGCCGTTGACGATGCTGAACGAAAACCCGTAAGTATCGTCCTTGCCGTTCCCGTCCGGGTCCTCCTGCGCAAACGCCTTGGCGACTTCGAGAAATTCATCTACCGTGGTTGGCGCCTTAAGCCCCAGCTTGTCCAGCCAATCCTTGCGGATGATCAGAGAATCCCGCGTGTCCGTAAATATAAAACGGCAATCCGTACATTTTTCCTTTGGGATTCATCAGCTCCAAGTATTCGCGGCTCAAATATTTCGTGAAATTAGGGTACCTGGTAAGCTCAGGTTCGATATCCGTAAAGACACCTTTGTCTTTCCACTTGTTGAATTCCGGGCCTTCGACCAAGAATACATCGGGAAAATCATTGGAAGCCGCCAATACGTTCAACTTCTGCCCGTAAACGTCCATAGGGATCCACTCGATGTTCAGCTTGATGTTCAGCCGTTTATTCAGCTCTCGGACGACCGCATGATCCTCCGGCCAGCCTCCTCCCGCAAAGCTGAACGTCATCAAATTCAGTTCTACGGGTGCTCCAGTCTTCCCGCTGCCGGTCGCCGCTTCCCCCGCCGATCGGTTCCCGGCAGCGCTGGAACATCCAAACAGCCCGGCCAGCCAAAACGCGGACAACAGCATCATGCACCATTTTTTCATGCCTATCCTCCCTTCACTCGCACTTTTTGCCTGTTCGGACCGCATCGCCTGTTTCGTTTTCGTTTCCGTTTCCGAAAGGAATCCGGATGCTGACCACGCTGCCGCGTCGCGGGAAAGAATGTACGGAGATTCCGTAAGGCTCGCCGTATTTCAAGCGAAGCCGCGCATGGACATTCGCCAGTCCGATGGACTCGCCTCTGAACGTATCTTCGGCGGACGAACTTCCGCGGAATTGTCCTCTTAGTTCCGCAAGCCGCGCTTCCGGAATTCCCGGGCCGTTGTCCGCGATTTCGACGACAAGATCGCAGCCCTCGTCGTAAGCGTTCACAATTATCGTCGCATTCCCGCCTTTCGCTTCCACGGCGTATTTGACGGCATTTTCCACGATCGGCTGAATCGTTAGCTTGATGATCGGACACTCCATAAATTTCTCGTTCACCCGGACACTGCTTTCGAATTTTTTCGGATAACGGATGTGCACGATGTCCAGATACTTGATCAACACGCTTAGCTCCTCGCGCAGCGTCACTTCCTGATCCGATCCTTTGGAAGCATAACGGTATACGTCCGCCAAGTTGTGGGCGATTTTCTCGATCAGCGGAACATCTTCCAAATAGGCGATGCTCTTAATAATATCCAGCGTGTTGTACAGCAAATGCGGATTGATTTGGTTTTGCAGCGCTCTGACCGTGGCCACGCTTTGCCTTAACTGCAGTTCGACCTCTTTTACCTTGTATTCGGAGATTTCCCGCATCAGATCGTTTAGCTGCTCCACCATATAATTGAAGCTGTTGGTCAGCACCTGGTATTCATGGATGCCGGAGATTTGCGACGCTCTGGCCTCCAGATTGCCTTTGGCGACCCGTTCCATCCTCGTTTTCATATGCTTGATCGGGCCTACAAACTGAGACACCAGGAAAGGAATGATCAAAAGGATGCAAGCCCCAAGGATGGCCAAAGCGATCATCGTCGATAAAACCGCGGAGTTCAACCCTTTGGCCATCTCGGCATAAGGGACAACGGAAACGATATTCCACCCCGTATACTGCCATTCATAGACAGAAACCAGATAGGCTTCGCCGTTCCACGTTTGGGCGCCGGTGGCGTTTTCCGGATCCAAATTCAGTCCGCCGAGCGGCGTGTCTTTCCGCGCCTTGCCCACCCACTCCTTCTCGGGATGATTGACCACGATGTCTTCTTTCGACAACAGGAAGAAGTAGCCGCTTTTCCCCAGCCGGGATTTATCGAAGGCAGCGTCGATTTCGGTCAAAGAAAACTGCAGCACCAGCTTGCCGATCTGCGCCGTCGTTTGCGTGCTGTAAATCGGGATAATCATATCCATAACCAAGGGGCCGTTTTCGTTCAGGCGATGGGTAGGCAATACCGTAACTTCCCGGACGTCCTTAAACCAGGCTTCCATCATGCGCCGGTCTTCCGGGATATAGCTGTTGTTCAGCGGAAGAACCCGCCGGTCATTCGAAACGAGAAACATATTGTTGATTTCCCGAAAATTGAATGACACATAAGTGTTCATTTCCTTTTCAATTCCGGCGATATCCTCTACATGGGGAGTGTAGCCCTCGTTCAGCCATTTTTGCACCAGATCGGTGTTCAGCAGCGTGTTCGTCGATTTTTTCATTTGCCGGAAATAAAACTCCAGATGATGGTTCAGCCGTCCCGTGGCTTCTTCCGCGATCATCACGAATTCCTCTTTGACCGCTTTGCTGTAGAAATAGTGGGAAAATCCGGCTGTCAGGCACACCGACAAAAGGCTTAGCCCGAAAAACAGCGCGATCATTCTTTGCTTGATGGAACGCAAGGGAGAAAGATTGATATTCATAAGCCCAGGCTCCTGCGGTATTCACCCGGCGACTCGTCCGTCAGGTTCTTGAACAATCGGTTGAAGTAGGGCAAGGAGGAGAACCCGACCATATCGGCCACCTCGTAAACTTTCAGATCCGGTTCCAGCAGCAGCTGCTTTGCTTTCTCGATTCTGTATTTGTTCAAATAGTTGATAAAAGAGTCCCCGTAATGCTGCTTGAACAGCACGCAAAACCGGGAAACGCTAAGATCGGTATACTCCGCGATTTGCGCGAGCGTGATCTCCCTGGCGTAATTTTGCTGAACATATTCGCTCACCCGCTTGCCCAGAAAGCTTTTCCGGCCGGAGGAGGCCCCGTTCAAGCGGCGCGACCACTGCTCCAGCAAATGCGCAAAATGGGCTTGTGCCGCGGGTTTGCCCGTCGCCTCCCCGAGCTCCAGGTTTTGGTGATGCGGATCGATACTCCTTAGCTGCTCGTTCAGCTTGTCCGAGAAAATGCGGAGCAGTCCGTTTCGAATCCCCGGATTCGCAGCCTTCACCTTATAGATGAAACCAAGGATCCGGCCGGCTTCAGAAACCAAACGTTGATGATCCCACACTTCCATCACGCCCAGAAATTCCTGAATCTGATGGAGAGGCTCGTACAGGTGCACGGAGCTCTGCAGCCGTTCCAAAGAGCGCAGCAAGGCTTGTCTCAAATCCTCGGCCACGACCGGTTTCAGCAAATATTCCGTCGCTCCGTACCGGATCGCCTGCCGGGCATAGGCAAAGTTCTCGTAGCCGCTGATCACGATCGGAACGATGCCCAGCTTGTATTCATCACATTTGCCGAGCAGAGACAACCCGTCGAGCTCCGGCATGACGATATCGGTGATAATGACGTTCGGCCACACTTCGTTGATCAGATTCCAGGCCTCCATTCCGTCGCTGGCCTGGGCCACGACTTTGAAATCAAGCCCAAACCGCTCGATCATCTCCACGATCCCGTTGCGAATCCAAACTTCATCCTCGGCAACCAATACATGGAACATATGCATCCCCCGGAGTAGTTTATAATCTCTTCATTAACTGACTATAGCAAAGATAATTTCATATTAGAATAAAGAACAGGAGTTTTCCCGCTGTATAAATCTAGTAAAAGCGCTTTACTTGAATACTTTTTATTATTTTGACATTATTTAGACTGAATGATATCTTTGAAATAATCATAGAATTAAACATAAGACAGGGGGGATCGCTTTGTCGGGAAACTGCATGACAACCCGCCATTCCAACATCGGCGTGATGTGGAAAACCGTGTCGGAGGACTGCAATCTGGCGTGCGATTATTGTTATTACAGCACCTGCGGCGGTAAGCCGGGGCCAAAAATCAACCGGATCGATTCCGCCATTTTGGATAAATTCATCAAGAATTACATGGAGCACAGCCAAGGCGCCGCCAACTTTGCCTGGCAAGGCGGGGAACCGCTGCTGGCCGGGCTGGAGTTTTTCGAGGAAGTCGTTTATCGGCAAGCCCTGCACGCCCCGCCGCATACGATCATCAGCAACTCGCTGCAGACGAACGCCACGCTGATCAATGACCGCTGGGCTTCATTTTTTAAAACCTATAATTTTCTGATCGGCGTGAGCCTCGACGGCCCCAAGGAGATTCATGACGCCCGCCGGGTGACTTCCAAGGGCAAAGGCAGCTTCGACCGGGTTATGGCCGGCATCGAGCATTTGCGGAAGCACCAGGTCGATTTTAATATTTTGACGGTGATCCATAAAGGAAACGTAGGCAAAGCCAAGGAACTGATGGCGTTTTACCGGGAGCACGGCTTCGACTACGTCCAGTTCATCCCCTGCATGGATTTCCGTTCCCAGCAAGTGGACCAGCCCGGTGTCTACGAAATTACGCCGGGGGAATACGGCGACTTCCTCTGCGAAGTGTTCGACGAGTGGTACAATGGCGGCGACCCGCAGGTTTCCGTACGCTTCTTCGATAACATGCTGAGCGTTTACATTAACCGCGAAGCGGAGCTGTGCGTGCATCGGGCGGCATGTCCGACGAGCCTCGTGCTTGAGCAAAACGGCGATGCTTTTCCGTGCGATTTCTTCATCAATGAACAGTGGACCGTCGGCAATGTGGCCAGCGCTTCCATCGCCGACATGCTGGCCCATCCGAACTACGAGCGCTTCCACCGGATGAAGCCGGCTTTGCCGGACAAATGCCGGTCTTGCGAATGGCAGCGTTTATGCTACGGCGGCTGCCCGCGGAACCGTAAATGGAACGCTGAGGGAACCGAGTCCGCTCCGGATTTCTTCTGCCAAAGCTATAAGCAGATTTATGCCCATGCTCATGAGCAAATGCAGGAAATGGGCGATAAGCTGCGCAAGGAGCTTTACAGCCACAATTTGCAGCGCTATTTCGCCGGCAAAGCTCCAGGCCGCAACGAGCCTTGCCCTTGCGGCAGCGGCAAGAAGCATAAGGCGTGCTGCGGTGCGATCTAACCTTTGAAAATAATAGGAACAGGAGCTGAATCCACGGCTCCTGTTTCTTTTACACATCCTTCCTCATGACAGGCAGTAGTACGATCCTTTATAATGAAACCATTACTTTTAGAAAGCGCTTACCGTCGGTTAATCACTTCCGGTAAACCAACCAAAGGAGCCGTCCCTATGACTCTTCTGCTGTTGTTCCTAATGGGGTCAGCCCTCATCTTGTTTGTCACCAAAGCCCGCAGCCCTGCCGCCTACTGGATGGCTTGCGTGCTGTTCGGCTGGTTTCTGAGCATGTCCGGGTTGGTCCTGTTTCTGGCCAAGTACGGCGGATTTTATTTCAAGGTCAATCGAGTATTGTTCTTTAATGAAGCGATCCGCAACGTGCTGCTGCACTCCCCGCTGCAAATCGGGGACATCAGCCGCATGATTACGATCGGGCGGTCCGTGTTTATTTTCGGTTTGCTCAGCCTTGCGATCACGCTTTATTTGAACAAGCCGTTCAAAAAATTATGGAAGTATATTGCGCTGAACAGCCTCCTTCCCCTCCTCAACATCGTGTTCTACGACCCCGTCGTTTATAAATGGATATTGAACACGGTCGAGCGAAAGTACACGTTCGTCATCGGCTGGGTCACCCGGGGGTGGATCGTATTATCGGCGCTGGTCGCCTTCTTTTTGATTTTGCGGAGATATCGAAACATCACGATTCCCTGGATCAAAAAACAAATCAGTTTTATTCTGCTCGGCCTGCTTGGGCTGAACGGATTTTATTTCTACCTCGGCTTCATGGGGCCTTTGCAGGTGACGGATATCCGGACCTATTATGTGCTTTACTCCGATTTTTCGAATTTTAATCCGCCGCTCAATTTGTTCGAATGGTATTTCAGCATCTTGTTTACGGGCGGCGTTTCGCTCGTCAGCCTGCTGGCCATCTGGCGTTATACAAGGGTCGAAAAAAATATGGGGAAGCTCGATTTGCGCCTGGAACGGAAACTCAAAACCGCCGACATGGGCACAAAAATTTTTACCCACGCCTTGAAAAACCAGCTCCTTACGCTGCAGGTGTTGAATAAAAAGATGGAACAAACGGCCAGGCTCAGGGAAGAGCGTTCCGGCGCCGATTCGCAGTTGCTCCAGCAACTCGAGCAGTCGGGAGCGATCATCCACCATACCCTGGACCGGCTCGACCAGCTGTACAAGTCGTTCAAAACGAATTTTCTCCAGCTGCGGCCCGTTTCCGCAGGCGCTTTTATGGAGGAACTGCTCGGCAGTCTCAAAGGGATACCCGATTCGATTCGCATCGAATACGAAGCGCCGGAGGACGACCCGAAAATATTGGCGGATGCCGGCCACCTGTCCGACGCCCTTCACAATGTTATCGTCAATGCCGTCGAGGCCATCGACAGCCAACAGGGAGGACGGGTGCGGATTGAAGCGTATTCCGAGGAAAAGTGGCTGGTCATTCGGATGATCGATAACGGCAGCGGAATCGAGCCGGAGCAGCTGGGGGAGATCTTCGACCCCTTTTACACCAGCAAAAACACGAATCGCAATTGGGGGCTGGGCCTCTCCTACACCAAGCAGGTCGTTAGCGGCCACTTCGGCTATATCGACGTAACCAGCGCTCCCGGAGCCGGAACGACGTTTCAGATATTTTTGCCGATCTATATCACCGATTAAAATCCGCCGCAAAGAAAGGGAGCTCTCGTATGCAAAAACAACCCGGATCAATGATCATTCGCGTTCTCGTCGTCGAGGATTTCGACATTCTGAACGAGCATTTCCGTTTGATGGTGGACACCGCGGAAGACATGGAGCTCGTCGGCCACGCCTTCAGCGGCAAAGCCGCCTGCGATATGGTCGAGCGGCTTAAGCCGGATGTCGTGCTTATGGACATCGAAATGGATTTCAAGCACGACGGCATCCTCGCCGCCAAAAAAACGATTCAGACGTATCCGGACGTGCGGATCATTTTTTTGACCGTACACGAGGACGATGAAACGGTGTTCAGCGCCTTCGATTCCGGGGCGGTGGATTATGTGCTGAAAACCGCGGAGGAACACGAGATCCTGGACAGCATCCGCATGGCCTACAACGGCTCGTCTCCGATCCGCCCGGAAATCGCTTATAAAATCAGAAACGAGTTCAGGCGCATCCGCCATAACCAGGAGTCGCTGCTGGATTCCATCAATGTTTTATCCCAGTTGACCCCGACGGAAATGGAAATCATCGATTTGCTGCTAAAACACAAAAAGATCTCCGAAATCGCCGCCGAACGTCAAGTCGAAATGTCGACGATCAAATCGCAGATCAATATTTTGCTCAAAAAATTCAACAAGTCGCGGACGAAGGAAATCGTCAACCTGATCAACGAGATGGGAGCCGTTCCGTTTTTCCGCCAAGTGAACAAAGGGGACAGGGCCGCCCGCTAAGGCGTCCTGTCCCCTTTTACCTGCGGAGCTTATTTTTTCACGGCATTCAGGAAAGTATCTTTGCTGACGAATTGTTCCGCGGGAACGACTTCCGTCATTTTGCCGTTGTCGACGAACAAACTCTCCAGGCTTTCAAACCAGGTATACACCGTGTTGTCCTCGAAATGCTTGACCATCTCTTCCGTCGTCAACCACTGCGTAGTTTCGATTTGCATGCTTAACGAATCTTCGGGCACTTGCGTGAATTCGCTGGTGAGCTTGACCGCTTCTTCCAGGTTGGCGATGCGGTAATCGTTCGCTTTGGAGAACGCGCTCAAAAACTTCTCGACCAGGTCCGGATGCTCTTCCAAAAACGCGGGCCTTACCACCCAGCTTTGCGGGAACACATAGTCCGGGAAAAACGTCTCGTTATTGCCCAGCACTTTGATGTTTTCTTTTCCGACTTGCTTTTCGATCTCGGCCGTATAGGGGGACCAGATCGCAACCGCGTCGACTTTTTTGGACACGAAAGCGGATACGGCTCCGGCCACGTCCATATTCATGATATTAACGTCTTCGGGTTTAAGCGAGGCGGACTTGAGTCCCAGGTTCAGGATCATCTCGCCGGACGTTCCTTTCGGCACGCCGACCGTTTTTCCTTTCAGATCCGCCCAGCTGTCGATGCCGGAATCGGCTCTGGTCAGCACGGCATCACCCGTATTCAGGCTGTCGACGGTGATGATTTTGCCTTGGCCTTGGGCGGCGAGAAACGTTGCTCCGGGACCGATATACGCGATGTCGATGTCGCCCGAAGCCATCGCCTGAAACTCCGGCGGACCGCTCAAGAATTTCACCGCATTGACTTTAATTCCCGCTTCTTCGAAGAAGCCCTTCTCTTCGCCGATGACGATCGGCGTTGCGCCGTGCATATCCGGCATATACGCTACGTTGATCGCGGGCGTCTCGCCCGATGCCCCCGGCGGTTGATTTTCAGTTCCAGCGCCTGTTCCCGCGCCTGTTCCCGCGCCCGTTCCCGCTTGCCCGGATGAACAAGCCGAGGCGATCAGCGTCAGACCGAGCAGCGATGCCATCATTAAAACGCTTACTTTTTTCATAGGTGAATCCCCCTTATTTTTTGACATCCATATATTCTTTGTAAACCTTCGACCAAATCTCGTTTTTGATTTCGACGAAGCGGTCCGACAATTTGGTTTCCTGCGTCCGCGGGTATGGAATGTCGACATCGATCATTTCCTTGATCCGGCCCGGCCTTGCGCTCATAATAATGACGCGCTGCGCCAGAATAACCGCCTCTTCCACGTCGTGCGTGATAAAAAAGATGGTGCGCTTTTCCTTCTCCCACGTTTTCAGCAGTTCCTCCTGCAGCTGCGCCCGCGTCTGCGCATCCAGGGCGCCGAACGGCTCGTCCATCAGCAGCACTTCGGGCTCCACGGCATACGCTCTGGCAATCGCCACCCGCTGCTTCATACCCCCCGACAGTTCCTTCGGATAGGCGTTGGCAAAGTCTTTCAGCCCCACCAGCTCCAGATACTTTTCGGCTCGCTCTCTGCGCTCCTTGGCCCCCAAGCCTCTAAGCTTCAAGCCGAATTCCACATTTTTCAGCACGGTTTTCCAGGGAAACAAGGCGTACTGCTGGAAGACGACTCCCCGTTCCTTGCCCGGGCCGGTGACGATCCGGTTCTCCACCTTTACGGTGCCGGTCGTTGCGTTTTCAAGCCCGGCGATGATGTTGAGCAGCGTCGTTTTGCCGCAGCCGCTGGGCCCGACGACGCAGACGAATTCGTTTTGGCCGATCGCAAGCTGCGTGTTTTGCAGGGCGGTGACAGGGCCGGATCGCCCCTGATACACTTTGGACAGATTATCGATTTCGATTTTCGGCGTCTTTTCCGCGATTGCGTTCATGATTTTCTCAACTCCTGCCAACCCGTTAGTTTTTTCTCCAGGAACAAAACGACTTTGTCCATGGCCAGACCGATGATCCCGATGATGATAATGCCCAGGATGATAATGTCCATGCGGAAGTACAAGCCCGCTTCCATGATCATGTTGCCGATTCCCTTGTTCGCTCCGGTCAGTTCCGCCGCAACCAGCGTCGTCCAGGCGCTGGCCAACCCTAAGCGCACGCCGACCAGAATATAGGGGAACGAGGCGGGGACCACGACTTCGAAGAAAATGTCTTTGTCGCCCGCGCCCAGCACTTTCGCCGCCTTGATCAGCGTAGGATCCACGCTCACGACGCCCTGAAAGATCGAAATCACCATAACCAGGAAGGTCGCGACGAAAATGATCGACAGCTTCGCCCCCTCGCCCACGCCCTGGACGACAATGACCAGCGGAATCAGCGCGATCGGGGGAATCGTGCGGAAAAACTGAATCCACGGCTCGACGATCATGCGGACCGGCTTGTACCAGCCCATCAGGAAAGCGACGGGGATGGCCGCCGCCAGTCCCAGCACAAACCCGCCCAGAACCCGAAACAGACTGGCATAAATATTGGTCCACAGCCTGCCGCTGGAAAGCTCCTGTATAAAGGTTTTCACGATCGTAACCGGGTCGGATACGATCGCTCCGACCGACGGAATTCTGGAGATGAGCGCCCAAAAGGCGATTCCAACGGCGAAGGACAACAGGATGATCACACCGCCCGGAATTTGGCTCCAGGTCTTCCGGGGGCCCTCCGCCTGCCGGACGGCTTGGCTTTCGATTTTGGTTGTTTTTGTCGTCATATCGAACAAACCTTTCTATACTGTTCTCGTAGGGCCGAAGTTTATGCCTTTATGCCGAGCCGTAAGCCGATTCCAGCGTTTCATGCGAATACTTTGCCGCGAGCTCCTTGGCGTCTTCGTAGTACCCTTCGTCATGCAGCCGCTTGACCCACTGGCTCACGGTGACATATTTGAACGGTCCGGTCCGGATCACCTTTTGCAGCGGGTCGGTCTTGCCGCCCGGTTTTCCCGCATGCTCATGCAGCCAGTTCATCAGGCGGTGATCCATTTCCCGGACGACGTCCGGATGCTCGCCGGCGACATTCGCCGTCTGATACGGGTCGTTTTCCATATTGTAAAGCGCCACGGGATCGTAGCGGTAAAGCCCCTCGTGATAGGTGCGCATATAGTACCATTTTTTGTCCCTGACCGCCCGCTGGCAAGCGTACAAGGCGTGGTCCATCACCAGATGGTCCCGGCCCGGCCAGGCTTCGCCCTTCAAAGCGGGGAGGAACGACTGGCCGTCCCAGCCTTCCGGTACCGGCAAACCGACCATGTCGGTAATCGTGGCGATCACGTCCACGTTGTAGGCAAGCCCGTCCGCGATCGTGCCGGGTTTCGTCACTCCGGGCGCCTTGATGATCAGCGGGATATGGTGAACCGACTCCGAGGCGTTGGCGTGCTCCATGTAAATGCCGTGCTCGCCAAACGATTCGGCGTGATCCGCGCTGATGACGAAGCATACCTCATCCTCGATCCCCATCTCCCGCAGCGTCTCCATGATCTCCCCGATGCAGCGGTCCATGTAGCTGATGCCGCCGTCGTAACCGTCGATCAGCCGGATGAAATCCTCCCGGTCCCGGATTCGCTCGGGCATCGTCTCCGGAATACGGCTTGCCGTATGCAGAAGAGCTGCCGAGCGCGGAAACCGGTCCGCCTGGTGCTTTTCGATCGTTGCGGCATCGGGAAACGCTTTTGCCGGGACGTCCTTCCACTGATCCGCATATTCCTTCGGATATGTGTACATCGTATGCGGGTCCCAATACTGGATATGGAGGAAAAAGTTTTCCTCGTGCGCATGCGCCTTGATCCAGGGAATAACCGCCGCATTCACCTCGTGCGCATCTTCGTTGCCTTCTTTCAGCGAATGGGTGTGCACCTCGTTCCAACCGGCGAAATACCACCAGGCATGGTGCCGGTCGCCGAAGGAGGAAAACGTCACCGTCTTGTACCCGGCCTCGCGCAAATAACGCGTAAAAAACGGAACCGTCCGGCTGTGGCCGTCCCCGTCGGGATAATCGAAATCGCAGCCCGGCCCCCAGTGGGTCAGCGCCCCGTGGTTGATGCCGAAACGTCCCGACATAAAGCTGGCCCGCGAAGGCACGCAAGGCGACGACGCGGTGTAGCAACCGTTAAAGCGGGCCCCCTCCGCCGCGATCCGGTCGATGTGCGGCGTCGTGTTTCTTTCGTATCCGTAGCACCCCATATGGTCGGGCCGGAGCGAATCGATATCAAAATAAATAATTCTCACCCGTGTTCCCCCCGTTCGTTTTTTTGAGAGCAGCGCTTCCTTCAATTTTATTGAATGCGCTTTCAATTAGGATTATAAAGACTCGTCGCGGATAAAATAAGTTTGAACTTTTTTCAAACCTTTTTTCGGCCGAGCCGGTCACTTAACTTATAACTCAACTTTCGCAGAACCAAAATCTGCTTAGCCGCTGATTGCTGTGTAGACGGAGTACGAACCGCTTTCTATTTATTTCGCCTGGTCAGATGGCGGGCAAAAGTAATGTTTGACCGGCCCCACTCTGACCATTAATTGCAAATCATACAACTAACTTTATATCCATTTACCTAATCATTCGTTTAATTGCATTTCATACATCTATTTCCTCGTATTTTTGCCTTTTCTTCAAAAGATAGCGGAGTAATTGCAGGTTTTACATTTAATCAAGCGCTGTGGTAGCATTTGCGGATAAGTAACTGTACTTTTTGCAACTATTCCATTCAACAATAGACCAGGAAAGCTGGAATAGGAAGCAAGGGCGCTCGGGTGGGCGATCGCTTTACTACAACTACTGGATCTATCCATGAAGTCACCTCGAAAACCGAATAGGCCTGGGTCGCCCCATCCGTGAGGATAGTTTGACACCCAGGCCCTTCCCCGAACCAGACGTCCGCATTTCGGCGGATCCGGCTCTCCATCGTTTTACAATATTAGCTTTGCGTCGGATCATTCATTTCATCAAAGTATTTTACGCCCCACAACAGATGGTTTTCCATTTTTGTGAGCGCAGACGGCAAGTCTCTGTTTTTAATACTGCGGAAAATATCCAGATGTTCTTGATGGCTAATTTCCATGCTTCTACGCCGCCAGCCCTTGCTTGTGATATCGCGCCAAAGCTCATGGACTAAACTTTGCATCATGATTAATATACGGTTTCCCGCCATTTCGGCCAACAATTGTTCGAAGGCAAAATGTTGGGCGGAATCTTGCTCAACCGAGGTTAAGTAGGATTCAATTTTATCCAACATGATGGGAGTGGCCCTTTTTACGGCCAGCCGGATAATTTCCAACTCGATCGCCACTCTTGTTTCCATAATTTCTTCAACAAGGATCCGTTTATTGTAAAGTTGTCCCTGGATCGGAAGCAGAAGCGATGCCAAATTGATTTCCTTCACATAACATCCCGATCCTTGCCGGACCTCGATGATTCCTAATGCTTTCAATCCGCTTAACGCCTCACGAACCGAACTTCTCCCCACGCCAAAGTGTTCCGACAGTTCCCGTTCTGTGGGAAGTTTATCTCCGCTTTTATAATCTTTTTGTAAGATAAAATTGTATAAGATTTTAGAAAACGGAACTTTTTCTGAACCGGAAAAATGTTCAGCCATGTTGTTCTCCCATTAATAATATTTTCATAATAATGCAAGTATAACATCTTACTATTAATGAGGGAATAGGAACGGCTATTAAGCGCTTACAACTTAGGCTTCTGTAATTTAAATCTTTCAATTTTACCTACAATAAACAAATAACATAAAATTGCCGCCAGAGCATGGATCCCAACGTAGACAAGCGCTAAATTAAAGGACCCCGTTCCTTGAATAATGTATCCGATTACAATCGGCGTGATAATACCGGCAATATTTCCAAACGTATTTAACAAACCTCCGCTGATGCCAAGCGCCTCTTTGGGCGCAACATCGGAAACCACGCACCAGCCAAGCGCGCCGAATCCTTTGCCAAAAAACGCTAAAGACATCAGAAAAATAACAAGGCCTTCCGAGTTCACGTAATTACAGCCGATGATCGTCATGGACATCAACATACCCGCTATGATGGGAACTTTTCTTGCTACGGTTAAAGAACATCCTTTTTTAATCAAGTAATCCGAAAAGATTCCGCTTAATATGCTCGCCGCAAAACCGCAAAGTGCCGGCAAAGAAGCTACAAAACCCGCTTTCAGAATGGACATGCCGCGATCTTTTACCAAGTAGATCGGAAACCAGGTCAGAAAAAAATAAGTCATCACATTAATACAATATTGCCCGAAAAAAATCCCCATCATCATCCGGTTTTTTAACAATTGTTTAATATAAGGCCATTTTGATTCTTTATTGTCCAAGGTCGCTTTGGTATCCAAATCAACCATAGCTCCACCCTGCTCGATATAGTCCAGCTCGGCCTTATTGATGCGCGGATGATCTTTCGGACTATAGATCGACTTCAGCCAAACAAGACTTAACACAATTCCAAGCGTTCCCATAAGGATGAAATTGCTTTTCCAACCATAGGTTTGTGTTACATACGCCATAAGAGGAGAAAAGATAACGGTTGCTCCATACTGGGCCGAAGAAAAGATCGAAGCTGCCGTCCCCCTTTCTTTCGTGGGAAACCAGGATGCCGTGATCCGGCTATTGGCAGGATAGGCCGGCGCCTCCGCTAATCCGGTTAAAAATCTTAAAATAAAAAGGGTCGCAATTAGTGCTGCGCCTACAAGAAATCCAACGAATCCTTGAAAAAGCGTAAAGAGGGACCAAAAGAAAATACTAAGGAAATAGATTTTTTTGGATCCAAAACGATCAAGCAGCCATCCGCCCGGAATTTGGGCGCCGACATAGGCCCATTAAAAAGCTGAAAATATATAACCTAACGCGACTGCACTGATTCCGAGTTCATTTTGCATGGATGGAGCACCGATGGAGATGGCCGCCCGGTCAGCGTAATTTAGAGATGAAACGATAAATAACATGATTATGATCGTCCAGCGAATATGGCTTCTTTTGACTTGAAGATTGTTCATTTTAAACCTCCCGCTTATTATCGAATTCCGCGCTGCAACAGTAAATCGCGGTTGCTTAAAATACCGCAGTTGTCTTGAACGGGTTTATATGCGAATGATTTGGATGGTTTTCCTATAAGCTTCCCGCCTTCCAACCACTCAACATCATTGCCATATAAATGCGATATTAAAATTTCCGTCAGTTCTGCTTTTACGTTCTCATACTGGGCGTTACCGGAGAGATCCACCATTTCTTGGGGATCATGGACCAAATCAAACAACTGAAACTGATTCCCGACAGCATAGTAAATGAGTTTAAATTGTTCCGTACGGATCATCCTCGTGGCTCTGTCATCTTCCCATAGTTCTCCGTAGACGTAATCTCTCTTGTTCTTTTTATTCACCAGGGATATACCTTCTACCGTTTCAGGTATGGGGAGAGCGCACATATCAAGCAATGTAGGCATAATATCTTTCAGTTCCACCAATCGGTCATCGGTGGTATTAAATCCCCAGTCTCCACGATCTATGGCAGGCACGATGATTAAAGGAACTTTAGCGGCATCTTCATAAAAGAGATTTTTTCCCCATAGATTGTGATTGCCCAGCATCTCTCCATGATCGGATGTAATGACAATGATCGTGTTGTCGAGAATTTTCTCATCCCTAAGCGTCCCGATGATCGACCTAATGGAATAATCTATATGGGTACAGGAGGCATAGAAACCCTTTCTGGCTTTGCGAAGTGAATTTTCCGTTTTAATGTCGTATAGACTGCTGTAATACTTCACAGGATACGGGACGGATTCCGCATCCTTCGCCCAATCGCCGATATAGGGGCGCTCAATATCCACATCGTTGTACATATCCATAAAAACTTGGGGAGGAACAACCGGCGGATGCGGTGCCGTGAAACCACAGTACAAAAAAGCAGGTTTCGTCGGGTCTCTGCGGATAATTTGTTCGCACATTTGCCTGGATGTCCAGCTCGTCTGGTGCAACTCCTCCGGCAAGTGCCATGGTCTTGTTATATAATTGTTGTTTGACATGCCATGGGCAAAATCCAATCCTGCATATCCCTCTCTGTTGATAAAACGGGTATAATCATCCTCCCTCATCTCATGGGGAAAGTTAACCTTCCTCCCTTCTTCATTTAAAATGACATCATCGAATCCGATCCGCGCTCTTTGCGGATACACATGCAATTTTCCGACGGCATACGTTTGATAGCCGTTGTTGTTGAAAACTTCGGGAAGCGTAGGAACATCCGGCATTTTTAGAAATTCATTAAACGTCCTGTCCCCATGCGTTCTTGAACCTGTTCCCGTCATGATCTCCCGCCGGGCCGGAATACAAACCGGCGTCGGACTGTATGCGTTACCAAAAATCACGCCGACTTTGGCCAACTCATCAAGTGTAGGCGAAAAAAAGTCGTCTCTGCCTTGACTCCCCAATAAACTTCCCGGCCACTGATCCACCGTGATCAATAAAACATTTTTCTTTGTATTACTGCTGTGTTCTCCCACTTTATGTCCTCCTCCAAAATCTAACCGCAAAATTTCAATCCGATAAACGTAACATCAGCCGGTAACAACCACCTCCTTATATTTGTATGATCAATTTATATATTGGTATGATGAATTTTATTATATAGGATCTTTGCGGATGCTTCAATCCTTTTTATTCTGTTTTGTTTTCACGGAAACCTACTGTTAAAATGGATCATATACCATCCTAATAGAAATGAGGCTTTTTGTGATGTCCTCCAGTGTCATTGACATACTGCAGCTTGAATATCAACGATTTTCAGCCAAGGAAAAAGAGATTGCCGATTACGTGATACGCAATCGGCAATCCATTAACAATATCAATATTAAGGATTTGGCCTCGTATACAAATGCTTCAACGTCAACAATTACCCGTTTTTGCAAGAAAGTGGGCTGCGACACTTTTGTCGATTTCAAAATTCTGCTGAACCGGGAAGCCCAAAAGCCTCGCAATGATACGGATATTTTTGTCAAAACGCAAAATCTGTACAATGACATCGTAAATGCGACGGCCGAAATGCTGGATACCGGAAGAATTGAAGAAGTGGTTGAACTGATTAAGAAATCCCGCAGAATCTATGTTTACGGTTTGGGCAGTTCCGGCCTCTCCGCCCTGGAATTTAAATACAGACTAACCCGGATGAATCTTGTGGCCGATGCTGTTACGGATTCACATATGATGACGATGAGCGCCTCCCTTCTCGGGAAAAATGATGTTGTGATTGGATTGTCCAACTCGGGACGTACGACAGAGGTAAGCCATGCTTTGGGTCAGGCCAAAAAAAGAGGCGCCAAAGTCATCGGAATCACCAACTTTGACCATACCCCCCTCTCCGAAGTTTCGGATATTTGTCTATTCACGCCGGATATTGGACGATCGGGAGACGTGAATTTCATCAACAGCCAGCTCGCCATCATTTATATTTTGGACGTTATGTCTCTTCTCTTGCTTGAAGACGAAAATTTAATGAAAGCACGGCAGCAAACACTGCAGGCGCTTTATTCAGCGGAATAAGAACGAGCGAGCATTGGCAGAAATCCGGCCGCCGATACTCGCTCTTTTGCAAAAATATTATTTTGTCCGGTGCTGTAATTTTGCAATCTCCGATACAAAGCGTTCCGTAATCTGCTGCGGACGGGTGATGGCTCCGCCAACGACAACGCAGTATACTCCTGCTTTCAGGCAGCTTGCCGCCATCTCCGGCGTCATGATGTTTCCTTCCGCCACAACCGGAGTCTTCACATGGGACACGATATCTTTTAATATGGCAAAATCATGATCGTACAGTTTACTTCCGGCCGTCTCCTCTGTATAACCGACTAAAGTCGTAGATATCAATTCAAAACCAAGTTGTTCCGCATTCACCGCTTCAGCTGTTGCCGAGATATCTGCCATCAACAGCAGCCGAGGATATTTACGGCGGATCTCGCCGACAAACTCCTTCAATGTCCTGCCGTCCGGTCTTGGCCGGAGCGTTGCATCCAAGGCTACGATCTCCGCCCCGGCTTCGGCTAATTCGTCTATTTCACGCATCGTCGGTGTGATGAACACCGGATTGGTTCCATAGTTTCTTTTTACAATTCCGATGACGGGCAGATCAACCTGCTCTTTAATTTCTTTGATATCTATTGCCGTGTTGGCCCGAATCCCAATGGCCCCGCCTGCTTTGGCCGCTACCGCCATTCGGCCCATGATATACGGACTGTGAAGGGGTTCATGCTCCAATGCCTGACACGATACAACGAGACCGCCTTTTAATCCTAGTCTTTCCAGATCATTCATTGCCATTACTCCGTTTCCAAATATTCTTCAATTTCATTCTTGATTACCGTGACCTGAGGTCCGTAAATCACCTGCACTCCGTTCCCGACAAATACAACACCTTTAGCTCCTGTAGCTGCAAATGCGTCCTTTTGCACCTTATCCTTATCGATGACCGTAACCCGCAGCCGCGTAGCGCAGCAATCCAGGTCCGTAATATTTTCCGTACCGCCAAGCGCCTTCAATATGGCAGCCGATCTGGATTCTCCGGGCGGCGATGAAGTACCGCCGTTCCCTGGAGCTGCTGCCTCCGAATCAGCCACTGCTTCATCTTCACGCCCCAACGTTTTCAGATTCAGTTTAACGATCAAAATCCGGAACGTGAAATAATACAGGAGGAACCATATTACACCGATGATCGGCACCAGGATCCAGTTGGTTTTCCCATTGCCCTGGAGAATTCCGAACAGGATAAAGTCAATCAATCCGCCGGAGAACGTCTGGCCGATGGTAATTTCGAAAATGTGCGCCAGCATAAAAGCAAACCCGTCAAATGCGGCATGAATCACGTACAGGACGGGAGCTACAAACAAGAAAGAGAATTCCAAAGGCTCTGTAATCCCTGTTAAAAATGAAGTGAGCGCGGCAGACAGCATCAATCCGCCAACCACTTTTTTACGTTCAGGTTTAGCCGTATGGTAAATGGCCAGCGCGGCACCCAATAAACCGAACATCATCGTGATAAACCGGCCTGACATGAATCTGGATGTCCCGATAAAGTATTTCCCGGTTGCGGGATCGCCCAATTGCGCAAAAAAGATATTCTGCGTTCCTTCGTATACTTTGCCCGCTACTTCCATGGTTCCTCCCAAACCGGTTTGCCAGAAGGGAAGGTAGAAAATATGATGCAACCCCAGAGGCCCCAGCATACGCAAGAAAAATCCGTAAAACAGCGTCCCGATATAACCGGTTTTGTCGACCAGACTGCCGAGGCTAGCTATACCGGTTTGGATTGTCGGCCAGACCAAAAATAAGGCAATGCCGATGAAGATGGCCGCAAACGACGAAACGATCGGAATAAACCGGGAACCGCCGAAAAAGCCAAGAAACTGGGGAAGCTCGATTTTATTGTACCGGTTATGCAGCCACGCCGTGACCAATCCGACAACAATTCCTCCCAAAACCCCTGTCTGTAAGGTTTGAATTCCCAGCACCATGCCCTGGCCCGCACCTGCCAGGTTGTCTGCGGCAAGCTTCCCGGTATTGATCAACATCGCATGGATCGAGGCATTCATCACCAGATAGGACAGCCCCGCTGCCAGTCCCGCTGTTCCTTTATCCGCTCTTGCCATCCCCACGGCTACGCCGATGGCGAAGATCAAAGCGAGATTATCGAACACAATGCTTCCGGCGCTGCTCATCACGGTAAAAATCTGCTGCAGCCAGATGATTTGCAGAAGCGGATAGGAGCTGATCGTATTTGGATTCGATAATGCGCCGCCGATGCCTAACAAAAGACCTGCAGCTGGCAGTACCGCAATGGGAAGCATGAAGGATTTGCCGAATTTTTGCGCCTTCTCAAAGTATCGTTTCATGAGCGACCACTCCTCTAAATCTATTTTCATTCTTATGATAAATATGAAAATAATTTTCGTCAAGAAAAATATAAATCGCTTTCATGTCGTGTAATATATTACGTTACTTCTCAAACTATAGTCCAAAAAAACTAAAAGATGCCCAAGGCGCTGTACAAGCGTCCTCTGGCATCATTTTTTGCACTCTATTTACACGATCAGCAACAAATCTTCGATCTTCGTCAATGAATAATCCGCTTCGTGGCAGCTTCGCGCCTCGCCGATGGCCGCTGCCGCCATGCCGCCGCGTTTGGCCGCGATGATTCCCGCTTCCGCGTCCTCAACGACAAGGCAGCCTGCGGGCGGAACGCCCAGCTTGCCGGCCGCCAGCAGGAACACCTCCGGGTCCGGTTTGCTGTTTTTGATCCCGTTTCCGTCCGCCACCGCGTCGAAATAACCGGACAAGCCGATCCGCTCCAAAATGATAGGCGTATTTTTGCTGGACGAACCGATAGCGATTTTGTATCCCCGCTCGCGGAGGACGGACAGAGTATCCGCCACCTCCGGCAGCATATCGCCATCGGTCAGGTTGCCCAGCAAACCGCGGTAAACCTCGTTTTTCCGCTCGGCCAGCTCCAGCTTCTCCACCGGCGTATAACGCTTGCTTGCTTTCTCTAAGATAATCTCCAAACTTTCCATGCGGCTGACGCCGCGCAGCCGGTGATTGATTTGCTCGTTGAATGCGATCCCCTCCTGCCGGGCCAACTCGGACCACGCCTGAAAGTGATAATGATCCGTCGAGACGATCACCCCGTCCAAATCGAAAATGACCGCCTGATACCGCCGATTCATGCTTCTCCCTCCTCCTGCTCCGCTTTCTCTCTTGATTCCTGCAGCTCTATCATCTCCGCAGCGAATTGCGGCAGCTTCCTGTCGCGATAGCTTGATCCTGCTTACAATCTGGCGTCCCACAGGCCGCAAAACGCATCGACCGGGCTTGTCCCTTTGAACTCCGACCGGCCCATCAGCTTGTCGAGCAGCGCCTGCAGCACATTGTCGTTCGAATTGTAGGCGTTAATATAGGTTTTTACCCGCGGCACGTCCAACAGGTGGTACGGATTCTCGACCGAAAGGAATAGCGTCGGAATGGTGGTCATAAAGGTCGGCACATTGGCCCCCATCGGCTGCTTCCATTCGATCCGCACCACCGTTTGGTTGCTTTTGGTCACCATATTGGCCAAATAGATGATCAGATCGTATTTGCCGAGCACTTCGCTTTGCGCCGACATCATGCCTTCAAACCCGGGATTCACCTCGAACGTGGTCACCTCGAATCCTTCGTTCTTGAGCTTCTCCTTGAACAGTTCGGCGGCCCCGACGCGCGCGCTGTACGCCACTCCCTGTTGGGATTCAATATCATAGAAAAGGACGCGTTTGTATTTGTCGGGATGAATCGGCAGCACCCCTTTTTCTTCTTTGACCAAGGTGACCGCCTTATCCGCGCACTCGACCGACCATTGCCGGTGTTCCTTCGCGCCCAGCACCTTGAGCGCTTCCTCCAGCTTGGGGGCGAGCGTCCCCTCCGCCTGCTTGCGGTGCAGCTTCAAGGCCGCTTTCAGCCCCAAAATCCGGGTCAGCGCTTCATTCAAGCGCTCTTCGGTGATGATCCCGTCCTCGATGCCCTGCTTCATATAGCTGAAATCCTCTTCCAGGCTGCGGCAGAACAGGAACATATCGCAGCCCGCGGCGATTGCCCGCGGAACGGCTTGCGATCTTGGCATCGAAATCATCATTCCCGCCATCGTTGAAGCATCCGTCACCACCAGACCGTTAAAGCCGAGCTGTTCTTTCAGCAGCTTCGTCACCAATTCGTAGGATAAAGAGGCCGGCAAAATCTCCTCATCTTTTAGTGCCGGATTAAGCCTCCGGCTGTAGGCCGGCTGCAGGATGTGACCGACCATCACCGTCATCGCGCCTTCCTCGATGCAGGCCTTGTACACGGCGCCGTAGGTGGCGTCCCAATCCTCGCAGGACAAGGAATTGACGCTTTCCACCAGATGCTGGTCCCGCTCATCGACCCCGTCGCCCGGAAAGTGCTTGATCGAAGCCGCGACACCGCTTTGCTGCACGCCTTTGACATACTGGATGCCCATGCGGCGGACCCGCTCCGGATCGGAGCCGAATGTGCGCGTATTGGTAATCGGGTTGCGGAAGTTGTAATCGATGTCGATGATCGGCGCAAACGCCCAGTTGCAGCCCACCGCCGCGCCTTCGCGTCCACAGACGAGACCTAGTTTGTAGGCCATCTCGTCGTCATCGGTGGCGGCCACCTGCATCACCGATCCGATGGTGGTGCCTTCTTCGGCGATGCCGGAACCGCCCTTCTCCAAATTGGCCGCGATCAGCATTGGAATTTTGGCGTTCCGCTGCAGCGTTTGCACCGTATTCAGAATATCCCGCGCCGGCATGGGCCGGCACATCAAACCCCCGGCCTTGTATTCCGCCGCCAGCCGCTTCAAATATTCTTCTTCATCGGAATAGCCGACCAGGCAAAACAGCTGCCCGACCTTCTCGTCCAGCGTCATTCCTGCAAGCGTCCGCTCCACCCAATCGATATCTTCAGCGGACAAATTAAACGGTTTGGCTTTCAAATCAACCATGTTTCTCAGCTCCTCAAGAAATAAAATTTTTCGTGCATCTGCCCACCGGGCTATATTCCTAACCGCACATACTGTTCGGCCGGCGCTTCGTTCGCCTCCATTCGCTCCTTGAGCAGGCCGATCATTTTTTGCTCCAGTTCCGGATCCTGAATCGGCTGCTGCTGCAAAGGATCTGCCTCCGTATCGAACAGAAGTGTGCCGAAGGAATGCCAATGCCTGGAACCGGATGCTTTGATTTTCAGCGTCTGCACCCCTTTGGTAAACGAAAAAGGCTCCTGAAGGCTTACCTCCTTCAACTCCTCAACCGAAAACCGGCTGCGCATATGCGTAGGCATAAGCGTATAGTTGTACAGCGGCGAATTGTCCTTGGACACTGGCGCCCGCATATAAACGTAACGTCCATCGGTCACATTCACGTGCCCGCCGTGGATCCCGTACAATGCCGCCTCCCGGATCGGCCGGTCCTGATCGATCGTATCCTTCAGATCCTGCCCCTGCATATCCGTTGGAACATCCAAACCAAAGTACTTCAGCAGCGTCGGAGCCATGTCGATCATCTGCACCAGGCTGTTCCTCCGCTCCCCGCGCTTCCGGCTGCGCGGGTCCCAAATAAACAACGGCATATGCGCGATCTCATGGTAGAAAGGCATGATCGACTTGGCCCACCAGTCATGTTCTCCCAACAAATAGCCGTGATCGGTGTTGACGATCAGCATCGTGTCCTTCCACAGATCAAGTTCATCCATGGTATCCAGCACTTTGCCCAAATAATGATCGCACATGCTAAGCAAAGCCGCATACTCGTACCGTACGTGATCGATTTCTTCTTTCGTCTCCTTCACCGGGCCGTACGGCGGCCAATCGAAATGCTTGCCGTTGTACTCGTGCGGATACAAATCCCGGTACTTTTGCGGGGCGAAAAACGGCTCATGCGGGTCAAAGGTTTCAATTTGCAGGAACCAGCGATCCTGGCCGCAGTTTTGCCGGATAAACTCCAGGCCTTTTTCCATTGTCTGCGCCTGCGGAAAATCCTTTTCTTCGCAAATGTACTTCCGGTTAACCCAGTCCTGCCGGACTAAATCGTGCTGCATCCCGATCATATCCGGCATTTCCGGATCGGCCACCTCGCCTTTCCAGGGATCGCCTTCCTGCCCGCGAATCAGTTCGTACGAACTGTAACGGGGGTGGTATGTGCCTCCTCCGTCTTCCCAATAATGCTGATGGTCAGTCACCATGTGGGAATATACGCCGTTATTTTTCAAGAGCTCCGGCATCGAGTCGTCGAACGGCTCCATCGGCCCCCAACTGCGGTGAAGAAAATTGTGTCTTCCCGTGTGCAGTTCCCGGCGCGCCGGCATACAGGGCATACTGCCGACATAAGCGTGATCGAAAACCACGGTTTTCTCGGCCAATCTTTGGAAATTGGGAGCATGCACCCAATCGCATCCGTAAGGGGGAAGCATTCTCCGGTTTAACGTGTCAAACATAAGCATAATGGCTTTCATTGCAAAATCCTCTCCTTCCAAAATACATACGAGATATCTATATATTTAAGTTTGTAAGACCAATGGAACCTAAACGGTTACCCCGGAAGCTGGGTCCTCTGGTTGATCCGCTGAAGACGCTTGAAAAACCTCCGGCGGGATATGATAAAATTTCAGCACGATGATCGTGCCGATGTATGCGATCAGCGGTACGCCCGCAAACAGATAAAGAATCGTCCGCAGCACCTCGGGATTTTGCGCCTGCCCGGCCACATACCCGACGGCGCCTAGAATAAACCCCGCCAGCACACCGCCGATCGCCGATCCCAGCTTATTTACGAATACGCAGGAAGAGGTTACGGTTCCGGCTCCCTGAATGCCCGTTTTCCAAATTCCATACTGAACGCAATCCGGAATCATCGCCCACACGATCGCTCCGGCGAAAGGTCCCAATACCGTCTTTACGACTGTGGCGATAAATAAAGCCGTGACGTTTTCATACGGAGTTATCAAGATGACTGCGGTCGGCACAATGGACGCGAGACTGCCGTACAGAAACACGTTTTTCTTGCCGATCTTTCTCGCGATATACGGTGTAAGGGCATACATAGGCACGGACAAAATTAGCCCCCATAAGGAGATCTGCGAGTACAAGCTGACGTCGTTTACGTTATACTGCCAGAAATACACGGCGACTGAAGCGTTCGTCGTCGTGGCAACCAGGTTCAGGAACATAGAGAACATTAAAATCTGCAGCGGTCTGTTTTTGGCGACAAGGCTTAGCTGTGTTTTGAGCGGTGGATGCAAATGTCCGCTATCCCCGTCCAGGGTATCATAACGTTTGGTACCGCTCGCGCAAATCCAATAGGAAAATAGAGAGATCACCCCAAGGAGGATCGCCGTGATCAGCCAGCCCTGTTGTCCTTTTCCGAAAAAAGCGACCATCGGCAGCACCGCCGCGTTAACGAGGATCTGAGCCGGCAGCGCCATAAATTGCTTGGCGGTGGAAATCGTCGTCGTTTGATTCGGATCCTTGCTCATGACCGCCGTTAAGGAGTGGAACGGAACATTCACAAGGGAGGATACTAACGAGTAGCAGAGATAAGTAAATGCCGCGTAGACGATTTTGCCCGACGGGCTCAAATCCGGAGCCGTAAATAGCAGTATGGTTACGGTCGCCAGCAAAGGAGAACCAAAAATCAGATAAGGGCGATATTTCCCCCATTTCGTTCTCGTACGGTCGGACAGTATTCCTATCATCGGATCGAATATGGCATCAAGCAGCCTGACTCCCAAAAACAGCGACCCGACGGCGGCCGGGGAAACACCGAAGACATCGGTGTAAAAATACATCAAGAAAGACAACTGAAGAAAAAACAGAATATTGGAACCAAACCCGCCCAATGAATATTGAAAAATATTCCCTTTGCTGGCTGTTTGCGGTTTTGTTGCATTCATCGTTTCAACCCCCAAATTTTGGATAGGAATACATTCGTTTCAGTGTTGCCGATTATCCGCTTTGCAATGCGCTTTATGTCGAATCCGGTTTATAGAAGCGCTTCCACATTGGGCTGAACACCTCCTTTCTTTCACACCTGCTATACCATTAATTTTTCCAAACACCTCCTTAAAGCAGGCGTTTCGCGACCTGATCTCAATATAGAAGCGCTTCCACATCAGAAATAACAAAGCGCTTGACAAATAAACATTTCGCTTGTTTCCGAGTTTCCGCTTTCAGGCCATGGCCATGCCTCATTTCAGCCGACAGACAATATAGAAGCGCTTCCACATTTAACGAACCTCATTAGGGTTAATCCGGCTGCCGGATTAATCTATACCCTTTGGTAAAGCGCTTTCCCAGATTATACATGGGAACCGCCTTCTTTTCAATCCAAAAATGATTGCCAAAATATGGTTCACTTGAAAAGACAGCGAATTGACTTAGCTTCGCCCATTATGCTAACTTAAATTCGAGAAGCGCTACCACATCTTTAGTACGGCTCCATTTCTCAAATACATGCAGATTTGCACCTGCGGGGATTTAATGATGAAAGTATCAATATACGATGTAGCCCATTTAGCCGGAGTTTCCATCTCCACGGTCTCCCGCGTATTGAACCGAAGCGGTTATGTGAGCAAAAAAACCGAAAAAAAAGTCATCGACGCGATGAACAAACTGAACTTCGTTCCCAATGTCGTCGCCCAAAATTTGGCCAACAGCGAAACCAAATTAATCGGCCTGTATTTTTCCATGCCCCTTGACTCTACCCGGTCCTTATACAGCACCTATCTGCTGGAGTTCATCAATGGAGTTAACTCCGTCCTGGTTCAGCACGGTTTTCACCTTCTTTTAATCAATGAAACGAACGAAGCCGACCGGATTTTAGCGAATCAAACTCCCCCGCAATATTATGCTTTTATCAAGCAGAAACGGATTGACGGGCTCATTTTGGGAAGCGCCCCTATTGCATGTTCTTCCTTGTTTGAGCTGCTTACCATGCAACTGCCCGTCGTCTATATCGGGGAGAAGCTGTTTGACCAGGCCGGAATGAACGTTTATGCGCGTTATAAGCAGTATCATCGCGAGATACTGGACTATTTTTACGAACGCAACCATAGGAGAATTGCCGTGCTTACGGCGGAAACGGCCCCGATTAAGCCGGTAATCCGCGAGTTTGAAGCAGAGCACAGCGGTGATGATTTGATCGTTAAACACTTTACTTATGCCGGTGATTTGAAATCCTATCTGGAATTAATAGGAACGGTTTTTTCGCAACAAGGCGACAAACCGACCGCTCTACTTCTCGACGATATATCCAAAGCTCAGCAAACGATTAATTTCCTCAATAATTTGGGTCTTGATGTGCCGAACGACGTTTCCCTCATCACCATCGAGCACAGCAAAAACGACGGGAACCAATGCGTTCCCGCCGTGACCAGCGTTTATGTGCCCGTTTATCGGATGGCTGTCGAAGCGGCCACCCTGCTATTCGCATATTTTCAAGGCAATCAGGCGGCCAACCGAGAGGTTATTGTCAACCCTACGATCATCGAACGAAATTCCGTAAAGACATTGACTCTATGAAAGCGGGCTCTCCAGCCTACCCCTGCCGAAATTCCCGCGGATGCCGCTTCTTCAGTTCGGGTATGGCGTCGGCGCGGCCCGTTTGTTCCAAATGCTTGACATAATACGGAAGGTGGCCTTTCGCATGATAAGGGCCGCCTTCTTGAATGACGGTCCATAACGGATCGACGTCGTAAGTCATGGATGCCATCATCTCGTCATGCCAATCGTTTAGCCGATAGACGGCCTGCATGCAGACATCCGAATGCTCAGCTGCCACGTCCTGCTGCTCGAACGGATCCGACTTCAGGTTATACAGCATTTCTTTTGGGAACAAATGATAACCGTCGTGATACGTCCTCATGTACAGCCAATCCCCGAAGCGCACGCTGCGTTGGCAGACATGAACGCATTGGGACAAGACCAGATAATCCCTTCCGCAGTCCGTTCCCGCGGTTAAAGCGGGCGCATAACTCCGGCCGTCCCAGGTCGGGGAAGGTTTCTTGCCAAGCAGTTCGGCTATGGTCGGCAAAAAGTCCAGATGATAGTGCAGTCCTTCGTCGACGTTCGGCCGGGTAACGCCCGGCCAGCAAATGATCATCGGGATTCGGCATGTGCCTTGATCCGCCGTGGCATGTTCGCCGTAAATGCCGAGTTGTCCCTGATTTTCGCCGTGATCCGCGGAGATGATGATAACTAGTTCCTCCAGCACGCCCTTGCGGCCGAGCGCGTCGATAAGCTGGCCGATGTGTGAATCCACGTAGCGGATTCCGCAGTCATAGCCGTCGATCATTTGCCGCAAGCCTTCCATGTCGAGAAACTCGCCGGGTTGGCGCGGCCATTTGGGGTTCGTCCGATTGTCGAACATGTTGATTTCCCGCGGGCTATGCGGACCGACTTTCCTCAGGTGACGTTCCAGCATCTCCTCCGTCATCCACTCGGGCAGCGGTTCACCGGCGAACGGGTTCCCAAATTCCTCCGGTGCCCGGTAAGGGGTATGGGGGTCCCAATAATTTACATACAGAAACCAATTGTCGTCCTGCGAATTGCGGTCGATCCAATCCAGTACGCTTGGCGTTACTTCCTCCGCCGATTCCATGCCGCTTTGGCCCGAATTGTGGATTTCCGAGAAACCCGCATAGAAGGTCCATTGCGAATGTCTTTCTCCGAAAGGGCTGAACAGCACGGTCTTCATGCCCGCTGACCGCAGGAATCCCGGAAGGCTTTCGGTCGTCAGCAAATCGCGGAATTGCCGGGGCTCCCCTTCTCGCCGGAAGTCCGCCGCCGTTCCCCCATGGCCCACGAGTCCCGAATGGATACCGAAACGGCCGGACATGAACGCGGCGCGGGAAGGCGCACACGGAGCGTCGGACGTGTAATAATTGGTGAACCGGACGCCTTGTTTCGCGATGCGGTCGATATTCGGGGATGTATTTCTGGGGTACCCGTAGCATCCCAAATGGTCGGGCGACGTCGAATCGAGATCCAAAAACAAGATGCGCATCTTTTAGCTCGCTCCTTCATCCATGGATTTTATATATGTTGAACTAATCATTGTACGGAATGGGGCAGCCGTGTGAAATGTTCTTACGATCGCTGTTGTTCGCGGATTTCTTTTATTAAGTAGATTCAGATACTGTAGAAATCCGCTCACAAAGGCGACCACTGCCGTTTCTTCAGAATCATTTCACACTTTTGCCTAACCCCCGACTTTTTTTAGTTCAACTTATTTAGATAATAAATGATGGTGGCGCTTGATCTATAAACCTAGCCGTACATACTGCTCGGGCGGGGCTTCGTTCGCTTCCATGTTCCGCTTCAACAACTGAATCATCGCTCGTTCCAAAGCCTCGTCCTGAATCGTGTGCTCCTGCCGGGGGTCCTGCTGCAAATCGAACAACAGAGTGCCGAACGCATGGGCCCGATTGTAGAGACCGACACCTTGGACTTTCAGCGTTGGGACGCCCTTCGTGAACGTAAACGGCGGATGGAGTTCCGAGCCGCGAAGTTCCTCCACGGAGAAGCGGCTGCGCATATGTGTGGGCATCAACGTATAGTTGTATAGCGGCATGTTCGATTCGGTCATCGGCGCGCGCATATAGACATAACGCCCGTCCGTCACGTTCACATGCCCGCCGTGCATGCCGAAGATCGCGGAATCGCGGACAGGCCGATCGCTGGCGATCGTGGCTTCGAGGTCTTTCCCTTGCATGTCCTTCGGCACGTGGGCCCCGAAGTAGCGGAGCAGCGTCGGCGCCAAATCGATCGTCTGCACAAGACTTTGCCTGCGCTCGCCCTGCTTCCCGCTGCGGGGATCCCAGATGAACATCGGCATATGCGCGATCTCATCGTAATAAGGCATCACCGATTTGGCCCACCAATCGTGCTCGCCCAGCAGAAACCCGTGATCAGTATTCACGATCAGCAAGGTGTCCTGCCACATGTCAAACTCATCCATGACATCCAGCACTTTCCCCAAGTAGTGGTCGCACATGCTGAGCAGCGCCGCGTATTCGTACCGCAGATGCTCCACTTCCTCCCTTGTCTCGGTAACCGGCCCGTACGGCGGCCAATCGAAATGCTTGCCCGCGTAATCGTGGGGATAGAGGTCGCGGTATTTTTGCGGAGCATAAAACGGCTCGTGCGGATCGAACGTTTCGATCTGCAGGAACCAGCGATCCTCGTTCCGGTTCGTCCGTATGAATTCCAACCCGTTTTCCATCGTACGCGCTTGCGGAAAATCCTGCTCTTCGCGAATGTATTTACGGTTGATCCAGTCATGGCGGACGAGCCGGCCCATCGCCTTCATCCCGATCGATTCGGGGTGTTCCGGGTCGGCGACCTCCCCTTTCCAGGGATCGCCTTCCTGGCCGCGAATCAACTCGCACGAGCTATACCGGGTATGATAAGTCGCGCCGCCGTCCTCCCAGTAATGCTGGTGATCGGTGACGAGATGGGTGTATACGCCGTTTTCGCTCAATAGTTCGGGCATCGAGTCGTCGAAAGGCTCGATCGGCCCCCAGCTGCGATGCAGGAAATTATGACGTCCCGTATGGAGTTCCCGCCGCGCGGGCATGCAAGGCATGCTCCCCACGTAGGCATGATCGAAAACGACGGTTTTCTCGGCCAACCTTTTGAAGTTTGGCGCGTGGACCCAATCGCATCCATAAGGGGGCAGCATGTGCCGATTTAACGTATCGAACATCAGCATGATTGCTTTCATCACATTTACCTCGCTTTCTTTCGTAATTTAACCTTTGACGCCGGACGAGACGATGCTGCCGACGAACTGTTTCTGGAACAACAGGAAGGCGACGAGCATCGGCAACGACACCAGCACGGTGGCGGCCATCAGCAAGTTGTATTGGATCGTAAACTCTCCTTTGAACAGCGATAACGCCAATTGGATGGTCCGCATCGATTCCGTGTTCGTGAAGATCAGCGGCTGGAAGAATTCATTCCAGACGGAAACGATTTTCAAAATGCCGAGTGTCGCCATCAATGGACCGCTTAACGGCAAGAAAATTCTCAGATAAGTTCCGAAATAACCCAACCCGTCCATATAACCCGCCTCATCCAAGTCTTTTGGAAACCCCGAGAAAAATTGTCTGGCCATAAAGATGCCGATCGACCCGGACAAAGCGGGAATGATCAAAGCGTAATACGTGTTCAGCCAGCCCGTTCCGCCCTGGCCCCAAATGTCGTTATGGCCGAACAGCGGAATGCTTTTCATAATGATGAACTGCGGAACCACAATCGACTGCGCGGGCACCATCATCCCGGCCAGCAAGCACACGAAGATGATCGTGCTGCCCCGAAAGCGGATTCTGGCAAACGTATACCCCGCTAGCGTGTTGAATAAGAGACTGCCGGCCGTCACGACCAGGGTGACGATCAAGGAATTTTTGAAATAAAGCCCCCATTTCCCGCTCTCCATCGCTTTCAGATAATTTTCGAAATGCCAATCGTGGGGCAGCAGGGAGAACGCTCCCGAAATGAGTTCATCGTTCCCCTTCAGCGAAGTAAAAATCATGACCACAACGGGAAATAAATTGAGCAGTGTAATCACGATCAAAAATACGTAGACTAGAATCTTTGCCATGCCGAGCTTCTTCAACGGTCTCTCTCCCTTCTTCCGTTCAGCTATCCAGCGTTTTCGTTCCGACTCGGTAGTTGATCAAAGTAATGACCAGCGTAATGACGAGCAAGAAAATGGAGAGCGCCGAAGCATATCCCATTTCATACTGCGCGAAAGAGGTATCCACAATGCTGTTGACGATCGTATTCGTCGCGTTCAGCGGCCCGCCTTTGGTCATCACGTAAACGTAATCGAAGACTTGGAACGAGCGGATCGTCGCGGTCACGAAAATGAAAAACGTCATCGGATTTAAGAGCGGCACGGTGATCCGGAAAAAAATGCGCAGTTTCGAAGCCCCGTCGATGCTGGCCGCCTCGTACAATTCCTGCGAGATCGATTGCAGACCCGCCAAGTATACGATCAACGCGTATCCGGTCCCGACCCAGATGCCGAGAATACTGATCGACATCAAGGCGTACTGCGCATCCCCCAGCCAATTGACCGGATTCAGATGCAGCCCCTTTAGCACCGCATTAAACGGACCGCTCTGAAAGTCATACAAGTAGAGCCATGTCATGGATACCGCGACCCCGGAGATGACGCTCGGCAAATACAACCCCGCACGGAAAAAAGAAAGCCCTTTAATTTTCGAATTCAACAAAACGGCCAGAACCAAACCGAGCGCCATCTGCGGCAGGACCGACACGATCCAAAACACAAACGTATTTTTGACGGCGCCCATAAACAATTGATCTTCCAGCATCCGTTCGTAATTGGACAACCCCACCCAATGGCCGGGGGACAAGATGCTGTAGTTGGTGAAACTTAAATAGATGACGCATAAAAGGGGAACAAAAATAAAAATGAAGTAGATAAGCACGTTTGGCAATATCAATAGATAGGGCGTTAGTTTTCTTCTCCAGGTCGCGTTCATGCGTTTTCCCCTTTCCATAAAGGCCCCCTGAGCATAACAGCAGCACATAGGGGCCCCGGAATTCGCTTTTTACTTTTTGGCGCTTTCTTGCCGGGCCGCTTCCGCGGCATCCTCCATCGCTTGCTCCGGCGATTTTTTCCCGAAGTAGGCTTCTTCCAAGCCGATCCGCAGGTACTTGACGATCGTATTCCAGTTGGCCGAAGGCAAATAGCTGCTGGCGTCGTTCATCGATTCAAAAATAACTTCATTAGCTGGATCCAGTTTCACGAACTCGTCTTGGAGCGATTTCAGCGGCGGGATGTAGCCGGATGCTTTGGAGAACGGCAGCATTTCTTCCGGCGAGAACATAAATTTCAGGAATTCCCAAGCTTCTTGCGGGTGTTCGGTTTTCTTGGCCATGGTCATGAACGTTCCCAGCATCAGCGAGGTTTGCTCGCCGTTTGGCCCTTTCGGCGGCAGGGAATACCCGAGATTCTCCGCGCCGATCGACTTGCTTAACTGCGTCAATGAATAGGAGCTGGCAAAAGACATGGCCGCCAAATTGTTTTGGAACAAGGTTCCCGTTACGTTCACATCCGTCTGAAACACGATATCTTTATCTTTCACGAGATCCATGACCTGCTCCAGAACCTTAATCGACTCCGGCGAATCGAATGTCGGATTGCCTTTCTCGTCATACAAGTTCAAACCGTTAAGCAGCAGCAGGCTTAAGTACGATTGTTCCGAGTTCGCGTTGTTGACGGTGCTCGTCGTAATATCGAGTCCGGAGCGCACGGCTTTTCCGTTCTCTTTCTTGGCCAGCTTCTTGGCGAATTCAAACAATTCGGCATAAGTCTTTGGCGGTTGTTCGGGATCAAGTCCTGCTTCCCGGAAATAGTCCTTTCTCCAAACAAACGGACGGATCTCGGGAATCAGCAGGCCGTACAGTCCGCCGTTCCATTCCCCGGCTTTCAGGATGTCCGGAAAGAAATCGTCTTTGCCGGACCAACTGTCATTTTGGATCAAGGTGTTCAAATCCATATAATTGCCCTGGTCGACCGTCGAGATCAATTGGCCGAATCCGAGCCCGTGGACGTCCGGCTGAATGCCGCCGGCGTAGGCCACCGATAATTTTTGGAAGTAATCGGAGAAAGGGATGGTCGTGATTTCCACCTTAATGTTCTCGTGCGTTTTCTCGAAGTCGGCGCCGATTTGCTTATACACCGCGTCGAGTTCCGGCGTATTGATCGGTACCCATACCTTTAGCGTCACCTGCTCCCCCGCGGTGTTTCCCCCTTTGCTTCCGCTTGTTTCCGCGTTTCCGCCGCCAGACGAACACGCGGAAACCAACAGGACGAGCGTGGCCATGAATAACGATAGAAAAGCTTTTCCCCTTTTTTGCAACATCGGATCTTCCCCCCGATTTTAAATTTGATCCGCCGATCGAAGCGGCTGATCTTGGCTTTGAATATAATCTGCCCGAATCAAAAAAAATAGCGTGCATTTTTGATCCGATGATCATCATTTGCACGCCAGCCCAAATGGTCTTTTTTCGGCGGATGAACCTTTTTTGAACGATGAATGATTTTTGCTAGTAGAGGTTGTCTCACTAGTAGACCTTGCCCGCATCCAAGCGCTTTACGGTCTCGCGGGTTTTGCTTTCCCGGTATTGGCCCGGCGTTACGCCGACGTTTTTTTTGAAGATGCGAATGAAACTTTGGGTGTTTATATACCCGACTTTCTCTCCGATCCGCTGTACCGTCTCCGGCGAATCCGTCAACATTTGTTTGGCCCGTTCGATCCGTAAATCAATCAAATAGTCCATGAAATTTTTGCCCGTGCTTTTTTTGAACAGACGGCTTAAATACGCGATACTCAGCTGCAATTCGGCAGCGATGCCGCCAAGCGAAATCTCCCGGTCGTAATTGGCGTTCACGTATTCAAGCACATGCGGCATTAATCCGGTGTGATCGGCACGCTCCTCTTCCATGGTTTCAAGCCAATAGGACAGTTTGCTCCTGAACCAGGCCACGGCTTCCTCAATGCTTTCGATGCGCTGCATGGCCAAATGCATCTCCGCGAATACTTTTTCGACCTGCAGCTTCGAGCCCATCTCCATTAACGCATAGGCGGCCGACATCACGAAATCGATCAATAACTGTTGAACAAACATCATCGGATAACCGTCCAAAGACTCCAAAAACAACTTCGTCCGCTCCAGCTCTTCATCGATTTGCCGGATATCGTTGCTTTTGACGGCTTGAAGCAAGGCGTCTTTCCGCCCCCGCGAGACTTCGAGCATATCCGCAAAAAACGGGGTTTCATCGTCTTGATCCCAGCACTTCAGCACGTGACAGCCGCCGCCATATCTTTTACTTTCCATAAAATTGCCGACCCGATTCCAGCTATCCGGAATATGCCGAACATCTTGGACCGGATGGCCGATAACGGCGGTAATGGTAATTTTCAAGTAACTGTTGATTTGGTCGACGATTGAATGGATTGCGCTTTCAAGTTGGGCTTTGAAAACTTCTTCCTCCATAGGAACGAAGGCGTTGGCGATCATGACGATATCCCGGCTTTCGGTATTCCACATCAAAACTTTGAAGGACTGACCGCCCATCTCTTCAGCCATTTTATAAGCAAAAAAGCGCAGCAAGCTTTGATCCGCCTTGTTATAAGTCTGCAGAAAGTCGTAATATTTATCGATGCGAAACAAAATAACCGAGAACAGGGAAGTGGAAAACGTGAATCCGAGTTGCGCCATCTGTTCTTGAATATCCGGCCATTCCCCCCGATCGTGATGAAGCAGCCGATAACAAAGGGCTTTTTTCAAGATCGGGATGTTTTTCTGATACATCCATTCGATATTTTCCCGGTGCTCCTTCAAAGCGGCTACGCTGTTAATCAGCACGTTAAGGGAGAAACTTCTGCCGTTCTTGACGCCCGTAACGTTCGAGCTCCCAACGACTTCTTGAATCGTGCGTATTTTTCCGAAGACACTGCGCATCAGGGTGAACGTATAGAAAATTAACAGGATAAACAGAAGGAAAAACGCGAGCCACAGGGCGGAACCGAAATAGATCCCATTCGTTACGCTTCCCTCGGGAACCGCATAAACAAAATTCCATCCCGATAACCGGGCAGGCAAAACATCGTAAAAGTAATTTTTGCCGTCCAAAGAAATGGAGTCGGAAGCGCCTGGCTCGAACCGGGGGACGCTGGCCATGGCCTCCTGATCGAGTTGCCCCGTACTTAACGAAAATAATAAATGCGAGGGCGACTCCAGCCACATCTTTTCCTGCTGGCCGCTCTGAAACGGATTTTGGAACAGTGACTGGCTGTTTAAATTGATTTTGATAAAACCGATCGGCTCCGCCGCAATATTGGGAATGCTGCGCAGGATATGCACAGCCGGAGGAGACGAGGAGGCAGCCGCAGCAGTGTCATCTATTCTCCAATTAGCGCCCTTTATGATGTCCGCTCTGCTCGCCGACCATTCCTCATCGCTCATCAGCGGGATATTGACGATTTGGCCATGGTTGTAACGAAACGCCTGATCGCGCGTGTAGATATCGATGGAGATCATACAGCAAAAATCGGCGCCGCTATTGATGATGTCGGTGAGGCTGATGTCCCCGCCTCGTTCCGTACCCTTTAATATATTCATCAATTTCTTGTTATTGGATAGATCGACGGACTTCTTGTCCACATCTTGAAATAAATTATTATAGTAATTCTTGAAAAGTGTCTCCGATTTTTTGCTTAAATCCTCCAGCCTGGCCTTTTGCTGAAGGTGATTGTAAGCGCTGTTTAAAATGACAAAACCTAAAGCGGCCAGCACAACCAACAGGCCCAGCGCGGCGGATAAACGATAGAACAAAGACCGGTATTTATCGTTAAAAAGAAGCTCCATCAAACTTTTCATGATCCCGTGCCCCCCGTTGTCGATGGATAATGTGACAAATCTGTGTCTTTACTTTATTCATCATACCACATTTGTACCGGACGGGAAGGTGAGTGGCGCCATATCTATGGAAAAAGCCTGCAATTTATTTGCAGGCTCAAATTGATCGAGAAAAAATGAGAATTCAATGCGGCGGTCGGCGCTAGCTAGTCTAGTCCACCCAGTACAGTTCTCCCTTGGAATTATA
Source organism: Paenibacillus macerans (assembly GCF_900454495.1). Classification (NCBI taxonomy): domain Bacteria; kingdom Bacillati; phylum Bacillota; class Bacilli; order Caryophanales; family Paenibacillaceae; genus Paenibacillus; species Paenibacillus macerans. The sequence continues at coordinate 2,322,999 of NZ_UGSI01000001.1, forward strand.
CGAAACCTTGACCGACGGCGCGCCGCTTTTGGTAAAGACCGCATTGCCTGGCTCATTCGCAACCTTGGTCAGCTTGTAGCCGGATAGATCCATCCCCAGCCATTTTTTAATTTGGGGAACGGCTGTCTTTTTAAGTTTATCCATGTTTGCATTTTTCAGAGTTTGCATGACTTTATTGATTTGCGCCTCGCTCTTGTTGGCAGGTTTGTCCTCAAGAAACCCCAAATAAAGTCCTGTTGGTTTATTGGTCTTTTTGTCGATATTCACACTAACCGGGTATTTGGAGGTCGGTGTCCCAAAACGCAGTTCATATTGGACGGCATTCGGTTCGGTAATCAGGAATGCTTGGGTCAGCGCCTCCGTTTTTTTGACGTGATCCACCTTCGCGATGACGGCTTTGGCGGATTTGACCGCTGCCTCAGGGACATCTTGTATCTTCAGGATTTCCAGAGCCATACTCAATTTTCCGTCCAGCACATTTATTGTGGTGTTCTGAACCTCCGCCGTCATTTGAAGCTTATTTTTGAGCTTCGGATCGGTATCATTGTAGTCCATTCTCAGCCTCACGTGTTCCGCCTGTGCCGAGCCTCCGGAAATTACGGTATCCAGCGCTTTTTGCATAGCTTCCTGATGGGAAGCGCTCAGGTCGCTCCATTTCATTTTTACACTGATACTATCGATCTCTCCGTTCTTGTTGAAGGTCACCTCGCCTCCTTCCGCTCCCTGAACATCCAGGATCCAACCGGCAGGGAAGCTCACGGCCTTACCCAATGTAAGTGATTTCCCCGTCAGTTCCTCCAGCTTCTTTTCAGCCTTTTGAATAGAGGGCGAACTCAATGATGTACCTGCGGCGAAAGCCGGGTTGCTTGAAGAATCCATCCGTGCGCTCGCCTGAACTTCCGCTTGCTGCACGCATGCAGCAAGCGTCCCTGCCAATACCGTTATTCCCACGGCTTTCATGATAGTGCTATACTTAGATGCTCCAGTTCTGTTCATACAATGCTCCTCCTAAATCGTAAGTAAGGTGTCGAATTAATGTTACATAGAGTTAGATCACCTTTTTTCCGGGAACGTTACATCCTTATTCAATTTATTTTCATAAGTCCGTCAATATCTTGGCCCTCTTTAGTTTATTGCTTCCTTATATGTACTTGATAGTACGGCATTTTTAAAAATTTAGTATGTAACGTTTATCTTCCGCAATGTCATCTAACTAATATAAACCGAAAGGAGGTTGCCGTTTTGAAACTCGAATCCGATGTCATCAAGGCCCAGGCCGGAGACCGGCATGCTTTCGTTCTGCTCATGCGCAGCATCGAGACGGACATGTACGGAATGGCTTACAGCATTCTTCAAAATGACGACGATTGTGCCGACGCCTTGCAAGAGACGATGATCCAGGCCTACCAATCCTTATCTTCATTGCGCGAGCCCAAATTTTTTAAAACCTGGATTTTTCGGATATTGATTAACAAGTGCAATCAGATACACCGCAAAAGAAAAGCAACCGTAGATATGGCTTCCTTACATTACGAGCCTTCCGTATCAGGGGATGAATATGGGCAGGTTGAATTGCGGCAAGTTGTGGACCAGCTCGATGAGTCTATGAGGGTTGTAGTAACGTTGCGTTACTTCCAGGACATGCAGATCAGAGAAATCTCGGACTGTCTCGACATTTCCGAGAGTGCGGTCAAAACCCGGCTGCACCGTGCACGTAAGGCATTGATCAATATGCTCCAATATTCCGGGGAAGGGAAGGCGAAGTTAAATGAAAGCTATTGATTTGAACAAGCAATTGGCTATGGAAATGTCGAAAATGGGGGGGGAACGTAAAATACCCGAGCAAGTGAGACAACGACTGGAAGAGACCTACACCAGTATAGAGTTGGGTTTACCGTTGATGGAAACAACCGCTGATTTGAAACGCCGGAAAAACACGAATCATCCGTGGCGCAGATTTTCGGTCGCGGCCGCCTCAGCAGTTGTATTAAGTGCCAGTATCCTTGGAACGGCCTTTGTTTCACCCGCCATGGCCCAATCGCTGAAGCAAGTGCCGGGAATGGGACACGTATTTAACCTGATCGGTGATTTAGGGCTTCAAACGGCCGACGAGAAAGGCATCCTGCAAGCCTCACGAGCCGAAGCGAGTCAGGATCGTCTGAAATTGAAAATCTCCGGAATTGTCTTTGACGGTGCGCGTTTGTCCATGGCCTTGGAGCGTGAAGGAGATGCCGGTGCCAGCGAGCCGCTGAGTGCCCAGCTTGCAAAAACCGAGTTGTTTGTTGACGGGAAACCGTTGGAAGCCGAACCCGGGAGTTTAGGAGGACCTATTGGTTCAGCGAACGCTACCGTGATGAATTTCACCGATATGAAGGACTTACCCGATCAATTTGAACTGACAGTCAACCTGTATTTGCAGGGGAATGAAAAACCGTTTCAACTGGTTACGCCCGTTGTCAAAACAGCCGGCCAGAACGTCGTACTGAAGCCGGAAGCCCAATCCGAAAATAAGATCCTTCGCTTCCGCGTCGATCAAGTGGAGATCACTCCATCCACCGTTGCCGTTGAAACGACCTATACCCAGCTGGTTGACAAGCTGCCGGATAAGTACTTGGACCCCGCCACATCCGCTCAAACCTTTGACTATGACGTAACGGATGGCCAGGGACATGCGCTGGAGTTCATCAGCGGCAAAGGAGAGACCCTGGAAGCCAACCAACCGAAGGGCCTTAGGACTTTGTTTACTCCTTTTGAGAAAGTTCCGGACACGATTGTCATCAAACCTTACGTTTTTCAGTACAGTTCGGATGGAGGAATTCAAAAGGAATACCTGCCTGAGCTTGAGTTAAGCCTTCCGGTGGATAGGAAGTAATCTGGCGCCAGCAGTAAAAAAGGACTGCCCGTCTGTGGGCAGTCCTCTGCAGTTTATTTGCAGGCTCTTTGTCATCATTGTGACACCGAAATGTTATCGAAATGCGCATGCTTGTTTAAGGTTCTAACCCCGATTTTACCGTGCGTGAACGGATTCAAGCTGGTGTCGGTGTAGTCGATCTTTGGACTTGCCATATCTCCCGCAAACACTTTGATGTTCGTGCCGCTAACGACAACTTTTATATGATGCCAGGTATTCGTGGAATACGACTGCGCGGAGCCGGCGAGGAACTTCCAGTTATAATTCATTTTGCCCAGGTTTACTCCGCTTGTCGTTAAATAGACGTAGTATCCTTGAAGGGCATCCAAATTATTCTGGCCTCTTTCGGTGCCATGCGAAGGATTGGACACTCGAACGAGCAGCCCTGCGTCGCCCCCGGAATCGATCATCTTGAGATCGGCCTCCACCGTATAATCCGCCCATCCCGCGTCTCCGAACACGGCTTTGGCCGGCCCCGATCCGCCTGAACTGTACTCCCCGTTCTCCACCGCCCATGTGCCTTCGAAGCGGGTCCACCCGTTGTCATTGCCATCATCGAAATGATCGCTTGTCGCCGGGACGGTAGCATGTTTATGGAACGTCATCCGCGAAAAATCCGCTTCCCCGGTGACAAACTCCACTTTCAGCTCCCGCTCTCCGGCGTTAAGATACACCCTTTTCTTCGTGACGATCCGCCAGTTCTCCCAGTCTCCCGTATTCGGCACACCGATCAGGCCTGTTAAATCCGTGGCACCGTCCCACACGCGGATTTGCACGCCGTCCATCGTCGTGGCCATGCGGAAGTCGATATCATAATATCCGCTCGCCGCCACATTCACTTTATATTTGTACCATTCTCCGGTTTGATTCCAGCCTAAATTGAACAGCCCTTCGCTGTTCAGGCGGATGTCGCCGGCATCGGACCGGTAAGCGCCGCCTATGTTATTGCCCGTCGTGTCGTGATAGGCGATTCCCTCGCCGCCTTTCATATAATGCACCGCTTCGATTGTGCCTGGAACCGGTTTATAAGCGTCCCAGGCGCTGCTACCGTTGACGTCGTTGCTAAAAGCGACAAAGCCGAAATCCGCATGCGTATCTTCCGTCATCACGCCGATTTTGCCTGCTCCCAAATTAGCGGTTCGCGTCCCTTTATGCATGCCGTCCACAAAATACTTAAACGTGGATCCGGACTTTTCGACACGAATGCTGTGCCATTTTGAATAATCGAAGCCGGCCGGCAGAGAGAACGTCTGCCAAGCTTGATCCACACCGCCGATGCGGAAAAACGTCTCCAGCCGGTTATTTTTCGAGCTGAGCAGCGCGACGCCGTAATTGTTCTCATCCGTATAGGAAAAGACAGCGCCGAATTTCGGATTGGCGGAGGTCCCCCGGTTCATTTCCTTCATGTTGAATTCGGCCGTATAATCCGCCGCGCTGGCCGCCGCCGTCACTTGTTTGTACCAGGTTGTATTGCCGAGCGCATTTTGCCACATTAACTGCTGATTATAAATGCCCCAATTGCCGCCGCCCACATTGGTCCAATTGCTCCCGATCGCGGAGCGGTCAAAATAGTCGTAGAAATCCGGCATTTCCGGATCGCGCTGCGGCGTCGTCGTGGGGCCAAGCACCATCATCCTGTCATTGTTCCAAACGATCCGGTCCATGTTCAAATGGCGCAGCGGTCCGACAATGCCCGGCCCCTCCAAATTATGATAAAGCATATAATGCGTATCCAAATCCGGGCCGACGGTCACCGTATTATGGCCGAGCCCCACCGTCAGTCCCTCCGTGCTGATTAAAGCGGGATTGAGGCCGTCAGCAACATAACCTGATCTCGGCCCCGACGTGCTCACCGCGTAGTCCACCCGGTACCCTTTGCTGAACACATGGTTTCCGGTATAAGTCATATAGTATTTTCCGTTGCGTTTAAAAACCGTTGCTCCCTCCGTCCATCCCCCCATCCCGACCCTTGTTGACGCACTTGCCCCGATCGTGGTCGGACTGCTCATCGGCGCGGCGTCGATACGGCCTGGAGCGGCATGGTAAAAACTGAACGAACCGTCATCATCAATAAAGACATGGCCGTCGATCGATTTCCCGAGATTGCCGGTGACAACTTGAAACGGTCCGGTAGGACTTGTGCTGCTCAGCACATAATGGCCGTTCCCGGCGGGCGAGGTGTACATATAAAACGTTCCGTTCCAGTAAATGACCTCAGGCGCGTATGCCCCGTGCGTAATCGGGTCCGTCGCAGCCAGTCCGCGATAGTTCCAGTTCACCAGGTCCCGGGAGCTCCAAACTTTTACCCCGTCGTCCGTATCTCTCGTACTCACATACAAGTAGTAATAGCCGTTAAATTTCAGAACATAGGGATCCCCCAGCCCATACTGCCCCCATTCATCCGGCAAGGTTCGCGGATTTTGATAGGCTGATGCCGTGAACGGAACCGCCGCAAGAGACAGGATGACGATCAGCGTGAACAGCCATCGATACGTTCTCACCACATGATAACCTCCTCATCTTCGCAAATGAATGCCTGACATTGCAGAGTGGCCTTGTGCTGTAAACGCTTAATTATATGAAGCAGGAGGAGCCCTTAATCCTCATGAGCAGAAGCACCGAGGACTTCTGCTCTTTCTAAACTTTGGACGCTACTCTAACGGACTCCAGCGACCTTATTCGCCTATTTCCCGGGTATTTCCCAGCCTAACGGACCACATTGGATATAATCCAATAGATTAGGGGAAATCGAATGCGATTTGCAGCTCCCATTGGAAAAGTCCAATAGAATTCGCTCAATTCGCCCGTTTTGAACCCTGCAGAGCTCGATCTATTGGAAAATATCCAATCTAACCACTACATTTTCCACCCAATTTCCAATTCTATTGGATAAATCCAATGACAATGCCGATAATGGCCAGCCAAGGGAGGCAAAGCCGCAGCTTAAGTGCTTTACGACGAACCGCGCTCAATCAGCACGGCCTTATAAGATCGCAACATCGGCGCGAACGCTTCTCCCCGCAGCCGCCGGTTCAAGCAGTCCGTAACATCCCGGACCATGTCGGCAATCCGGTTTTGAACGGTCGTTAATTCCGGCGTGGTCACCAGGCAGATCGGATGGTCGTCGAAGCCGATGACGGCCGTTTCCTCCGGAACGATGACGCCGCAAGTTTTCGCCGCGCGCAGGAAACCGGCCGCCGCCTCATCGCTTCCGGCCACGATTCCGTCCGGCTTTTGCTCAGAAGCAAACAACTCAAGTCCGAGTGCAAAGCCGTCCTGAACTTGATGGATGCCGCCGAATCTCTGCGCCTCCGTACACGGAAGTCCAAAATGGCGATGGGCGCTTTTAAACCCTTCCCACCTTTTATCCTGCAACGGCGTGCGGTGATCCATACAGAAAATCAAGTTCCGCCGCCCCTTGGCCAACAAATGGGCTGCGGCTTGATAAATGGCGTCTGCTTCATCCAAGGCGAACACATCCAGCCATTTCCCCGGAAATGGTTCATTGCAAACCAGGGCAACGCTGGATCCCGCCAGTTCTCTGACCTCTTGCTCCGTAAAAAGAGAATGCGTAATAATCACCGCGTCCATTTCCTGGCGGACCAATTTGCCGTACACTTCCCGTTCCAGTTCGCGTGAAAAATACGTCTGATGGACAACCACCTTCAAGCCGTGCTCACTGAAAGATTTGCCCAGCGCGCTCACCAGTTCGCTGAAATAGGGGCGGTTCAAATCGGGGACAATCACGCCGATCATACGATTCGACTGCAGCCGCAGCTGAACCCCGTGCGCATTTCTGACATAGGCGAGCTCCCGCACCGCCCGCAGCACTTTATCCCTGCTTTCTTTCGAAACGTGAGGATGATCGTTCAAGACGCGGGATACGGTCGATTTGGAGACCCCGCTACGGCGGGAAATATCGTGAATGGTTGGAATAAAAACCACTCCTTATTTAAGCTATTGACCTGGGAACGTTCCCGGCATGTATCCTAAGTCTAACCCAATTACTTACCGGGAGGAAGCATATAGAATCATGCGTACATTTCAAACCTCACAGGAAACGTTTCATCTTATTTTGTTCGACTTCGACGAAACCTATTTTCCCCATGAACGGACACCGGAGCAGCTTCGGATGCTGCATGAGCTAGAGGAATATCTGCAGTTGCTTGCCTGGCGTCACCTTGTCAAAATCGGCTTTGTAACCGGAAGCAGCCTCTCGCATATCGAACACAAGATGTCCTTGGCCGGTCTGTCATACCTTCCCCATTTCATCGGCAGCAACCTGGGCACGGAGCTTTGGCAGGCGGAGCCTGACGGGCAGTTCCGGCATAGCCCTGCGTGGGAGAAGATCATCCGGCTGTCAGGCTTTTCCCGCCGCGGCGTGGAAGACCTGATCAGTGAACTGAAGTCGGTATACGGCATCCTGCTGCATGAACAAACCCAGTTTGGCCAAGCCAGGTACAAAATGAACTATTATTACTATTCCGAGTCGCAAGCGAAAACGGCATACGACTTGAATATCATTAGACAATTGGCCTTTAACCTGGGCGTCGGGCTCAACGTCAACGCGTGCAATCCGAAAGCGGGCGACCCCGAAGGGGCTTACGACGTTGATTTTATCCCGAAAGGAACGGGGAAAAAAGCGGTTGCGGACTTTCTGATATCTTCCACAAAAGTTCCCTTCGACAGAACGATCGCTTTCGGCGACAGCGGGAACGATCTTGAGATGTTAAAAGCGGTAAAGCACGGGTACCTGCTGCAAAACGCAACCCGGGAAGCGAAGTCGCTTTATTCCCGGGTTGCTCCATATCCGTATGCGCAGGGAATCCTGCATGTATTAAGCGAGCTTTTTTCGCAGGAAACAAACAATAACTCGTAGCCGAACTCACAACAGCATTTGCGCCAACAGGAACAGATTCAGGCCGACGACCAGGGCGGAGATCAGCCATCCCAATATGCTGGTGAAACGCCGGTTGACCAGACCGCCCATAATGTCCCGGTTTGAAGTAAACATAATAAGCGGAATCAGGGCAAAAGCGATGCCGAACGAGAGAACGACCTGGCTCAACACAAGCGCGTTGGTAGGATTAATCCCCGAAATAATGATCGCCAGCGGCGGTACGATGGTAATGGCCCGGCGGAGATACAGATTGATCCGCTTGTTGATGAATCCCTGCATCACCACGTCCCCGGCCATCGTGCCCACCGAAGAGCTGGACAGGCCGGCGATCAGCAGGCCAAGCCCGAAGGAAATGGCGGTAACCGGTCCGGACAAGCGCGCGAACTCGCGAAAAGCCACGTCCAGGTCCTCGACCACCAGTCCATTTTTGAAAAACAGCCCCGCGGAGACGATAACCATCGCCATATTAACCGCTCCGGCGATAATCATCGCCAGCACGATATCTATGAACTCCAGCTTGAAAATCTTCTTCTTCTCCGCTTCGTTGCGGCCGACGATCCGGTTTTGCGTCAGCGAAGAATGCAAATAAATCGCATGAGGCATTACGGTGGCGCCCAGGATGCCCGCGGCCAGGAGCACGCTGTCCACGCCCTCGAAGCGGGGAGTGACGATGCCCGCGGCGACCGCGCCGAGATCCGGTTTGGCGGCGACCACCTGGAAAGCGAACGCCAATACGACGATCATCACCATGCCGGCGATCCCGGCTTCCAGCGTCCGGTAGCCCCGGCGCTGCAGTTCCAGTATCGCGAACGAACCGATCGCGGTAATGATGGCGGCCGGCAGCATCGGGATGCCGAACAGCAGGTAAAGCCCCAGCGCCGCTCCGATAAATTCGGCCAAATCGGTGGCGATGATGACCAGTTCGCTTTGAATCCACAAAAAGATCGAAACGCCTTTGGGGAACCGGGCATGCGCGACCTCGGGCAAATTTTTGCCGGTGGCGATGCCCAGCTTGGCGGACAACGTCTGGATCAGCACCGCCATCAGGTTGGAAGCGGCGATCACCCATAACAGAAGATATCCGTATTTGGAACCCGCGGTAATATTGGTCGCAAAATTCCCGGGATCAAGATAGGCCACTGCGGCGATAAACGCCGGGCCCAGAAAGGGCAGCAGACGCTTCAGCCCCTTAACCTTCCCGTCCAGTGCGGCATGCGCGGATGCATTAGTCTTTTTCGCTCTATGGTCCATTTTAGCCGGTTGTTGCTGTACAACACCTTGCTCTATCATGTCAATCCCTCCTTAAATGCACATGGGATTTGCCTCTATACATTAAAGTTTCCTCAGTGCAACTTTCTGATTAGAGTATAGTCCTCTTTTTGAAAAATGTAAATACACATTCATGAAATAAAAAAAGCCGGCGGACTGTTTCCTAGTCCACACCGGCTTTTTTAGCCAAATGACATATCAATCGCAGGGCGCTATTTTAATGTTCGAAATCCGCCTGCCGCCCCGCAGTACCGGCGGTCCGCCCCGAAACGGGCCTTAGCGCCAAGAAAAAGCAGATAATCAGGACGATTGCGGCGGAGACGTACGGATAATTGATATTGATATCGAACAAGTAACCGGCGACCAGCGGACCCGCGATATTGCCGAGGCTGGTATACGCCGAGTTAAGACCGGCGACATATCCCTGCTGATCCTCGGCCATTTTGGATAATTGCGTGCCGACCGCCGGCCGCACAATATCGATGGACAAAAACACCAGGAACGTCACCAGGAAAATCAGCCAATATTTGTGGACAAACAGGGTCAGCAAGATGCACAGCCCGCACGTTATCAAGCTGACGGCGATCACCCGCTTCTCCCCGAACCGGTTGAGAATCGCACTGAACACGGTCGCTTGCACGACAGCGCCGGAGATGGAGCCGAACGTGATGATCAGGGCGATATCCCGCGGCGTGAAGCCGAATTTATGATCAACGAACAAGCCGAACACTGTTTCGTAATTGGATACGCCGAACGATAGCACGAAAACGATAATCAGGCTGATAAAATAGGGCTGCCGGTACGAACGAAGCAGTTGCACGAGCAGACTCTCCCGCTTCGGCTGCGGCAAATTTTCCGCCGTTTCCCGCCGCTGCTTGGCGATGTTAAGCGATTCGGGCAGCAAAATAGTCGTAACCACGGCGGCGATAAGCCCGGCAACGGCAGCGGCATAAAAGGGCACGCGGATCCCGAACTCGGCGATAAAGCCGCCGATCCCCGGGCCGATAATAAAGCCCGTCGTAATGGCCGCGTTGATCAGTCCCAACCCTTTGGCTCTTTCTTCGCCCGTCGTGACATCCGCCGCATAGGCCATAACGGCCGGCATAATGAGCGCCGCCCCGAGGCCTCCCAGCATTCGCGCCGCAAACAGCAGCACCGGGGAGCTGACCGCCCCGAAGAGCCATTCCGACACGGCGAAAACAAGCATCCCGGCGATGATGATTTTTTTGCGGCCAAGCGAGTCGGACAACCGGCCGGCAAACGGCGAGAACACCAGCTGAGTCAGCGAAAACGCGGCAACCAGCATCCCAACGATGCTGCCGCTGATATGAAGCTCGTTCATGTAAGTCGGCATGATCGGAACGACGAGCCCGATTCCCGTAAAAACCAGGAAAATGTTGATCATCAGCAGCAGAATCGCCCCGTTATTTCGAATCAACAAAGACATACAGTTTTCCTCCAATGATGAATGATAATGCAGGTTTATCTTTTCAATATACTGAACGTTCGGTCTGTATTCCGACAAAAAAACTTAAGTTTATCTCGGGGTTATGCCGCGAAGAAACACGGTCACCGCATCATGATACAACCGTTGCACATCCGCGAATTTAACGACCCGGGTCATCTCGCTTAATCCTGCCAAAAGACTTTCCAGAACAACGCTGAGGGTTTCCGTGTCGCCAGGCGCAAATTCACCGGCAGCGATGCCCTGCTGAAGCAGTTGCTTATTGAAAGCAAAATGGCTTGCGAAAATCTCCGCCATTTTGGTTTTTACATCTTCAGCCAAATCTTCGCTGTTCATAAATTCATCGATCGCTTTCGAAATCGGGTGGTTCAACTCGTCTAGCGCCAGTTGGTCGGCCATCCCGTACAGTTTATCCATCGCCGTAGGATACAAATGCTCCTTCTCTCCCCAGCGCTGCTCCCATTCCTCGTCCCATTCCTTTATTATATGCAGGAATAGGCCTTCCTTACTCTTAAAATGGTAATAGATATTCCCTTTGCTGCTGCCGGAGGCCTCCACGATATCCTCAATGGAAGTCGCCTTGTACCCTTTATTAAAAATGAGCGTTTTGGCCGCGTCGGCAATCCGCTTTTTGGTTTCAAGGGTCTGCTGCAGCTTTTTGTTCATCAGGAACACCCCCTTCTATACTGAACGTTCGTTCTATATCTTAGCAAAAGCAGGCCTGAAATTCAAACATCGCCGGAGGCTCTTTAGGCTTCACTTTTGCCGCTCTGCTTGCCGTTCGCCTTCCCTCATCTCTGCTGGAAAAACGGAAAGGGCCGGGATTCCCCAGCCCCTTCCCATTATTAAACCGCTAGCCCAGCTCAATTTCGATGCGTTGAACCTGGCCGCTGCGGACCGCTTCAGCCAGCGGACCGGCAAGGACCGGACCGTCGACCACAGTCCGGGTCCCGCCCTGTTCTAGCACGGTCAGCCGCCGGATTTCCGCGCGATCGGCTCCGTACGTATTCTTCTTCTGCGGATTGACGTACGTTACGTCCGTCGTGCCGAGGAACCGGAACGAGAGCTCGCCCCGCTCATCGAACAGCCAGCCCGGCAGCTGCGGATTAAACGCCAGGACAAGTTCGTTTCCGTTCATGCGGAAGACGCGTTTTCCGGCCATCATCGCCGTCCACATGCTGAGGAATTCGGCGGTAGAGCCGCTGAGCCGTGCGACATAGCCGCGGCCGTGGGTCTGCGGGTCCGGGTTGACGCTCGTCGCGATAAACGACGAATTTTCCAGCGTGCTGCGCCCGTAGACGGCCGGATCGAGAAACGGAATCAACGACGTGCGCAGCTCGGCGAAAAACTGCTCCGTCAGGCCGCTTTTGAGCAGCGCCAGCAGGTATTTGTAGCTCATGTGCAAAAATACCGACTCCCGCTCCAGCCAGCCCGGCGTAAAGGCGCGAATCCGCCCGATCTCATGGGATTCGCCGTCAAGGCTGACCGAGGTTTTGTACATGCCCAGCCGTTCGTCGAACAAATCGCTTGCGCGGATTTTTTCATAGGCCTGCTTGGCTTCGTTTACGTCCTCCACCGTTTTCAGCCAGCGGGCCGGGCCCTCTAGAAAATGCGGCAAAGCCCGGACCGCGAACTTGTTCACGCGCGCCTTCGGCAGGCCGTAGCCGCTGATGACCGGCTCGCCCTGCCCGTTCAGCACCGGCTCGTACTCCGCGGCTTCAAAAGCAAAATACGTCGGCGTCAGCCCGCCGCCAAGCCGAATGGCCTCGCGGATGCCGCGCTCGATTTTCCCGAGCATCGACCGCAGCGTTCCGCCAAGACCGCCCAGCCGCACCTTGCGCTCGCTGCCCGCAATGCCAAAGCGGATCGCCTCCCGGTAGCGCTCGCGGGCCGCGGCGACCCGGTCCCAGTAATCGAACTGGGCCAGCGTCCCGTTCAGATGCTCCGCCAGCAGCCGCTCCACCTCTTCAAGCAGGTCCGCGATCTCCTCAGGCACGGCGATTTCGCGATCCGCCGCCCCCTCCTCCGCGCACGCCGCTTCGATAAACCGCAACAGCCGTTTCAGCTCGAACGTTTCGCTCATCCCCGAGCCGAACAAGCCCGGCAGGCCGTTCATCGCGTCGTTCCAGCCCGGCTTGTTGGCTTCCATCTCCACGCCCATCCCGAACGGATCAAGCGTGGCGAACTTAATCAGCCCAAGCGACAACAGCTTCACGAACAAGTTGGTGCGGTAAATTTCACCGGTTCCATGGCCAGTTCTCAGCCAGTTCGTGTCTTTTAAGGTCAGCCCGAACTTTTCCATCTTCTCCTCGTCATGCACCAGCGCGCCGTACTGGCGAACGCCGCCCGCGGCGATGACATATTTCTCGCTTCGCGGCAGCACGCGGGCCGGGCTGTCGAAGAAGGCGTACTCTTGCTCCTCAAACAGCAGCCACTCCTTGCGGTCCGGAAAAATATCCAGATAGCTGTCGACCAAATCCATATTGTACGTCCAGTGATCCGACCAGTATCCTTCTCCAAAGGAAGCTTCGATATGCTGATCGGCCAAGGTTAAAATTCCGCTAAGAAATTCGTTTTCAGTCACGTTTAAAGCAATGCCGCGCCCGTTCACGAACGAGCTCAGCTTGCCCGGCGTAAATTTGCCCAGGCACAACTCAGCCAACTCCTCCCGGCTGCCGGTTGCGGCCGTGTCCAGGTAGGCGGTCAGCGCGTCCTTGTTAGCGGCCGGAACCCGGAAGCTGGTGCCTTCCACGCCGAGCGGGTTGTAACCGTCCGCTTGAATCAGGCTGAAAAACATACGGATATTAAACGTCCCGACGCGCGGATTGAAATAGATGTCGCTGCGGCGGTTCTGGTTGGCGTCGCGGAAGTTGCCGTTTCCCTGCGAATAATATTCCGGGGCGATCGAGAAAAAGTTGTAATCCCGCTCCAGATCCCCGTGTTTTCGGGAATACAGATGAATCACGAAGCCTTCCCGGCCGTTTTCGAAAATAAACGGATACCCGCCGCGCAGGAAATTGTCCAGATAGCTTTGCCGGCAGTAAGCGTCGAATAGCGGCAAGGCGGTTTTGGTGGCGATATCCGCGGTCAGGCTCTCCGTAAGCGCGCCGGCTTCGCCGTATTTTTGCGCGAAGTAGGCCGGGCTGGCGATCGCGGGAGCCTTGGCGTTCAGCCGCTCGACGCTGTCGATATGCCCGATCAGCGTATAAACGCAGCGGCTTTCCCCCGGAGCAAGCTCGGCGGATAGGGCCGAAAACGCGCACGGCACCTTGTTCGTGCAGTACTGCGGCTGCGCGGTCAGCGCCGCGAGCGGCTCCGCCGCAAAGCGGTCGGGGTGGGCGAGCGACGTGTTGCCGCCAAAGATGAGCTCGAAGTCGGCAATCGCCGGCAGCTTCCCGCCGTCATCGCCAAAGGACAAATAGAAATGGCCGCTTTGCACCTCGCTGACCTCCGCCTCGTCATGCGTGCTGGAGCGGACGCGGTAATAAGGGATGCCCCGGTCCAGGTTGCCGACCTCCATCCAGCTGCGCAGCAGATTGCCGATCTCCTTGTAGCCCGCGTTCTCCACGCCGTACGGCAGAATCTCCGGCATCCCGTCCAGCAGTTCCAGTTTCAGCGGCGAGCCGGAAATGTTGGTAATTTCAACCTTCCGTGCCAACGCGGCATAATCGTCGTTCGGAATGTGAAAATAAGTCACTTTGAATTTAAGCCCCTGTGCTTCATGCGTTTCCTCGATCACAAGCTCGTTGGGCAGAATCCGCATGCGCCGTTTGGCTGCCGTATCGGGGAAGGCGCTTTGGAACGGCTCGTAAACTCCCTGTTTTCCCTCGATTTTGACAAAGGTCCGAAAGCCCTTCATCGCCACCGACTGGTAGGTAATACTCGCCGGGGAAAATTCCATAATCGGGCTGTTTTTGTCCCGGATGCCGAAGCTGCACACCGCCTGGCCGCGGTTGACGTAAAACGTCCACATCGGAATCCCCTTGAGACCGGCCAGGCCGGGCAGAAAGCTGGAAAACGGCTTGGCCTGATCAAACTGTTCGATCACAAACGCATTTTGCTCAAAAGTATATTTAGTCATATGGCATATCCCTCCGTTTTGGCCGATTTAACCTTTGATGATGTAAGTGGCGATCGAGTGCGCCGGCAAAGTTTCCGTGACGTTTTCCCCGCCCAGCTCCAGGACGAAGGACTGCGCCGTATCAATTTCGTTCTGCACGACTATGGAGATGCCGCCGTCCGGATTGCGAAACGCGGTGCCAAGGAGACCCGGAGCTCCCGTTGTTTCCAAGCCGATCCGCACGCTCCCGGGCGAATATACTTGCTGAAATGGCCGATGTTTGCCTTGAATATTCACCAAACCTTTGCAATACAAGGACCGAAACCGGTTTCGATTTTTCCGAAAAAAAATGGGGCTGGCTTTAAAGCGCACGGCAGGAATCGCGAACGACCAGCTCCACCGGAACACAATCGCTTTGGATAACGGCCCCGCCTTCTATGGTATAGATTAACATGTCGGCGGCCCTGCTGCCAAGCAAATATGTGTTTTGCCTTACCGTGGTCAAGGCGGGTGTTAAGTATTTCGCCATTTGGATGTCGTCGAAGCCGACGATAGAAATATGCTCCGGTACGCTAAGGCCATGCTCCTTGATCGCGATCATGGCGCCTACGGCCAAATTGTCGCCGGCGGCAAACACCGCGGTTGGCAGTTCCTCGGCCTGAAGCAGCTGCTCCATCGCTTTTTTGCCGCTTTCGACCGTAAAATCGCAGCTCCCCTGCACGACATGCCCGGGATGAACCGGCAGCCCTAGCCGTTCCATCGCCTGCAGATAACCCGCAAGCCGCTGCTTTCCGGCAAACGTCGGCCCGCCGCCGATATGCGCGATCCTCCGGTGCCCCAGCGAATGCAAATATTCCACCGCCATCCGGGTTCCCTCCGCATTATCGGAGCAGATCGTGCTTTTTCGTGCGCTTTCCTGATCCAGCAGAAGGCACGGCAAGCTCGAATCCAACAGCTCCTGGTAATAGGGGTCGGCCGCGTCCGGCAAAATCACGACAACCCCGTCGATGCCGCGAATTTTGCAATGCTCCAGGTATCCGCTTTTTTTGCCGCCAATGTCCTTGGAAATAAACATCAAATCGTAACCCCTTAAGGCCGCCACTTGCTTAAAACTCTCGATCACCCCGCCAAAATACGGATGCAGAACGCCCGCTCCGGAAGGTTCGATAAACAGCATGCCGATCGTCCAGGAGCGTTTGGTCGTCAGGGAGCGCGCATGCGCATTAGGCACATAGCCAAGCTGCTCGGCCGTATCCAGAATTTTACGGCGCGTCTTCTCGCTGACATCGGAATAGCCGTTGAACGCCTTCGATACGGTCGTAGGCGACAACCCGGTTTTCCGGGCAATATCATATATCGTGATCATGGCTTCGCCCCTCCTTGTCGAAATGCTTGCAAGACTCATGGAAATTGTAGCCGTCCTGGCCCCGGAAAGTCAACCTTGGATCATGTCGTAACTTTACGAAAGGAGCCGATCATAATGGTCCCGAGTGACGACAAAACCGCAGCTTCTCACGCCGATGAAGGCCGATGAACAACCGGTTCGCAGATATAACGGTAATTTATGGCGCTATTATTGTAGTTTTACCTCTCGCCCAAAAAATAGAGGAACTTTTAGTTCCTATTTGGGAACCAGACTTGGAAAAAGCGTCTCTTTCCCCTCAGCTGCCAATAATAGCGGTAAAAAATTCCTTTATTTTGGTAGTACCCCTTACTTTTGGAGATAATAGCGCCCTTTTTTTCCGTTTTTCCACGGCTTTGGGAAGCCTTGTCCAGCTGTGGCCTCCGCAACTTAACCGGGTCAGGTCAACCCCTCTTCTCAAAAAACAGGCCGGCAAGTGGGCCTTTTTCTCCCATGCCGGCCTGCCTCTATATGACTGCAACCATTGGTTGTGGAGTAAAAAGTGGATCGGCTGCTGTCCATACTTCATTTTCAGGCATCTCAAGCATCAACTTCTTGCCCCATGCTCCACTTTTCACGTATCACTCTATATGCTTCATGCTGATTATCCCTTACCTTATGTCTCTTAAGGCTCAAGCCCCCATTGCAGCGCCCCGCCAACGTATCCGGTAATTTTGAGTGTTTCGGCATAAGACGTGGCATCGGGGTTAAAGGAATAGTCGTCGCTTTGGCTGTAGTTGCTCCAATCTTCCTTGGAGATGCGAATATGCAGGTCGATGGTCTGGCCCGGAGCAAGCGTTCCGGCCGCTTCCGTAAAACCGATCTCCGCATAATAGTCGGCCCCATTAGCGGCTTCCGGCAATTTGACAAAGCTTCCGGTTACATTGCCGCTGCCGACTTGCGTCCAATCGCAGAACAAGTTTTGCCCCTTTTCCCCGTCAACCGTGTAATAATAACGCAAAGTAACGTCTTTCAGCGCGAGCTCCTCCGTCCCGGTATTGGTTAGTCTGATGCGCGGATTCAGCGTGTTGGCCGTGGACTGCAGCGTTCCGTTGACCGCTTCAATCCGCAGGCTGCCGTTTGGCGCCTTGGTCGAATCCACGATCGCAATGTTCAGCAGGGCATCGGCACCGGCGCTAAAGCGGAAAGTCAGCTTTAATGTTCCTGTCGGCTGCGCCGCCAAAAAGTCTTGCAGAATCGTCACCTTCGAATCGGAGACGGTGTAGTCTACGCCTTCCTTCAACTGAGTCGTCCCGTTATAAATGCCGCTAAACGTCTTGTCGTTGAGCGTCAGCGCCACAGAGATATCGGCCTGGTTGCCTTGCTTAAGGTCGAAAGTGGCAGAGGTTGGCGAAATCGTAGCATTTTGTCCCGGTTCTTGCGGCTCCCCGGGCTCTTCCGGTTCCTGCGGCGTCACCGTCGTATCGCCATAGACGATGCCGTATCCGTTGGTTCCGATGTATACCCGCCCGAAAATGCGCG
Source organism: Paenibacillus macerans (assembly GCF_900454495.1). Taxonomy (NCBI): domain Bacteria; kingdom Bacillati; phylum Bacillota; class Bacilli; order Caryophanales; family Paenibacillaceae; genus Paenibacillus; species Paenibacillus macerans. The sequence continues at coordinate 2,340,488 of NZ_UGSI01000001.1, forward strand.
GATCGCCGGTAATGGCCGAATTGGTGGTGCCATATTGATGCTGGTCGTCGTTAATGCGCACCCAGCTCTCGCCGCCGTCATCAGACCGGAAAAAGCCGCGCTCTCCGCCGATTTTCCCGCTCGTATACAGCGCCATGACGTTACGTCCCGGGGCGGGCTTACCAAACCCGATAACGCTCGCTTCTTCCACGCTCGTTAACTTTGTGAAAGTAGCGCCGGCATCGCTGGAATGCCAGAGACCCGAGTTGCCGTCAAATGCTCTGCCGCCGGCCACCCAAACGTCCCCTTCCCGTCCAGGCATCGCTTTCAGATCGAGATCGCCGGATGCCGGAAGTCCTGTGGCGCTTGTTTTCGTAAAGCTGGCGCCGCCGTCACGGCTGACGTATAGGCTCCCTCCGGACAAAGCGTAAAATAGATTGGAATTGACGCGGTCGGAGGCGACAAGCGCTCCGGCAGGCACGCCGCTGCTGGCGGTCCAGGAATTGCCGCCCTTCGAATAGTGTACGCCGACGTCGGAGGTGCTCCAGACGAGGCTCTCTCCGCGAGCGGCCAGGGCAATCGTGCCTCCGCCGGAAGTGCCGGACGGCTCGCCGCCGGTGTACCAATTCCCGCCGCCGTCGCGGGAGAAGCCGATCGCTTTATCGTTTGGTTTTTCCGACCGGTTTACCGTGGCGACGCGGACGATGAAGCCCGGGTCGAGTTCGGCGTAATCCATATCCACGGTCCCGGCCGGATTCGTAAACATTTTTGCCGGCGCTTGGGTAAGGTCGTCATGCCGGAAGCCGGTCACATCAAGGTTTCCGCTGAGCAGATGAGCGCCCGATGGCGGACTGATCAGGGCGGTGACCGAGGTTTCTTCGATTCCCTCGGCCTTCACTTCCAGGTCGATTTTGCCGCCTTTATCCCATTCCGTTAAATTGTCGGTCCCGTAAATGGTCGCCCCGGTTCCGTACATCATGCGGTCGGAATTAAACGGATCGATCTCCAGATCGCCGATCATCCAGCCGAGTTTCGGGGTGATTTCCGGAGGAATCGGATAGTTCCCGAAGTCAAGCCAAGGAGCGGCGGAAATATCATGGTTGTAACGCAAGGTGCGGCTCGGATAGCCGTTCCAGTCCCAAATGCGGCTCCAGGTCGCTCCGCCGTCAGTGCTGCGGAAAATAATCGCGTCCGGCCACCAGGAATTGAGCGTAGCTACCATGACGGTACCCGGATTCTGCGCGTCGACGGCGAGACCGCCGTATCCGTAATAGTTATCGTCGCTGCTGCTCGGCACCGGGCTGATATTGGTCCATTCGCCGGTGGACGTATTCAGCTTCCATACCTCGCCCTTGGTGCCGTCGTACGGTCCTGCGCCGTTGCTATAGGTAATATACAAGAAGCCATCGGACGATAGGACGCCGTGATGCGGTAAATACCCGCTCGGCTGCCCCGGAACCGCCTCCCAGGTCTCGCCTCCGTCCGTGGAGCGGTACACGCTTTCATTCTTATCCGCTACCCCGACGTAAATCGTCTGCGTCGCTTGTCCGTGCGAGCCCGTTGCAGGATCAAAAGTGATCCAGGCCAATCCGGTGATATCGCTTTGATATTCGTTGTCGGGATTTTCCACATAAGTGCCGGGATTCGGGAACTGGCTTACTTTGCTCCAGGTTTCCCCGTAGTCGGTGCTCTTCCATAAACCGTTTCCGCTGCGGGCGCCAAAATAAAGAACGTTGTTCTGGTTCGGATCAATGACCAGCCGTTCTCCCAACGACCGGCCCGGCATATTGCCGCCGACCTTGAACGGCAGCTCCGTCTCCTCCCACGTTTCGCCGCGGTCGGTGGAGCGCAGGATGCGCCCGTTATGGGGATCCCAGCTGTTCGTATACGTCCCGACCGCCAAATAGAGCCGATCCGGGTCGACCGGGTCCGTGGCGAGCGCGTCGACGCCGCTCTTGCTCCAATCATCCATGCCAACCCAGCCCAGGAGCTGCTTCCAAGTCCCGGTGCCTTGTTCCCAGCGATAAGCGCCCCCGATGTCCGTCCGGGCATAGATGAGGTTGGGTTCGCTGGCGTTAAACACGATCCCCGGAATAAAGCCGCCTCCGCCTCCGGTCATAACGTTTTTCCACACGTAAGGTTCGCTGGCTGCAGGCTCACCTGCAGCCGCCAGCGCCGGGGACGTAAATCCCGAATAAGAGGTTCCGGCGATCATAAACGCAACCGCCAGCACGGACAGTTTTTTTAAGCGATGTTTACTCTTTCCCATAAAATATCCCTCCCAAGTGAGTTATTTTGCCGTCTCTCGTAGTCTCGTTAATATTCGGCAGACAGCAAGCACGCAATCTTTGTTTTTCGACATCCCTCCTTTGGCGAATACCGTCGGGTTTTGTCATACCCGATCCGATAGAGTCTAGTATTGTTTAAATCTTCCAATCATAGATTACCTTATTATGTAATATAATTCAATGTTATATATTACTTTGAAATCATTTCTATTTTTAAGAATTTCCTGGTTTACTCTATTCCAACAGAATGTTATGTAATCTAAAAAAGCTTGCTCTGCGCCACAACACTCGGCGCACAGAGCAAGCCAATAAAGACGACGATTATTTTACTTTTACGGTCATTTCCAAATCCTTGATATAGTTTTTGATGGTTTCACCGTTGCTGTCCTCTTTTGCTGTCCCGTTTGGCTCGAGTTCGTACTGGTAAGCTTTGACCGTGATCGACTTGGCGTTTTTACTCAAGGCATCGGTCACAAAATCGTAATATATAACGCCATTATTGTCATTATCGTCACTTCCGTGACCGAAGATCTTTTTAAGTTCTTTGCCTTGATCGTCCACAAGCTCATAATTGATAGGAGAAGGCTTACCCTTTTCCAGCCCTTTTATGATCAGTTGAATTCGGGAGGAGCTGGAAGTCAGATTAAGTTTGCCCAGCGAGACGTTTAGTTTTCCGGATTTTTTGGTCAGATTAGGTTTCAAGGCCTTTCCCTTGGTTTTCTGCAACGTCATATCCAGTGTATACGGCTTGTCCACGCCTTCCAGGGTCACTTTGGCGGTAAGCTTGAACTTGTCCGGAAACGCTTTAAGATTGCCGCCAATCCAGGATGGATCGGCCATTCTAATGTCAAACATGTCCTTTGTGGAACCCTTTCCCTGAGTGATCTGCGTTTTTTGGGCCATAGACTTTCCGCCGCCGTACTCGTGGGCGGGTTTACCATCAATAAAGAGATCGAGGTCTTTAATTGCACCTTTCTCATAAATATCTTCCCCCGTCTTTTCATCATATTTTCCAGTTATTTCGCCAGTAAGCCCTTCGCCGCTCCGCTTCAGGGTAATGCCGACATAGTTGCCGTCATAGATTGCTTGGGAAATCTCCAGCGTGATGCCTTGCTGAGTTACACTTGGAGCTTTGGCCTTGGCCGCACTTAGTGTCCCGCCGCTTTTCGCTGTTGAATTCGCTGCCGCCATAGGTCCGGCCGCTTCGGCAGCCCCCCAGGCCGTACCGAACAACAGTGCGCCGGCCAGCGCCGCAGAAGACATTACCTTGTATGTATTTTTCATTGAAATCCCTCCATTAAATTTTTCCTTTCCTTATATGAGCACGCTATTGGATTAGATGGATAAGTACACCGAAACGTTATATTTTGAGCGTAAAAAATTAAAAGCCTGCAGCGACTAGCTGCAGGCTCGCCCACTGCCGGATTTGACTTTTACTTAATATTAACCGTCATTTCCAGGTCCTTGATATAGTTTTTAATCAATTTGCCGTTGCTGTCCGTTTTAAATATACCGGGAGAATTTGGATCGTTTGGATCATCGGGTACGAAACCGGGCTCGAAAGCTTTGATTGTAATCGACTTGGCGTCTTTCCCCGAAGCACTGAACACAAAGTCATTATACGTATCGCCATTTTTGTTATTCTCGTCACTTCCATGACCTGAAATCATCGCCATCTCGTTCCCTTGATCATCCACAGCTTCATACATGATATGCGAAGACTTGTTTTTGTCCAACCCTTTCTCAATCAACTGAACTCGGGTAGAGGTCGATGTCACATTAAGTTTACTTAAGGTAACGCTATAATCCCCGCGTTTTTTCGTTAGATTCGGTTTCAAAGCCTTTCCCTTGGTTTTTTGCAACGTCATAGTAAGCGTATACGGTTTGTCCACACCCTCCAAAGTCACTTTGGCGGTAAGCTTGAACTTGTCCGGAAACGCTTTGAGGCTGCCGCCAAGCCAGGATGGATCGACCATTGAAATTTTCATCGTGTCCGGTGTAGCGCCCGGCCCCCGTACGATGCTTGGTCTTTGGGACATAGACTTTCCACCACCATACTGGTAGGCGGATTTACCGTTGATAAAGAGATCGAGGTCTTTAATTGCGCCTTTCTCATAAATATAATCCTCGGTCTTTTCATCATATTTTCCAGTTATGCTGCCGGTAAGCCCTTTGCCGCTCCGCTTTAGGGTAATGCCGACATAGTTGCCGTCATAGATTGCTTGGGAAACCTCCAGCGTGATGCCTTGCTGAGTTACGCTTGGAGCTTTGCCCTTGGCCGCACTCAGCGTCCCGCCGCTTTTCGCCGCTGAAGTCGCTGCCGCCGTCGGCCCGGCCGCTTCCGCAGCCCCCCAGGCCGTACCGAGCAACAGCGCGCCGGCCAGCGCCGCGGAAGACATCACCTTATATGCTTTTTTCATTCGAAAAACCCCTCCATGAGATTTGATTTTCGAGAAATCCCTCTTCATTGAGTTCTCTATTGGATTAGATGGATAAGTACACTAAAACGTTATATTTTGAGCGTGAAAAATTTAAAAACCTGCAGCGATTTGCTGCAGGCCCGTCCGCTAACCGGGATTTGTTTTTACTTAATATTAACTGTCATTTCCAGCTCTTTGATATAGTTCTTAATGAGTTCACCGTTGCTGTCCGTTTTAAAGATGCCGGGAGATGACGGATCATTCGGATTATCGGGTACAAAATCGGGCTCGAAAGCTCTGATTGTAATCGACTTGGCGTCTTTCTCCGGGGGACTGAACACATAGTCATTATACTTATCGCCATTTTTGTTATTCTCGTCGGTTCCGGAACCGGACTTTAGGTCCAGCAGGTTACCTTGATCATCTACAACTTCATACAAGATGTGCGAATGCTCGCCTTTTTTCAGCCCTTTCTCGATCAACTGAAAGCGAGTGGAGGTCGATGTCACATTAAGTTTGCTTAAGGTGACGCTGTAATCCCCATGTTTTTTCGTCAAATTCGGCTTTAGGGCTTGCAGATTGTCCGCGTTTTTTTGCAGTGAAAAATCAAAAGTATACGGCTTATCCACGCCTTCCAGGGTGATCTTCGCGGTTAACTTGAACTTGTCCGGGAAAGTTGGGGAAACCATATCGTCGCTGCCGAGCCAAGAAGGATCGATCAGTTGAACTTCCACCGTATCCGGTGCGGAAGGCGGTCCCCAGCCGAGATTTGGTCTTTTGCCTAGGCCTCCCCCGCCGAACTCGTAGATGGATTTGCCGTCGATAAACATTTCAATGTTTTTAATCGCGCCTTTGGGCCGCTCGTATTCCTCGGTCGCTTCATTAAACTTCCCATCGGTGATGCCGCCGGTATACCCTGTGCCGCTCCGCTGCAGCGTAAGGCTGACATAGTTGCCGTCATACAGCGCTTTGCTGACGGTCAGCGTAATGCCGTTCTGGGTAACGCTGTCGGCTTTGGCCGCGGAAGCTTGCGCCGCGCTGCTCACTGCCGGCGCTTTGGCCTTTGCCGAACCGGCTGCTTCCACTGTTCCCCAAGCCGTTCCACCGACCAGCATCCCCATTAAAGCTGCGGTTGTCATTACTTTATATATATTTTTCATCTCCTGCACCCTCCATATTTCCTTGTTTAATTCTGAAAATCATATAACTTTTCCAAACCCGTCCGGTTTACCGGAACGGTAATCTCCAGTTCCTTCACGTAGTTTCTAACGACTTCTCCGTTGCTGTCGACTTTATATTGCCCCGATTCTCCCGGCTTGGTCGACGGGTCAATATATTCAGGCTGAAACGACTTGAGCGTAACCGTATCCGGAACCTCCTGCAGCCGGTCAAACAGCATTTCATACCGCGCGTGCATCTGTCCGTTATCGTAGTAGATCCCCACGCCACCTACCAATCCCAGATTCCTGCCTTGATCGTCACACAGATCGAACAGTAAATTATTTCTAAGTGGTCTACTTGCTTTATCTTCTACATTGATGTCGAAAACCACCTTCGTCGTAATCGGCGTATATTGGATTTGCTGAAGCGTAAGCGTAATCCCGTTCCACTCTCTCGTTTCTCCAAAGGTTTCAACGAGACGACTCGTGTTTTTGCGAACGGGCAGTTCGAAAACGAACGGCTCCTCAACGCCTTCCAGCCAAAATTTGGCCGTCAGCACAAAACGATCGGGAAGAATCTGTGACGAATCGCCCGTTTCCGAAATGACCGACAACTCGTACAGCGCCGCATTGGGATCGGCTGTCGGCCCTCCTTTTGAACTAAATTTATGATTTTTAGAATTATAAGTTGGTTGGCCATCGATCAGCATCTCCCAATCGCGTACAGCCCCTCTTGGGTAAATCGCATCCCTCTCCCGGCCTTCACCTACGAACTTATGGTCCAGAATTCCCCCGGTAAACCCTTCCCCTTCGCGCTTGACCGCCAAAGTTAGGCGAATGCCATCATAAACAACCTGGGGGATACGAAGGGTAATTCCATCATGGGTGACGCTTGCGTCCGTTTCCTCGGCCAGTCCGTGCTCCTCTGCCGTCTGCAGCCCCAGATCGCCGGCCAATTTGAAGATGCCGCCAAGGATAGGGACATTTTTGAGCGATTCGGCCAGCGCCGGCGACACCATGGCACTGCCCAGCCCGATCGTCAAAACGGCGATTGCTGCGGCGGCGGCCACTCCCACTTTAAAGGTCCTGGAGAATCGGGATTTCCGGCCGCTTCGGGTCTGCATCGGAAGATCGGCCAAGGAAGCGTAAACCTCATCCTGGCGGCGGCGAATGATATCGGGAACCTCCCTGACCTCAGTCAACCGTTCCTTGCCGATGTCGCGAAGCGTTTTTTCAAGATCACGCTTTTTCATAAGCCAACTCCTCCCTTCCCATTCGCTTAACCTTGTCGGCCAATATTCCTCTGGCCCTATGCAGGCGCCCCCGGACAGCTCCCTCCGAAATTTCCAGCACGCTCGCGACCTCTTTGATCGGCAAATCCTGATAATAAAAAAGATGGATAACGATTCTTAAAGTTTCGTCCAGGTTTTCCACCGCCTCGCGGAGATCCTGCTTGCGGTTCTCTTCATACTCCCCGGTAAACCGCGCCGCTCCCGCCGGTTCCGGCAGCTCCGCCATCACGACGGTTCTACTGCGCATGCGCAGCAATTGATTGCATTCATTGATTAAAATCCGAATTACCCAGGTTTTAAAATATTTCGGCTGCCGCAATGTCGACAATGATTTATACGCTTTAAGCGTTGTTTCCTGAAATGCGTCCGCACAATCTTCGTCACGTCTCACAATGGACTTCGCCAAGCCGTACAGTTCGGGTTCCAGCCTCCGGAAGAGCCGGATAAACGCCTCACGATCCCCCCGCTGCGCGCGCTTGACTTCCAGTACCATATCTTGTTGCACGAATTTCAACTCCTTTTGAGGGCCCTCTGCAAGATTAGATGGGTCAGCCTCTGAAAATGTTATATCTACTTCAAAAAAAGTTCAACGTTCGTTTAGACCCTAGCCCCAATTAGAGTGATTACAATCACCCGGCCGCGGCCGATCCGGCGGTATTCTTCTGTATATCCGTTAAATTCTCCCAAAGGAGGTTATTTTGAAATGAACCAAACAGCTTCGAATCCGGACATTTCGCAGCCGTCCATGTTTTGTTTTCAATGCCAGGAGTCGGCCGGCGGGACCGGCTGCACGATCAAGGGCGTCTGCGGCAAACCGCATGACGTGGCCAACCTGCAGGATTTGCTCATCTATGTGCTGAAAGGCATTTCCTTTTTCTCCGTGGGGACCGAGCTCCCCGAAGCTTTAGACCGGCGTGCATCGGTCTTTATTATGGATTCACTGTTCGCCACGATTACGAACGCCAACTTTGACCGCAACGTGTTCGTCGCCAAAATCCGCGAAGCGCTTGCTCTGCGCGACGAAGTAAGACGCCACTGGGAGGAACAGCGTATAGGCGCTGCGGCGGAGCTTCCCGACGCGGCGGTTTGGCAGGCGGACGACGAAGCGTCGTTTGACGCCAAAGCCAAGAGTGTCGGCGTGCTCGCCACGGCCGATCCGGACATCCGCTCCTTGCGCGAGCTGCTCACCTACGGTCTTAAAGGGATGGCCGCCTATACGTATCACGCCCTTCAGTTGGACCATTCGAACCCGCAAATCGACTTGTTTATGCGCCGGGCGCTGGCCGCCACTTTGGACGACTCCTTAACGGCGGATCATCTCGTCGGTTTGGTGATGGAGGCGGGCAAATATGGCGTTGAGGCCATGTCCCTGCTTGATGAGGCCAATACCGGCACCTACGGCCACCCCGAAGTGACCAAAGTGAATATCGGCGTGCGGAACCGGCCGGGGATTCTGATCAGCGGCCACGATTTGAAAGACCTGGAGGAACTGCTGCGGCAAACCGAAGGCACCGGAGTGGATGTGTACACCCACAGTGAAATGCTGCCGGCTCATTACTATCCGGCCTTTAAGAAATACGATCATTTCGTCGGCAACTACGGCAATGCCTGGTGGCTGCAAACGACGGAATTCGCCGCGTTCAACGGCCCGATTCTGATGACCACCAACTGTATCGTGCCGCCGAAGGCAAGCTACAAGGACCGCATGTATACGACCGGAAACACCGGATTTCCCGGCGTGCGGCATATCCCGGAAGGCCCGGAAGGCCAGCCGAAGGATTTTTCGGAAATCATCGCGCACGCCAAACGCTGCGAACCTCCGACCGAACTGGAGAGCGGCGAAATTGTCGGCGGTTTTGCCCACCACACCGTGACCGGCATCGCCGATCAAGTGGTGGAAGCCGTCAAAACCGGCGCGATCAAAAGATTTTTCGTGATGGCCGGCTGCGACGGACGGATGAAATCGCGCTCTTATTACACGGACTTTGCCCGGGAGCTTCCCCGCGATACGGTCATCCTGACTGCAGGCTGCGCCAAATATAAATACAACAAGCTCGACCTGGGCGATATCGGCGGGATTCCCCGCGTACTGGACGCCGGGCAATGCAACGACTCCTATTCGCTGGCCGTCATCGCCCTGAAATTAAAGGAAATTTTCGGCCTGGAAGATATCAACGACCTGCCGATTTCCTACAACATCGCCTGGTATGAGCAGAAGGCGGTTATCGTGCTGCTGGCCCTGCTGTACCTCGGGGTCAAAAACATCCACCTGGGGCCGACGCTGCCCGCGTTCCTGTCGCCGAACGTCGCCAAAGTATTAATCGAAAAATTCGGCATCGGCGGCATCACGACCGTGGAAGAGGACATGAAGATGTTCCTTGGAGCGTAAAGTATTACGAGAAAGACCTGACCGGCGGTCAGGTCTTTTGTTTATGCAACTTGAGGCGCAACTCCCGCAAAGCGCAAAAGTGCAGGCGATTTTCGTCGAAACGGGAAATCCCTCGAAATAGGCTCGTCAAATGCAAATGCCGAATGTGCAGTTCATTTCCGGTCAAAAGATACTTTTTTGCCGAATAGCTCCAAGTCAGATGTATTTTTGCATTTCATCACTCCAAAATGGCATCTGCCAGGGAAATCAAATGCACTTTTGCAGTTGATCCCGTGTGGCGGCCGGTTTAGGATACATCATCCTGATAGAACGCGAACCCGGGAGCTTATGCCTCCCGCCGCCCGCGTTTTGGGGCTGAACTTTTTGATGGCGCATCCGCACTTAACCTCGTCCCTGCTCTGACCGTTTAACGGTTCCAAAGCTTGATCCGTGGTTTATCCCAAACTAATGACCTTATCCGCCCACTCCCGGTAAAACCGCTCCTCATGGGACACGAGGATGACGCTGCCTTGAAATTGGCGCAAAGCGTCCTGTAAAGCCGCTTTCGTTTCCGCATCCAGATGGTTCGTCGGTTCGTCCAGGATCAGAAAATTGCAAGGCGAAAGCACCATGCCGCACAATTTGACTTTGGATTGCTCGCCGCCGCTTAAAGTGCTGATTTCCTGGGTAACCAGCTCGTCCTTCAAGCCGCATTGCGCCAGGTAACGGCGGATTTCCTTCGTCCCGAGGCCCGGAAACCGCTCCGAAATGATTTGCAGCGGGGTAAGCGCGCCGTTTGCCCATTTCAAATCCTGTTCGAAATACCCGACTTTGGCCTGCTCCGAAAACCGGAACCGCCCGGAAACCGCGGCAATCCGCCCAACCAGCGTATTCAGCAGCGTCGATTTGCCGATCCCGTTGAACCCGGTAATCACGAGCTTTTGTCCCCCCATTACGGAAAAATGGATTTTCGGCAACAGCGGAGCGCCATACCCGACCTCAAGATCGCTGACTTTGAGCGAGGTTTGCGCGGACAGCGGCAGCTCGCGGAAACGGATCGATGGCTTATGGGTAAACGCGGGCGGAGCCAGCTTTTCCATCCGTTCGAGCTGCTTCCTGCGCCCCTGGGCAATTTTGGAGTTGACGCCGGCGATATTCCGGCGGATATACTCCTCCGTTTTTTCGATCTTTTTCTGCTGAGCATGATACCGGCGCACGTAATCCTCCCGCAGATGCTCCTTTTGCCGCAGGAAGTCGGAGTATTTGCCGTAATATTTTTTGATCGTTCCGAACTCGATGTCACAGATACAGGTCGTCACTTTCTCCAAAAACTCGAAGTCATGGGACACAACGATAAAGGCGCCGGCAAAATCCGCCAGATAACCTGCGAGCCACGCGACATGCTCCTTATCCAGAAAATTCGTCGGTTCATCCAGCAGCAAAACGTCCGGTTCTTCAATTAAAAGTTTGGCCAATATTACCTTCGCCCGCTGTCCACCGCTTAGCTCCCCGATTTGGCGCTGTAAGCCGATAGCGTCGAGGCCAAGTCCTGAAGCGACCTTTAGAATCTGGCTGTCGATCAAGTAAAAATCCCGGGCCTCCAGCTTCTCCTGATATTCCGCAGCCTGGAGCAAAGCGGCGGTATCGCCGCTAGCCCCACATTCCTCGTACAACCGGTTCATGCGGCGCTCCATCTCGAACAAATCGGCATACGCCGTTTTCAGATATTCGGCAATCGTATCGTTTCCGTCGATTTCGGCATATTGGTCCAAGTGTCCAATCTGAATCTGCGACTGCCACTTGACGCTGCCTTGATCCGGCATGATTTCGCCCAGCAAGACGCGGATCAGCGTGCTTTTTCCGGCCCCGTTTTGGCCGACGATCCCCATGTGTTCGCCTTTAAATAATTCAAAGGAAGCATTGTCGTACAACTTTTTGTCTCCAAAACTATGCGATAGGTTTTCAACTTGAAGTAAGCTCATTTTTTATCCTCTTTTCTTGGCTCTGACCAGCACATTTTTACGCTAACGGTTGCCATTGCGCTTATTAGGCCGAAAAGATGGGGGGCCTTTTCTAATGGTTGTCGGCACGCTTATTGGTGCAAAACAGCCCCTTTTCCCAAGAAAAACCGGGAAATAAGCTACCTGGCAACCGCTACATTTCGAAACTCCCCATTTTGGCTCAATTAGCCGCGCTCACAACCGTTAGATTTTTCGCACCGTATAGCGAAATAAAAAAAAGCAGAGAGCGGCGTCCTTCGGACGCCGGCCCTCTGCTTGATGATTAAGGCGCAAGTTAGCCGAACGGTAAAAACGTACGGCGAACTCGCGGCCAAATACAAAGGGCCATCGACAAGCATTGTCGACGGCCCTTACGCTCAATCGGCTAATGGTCACACTTAAAGAAGCATAGTAAACCTACGCTTTTTAATAAAGACCATTCAGCCGATGAATATAGGAAGCTTTACGCTCCCCATTAAGCTCCGCACAACGCTTCATCGTGTTCATTTGTACGGAGCGGCGTGTTCTGACGAGTTTTACCAGCTTGATATACAACATTTCAAGCACCTTCCTTATAGAGAACGTTCAAAAAGTCATCCGACTTTTTGAGCACGCATTTATACAGATGAAATATTAACATATGCCGGAGCACCGATGCAAACTTATGCCGGATTTTCCGTTTGAAAATATTCAGCCTAGAGAATAACTCTATTTTCGATAATATTTTTCGTACCTATATGCGATTTCGAAGGCCCAAACTTCATAATCGCATCCTGAAATTCGGCCAACTCTTTGACAGATGGAACCTGAAGCTTGATCAGGTAATTATACTCCCCGCTAATCCGCACCAAATCCGACACTTCGGGCGCCTGTTCGCAAAACGCTTCAAGCTGTCGGCACAGCTCCGTTTTCAGCAGAATAAAAGCGTTCGTTCCCCGTTCCATTTCCCGCAAGTTAAGCGTTATCGTATATCCGGAAATCACGTAGTTTTCTTCCAGTTTGACGATCCTTTCTTTAACGGAAGGCTGCGACATAGACACTTCTTTGCTGATTTGCGAGATCGGCGTCCGGGAATTGCGTTGCAGGATCCGCAAAATTTTTTTATCGACATCATCGATGGGTTTCATCGTCAAGTACCTCCTGGAGCTTATTGCGAAATTAAAGAAATCGGTGTGAAAAAACTTATATTTTGAAAATATAATACAAAAAACACTTACAATTTGCATGTTTTAATACGGCTAAGCCTTCGTATAATCAACTCATAACAATAAGGAGGGATGCAAATGAGCATCAAAGGACTCGCCCACGCGGCTATCCGCGCCAAGGATTATCAAGCAACCATCGCATTTTATACAGAGGTGTTCGGATTCAAGCTCGGCCACCATTGGAATCTTCCGGCTTTCCGGATTACCGACGCCTCCATGCTGATTTCGCCCGACGGGCGGACATGCATCGAGGTTTTCGACAACGAAGCGGCCGTTCCCGCACAAGGCAAAAATGCGCTCGCGGACGAAGATGCCGTTTCCGGAGCTTTGCTGCATATCGCCTTTTACGTCGACGATGTCGACGCTGTATACCGCAAAGCGCTCGACCATGGGGCCAAGCCCTATATCGAGCCGGATAACCTGACGCTTGGCGATCCGCCTCTGGTGATCAGAAGCGCCGTGATTCACAGCCCCAACGGAGAGGTCGTCGAAATCCTGGAGGACGTGGATTTTGATCTGTCCCAGCCAAAGTAAATGCTCTATCCGTCATCGCGGCGAACTTGGCGATAGACATAGCGGTATTCGCTTGGCGGCAGACCGGTCGCCTTTTTGAACTGGCGCGAGAAATAAAGGGCGTCGTTAAAGCCGACCGAAGCGGCGATCTGGTCCACGGTGAGCGGTCCGGCCAAAAGTTCCTTCGCCTTCTCGATCCGCACTTTCATTAAATACTGTTTCGGTGAAAGTCCCGTTCGCGCCTTGAAAGCATGAAACAGATGGGCGCGGTGGTAGCCGAGCCTACGTGACAGCTCGCCGATGCTGATCGGCTGGTAGTATTGCAGCGTAATCCAGCGGACCGCCTGCTCCACCTGCCGGTCGATCATCGCGGGCTCACTCGTTTCGGGGGCAGGCAGCAATTGCCGGTTCGCGAGTCCGAACTGATGGAACAACAGCGTCAGCCATCCCGACGCCTCCAGGCTCTCCAGCCTCGGGTCGTCCGCATGCCGGAACGCCGACCGAATCCGGGTGTAAGGGCGATGCAAGGCCGCGATGTCCCCGGAATGGCAAACAGGACTGCCCGGCGTAATGCCGACGTCGGCCAGCTGCCTGGAGACGCCCGCTCCTTTTAAGGCGACCCATGCATAATGCCACGGATTTTGCGAATCGGCCTCATACGAAAACAATACGCCCGGAAAAATGACGAAAGTATCACCGGGACAGCAGCGGCGGTATTGATCCTTCCAGCGAAACTCCCCTTCCCCCTCCAGGACGCTGTGGATGAGAAAATAGTCATGGACGGACGGTCCGATTTTATGAGCGGGATGAGGGCGGCCTTCTCCGCTGAACAGCAGGGTGACGTCTTTTTCCCGGAAATCGGGATTGATGTTGTCTTCAAACATGTAATGGTCGGAAATCATCACAAACCTCCGGATCAAGACATTTTCGGCTTCCTTGCCAGTTTACCGTATTCAAAATCCCCCATACAACATTTATCTATATCTATCTTCGATTCCTCCATACTTTTCCCCTTCCGCCTAAGCTATATTGAAGGCATGAATATAAGCTGGCTGCATACTCAAAAGGAGGAGTTTTTTATGTCGAAAATTACATTTATCGGGGCTGGAAGCACGGTTTTTGCCAAAAATGTGCTGGGCGACTGCATGCAAACGCCCGCTCTGCAGGGATTTGAACTGGCGTTGTACGATATCGACCTTGAGCGGCTGCGGGACTCGGAGAACATGCTGAACAATCTGAAGCGCAGCAGCGGCAGCACCTGCGTCGTCAAAGCTTACAGCGACCGCAAAGAAGCCTTGCGGGGGGCAAAATACGTGATTAACGCCATCCAGGTCGGCGGCTACGATCCCTGCACCATCACGGATTTCGAAATCCCCAAAAAATACGGGCTGCGCCAGACGATCGCCGACACGGTCGGGATTGGCGGCATCTTCCGCAACCTCAGGACGATCCCGGTCATGCTGGAATTCGCGGCCGATATCCGTGAAGTCTGTCCCGACGCCTTATTTCTGAATTACACAAATCCGATGGCCGTGCTGACGAACGTCATGAACACGTACGGCCAAGTCCGCACCATCGGGCTGTGCCACAGCGTTCAAGCCTGCATCCCCGACCTGTTCAAAAGCTTGGAAATGGACAAAACCGGAGTGCAGGCGAAGATCGCCGGAATCAACCACATGGCCTGGCTGCTGGAGGTTACCCGGAACGGCGCGGATTTGTACCCCGAAATCAAACGGCGGGCGGCGGAAAAACAAAAACAGCCCCACAAGGACATGGTGCGCTTTGAGATGATGCTGAAATTTGGGTTTTACATCACGGAATCGTCGGAGCATAACGCCGAATATCACCCTTACTTTATCAAGCGCAATTATCCCGAGCTGATCGACCGCTTCCAAATCCCGCTGGACGAATACCCGCGCCGCTGTGTGAGTCAGATCGCTAACTGGGAAAAAATGCGGGAGGAGCTCGTGAACAACGCGGAATTGAAACATGAGCGTTCGCATGAATACGCATCCTATATTATGGAGGCGATTGAAACCGACGTGCCGTTCAAAATCGGCGGCAACGTGATGAACACTGGGTTGATTCCCAACCTACCGAAGGAAGCTTGCGTCGAAGTGCCTTGCCTGGTGGACGCCAGCGGCGTCACTCCGACTTATGTCGGCGATCTTCCGCCGCAGTGCGCGGCTTTGAACCGGACGAACATCAACACCCAGCTGTTAACGATCGAAGCGGCTATCACCGGCAAAAAAGAGCATATTTACCACGCGGCGATGCTGGACCCCCACACTTCGGCGGAGCTGTCCATGGACGATATCGTCGCGCTGTGCGACGACTTGATCGAAGCGCACGGCGACTGGCTGCCGGCTTACCGCTAAACCGTCTGCTATCTCCGATGCCGACTTCTCCGGAAAATCACCGAAAGCGCGCGGGAGAAAAATCTCCCGCGCGCTTACTTGGCGCTCGTCTATTCCAAGATATCAAGCTCCAAAAACTCCGCTTCCCCATGCTCGACAAAAATTCCGCAGCCGCCCGGCTCGTAATCATAGGCTCGCGTAGCCAGCGCTGTGTCGTTGACATAAATAATGATTGCATTGCCGTTTACGAACACCTTGACTTCCGCCTCATTCGTACCCGCCAGCGAAACATACCGTTCTTCGATAAACATTTGATCCCCGTCAAATTTGTTGGAGCGGTCGAAGACCACTCTGTTCCGCGCGGGCTCCAGCCGAACCTGGCACCATTTCTCCAGCCGCGGCCCGCCGATATGCAGCATGAGTCCGCATGCTAGAGTTCCCGGCGCCCAGCGAAGCTTCGCTTTAACCATACACGCTTCCCTCATGCTTCCGACCTCGGCCCAACCGAAGCCGTAAGGCTCGCTGCCGCACACTCCGTTTTGAAACGTCCAGGTCCCGCGGTGAGCCACCGCGGCTTGGGGCCGCGCTCTACGGTAGGATTCCGCTAAAGCCTGCACCGGTTTTACGCCGAGCGTCCCGTCCGGGCGCTGCACGAGTTCGTGCACCAAGGCGCTTCCGCCCCACTGGTACGGCTTCTTGTCGTCCATCCCGGAGCGGATGGCCTGCCAGCCGACCAGGTAACGGTTTGTGCCGTTAGAGACCGTTTTCGCGGCATAAAAGGCCCGGCCGTCAAACATATCGTCTGCCGCCGGCGTGATCCACGGCCCCGCCGGACTATTGGCCATCCGGTAACGCGTTTCCCACCAGCGCGTATAATTGGAGAAGATCATGTACCACCATTCGCCCATTTGGAAAATATCGTGGCACTCATGGGTAGCAAAAGTTCCCGGAGCGTAAATTGCCGTACCGGGACGCCAGCTCTGTAAATCGGACGACTTCATAATATGGGTGCAGCCCCCGCGGTTATGATCTCCGTCCTTTTCGGTCGCCGTCACCGCCATCCAATATTCCCGCTCCCGGTCGTTCCAGAACACCTGGGGGTCTCTCCAATGCAAGCCGCCGTAATGCTCCGTGTCAGGCGTCACACAATACGAGGCGTCCTTCTCCCAATGGACGAGATCAGTGCTGACGGCCCGCATCAGCACCTGTTCATGCTTGCCCGCGCAATCCCGGTTGCTCTCGTTAAAGCCTGTATAGTAGAAATGGAACACGCCCTCGCGTTCGACGACGCTCCCCGTGCCGATATGCCAGTCCTGATCCTCCGGACTGCCGCACGGTATCGCCAGCCGCGGCTCTCCGTAATGGACGAAATCCGTAGTGGCGACCTCATACACGCAGTACTTATGCAAGTAGAACAAGTGATAAACTCCCTGATGAAAGAACGGCATAAAATCACCGCAAGTATCCGGTCCCGGCATGTCCCCCCGCTCTGCCTCATGCATGTAAAATCGGTATCTGCTTCCCTGCTTCATCCGATCTAACCCCCTCTTATTTCGCCTCAAAAGTGGCGTTGTACCATTCATTGACTTCTTTGGTGATTTGCTCTCCGCCAAGCTTCTTCCAGTTTTCCACGAACGCGTCGAAATCGGAGACCGGAGCGCTGCCCGTGATGATCTTAATGAACGTCTCCTCCTGGAGTTTATCCAGCGTGGCTCCTTTCTGGCTCATCGTCGGCGTCGGCAGTCCGAACCAGGCCGACCGTTCAAGCAGATCGTTGTCGCGGTAGTATCCGATTACCTTCCAGGAGCCTTCGGGACCGAGGAATTTGTAATAATTCCAGCCCAGCGGATCGGCTCCTTTATCCATCCCGTTGTCCATATAGTTCTTGATCGTGTTGTAGTAACGGATCGCCTCCGGATGAATATTTTCCAGCTTCTCCTTGCCCTGCAGCACGTCGTTGATTTGTTTGAAGTATTTATTCGGTTTGTCCTCGGACGGATCGAGGCCGCCGAAGGCGTACGCGGCGAAGTTGATGCCGCTCTCCGGATCCACGCCGAAGGTATTGAGCGTTTCCATCGTCGTTTGCGGATTGTTGATTTTGTCCTGGAACAGGTTGATGATTTTCAGCAGCGCTTCCGGATGCGCGACATCGGCGCGGACGGCAAAATAGCGCTCCATCGTCACCGTGGTGACCGGTTTGGCCGGCTGGCCGTCGGCCGAGACGATCGGCACGCAAATCCATTCGGCCTGCGGATTGTTGACGATGGCGTCCTTGGCGCTCATCCAGGGCAATCCTTCCCTTCCGTAGAATAAGCCGATTTTGCCCGCGGCGATATCTTCGCCCGCTTTCTTCCAATCCTTGACGCCGAACTCTACGTCAATCAGATCATCGGCGAACATTTCTCTCAGCTTCGCCAGCGCGTCCTTCATCCCCGGCTTGACGGCTCCGTACGAAATCGTTCCGTCCTCCCCGCGAATCCAAGCTTTGCCATAGGCGTGATACGCCGCAAAAAAGCCCTCAAAGCTGGCGGTCGAACTGACCAGATCCTTCTGAAAACCGATGCCGAACGTGTCTTTGACGCCGTTGCCGTCAGGATCATCATTCCTGAACGCTTTGGCGATCTTCACGACGTCATCCAGCGTCTTGGGCACGGGAAGGTTCAGCTTCTCCAGCCAATCCTGGCGAATCCAGATCATATCCGCCGTCGCGTCGAAGCCGCCCGTCTGCGGAATCCCGTAGAGCTTTCCGTCCACGTAAGCGGTTTTCATCTGTTTTCCGCCGTCCGCGTTTAACGTCGATTTCAAAGTGTCCGAAGCGTATTTGTCGAAATACGGCGTCAGATCGGCCAATTTCCCCGCTTTGGCAAGCGTGAAGTAGTCTTTTGCCGGAAGCGTCATAATATCGGGCAGATCATCGGAGGCAACCGCCATGGTTACCTTTTGCTGAAAGCCTTCGCCGGCCACCGCCCATTTATAATTGATTTTGATGCCGAGTTCCTGCTCGTACGCCCGGGTCCAAACATTGTTGTTCAGATCATCGCCGGGAAGGTAACGTTCATCCCCGTAGAGGTTCTTCATTGCCGACAACTCGATGGCCGGCTCATACTTTACCAGCGGGCCGTCGTTCTCCGGCGCAGAAACGGCCCCGCCGCCGGTCCGCTCCGGTTTTGCCGCGCCCCCGCAGGCCGATATGGAGGCCATCGCCAGCGCAAGCAATACAATAAGAGATCCTTTCAGCACGATCGTTTTCCGTTGTTTCAAATCTCTCTCCCCCTTTTATTGTTCCTGTCATGAGCCGAATACGGACTTGTCTACCCTTTGACGCTCCCGAGAAGCATCCCTTTGACGAAAAATTTCTGCAAAAACGGATAAACCAGCAAAATAGGCAGCGTACAGGCCAGAATCATAGCCGATCTGAGCGATCTGCCGGTAATTTCCAAAAGTTGCGGATTGTTCGCGAGCGCCGTCGACGAAAGCTGAGACAAATCCAGATTTAGCACCATCGTTTGCAAATAGGTCATCAGCGGATAACGGTCCGGCAAGTTCATGAAAATCAGCCCGTCAAACCAACTGTTCCAGTGGCGGACGAGAATGAACAGCGTGATCGTTGCCAGCGAAGGCAGACTAAGCGGCAAATAGACCCTGACCATCGTGACCAGCCACCCGGCTCCGTCGATCAGAGCCGCCTCCTCCAGTTCGCCGGGAATCGTACGGAAGAAATTCAGCATCAGCAGCACATTGAACATCGCCACCGCCTCCGGCAAAATCAGCGCCCAAACGGAATTGACCAGATGCAGTTCGTTGACCACAAGATACGTGGGAATCAGTCCGCCGTTGAACACCATCGTCACCATGAAAAACCAGACGTAGACGCCTCTTAGGCGAAATGCTTTTTTGGATTTGGACAAGGGATAAGCGACCAGGATCGTCAACGCCAGTTCGGCAGCCCAGCCCAGGAAGGTCCGTTCCACCGTAATCCACAGCGATTTGAAAAATTGCGGATTGGCAAAAATGTATTGAAACGAGCTGGTGTTGAAGCCTTTGGGCCAAAGCCCCACCTGATTGGCCTCCACGACTGAGCGGGAGCTGAATGAAACCGCGATCAAATTCAGAATTGGCAGCAGGCAGAGAAAGGCCATAAACGATAAAAGCAACACGTTAAACACGACAAACACTTTTCTGGATGCGTAATTTTCCATAGCCAGGCCCCCCTTTCGTATAAGCGGCTAGAACACCTTGTATCCCGCCCATTTGTTGGCCAGCTTATATCCGATAACGATCAGGACGAAGGATACGGCCGATTTGAAGAAGCCGACAGCGGTGGCGGGGCCGAACTGCACATCCACGATCCCGATGCGGTAGACCAGGGTGTCAATGATGTCGCCGGTACTGTACACCTGCGGACTGTACAGGTTGTAAACCTGGTCAAACCCGGCCTGAAGCACGTTGCCGATACCGAGCACCATCAGCAGCAAAATGACGGGCGCCAGCGCCGGCAAAGTGACGTGAAGCGTCTGCTTCCATCTGCCCGCCCCGTCGATAATCGCCGCCTCGTATTGAGTCGGGTCGATCGTGGTGATCGCCGCCAGGTAAATGATCGTTCCCCAGCCGAATTCTTTCCAAACATCGGTGATGACGAGCGTGTACGGGAAAGTTTCCGGGTTGCCGAGAAAAAAGATCGGCTTTATCCCTAACGCGGCCAGCGTGTTGTTGATGATTCCCGACGAAGGGGACAAAATATCGATGAGCACCCCGGCCAGCGCCACCCATGACAAGAAGTGAGGCAAATACAGCATGGTCTGCACCGACTGCTTGAACAGGCGGTTGCGCACTTCGTTAAGCAGCAGGGCGAACACAACCGGCACGATCAGATTGCCGATGATTTTCATCACGGCGATAAACAAGGTGTTCCACAGAACATTGAAAAATCCGGGCAAATTGAAAACGTACTCAAAATTGTCCCAGCCTATCCATCTCTGATCGAAAAAACCGAAAACGGGCTGATAATCCATAAATGCGATGGACAATCCCGCGATGGGAACATAGCGGAAAATGATCGTCAGGACGACCGCCGGCAAAAGCATGACATGGAACGGAAGCTCCTTGAGAAACCATTTTTTCTTTGATTTGCCGGATGTTGCGATTCTAATCTCCCCCTTTTAAAGCGCTTACTTTGCGATCGCAATTTCATTATCCGGCTTTTCCGCGCTGTTTCCCATGCTAATCTTTAGACTTTTATCTCCATTCCTTTACTTATTTTTGCGGTTTCGAGCCTTCCTTTTTAAGCATGACGGTTTCTGTATTCTTGCGGCGTCAGCCCCACCGTCAACTTGAAGATGCGGATAAAATAGTTGGTGTTGTCGTATCCGCATTTTTGCGCGACTTCGTAAATTTTCATTTTCGTGTGGGTCAACAGCGACCGGGCCAGTTCCATTCTGCGCCGGGTGATATAGTCGTGAAGTCCGATTCCCACATCCCGCTTGAATATCCGCGAAAGATAGCTGGGGTTGAAGCCCGTCGCCCGGCCCAGCGCGTTTAAGGACAAATCCGACGCCAAATGCTGGCCGATATAGTCTTTGATCCGGCAAATCGTCGCCTCCGCGTTGAACCGGCGTTCCGCGTCCGCCGCCTCGCACAGCGCCCGGCCCAGCTTTTCCAAATATCCGGCCCGTTCCGGCCAGCCCTGCATTCGGGTAGGCGTGTACAGCAGCGCCAAATCGATATCGCCCGGCAGCGCGGAATATAACCGGGTTTCGTTCAAATGCCCGAGCAGCGCCTTTCCGGCCGTCAGATAAAGCTCGATGGCATGAAGCGTGTACCCGCCGCGAACTCCGGACAGGACCCGGCACAACTCGTCCAGAAGACTGCGGAACGATTTCAGATTTCCGTTCTGCAGATGGGTCTTAAGCAATTCCACTCGCGGCAGCAGACGCAGGATATCCGCACACTCTTCTTCCTCCGCCAAGGAAGACTCGGGATATCGTTCTCCCTCCATGGCGATTCCTTCCTGGCTGCACAGATCAAAGAGCGCCAGCGTTCTTTGGAGCGAGCGGTAAACGCGGCCGATCTCCATCCAGTTAACCTGCTCTCTCGCCAGCACAAAGGAAAACTTGCATCCCGCCCGTTCCGCTAAAATCGTCTGAATATCCTCCAGCAGCGGCACCGGTACCGCCGGCAAGCCGGGCCCGCTGTCGCGTCCGGCCAGAAACCAGAGAATATCCTCCCGATGACTTGCGCTGAAAATTTGCCAGGGCGACGGATGAAGCTGTGCCCGCAAAATTTGCTCCACGGTCAATTGCACGAGCCCTCTAACCGGCAACGGCAATTGATCCGTGCAGCTTCTCCCGAGGAGAACCAGCACGGGCTGGGCGGGCGTTAACGATTCGTCCAATTCGGCCATCGCCCGAAACATCGCGCCCGCATCGGGCGAAGATTCGTTAAGCAACGCCGCCAGCAAATGATCCCTAAATACCGGAAGCAGCGTGGCAAGACGCGCTTGGGCCTCCGTATACTGGTTTTGCAAACCTTGCTCGTAGGCGATCCGGTCCAAGGCCGCAGCGACCGCGGCGATGACTTTGTCGTCCCCCTCGGTTTTCAGAATATAATCGGTGGCGTCTTGCTTGATGGCCTTGTAGGCATACTCGAAATAGTCGTAACCGGTCAGGAAAATAATTTTGACGGCAGGGTGCAGCGCGCGCATGCGCCCGGCCAATTCAAGCCCGGTGACGCCCGGGATTTGGATGTCGAGCAGAACCACGTCCGGGCCAAACTCCGCAAATACGCCGAGCGCCTCTTTGGACGAATAGGCGGCCTTCACCTCCAGCCCCAATTCCTCCCGCTCCCGAAACAGCATTTGCAATCCGTCGGCAATCGTGGGCTCGTCGTCCACGATCAACAGCTTCCGGCCAGATTCGTTCATGTTACCCCCTCGCTTTCTTCGTTCAAAATGCGAATTTCGACGCAAAGTCCGCCGAACCGCGATTTGGAAATGGATAGTCCGGCCCGCGTTTTGAAATAAATTTGCAGCCGTCTGTGAATATTCGTTAACGCCGTGATCTGTCCGTCCTTGCTCCCCGTCTCGACTAGAGTGCGGATATGCTGCACCGTTTCCGTATCCAGCTCCCCGCTGTTCTCGACGCGGATGGCCAGTTCCCCGCCGCATTCACGGAAGGAGACGCTCAAGCAGCCGGACGAGTCCGAAGAAACTTTTTCAAAAACGTACTGAAAGGCGTTTTCCAACAAAGGCTGGAGAATCAGGCGGGGAACGGGGGTGTCCGCCCAGCGCTCAGGCAGTTCGGCAATGTCGATCTTAACGCGCTGTTTGAAGCGGTAGCCCTGAATGGCCGCGTAGTTCCGCGCATGCTCCACCTCCTCCCGAAGCCTCTTCTCGTCCTCGCCGTCACGAGTAATGTACTCGTAAAATTTGCCGAGATGCTCACAGAAAGCGACGCTGTTCTCGTAGTCTTTCATTTTGATCATGCGATAAAGAAGATAATAGCTGTTGTACATAAAATGAGGATTGATCTGAGCCTGCAAATGCTTCAATTGGGCATGGCTGATCAGAAGCTGCTGTTTTAAATCTTGTTCGATCAGAAAATCGATTTGGCCGACCATTCCGTTGAAGCTGTCGTACAGCTTGGCAAAATACGATGGCTCGTCCCGGGTAATCCGGTACTTGAAGTTTCCGGCCCGAACCTGCTCGAAGGCATCCTCCAGCAGAAGCTTCAGCGGATGATACACTCGGCGGTAGGATTCCAGAAAACCGGACAGCACGACGGCCGCGATGATCGCGATAAAGCTCAGCAGCAGCGTCAGGGCGATCCCGATCACCACCTGATTCGTGTTATCTACGTAAAGCCACAGCAGTTGGGTCTCAAGGGCCTCGGATTCGCTCCGGATAACATCGAACCGCCTGCCGCCAAGCATAACCTGCTGTCCGGCCGCCGCATCAACCGTCAGGGTGTCTCCCGCACGCGCGCTGGAGACGATAAATTGCCGTTCGCCGCCGGTCAGCACGATGATATCCTCGTCGGTCAACTGGGCGTTCTTCAGTTGTTCTTCGATCGCCCGTTGATCCAGCTCCACAATCAGGACGCAGTCAAGATCCCGGCTGTCCGCCGCATTTGTAACCGCTTCCATAACAATCAAGCGGTTATTGTATGTCCGCAGCGTGGACGTATTCTTAGTATTTTTAAACAGCTCCTGCTGCATGTCATCCCAGGTCTTGGGGTTCATATCGTTTATTTCGTCGGTGCCGATCACTTTGCCGATGGACTTGAAGTAAATTTCCGCATTAGACACCAGGCGGCTGCTGTTCTTGAGCGATTTCATTTGATCCATCATGGCGCGGATCATTTGATAACGCTGGAAATAAGGGCTGGACGCATAAAGATAGCGTATATTGTCCACATTCTCGTCCATCATGACGCCGTACTGGATGCGTTTGATCGTTTCAATTTCACTTTCGATATCGTGATGCACGAATTTTAGCCGCTCAACCTGTTTGTAGTAAATAATCTCCGAATAATACCGCTGGCTGCGCAAAAACAATACGGCGCCGAAAATAATGGCGATCACCAGGATTGCGGCAATCACCAGCAAAAAACGTTTATAGAGCATGTCGAAAACAAGATTATTCGCGTGCGCTTTGCTTCTCATAGACCCATCCCTTTCCCTCGATGTTCGCCGTCCCGCCACACCATTAACCAATACACTACCCTGGCAGTGAGCATCTTCATCCCCTTTCAGAGAGCGCTTCCAAAATAAAGTGAAACGTTTCCATTTTTTGTCCGAAACAACCTCTCGGCAATCGCTCAGGTTGTTTCGCCCCGCCTGAAAACGACCGGCAGCCGGTAAGCTTCCTGCAGCTGCCTTTCCCCGCCCATGATCCGAAAGAGCAATTGAACGGCCGTGCGCGCCATCTCCTCCACCGGCTGGCGGATCGTGGAACTAAGGATGGCTCTGGATTCCGTCGTAACCGATCACCTTGACATCCTCCGGAACCTTCAGTCCCAACTGCACCGCCCGGTCGATATATTTGGCGGCGAACATGTCATTAATGGCAAACACGCCGTCGGTCTCCCGGTGGATACGGAAAAATTCATCGAAATACGCGGCTTCGTCCGCGATCGGATCCGGCCGTTCAAATATGGCGTAGTCCACGCCAAGCCGCCTCGCTTCATACGCAAATCCCGCCTTGCGGTTCATCATTTCGCTGGGCATGGCCGCAACCGCTCCAATGAAGACGGGCTTTTGAGCTCCGGCCTTAACCAACTCCCGCAACGCGAGCCGGCCGCCTGCGAAATTGTCCGAAGTAACGCAGGTGATCGGGCGGTTGAAATGGCAGTCGATGCTGACCATCGGAATTTCGGGGCCGACATTGTCCTCAATGTCGTTATAAGTAATTCCCACAATCCCGGCCACTTTGTTCTGCCGGAGCATATCCAGGTAATAAAGCTCCTTTTCCGGCTTGCCGCCGCTATTGCAGAGCATCAGCTTAATCCGCTGCGATCGAGCTCGTCCTCGACATAATAAGCCAATTCGGAAAAGGACGAGTGCCAAATACTGGGCAGCAGCAGCGCAACCATTTTCGACTTCTGCATTTTAAAGTTCCTGGCTACTTCATTGGGAACATAGTTCATCCGCCGGATGACCTCTTCCACCTTCCGGTGCGTTTCCAATTTGACCGGCCCCGAGTTGTTGATGACCCGGGAGACCGTTCCTACCGCCACTCCGGCCATTTGCGCGACATCCTTGATACTTGCCATGGAATCCCCGCTTTCATCTTCGCTGAACTTATCATAACACCGGATTGGAAGCGCTTCAATTTACTGCGTGGAATATTTCATTTCTGACGAGCCCGGAGCGGCCCGGATTCCGTATATTCAGGCGTCCTCGGGCAACTTGTTTAAAGGTTGCTTATGTGATACTGTGATGACAGCAATCTTTTAATAGTAATGATTTCGTTTAAGTATAATATATGCAAACGCCTAGCGTAGAAGGGTGATATTCAATGACACGTTCTATAAATACGGCAAACACGGCAGAAGAATGCGATACGAGCTGCCTAGGATCGGCGGCGGATTTGGCTGAGGTCAAAGCGGAGCTCATCGATGACCAGGCGGCGGTTCAGCTTGCCGATTGGTTTAAGGCTTTCAGCGATCCGACACGCGTGAAAATCATCAGCGCCCTGCTAAAAAGGGAATTGTGCGTGCATGATTTGACGGTGCTGCTCGAAATGGGGCAGTCGGCCGTTTCCCACCAGCTGCGGTACCTGCGCAACCTGAGAATCGTTAAACGGCGCAAGGTTGGCAAGACGGTTTATTATTCGCTTGACGACGCTCACATCGAGCAAATTTTTCTCCAAACCCTTCAGCACACCAACCACGGATGATACGAAAAACCGCAGATCGGCCCCGTCCCGGCCCCGGCGAGCAGCGCGCTCCGGCCGGGGACGGGAGCGGGATCGGCGATTGCCCATCTCGCCCAACCCCATTCCCTTAACTCAAGTTGGGCTTGATTTTTAATACGCGCATCGCGTTCAGAACGGCAAGCAGAGTGACGCCTACATCCGAGAACACCGCTTCCCACATCGTCGCAATCCCAAACGCGCCCAGAAGCAGGAAAACCGCTTTGACGAGCAGCGCAAAAATAATGTTCTGCCATACGATGCGCCGGGTGCTCTTCGCAATATGAATTGCCGAAGCCAGCTTGGAAGGCTCATCGGTCATGATGACGATATCGGCCGCTTCAATCGCCGCGTCGGACCCAAGGCCGCCCATGGCCACGCCGACATCCGCTCGGGCCAACACCGGCGTGTCGTTGATCCCGTCGCCGACGAACACGATCTTTTCTTTGCCCGCTTTCTGGCGGTCGATCTTCTCCAGTTCCTCCACCTTATGCTGCGGCAGCAGTTCGGCCCGGACCTCGTCGACGCCCAGCTTTTTGCCGATCGCTTCGCCCACCGCCTTGATGTCGCCCGTCAGCATCACAATCTTCTTCACGCCGAGATTTTTCAGAGAACGGATCGCCTGTGCCGAATCCTCCTTAACCTCGTCGGCAATGACCAAATAACCGGCGTATTGCCTGCCGACCGCGACATGCACGATGGTGCCCAGCTCGGCAGGCGCGGCGAAAGCGATATTTTCCCGCTTCATTAGCTTCGCGTTGCCCGCCAGCACCTCCCTGCCTTCGAACATAACCTGAATGCCGTGGCCCGATATTTCGTTGTACCCCGAGAGCAGCTCTTCTTTCAGTTCCCTTCCGTAAGCTTCCCTGATCGACTCCGCGATCGGATGGGTGGAGTGCATTTCGGCAAAAGCGGCCTGACGCAGCAGTTCCTGTTCGGTCCATCCGTTTTGCGGGTAAATGCCGTTAACTTTAAACGCGCCTTTGGTCAGGGTTCCCGTTTTATCGAACACGACGTATTTGACGTCATTCAGCGCTTCCAGGTAATTGCTGCCCTTAACCAGCACGCCGTTCTTGGAGGAAGCGCCGATGCCGCCGAAGAAGCCGAGCGGAATTGAAACCACCAGGGCGCAAGGACAGGAAATGACCAGGAATACCAGAGCCCGGTATACCCAATCCGCGAAGGTCGCGCCGCTAATGATCAGCGGAGGAAGAACGGCCAGCAAAGCGGCGACGATGACAACAAACGGCGTATAGTAACGGGCAAATTTTGTAATAAAGTTTTCCGTCGGAGCCTTTTTGCTGCTTGCGTTCTCGACCAGATCGAGAATTTTGGCCACGGTCGACTCGCCAAACACCTTCGTAACCTCGACCGTCAAAACCCCGTGTTTGTTGATAAATCCGCTCAGCACATCATCGCCGGCAGCCACTTCGCGCGGTACGGACTCGCCGGTCAGCGCCGAGGTATCCATAGCCGAGCTTCCTTCCGCGACTTTACCGTCAAGCGGTACTTTCTCGCCAGGACGAACGACGATGAAATCGCCGATCCGCACTTCCTCCGGACTCACCCGTTTGATCTCGTCGCCCGCCTTCAAATTGGCAAAATCCGGGCGGATGTCCATCAGCGCGCTGATCGATTTCCGCGACCGGTTGACGGCAATGCTCTGGAACAGTTCACCAATCTGGTAAAAGAAC
The DNA here is from genome assembly GCF_900454495.1 of Paenibacillus macerans. Taxonomy (NCBI): domain Bacteria; kingdom Bacillati; phylum Bacillota; class Bacilli; order Caryophanales; family Paenibacillaceae; genus Paenibacillus; species Paenibacillus macerans. The sequence goes on from NZ_UGSI01000001.1 coordinate 2,368,172, forward strand.
ATGACGGCCACGCCTTCGGGGTACTCCCCGATCACAAACGCACCGACGGTTGCGATCGCCATCAGGAAGTTTTCATCGAACACCCGGCCTCTGACGATGTTTTTCAGCGCCTTGTAGACGATATCCCCGCCCACAACGAGGTAGGAGGCCAGAAACAGGATCAGCTTAAGCTCCTGACCCAAGGATAACGATAGCGCCGCCGCGCCGATGACAAAACCTGCAGCCAGGCGGGCGACCATGATTTTAAGGCTTTGCGCCCCGTGGTCATGGGAATGGCCGTGTCCATCCTCAGCCGCTTCGGCACCGCGATCGTCAGCATGATCATGGCCGCGGCTGTGGCCGTGGTTATGGGCACGTTTAATTCCCGCCGCTCCTTGCTCCAATACTTTGACGTCAGGCTCCAGCGCGCGGATTTTTTTCTTGGTCTGCTCAAGGATCTCCTCGCTGCGGTCCATGACCATTTCCATGGTTAACGTTTTGTTCACAAAATTCACCGAACAAGCCGAAACCCCGTCAATGTTCTGAACACCGTTTTCGATTTTCATAGCGCAGTTCGCGCAATCCAAGCCTTCCAGAACGAATTTGCGTTTAACTATACCTGCAGCCGTTTCCATCCGCTTGCTCACTCCTCAATATTAAAACGATATATGAGTAAATGTTCATATATAGTATATTCTTGTTGGTTAGCCAGTGTCAACGAAATTCGGCACAGCTTGGGCCCCTTTTTCTGCGGTTCCGACGCGGATAAAAAGGAGCCGGTTACGCAAATGGCAAAGACGATCCGGTTAATTGGTTAGGCTGCCCGAGGAACTCCAATGAAAGACATAAGGGCAAAAAAGGGCGTTATTCTGGCCATATCCGTCCACTTAGCGGTACGTAGAAGCAATGTCGTTATTTTCTCGAATCGCATGGGAATTCACGCATACCGGACCATCCGCAGGAAAATAAGGACGAAAAATGCATCTAACATTTAGAAACATGCCTGAACCCGAATAATAGGTACCTAAAGTGCCGCTATTTTGAAGGCCGAGATCCAGTGCGGAGCCGAGGAGATTGGCGCGGCCGTTTCAATAGCCGGCCGTGCCAAGCACCGATTTCTAGGTTGAGCCTCGCTTTTTCCCCCTAAGAAAAGCCGCCGCCATACCCGCATGATTTGGAGAGCGGGTCCCGCCATGGCTCGGGGCTTCATTTCTTACCCATGCGCACCCATAAATATTCTTTGGGCTCTGCTGCAGATCAACATCCGTTGGCCGAACGCTTTGCACAATTATCCCGTTTGATCAGGAAGCAGAGATGAAGATATATTCAGGAGAGGAAGATATATTGGGGAAAAGGGGGTATGTTTGTGATAAGCAGTCATGTTCGAGATCATTAGTCAGATTCGGGAGAAGGGAAGCCGACCTGACGGGAGGGTTGGGGCAAGAAACCGGGAAAAATGAAAAGACTGTGATCAGGCCGCAGCCGCAAGGAGCTGGTTCGGTTGGCGCGCGATCAGCTTACGGTAAGGGATCGCCGGAATCGCCACACACATCTGCAGCAACTTCTGCCGCATCGTTTCTTCCGCTCCGGGCAGTCCTCCGGACAGGCGCAACCGGCGGCGTCCGGTGTATTCGTTCAGGTACGCCTGCAGATGCTTCAGTCCCAAGGCTCCATACGTACTCTTCAGCGATTCCCACGCCTCTCTCACCACTCTCCGCAAGGGCGCATACAGCCGAAAGGCCTGAGGGAACAACTGTACCGCCGATGTACGGACATCCACATGCCCGCCAATAAACGCGGTTAGATCGTGACGGTCTGCCCTTTTTTCGCCTCCCCGCTTATGCGGCACCAGGCGGATTTTGACCTGCTCCGGCTCGCCCGACTCTGTTACCGTGCAGCCCGCTACGACCGCCGAGGCGTACGGATGCGAAAGCTGGCACCGGGACGGATTACGCCCATACTGATCGCTGTTCACCTTCACGTCTCCGGAGAGCAGTTCCCGGGCATCGAACTCCCCTACGGCATGACGTATTTTGTGCAGCATCGACCAGGCGGTCTTGTAGGCGACCCGGATCACCTGGCGCAGCCGCAGCGCCGAGATGCCGCCCTCCAGCAGGAACAAATCCAGCGCCTGAAACCACTTCACCAGGGGGAGATGCGTTCCTTCAAAAATCGTGCCGACCAAAGGCGATGTTTGATGCTTGCACTTTCCGCACTCAAATAAGGGGATATGCCGGGAGGTCAGACGGCTGCACCGGGTGTGAGCGCAGCGCGGGCAGACAAAGCCGCTTGGCCACTTCATCGCGATCAGCGCCTCCATGCAGTCCTGCTCGCTGTTAAAACGGCTGCTGAATGGTTGAAGTTCCGTTCCCGCATTGGCTTCCATATCCGCTTACCTCCCGAATCAAGAATACACGAACATAAGTTCCATTTATTTCATTATACAAAACATACGTTCTCTAATCAAGCCAAAAATCTCACCTGCACCGCCTCATTTTTTCCCCATCTTTTTTTTGTTTTTTTCTTCTCTCTTTTTTGGAATCCTTGCTCTAGCCCCCATCCCCTGTTCCCTGAGCGAAAGGAATAATCGTGCAAAGGCAGGCAGCATGCAGGGACACCAAGAGACAAACGCCATAAACAGCCACATTAGATTTTTTTACATACTAAGGTATTTGTCAAATTCTGACTATTGAAAAGACACTTTAGTTGACAATATCCTATTCAAGTATAGTTTTGACCACTTTGATCTGGGAGTGCATATGCCCATTGTTTGTCACTTTACAACAATCAGCAGCATTTTAAAGGCTTCCTCTACCGCCTTCAGGCCGTGGGGAATGTTTGCCGGCATAATAATAGTTTCGCCTTCCCTAACAGTGTACACTTCATCGCCGATCGTAATCTCGGCTGTGCCTTCGATGACATTCACCATCGCATCCCCGGAAGAAGAGTGCTTTTTGATTTCTTCTCCTTGATCGAGCGCAAACAAGGTCATTCCAAGGTTCGGACGCTGCACTAGCGTTTTGCTGGAAATCTGGTGTTGTTCAACCGTTATTTCATCCGCCAATTTTAATACTTTTGCCTGCGGTAATTTATTAATGTTCATGTTCATTCCTCCAAATATATAAAATAATGTTGTTCATCTTAGTCAATTAGCCAATTTGCACGAACTTGCATCTGCCCGCCGCTTGGAGGGCATGTTTTTTTTGCGCCGAAATCACGACGGAATCCCCTTCGTTTAATGCCAGCTTCTTCCCGTCAACGGCAACTTCAAGCTGTCCCTCAAAAACATATAACAATTTGGGTGCCTCGGCAGATTCGGAGCTTATGCTTTCATTATCGTCAAAGGCAAAAAGCACCGCGTCCACGCCTAGATATGAAAAAAAGCGGCTGTTAATTTGCTGGCTGCGGTATTGCACCAGTTCCTTTACGGCAAACGTTTTTTCCGGCTCAAGGTTCATAGCTTCTCCCTTCCCCTCGTAATTTACCTCATTGTAAATCCGCCAACCCGCAAAAAGAAGGATTCAAATCAAATTTTCAAGGCGGTTCAAGTATTTTTTTGGTTTGATTTCAATCCTCTGCCGGACAAGCCGCGAGATATACAATCGAGTTGTTCCTAAATCCATTCCACAGGAGGTTTTCAAATATGCAACCCGGATTCGAAATCAGCAAGGACGTATACTGGATCGGAAAAATCGACAACCGCGAGGTTCCCTTCCACCGGCTGCTTCTGACCAAAGGCACCACCTACAATTCCTATCTGCTGAAAACCGGCAAACCGACGGTGATCGACACCGTCGATATGGAATTCGGCAGAGAGTTCGCCGACCATGTCACCGAACTGATCAACCCGCTGGATATCCAATACATTGTCATCAACCATACCGAACCCGATCATTCGGGCGGACTAGCGGCGCTGGCCGCCAGGGCAACCAATGCCACGATTGTATGTACGGAAGTAGCCGTTCCGGAAATCCAGCAAATGTACAAGCTCCAGCACCGTCAATATCTGGCGGTCAAGGACGGCGATACACTGGATATCGGCGGCAAAACGCTTCTATTTAAAGAAACACCTTATTTGCACACCGAAGAAACGATGATCACTTACTGCGTGGAAGATAAAATCTTGTTTCCTTGCGACATTTTCAGTACCCATGTGGCCGTAAACAGCCTGTTTGCGGATGAAGCCGGGTTTGATGTCACCGAGGATTTTACCGGGTATTACCGGGCCATCATCCATCCGCACAGAAGATATGTGCGAACCTTAATCGAAGCCGTCAAAGACTTGGACATCCAAATGATCGCCCCGTCGCATGGTTTTATTCTCCGCAGCGACATCGGCAAATATATCCGTTTGTATGCCGAACTCAGCACGGAAACCAAGCAAGACAAAAAGGTGGCCATCGTTTATGCAACGTTTAAAAACAACACCAAAAAAATGGCCCAAATCCTAAAAGACAGCTTCGAGGAAAACCGTATCGGCGTTGAGCTATGGGACGTGGATAAAGCGGATGAAGCCGATGTGCTGAACAGCATCGCCGCTGCCGATGCCGTTTTTATCGGCAGCTCCACCAAATATGCGGATATGACCGGCAAGCTGGAAAGCCTGCTCAAGAAACTTCCGGACATGAATCTGGAAGGCAAGCTTGGCGCGGCTTTCGGTTCGTACGGATGGAGCGGCGAAGCGATCGAAGTCGTGCAGGATTACTTGAATGCCACAAATATGCAGGTGCAAAGCACCTCCAACGTGATCAAAACGACCGGCATGACCCACGTTGAATTCCCGGTGCGCATCCGGTTCACCCCTAATGACGAAGACAAAGTCAGAAAAATCAAAAACGCCGCCGAGTTCGTCGCGGATCTGCTGCTTAGCGTGATCTAGGGTCCGGCAAAAGGAGAGAAAACCATGTCTGAACATCGTCATTACGTTATTGTTGGCGGCGGCGTGGCCGCCATCAGCGCGGCCAAAGCGATCCGCGAACGGCAGGAAGCGGCGGAAATTTCCATTTTCGGCGACGAATCCGGCCTTCCTTATAATCGAGTGAAATTGTCCAAAGGATTATTCACCGATTTGCACAGCGACAATGTGTTGATTAAGAAGGAAAAATGGTACCACGAGCATAAAATTGCTTATCATGCCGGGACACCAGTTGTTTCCATTGATCCGGACTCCAGGACGGTCATGACCGGAGACGGCCAAGCAGTGCAGTACGACAAGCTGCTGCTCTGCACGGGAGCCGTGAACCGCAAGCTGAATCTTGAAGGCGCGTCTTTGCCTCATGTGCACAATATCCGCAGCAGAAACGACGCGGACAAGCTGAAACAAGCTTTGCAGGGCGGAGACCGAATCTGCGTCATCGGCGGCGGCATTCAAGGGGTGGAAACCGCCTGGTCCCTGAACCGGGCCGGATATTCCGTCACGATAGTCGAAGCGTCGCCGCGGCTGATGGCCCGCCAACTGGATGAACGGGCTGCGGCCATTCTAACAGAAAAAATCGCCGAACAGGGAACTGAGATAAGGTTGGGACAAGGCGTCCGCAGAATTGCCGGCATTAGCGGCGTCGAAGGCGTGGAGCTTGAAGACGGTTCATTTTTGCCCTGCGAGCATGTCGTATATTCGATCGGGGTGATTCCCAATGCTGAGTTAGCCCGCCAAAGCGGACTTGAAGTCGGAGCGGGGATTGTCGTTAACGAGCACATGCAAACCAGCGCCGAACACATTTATGCCGCCGGCGATGTTGCCGAATTTCGCGGCAGGGCGGAAGGCCTGTGGAACAGCGCCATGGAACAAGGCAAAATCGCCGGGACCAACATGGCGGGCCATGCCGCCGTTTACCGCCGGCCGGTGCCGATGACCGTATCCAATGCGTTTAATGCTCCTTTGTTCTCCATCGGCCTGACGGATGAGCAGCAATGCGACAATAGCCTTTGCGGTCCGGATTCTGGGCCTTACAAACGGATTTTTATCAAAAACGGGGCGATTTGCGGAGCTGTTGTTTTTGCCAATGTCAGCGCTGCTCTGCCTTATAAAGCGGCCATAGAGCAATCCCTTGAAATCACGGAAACGGAGCTTGTCCGCAGTTTAATCCATTAAAAATTCAAACCAGAGGAGATGTTATACGATGAAAAAATATATATGCCAGCCTTGCGGTTATATCTACGATCCGGCCGTGGGAGATCCCGGTGAAGGTATTTCGCCGGGGACCGCTTTTGAAGACCTTCCCGAAGACTGGGTATGTCCGGTTTGCGGCGAAGACAAAAGCCAGTTTCTGCCTATTGAAGATTAGCCGCTAACCCAAACAACGCCCCGCTCTCCGCAAAACGACGGCGGAAAACGGGGCGTTTGTCCTGATTAATCAATATAGTCATTCAGTTTTTGGATATCGCAAATCGTAAGCTCCCGTGTTCCGTTGAGTTCAATAATTCCCGCCTGCTCGAATTTACTGAACTTGCGGCTGATGGTTTCTCTTGTAACGCCTACATAGTTGGCCATCTCTTCACGCGATAACGGAAGTCTGATCTTAATGCGATCTTGATCCTGATCCGCTTTGCCGTATTTGCGGCCAAGCTCCAAAATCATATAAGCGATGCGGATTTCGGGATCGTTTGTGGCCAGACTTTGCGCCAGGTTCTCCGTAGCGGCCAAGCGCTTGGTAATGCTCTGCAGCAGCTTTAACGTAATATCCGGATTTTCCTGAATGATCAGTCCCATATCCTTTTTGGTCAACAGGCAAACATCGGTGTCTTCCAGCGCATAGGCGCTAAAGTTGCTGGTCTCGCCGCTGTTGAATATACTCAATTCGCCGAAAAACTCACCCGTCGAAAGAACGCGCAAAATTTGCTCTTTGCCTTGCGCCGTAATTTTCAACAGCTTCACGTAACCCTCGCGGACAATAAACAAAGTTTCCGAAGGTTGTTCTTCCAAAATCAACGCTTGTCCCTTGCGATATTTCCGATGTTTGATCATCGTGCTGATCTTGGCCAGATCCTCTTCGGACAACGAAGCAAATATAGGAACTTTGCGGGTGCACAGCGCCTCGCTGCAATGGCGGCAGCTTTCCATCGTACTTTCCCCTTTTTTTTCCAACCTCAAGCTCTTAGGACATTAAATTTTTACTTAAAAATAGCATAAACAGGCTGTCCAGCTTGTGATTGGAGTCACGAACCATTGCTTTCACTTTTTGAATCCGCTTTCTCAAATCATATGATCGGTTTGCTCCGCACCCCGTTGACGCAGTACGAAGCTCAACAAAAGACCGGCGAGCAGAAAACAGGCCAGCATGGCGATGAGGCCATTCCAGCCGTAACTGGAATAGAAAAGCCCTCCGATGGTGCCGCTTACGCCGGAACCTACATAATAAAAGAACAAATACAGCGATGAAGCCTGAGATTTGTGTTCGGTGGCGATAATGCCGATCCAGCTGCTGGCAATGGAATGTCCTCCAAAGAAACCAAAGGTAAACACTGAGATGCCGGCGATGATCATGCCCAAACTTCCCGCGAGCGTCAGCAGGGCGCCGGCCAGCATCATGCCCAGCGCCAGACCCATCACGGCATACCGGCCGTATTGGTCGGCCAGCTTGCCCATCCATGTGGAGCTGATCGTTCCCATCACATAAACGATGAAAATCCACCCCACCAGCGTCTGGCTCAATTCGTACGGCGGAGCCGTCAGCCGGTAGCCGATATAATTGAACAAGGTGACAAAGCTGCCCATCAGGACAAAACCGAGCCCGTACAAACAAAGCAGGCGCACATCCTTGCATTGGCCAAGCAGTGTGGACAAAATGTCCCCAAAGGCAAACGTCTGGCGTTTAAAATGGCGGGAAGCGGGCAGCCAACGCCAAAAGAGCAGCACCGCCGCCAGACTAAACAAAGCGATTGCCCCTACCGCCACCCGCCAGTCAAAAGCATCCGTCAGCATGCCGGTGATCACGCGGCCGCCCATACCGCCCACCGAATTGCCGCTGATGTACAGCCCCATGGCATAGCCAAGGCTGGCCGGATCGATCTCCTCGCTCAGGTAGGTCATGGCGATCGCCGGCAGGCCGGCAAGTACGATGCCCTGCACGACGCGAAGCGCGAGCAGGGCACCAAATCCCGGACTGAAGGCAATGAGCAGGGCGACGAGCGCCGCCCCAAACAGCGAGCAGCCCATGACCACCTTGCGGCCCAGACTGTCCGAAACCGCCCCGACAAACAGCATCGTGACCGCCATCGTCAGCGTTGAAATCGACAGCGACAAGCTGGCAACCGCCGGCGAAACGCCAAACTCCCGGGAAAATTCGGGCATCAGCGGCTGCAGGCAATACAAAACCGCAAAGGTGCAGAACCCCCCGGCGAACATCGCCAGGGCGGTGTTCCGAAATGACCGCGTGCCTTTCAGGATATATTCCATGGAGTGATCAAGACCTCTTTTCAAAGTTACACTCTCACCGCTACTTACAACTACTGTGCAACTACTGCACAAAAAGTTTGCGGTCCAGATGCGTCAAAAATTCATATCCATCCTTCGTAACTACGACGGTATCCTCGATTTGGAAGCCTCCGGCGCCAAGCTCGTAATACGGCACCTCCACGCAGAACACCATCCCTTCCTGCAGCTCCCGGTGGTCTCCCGGGGCAAGCACGATGTCGTCATAAAGCTCCAGGCCGATGGCGTGGCCCACATGCTGGCGGCGATAATGCGGAATCCCGCCGCGCTGCACCGTTTCAACGGCGGCCGCAAACACCGCCGAAGCCTTGACCCCCGGGCGCACCAGCTCCAGCGCCCGCTCCCAGCCGCCGCGGACCGCCGCGAAATGCCGCCGCTGCCACTCGGACGGCTGCCCCAGCACCACGGTGCGTCCGGTATCCGCCCAGTAGCTGTCGAGCTGACAGCACAGGTCGAACCGCACCTGTTCACCCGGCCGTACCCGGTGGAAATAGTGCTCGATCAGCGGCAAGGCGCTGCGCGGTCCCGCCCCGACCGCGATCATCGCCGGCGTTCCGCCGGCGCGGATGATCCGGTCCCGGTAATGGGCGGCCAGCTCTTCCTCGTGGACCCCGTCCGCGATCAGATGGATCATTTCCTCCTCGACCCGTTCATTGAGCTCGGCGGACCGCCGCAAACGGGCGACCTCTGCCGCCGTTTTCACCTGGCGGACCTCCCGGAACAAGCCGTAGGCCGGGCGGACATGACCCGCCGGCAGCGATTCGCCAAGTTTGGCATAGAGCGCCGGGTTGATGCGCATTTCATCCACGCCAAGCGGCCCCTGCGGGATATCCAGATCCTTCAGCGCGGCCGCGAGCGCTTCGAGCGGGCCCGGGTAAACCGCCGTCCGCCCCAGCAAGTCATAAAACAAATCGATATCGGGCGTCGAGGGCTGTCCTACGGGCGAACCTTCGACAAAGAAGTCGCTGAACAAATACAGCTCCGCGTCCGGCACGCCCATCTGCGCGATCACGCCCAGCCGGTTTGTCGGTAAAACAAGGCGCGGACGCGCCCCCGCATCCTTTGGCAATACGGCGTAAATCTGCATCGACCAGTTGGTCGTCCTTAGCGGCGCCCCGATCACGTAGGCGATATTCTCCGGCGTGGTGGCGACCAGCGCCTGCAGCCCTTCACGCGCCATCACGCTTGCGGCGCGTTCCCGGTTGGCCATGCCGCCCAGTGCGGCCTCCGGCCGCACTCGCACTTCCTCTGCACTCATTGACGGTTCCTCCTTCGCTTTCCGTAGCTTTCCATAGCTTTCCATAGCTTGCATCTGCAGCTATTCATCCTTTTTTCCCAGTACCTGCTGTACCTGCGGAGCCGAGCGCAGCAAAAATCTAAGTCCCAGGAACAATACCAGCGCCAATAGCAGCATCAGCGTCGATACGACCGCGATCGTCGGGTCCTGCCATTTTTCCATATACAGGAACAGCTCGATCGGCAGCGTATTGTTCTGCGGGCGCAGGATCAACAAGGCCGTCTCCACCTGATCAAAAGTAAAGATAAACGACAACGCGCCGCTCAGCAGCAACCCCATGCGCATCTGGGGCAGCGTGACCGTGAAGAAGCTCCGGACCGGACCCGCGCCCAAATCGGCCGCCGCTTCTTCGTACTCTTTTTTCAAATTGGCCAGCGTGCTTCCGATAATGGACAGCACAAACGGCAAAATCGTGACCGCTTCCCCGAGGATCAGGGCAAGCAGGCCGCCGGCAATCTTCAGCCGGGAGAATAAAATCAGATAAGCGACGCCCAGGGCGATTTTCGGCACGACCATCGGGGACATAAAAATCGCGCGCAGCAGATTGCGTCCGGGAAAACGGTAGCGCTGAATCGCCAGCGCGGCCAGCGTGCCCGCCGTAAGCGCCAGCAGCGTAGCGCAGCCGGAGGCGATCACGCTGTTGCGGAAAGCCCGCAGAAACTGCGGCTGTGAAGCCAGGTTTTCATACCATCTGAGCGACAGCCCCTGCGGCGGAAACACGCTGTAAGAGGCCGGGTTCAGGGAGGTGATCACGACGATGATCAGCGGTGCAAGCAAAAAGAGGCACACCGCCAGCGCGACGACCGTCAGCGCCGCCCCGATCCATTTCGGTCTAAGCCGCATGCCTTTTCCCTCCTTTGGACCGCTGAAAAGCAAGCAGATCGGCAAGCCGGTTCAGCGCCCAAACCGCCAGGGTCGAGGCCAGAATCAGAAACAGGCTGGCCACGGCGGCCATCGGCCAGTTGGTGTCCAGGGTGCGCTGATAAATAAACGTCGGCAGCGTCATCACTCTTCCCCCGCCGATCAAGGCGGGCGTCGTAAACGCGGTCAGGCATAACGTGAACACGATCTGAATGCCGGATACGATGCCCCGCACCGACAGCGGCAGGGTAATCGTCAGGAACGCCCGTACGCTTCCCGCGCCCAGGTCGTGGGCCGCCGCCTTCAATTGGCTGTCCTGCTGCACCAGCACGCTCAAAATCGGAATTACCATAAAGGGTAAAAAAATATGCACAAGCGCGATGATCACCCCGGTTTCGTTAAGCGTCATCTCAAAGCCGTTCTCTGTGAGTCCGAGCTTGATAAACAGCCAGTTCAGCAGGCCTTGCCTAGATAGCAGCACCATCCAGGCGTAGGATTTGACGACCGCGCTGACCAGCAGCGGCATAAACGTAATCAGCAGCAGGGTTTGCCGCCATGCCGGCTTGCGGACGCAGGCCAAATAATAAGCCAGCGGATAGGCGAGCAGCAGCGTAATTCCGGTCACCTTCAGCGCCAGCGAAAAGGTGTCCCCGATCAGCTTCCAATAATACGGATCGCCGAGAAACGCGGCGTAGGCGTCCCATTGGAAGGCCGGAACAAGATGTCCTCCCGCAAACGAATCGAAGCTGTAGCGGCCGAAAATAAACAGGGAGCCGATATAAATAATGCCCATAAGCAGCAGGGACGGCAGCAGGAGCAGCAGCGCCGCGCCCCAGGACCTGTCCGGCGGCGACCAGCGCCGATGCCGGCGATTTGCCGCGGCCTTCACGCTTCCCCCTCCCCGTCTCCGGGCAGCAGAATCGCGTCCTTCGGCTCCCACCCGATCGGAACGGATTCACCGGTCTCATAGCGGCGGTTCCCCGGATAATGCGGCACGCTCGCCGTCAGCCGATGCTCGCCGTCAAGCCGCAGCTCGTATTGCAGAAACGTGCCGCCGTAGCGCACGTCCTCCACGATCGCGTTCAGCGTGTTGCCGAGCTGCGCGGCGTCCTCCCCAACCCGGACGTATTCGTAGCGGATGGAGATATTACCCTGCCCGCCTGCGGCTAGCGCGGCGGCGCCGGGGCCGACGTGGACGCGGGAGAGCGCGCCGGCCGCCCGGACGGTAGCCGCGTCGCCGGCTAGCGAAACAAGCGTGGCCGGCAGCAGATTCGTGTCGCCGATGAATTTGGCGACAAAGCTGTCCGCCGGACGCTCGTAAATTTCGTCGGGCGTGCCGTACTGCAGCAGCTTACCGCCGCGCATCACGCCGATCCGGTCCGAGACGTTCAGCGCTTCTTTTTGATCATGGGTTACAAAAATAAACGTCGTCCCGGATTCCCGCTGAATCCGCTTCAGCTCGCGCTGCATGTCCAGTCTAAGCTGGGCGTCGAGCGCGGACAACGGCTCGTCCAGCAGCAGCACCTTCGGCTCGTTGACGAGCGCCCGGGCGATCGCCACCCGCTGCGCCTGGCCGCCGGAGAGCTGGGCGACGGAGCGGCCGCCGTAGCCGGGCAGCTGAACCAGATCCAGCGCCCGTTCGACCTTGGCGCGGATCTCGGCTTTGCTGCGCCCCTTCATGCGCAAGCCGTAAGCGATATTTTTGTACACATCCATATGCGGGAACAACGCGAGCTGTTGAAAAATCATGTTGGTGTCCCGGCCGTACGCGGGAATTTTCGTCACATCCCGTCCGGCGAGCAGGATCGCGCCTTCGTCGGGCCGATCGAGCCCCCCGAGCATGCGCAGCAGCGTTGTTTTTCCGCAGCCGCTGGGGCCGAGCAGGGAGACAAACTCCCCCTGCTTCACCTCAAAAGAGACGGAATTCACCGCATACTGCCCGCCGAATTTTCTGACGACGTTTTGCGCTTCAATCGCCGTTTGTTTCTCTGTCTCGGGCATCCCAAGCCGCCCCCTCCCATGCCGTTTTGATTAATTCAGCTTCGTCTTGACCAGACGGTCCCAAAAATCCTTCCACACCGAGGCATCTTTCGCCATCGTCGCCCAGTCCGGGTTCAGGCCTTTGTTTTGCTCCTCGACGGAGAAGGACGGATCATCCTTGTATTTGTCGGGAATGGCCGCGGCGGTGCTCGTCACCGGGGTTCCTGTGACTTCCGCGTAGCGGGTCAGATTTTCCGGAGCCAGCAGCTCGTTAATGATTTCGTTGGCCACCCGGGTCTGCTCCGGGGTCGAACCCTTGACGACCTGCAGGGAATAAGGGAACGAAATGAACCCTTCCTTCGGAATGGCTACGCCCAGCGGCAGCCCTTCATCATCGATCCAGGTTTGCGCGGTCTGCGAGCTGAACGGAGCGATCAGCGCTTCGCCGGACACCAGCATATTTTTCAACTGGTCATTGGAGGTTACCAAGGAGCGGACCTGATCCGCATGCTCCGCCCAGAATTTAAATGCCTCTTCCGGCTTTTCATAAGAGGCGCCGAGCTCCTGGCCCTTCAGTTCAATGACCGGCGCAATGTAGGCGTAAAACATATAGTCCCAAAGCGCGACTTTATCCTTGAATTCGCTGTTTTCCCACAAATCGCTCCAGCTTGTCGGCGCTGTTTTCACCAAATCCTTGTTATACACAAGCGCAAAATTGCTCACGCCCCATACGATCCCCCGGTTGTCCGCCGTGTGGTACTGTTCGGGAATATCCTGCATATGCGTCACGATCGCCGGGTCCAGCGGCTCCCACATATCGTCGCTGATGCCCTTGGCGGAAGCGTCGGCATTGAAATAGCCGAAATTCACCACCGGATTGTTGGGGTCGGCGTTTTTGGCGGCCAGCATTTTCGGATACATCACGGAGTTGGAGGATTCCACAAATTCAACCTCCACGTTGGGATGCTCCTTGATGTAGTTCGCGACGACCTCTTTCGGAACGACATCCTGATTGGCGCCGGCCCAAATGAACATGCTCAGCTTGATTTTTTCCCCCGAACCGCCGTTACCGGCCGGAGTCGTCGGCGAATTGGCCGCGTTGCCGCCGCCATTGCCGCCTTCGGCGCTGCCGCCGTTTCCCGCGCCGTTGCCGCAAGCCGCAAGGAATACCAGGGACAGGACCAGCAGGATGGATAAAGATACGATCGATTTCGCTCTTGTTTTCATTGCAATCGAACCTCCTGATTAAATATGAATTGGATTTTGAAAAAAAGTCCTTGCCGCACGCCTCACATTATCCAAGCAGCAATTTGCGGTGAATTTCCCCCATGATGTCCGCGGCGTCGCTTGGCCGCACCTGTTCCCCGGCCGCGATCCTCCGGTCCGCCTCGGCCATCGTCCGGCGCTTAAGATAATCGCGCAGGGCCAGCGGATAAGCCGCCAGGGCCGCGCCGACGGCAAGCTGCAGCTCATCGCTCCAGACCGCCTCGAAGCGTTCCCGCGCCTCTCCATAGTGGAAGGAAGCCGTCAGCTTAGGCGCTTCCGCTCGCAAAAGCCGGGTCGCTTCGCCATCCACTTGGCCGGCGCGCAGAATGACGCCGTATTGCTCCCGCGCGGCCGCCTCGGACACTAGTCCGCTGCGCACATCGTTTAACACGGCTGCGGGGTCCCGCTCATACGGGCTGCCGTATCCGCCGCCGCCCTGCGAGAGAAAGGCAACCGTGTCGCCCGGCTGCAGCAGCAGCTCATCGATGCGTCCGAGATCCTCCTCCGCGGCTTGTCCCGCGTTTTTCAAAGCCACCCCGTGCGCCCCGGCCCGGCCGCCAAGTCTCCCCCACGGCTGAAACTGGATGCGCTCCATGTTCCGCGCCGTCAGCACCGTATCGGGACTCAGCACCTTGAGCCGGAGCTCGATCCCGCTGCCGCCCCGGTATTTGCCGGCTCCGGCGGAATCGGCGCGCAGGCCGTAACGCTCGATCAGCACGGGCATGTCGACCTCCACCGTCTCGACCGGAATGTTGCGCAGATGGCCGACGGCAAAATCCATGCCGTCGATCCCGTCCTTCATCGGCCTCGCGCCGGAGCCGCCGCAGATCGGCTGAATGACGCCCACCTTTCGGCCGCCGGAGACCGGATCGGTCATCGCCAGCATCACGATTGCGGCTTGTCCCGCGCCGGCCGCCGGCAGCTTGTTTTCCTGGGCCCGGCTGAGCGCACCGGTCAGCACATCCATCAGCCGGATGAAGGTGGAAGCCCGCGCGCCGACCGCGGCCGGGAATTCCGGATTCAGGATGCTGGCCGGCGGCGCCTCGTTGCCGATCATCCGCACCATCCCCGAGTTCCAGGGAATCGACGGGTCCAGCGTGCGGAAGTAGCGGGTTAGCGCCGGAACCAGGTAATAATGCCCTTGCTTGTTCAGTGTCGGGATATTAAACGAAGCTCTCACCTGGGGATCGGTTCCCCGGAAATCGAGCAATATCCCGTCCCCCCTGACGATCAGAGCGCACCGCAGCCGCACCGGGTATCCGCCGGGACCGCCTTCGATGTAGTCCCAGAACTCGTACGTCCCGTCCGGGATGTCCGCGATAATCTGCCGCACCCGCGTCTCCGCGTAAGCGAGCAGATCCTCGATGCCCCGCTCGATCTGCTCCGGTCCGTATCGCGCGATCAATTCGGCAAGTCTCTTGTCCCCGCGGTTCAGCGCGGCCATCAGCGCCCGCAGGTCCCCCCAGTTCTGATCGGGGATGCGGCAATTGTGCAGGAACATGTTCAGCACCTGCTCGTTCAGCGCGCCGGCTTCGTACAGCTTGACCGGAGCGATCCGGATGCCCTCCTGATGAATATCGTAAGCGCTTGGCGAGACGCTGCCCGGCACCTTGCCGCCGACATCCGAGGAATGAATAAAGCAAAGCCCGAAGGCGATAATCCGCCCGTCATGAAAAAAGGGCTTCAGCAGATAGACATCCGGCAAATGGGTGGCCATGGCGCCGGTGGTATAGGGATCGTTGCAAATCACGATGTCCCCTTCCCGCCACGGCTCGCCCGCGGCGAGCACCTCCTCGGCCGGAATTCCCAGCGACAGGCTGTATCCGGTCTCCAGCGGGGAGCCGAAGGTTTCGCCCTTTGGCGACAGCAGATAGGTGCCGAAATCGCCCGTCTCTTTGACAAACGCCGTGAAGCCGGTGCGGAGAACGACACCCGCCATTTCCTCCACGATCGCCTGCACCCGGTTTTTGAAAATTTCCAGAAACACCCGGTCGGTACTCATGCTTCCGCCTCCCCGATCATATTGCCCAGCTTGTCCCGGCAGACCCGATAGCCCGGGGGAACAAACACCGTCGTATCGTACTCTTCAACGATGACCGGACCGGACAGCGCAGGTGCGGACTCCTCCGGCAGTTCGGACCGCTTCAGTACGCTGGCCGTCCATGACCGGCCGTCAAAGAACAACTGGCGCTTGTCCGGTGTGCCAGGGGCGGATCGATCCGCCGCGCGTTCCGGCGGTCGGATCGCCCCCGCCTTGCGGGTAACCCCGACCACCGAGGCCCGGAGATTGACGAACATGACGGGATCGCCTGGCTGGCTGATGCCAAAAATGTCATGGTACCGCTGATGAAAACGCCGGATCGCTTCAGCTTCAGCTTCCGCCTCCGTTTCTTCCGCGGGAAGCGATACTTCAATATCGAAGGCTTGCCCTTCATAGCGCATATCCGCGCTGAACAGCACATAGCTCGTCTCCAGCGCGATCCCCCGGCTGCTCTCCTCGCTCAGCCAGCGCCCTCCCTGCTCCTTCAAGCCTTGTAACGTCGCGCCGATTTCTCCGGGCTGCAGCTGCTGCTCCGTCTTATAGACCGTGCGGACGAAGTCGTTGCGCAGGTCGGCGACCACGCAGCCGGTCGCGCACAGCGTGCCGGGGGAAGGCGGGATGAGCACCCGCCGGATGCCCACCTCCCGGGCCAGCAAAAATGCGTGGGTCGGACCGGCTCCCCCGTAGGCCAGCAGCGTAAAGTCCCGGGGATCGATCCCTTTGCGGGCCATGAGCGGCGTAAACTGGGCGTACATATTGGCGGTCGCCACGTCGATGATCGCTTGGGCGGCCGCGCGGGAATCGAGGCCGATCCGCTCCCCGAGCCGGGTCAGGACCGCGGCGGCGAGCCGCTCATCCAGCGGCATGCCTCCGCCGAGAAAGCGCTCGGGGTGAATGATGCCGAGATGCACGTAAGCGTCCGTGGTCGTCGCCTCCTGGCCGCCCCGGCCGTAGCAGGCCGGTCCGGGATCGGCGCCCGCGCTGCGCGGACCTACCTTCAGCACGCCCGCCGAATCCACCCAGGCGACCGAACCTCCGCCGGCGCCGATCGCCGTCACATCAACCGCCGGAATGATGACCGGAAAATCGCCGACCTGGTTTTCGCTCGAGTAGGCCGGCTCGCCATCGATCACCGCCACATCGACGCTCGTGCCCCCCATATCGAAGGTGATCACCTTGTCGATGCCGGCCAGACGGGCCACATGCGTGGCGCCGATTACGCCGGACGCCGGGCCGGAGAGCAGCGTTTTGACCGGTTCCTGCGCCGCCCGCCGGGCAGTCATAATCCCGCCGTTGGACATCGTGGACAACACCTGCGCCCGCAGCCCCTGTTCCGACGCCCCGGCCTCCAGGCGCTGAAAATATTCGCTCATGCGCGAGCCCACATATGCGTTCATGACGGTGGCCAACGTTCGCTCGTATTCCCGCTGCTGCGGCCAAACCTCGCTGCTCGCCGAAACGAACACGCCGGGAAATTCACGGCGGATCAGCTCGGCCGCCTGGCGCTCATGCTCCGGGTTATGATACGCGTGAAGGAACGAGACGGCGATTGCGGTAACCCCTTCTTCCAGCAATTCCGCTACTGCCCGACGCAGTTCTTCCGGACGCAGCGGACGGTAGATCCGTCCATCCGCCAAACAGCGTTCATCGATCTCCTTGACGAGATGGCGGGGAATCAGGGGCAAAGCCTTGTCCCCGTATAAATCCGTTGTATTCTCCAAACGCAGCCGGCGGATTTCCAGCACATCGCGAAAGCCGCCGGTAGTAAGGAGACCCGTCTTCGCTCCGTTTCGCTCAATCAAGGTGTTGACTCCCAGTGTCGTACCGTGGACAAACAGCTCAATCGCCCCGATGTCGATGCCGTTGTCCTTTAACTGCCGCAGCGCGTTAAAGATCGCCTGCTCCGGAGCGGAAGGTACGGATGGCGTTTTAAGCGCCGCCGCTACCTCGCCCGAACGGCCGGTCAGCATCACGTCGGTGAAGGTTCCGCCAATATCGATGCCCAGACGGTATTTTTGGGTCATGTTGACCTCCCCTTTGTAATTTTTTAGTGAGAGTTTAATAAATCAGGCAACTACCTCTTTTATCGTTTTTTTGGTTCCTTGGCTTAATACCGCTTTAAGAGCGGGGACCGCCAAAGTAAGTGCGGACATCCTCGATCAGCTGATTGATATGGTTGACCATGGCGGACGCCGCCTCGTAGGGAGAATGGCTCTCGATGCAGCCGATGATTCTGCGATGATCGACAACCAGTTCGCTGCCGACCGCTTTCCGGATCGTGGCCGTTGCCGGCAGATGGGCTCCCTCGCCCCAAACGAGCCGCAAAGCGTGAAGCAGGATCGGGTTGCCGGCAGCCCTGGCGATTCGCTCATGAAACTCCCGGTCCTCCGCGATCGGAATCCTGCCCTCGGACAAAGCGGTTTCCTGCAGGGCGATCGATTCCCATAAAAGAACGATATCCCGTTCGCTGGCGTTAGTGGCCGCTAGCCATGCGGTCTCCCGTTCCAAAGCCCGTCTCGTCACCAATATATTGATTAGCGATTGCTCGTCGGATATTTTCAGGGCGTCAAGCAGCTTGGAATTGTCGCGCAGTTGGGCAAGCTGCCGGTTCAGCTCCGTAAGCCGCTCCTTGCCCGCAGCCGTAAGCAAACGCCCTTTCCGGCCGACGCTTTCGGTATACCCCAGCGTATCGAATTCCATCAGCTTCCGGCCGATCGACGCCTGGCTGAGCCCGAACTTCTTGTCCAGCACAAGCACCAGCGTCGTGGCGCCGACCGGAGTTTCCTGCTTATCCAAATAAGAGAGCAGCTCATACTCCAGTTTCATCTGGTCGTATTCTTTGGCAATCATACGTTCCTCCTGCCTGATGAACATTAATAATCAATGATGATTAACATAATTCAATTGAATAATCGGCTCAGATTCCGGGTTGAATATTTTCTCCAGTTATGGAATCTTCATCGATTTAAAGTGATTATATAGCCGTTTTTGCGTCTTGTCAATTAATCTCATGGGATAAGTAAGGATTTAAATATTCAATATTTTTCCATTCCTTTTTATCGTAGTGGGACGGCGCTGGACATATCTGAATTTACAGCCTTACAGTTTTACAGTTTTACAGTTTTACAGTTTTACGCCTAACAGCCTAACAGCTTAATAGATTAATAGTTATAGATTAATAGCTTTACATCTGGCTACCCACGAGAAACTCCGGCGAAAAACATAAGAACAAAAAAGGGCGTTATTCCGGCGGTATCCATCCATTTGAGAGAAATAGAGACGATTTTTGCCGCTATTTTCCCCAGTCGCAGGGAAATGCCCCCAATCTAGGCCATGCATAGGGAAATAAGTACAAAAAATGCCGCTAATGAGGATGAACGGGCCTGGCTCCGAATAATAAGTACATAAAGTGCCGCTATTTAGAAGTCCCGGGTTTGGACTAGTGGTAGCGTCATTCCGGCAGCCGGCTATCATACGCCGGTTTCCATGCTGAGCCGTAAGAAAACCGTCTCTCGACATACTTTCGAAGAAGCCAAACCGCGTTTAAAAAGTTAGTTTTCTTGCGATAAGGAGGCTTTGGCTCTGAAACTTTTCTTCTTCCTTATATCTTAAAAAAGCGCTTAAGCAAAGCCCGCGTCATCCGTAAATGAAAACAGGCCCCGCCTAAGCGCTGCAAACAAATTATTCTATAACATCCCCTGTGTTCCTATCTATATCCCTATCTATATCCCCAAACCGTTTGTTATCTGCCTAGCTTCCCTTTCTGACGAAGGGCGTCTGTGCCTTCATGGTCCAGGATAAAATCCATTCCTGCCTCCAGAATGATAACTCCATAATCCTGACGGGCGCCTTCAACAGAGACAAATCCGCTAAGAACATCCTCGAGGACGAGCCGGGGATCACGCTGCCACGGATCTCCCCAGCCGCCCCCGCCGGCCCGGTGAAATTCGATGATTCCCCCGCCGTTCATCGGCACGTGAAACGCCGTTTCCCGCACTTCCAGCGGTGCTTTGTCTCCGGGGTGAAGGACAACCAGATTGGAAGGCGCATCCTCCCCGCCGCACAAGCCGCGCGTAGTGTTCCGAACCCCCGCCATCATGACGCTGGTATGACTGGGTTCCAGGTGCTGGATCAGCACATGAAGCCCTGGTGCGCCCCGCCACTGTCCGGCACCGGTATAATCCGCGGTGTATTCGTGTTTCAGCACGCGGCTGGGATACTGAATTTCATTCATCTCGATGGACGGCAGGATAACCCCGGTCATAACCGGAGGGTACAGTCCCCAGCCATCAGTTTCATAGGCCCCGCCGGCGCCGCCGGTATAACCGAAGAAATTCAGGTTCACCCAAGGACGCCCGTCTTGATATTGTCCGTTTGTATAGGCAAGCGGAAGCTTATGCGCATTCACTCCGACGCGCTCGGGGGCGCATTGGGAGATGGCCAGCAAGACGGCCTCGGCAATTTCCGCTCCCGTACAAGCCGTGGCATGTCCGCACGGAGCCGGCGGCTTCGGGTTCACGACGCTGCCGAGCGGGGCTTTGACCGTGACCGGGTTCATGTACCCTTCGTTGATGGGGATACTCTCGTCACAGCAAGTGGAAATAGCGACAAACGCAAACGACGTTGTATTCGACAGCGGGCTGTTGATGAACCCGGGCACCTGTTTCGCCGAGCCTGCAAAATCGATCGTCAGGTCACTGCCGGAGACGGTTACGGTAGCCTTCACTTTAATATCCCGGTTTCCCTGAAAATCATGGTCCGCATACGTCTCCGCGGTATAAGTGCCGTCCGGCCAGCTTGAGATTTCTTCCCGTACCCGCCGCTCGGTATACTCGATCCGCTGATCAATCGCCTGCCGCACCGAAGTGTAGCCGTATCGCTTAAGCAGCATGTCCGCCCGCTGCGCCGCCAGCTTGCAGGCGCCGATCATGGCGTCTAGATCGCCTTCCAGCCAGTGAGCCAGCCGGTTGTTGGCCGTAATCAGCTCGAATACGTCCTGTCTTTTCTCACCGCGTTCGTACAGCTTGAGCGGCGGAATCCGCAATCCATCCTGCCAGATGTCGCGGGATCGCGGATTGTAGCCGCCCGCCACCGGCCCGCCGTTATCGCCCATATGGCTGCGGACGGCCGGAAGCAGCACCGGCCGCCGCCCGTGAAAGACCGGCATGACAATCGTCCAGTCCAGACTGTGGGAGCCGCCGTAATAAGGATCGTTTACGAGCAAAATGTCTCCGGGATGCAGATCGTTTTTAAACGCGTCCAGCAGCTCATCGACAGCGCTGACCACTGCGTACAAATGCAGGGTACAGCCGGGAGCCTGGGCCACCAGCCGGGTACGGCCTTCGATAAAATCGAAGACGCCGGTCGTGAAGTCGTGGGCTTCATTAAACAGAGGCGATCTGGCGGTCCGCGTTACAGCGGCGCTCATCTCCTCCGCTACGGAATCCAGCGTTCCGCCAACGACCTGCGATAAAATCCATTCATTAACGGGACGGGCCATCGTTATCCTCCTTTACCAGTCGTTTCAAAGGTTCGGCCGAAGCGTAGCGGTATTCGAGCGCGGCTCCTGCCGTAACCGGGATGCCTTTTGCCGTTCCGCTACGAACTCCGTCTCCGGCAACAATACGCACATCCGTCCCTCCTTCGGGAACAAAAATAGCGGCCTCATACTTGCCGCGAAGCACGTCCAGCCGCACCTCCATATCCCCGTCTTCAAGCCGCTTCCGGTATCCGATGCGCAGCCCGCTCCGCCACTCCAGCTCCTCGGCGGAGACCAGCCTGCGGGCTCCCTGCAGCACGGGTGCGCTCCATCCGTTTTCCGCAATCGCGAAACCGGGCTCCAGAAATACCGGCTCCATTGGGGTCTGCGAACCGACGGGCGGATACAGAACGGTCAAGGGAGAAGGGCCGTGGACCGCCGGAAATGCAGGATCGGCTTCGGCGCGCATCGCCTGCGTTACCGCAGCGGCGACGGCTTGTCCGGACGTCAAGAACCCAAACGCGGTCGCCGCCGGAAAAGCCGCGTGGACCAGGCTGCCTTCCGGCAAAACAAATTCGAATACGTCCAGCAAGCCGTCATTGATCTCCAGGTCTTCCATGGAACCGGCCAGAAGCGCCGTCACCGCACAAGCCGACGCAGTCTCCCGGCTAATATTATAAGGAAGCGGTACCTGCTCCGAAGTTCCGGTAAAATCAAACTTCCAGCGCTGATCCCGCCGCTCCATTTGCAATTGGATGCCCACATCGGCCTGGGCGATCGCCAGCTTCGCCGCGCCCGAAAGAGGGCCTGTCACAGCAGGCAGCAGTTCAACCGTCCTAAGTCGCGTACGCTCGTTCATCCGCTCGATCGCTTGATGCACCGCAGGCAATCCGTAACTGCCGACAACCGCTTGAATCGATCGGCGCGCTTCCTCAAGGCAGGCTTGCATAGCCAGCAAGTCAGATTCCAGCAGTTCCGGAGATCTGCCGTTCGCCAGCACGAAACGGCGCACGTCGCGCTGGAGCTTGCCTCCCTTGAACAGCTTCACCGGCGTTAACCGCATGCTTTCCTGCCACACTTCAAAGGCTTCCGGATTATAACCTCCGGGGATTTCACCGCCCAGATCGGCCATCTGGGCCCGGATCACCGGACTAACAATAAGCTCCCCGCCCGCAAATACCGGCAGCAGCATCGTCAGGGTCTGTCCTTTGGTGCCGCCTTTATATACATCCGCGGAAATCAGAACGTCGCCTTCCTCAAGATCGTAAGCGAAATAATCCAGCAGATGGCGGGACACCGACCTGAGGGCGTACAGGTGCTCGATTTCGGATTGTACCTGATGGACCAGCGATCCGTCCCCTGTCACCAATCCGGCGGCATAAGCTCCGGATTCGGCGATCAGAGCGGAACGGGATACGCGCCGAAGCCGCTCACCCGCAAAACGGCTGACCGAAGCCAGCTTGCCGTAAATGATCTGATCTGAAATCTGGTGTGCGGTCGACATCGATTACACCCCTTCTCTATCGCGTCTGACTTCAATGATGCAGTTCCCGCCCGCATCGATTAACGCTTCATGGCCCGGATAGACGACGATCGTGGTTCCCCATTGTTCAATGACCGCCGGACCGACCATCAGATTGCCGGGCGCCAGCTTCGAACCGTCGTAAATGTTCGTCTCTTCCGGTTCGATCCCGAAATGAACCCGGCGCACTTCCATGAGCGCCGCCTGCGGATCTTCGCCTTGGAATGGGGCTTCCCGCAGCTCAATGCGTTCGCGGACCCCGATCAAATCCAGGCGCAAATTCAGGATTTCCACCTCTTGTCCGGTATTTTTATGCGCATATAAGCGTTCATGCATGTCATGGAACTGGGAGATCGTGGCATCCATATTTAAAGCGGTCACTTTGCGCGTTCTCGTCCGGATCGGCACGGTCACTTCATGAACTTCGCCCGCATACCGCATATCGACATAACGGCGGATTTCTTCGTGCAGCTTCAGCCGCGAATGGCCGCCAAGCTTCTCTCTCGCCGCTTGCTCCATGCCTTCGAATACTTCATTCATTCTGCTTAGATCCAGATCGCCGCCCGCGGCATAAAATGTCCGCAGCTCCGTTACCTTCAAGTTGGCGACAACGTCGCCGAGCGCGCACAGAACAGGAGCAAATCCGGGCACAATGACCATTTCAATGCCCAAATCCTCGGCCTGCCGGCCGGCGTGCACGGCTCCGGCTCCGCCCGCGGCCAGCAGGGCAAACCGGCGCGGATCATGGCCGCGCTGCGTCGTGACAAAACGGATCGCGTTGGACATATTATTGTTCACGATCTCGGAAATCGCCAACGCCGCTTCGATCACGCTAATCCCAAGCGGTTCGGCGATATATTTGCGAATAGCCTCTTCGGACAACGCCTTGTCCAGCTTCATCTCGCCGCCAAGAAAATGGTCCGGATTCATGTAACCAAGCACCAGATTCACGTCCGTTACGGTCGGTTCCGTACCGCCTCTTCCATAACACGCCGGGCCCGGTGTAGATCCGGCGCTGCGCGGACCGACGCGCAGCATGCCGCCGGCATCGATCCAGGCGATGCTGCCGCCTCCGGCGCCGACCGTGTGGATGTCCAGCATCGGCAGCGCCACCCGGTAACGGCTGATCCAGCTTTCCGTCGTGAGGGCCGGCTGCAGGTTCTCGATGACGGACACGTCGTAGCTGGTTCCGCCCATGTCTACCGTGATCAAGTCGGCATAACCAAGCCGATCCCCCAAAAATGCAGCGGCGGTCACCCCGCCCGCAGGTCCGGACAACAGGCAGCTGGCAGCCAGGCGGCCGCTCTGCACGATATTTTGCACGCCGCCTCCCGATTGCATCACGAACAGCTCCCCGGCAAACTTAAGCTCCTTCAGCCGGTTTTCAAGGCGCTCCAGATAATGTTTCATGGCCGGAGCCGTATAGGCATTGACCACCGTTGTGCTGACCCGCTCAAATTCGCGGATTTGCGGAAGAACCTCCACCGACAGGGTGACGAATATCTCCGGGGCAACCTCTTCAAATATCGCTTTCACTCGCTGTTCATGCTCCGGATAGAGGAAGCTGAACAAGAAGCAAACAGCCACCGCCTCGACGCCCTCGGCCTGAAAGAACGCCGCCGCCTCCCGCACGGCTTGTTCATCCAGTTCGCGGATGACCTCCCCCTGGGCGCTTACACGCTCTGGCACGCCGATCCGCAACCGGCGCGGAACAATCGGATGCGGGGCCGGAAGACGCGGGGAAAACACGCTCTCTTTATAGGAGCGGCGAAACTCGATTTCATCGCGGAACCCTTCCGTCGTGATCAGGCCGACCTTGGCTCCGGAATACTCCAAAATCGTATTGGTGGCCACGGTCGTGCCATGGACGAGGAGCGTGCAGTTTTTCAACAGTTCCTCCGCCGTCATCCCAAGCTGGCCGGCGATTTTGGCGATGCCTTGGATTACCCCGTCCGACGGATCGGGAGTGGATGGGGTTTTGGTCGCCGTAATGCGCCCTTCCTCATCGAGCGCGGTAAGATCGGTAAACGTCCCGCCCACGTCAATTCCTAGTTTCCAGCTTTTTGTTTCAGTCAAAGCCATCGTTTACAACCTCCTGCTGTGTTCATCGTCATCATCGAATTGAAAATCATGCCTTGGCTTAAGATCAGTAGCCGGTGGAATCCTCGGTGGACTTGCCGAGTTCAAACGGTATCCGCAGCGCCCGAAGTACCCCGGTGATAATCGGGTAAATAATGAGACCCAGGATGGTGGAATTAATCGGACTGATCCCCCAGGCGATATGGGAGGCGATAAGCCCGGCCGCAATGACGGCCAAGATGGCCGCCGCGTTGATGGCCGCATACTCCGTTCCCTGTCCGAATGCATACTTTCCGCGGCGCACAAACCAATGATCCGCAATCATGACCCCAGCTATCGGCGGTACATATACCCCTAAGAAGTTCAGAAAAGGCACGAAATGATCCTGATACCCGGTCAAAGCGATCACGATGCCGAGTGCGCCCATGACAATCACAAGAATATATTTCGGCAGCCGCACGACATTGCGCAGCCCCAAAGCGCCGGTATAAAGATTGTTGTCATTGTTGGACCACTGGGCAAAGACGAGGATCAAAAACGCGAAAAAGCCCATGCCCAGCTTGGCCATTACGGCCGGAATGTTCGGGGTCGAACCGAACTCCGGAATCTGGGCGGCAAAGGTCATGGCCGCACCGGCGATCACCGAGAAGATACCGCCGATGAAATATCCGGCCGCTGCGCCGAATCCGCCGGAAAAAGGTGTTTTCCCGTATCTCGTTACATCCGGAAAAACGACGGCCCCAAGCGCTGCATTGCCGACCACCAGCGTAACCCCGGCAAAGAGGCTCATCAGATCGCCTGTCGGCTGCGCCGCAAATAAATTGGCGAATCCGCCCGTTTGATCGGCGGCGACCCAAATGCCCCAGATGGACAGCACAACGACCATCGGCACAGCTACAAAACTGAGGTACGTAATGCCTTTGTACCCGATCAGCGCGGTCAGCATCATCAGCGCGCCGCCCCAAATGATGGCCACGTTCGGATCCGCGAACCAATATCCGGGGAACATCTGCTCAATGGTGGAGCCGAAGAAGGCCACCTGCCAGCCGAACCAGCCGATGCCCATCGTGAGCGAGAGCAGAATTCCGAACAGGCTGGCCCCCGTCCGGCCGAAAGCTTGTCTGGCCAGCACCGTGGTGGAAACGCCATATTTTGCGCCCATCCAACCTTGAAAAAAGCCGTATACCGCCAAGATCAGCATGCCCAGCAGTCCGGCCAAAATCGCCTTTCCGAAGGTCATGCCCGCCGCTAACGAACCGCCGACAAAAATGGTGGACAACGAAATAATCCAGCCGCAGCTGGTGAAAGCAACGTTTAACAATCCTTTGCGCTCGGATTGCGGTACTGCCTGAATGGCATAATCATCCAGTGTAACAGGTTTCGTCTGTTGTGGTGCCGTTGACATGTGGATTCCCCCGTTTTCGTGAATATGAGCTTACCGCCCTTTATGCTTTTATTTCGTATTCAATCTCGGCGCCCCGTTTGATCGTATTGCCGATGGTGCAGATTCTGGAGGCTTGGGTAAGCAGCCTCTCCTTATAAGGCTCTTCCAAATAAAAAGGGAGCTCCACCTGTACGCGGAATTTCTCCACCCGCGGCGAGCCTGCCTGCGCTTTGAAAGGTTCGACTTCCACACGAAGCGCTTCGCCCGTGATTTCATCCTGTTCCAGGAGGCGAACCAGCGAGACGGCAATACACATGCCGAGGGCCTCGCACATAATATCCATCGGCGAAAATTCAGCGCCTTCCGGCGGTTTATAAGCATAATTGCTTGTCGTTCGATAGATGCTTCCGTCCCACGCAACAGTAATCAATGCTGTCCCTTCTTTCGTCCGGTTAACTAAATGCCCAGCAATCCAAAAAATTCGAACCTGGCCGTCTGGGCCGAAATTTCGTCCAACGTAATATCCGACAACGGCGACTCCGGAGCCTGGGGACCGAACAGCCATCTGGCGATCATCCCTTCAATAAGGCTCATCAGCATCGCCGCCCGCAGCTTCGGGTCGATGGTCTGCGGGAGCATCCCCAGTTCCATGGCCCGTTCTATGTTGCGCCGGAAAGCCTGCTCCATCTCGATGCGGGCCTCGCTCGCCGCCTGGCGGATCGCTTCGTCGGAAGCCCCGCTGCCCAGCAGCAGCTCCATCAGATACCGGTTCGCGCTGGCAAAACGGAACAGATTTTTCAAAAGGGCTTCGGATGCTTGAACCATATCAACCACCGTGCCCGAATGGGTCCGGTACCCCTGTGAAATCACCTTGGAAATTTCCTCGCGTCCATTGGCGATAATCTCCAGCGCGATGGCCTCTTTGCTTTTGAAATGCCAGTAGAAGGTGCCCTGCGCCACGCCCGCCTGACGCACGATATCCGATATTTTGGTTTTGTGATAACCATTTTTGGCGAATAATTCAACCGCGATACTCAGCAGTTCCCGCCTTCGTTCCATGCTTTTTCCTGAGTAAGCTTCCTCCGGCAACGCCATTCCTCCCGATTGACTCGTCAGTCAGTTTTTTGTAATTAATCCTATCCAAAAACTATGAATTCGTCAATGGGAAATTCCCGTAAATGATTTACCGCCGGCTAGTCATATTGTTTTCCCTTCAGCATTGCTCTCCGGGAAGCCGGAAATGGACCAAGTTCAAAAGGAGATTTGTCTTTCCAAACAAAGTTGAAAGATTTTATGCGAAAAACACTGGTTGAAAATAATTCCGGCGTGCTTTTGAATGAAAAAGATCTGCTTGTTCCTGGCCATTACTTATCTTCTTACATTTCATCGGCTCTTATAGGGGTTATGCAACAATGGTATCCTATCAACTATAACCATTAATGGCCCCTACTTTGCGGCCGGTTTAATACAGTAAAGTGCGATGAGAAAAGGGGATTGTCCCCACATTATTGAACTTAATATTCTTTATCGACCTCATTCCCCTGCCGTTTTCCGCTTGCGCAGGCTGGCGACGGCCAGCAAAATCAGGGGGATCACCAGATTCGTCGTTAAGATATGAAACGGTACCGCCATCCTTACCATCTCGCCGAACACCGGGAAATTGGGCACATCCCAAATGCCGATGGCCAAGCTGAGCAGGGCGAGCGGAAACACGATCGGTTGGTAATCCGAAAGCTCAAAGCATTGAGCCAGGGAAAGCGAGGCGGCGTAGAGAAAGACGCCGACTTGCAGGAAATTTCCAATGACCCACATCGCCAGCAGCAAGGATTCCAAATTTTCCAGGAAAGTGCCGACGCCGATATAACGGAAGGCGACGAGCAGCGGGTACACTTTATTCCGCAGATCCGGCCCCAGCAGAAATAAGGCGATCAGGTTGGAATAAGTCAAAAACAAAACGATCATAGCCACTGAAATGTATCCCCATTTCCTCCCCTTCTCCGGATCGGTCAGGCTGGGCAGAAAAAAAGTCATCAGGAACAATTCGTTGAGCCAGCCCATCATAATAAATGACCCTTTCATGACCGGGGTTATCCCGTGGCTTAAAATCGGAAATATCGTTTTGGCATCCAGATCGGGGATCAGCAGCAATAGAAAAAACACAGGGAGAATAAACAGCGGCAAAAAAATGACGGTGCTCCGGGCCAGCATCTCCACCCCGCCGCGCACGGCGATCGCGCTCAGCAAGATCAGGGATCCCATTACGATCATGAGCGGAGTTTTAAATAAAAAATTGCCCGTGACAAATTCCGCGTACTGCCGGGTAACTCCCCCGGACGCATGCAGATTGTAGGTGATATAGACAAGGCCGATGATTTTTCCGGGAATTTTACCGAGAATCCGCCCGCTGTATTGAACGACCGTCTGCCCCGGAAAAAGCTCATGCAAGCGGGTCACGGTATATACGGCAATCAGACCTATCAAGGCGGCCGGTAAGCAGGTAAGCCAAAGATCGTTTTGGGCGTACTGGCCCGTGATGGTCGGCAATACCAGAAACCCGGAAGCCAGCACGGCCGGATACATCAGGAGCCCCATTTGAAAAGCCGAAATTTTTCCCTTTTCCAACATCATCGTTCACCTCGCCTTGGATCAATCCTGTGCAACAAAAAAGTTCGGTTATGGTTCTACCAGTCCCCGAAACGGTTTGAAAATGAACATAAGCGCCGTAGTGGGGCCCGGCGTATTGGGCAAATCGAACATGGACAGGACCCACACCAGGAGGAGCAGGAATGCGAATACGACTTTATCCCTTACCGGTTTTTCTTTCAGTTTCCGCCATTCGAGACGGGCGATCAGCAGCGCGGAGATTGTGACGACGCAGAAAAAAAACCATCTCATTTCTTTTTCACCTCTTCCTTCGGCAGCCCTTCCGGGGAGCTGATGAGTCCCGGCCTTAGAATCCTGGCTTCCACTTGCGGAATAACTATAACTTTGGAAAATTGCTCGTCCCAGCGGTCCTGAACTTTTTCCCATTGTTTGGGATATTTACGGTGGAATACTTTGGCGAACTCAAAAATGTCCGCTTTGTGTTTCCGCTGAACCTCATCGAACGCCAACTCGATCCGTTCTTTTACATCCTCCTCGAATCCCTTGCTCATCTCTTTGAGCAATTTCGGGTTCATAGGGTCCATCGGAGTGCCGTTCCGAATGATATCTCCGTGCGTCTTCACCCGGACGAACATCTTCCAGGTGTCTCCTTCAATTTTGGGAATCAGCTTGATTTTGGCTTTCACCGGTTTTAACGACACCAATCCTTCCGCTCCCTTCGCTTCAAACACCAACGTGTATTCTCCAATTTCATTTCTGAGCCACATGATGCCCCTGGTGACCTTTTCGGAAATTTCCCCAACCATTTTGTCTTCCTTGAACACGGCGCCTCCCAGCAAGTAAGGAATCGTTTGAAACGGCTCGGCGGATTTGGCTTTCGGCAGGATGTGAATCATCGGCAGCACAGCCGCGCGTGAATCCCCGGATAACATTAGGCTTAGTTGGTGCATCGTGACGCGCATACCGCTCTCCAGATCAGCCAGCTTCCGCAGCACCTGGGCCGAAGAATTTTCGCTCGGCGGAAACAGCTCGAGCGTTTTCTCCGCCTCTCCTTTGCTGACGAACATATAAGCCCGTTCCCGCGACGAAGGAAAACGGACCAGAAAATCGAGATGTTCCCGGATTCCTGCCTTGGCCGCGGACTCGCTGAAAATAAACACTCTGCATTGCCCCCAAAACATCTTTCTGGGAATTTCCCGCTGCAGCTTGGACAAAGCATCGGTGATATCCCGGCCCATCTCCGTACGGATGGATGTCCGTTTTGAAGCGCCGCCCCCTGCTGCGCCGCCTCCCGTCATCCCCCCTCCCGACTGATTCTGCGGCAGGATAAATTGCACGGTTGCCCGAACCTGATTGTTCTCCGCCTGATCGATAGCGAGCGCGGTAACCAGGGCCAAATCGTTCAGCTCCGTACGGTCCCAGCATCCCCCCAAACAAAGCAGCAGCGGAAGGAAAGCCGCCATCTTTATCCATGTTTTGATCGATGTCTTCATCCATCCGATTCTCCTTTGCCGGGCGCTTGTTTTGATTACTCAGCGTCGTCCCCTCGGATAGGGCCGGGCCTTTGGCCGGATGACTGCCGGTATTTGTCATATTTTCCCGTAAAGCGCGGACGCGTGTTCATCTTCCAGCGGGGCGCCCTGACCAGAACATCCTTCCATTCGTTTGGATGGGGAGCGGCCACTTCGGACAAGTAGGGGACGCCGAAGGAGCGCAAGCTGAGCATATGCAGAACAACCGCGATGATCCCCATCACAACGCCGACAAGGCCCAAACTTCCGGCCAGAAAAATCAAGGGAAACCGCAGCATCCGCACGGAAATTCCGGCGATATAACGGGGTACCATAAATGAAGAAATTCCCGTAATCGCGACCACGATCACCATCGGCGCGGACACGAGCCCGGCTTGGACCGCCGCCTGGCCGATAACCAGCGCCCCGACGATGCTGACAGCGGCGCCAACCTGCTTGGGGAGCCTCACCCCCGCTTCGCGCAGCGCTTCAAAAGTGATCTCCATCAGCAAAGCCTCGATCAACGCCGGAAAAGGCACCTGCTCCCGGGAACTGGCCATACTGATCAACAGAGCACCGGGGACCATCTCTTGATGAAAGGTAAGCACCGCCACATATACCGATGGAAGCACGAGCGAGATGACGATAAAGGCATAGCGCAGCCAGCGGATAACTGTAGAGATCAGATAACGCTGATAATAGTCTTCCTGCGACTGAATCAACGAGAAAAACGTTGTCGGGGCGATCAAGGTAAACGGCGTTCCCTCCGTTAAAATCGCCACTTTCCCTTCCAGCAAACTGCTGCAAACCACATCAGGACGTTCCGTGCTGAGCAACTGCGGGAAAGGAGAGTAAGGCTGATCTTCAATCATTTCTTCGATATACCCGCTTTCCAGAACGCCGTCGATCTCAATGCGCCGCAGCCGGGTCCGCACTTCTTTGATCAACGTCTCATCCGCAAGTCCTTCAATATAGGCCAGAATAATATTGGTTTGGGTGTATTCGCCGATTTTCGTCTCTTCCATTTTCAGCAGCGGGGTTTTGATAATCCGCCGCAATTGCGAGGTATTGGTGCGCAAGGATTCGGTAAAGCCTTGGCGCGGCCCGCGAATCCCCACTTCCGCAGAAGGCTCCTCGATCGAGCGTTTCTCCCATTTCGTCAGCCCTAAGCCAATGCCGGCGTCCTGGTTGTCGCAAAGCAGGATGGCGTTTCCGTTCACAAGAAGTTCGACGCCTTTCTCAAACGTCGTAAATTCTTTCACTTGCGAAGCCGATATTTTACGGTCGATAAGCTGCCTTAAATCCTTGTTGTCATCGGCTTCCGCCAGCATGAGCGGGGCTATGACGAACCGCTCGATCCCTTCGGAATCGGCTAACCCGTCTATGTACATTACCAGAGCCTGGGTTTTGCCGCCGATCAGAAAGGAACGGTAAATGACGTCCGCACAATTGTCATAAAGCGAACGAAGTTGGTCTTCGTTTTGCCGCAGACCCGGATAAAGCCGCTGCGGCTGCGAATTCCGGCTGCTTTCCTGGGGAGCGGAATGACTCCGGTCCCGGTTTGTTTTCGTCCGTTTGGTCAAGCCTTTGAGCAGGCGGCGTCCTCTCATGGAGACGAAATCCTTTCAAAAAAATATGGTTTATTTAGATAAATTCACCAATTGGATTCCAATTTATTCGCAGGCGTATCAAAAGGCCATGCCTGCCAAAGGCGGGACATGCGGGACGGCTTCATGGCCTTGGCAACGAAAATGTAATTTTATATATTACATTTGGTGATGAAAATGAACAGCGATTTCGTAGTGGCCGTGCATAGCCTTGTATTTTTGGCGTATGCGCCCACCAGTTTGAGAACAAGCGACAATATTGCCAAGAGCGTAGCGATCCATCCCGTTCGCGTCCGTAAAGTACTGTCCATGCTTAGAAAGCATGGATATATTCAATCGAAGCAGGGGGCGCATGGCGGGTTTTACCTCGCCGACGATCCTCGGACCATCACATTGGACAAATTGTACGCTTTGACCTCGGGAGGGCCACTGAAGCCGAAATGGCCCAATTCGGATCAGAAATGCATGATTGGAAACAATATTGAGCGGGCCATGGATGATATTTTCGAATCGACCGAACATCAGGTCTTGGCTCTCCTTGTTGGATACACGATCGCGGATGTGCTGGAACGGATAGAAAAACGGGCTTACAGCTAGCCGTTTTTTTCACCATAAATTGTATCTTTTTTATTACATTTAATTCTTCATTCGTTTTAATGTAACAAAAAATATTACATTAACTTAAGGAGGTCTTCTCGTGTCTTTACGTTCAACAAAAGCCGTTTCCTTCTGGTTTGTCGCTTACGCTCTGCTCATGATTATGATGGGCGCCAATATCCCCGCACCGCTTTACAGCCTGTACGGGGAAATGCGGGGTAGCTTTTATGCCGTCACTTATTTGGGGGCTGGTCTTCCCGTGCTGATCCTCGGCTTTGGGGCCGAACGAATCGGCTTCCTCCCGGCGATTCTGATTTATTCGGGGCTTGTCGTCATCGCCGCCATTGCGCTGGCCGGAATCGTTCATCGCTATTTTACCCGCGGCAATTATGCTGCGCAGGATGCTTAAGAAAAACATCTATCGACGTAATTTCATGGAACCCAGATCGCGTTCGATAATCTAAAAAAAGGCGGTCCTGCCGAAATATCCGGCAGGATCGCCTTTCAAGTTTAACCCAATGCTGCAATCATTATCAATTAAAGGTCCTTTTTACAAACTCAATCACTTCTTCCGACGTTTTCATGGATAGAACGGCCTCTTTCACGCTTTTTGCATGTTCACTTGACAGATCTTTGATTTGCGCGCGTACCGGAAGAATGGATGTTGCACTCATCGAGAACTCATCAAGTCCCAGGCTAAGCAATAAAGGAATGGCGATCGGATCGCCGGCCATTTCCCCGCACATGCCGACCCACTTGCCTTCTTGGTGCGCCGCATCACTGACCCTTGAAATCAGACGTAAAATCGCGGGATTGCAGGGTTGATACAGGTAAGCTACGCGTCCATTCATGCGATCGGCGGCCATGGTATATTGGATCAAATCATTGGTGCCAATGCTGAAGAAGTCAACCTCCTTGGCAAATTGATCGGCCATGACAGCGGTGGACGGTATTTCCACCATCATGCCGATTTCAATTTGATCCGCGGCTTTGACGCCTTCTGCCGCCAGCTTTTCTTTTTCTTCCAAAAGAATGGCTTTGGCTTCCCTAAATTCAGAAACGGTTGCAATCATAGGGAACATGATCTTCAAATTGCCATAGACGCTGGCCCGTAATAAAGCACGTAATTGGGTACGGAAAATCGTCTGCTCTTCCAAGCATAAACGAATCGCTCTAAAGCCCAAAAACGGATTCATTTCCTTGGGCAGCTTCAAGTAAGGCAGCTCTTTATCGCCGCCAATGTCCAGCGTACGGACAACCACCGGCTTCCCTTCCATTTTTTCCAGAACGGTTTTATAAGCGGTAAACTGCTCTGCCTCTGTCGGAAGCCGGTCTCTGCCCATGTAAAGGAACTCCGTACGGTAAAGTCCGACCGCTTCTGCTCCGTTTTCTAGCACGCTTTTCACGTCAGCCGGCGTGCCGATGTTTGCGGCCAGCTCCACATGCACGCCATCTTTCGTTACCGTCGGCTCATGAACCAATTTGGCCCACTGCGCTTTTTGCGTTTCGTAGTTTGCTTTTTTCGCTTCATATTGGGCAATGATTTCTGATGATGGGTCGATGATGACATCGCCCTCTAAACCATCAACGATCACCATTACACCATGTTCAATCCTGGACACGGCTTGTTTTGTGCCGACGACAGCCGGGATTTCCATGGAGCGGGCCATGATCGCCGAATGGGAAGTACGGCCGCCGATATCTGTTGCAAAACCTTTCACATACCGGCGATTTAACTGCGCGGTATCGGAAGGCGTCAAATCCTCGGCGATGATGACGACTTCTTCGGAAATCAAGCTTGGATCGGGAATTTGCACGCCTAATAAATGCGCGGTCACCCGATTCGTTACATCGCGGATGTCTTTGGCGCGTTCCCGCATATATTCGTTATCCATCGATTCTAGCATGGAAACAAATCTGTCGGCTGATTCTTTTAAGGCAAATTCCGCGTTCACGCCTTCCGTGCTTATCCGATCGAAAACCGGATTTAATAGTTCCGGGTCGTTTAATACTAATAAATGAGCGGCGAGAATTTCCGCTTTATCAGCACCCAACTCACGGTTTACGTATTCTTTAATTTTTTCAAGCTCCGCCTTTGATTGGCTAATGGCCTGCTCCAATCGCCGTTTTTCGGCGTCCCTGTCTCCGATGTTCTTGTTTACGATTTTAAGCTCCGGCTCCTCCAGGCGGTAGGCTTTGGCGATCGCTATACCGGCTGAAGCGCCGATGCCTTTCAGATGACTTCGCATGGTTCGCCAAGCCCTTCGTTTTTCAAAGCTTCTTCAATCCCTTGGATCGCCTGATCCGCATCGGAACCGGCCGCAGCAATTTGAATTTGCGCTCCTTGCGGAATACCCAAAGACATCACGCCCACAATCGATTTTAGGTTTACGGATCGGCCGTTATATTCGATGTTCACCTCGGCATCAAACTGGCTTGCGGCTTGAACCAAAGTTGAAGCCGGACGTGTGTGTACTCCCAGCTCGTCAATGACTGTAAATGTTTTTCTTACCATAGTTTCTATCTCCTCTCCTCCTCTATATAGGTTGAACTAATGATTGCATGTAATGGGGGGCCGCGTGAAATATGCTTACGATCGCTCTTGAATTACCGCCTTTTCATCCGTTCAACTTATATCGCCTTCCAAATTTAAATAGCAACTTTTCAAGCAGCAAAGTTCCCGGCCCCGTTAAAGCAAACGCTATAACCGTTCCGATCCCCACGATCCCGCCGAACAAGAATCCGGCGCTTAAAAAGATCGCGTCTACACCGATTCTGCCAAGATCATACCTGATTCCGAACTTTGCTTCCGTATATCGCAAAATCGCGTCTAAGGCGTACATGCCATTGCCAAAATTCATCAACAACACATAAGTCATGGAGAAACAAAAATTAGCCAGGATGACGATGACGATTTTGCCTACTAGCGATAAATCCGCCAGCTCCAGATTGGCAATAAACGGATGAATCCAATTAATAAAAGGCCCAATCAAAAAGGAATACATGATGGAAGAAAAGCCGATCGATTTGCGATTCAGCAGTAGCCCCGCAGCCAGAAATACAATACTTACGCTAAAGCTGGCAAGACCGACGCTGACTCCGAGGCTTTTATGCAGTCCATCCAACAAAACCGTCAGTGTATCGGATCCGATATTGCACTCGATAAATAAATTAACGGCTAGGGCGCTTAACATCGTGGCAACGACCACAATGATCAAACGCCCGCCAAATTTCCCAAGGGCCGGGAGATAACGCAACCTCAATCCAAGTCTTCTCCATTGGAAGCGATCACTTTTTGCATCCAGTAAAAGCTGTCTTTCCGGAGGCGCTTTTTACTGCCCTTGCCGTAATCATCCTGGTCCACGTAAATAAATCCGTAGCGTTTGCTCATTTCCGAGGAAGAACAACTTACAATATCAATCGGCCCCCATGCATAATAACCTCGTAAATCTACCCCGTCTTTAATGGCCTCTTTCATTTGCTCAATATGGGCCCGGTAATAGTCAATACGATAGGAATCATGGATGGAACCGTCCTCTTCCAATGTGTCATGGTAGCCGATCCCGTTTTCCGTGATATAAATCGGACACTGGTACCGGTCATAGAACAGGTTCAGCATGGTGCGAAGCCCGAGCGGATCAATCGTCCATCCCCAAGGGTTGGCCGGAAGTTCAAAATTGCGGTAAGGACCTGTTTTGTTTTTCATGCTCTCTTCATCGACAATACGAGTGTAGTAATAGGAGAACGACATAAAGTCGGCCGTATGCTTCAACGCTTCTTCGTCGCCCTCCGCAAATTCCACGGTAATGTTGTTGTCGCGGAAATAGCGGAACGCGTAACCGGGATAATATCCGCGCAGCAACACATCGGAGAAGAAGTACTCCATTTGATTATTGCGAACGGCAGCGAAGACATCTTCCGGTTTGCAGGTCGCCGGATAGGCCGGCCCCCCGCAGAGCATCATTCCGATCTGTAAATTAGGATCCAGGCTTTTGGCATATTTCGTGACCAGACCGCAAGCCACAAATTCATGATGTACACCTTGATATTTGGCGGAGGTTAAATCATCCACTACATCTTCCGCAATGCCCAGATGGTTAAAGGATTCGTGAACAATTAAATTGATTTGGTTAATGATAATCCAGTACTTTACTTTTTTATGGTAACGATCCAGAATGACTTGGCTAAAGCGGACGAAGAAATCGATCATTTCTCTGGAGTACCACCCTTTATAAGCCAGGGTCAAATGCAGCGGCATTTCATAGTGGGACAGGGTGATCATCGGCTCCATCCCGTTCGCAATAATTTCGTCGATCAGGTTATCGTAAAATTTCAAACCTTCTTCATTCGGTTCCGCTTCGTCGCCATTTGGAAAAATTCTTGTCCAATTGATCGAGGTGCGGAAGGTTTTTAGTCCAAGTTCGCTGAGCATTTTCAGGTCTTCTTTATAAGTGTGATAGAAATCGATGCCCCAACGTTTCGGGAAAACGCGGTCCTCGCTTTGCATCGCTTCCTTAACATAGTCCGTCGTCAGTTCTAAATTGTACTTTTTATCTAAAGGAACTTTATCCGTAAATTCATTAATATCCGCAACGCTTAACCCTTTTCCGTTCACATTGTAAGCCCCTTCCGCCTGATTGGCGGCGATGGCTCCTCCCCATAAAAAATCGGCCGGAAATCCTGATGGAATGTTCTTCATTTTGCTTACTTCCTCTCTTTATTTATTGATTTCTAATTGGCTCAGCCTCTGATCAAAGCGCTCGAAAATGTCAATCAGCCGCTTGGCCATATTTATTTCACTATAAATCGTCATGAGCGTGTCTTGCGCATGGGCAAATAAAACCGAATACTCTCCTTGTTCGCCTTCCGTTTCTTTTTGAATGCAGTTCGTTTGCACGCGATGGGCAATCACAATTTCGTCGTTGGCTAATTTCATCTTCTCCTTCGCTCCGGCGAAGTCGCTGTTTTCAATATCTTTTAAAGCTTCCGTACAATGCTTTCTTGCTTCCCCGGCGTGCAAAATGATTTGCATCGCCTGTTGAGCTACTTGTTCCGAAGTCATAATAAAATCTCCTTTATAGAGGTGTTAATCGTTTAATTGGTTTGCGGTGATTCTTTTTCAAGTTCTTGTTTTTCGTAGGTTTTGAAAAATGGGTACCAAATCAGCGTAGCTACCCCGACGCAGATGAGCATCAAAATCATGCCTGTGATCGTTCCTGTCGTAATCCACGTGGAGATGGGAAATGGAGCGTACCACAGATCGAAGATCACTTTCGGGATGGAGCCGAAAGGAATGACTTTGGTCCCGATCCAAACGAGCGCCGGCAAGATAATCCCTATGATCCACATCGGCAGCATCAATAAGGGGTTCCATACGATCGAACCGAATACCAAAGGCTCGTTGATATTAAAGATGGCGGGTATAAAGCTTGCCCGGCCCAGCGCTTTTAGCTTGGTGCTTTTAGAGAACGCGTGCATAATAACCAGAGGTAACGTACAGCCCACGCCGCCTACAAACAAGTATGCGGAAAAAATTGTTTCGGCCGTGACGAGATTATGCGCCCCCATGGTCGCGTTGGCGGTAATGGCCGCCAGAAAAATCGGTTTGGTGACCGGGGTTAACACCCAACTGGAGATCCCCATGGAATACAGGAAACAGTAAATAAATATGATCAGCATGAATCCCCAAGGCGTCTCTACTACATTTGCCAACGGCATAAAAATATTCAAAATGATGTTGTAGATATCCACATGAACGATATCGACCAATACCCAAGCCGCAACCAAAGTGATTCCGATAGGCAGCATAGAGTCAAACCAGGCTCTGACAAAGTCCGGGATGACGGACTCTTCTTTGAAAAAAGAGAATTTTCCAAAAAGACTCATGATATATCCGGTGAAAAGAGCGGCGATGATGGCAACGAACATGCCCCCGGTTCCCAAAGAACTATGGGAAAAACCAACCGCGCCGTCTTTAACGACCTGGGGAGTAATGATGATCAAGAAAACGATCAAACTGGTGCAACCGGCGATAAAACGCTGCTTTCTTAACTTCTTTTTCTCCATCAAATTGAATGGAATCAGGAATGAAACGAGCAGCGAAAGCATGCCCATCGTCCATCCGAACGGAACCCAAAAATTAGGGTAGTTTTTGATTTGATAAACATCGCCGGGGATGGTGAGCAGGCAAAATACCGATCCCAGAAGAATGAAAGGCAACAGTTGCATGACGGAATCCTTCAGCGTGACGATCCATACATTGTTATTTACTTTATTCATCTTCGGAGAAAAGTCGTTTTTCAGCCATTCCATTAATTTGTTCATTGTCTTATCCCCTTTTTAGCTGTTCAACTCGCTCAGCAAATCATCTAAAGCCGCTTCCCCATCCAACGTGGAATAATAAGAAGGCTTCATTAAGAGCACTTTGACATCGGTGTCTTTGGTAAGCTCGTTGATATCATCCATGATATAGGCCAAGTGTGGGCCGACTAATAAAGCATCGATATCATGAATGTAATTTTCGATTTCCGCTTCCCCTCTGGCTTTGATATCCATATTCAAGTTTCTTTTTTTAGCGGCTTTGCGAATATTGGCAGCCATAAAACCGGAGCTTGCTCCCGACCCGCAGATTAATAACACGTTTACCATTTCGCCTGCATTTGCCATGGTAATCCTCCTCGCTTTTGTCTAAGATTAAAGAAAGTATAAGTTTTCAATGTTTTTCCCATAATCGTAGTTGACAGCGCTATCATCTACAACCAAACTATATTACAAACCCGAAACCGGTCTCAAATAAATAACTGCACCCCTATGGTGCAACATTTTGAAGTGAGGAATCGCCTATGAAAATGCAGTATATCGATTTAATTCAATATTTAAGCTCTTGTAACCACTGGATTTCGTCGCAAAGCTTGGCGGACAAGTACGGCGTGTCCAAACGCACCATCAAATCTTATATAAGCGAGATCAATGCTATTCACCATGGGTTAATCCTATCGTCGAATAAAGGTTATAAAGTCGATACGGATCAGGTGAATACTTTTCTGGCCAACGAACAAAAAGCTATCCCGCAAACGCAATCCGAACGAATCGCTTATATTCTGAAAAAACTGGTGCACACGAGTCAGCCTATTTCCATTTATGATTTAAGCGACGCTCTGTTTATCAGCGAGTCCACGCTAAGGCTGGATTTAAAGCTGATTAAGGAAAAGCTGGCCAAAAACAACCTGGAATTGAGTTTGGTGAAGGATCATTTAAGTTTGCGCGGCAAAGAAAAGGACAAGCGCAAACTCATGAGCAGCATTTTGTACGAGGAAGCCGACGGAAGCTTTATCGACATCGATAAAATCAAAAGGTTTTATCATGAATTAAATGTGGACTACATCCGGAAAGCCGTGGTTGAAACCTTTTCTTCCCATCACTTTTTCACCAATGATTTTTATTTAACCAATGTGATCATCCACATCACGATTGCGCTGGACAGAATGAAACATGATTCTCAGTTTTTAAATAAGACCGTAAATTATCATACCGACAACACCGCACATCAAATCGCCAAGGAAATCGCCTTTAAATTGGAATCCTATTTTCACGTCCAATATTCGGAAGAGGAAATCGCCGATTTGGCGCTCTTGATTTCGTGTAACGGAACAAACGTCAACTTTACGCAAATTGAAGTCAGCGACCTGGAACGGATTGCCGGGAAAGACTGTATCGAGTTGGTTAGCGAAATCGCCTCCGACTTGGATAAGTATTACTATATCAGTATTGCCGATGCCGATTTTATTACGCGTTTTACGCTGCATGTGAAAAATTTGTTGATGCGTTTAAAAAACAACCATTCAACGAAAAATCCGCTAACCAATACGATTAAAAGGGAATGCCCGCTTATTTACGATTGCGCCGTGCACGCTTCCCATGTGATTAAAGAAAAAACGGGCTATCGGATCAGCGACGATGAAATCGCCTATTTGGCTTTTCACCTCGGGTATGCAATTGAATTGCAGCGGCAAACGAACGTAAAAATCTCGTGCACGGTGCTGTTTCCGCTCTACTACAACATGAACGTGCAGATGATCAATAAATTGCAGCAGTATTTTGGCAACGATATATCGATTCATTCGATTGTCACGGACGAAAGCGATTTGAATTATGCTTCCAGCGATTTTATCATTTCTACCGCCCAATTGCACAAAATTCCGGAAATCCCGTATGTCGTGATCACTCCGTTTTTTATTGAAGGCGACCGGGAAAAAGTGTCGGACAAAATCTTTGAGTTAAAAGAGCAAAAAAAGAAAAATCAATTTAAGTACCATCTAAAATCTTTTTTGGACGAAAGGCATTTCTGCAGCTCCACGGCTAGGTCCGGGAAAGAGGAAGTTTTACGGTTTATCTGTCAAACGATGAACCGGGACGGCTATACGGACGAGGATTTTTTCGCCAAAATCATGGAACGGGAAGCGATGTCCT
Organism: Paenibacillus macerans; assembly: GCF_900454495.1. Taxonomy (NCBI): domain Bacteria; kingdom Bacillati; phylum Bacillota; class Bacilli; order Caryophanales; family Paenibacillaceae; genus Paenibacillus; species Paenibacillus macerans. The sequence goes on from NZ_UGSI01000001.1 coordinate 2,409,279, forward strand.
CTACCGCGTTCGGACAAGTGGCCCTTCCGCATGCGATCAAAATGGAATCCCGCAAAACGGGCATGTTCATTTATTTGAATCCGAACGGGATTAAATGGGATGCTTCCACCGTGAAAATTGTGTTATTGATCACCGTCAGCGGAGAGGATCGAAAAATATTCCGCGACGTATTCGATGCGCTCGCCACCATATTGACGGACGACAAAAATGTGAATCTGCTGTCATCCCTGGAGCACTTCGATGATTTTATCAATCAACTGATCGCCTGCTGGGAGTAAGGTTTTGACAATGTTTACGCACCTCCGTATAATGAATGAAAGTCATTCATAATCAAGGATTTCCCGTTACGATATTATACGGCCAAGAGCAAGAAGAACCCCTGGACGTATATAAAAAGCGGGTATTTCATTTCATCGAAAGATCGTTGCGGAGAACATAAAGAAGAGCACCGGAAAATCTGAATTTATTTTTTTTGCAGCAATATGACTGACGTTCATTCATTAATCGTGCGGCGACTTATTTGAATTTTCGGAAAGGAAAAGGGTCTATGAATAAAGGTTGGATTTTTGTCCTTTTAACTTCTCTATTCGAATTGATTTGGGTCTTTGGGTTCAATGTTGCCGATACTTGGTGGCACTGGGGTATCATCATTGTCGTTATTCTCATCGATATGCAGTTTCTTGCAAAAGCCTGCGAGTCGTTACCGACCGGCACCGTTTACGCCGTTTTTGTTCGTTAATATGGGTTGGCTATTCGTATTTGTTGCTGCTCTATTGGAACTGGTTGGGGTCATTGGTTTAAAAAAATTCAGCCAAAAGAAATCCATGTTGAATTTGCTGATGTTCTTTGGCGGATTTGGAGGTTCTTTTGCCTTTCTTTACGCTTCCTTTAACTATCTGCAAGTCAGCATCGCCTATGCGGTCTGGATTGGAATAGGAACCTCCGCTGCCGTTCTGGTAAACATGATCTTTTTTGGTGAATCCAAAAGCATCGGGCGCATCATCAGTCTCATGATCATTGTTATTGGTGTTGTTGGACTCAAAGCGGTTTCATAACCCTTTAACAAGCAAAATGTGAATCTGCCTGCTCGGGAATAATCGAAATCCAAAAAAGCATGCGCTCCCGGAAGGGGAACGCATGCTTTTGTTTTTTTGGACAAGTCCGCCGCTGGCCGGAACTTACGCCTTGATGGCGTATTTTTCGCGCGCCTGCTTGGTGGCCTCCACCATATTGCGCAGGGAGGCGACGGTTTCCTCGTATTTACGGGTTTTCAGGCCGCAATCCGGATTGATCCAGAATTGGGCCGGCTCGAGAACGCGCAGGGCCCGGTCGATCATCAAGCCCATTTCGGCGGCCGAAGGCACGCGCGGGCTGTGAATGTCATATACCCCGAGGCCGATCTCCTTGTCGTAAGTGTTCTTCTCAAAGCTTTCAATGAGCTCCCCGTGGCTGCGGGAGGTTTCGATCGAGATGACATCGGCGTCCAGCGCGTTGATCGAATCGATAATGTCATGAAATTCGCTGTAGCACATATGCGTATGGATCAGCGTCTCGTTTTGGACCGTGGAGGTCGACAGCCGGAACGCCCGTACCGCCCATTCCAAATAAGCCGGCCATTGTTCCCGTTTCAGCGGCAAGCCTTCGCGCAGCGCCGGTTCGTCGACCTGGATCATGCCGATGCCCGCGGCTTCCAGCGCCTCCACTTCTTCCCTTAGCGCAAGCGCGATCTGATAAGCCACTTCTTCGCGGGACTTATCGTCGCGCACAAACGACCAGTTCAAAATCGTCACCGGACCGGTCAGCATTCCTTTCACCGGCTTATCCGTTAGCGACTGGGCGTACACCGTTTCCGCCACGGTCATCGGCCCCGTCCATTCCACATCGCCATAGATGACCGGAGGTTTGACGCAGCGCGAACCGTAGGACTGCACCCAGCCGTTCGCCGTAAAGGCAAACCCGTTCAATTTCTCCCCGAAAAATTCCACCATATCGTTCCGTTCAAACTCGCCGTGCACCAACACATCCAGCCCGAGTTCGGCCTGCAGCTCGATCCAAATCCCGATCTGCTCCTTGATAAACGCCTCGTAACGCTCGCCCGTCCATTCGCCCTTGCGCCATTTTTGCCGGGCGCTGCGGATTTCCGGCGTCTGCGGGAAGCTGCCGATCGTCGTCGTCGGCAGCAGCGGCAGGTTCCAGCGCTTCCGCTGAAGCTTGCTCCGCACCTCATAGCTGTCCGGGCGGGAAGTCGGCTGCGCGGCCAAAGCGGCCATCCGCTGCTGGACCTGCCGGCTGTTGCGGGACGGCGACTGCTGCAGCGCGCGGCGCGCATGGTTCGCGCCTTCCGCTGCGGAGCGGACGGCATCGTAGCCAAGCCGGCCGGCCTTCGCCAGCAGCGCGACCTCCTCCAGCTTCTCGTCGGCAAAAGCGAGCGCTCCGCGCAAAACCGGCTCCAGCGTGCGCTCATTTTCGGCGCTGATCGGGACGTGCAGCAGGCTGCAGGAAGGCTGGATTACAATCCGGTCCGCCGGGACCGCTTCCACCAGCGTCTGCAGCGTTTCCAGCTTGCTGTCCAGGTCCGCCCGCCAAATGGCGCGGCCATCGATCAGACCTGCGCCCAGCAGCTTGTCTGCGGGAAACCCGAACTCGCGAACCGCCTGCAAATTGCGCCCTTTGTCATGCACGAAATCCAAACCGATGCCGTGAACCGGAAGCGCCGTGACGGCTTGGTAGTGATCGACCGCTTCGAAGTATGTTTGCAGGAACAGCTTGATGCCCGGGGCTTCTTGCGCCAGTTTGTCATAAATGCGGGCTATGCGCGGCAGTTCTTCTTCGGCTAGCGTGGTGCACAAAATCGGCTCATCGATCTGCACCCATTCCGCCCCTTCCGCCGCCAGTTCCCTCAGAATCTGCCCATACAATGGAAGCAGCCGGTCGATCCAGTTCTCAAGCTGATCCGCGGCATACCCCTTGGACAGCTTCAGGAACGTATACGGCCCGACGATGACCGGTCTGCCTTCGATGCCCAGCTCTGCTTTGGCCTCGCGGTAGGCTTCAAGCGGACGGTTGCGGGTCAGCTTAGGCTCGAGGTTCTCCCCCAGCTCCGGCACGATATAGTGGTAGTTCGTATTAAACCACTTCGTCATCTCGCAGGCCGCGGCTTCCCGGCTGCCTCTGGCCATGGCGTAATAAACGGACAAATCCGGCGTTCCGCCTTCGTAACCGAACCGTTGCGGAATCAGCCCGAACATAACGGCCGTGTCCAGCACATGGTCATAGTAAGTGAAGTCGCCGACCGGAATCACTTCGATTCCTTTTTCCTGTTGCAGCTTCAAGTTCTGAAGCCGTATGCCTTTGAGTTCCTCGTGGAGCTCCTTTTCCTCCAGCTTGCCGGACCAGTAAGCTTCCAACGCCTTCTTCCACTCGCGGTTTCGTCCGATGCGTGGATACCCCAAATTAGCGCTTTTCATATGCGTCTCACTCCTCGTTTCATCCTTCTCAAAATGGTTAGGAATAAGATAGCATACTTTAAAGTTTATAGAGTAAATCTAATTACCTATTACCTGTTATAACCAAAAACTATATCAACGCGCTTCGTTCACCACCGTTTGCTCCAACGCCTCAATATAGGCCGCGCCCAGCTTGGTCAGTTTGGCGTTGCGATGGCAAATCCACCCCACATTGATCGTTTCGTCGCTGGCCAGCGGAACCGGAATAATCTCATTTCCGTTCAGGTCCGAGCTAAGCACGCCGGTGGAGATCGTGTACCCGTTCAAGCCGATCAGCAGATTAAACAGGGTGGCCCGGTCGTTCACCTTAATGCTTTTCCGATGAGAAAGCGTGCTCAATATTTCCTCGGCAAAATGAAACGAATTGAACTCCCCCTGCTCGAAATATAAATACGGATAATCCTGAAGCTGATCCAGCGTGACCACGGCATGCTGCGCCAAAGGATTGCGGATGCTGACAAAGATATGCGCCTTCGCCTTAAACAGGCTGTTAAAAATCAAATTTCCGTCCTTCAGCAGCCGGTTGATCACCTTCGAATTGAATTCATTGATATATAAAATGCCGATTTCGCTGCGCTGGCTTTTGACGTCCTGGATGATTTCGTGCGTTTTGGTCTCCCGCAAGGCCAGCTCGTATTCGTCCTGCCCGTATTCCTGAACCAGCTGCACAAACGCGTTAACCGCAAACGCGTAATGCTGGGTGGAAACCGAGAAATGCTGGGGCGACGGCTTGGCGTTCAGGTAGCGGTTTTCCAAAAGTTCCGCCTGCTCCATCACCTGTCTGGCGTACGCGAGGAACTCGGCGCCTTCCTTGGAGAGCGTAATGCCTTTGTTCGTCCGCTCGAAAATCGTCATCTGGATGTTCTCCTCGAGCTCCCGGATGGCGTTGGAAAGGCTGGGCTGGGAAATAAACAATCTTCTCGCCGCCTCGTTCATCGAACCGCGGTTGGCCACTTCCACGACGTAACGAAGCTGCTGTAACGTTATTTTCATAGATATATTCACCCTTTGGCATTCATCGATTATACAGGTTTCTCCTAACGTAACACCGAACCCGTTTTCGGGCAAGCACCCGGGGAATTTATAGCAAGCAAATACCCGCCTCTCATTGGAAAAATCCAATAGATTGGCGGGATCGAATGTGATTTGCAGCTTTAAATGGAAAAATCCAATAGATTTTGCTCAGGTCGGGCGTTTTGCACCCTGCCGAGCTTAATCTATTGGAAATATCCAATGAGTGTCGCTGTATTCACTTTCCAATTTCAATTCTATTGGATTTATCCAATCAGAACATTGTGTCAGGCCGTTTGTGCTAGTTCCTACTCGTTAAGCGCAGCCTTCAGGGCCTGCAGATTTTGGCGCATCACGCCAATGTAATCCAGCCCCTTAGCCAAATCTTCTTCGGTCAAGCCTTCGATCGGATTCAAAACCGCCGACTTTGCTCCGATTTCGGAAGCGATCGTATCGGCCACTTTGGAGGACACCAGGGTTTCAAAAAAGATCGTCTTCACGTTGTGCTCTTTGGCAAACTGGACGATTTCGGCCATCTGGGCTGCCGACGGCTCCTGTTCCGGCGACAGCCCGGCGATCGGCACCTGGGTCAGCCCGTATTGTTTGGCCAGATAACCGAAGGCGGCATGCTGGGTAATAAAGTCCTTGCGTTTGCTGTTCTTGAGCGTTGCGGCAAATTCCTTATCGAGCGCCTCCAGCTCGGCTGCATATGCATCGGCGTTGGCTTTAAACTGGTCCGCGTACTGCGGAGCGGCTGCGGACAGTCCCTTTTCAATGTTGCGAACCTCCTCTATCGCCAGCGCCGGCGACAACCACACATGCGGATCCAAGCCGCCGTGATCGTGGTGGTGCCCGCTATCATCGTGAGCATGTTCGCTTTCTTCATGCGCATGCTCGCTTTCTTCATGCACATGGTCACCTTCCTCATGCGTATGTTCACCCTCCTCGTGCACATGGTCACCTTCCTCATCCGTATGTTCACCCTCTTCATGCGCATGTTCCCCATCTTCATGGGCCTCATCGCCATGTGCATGCTCATGCCCTTCCGCGCCTTCCACGATTTCAAGCCCTTGGCTGGCTTCAATCGCCTTTAGCCCTTTCCCCGTGGCGCTCTCCAGCACCTGGTCCACCCAGCCTTCCATCCCAGCTCCGTTGTACACGAGTACGTCAGCCTCGGTAATCGCGGCCATGTCCTGGGGCGTCGGCTCCCAATCATGCGGCTCCATGCCGGCGGGAACGAGGTTTTCCACGTTGGCCAGTTCCCCCGCCACATGACGCGTAAATTCGTACATCGGATAGAAGCTCGTTTTAATTTCCAATTTTTCCGTGGAAGGCGTATTGGCGGACGCTTCCGGCGCAGTGGACGAGCCGCCCGTTCCCGCGCTATTGGCCGGTGTATTGGCGTTTGATCCGCAGCCGGCCACAACCAACATCATAGATAGAGATAAAGCGATGATACTACGATTCCAAAATTTCATTTTTCATGTACTCCTTCTTTTTAATTTGTTGTGTGGCAGCCCGCCGGCCGCGAACCCGCAGCAGCTTTTGCAATAGGATCGTGACCACCAGAAAAACGAGCAAAATCAAGGCAATCGTTCCCCCAGGCGGGGTGTTGATGTAATACGAAACGCTTAGGCCGGAAAAAACGCCAACCAGCCCGGTGCCGACAGAGATGGCGATCGCCGCCGCAAAACCGGAAGCGACGCGCAAAGCCAGCGAGGCCGGCAGCACGATTAGCGCCGACACCAGCAGCACGCCTACGACGGGCATGGCCGCGGCTACGGTCATCCCGGTCAACACCGCGAAGGAAAAGGACAGCAGCTTAACCCGGACGCCGGAAATCGCGGCGGTTTCCTCATCGAACGTCAGATGATAAAGCGGGCGCCGCAGCAGAATAAAATAAATCAAACTGACCAAAGCAACGACAGCGATCAGGAACAATTGAGTATCGCCAACCGCGACAATGGAGCCGAACAGATAAGAGCTGAAGCTTTGACTCAAATTTTGCTTCACGCTCATAAGCACGACGGCAAGCGCCAGCCCCGAATTCATGATGATCGCTACCGGCAGTTCGCTGTATGTACGGTAGGAACGGCGAAGCTGCTCGATGACGACTCCTCCGGCAATGGCCACCGCAAAACCGCAAAGCGCAGGATTCAGATGCAGCACCGAGCCCAAAGCCACCCCGGCCAGGGATACATGGGACAACGTATCCGCCATCAACGCCTGGCGGCGAAGCATAAGGTAAACCCCGAGCAGCGGAGCGATGATCCCGATTAAACCTCCTGCCCAAAAGGCGCGCTGCATGAATTCGTAACCGAACATCGCCATCCTTCATCCTCCTCCCGCTCCAACCTAATCAAGGTGTCGAGATACGGCGCCGTTTCCTCCAGCCCGTGGGTGACCATAATCACCGTCCGGCCTTGGCTCGTTACGTCTTGCCTTAACAACTCGTAAAGCGCCGTCCGGCTCGCCGCATCCATGCCCGTAGCGGGCTCATCCAATATGAGCACCTGAGGCTCCTGGGCCAGCGCCCGGGCAATGCAGACGCGTTGTTTTTGGCCTCCCGACAGCTCGCCGATTTTACGATTACGAAACTCCCACATGCCCACCTGTTTCAAGCTGCGCTCTACAACCTGCCGCTGCTCCTCTTTGAACCGGCCAAACAACCCCAAGCGGGAATAACAGCCCGAACGGACCAGTTCAATGACTTTGCTGGGAAAACCTGCATTAAAGGAAGACACTTGCTGCGGCACATAGCCGACAACCACCTTTGAACCGTCTTCCTGGAACCGGTTAAACCTCACCGAACCGCTCCAAGGCTTAAGCAGCCCCAGCATCAGCTTGAGCAAAGTCGACTTGGCCGTACCGTTGGCCCCCGCGATCCCGATAAATTGTCCGGTATGGATGTCGAGGGACAAGTTTTCGATGACGGGCTCGTTCCCGTATCCAAAAACAACCTCGCGCATGGACGATAAAATCATGCTAACCTCTTCCTTTAATCGTAATCATTACGTATTAACGTCAAATATATTATCGTAATCATTACGATTTGTAAACCCCTTTGCTGTTTTACTTATTCATTAGTTGCGGCGGAATGGGCACCTTTCCCTGGATTTTTAAATATATTGAGGAAAAAGGGGGGATTAGAAATGGAATTAAATGCGGCTCAAGTTCAGCGGGCTTTATTTCTGGCCGCGGTGTGCAGTCAGACCTACGCGCAATTTTCGAACGAAGACGGATCGTTTGTCCTCCCGCCCGGATATTCGCTGTTTGATACGATCGAAGCCAAATCCTTCATCGGCGTTTGGGAACGCTTCGGATTCATTCTCCATTCCCCGGAGGAAATCGTGATCGCTTTTCGCGGCACCAGTTCGACGACCAACTGGATCGCCGACGCCATCGCCTCGCAAAAAAGCTGCGGTTATATCAAGGAGTCCTCCCTCACTCACCGCGGCTTCACCGGCATTTACGCTTCGGCCCGGAAGCAGGTCTTGTCCGCCCTGCGCCGCTTGCCGCAGGAAAAACCCCTTTTCGTTGCCGGCCATAGTCTAGGCGGGGCCCTTGCCACCTTATGCGCCGTCGACATGGCGGCAAACACCGCGCGTACCCCCGTTTTGTTTACGTTCGGCTCCCCGCGCGTCGGCGATCCCGATTTTGCCAAAGCTTTCGCCAAATACGTCCCCAACAGCTACCGAATCGCCAACCCGTTCGACGTCGTTAGCCATGCGCCGCCCTATATCTACAAGCTTCCGAAACGAGAAAAAACGTACTATTACCGCCACGTTCCGGCTTCCTGCCCGCTGATTTTCCAGAACGGCTCCGTACCCGCCAATCACGTCATCGAAAGTTACTTTGCGGAACTGGCCAAGCTGGATGCGGATTACGCCGAGCGGCTGGCCGCGGCAAGCCCGGGGTTTTGCCCGGTCCCGGTATCCTCCCGGCTGTCTTTAAATTCATTTGTTTAAAAACTACAATTGGGCTCCAACTCCAGCGAAAAACATAAGGACATAAAATGGCCCTATTCCGGCGATATCCGTCCATTTGGGAGCAATAGGTGAATTTTATGTCGCTATTTTTTCGAATCGCAGGGAAATGAACGCATCTCTGGATCATTCATAGAAAATAAGCACAGAAAAATCCTCTAATGGGGATCAACATGCCTTGCTCCGGATAATAAGAACATAAAGTTCCGCTATTTTGAAGGCCAACGATTGGTCGTTCCGGCTGTCTCATCGAGGCATCCGAAACAAAGTTAAGAAGCCGCTAACCGGCAAATGCTGCAGCTAGTGGCTTATCATCTTTCCATATTATAAATAAACGAACGGCTCTTTCGAATCGATAAATGTAACCGGAATACCGCCCACCAAAGGCTTCAGCCATTCCGCCATAAATTTCATGCCCCATTCCTCGCTCCGCTCATGGCCCAGCACAATCATGCCCTTGTTCATGCCGAGCATCGCTGCATCATTGACATAAGCGCAAAGGGTCCATTCCGTGATCTCGCCGCAAACCATCACATCCAAGTCCTCGTCCCGCATTAACTCCATGGGCATTTGTTCTCTGCCCAGGCCTAAGCTGCCTCCACCGACCAAAATCCCGACCCTGGAACATTTCATTTCGGGATTGCCGACAATTTGGATCATGTCCATCGCCAATTTCCGTTTAAAAAACCGCGCCAACTTGGCCAAAGTCGTCTCTTGAATCCGATAGAGAAAAGGGCGCTGCTCGTCCACCAAGTTGTTTTCCCAGCCGATTTCCCTTAGAAGTCCATCGTAAATCCGGTCCGTTTTGGCCCGGTGCATGTAATCATGGTAACGCCAAATCGCCAAACGGTTGTCTTCGATCAACTTTTTTTTGGCGGCATATAATGGATCTTCCTTCAGCCAATCGGTGGCATCCTTCCCCGTATAAAAGCTCGGCTCATGCGTGATGATCATATTGGCGCCGGCGGCAACGGCCTGCTTGATCACCTCAATCGTGACCATAAACGTCGTTGCGATTCCTTCCACCGGCGTATCATAGCTTCCGCTAATTAACTGATCGCATGTTTTTTCCAGCCGGAAAGCACCGCATGAATCCTCAATAATCGCCTCGATAACTTCCCCTACTTTCATCTGCTTCCGCCTTCCTCTCTATCTAAAGGTTTTAATAATCCCATATTACGGCTTGAAATGCAACTTGCCCTTCCTTTGCAAAAAAACGAATAGCTTGACTGGCTTGGTCCGGAAAAATTCTGGCGGTGAACACTTCTTCCCCCTCGTTTACAAATACCTCTACGGAGGAAGTATCCACAAACAAATGAAACTTTATCTTATCGCCATCCCCTTAGCAAGCTCTCACCGTACCATACTCCACACCTGTTGGTTCGCCGGATAAGGTGCGGTCGAGAATTACCTTTTTTTGCACGGCATCATATTTCACCACGGTTTTGTTCTTATCGCCCGCGCGAAATTCAATCCCGAATTCCGCCGCATCTCCAGTTGCAAATTCACAAATCAGTTCATATGCGGCTCCCGTAAAACCTTCATACCTTTTAGCATCGTTAAAAATGGTGTCGGCCGCTCTAGCTTCTTTCTTGCGGAGAGTCTGAAGCTCCCGAACAGGCTGTTGAATCAGTTTCCCGCCATGAACGGTTAATTCCCGCGGCAGCGTTAAGCAATGCGCCCATCCGCTCGGGTCGGTCGGATAATCGATTTCTGGCAAGCCCATCCAGCCGATTAAAATCCGCCGTCCCGCAGGATCCACCATCGTTTGCGGAGCGTAAAAATCAAAGCCCCGGTCAAGCTCGGCAAACGGACCGTGCCGCAGCGTTTTTTCCCGCAAATCCAATGTTCCGCCCAGGACATAACCCGCTTGATAGATATTCCGATATCGCTCTCCGGCCGGTTCCAATCCTTGCGGCGAAAAAATAAACACTCCATGGTTTTGCAATTCAAAATAATCCGGACATTCCCACATGTAACCGAAACGCCCCAACTCAGTCCCGATTTCTCCTTCAAATGTCCATTCCAGCAAATCGAGTGAGCTGTATAGGACGGCACAGCCTGTTTCATCCGTTCTTTGAGCTCCAATCACCGCGTAGAATTTGTTCCCGTCCTTCCACACTTTAGGATCGCGAAAATGCTCCGTATATCTGCTTGGGGCGTGATCAATCACCGGCTTGTCCAGCTTGGAGATGTTTCCGAATGAGTCCATCACGGCAATGCATTGATAGGGGTGTCGAACCGAATTCTCATCCCGCGTGTTGCCCGTATAAAATAAGTGCAGCTTCCCGTCGTTCTCATTGGCGCTGCCCGAATAAACTCCGTGGCGGTCAAAAACAGCGTCCGGCTTCAGGCCGATTCCGGCATTTTCCCAATGAACCAGATCCTTGGATTTGGTGTGGTACCAATATTTTAAACCGTGGACCGGGCCCAGAGGGTGCCATTGATAAAACAAGTGGTATTCTCCATTAAAAAAAGAAAATCCGTTAGGGTCATTAAGAAGTCCCATGACAGGCTGTACATGAAAGGTTTGCCGCCAAGGACAACGATTGACTTTGGATAGCAGCAGGTTCATCTCATCTTCACTTGCATCCTCGATTCGGCGGTATTTTTGTTCTCTCAGCCACTCCATTTGTGTTGCTCCTTTATATTCTGCATCTGCAATTTAAAATGGGTATTGCCTTTTGCAGAACCGGTTCCACAAAAGGCAATAAAGTTTCGTATCAAAGCGTTAAACTCAATAAGGTCTCATTGATCCGTACCGTTTCTTTTTCCGTCCGAGCGATGTTTTTATAAGTGCTTGAATTGGTAATTATGATCGGCGTGGTGACTTCGTAGCCCGCTTCTTTAATCTTGTCCAGATCAAAGCTGACAAGCAGATCTCCGCGTTTGACACGATCGCCTTCCTTCACCTGCGGCGAGAAGTGCTGTCCTTTTAATTTGACAGTGTCAATGCCGATGTGGATTAAAATTTCAGTACCTTCATCCGAAGTAATATAGATGCCGTGACCCGTGCGAAAAACGTTGGAAATTACGCCATTCACCGGTGATACCGCCTTCCCTTCGGCCGGCTCGACGGCCACCCCTTTTCCCATCGCTTCGGACGAGAAAGCCGGGTCGTTCACTTCGCTTAACGCTTTAACGCTTCCGGTTAGCGGGCTTGCCACCGTCAGTTCTTTGGCATCCTTATTATCCGCTTCAAGCGCGTTCTCCGGCGCTTTCTTCTTCTCTTCGTAACCAAAAAGCAGAACCAGCAGCATCGCGCCAAAGAAACCAACGCCCATGCTAATCACATATCCCCAAACCGGCTGAAAAGTCGGAATGACGAAAATCCCCCCGGCCATTTGCGTCGCTTTGACTCCAAACGCGCCGCACAGCCCGGCCGCAATCGCATTCATAATGATGGCGATAATAAACACACGCTTAAAGCGGAAAAACAAACCATAAATAACCGGCTCCGTAATCCCCGATAAAAAAGCCGGGATAAAGCTGGAGAGTGACGTGGATCTAATATTTTTATCCTTCGTTTTCAAAAAAACGCCCAGCGCAATGCCCGCTCCCACAAAAGCCGTGGCTTGTACGGGTCCCAACAGATGATCGTATCCAATCGTTGCGAGATTTGAAATCATCACGGGAACCAGCGCCCAGTGAAGCCCCATAATGACTACCGGGATTGAAACCGCGCCGAACACAAAAGTCGTTAAAATCGCACTTTTGCCCATGGCAAAACTAATGGCCGAAGCAAGCGCATTCCCGATATAAACGCCAAACGGACCAAACACGATGACGGTCAGAGGCACGACAATCATCAATGACAGCATGGGGATCACTAAGGTTTGCAAATCTTTGTGAACGATTTTTTTCAGGAATCTTTCCAGTACGGCATAGGTGCTGACCGCCAAAATAACCGGGAACACCGTGGACGAGTAGGTCATCAACACGACGGGAATGCCTATAAATGAGCTTTTGTCTCCATGCTGCAGCAACCCTGTAAAGTTGGGCTCCAGCAAAGCGGCCCCGATCGTGCCTGCGACATAGGGATTGACCCCCATTTTCATACCGAACGTAACCCCGAGGATGATCGGCAGGAAATAAAATACGGCGTTGGCAGCGGCGGACAAAATAAAGTAGGTGCCGCTTTCCGGCGAAAGCCAGCCCAGCATGACCAGAATGCCGATCAACGCTTTTAACATACCCGAGCCTAAAATGGCCGGAATAATGGGCGAAAAGCTGCCCTGAATCACATCGAAAATTTTGGACTTTTTCTTGCCGTTCGATTTGCCGCCGTCTTCTGCAGCGCTTTCATTCCCGCTCCCGATGTTGCTGATTTTCGTAATCTCTTTATACACCTCGGGGACATGCATGCCGATAACGACTTGAAATTGGCCCGCGCTTTCAACAACTTGGAGAATATCCAATTTTTCAAGCTTTTCTTTATCCGCCTTGTTATTGTCCTTGAGCATGAATCTTAATCGGGTCACGCAATGAGTGAGGCTTGATACGTTTTCTTCCCCTCCGACGGATTGGAGAATATCCTTCGCCAACTTTTGATAGCTCATTTCCTTCTCTCCCTAAAATGTAAATTAAAACGCTAAGAGGAACCGGTTCCAAAACTCCTGAAAAAGAAAACCGATGACTAGAACCGGTTCCATGCGAGTTATTCTATTCCCTTTTCGATTTATTGTCAACGCTTTCTCGCTCAATCATTTCAAATTTGGATAACGTGACCGGCGGAAAATCCTCTCCGTTAACCAGTTTGATCATCCCGCCTGCCGCGTCCCGGCCTGCGTCCTTATAATAAAACTTAATCGTAGTCAATCCGGGGTGGGTGATCTCGGTGACTTCATACCCTCCAAAACCTGTGATCGACAAATCCTCGGGAACGCGAATCCCTTTTAGGTGAGCCGCTTTTAATGCGCCAAGCGCAATGTTATCGGTCGCGCATACCAGAATCGAGGGATGGAAGGCGTCGATGATGCCGCCGGCTTTTTTCACCGCCTCCTCCATTTTAAAGCTTGTCTCATAGTACTTAACTTCACAGTTCCCCGCTTCGCTCACGGCCCGTTTGAACCCTTCCTTGCGCTTCAAGCCGACTGCGATATCTTTTTCGGAAACGCCCAGATAGGCGATTTTCCGGTGGCCATTCCGAAGAACGTATTTGCCGATTTCGTAGCCGGCCGATTCGTCGTTATGTATCACGCTGTACACTTGGTCATGCTGCTGGCCTACCAGGATCACAGGAATGTTCATTTTATCGAACGCCTCCAGATGAGCGTCGGTAATTTGCGTAGCAAGCAAAATAATGCCGGCCACCTTTTGATTGGACAAACTGTAGATACTTTCAATTTCCCGCTCCAAATCCTGATTGGTATTCGCAATCAACATTTGGTAATTCAGCGCTCTCAATTGCTCATCAATCCCGATTAACACCTGCGACGAAGCAAAAGAATCGAGCCGGGGAACCACCGTTCCGATAATGTTGGTTTTTTTGGCTTTTAGGCTTTGCGCAAAGGTGTTGGGGACGTACCCCGTATGATGGATAACTTGTTCAATCTTCTTTTTGGTCGCTTCGCTGATCGGCCCGCCGTTCAGATAGCGTGAAACCGTACTTTTGGCCACGCCGGCCAGCTTGGCGATATCCGCAATTGTTTTCATTCTTCCAACCCCGTGTATCAAAAAATTATGATTCTATGGGATGTATTTTATCCCATATTGTTAAACAAAGCCACTTAGATCACGATATCGGTCCGGTGGCGGCTTCATGTTCTCCTCCCCATCGCGGAGCTGTACGGCGCATAATTTTTCATCACCCATTCGTGAAAAATCCGGAAGGCGGCACTGGCATCGGGCGCCGGAAATATGAATCTGCCGCGCGCTTCCTTGCGGCTAACGCGAGAATCGGCAAGCGCTTTGTCCTCCCCTTCGTCCAGAAATACTTCGTAGGCGCCGTCTTTGTTTTTGAAGCCCACGGCGTGGATATCAAGCCCCTGCTTCAAAAAGTCCAGATGAATCACGGAAGGACCGGGCTCGGTGAGCCATTCGCCGCCGAAGCTTTGTTCGTCCACGAGATAACCTTGAAAATAGCCGTCAACCGCGGCGTTCAGCCGCTCGATGAAAGCATGCAGCCGGCCGAAGGGGAAGTTGCCGATTTGAAACGCGTCATCGTCGGCATATTCCCAAAGGAGATGCTCGAGGATTTTGGCCTGCGTGAAGCTGACGGCCCTGGCGAGCTCCCGGTCAAGCGGTTGTCCGAGCGTCTGCCGGACGATCTCCTTCAAGCTCTGATAATACTCCCCAAATAAGTCCGCATCGAAAAACGCCTCTTCGCTTAACCGGTACAAAAAGCTATTTTCCGCGCCATGAAAATTATCCATTAATACTTGCAAATGCTGGTTCATCAGGTTCCCTTCCTTGGTTCCAAGTGAAATCTTGGCGGTTAGTTATTCTGTATAACTCTACGATAACCGGGAGCGCTTTTTTTGTAAATTATATCGCCAAAACGTGATGTCCAAGTTAAAATAAGGTAATTCGAAAAACAGGCTTAAAACCAGGGAGGTATGGAAATGGTGCAGGATCATTTAATCCGTATCGAAGGAAAGGCCATTGAACTGCGTTATGCGCGCGTCACGGATCTGGACGCCTATTTCGCCTTTTTGCAGGATGTGGAGATGCTGCGGCTGACGGGGAGCCAGGGGGATTTTACCCGGGAAAGTACGGAAGTTTGGCTGCAAAAGATCAGCCAGGCGAATGAGGACCGGATCGACTTGATCATCGTAACGAAGGATTCGGGCGAATTGATTGGCGAAGTGGTCTTAAACGAGATCGATCCCGTAAACCGGAGCGCAAACATCCGGATCGGGATCAAAGGAACCGAGCATCGCGGGAAGGGGTACGGAACGGAAGCGCTGATGCATATGCTGCGTTACGGCTTCGAGGTTTTGCGGCTGCACCGGATTCATTTGGGGGTCTACTCGTTTAATCCGCGCGCGATTCATGTGTATGAGAAAATAGGCTTCCGCCGGGAAGGAGTGCTGCGCGACGAGCTCTTTATGGACGGCGGATTCCATGATTCGATCCTGATGTCGATGCTGGAGGACGAATTTCGCGCTCTGCATTCCCAAGAAGGTGCATAACGGCGCTAACAGGTGTAACTAAAGCAAAAAAAGGATGAGGTGACGATAATATGGGCAACGAATTAATTCGCGCATTTCAATTGTTGAAAGAAAAAGAATGGGTGGACTTGACGCATACGTTTGGTCCGGACTCCCCTCATTTTGCGGCTTTTCCCGACGCCGAATTTACGACATTGTTCGATCATGATGACGGTTTTTTGGCGCAAAGCTTTACGTTCGCAGGGCAATACGGAACCCACCTGGATGCCCCGATTCACTTTGTCCGGAACAAGCGCTTTCTGGACGAGCTGGAGTTGAAGGAGCTGGCGCTCCCGCTCATTGTGATCGATAAATCCAAAGAAGCGGCGGAAAACCATGACTATACGCTCAGCATAGAAGATATTTTGCAATTTGAAGCCGAACACGGCAAGGTCGCGGAGGGCTGCTTTGTCGCTCTGCGCACCGATTGGAGCAAGCGCTGGCCTGATAAAGAAGCGTTCAGCAACAAGGATGCCGACGGCAACAGCCACACCCCCGGCTGGTCGCTGGCCGCGCTGAAATTTCTGTTTCAAGAACGGAACATCAAGGCGATCGGCCATGAAACGTTTGACACGGACGCAAGCAGCGATTATCAAAAAAACGGCGCCCTTCTCGCCGAGTATTACGTGCTTGAGCAAGACACCTATCAGGTCGAGCTGTTGCGCAATTTGGATAAAGTGCCTGCCACGGGCGCCGTCATCTTTAATATCGTACCGAAGCCGCACAAAGCATCGGGATTTCCGGTGCGGTCATTTGCCATTTTGCCGTAAAGCCGCCCCAATTGAAACGCGCCGTTGCCAAAGCGGCGTGTTTTTCTACTACAGCCCGTCAGCTTCCAGATTTCTCTTCTCCCCCTTCTACCTGGGCCACAGTCCTCTACCCCGCCGGAAATTATCTAACTCAACTTTCGCAATATGAAAATTGGCAAGTAAGTGTTGATATAATTGGTCGAAGCAGCTATCGAGACCTGAAGTTGACACTGAAAAACTATCCCGGTCGTTTAGGCGACTTTGTGGATTAATTCCAGCAGTCGTGGTAAAGCGATCGCTCCATCCGAGTGTACCTGCTTCGTACTCCAGCTTTCTGGGTCTATTGTTGAAAGGAATAGTTGCAAAATATACAGTAGCTTATCCGGAAATGCTGCCACAGCGCTTGATCAAGTGTAAAACCTGCAATTACTCCGCTATATTTCGATAAAGAAGCAAAAAGACGAGGAAGTAGTTGTATGAAATGCAATTAAATAAGTAATTGGGCAAAAAGATGTAAAGTTAGTTGTATGATTTGCAATTAATGGTCAAGATTAAAATTTTACTCGTAGTCCATCTGTACAGTATCAGCGGTTAAGCCGTTTTTTCGTCCTGCGAACGTTGAGTTCCAGTATCTTAAAAAAGGCGATCGGGCCGATATATCCGGCACCAATCGCCTCTCGCTTTAATCCATCCGGTATTTGCGAAGCCCTAACGCTTCAGCTTTAACATTTCGCTCATCATTTTAGCCATCTCGGCGCGGGTGACGGAGCCCTTCGGTTCGAAACGGCCGTTGCCTTTTCCGTTCAGCATGCCAGCGGCCTGCATTTGGCTTACGGCATCCCGCGCCCATACGGAGATGGAAGCAGCGTCGGCAAAATCCTTGCCTTGGCCGGACGGCGTCAGGGAAGCGTTCATGGCCAGGGCCATCTTACTTAAGATGACCGCCGCTTCCTCCCGGGTGATGCCGTCCGCCGGACGGAAGCGTCCGCCGCTGCCCTGAACCAGGCCAAGCGATGCGGCTTGCTCCACCGCTTCCGCATAATACGCCCCGGGCGGCAGGTCGGTAAACCGAACTACGACAGCGTCAGGCCGAGCCCCAAGCACCCGCATCATCACGACCGAAAAATCGGCCCGCGTCACCGGAGCGGAGGGGGCAAAACGCTCGGCGTCCAGCCCTTGAATCAGATGTTTGGCCGCAAGCTGCCGCACGACATCCTCCGACCAGTGGCCGCGCAGATCGGCAAAATCCTTCCGCAGCTCAACGATTTCATAGATTCCGGCATGATCGGCCGTAAAAGTAACCGTCCGGCCGTCAAACGATCCGCCGATATAACGCAGTCCGCCGTTCACCCGTTCGTACACTCCGGCATAAGCGGAATTCAGCAGCTTCGCTTGCTCCTCCGTTAGCGTCAGCCGAATTTCCGCGGCAGATTCCAGGTTCCCGTAATCCGCCGATTCGCTCCCCTTGACTAAAGACAACCCTAACTCATAAGCGATGCCGGTGGAGGTCATCCCTTTTTCCAGACCGCTATTTCCGGCAGCCTGGTATCCCAGTTTAACGCTGAGTTTATCGGCATCTCCAACGCGATTCCGCAGCGAATCCTGGGCAAATGTAATTTGGCTGCCCGGTGCGCTCAAAGACAAAGATACTTTGCGCTCCTTCGCCAATTGGGCAAGGGTGGCCGCATCCAGGTCCACGATAACGGGACGACCTGCCTCGGCATCCTCGGGCTTCACCTGAACTTCGATCTTACCGTTCGCAGCCGCGGACGCCGCTTTCCGAAGCTGATCGGCGGAAACCTCATAGCGGCCGTTTCCGGCCGGAGCCGCCGCGATCACGCCGCTGGTTACGCCGTCATTTGCAGGCTGCTCGGCCGCAGGCGGGTTGACCGGAGCGGTAGTGGCGGCGCTGCTTGAGGACGACGATTTGGAGCCTCCTCCCGAACTGCCGCTTCCCGGCTTGCTGCCGCCGGCGCCGGTATAAAAGCCCCAGATGTCCGACAGCGTTAGACCGCTGTTGGCATCCTCCGCCTTGGCGTACCATTGATAGTAGGCGCTGCTGCCCAGTCCCGTCCAGTTAACCGCAGCGTTTTCGCCGCTCTTTACGCCCGCTTGCTTGCCGATCAACTGATCGGTATACACCTTCACCCCGATATAATCGGTGGCCACCCGTTTGGTCGCCGCCTGAAGGTCCAAATCCAGCGAAAATTCGTCTTTGCCCGGATACTCCGCGGGATCATAGAAATTATAGTCATCCAAGTATGGCGAATAGGTTTTGATATGCAGTTTGTTGTTCGCCATATCGAACTGCATCAGCCGGATATAACCCAGGCCGCCCTCCGGAGCGCCCTGGTAATCGGCCAGCATCTGATATACGTTGCGGTCCGGGATGCCGTCTCCGTTGTCGTCAAGCGCATCCAGCTTGAGTTCGGCATCATGATAGTGGCCGGACAAGGCCGCAATGACGTTTTTGTTCGGTTTGACGACTTTCTCAAAAATTTTCTCCGCGATCGGTGCCCGGTTGCCCGAGACGAGCAAATATTCATGCAGACACAGAATCGCCTTCCGTTCCGGATACATGGACACGACTTGATTCATCCACTCGATCTCTTTATCGCCCAATCCCCAGCCCATATACACGATAATAAAATCATTGCCGTTTGCGGAGACGAGATCGTAATGTCCGCGGTTGTTTTCATAGGAGCCCGCAAACACCGGGCTGTCCTGAAAGCGCCAATCCCCGAAATACTTGGTGAATTGGGAATAGTCGTTATTCTGGTGGCCCACGTCATGGTTTCCGGCCAGCACCCCGTACGGAATATTGGCGTTCTCCAGCACCTTCATATCCTTGTCGGCTTCGATCCACTGGTATTCCTGGTCGGCCTTATCGACAACGTCGCCGGTGTGAATGACGTATTTCAGCTTCAATTTATCCTTATTTTCGGCGATCCACTGCACGTTCTTCTGATAAATGTAAGGATAATCCTGCGCGTAGTACTGGGTATCCGACATCCAGATAAACGAAAAATCATAAGGATCTTCGGATACCGGACCGCTCTTGTCCGCCAAAGCGGCGGCTTCTCCGGCGATCTCATCCTGCACCATCACCGAGATAATGCCACCCGCCGCATAAGCTCCTGCAGTCACGGTCGACTTCAGGATAAAATCCTCCGCGCCGGCGATCACCTGATCCAAGGTGACCCACTTCGACTCCGCCGCGCTCCAAGCATACAGGCTGACTTTGCGCCCAGGCAGGGATTTGCCCTTCCATTCCACGTCCACCCGGTCGCTTGGCTTCACGGAGGGGTCCAGTTTGATCTCATAACGCTGATAAGGGAAGCGGTCATCCGCATCCGTGGTCAGGTATTCACCGTCGACCGCCCCGATTTTAGCGTAATCCTCGCCGGTCAGACTCTTCTCCCCGGCAGGCGCCAGCTCACCGGGCGGTTCCGTATCCGCCGTGTTCTGGAATCCCGTAAAGCGGTCCTGATGCGCTCCGTCATACAGATACCCGCGGTAAAAAGAAACGTTCATGTCGTCACCGTTAGGGTCCTTGACGTTCACCTTAAGTTCGGCCGTGCTGCCTACTCCGGTTTGGCCGTTGGCCGGCGCAATCAGCTGCGGCGCCTCCGGATTTTCGGCCGGCACTTCAAAGCGAATCGTCTTCTCCGCCGCGTTTCCGGCCCTATCTGCTGCTTTGACGTACAGTTCGTGGCTGCCCGGCGCAAGCTTGGAAGAGCTGGTCTCCAGCGGCAATTGCACGGCTTTTCCGTCAAGCGCGGTTTCGAGCTTTTCCACCCCGGCAAGGGCATCGCTGGCTTCGGCCCGGATCGTAAATTTACCGCGGTACATTTTTCCGTCTTCGACGCTGGCAGCAATGTTCGGCGGCGTGTTATCGACCGTCACTTTGGCGCTGGCCGCAAGCTCGCCGCTGACCGCCTTGACGGTATGCTCCCCGTCCGCTGCCCCCGTGGTGTCCCACATAAACGCCTTGGACGCAAACAGGCTCTCCGGAAGTTCGAAGCGGAATCCGATGGATTCATTTTTACCCGCCGAATCGCCCATCTTGATCTCTTTGTCCCGCTCGGCATAAGCCGGGTCGGTAATTTCCGTACCGTCGGCCAGCACCAGCCGCACGTTTTTGATCTCGAAATCGTCCTTATTCTCTTCCGCCCGATCGTCAAACGGACCGGATTTGGAACCGGCGCGGATATAGATGACGTTGTCGCCGCCCGGCTGCAAACGGCCCCCTTCGATCGGGAAGCTTAACGTCTGGTACGAAGTAATCGGATCAAGGAACGTATACAGGATCGTTTCGTCCTTAAGCTCCTCCGGGCCCATGGTAATGGCATTTTTGAAATAGTAGTCGACGTTTTTGACATCGAACACAAAGTAAGCGTCGTGCTCCAGAGCAGCGCTCGTGCCTTCCGTAACGGGCTTTCCGTCGATCTCAAAGGTCACGCTGTCAGGTCCGCCGGTTTTGGCCGTGCCTTTGACCGTCTTCGTTCCGCTGAGCAGGTCGCCGTCCTTTAGATTGAGGCGCAGCTCGGACTGATCCGGTCCGCCCGTAATCTCGACCTTGTATTCCGGGGAGGTCACTTCATTGAAACCGTCGGATACCACATAGTAGTATTGGATGAACTTGCGTCCGATGAGATCGGCCGCGTAAACCTTGTGATGGTAATGCAAATCGCCGTAATCCTCGGTCAGCAGATACGGAACGTATTCGGTTTGCTTGTCCGATTTAACGTACAGGGTCACGGACGCCACTTCTTTGTCGTCCTGCGCCCAGCCTTTAATTTCGAAGCCCTGGCTTTGATCCGTTGTCGTAATGCCGGTACGGTCTTCTATGGTAGGCGGCACCGTGTCATCGGCAATCGAGACCGGAGTATCCGGCACTTGAGCGGAATCCACGGCGCCCGGCGCAGGAAACTGCAATCCCCCGCTCACTTTAATCATTTGGTTGCTGCCGTTAACCGGATATTTATACTGGAGGCCGGTGTTCTCTTTCGTTTCCGTTTTGCCGTCTTCATAAACGGTGTCGGCATCATAATAAGCCGCCGAAACTTCCTTGCCGGCATTCGTTTTAATGACAAATCCGCGTCGTCCCGAGTTGGAAATGCCGCCGGCCGGGACTTTGAACAAGTCCACGTTCTCCTCGAGGCTTGTCCCGTAAAATTTATTGAAATCGGCAGCGGTCAACGCCGTGATGCTGTCGCTTATGATCCAGAACACAACCGCCTGCCCGGATGGAATCACGAAGTCCTGCTTGTCCGGAGACCATAATACGTCCCCCGGCGGACCTTTATCCGTATAACGGTAGTACAGCTTGTAGTTCCGGAAATTCACGTCCCGGTCCGAATTGTTGTAGATTTCCACCAGTTCGTACCCGTCCGCTCCATTAACGTTGGTCGTGTTGGCGACGATTTCCGTTACCAGAAGCGGCGGCGCCTTCTGCGGATCGAAATCTGGAAAGTTTACAACTTGAACCGTATACAGGTCCGTTGACACCGGCTGGCTCCCGCCGACCGCTTCAATCCGATATTCCAAGGAAGGTTCGGTGAGCTGGTCCGCCGGGACGGAAGCCGTATAAACGCCGTCCTGCGCTTTCATCGCAATAACCGCATACCTCGATTGGGAAGCCGTTTTATATAAAAAATTCAGGGTAACGCCCGCCATCTCCGGCCCGGCCGGTTCCAACGAGGCTTCCACGGTCATGCCGGCCGCGGCGTCCACGCTTGTCACCGGGGCATGCTTAATCGAAAAAGCAGCCCCCGCCGGAGCTTCCGTCTGCTCCTGCGTTACGGCCCCCGGCGTTGCGGGCAGCGTTCCCGGACCGTCCATCATGATCATTGCAACGTTTCCGTCCGTCGGACGCTGATAGAAAATACCCATGTTCATCTGGGTCTGCGCATCGTTCTCATAAGCGGCCGATACCAGCGTCGCGCCCGCAGCGTCCTTGATTTCAAGCTGGCGCGGGCCGGCATTGGACATACCGCCGCCGCCGCTGATCCGGAACAAATCCGTTCCTTCGGTCAGCCCCGTTCCATAATTCCGGTTAAAATCGCCGGCTGTAAGCTGGTTGTTTTTTCCGTTCATGACCCACAAAACGATGGCTTTGCCGGCCGGGATGACGGCGTTTGCGCTTCCCTCCAGCGGCCACTCCGTACTCGTGTTATAAACGAGCTTGAAGTCGGCAAAATCCAAATCGCGCCCGCTGTTGTTGTACACTTCCACAAACTCGTAGGCGTCCGCTCCGTTTACGTTATCGCTGTCCGGCACCAGTTCGGTAATCAGCAAATCCAGCGGCTTTGCTTCAATGCCGGGCTGCCCGCCCCTCACAAGCTCCACAGTGAAGTCGTCGCTTCGTGCCGAAGTTCCTTCTTCATCGCGGGCTTCAATATAATAGGTCAAGCTGCTTCCGCTCAGCCCGCCGCCATTCAGATCAGCGGAATATTCATCTCCGCTGCCGCCGGCCATGGACACCTCTTCCAAGCCCTGACCGTCCACCCGGTAATATACCGAAGCGGTCACCGTTGTTTGGGCGCCCGTGATGAGGGCCGCTATCGTTAAATCTTGCCCGGCCTCATGCGTAGCCGATGCCGGCGTATGCACAATCTGCAGCGTTTGCTCCTGTCCTTCCGCCTCGTTCCCCGTACTTTCATCTGCCGCTGCGGCCACAGCTTGAAATCCGTTTTGACCGCCAGCTTCCGCGTATCCGGCAGGCGCTGCCGTTCCCAGCAGCAGACCGGCAACGGCTGCGATCGAACCCCATTTTTTCAAGTACACCCAGTTCAACTTTCCTTGCACCCTTTCTAATAGTGTCTGATTTTCCCGACATTTTTTTCTGTCCTTGTTCAAAGGCACTCTGAAAAATATACAACGGTTATGTAAAACGACGATTATATGCAGGTAAATTATCCCGCCCTTTTTATGAAATCTCGTTCAAATGAACATTAACATGCAATCAAAAAAAGACTGCCAATCGGCAGTCCTTGAAGGGGATACATTCAACCATTTTCCCGCTCATGCGTCTTCCTCCGCGACGCCGAGCGCAATGTTCTTCTCCTTAAATATGGCATTATGGGAAGAGACGTAAGCCGCCGCAGGCGCATCCGGCTCCAGGTACAGCTTGGCGCTGTTCACCGCCAGCGCCGCATCGGTGAAGGCGCCGGCGATCAAATGCAGCTTGCCGGCATAATGAGCCACATCTCCGGCGGCGAAAATCCCCGGGAGGTTGGTTGCGAGTTTTTCGTTCGCGCGGATGTCCCATGGCCCCATCTCCAGCCCCCAGTTGACGATATTGCCGAAATCGCCGCGCAATCCGTGATTTACGATCACCGCATCCACTTCGAGCCATACCGCTTCTTCCGACAATCGGCCTTCCGCGTCGACGCGCGCGATCGATACCCCCTCGATCGCCTTGCCGTCCGCGCTGCCGCGCAGCTGTTTCACGGCATACGGCGTAAGGACGCGAACCGAGGACTGCATCATCCGTTTCACATTGCGCTCATGCCCTCCGAAACGCTCGCGGCGATGTACGACGGTGACGCTTGCGGCTAACGGTTCCAATTCGTTCGCCCAGTCCACCGCAGAATCGCCGCCGCCGGAAATGAGCACCCGTTTGTTGCGGAATACCTCCAGTTCCTGCACCGTATAATGCAGATTGCCGACCTCGTAACGCTCGGCCCCTTCGATGTCCAGCTTCGCGAGTTTTAACACCCCCCGCCCCAAAGCGAGGATCACCGTTTTTGTCCAGTGACGCTCGCCCGTTGCCGACGTAAGCATCATCGTGCCGTCGGCCCGCCGTTCCAGTTCGCTGATCTGCTGCCCCAATACGATCGTAGGATCGAACGTCATCGCCTGTTTGATCATTTGCTGCGTAAGCCGCTCGCAGCGAATCGGCGTTACTCCGCCGACATCCCAAATCATCTTTTCCGGATAAATCAGCGTACGGCCGCCGAGCTCCTCCTTCGCCTCGATCAGCTTCGTTTTCATGTCGCGCATTCCGCTGTAGAAAGACGCATACAATCCGGCCGGTCCGCCTCCGATAATCGTCACGTCATAAAGTTCCAAATCTTGCGTCATCTATTTCCCTCCCGCCTTTTAAGTCCCAAATTGCGCCCGGTGCAAGCGGCTGTAAATCCCGCCGCGGCCACCAGCTTTTGGTGCCGGCCCTGCTCGGCGATGCCCCGGTCCCCGGTCGGTCACAACCACGATGCGGTCGGCTGTTTGCTATTTAAACAAGTCCGGGTACATCTCCTTGGCCAACCATTCCATCCCATCGATCGTATTGTAGCTGTATCCGAACATATAGTTATAATCCACCGCGTAAATTTGCTGGTTTTTGATCGCTTTCATGCTGGATAATTTGGGATTGGCGTAAAGCGCTTCTTTGAGCTTGTCGGCGCTAACGCCGCCGGTTGTGGCCCAATCCGGAATGATTAGCACGTCCGGGTCAGCCTCAATCAGCGATTCTACGCTAACCTCCCCGGTTTCATTCTTAAAAATATTGTCCAATTTAACCATTTTGAAAGCGTCGTTGAAGAACGTTTCATCTTGGGCCGCGTAGACGTTCACTTCTTTGGGATCGCTTATATGCAAGTAAGCGAACGTTTTTTCCTCCGTAATGCTTGATAGTTTCGAGGCGATGGTTGCTTGTCTGTCCTTTAACTCCTGAATAAAGCTCTTGGCTTGATCCTGCACGCTAAAGATCTCGCCTAAATTCTCCAGATCTTTATAGATCGAGTCATACGTTCCCCCGGCGACCGAAGATTCCAGGACGTACGTTTTAATGCCCATGTCGTTAAGCGCGTCTACGGTTCCCACTCCCCAGTCGGCATTATCGAACAAACCGCCGCGGCCGAATACCAGGTCGGGGTTCGTTCCCAACGTCACCTCTTTGCCGACGTATTCGTCGCTTAAAATATTCAATTTGCCGTATTCCGCTTCCACCGCTTTATCCGGGGCTCCGAAATTTGCCCCTACCCCGGCGATTTTGTCGGCCAACCCCAAATGGAGCAGCAACTCCGCCGCCGGTCGGGTATTGGCCATAATACGTTCCGGCGCTTTATCGAACACTTGCTCTTTCTTTTCCCAAGTCGTTCCGCCCTCCGCCTTCGTAAAGTTTTGAATCGTTACAGGATAGCGGCTTTGCGCTTCGGTTTGCGTTTCGTCCGGGCCGCTTGTCGCCGCCGTCCCTCCGCAAGCGCTTAATGTCAGCATCACGGCTAAAGCGATGCCTGTTAGCACATGCTTTTTCACTGATCATTCTCCCCCTTTATATTCCAAAAGCGAACCCCAGCCCGTTCGTAACGGGATTAATATAAGTCTGGCATTTGACTTGATAGAGCGACTCGATGGTTTCCGGCGTCAGTACCTGATCCGGCGTGCCGTGCGCATACACCTCGCCGTTTTTGATCGCATACAGATAATCGCAATAATGCGCGGCCATCT
The DNA here is from genome assembly GCF_900454495.1 of Paenibacillus macerans. Lineage (NCBI taxonomy): Bacteria > Bacillati > Bacillota > Bacilli > Caryophanales > Paenibacillaceae > Paenibacillus > Paenibacillus macerans. The sequence continues at coordinate 2,435,138 of NZ_UGSI01000001.1, forward strand.
CCAAATCGTGAAGAGCCGCCAGTACGCCGATGTTTAAACCTTTCACACAGGACAAAATTTCCAGCTGATAGCGGATGTCCAAATGGTTCGTCGGTTCGTCCAAAATCATAAATTTAGGCTGCTGCGCGATGGTTCGCGCCAAATTCACCCGCTGTTTTTCCCCGCCGGACAGCGATAAATAACTGCGGTCTTTATAATCGATCAGATTCGTTCGCGCCAACGCTTCCTCCACGATCGCATAATCTTCCCGCTTATCCGACTCCAGCAATTTTTTATGCGGCGTTCGGCCCAGCATCACCATTTGCTGAACGGTTAAATCAAAATTCATTTCATTAAATTGGCCGACCACGCCGAGGCGCTGGGAAACTTTTTTTTCGGAGGTCTTCAGCACGTCCATGTCATCCAAAAAAACGGTGCCTTTTTGGGGCACTAAGCTTTTGTATATGCTTTTTAACAGCGTCGATTTTCCGCAGCCGTTAGGCCCGATCAGGCCGACGAATTGCTGGTTCTTCACCAGAATCGAAACATTTTTGACGATTTCCTTTTTGCCGATGCGGACTTCCATTCCTTTCGCGGTCAATTCCATTTTGTCACCCTCCGAAATTGTAGCCTTTTTTTACGATCATGTAGATGAATAACGGCGAACCGATCACCGAAGTAATGATCCCGATGGGTAATTCGACATTGTGTATGAGCGTTCTGGATAAGATGTCCGACCATATCAAAAACAGCCCCCCGAGCAGAAGCGTTCCCGGCATCAACCGCTTGTGGTCCGCGCCGAACAGGCCCCTGGAAATATGCGGGACAATCAGCCCCACGAAACCGATCATTCCAGCATAAGCAACCATGGTTCCCGTGATAAGAGCGGCGGCGATCATATAAAATTTACGGTAGGCGCTTAAATTGATGCCGAGGGTAATGGCGGATTCGTCGCCAACCAGCATCGTATTGAGCACCCGGTGTTGAAACAGAAACAGGGCGCATCCCAGCAAAACGACAACCGCCATGATCGGCGCTTTTTCCCAACTGGACGAGGCCAAGCTCCCCATGGACCAAAAAGTGACCGTCTTAATGCCTTCGGCATTGTTGGCAAAATAGATGATCAAACTTGAAAAGGAGCTGCACAACGCGCCGATGACAACCCCCGACAAAACGAGCTTCACTGAGGTCGCTTTGCCGCCGATGCTGGACAAAACAAGCACCGCGACCGAAGTGATCATAGCGCCGACAAAGGCTCCAAAAGCAACGCCGAACTGGGACAACAGGGCGCCGCTGCCAAACCCGACCAGAATAGCGAATGTCGCCCCTAGCGACGCCCCCGACGAAATGCCGAGAATATAAGGATCGGCGAGCGGATTTTGCACCACGGCCTGCATCACGGCTCCGCACAAAGAAAGCCCCATGCCGATGAGCAAGGCAAAAATGACGCGGGGCATTCGAACCTGCAAAATGATATTCAAGTAAGATTCGCTTTCGACTTGATCCAATGACCCCCATTGGCCGTTTGTCAATGTATGTACCATGATCTCCATGGCTTGACGGAACGGAATATGAACCTGACCGATGGATACGGAAAAAACGGCGGATATGAGAATCAAGCATAATAAGAAAAATATGAAAACAAAGTAGATGCTGCCTAGCTTTTGTTTTTGGACGTCTACGCTGTTCAAAAATTCACCTCCTCAGCCATTGCGCTAGCAAAAAAATATATGATAATGAGAATCATTATCATATATTACGTTATAATTTGCCAAAATTCAATCGCTATTGAGAAAATCGCAAAAATAAACAGCAGTAACTGAGAGTCGCTCTCAATTACTGCTGTTGTAATAGTACATTAGTTTTCGATAAAGGCGGAAAGCTTTTAAAAGTGGTGATCCCCTTGTGCTCCAAAGCCCGTCTGGCAGGATTCGAAAGCAGCGAAAGAAATCCCGTGTCCGGATTCAGTTTTGTTCGCAAATTCTCTTGTATTTAGTTCATTTTATAAAGCTTGTTTTCTTCAGCTTCACCACTTGCTCTTCGGACAGCCCCGTAACTTTGGCTACCAGCGATATCTCCATCCCCTCACGGAGCATATTGAGGGCAGTTTTCTCGATGCCCTTTTCCATGCCTTGTTCTATCCCTTTCTCTATACCTTCCTCCATACCTTCTTTCAAACCTTCCTCGTATCCCAAACGACTCCACGCGGGCATCAGTTTCATCATGGATTCACCTTCCTCCGGGTATTGTTCCTTCAACTCTTCCAGCAACCGCTTATCTTCCTCGGGATCGGTATTGAAATACAGATCCGCCACCGACATGATCAGGGCCATCGCGCATCATCCAACCTTCCTTGCAGCCGTAAAATCCTCCGTAAATAAATCGTTATGAACTTTGCGATAGACGTCAACAAAATCTTCATAATTTGGCTCATCAATCAAAAACATCAAATCGGCTTCCACAGGCGCCGGTTTGGGTTGGCACGGGAACGGGGAGCCTGCCTTTCAAGCGGCTATGTTCCATAAGCCAAATCGTAATCGGCACATAATGATCAATGAGAGCGGTCCATTTTGGGGTCGATGCCCGGCTTTTTTCATAAACCTTTAGGAGAAGGAGCTCTCGTGGCTGTATACTTTAAAAGCAAGCGCCGCCCAACCGCCCTGTTGCGGTAATTTATTGGTAACTTCTAGATCGTAATGCTTTTTCAAAAGGTTTGTGATCTTGTCCATGAGGTTCCCCCAAAATTTCCATGAAAATAATTGTAATCGTAACTGTCTCAGACTATCGTTTTTCATGAAGTGGGTTATGCCGAATTTTGCGGTCTATCCATTTGGAAGATAGTCCTCTACATCAAATTCTCTATCTTTAAAATAATATTTTCGATCCTCTTCCGTGATTTCCCGGACCACTTTGCATGGGCTTCCTACGGCAATCACATTATCCGGAATATTTTTCGTCACCACACTGCCTGCCCCGATCACAACGTTGTTGCCCACCTCGATATTTTTTCCATAATCACAGTGAAAAGGCGGTTCAATGTGTACATTTGCGCCTGCTTTTCCAAGAGTACTTCGGATCATTTCATCCATTTTTGCCTTTTCGTCCGGGCGTATTAAATTATACTTTCGTTAGATCCATCAGCTTCTGTATGGTCAACAACACACCATTCTCTTCATTGGACTTTGTGATAAAACTGGCCGCTTTTTTGGTATTCTCGCAAGCATTGCCGACCGCAAAGCTGTACTTTGCAATGCGCATCAGTTCCACGTCATTTTCACCGTCCCCAAAGGACATCGTTTCCTCGAACGTCACTCCGAGCATATCCTGGAGTTTTTTGACCGTTTCCCCCTTATGGGTGTGGAGCGCGGTAATGTCCAGCCATCTAGGTTCAGAATCAACGATGTAGATTTGCCCCAGCAGCATATTTTCCACATGTTTTCTTAACGCAGAACTGCGGCCTTCGGGATCGTAAACGGTAATTTTAATAAAATGACCGTCAATTTGCCTAAACGAGTCAAGTTTAACCACTTTTTCATAAGAGCCTTTAACCACGCTGAACAATTCGTCTTTTATCGTGGCATCAACATAAGCCGCTTCGCTGGTACAGGCAATAATCGTCATCTTCGGGTCAAAATTTTGAATCTCTTCAATGGATTTCCGGGCCAGATCATAATCAATCGTAAACTCCTTGACAACCTCCCCATCCTTTTTGATTCTTGTTGCGCTATCTCCCAGAATCCAGATGCCTTTGCCATGCTCTCCAAACAACTTCTCCACTCTCTCGCATTGCTTCCCGGTACAGGCAGCGAAAGCCATACCTTTTTTCTGCATTTCGGCATATACCCGGTTAAACAAATCGATATCAAACGATCCCTCATTATTTAAAAAAGTACCGTCCAGATCGGTCACGACGAGTTTAATCATGTCAGTCCTCCTTCTAGTGCACGTTCTTATCTTCGTCCTCATCCCCATTTCCATGAACATTGCGTGTGAACTTCTCATGTAAACGTCGGGCGTAAATATGTGTCCGGGGAGATTCAACCGCACCTCTAACCGCAAAATAGACGCCAATCAGTATGCATATACCTAAAACGGCTTGAACGATGATTGACATGGCGCACTCTACCCCCTTTTATAAAAGTTAATACAACCCCTTTATAATGTAGTTTTATAAAGTATCTGCACCAATCACGTGATAACTTGGCTGATACATTAAAAGCATAAATGTTGGAACGCGTTACATGTCAAGGTTTAATTCTATTCAAATAAATCCTCAATGGAACGAACCGGTTTCACCTCCACGGGCTGTTTCGACATCGATAGACACGTGTAGGTTCCAGTCCATATGACGGCACATAAGATAATGTATGAAAGCATCCTAAATCCTCGCTTTCTCTTGTTTGCTTAAAATGCGGTTTATTTTCTCCGCGCTCAACATCATGAAGATAAGAAAAGCAAGCACAACAAACGGGAACAAGGTTATGTCCGTCTGTGTGGCGATGATTCCAAAAAGCGGGGGAAGAAATGTGGTTCCCGTATATGCGGCCGCCATCTGATACCCCATCAGCCTCGCTGAATTTTCCCTTCCAAACCGGGCCGGCGTTTCATGAAGAAGCCCTGGATAGACGGGAGCAAGGCCGAGTCCAATCAGAATGAATCCAATGAGGGAAAGCGGAACGGACAGCGGAAGCAAAAGGATGATCCCGCCGGCAATGGCGACAATCTGACCGCACCGGATTAACACACGATTATGGACTTTCATCGTAATAAAACCGGTAACCAGCCTTCCGACGGTAATTCCCCCGTAGTATAAAGAGATCCAGCCGGCAGCCGTCTCCGCCGCAATATTTCCCGCACCGACCAGGTAGGTGGCTCCCCATAACCCTACCGTGGTTTCAACCCCGCAATAGAATAAAAAAGCGATAAGGGAATATTTGACGCCTTTGATGCGGAGGACATTGGCTTTGGAACTTCCGTTCGGCTGCACGATCACGGATTCAACTTGGGTCTGTTGTACTTCGTTTTGCGAATGTTCAAGCTCGCGGCGGGCGGCGACGCTTTTCCATAGGGGGAGCGTAACAAACAAGATAATGACGAGTCCGAACTGTACCATCGAAATTGCTGCATACCCCCCTCTCCAGGAGTGATGGCCGGCAATATAGGCGGACATAATAATCGGCCCCATGGTTGCCCCCGCACCCCAGAAACAGTGCAACCAGTTCATATGATAGGCGTTGTAATTTTCAGCCACATAGTGATTCAGGGCCGCATCAACGGCACCTGCGCCAAGGCCAAGAGGAATGGCCAGAAGAACAAGCCAGATCATCGAGGGAGCCACAGAGAATCCAAGCAGCGCACCGGCAGTCAGACAGCAGCTAATCAGGGTAACCTTGCCCGTCCCCAAGCGCTGAATTAGGCTCCCGCTAGCCAGACTGGATACGATGGTCCCTCCCGCCACAACCATGGACAAGATCCCGGCAGAGCCGAAGGAAGCACCGATGTCGGGCCATATCACGGGCCAGGCCGATCCCAGCAAAGAATCGGGAAGCCCCAGGCTAATAAACGCCAGATATATAATGATTAAGAACCAAGTTGCCATAGCAGTTCCCCTTTCATAGTGAAGGTATATGATCCCAGTTTCATCTGCTTCCTAATGAAAGCACCTTACTTAAATCACTTTATAAAGTTCATTTATTTAATATGCATCAGCAGCTCTCTTTTGTCAATACATGGAGTTGAACGGCAAAAAGAAAACCCCAAGATTCGATCAAGGGGTTCCAAGTCAATTAAAATGGCTTAAGGCCGGCTCCAATTCTTTGAGCGTCAGCCAGCGCATGCCCGTCTCAAAATCCTGTTGAAAGGTCTCCTGCAGAATCACTTCAGGATATGACGGCATGGGATGCTGAGTCCGATAAGCTTCCCACGCGGAGTTCCAGATATCCGCTCCCACCATGTCCTGGTATATCACGATTTTGTCCGGAGCAAGCACGGCATTTACGCTTTGAATGACTTGGCATACCGAGCCCACAAACGTTTCCTTGTCCATCTCATGATACCAGTCCACATCCATAGGAAGGAACTTGATCTCTCCGGCCATGCCGTTTTTTCCTTTGAATACTTTTCCATCAAGATAAATGCCCATACCTGGCGGGTATTTCGCGGGAAAATAAATACCCAGTACACATTGCTCGTCATCCGGATCCCGGTTCGCACAATACCCGCTGATAGCGGCATTAACATCATTCTCCACCATAACGGGCAATCCAAATTGCGTTTCAATATCTTCAATCATGCGCACACCCATCAGCGCCTGATGAGCGCTCACCGTAATCTCGCCATTGACGGCCTGTCCGGGAATGCCGATGCCAATTACTTTAATGGAGGGATACAACGTGAGGAAGCGTTCAATCATGTCATAGAACTGTTGCCGGTCAAAAACAGGCATTACATATTCTTCTTTTTGCAAAATATGATCTTCCAGATTCACGACTGCCGCGGAAATAAGCTCCTGCCCTTGGGTCTCCTTCATGTAAATGACGAGCGCGAGACTAAAATCGTAATTGTATCGATAGGTTAGCGCCGGTCTTCCCCCGTTGGACGGAACGGTTTCGTCCTCAAATATCTCACCAAGGTCATGCAGTTCTTTTACGAGGGAATTCACCGTAACTACGCTCAGTTTGGTCAACGCAGCCAGCTGTGGTTTGGTTGCCGTTTCCACCCGTTTCATCGCCTGGCGCACATTGTTTAAATTGATTTCTTTTATTAAATTAGCGTTTGCTTTTTTCATCAGTATCCCTCTTTAATGAGCATGTTTCCAATCCATAACCTGTTCGCACATATAGATAATTTTACACGGATATCCCCCGGTTTTCATCTTTTTCTATATGCCGCCGACAGGGTAGCAATCGATAAGAAACGTAAATTCAATTTTTCGGGTACAATAAAAACGATTGTCCACCTTACAATTTAGGAGGAAAATGTGATGAATGACGCCAAAAACGGTTCGCTGACCCGTTCCATCATCCCGCACCTGTGGTTCGACAAAGCGGCCAAGGAAGCCGCGGAGTTCTATTGTACCGTCTTCCCGGATTCTAAAGTCACGAGCGCAGTGACCTTGCGCGATACGCCCTCGGGCGATTCCGATCTCGTTACGTTTACCGTCTGGGGACATCCGTTTATGGCGATCTCTGCGGGGCCGTACTTTAAGATCAACCCTTCCATCTCGTTTATCGTAAATTTCGACCCGTCCCGGGAGGAGAACGCAAGGGAGATGCTCGACGAGGCGTGGAGCAAGCTGTCCAAAGACGGCACCGCGCTTATGCCGCTGGATAAGTACCCGTTCAGCGAACGGTACGGCTGGATTCAGGACAAGTATGGCGTTTCGTGGCAGCTTATGCTGACGAATCCGGACGGGGAGCCGCGGCCGGCGATCATCCCCTCCATGATGTTCGTGGGCGAAAATTACGGTAAAGCGGAACAAGCGCGCGAGTTCTATCTTTCGGTCTTCCGCAATGCCAAATCGGGAAACCTGTTTCGGTATGGCCCCGGCCATGAGCCGGACCGGGAGGAAGCGGTGATGTTCACCGACTTTATGCTGGAAAATACCTGGTTTACGGCCATGGACAGCGCGCATGAACACCATTTCAACTTCAACGAAGCGGTTTCCCTGTTGGTTAATTGCGAGGCGCAGGAGGACATAGACTACTACTGGGAAAAACTTTCCGCCGTCCCCGAAGCCGAGCAGTGCGGCTGGCTCAAAGACAAATACGGCGTTTCGTGGCAAATCTCCCCCGCTCTGCTGGACGAAATGATGACCAAGGGCACGCCCGAGCAAATTGACCGCGTCACGCAGGCGTTCTTGAAAATGAAAAAGTTCGACCTTGCGGAGCTGCAAAAAGCGTTCCAAGGGGATCGAGGATAAATCGCCGCGCTTGAATGAACTCGTAAAAAACGGGAGAATGACACGGCCCGCCGGCCGGCATCCTCCCGTTTTGCACTTTATTTTGCCGTTCAAATTATTCAGTTATGCCCAAACTTCGTTTATACGCAAAAATCTCTTCGACAGCCTGCTGATAGCCGCCCGCGGCCCGGAACGAATCGCCGAGTTCAACGCATGCCTTGCGGATCGACGGATCGCCCAGCACCTTCTCCGCCGCCTCTCTGAGTTCTCCCGCAGTTAAGTCTGCTTGATTTAACTGGACGCCTGCGCCCAGTTCAGCGACACGCCGGGCTATTACAGGCTGGTCGGCGCTTTGGGGCAGTACGATCAGCGGCACGCCATAATACAGGCCTTCACTGGTGCTGTTCATCCCGCCGTGGGTGATAAACAATTTAGCGCGCTGCAGCACTTCCAGCTGCGGTACGTAGCCCGCCACGATAAAATTCGCCGGAATATCTCCCAATTCCTCCATCCGGGTTCGGCTGCCAACGGATAAAATCACGGTGTACTTTGTTTCGGCGAACGCCGCAAAACAAAGCTTGTAAAAATCCAACGCCTGGTTGAAAACCGTGCCGAGCGATATGTAAATCAGGCGTTCCGTGTCCACTCGGGAGAAATCAAATGAATCGTTGGAGCGCGGCACGACAGACGGCCCGACAAACTTGTACGTCTCATCGAAACTTGCTCCATCGGGTTGGAAGGGTCTCGAAGTGTAAACAATGGTCATGGGCGCTGGATTGCAAAAAACTTCGTAAGCGGAGCCCGCTTGCACATGGTATTTCGCTTGCACCTCGCTGACCAGCTGCTGGAACTCCTTAATGGCCCGTTCATTCACGTCTGCCGGAAAATGGCGCGACAAGCCCTCCTGCAGACGGTCAAAGCCGCTTTGCTCCATGGCAAAACTCGAGCATGAGTTGATCGCCGGCAAACCGAGGATTTGCGCAAGCAAACGCCCGCAGCCGAACATCGAGTCATGGATGATGTAATCAAAGCGCTCTCCCTTGGTTTGCTCCAGGACGCTGGGAATGACGTTATCGGCGGTGCGCAATAGTCCGCCTACCCGCGCCCAAGGCGTTCTTCCGCCCGCAAGGAACGCCTCCAGAAATTTCCCGACGTCGAAGGTGATCGCTTTTGCGCCCGTCCGCTCCACGCGATCGCGAAATTGCTCGGCAACGAAATACACCACCTCTTCGCCGCGATGGACAAGTTCCTGCACCACACCGAGAGTTGGATTGATATGTCCCTCGGAGCCTCCATTGATAAATAAAACGCGTGCCATAGCCATCACCCTTTCTTGACAAATTTATTCGTATTCTCCGCCGGTCGGCTTCAATTCGTCAAGCGGAACAAGCGACGCGGCGGCAAACAGCAATTGCTCCTTGCTGACCGACTTGGCCGTGCTGATGGAAATATGCGTCGATCCGCGCGTGATATACCAAGTCCCGTTTCCTTCCTCCTGCTGCCGCAAATCCATGCTCGACTGCCGGACGGCAAAATGCGGGTATGTCAGCTTCACCACCCCAGCTTTCTCTTGCTCCGCTGTCATTCCGTAGTCCGTAGCAACGCCTTTTCGCGGTACGTAAGGATCAAAAACGCGGGCGGCTTCGGCTTGTTCCCGGATGTGTTTTACTTCTTCGCTTGTATATGGGATGGTAACGAAACGGTCGGAGTAGTATTCGTCGCTTGCGTACTGGCTAAATTCTTGCAGTCCGCCCTTTTTCATCCAATACAGCTTGACGTGGGACTGATCCTTGCCGAACGCGGCCAAAACCGCCCCCTCCTCGGTGATGGAAACAGCTTCCGCGCGCAACGCTTCGTTAAGGTTGCTCCGCTCGATATGCCCGTCTTTCCACCGGTAAATCGACGTATGCGGGACCGTCCCCGAGCTCACGATCACCTCAGGCAAGCCGTCGTGGTCCACATCCGTTTCCGCGGCATAACCTTCATCGATCACCATAAGCTGCACCGGCTCCCCGTCTTGCAACTCAATGTAACGGGTCATGGAAGCGGCCGCGCCGACGGCGCCCTGGATTTTGACGACTTTTTTACCGAATAACATAATGCTCTCGACAGTCACAGCGTCGTCCTGATCGTAATGATATCCGGCTACCGTTCCCAAATCGTACACGAGATGATCTCGGACTAAGGCTGCATAAAGAGAATCGGTATCGTTCTTGCGGGTATAAATGACGATCTTGTTTCCCCGGGAAGCGTCTCCCCCGCTCAAAGCTGTTTCTTTCACGATGCGATCCGCCTGCTGCAACCCTTCTTCCAGCACTTGGACTTTCCCGGAGCCTTCATATTTTTGCCACAATAGCGGCAGTTCCCCGCCTTCAGCGGCATCTGCAAAGGTTGCCGAAGCGCTGGCCGTATTCGATATTTGCGGCGATGCCGGGCTGTCCTTTGCCCCGGAAGCTTGCCCGGGATCCGCAACGTTCCCGTAAGCTGCGCTCAACAACAAGCAGGCGGCGCTAATGACCAAAATTTTAAAATTCAAATAAGATCACTCCAAACGACTATGATACTCTTATAGACGCATGAACATGGAAAAAGTTGATATTACTCCTTGTTTTGCTGTAACTCTTATTATACACATCAAGAAAAAGAGGTAAAAACCAGGAAGCGATCCGATATCACGCGAGTGATACAGGATCGCTTCTTCATTTTGGCTGTTTGTTGAATTAACCGTTCCTTTTTTTCTTCAAATCTTCCGCAAGCTGCAGAGTCCGATTTTTGCTCAACGGGTACAGCAGAACGATAACTAAAAATGCAAAGAGAATAATGATCGCCGGCGCGAGAGTAGCCAGCATATAGATACCGTCCAAGGTTCTTTGTTCCTGAACTTCAAGCTTAACATTGTAGCCAACAAGTCCGATGGCAAATCCGCCAACTCCTCCGGCGACCGCTTGGCCCACCTTTCGCGAAAATGAATAGACAGAATAGATGGTACCGTCCTCCCTCAAACCTGTTAGAGATTCATGATAATCAATGATGTCCGTGACAAAGGCCCAGATCATTAAGTTAAAGAAAGCGTAACCAAACATGCCGATAGCGGAAAGGGCCACAAATTGATTGGCTGAAAGATCCGGTAAGAAGTACAGTATTCCATATGCCATGACGGTCAGAAGCAACCCCACACAGGTAATTTCTTTCTTGCCAAATTTTGCAACCAGCGGTTTGGCCAGGGGCATGGCGATGAGAACGGTTGCCACCTGCATTACACCTACCAGGCTTAATGCTGTAGAGCTACTAAAATAATCTTTAAACAAATATACGTTGGTACTTCCCATCAAGGTCAAAAACACTATAAAAATCAACGATGCAGCCAAAATTGAAATCAGCGGCTTGTTTTTAAGCAATCCCTTTAATGTTGTAGACATAGAGGATTTAACTTTATTATTTGAGTTGTAGGAAGTAATTCGCTCTGTAGACAATCGGAAGCATCCAAGATATGAAGCCAAAGATAAAATGGCAAAGAGAACAGCAGCAAGCAAAATTCGGTTTGCGTCTATCTTGTTGTCTACAAAAATAATCAATGGGACTACCGCATTGACAAACAACTGAGCGATGGTGGCACCGAGCGTACGGAAAGTAGATAAAGTAGTGCGTTCAACAGGATTACCTGTGATGACAGATGCCATAGAACCATAAGGAATGTTGACCGTGCTGTACAAAGTACCCCATAAAATATAAGTCACATAGGCATACGCAACGTAAAAGCCGTCTGACAACCCGGGAATGTGTACAAACATTAACACGCCACAAATGACGAGCGGAAATGACATTCTAAAAATCCAGGGCCGGAACTTCCCCTGTTTGCCCGGATTTCTTGTGTCGATAAATCTGCCCCATGTAATGTCCGCGAGCGCATCCCATAGTCTTGCGATCATGAAGAGAACCCCTACAGCAACTGGGCTGATCCCCAGAATGTCTGTATAATAGACCAATAAGTAGGATCCTACGAGCATAAAGAAGAAGTCATTGCCTAAATCCCCCAACATATAGCCGAACTTATCTCTAAAACCAAACTTTCTGGTCTGTGTGCCTGTTTGCTCAATTTGCAAAGTTTCGAGATTTTTTTCCGGATTCATGTTTCCTCCACCCCCGCTGATTATTCGCTCTGTTTATAATGGAAATCAGGAATTTGCGTCCACCGTTTCCTTAATTCATGGGCTGCGGCTTTAGGCTTGCGATCCCTGGTGAAGATCCCTTTTTTATTGCCCTGTACACGGATGATTCCCTGACTTGTGGCAAAATCCGCAAAATTCCAGACCTGCTCCCCCACGAAATGGTCAAATTCATCAAAGATTTCGTGGTTTGCCTTGTAAAACTCCACTTGGTATTCTTCCGTAAACATAATGGGTTCCACATCATGAAGGCCGGCGATCGTATCGGTTCCATATTCGGTCATCATAATCGGCTTTTCCGGGCAGCGCTGCAGCCAACCGTTAAGTTCTTCGCGTAACTTGGCTTTCGCGGACTTTAAATCTCCCCCATCAACATACCAGCCGTAATAACGATTAAATGCCAGCACATCCACCAGCTCGGCGATTTTATCCGCCTTTGGCGAAGCCTCGATATGAGTGACTAAGGTAACCGGGCGTTGTTGCGGGTCGGCTTCCCTCATCAATTCAATAAGCGGTTTGAAGTATTCATAGGCACCTTCTTCATAAGAAGCTGGCTCATTAGCTACATTCCACATCACTACGCAAGGATGATTTTTGTCGCGTTTAACCAAATCGTTGATCACCTGCTGATGATGCTCAAAAGTCTGTACCTCTTTCCACGTATTTTTCTTCTCACCGCCGGTTAACATCACCAGAAAATTCAGATCCAGACCTACAGCAGGAGTTTCATCAATAACCACAAACCCTTCCCGGTCGGCGAGACGCATGATTTCTTCCGCATAGGGATAATGAGCGGTGCGGAAAGAGTTGGCCCCCATCCATTTCATCAGATTAAAGTCCATGATATTAGCGGCTTCATCCATCCCTCTTCCGTGAATGGGCGTGTCCTCATGTTTGCCAAACCCTTTAAAATAAAACGGTTTATGGTTGATCAGAAACTGTCCGTTCCTAACTTCCACAGTTCTCACGCCAAAGGGCTGCTCGTATACATCGATCAAGCTGTTATCCCGGATTAGCTCTATTTTTAATGTATATAAATAAGCGTTCAAAGGCTGCCATAGCCGTACATCGGAAATGGTGACAGCACCTTCGGCACCGTCTGCCGCGGCCACCGCTCGCCCGTCTTCGTCAAGCACGGTTACGTGAACGTCGGCGGAGCCCGAAAAATCTACAGAATAATTCACCACACCGGAATTCCCGGCAATGTCCGTAACCACCGTGACATCCTGAATAAACGTTTGAGGAGTCGTGTAAATCTTCACGGGGCGCTGAATGCCGGCATAATTAAAGAAATCGAAATTGGGACGGTTTTTAAGTTCTTTACCGCCTCCCGGAAGCTCAATCTCCGTATAAAGCCCTACAGGCAGCGTCGAATAATCAACAATATTGTTAACGGCCACAGTCAAACGATTTGCCCCCGTATGGACGAAATCATCAATCACCGCTTCGAAAGGAAGGAATCCCCCTTTATGTTCGACAACAAACTCCCCGTTGACATAAACCTTGGCCGTATTTGTGGCTGACCCAAACCTTAACACCAAACGCTCGTCCTTCATCGCACCGGGCAATGTAAATTCTTTCTCGTACCAAACCCAACCTACATGATCACGAATATCGGCGGTTACCCCGATATCGTTGAAAGAGGCTGGGACGGCCATTGGAATCGCATCTTGCAATCTGGATTTATACCACTGCTCATCAAAACCGGCACCATGATCGAGCTTGAAGTTCCACACTCCATTAAGCTCAAGCAAACTGCGGGTTTCGGTCATTATGGGATACAACATCAACAACACTCCTTGTTTCATGCTCTGGTCATGTACCCTCATAATAATGAAATCCTGTTTGTCCAACTACCGTTTCCCCGACTTCCTCTTTGCACTTTGCCGACTATTTTGCGCCAACAAAAAAACCGGTCAACGTCAGGTTGACCGGAGCATAAGCAATTTTCCGAACTCGTTACTTATTGTTTTTCGCCCACTCGTTGAGCTGCTTTTGTTTCTCCGCGATAATTTTATCGATTCCGGCGGATTTCAACTTGGAAATAAATTCGGGCAATATCTTATCCGGATCGACGCTGCCCGTTTCGAGCGGAAGCTTGTATTCCGTAACCACATTGGACACCGCGGCGTATTCCGTCTTAACAGGACTTGCATCGAACGTAAAGCCAAGCGCCTTGGATTTTATTGCCGACTTGTTGAATTCATCCATTTGCTGCCAAATCGTCGGGTCGCTTCCTTTAAATACATAAGACAGGAATTGATTGCCGAACAACCATCCCAAATTTAAACTGTAGCCCGAAGTTTGAGCGTCGATGCCATGAGGAAAATCAATGACGTTATCCGAGTGTGACACATAATGCTTCCCTTCGATCCCCCAATCGAATAGATTCACGATTTCTTTGTCCGAATACATCAGGTTCAGGAAATCCATTGCTTTGTCCGGTGTTCTGGAATTGACCGGAATCCCCCACATAACACTCGTTACGTTTGAGGTTGTCGATACCGGCGGAAGCAAGCTTGCCGTAACCACCGCTACGCCGCTGCTCTTCGATTCTTGCTGTTCAAACCCGGGCTTCATGTTGGAGAAGTAGGAAAAACCGCGATTGAACCTGATTAAATCGAACTGGGACGTTTTATTCGTTGCGGCATCTTTCTGGATTAAACCTTGAGTGTACCAGCTTCTCATCTTTTGGAGAAACTGCGCATATTCCTGAGATTCGTATAAATTGACGACTTTGAAATTGTTGTCATAATTCGGCAATACGCCAATCGAATCGCCGAGCGTGTCGAACGTGTGGTACGAATCAAGCATGGACCGGCCAATGTTGCCCGGAATCAACGGCGCTACATTGGGCTCATTAGCCTTGATCGTTTTCAAGACCGCCTCTACATCATCCAGCGTACGAATGTGGCTGACGTCAATATGATATTTATCCGCGAGATCCTGCCGCATGGTAAATCCATGATTGTTGGCAAAGTCGCGTACCGTCGGAATACCGTAAATAGCCCCTGAAATTCGGGCCGCTTTCAAATAGACGGGGTCCAGCGCTTTTTGTATCCCTTGGCCATGCTGCTCAAGCAGCTGGTCCAGCGCAACGAGTTGCCCTTTTGCAACATAGTTGCTGTAATTATTTGCTTCGACAAACATCAAATCCAGCTTGTCCTCACTGCTGAGCATCAGATTGACTTGTTGGTCCCAGTTCCCGTAGCTGATCGGTATTAATTTTACGGTTGCATTGATTTTCTCCTGTGCGATCTTGTTAATCGAATCCTGCACCAAAGGCAAGTCCTTTGGCACTGCTCTGAAGATCGGGAAAGCCACATTCAGCTCCACCGCTTGTTCCGTCGGCTTCGCGGACCGATCTCCCGCTGCCGGCGCTTGTCCATTATTGCCGTCACATGCAGATAAAAGAAGCGCCGCCGCAACGAGGAGAGCGCTTACACCCTTTAGGCTTATCGTCATGACCATTCCCCCTGATTTGCCTGGCGATATTCGTTTGGAGTAAGGCTGGTGTACCTCTTGAACATCCGGGAAAAATGAGAAAAGTTAGCGTAACCGATATGGGATGCGACGGCGCTGATCGGCATATCGGTATTGGCGAGCAGTTCTTGCGCCCGCTTGAGCCGTTCCTGAAACAAATAATCCGAGACAGCCATCCCGGTCTCTTTCTTGAAGATCCGGGTCAGATAGTCCGGGTTCAAAAACACGTGATTCGCTATGTCTTCCCGCGACAGATCTTGTGCAATATGAAGTTTAATGTAATGCTTGACTCTTTCGATAACACTCTTCGATTGCTCAACCGTGTTTACATATTCCAGCGCTTTGCCAACCGTATGCTTCATCCATGCGGTCAGTTCGGTCACGGAACGGGTTGCGCTCGCAGCAAGTCCCACTGAAACGTTATCGCTGAACAATTGATGAGCCTGAATCCCTTTGGTCTGAAGCATATAATACAACATCTGCTCGAAATCCTGATAAAATTGGCGCAGCAGCTTCGCATCCAATGCATCCTGCTGCACGAGCCGATCTAAATAACCGGCCGCCTCTTCCAATACCCGGCTGTCCTTTCCCTCCTTCAGCATGAGCGCCCACAAGCTCATATCAGGGAGCCGATTGACGGGAGGTAGTAATCGAACACGGGACAGCAGGAAAACCTTATTGTTATATGCAACATTGTTTACCTCTAAAGCGTTAAGCCGGTTTACCATATCGAACATCTCGTGTCCGCGGACACTTTCTCCGATGTAACAGGATAAATCGCAGTAAAAATACTGCCTGCAACTCGCGATGTATTGTTCGCAAGCTTCCCTCAGCGATGATTCGATCTCTCCATTGCTCTCCGCGGATAAAATGGCCAGCAATCGTCCGCTGCCGATCACAATTACTTTTCCGTCTTGACGGGGACCGAGCAAAATTTCTTCGGCAGAACTTCTAAGCGCAAATTCCAAAATCTTCTCATCGCGCAAAGTCAATAGTTTATGCCACCTCTGCACACTAATAAGAACCGGCACAAATTTCATATCTTCGGTATAAGGGAGATTGCGCTCGTCCGCGGCCCGCTTTACCGACTCCGCTTGCGGCGGGATCGTCTGGTCCAAAATATCCAGCCAAAACCGTTCGATCAACACCGGCTGATGCCGGAACCAGAATCGGCCATATTGGCTGTATTCGGCTAATTCCGTTTTCTTGTTAATTTTATGGATCGCTTTAAGAAGTACTTTCTCAAGCTCGCCAAAAGGGACCGGTTTGAGAATGTAATCCAGACTCCCTAATTGGAGAGCCTCCTGGGCATATTTGAAATCGGCATGGCAGGTCAGGAAAATCGTTTCCGTCTGCGGATACCGCTCCCTGACCCATGCCGTCAACTCCAATCCTGTGGCCTGCGGCATTTCAATATCGCACAGCATCATATCGATCCGTTCTTTTTCGAACAGCTCCCTGGCTTGTTTTACGGTAAAAGCGGTGAACACGGCTGTTATGCCTAGCTTATGCCAATCCATTCCCGAACGGATCCCCTCTACGGCATGAATTTCATCGTCAACAATCAATAATTGAAGCATTCCTTAGACTCCTCTTTCCGAATAATATGGAAGCCTGATTTCTACAACGGCACCGCGCGGAAAACCGTTATAACAAGAAAGGGCCGCTTTATCGCCATACAACAGCTGCAATCGCTTGCGAACATTCCATATTCCGATATGCTCGCCTTTTTCGTCAACGACACGGTTTCCTGAGCGTATCTGAGTTAGTATCTCCTCCTCGAACCCTTTCCCCGTATCGCGGATGAAGATCTCGATATATGGCTCCAGCCCGGTTTCCTGTAAATCGATATCTACAGATAAATGTATAGGCTCCTCCAGCGTCACGCCGTGCTTGATCGAATTTTCCAAGAAGGTTTGGATTACTAGCGGCGGTACTTGAACATTCTCCAGAAAGTCAGGAACGTTGATGGTACAGGTTAAGCTGTGCGGAAAGCGGAGTTCCTGAATCCGGACGTAGTTGCGGACATGCTGCAATTCCTCCTGCAGAGAGACGAACGTCAAGTTGCTGCGGAACATGAAACGGAAATACTGCACCAAACACAAGATCATTTCTTGAATCAATTCGTAGTTTTTTACTTGGGCCAGATTAAACAAAATGTTCAAGGAGTTCATGAAAAAATGCGGATTAATCTGAAGCTGCAGGTGCTGCAGTTCCGCCTTTTGTTTACTCAACTGCTCTTCGTACACGCTGATTTTCAAATCCTCAATTTGCCCCATCATCGTGTTGAAGGTTTCATTAAGCAACAGAAATTCATCGGATGTACGGTACGGCTTGATTCGCATTTTTACGTTGCCCTCGTCGTTGATCCTTCTCATAACGGAAATCAACCGTTTGAGCGGCAGGAGAAGGATATGGCGAAGCAACAGCAGGCTGAGCGGGATAAGACCAATGGAAGCCAGTGAAATGAACGCAATGATTCGCGTCAAATGCGGCAGATTCTGCAAAATTTGCTCATTCGGGATAGCCGCTACCAGGTTAAAATCACCTATTTGCGAAGATTCCCCGACGATTAACACCTTATTTTTACTTCCAGACGTGTAAGACTGCTCAAACCCCATCGTGAAATCGATATTTTCAACCATCAAAGGATTGGTGCTGACCATCGGTTCTCCCTGATTGGTTACGAGCAGCGCGCTTCCTTCCTTGCCCAGATCGATCAAATGAAGCGGGATAAGCAATGTTTTCGCGTTTACCCATGCCCCGATATAAAGGTCGCCCGATTGAAGCACTCGCAGTACATAGTAGTCTTGTCCGATTTTCCGCACAAACCATTTGCTGCTGCCGGTCTCCGCAAGAATGGTGCGATCACCAAGGAAACGGTGCAAAAACTGCTCTACCTGATCCCTTTCCGAAAAGGGAACCCCGTCCTTAAAAACGTCCAATAAATCCTGCCTTGCACGGGAATACACAAAAAAAGCATCGACGGATTTGTAGAGAGTAATATCGTTCGCGAGCGTAAGCGAGACACGGTACTTGGCCATTTGGTACTCGTCCTCCGAATTAGGGGCGCCCATAGACTGGATGCTGTAGTCGTAAGTCAACAAACGAATTAGATTTCGATCCGCATCCTGCAGTTGGGTGTCGATCTGTCTTGTGTATAAAGAAAGTAAATTTTTATTGGAGAGCGTCACTTGGTTACGCACAACGTGGATGCTGTAGTAGTTGTTATAGATCAGCAGCGTGATGAGCGGAATCAAAACCAGCAGCAGCCCCACAACCATCTTGAATCGCAGCGAATTCAGTGAAATATGCCGGATTTTCACGACTCTTCACCCCACGTTCTCATTAAAAGACTGCCGAAGCGGGCTAGGGCAGTCCTGTCATCATCCTATTATCGGTTATTTTTCGATTACAGAATCATAACAAATTTCTCATTCCCACACTACCGTTTTGACGACAATTCACTGTGCATCTTACGACATACTCTTATTTAAGCTCTCACAAGCGTAAGGCCATTTTCTCTAAACGCTAAAGAAGAGAGGGGGCCCCCTCTCCTCGTGAACTCTGCTTGTTCCATATGGTATATATTGGGGGCAAGGCTGACCAGGTATTGAAAATTGACTTAAATCACATCGTGTGTTAGCATGATTTTAGCCAATAACCGAATATAAAAGTTTTCTAGGGTTCCGCGGTCGCAAGACTGGTCCGGTCCGAGAGAAAACGCACAGCCAAGCGGCTGTGACACGGAGGGATAAAAGCCTGGGAGATAAACGCATTTAGCGGTTTATTTCCCAGGCTATTTTTTTGTGGCTAAATTTAGGTTCAACCTAATCATCCGTGCTTGACAGTCAAGCCGGCAACAGACCGTGGCCTGGAGCGAGACTCGCTATCCGGTGGCTTTGCACGATTATCCCGTTTGACCAGGTGACTTGACTTCCTGAACCAAAGGAATAAAGGTGCAAAGTGGTTTGGAGAGCCTACCTCCATCGACTTTGGTCTTGAGCCCAAATTTAAAAAAAGAGTTTAAGGAGGAAAGAGTTATGAACAAAACGTGGATTTCCGTCATTGTTGCGGCTATATTCGAGGTTGCTTGGGTTATTGGGTTGAAGCATGCGGATCACTTTTGGGAATGGGGTGGTACACTGATCGCTATTTACATCAGCTTTTATTTGATGATCAGGGCAGCGCGTTCATTACCGGTTGGAACGGTATACGCCGTATTTGTCGGCTTGGGGACGACAGGGACTGTGGTTGCCGATATCCTTCTGTTTAACGCTGACTTAAGCGCTGCGAAAATAGTTTTGATCGGCCTGCTGCTCATTGGCGTGATTGGACTGAAAGTGCTTAGCAAAAACAAGAAGGAGGAGGCAAGCGGAATATGAACTGGGTGTATTTGATTCTGGCCGGCCTTTTTGAAATGACCGGGGTACTGCTTATCAACAAGTTTAATCAATCCCGCAATTGGCAATCGTTAACTCTTTTGATAGCTGGTTTTGGCCTTAGTTTTGTATTTTTGTCATTGGCCATGACAACACTCCCCATGGGAACAGCTTACGCCGTATGGACTGGAATCGGCGCTTCTGGCGGAGCGATCCTGGGAATGATCCTCTATAATGAGCCGCGAAACATAATGCGCATTTTGTGTATAGGATTGGTCCTCGGCTCTGCTGTGGGGCTGAAACTAGTCAGTTAGGAAAAACGTATATCGGCGTACTTTCAAGGAAACATGAAATTGGGAAATAAGCGTCGATGTATTTGCAATTAATGGTCAGAGTGGGGCCGGTCAAACACACTTTTGCCCGCCATCCGACTAGGCGATAAAAATAAAAAGGAGCTTATAACAATGACCGTAAAAATAAAAAAATGCCGCCGTGAAGATTTGCAAACACTCCAAGAAATAAGCATTGAAACCTTCAACGATACATTTAAAGATCAAAATTCACCCGAAAACCTGCAAGCCTATTTGGAAAAAGCATTTAACGCTGACCAGTTGGAAAAGGAACTGTCCAATAGCTTTTCGGAATTCTATTTCATCTGGTTTAATGAAGAACCCGCCGGATATTTAAAGGTAAATATGAATGACGCCCAATCCGAAAACATGGGTGATGAGTCCCTCGAAATTGAGCGGATTTATATAAGAAACAAATTTCAAAGAAAAGGGCTGGGAAAATATCTAATCAACAAAGCGCTGGAAATAGCCATAAGCCAAGCCAAAAAGACGGTCTGGCTGGGAGTTTGGGAAAAGAACGAAAACGCCATCGACTTTTATAAAAAAATGGGTTTTGTTCAAACCGGGGCTCACTCTTTTTATATGGGGGATGAAGAGCAGGTTGATTTGATAATGTCCAAAACACTAGGAGGTTCACAATGATATATAGAAACGCTACTGTTGAGGATATATCTGCTATAGTGGATGCAAATGAGCAAAAAATATCCGATTTTGATAACTTTTATAAACCATATCAATCACAGATCATACGCTGCCCATACCAAAAAGCTTGGTCTTGACGTGATTAAAAGCTTTGATTTCAACAATAATACTTACTAAGAATTGGGTTGTTACACTGCAGAGTAATCAGCTTTCTGAATTCAAAAAAAGAAAAAGCGAGCATTTGTGGAAATCCGGCCACGAACACTCGCTCTTTTTGAATTTCAAAATGGATTCATTTAATACCTTTTCATAGACCCAACTGAAGCTGCTGAATTAGCAGATCCGTAAAGTGTGCGGCATGAGCGGCAACGGCATCCAAATTATCATCGAAGCTGTTAGCCGTCACACCGCCATGTCCGGCGATATCGGATACCGCTTTTACAGCTAATACCGGTATTCCATATTGCGCAGCGGCCTGCACTATGCCCAGCCCTTCCATATCCGATACCTTGGCGGCGGGGAAGGTTGATTTGATCCTTTCTACCCGCTCCGGCTCACTCATGAATGAATCCAGGGTCAGTACTAATCCGAAATCGAGAGAATACTGGAGCTCTGCCGCTGCAGCTACTCTCCTCGCCCGATCCAGCAAGCCAGCATCCAAATCGTAGCTGGCTGGCATTTGCGGAACCTGACCGGGTTCATATCCGAAGCAAGTAGCATCAACATCGCCATAAATGTACCGCGTTGCAACAACGACATTGCCGACGCTCAATCCTGCGCCAAATGCGCCAGCCGATCCGGAATTTAGGATCAGATCCGGCTGATACCGTTCGATCAACAGCGTGGTTGCGACGGCTGCGTTGACTTTGCCGATGCCGCTTTCTACGAGGATTAGGGATTGGCCCCGGTACACAGCCTCCTCAATGATAACCTTGCCTACTTGGGTCCTGGCCGTAATTTGAGCCCGACTGCGAAAAGGAGTTATCTCCTCCTCCATCGCCGCAATTATAGCAATCCGCATAGAGCCTCTCTATTCTTGCAGATAAGAGATCGGCTTATTTACAGGCACCTTTGTGCCGCCGAACTCCTGCTCAATATATTTCTGCGTATCCTCGTTGTGATACAACTCACCTAATTTCAGAATGCCTGGATCATTCTGCTTATCGGAAGTAGTCGCCAGCACATTGATGCTGTTCTTCGTATCTACGGAAATTTCCTCATGGAACAAAGAGTCCTTCAGGACATTCAATCCGCCTTCCAGAGCAATCGTATTGCCGATCAGTACCAGATCGACGTCTTGAATCACCCGCGGGCCGGTCGTATCGTCGATCAGCTTGAACTTCAGATTTTTAGGATTCTCGACAATATCGTTAACCGTACCTGTCCCCAAATTAAAATCATCCTTCAATTTGATCAGCCCGGCAGCCTGCAGCAGGCTTAAGCCTCTGGCCGTATTGGCCGGGTTATCTGCCAGGGCGACGAGGGCGCCGTCCGGAACCTCCTTAATATCCTTGATCTTCTGTGAATAGATGCCCATCGGTTCAAGATATGTGGTCGCTGTTGCTACCAGATTGGCATTGCTTTCTTTATTATAGTTGACGAGATAAGCCCAGGATTGAAAAGCGTTCACATCGACTTCGCCTTCCTTGGTAGCGTTGTTCAACTCAACGCCGCCATTGATCTCCTTGACTTCAATATTAAGCTTGGCATCCTTAGCCGCTTGTGATTGCGCGATATGCTTCCAAATCTGAGCATCGGAACCCTGTGAACCAATAACAATCTTCTCGCCATCGCCCGATGAGTTGCCGCCGCAGCCCGCAGTCGTCAGTATCAATACCAATCCGAGTGCTAGTCCGCCCCATAGTTTACTTTTTCTCATATAATCTTCTCCCCTTTATATCTGGATGCAAATTTCTCCTAATGCATGGTCATACCGCCAGTTACATTGATGGCTTGCCCTGTCATATACGAAGACAAGGGACTGGCCAAAAAAAGAGCGACGTTGGCAACATCCCTGACCTCGGCCGTTCTGCCCAGCGGAATTTGGGAACAGTCCTCCGCATAGATCTCCTCGGCCGTCATGCCGCGGATTAATCCGCCTTCGATGCGCTCCCGATGCTT
Source organism: Paenibacillus macerans (assembly GCF_900454495.1). NCBI lineage: Bacteria > Bacillati > Bacillota > Bacilli > Caryophanales > Paenibacillaceae > Paenibacillus > Paenibacillus macerans. Next base: position 2,458,161 of record NZ_UGSI01000001.1, read on the forward strand.
CATTGGCGTCTCCACAATACCCGGACATATCGCATTGACGAGTATGTTATGCCGCGCCAGTTCAATCGCCATCACCTTGGTTAATCCAAGCACCGCATGCTTCGATGCGCAATATCCGCCCATAGCCCGGTAGCCGTTCTTGCCGGCCTGCGAAGCCATTTGGATAATTCTGCCCGGCTTTCCGGCATCGACCATCGCTTTCGCAAATATTTTCGATACCAGGTATAACCCCGTAGAATTAATGGAGAATACCTTCTCCCAATCCTCCAGCTTGCTGTCAATCACGTAATCCATCGTGGAAGTGCCAGCGCAATTCACGACGATATCCGGAATCCCCGCCTGTTCCAACACAATATTTGACCAGCGATAGATATCCTCCGATCGGGACAAATCCAATCTGGACTCAAACAACTGCCCGTTAACTTCTTTATAATCCCCTTCATGAGCGAGATCGGCAGAAATGACCCTGGCCCCGCTCTGCAGTAAAATTTGTACGATGCCTTGTCCAATGCCTGAATTGCCGCCGGTTACAACCGCCGTTTGAGGCGATAAATCCAAAGTAATCATGGCGATTACAATACTCTTTCAAAAGGATCTCTGCTGATTCCGGATTGCAATACGATCTTCGCGTATTCTTGAGCAGAGAACAGGGAATGATCCTTGTAATTGCCGCATTCCAGCGCTGAGACAGCCGGAACCTCGGTTGTTTCCAGCACGCGCTTCAGCGTTCGTTCCAATGCGGATGCGATCTCTTCGGGATCATGCTCATTCCAGAGAATCAGATAATATCCGGTTCTGCATCCCATCGGAGAAATATCGATGATGCCTTGAATCTCGTCTCTCATATAGGTAGCGAGCAGATGCTCAAGGGTATGAAGTGCTGCCGTCGGAATAGCGTCTTTATTCGGCTGCAGGAAGCGAAGATCATATTTTTGCACAGTGCTGCCTTTTTCGTCATGCTCAAGCCCTGCCGCCCTGACATAAGGAGCCTTTACGATCGTGTGGTCCAATTGGAAGCTTTCTACTTTTGCCATTGTTTTTCAGTCCTTTTTATAATGTTGTATATTTGACCGGTACCCGCCCAGAGATTAGAGGCAGTATCCCGCGCAAACCCTAGTAATACCCCGATGTCAATGCGTCGTCTTCTTGGTGAAATAATCCCCGATGAATTGGCACACGAACACCAGAATCAAGATCAGAATCGTAGCTACAAGTGTAATATCCGTCTGGAATCGGTTGTACCCCTTATTGATAGCCAAACTACCCAAGCCGCCCGAGCCGATGGCCCCAGCCATCGTGGTCAGTCCGATCAGGTTAATGATCGTCACCGAGGAGGCCCTGATAATCGCAGACAAGCCTTCTTTCAGGTACACGCGGAAAATAATCTCAAGCGGCCCCAACCCCATTGACTGAGCTGCTTCAATAATCCCGGAATCAACTTCCACTAACGCATTCTGTATTTGCCGGGCATAGAAAGGCACGATGCCGATGACCAGGGGCACGATCGCCGCATTCATGCCGATCGATGTGCCTGTAATAAGACGGGTAAGCGGCACGACAACAGCGATAAGAATGATGAAGGGAATGGATCTGAACAAGTTAATGAGTTTCTCCAACACACTATAAACCAGCCTGTTCTCGAGAATCCCTCCCCTGTCCGCCACAACCAGGGTGACGCCAAACAATATTCCAAATAACACGGAAAATAACGAGGTAACGACCACCATATAAATCGTCTCATAGGTGCTTAGCAGGATGTCCTCTCTTAAATTCCAGATGTTAGGGAAATATTTCGTAAAAAACTCATTCATGCTGGATCACCCACCTTACTATTCTGAAGAAGCCGGGAATTGATAACTTCAACGTCTACCCGAGCCGACTGCAAGTAGCGCAAAGCTTCCTCCAGATCACTGGTAGAGCCGGACATCACTACGATCAGATTGCCAATAGGCGTCTGCTGTAAGATCTCCGCATTCGCGAATAAAATATTCGTCTTAACCCGGTAACGGGCAGTAAGCTCGGAGATAACCGGTTCACTTGTACTATCGCCGATATAAGAAATCTTGCACAGCATATCGTTATCCTTCAGATGAAGGAGTGAAGGATGCAACGTGAGCTTGTCCAGCATCTGCTCAATATGAGTAGCCGTATTAATGAAATCACGGGTCAACGTATTTTGCGGACGGCTAAAGATCGAGACGATATCGCCCTGCTCGATAATCCGCCCGGCTTCCATAACGGCAACCTTATTGCAGATCTCTTTCACGACCTGCATTTCATGCGTAATAATGACAATAGTCAGTCCCAGCGTTTGATTTAAATTTTTCAGCAATTCCAGAATGGATAGCGTCGTCTTCGGGTCCAAGGCACTGGTCGCTTCATCGCACAGCAATATTTCCGGATCATTCGCCAGCGCTCTGGCTATAGCTACCCTTTGCTTCTGCCCCCCTGACAATTGTGAAGGATAAGCATTCAGTTTATCCGATAAGCCTACCAGCTCTAGCAATTGTTTAACCTTCCGGTCCCTTTCACGCTTCGAGAGCTTGGAACTCTTCAAGGGAAAGTCCACATTGTCATAGATTGTTCTGGAGTTCATCAGATGAAAATGCTGAAAGATCATCCCGATCCGCTTCCTGGCCAAGCGCAAATCCTTAGGCTGCAAAGCCAGAAAATCCTGCCCATTTACTACCACACTTCCCGCCTTAGGCCGCTGCAGCAGATTAATCACACGAACCAGCGTGCTCTTCCCGGCCCCACTGTAGCCGACAATGCCGTATACGTCTCCCGCGTCAACCTGCAAGCTGATATCCTGAACGGCTGTAACCGGTTGTGACCCAGTTTCAAAGGTAACTTGAATATTGGATAAAGTAATCATGATGCCCAACCCTTTCTAAACTTCTACACTACGACTGTTCCGGAAAATTTATTTCTGTCATTTTACATCAGTTTACTCGGAATTGCTACAAAATTTTTTTCCCTATTTATGGCTCAACCTAATAATTGGCGCTTGACAGTCAAGCCGGGAACCGATCATGGCAAGAAATATCGGCAGATCAACATCTGCTGTCCGGACGCTTTGCACGATTATCCCGTTTGATCCGGAAGCAGAAAGGAAGATAAATTCAGGAGAAGAAAATAGGCTTGGGAGCAGCAGACATGTTCGAGATCGTTAGACAGGTTTGTGAGATAGAGGTTTAAGAGAATGAGGTTTAAGAGAAGTGAAGCAGACCTGACGGGAGGAATGGGGCAAGACACCGAAAAAAATGAAAGGACCGTGATTAGCCACCACCCTCTCCCCCCCTGAACAAAAGCGATAATCGTGCAATGCAGCATGCAAGGATACCAAGACACGAACACTATCATAATTTATTTTGTCAAGCACTGATCTCGGTTTTGAGCCCTATTTATTGTCAAACATTCAAATAGAAGATCGTTTTCGGACAAGAACACTGGCTTGATCGATGGTTTGTTTAACAATTGAAGCGGCAGTTTGGCCGCTTGCTAACCGAAGGCCCTGACCCGCCCAAAGTGACATATACTCGGGGTTGTTCGCTTTTGCAGCCGCCTGGCGAATGTCCCGGGTCATCGCGTTTTGAATAGGGTAAGCCGGGATGGTTCCCGGGTACTGATGCATGTCAATCATAAATTGGGTTTGAATGCCTCTTGAAGCTTTTCCGGAGTATGCACGCGTAATTTCCGTGGAGTCCTCGTTTGTCGAGAGGATTTTCTGTTTGTACGTTTCGTGGGCTCCGCTCTCGGGGCAGGCCAGAAACGCCGTGCCCATCTGTACGGCTGAAGCTCCTAATATAAGGCTTGCTGCAAGTCCCCGCCCATCCATGATTCCCCCCGCTGCGATGACCGGGATCGACACATGGTCAACGATCTGCGGAACAATAGTCATCGTGCCGATCAAAGCATGAGAAGGGTCTTTCGTGAAGGTCCCCCTATGCCCGCCTGCTTCGCTCCCCTGAGCCACAATGGCATCTGCGCCGGCTGCTTCCAATTGCTTGGCTTCATCAACCGTTGTTGCCGTTCCAATGATGAATATTCCATGCTGTTTTATGGTTTGGATCACGTCTTGAGAGGGTATGCCAAACGTGAAGCTAAATACGGGTACACGCTCCTCCAAAAGTACCTGTACCTGTTCCTCAAATGATTCTGAAAACTTCATAAGCGATGGATTTTGAGCCGTGCCAAGTTCGATGCGGTATTTATTCAGATAATCCGTCATCCGGTAAATTGCTTCTTCCGACTCTTCCGCTTGCTCAGGCACAAACAAATTTACTCCGAAAGGCCGGTCCGTTCGCTGCTTGATTTTTTGGATCTCGCTCCGGAGTTGCTCCGGCGTTAAGTATCCGCCCCCCAGATTGCCCAGCCCGCCGGCATTTGAAACAGCCGCAACTAATTCGGGTGTCGAAACGCCACCGGCCATCGGCGCTTGAAAAATCGGGTAGCGAATTTTAAGCGTACGCGTCAAATCAGTTTCAAGCACTTTTAAGGACCTCCTTTTATTGTAAAATCTCAGACTTTTAATTTTTTTCGTTAATCATCCATTCCATTTGTATCTGGTTCCAACGCAAATTGCCTACGATCTAAATTAGCTCTTGATCAGGATGAATACGAGTTTGGTTTAAATTTCCCATCGCCGCTTTTTGACTTGAAATAACTGCACCAATTAGCAATATTATAGCGGCAGCAACAAGCACCAATGTGGCCAAAAGAAGCGATAGGCTGTAGCTATGCGTCACTTCCAACACGATTCCGGCTCCGATGGGACCGAGTATTTGCCCGATACCAAAAAAGCCCGTCATCAAAGCAATGGCTCTATTCCCACTGGATGGTCTAGACATACGAGCCGCGGCGAGAGCAAGCATGGAAATGCCCATAAACGTGCCGCCAAAAAGGATAGACCCTAACGTTACGCCGAATATATTGGGAAGCCATACCGGCAGTATGACCCCAACGGCCTGAAGGACAAGCGCAATAATCAACGGTTTGATGTAATCGGCTTTACTTGCCAACCAGGACCAGAACACGGTTGATGGTACCGCCGCTATCCCAACGATAATCCAGCTATAGTCGGCAAAACTTGACACTTGAGGCATTTGCTTAACCATGGCTACAAGAAACGTCGCGCTTACTATATAACCCAACCCCTCGAGCCCATAAGCAACAAGAAGCCAGGCGAAGATAGCTGGATTTTCCGCTGATAAACTCGGGGATTCAGCATTTTGAACAAAACTCGAGGATTGGTTGCATTTGCAAGGAATTATTCCGGCTAAGATCATGGAGTTCGGAACATTGGAAGGCATCCTTGGATGTATTCATGCGGGTCTCGGGGTATCCCTGTTACCTCGCTCGGTGGTTGAAAGAGCCATGGTCCAATATAACTTGCGCATTCATCAGATTTCGGATAAATCCTATTTAACACCAACTCTATTCATACGCCGTAAAGATACTTATGAAACTGCAGCTATGTCCGAATTTATCCGGATTTCAAGACAGAGGTTCAACTCCCCCTGACGTCTTTAATCCTGATGTTGGCACTGTATAATGCCGAATCACTGGTCACCTTGAACGACGGATATGCTCGATCCGCTTCCAGCTTCAATGTATTGTCAAACAAGCTCTCCTGCTGCTTGTCGATCAGAAAAGTAAACTGTTTTACCGTAATCGTAATATCGGTTTCAAGCGGTTTCTCAAGAATGTGGATGACCAACACCCCATTGCACCCGCAATCCTCGGTATCATAAAAAAGCTTAAAAAAACCGGGACGTCCTGCCAAACTTTCCGCTAGTTTTTCTTCCGTGTAGGCATCAATTGAAATGATCACCTTCAGTCCCTCCATCCGTCTTCAATTTTTTGGTTCAGTAGCTTTAACGGTGTTTTTACATTATAACACGACCTCGGTTGCTTACAGCTTGAAAAGCGTTGATTAAAGTGAGCTTATAAGTATTAATATAAAAAACCCATGACTACAAAATTCAGCCATGGGTTTAAATTTATCGGTGTACTAATCAAAGACATTCGTTGTTTTCGCGTCGCGATTCAGGCCAGGGAGACGATCTCTTAGAAGTTGCTTGCCGTCGTTTCCAATTCCGTCATCATCCCAACAATTTCGATGCCATAAGTGGGGCTGGTCGCCCATGATCCGCCTAATGCTTCCACCGTAACGACCTGCCCCAACAAACCTGGAAAGTGCCTTGGATCGGGTGTATACGCTTTAGGATAACCTGGAGCGCCTGCGTACAGGGCCAAGTGATCAATCTGCGCCTGAACCCCTTCCTGCCAACTGAAAAAGCGCTGATGTGCCAGATGATCCGTGTCGGAGCCGCCTACCTGCGTTTTTAAGCCGGCCGGATTATTAAACGTTTCATCCAATAAGCCGCCAAATTTTCCAAAGCCCGTTTCCTTTGCAGCCTGGCAGTACACCACAACCGGATCGACGCCCGCTTCGAGCGCCTCCTCCCAGACAATATCCGCTAGATCTATGAACACGTCCGTCGCTCCCTTGGCCCTTGCCCATGCTTTGGCTTGCTCGACAGTAGCCCTTGGAGCGGACAATATGTAAGTATCGCCGGACGTGGTCCAATCCTCGGCATTGTCTTCTGGCGGTGCAGCGTTGCCTTCTAGCGGTGCGGTGTAATCTTCTGCCGGTTTGGCGGTGTCTTCTGGCGGTTTGGCGATGTCTTCTACCGGCTTCTTGTAAGACAGTGTAACGGTATCGTCGGCGGAGCTCCACGTAATATCCATTCCGGCAAGTTCACTCAAAAATCGTAAAGGGACATAGGTTCTTCCCTGAAGTAACATCGCGCTAGTATCCATACTTATTGGCATCCCGTTGACAACAGCGGAGTTGTCGCCGATTTTCAATTCGACATTCACATCGCCTTTGGATAAAATAAGCGTTTTTTGAGTCACGCTTCCCTCCCATTTCACGTAAAAGCTCAGGGATTCTGCCATAAACCTGACGGGCACCTGTATTCTGCTGTTTGCATCCATATACGGTTTTGCATCCGGAAAATTAACTTCCGAGCCATTGTAAATCAAACGGATGTTGCGTTGGGTAGCGCTATTCGCCTCATCAAGTTGAGGCGTATCGCCAGAAGCATCCGACTTGACGCTTAAATAGCCGGCGCTTGCCCAACCCGTCCGTCCATCCGGCAACTTGACATGGAACCAATCCCCTTCATTGGCCAAAAGGGTGACTTGCGAGCCCTCAGGAATTTTGGCGATTACCTCATACTGCAAGCCGCCGCCGTTTCTAATGTTTAAACTGTCAACAGTAACCGTAGCTATTTTGCCGGTATCCTGCAAAGCCTGCGATTTTGCGGCGTCGGCGGCGTCGGCGGCGTTGGCGGCGTTGGCAGCGTCGGCGGCGTCGGCGGCGTCCGTAGAGCCGCTGGAAGCTTTGGATCCTCCCAGATTGTCAGGCAAACCGTTAAGTTCGGCCATCGTAACAAAAGTGTAGCCTTTCGACCGGTAGTAATCAATAATTTGGGGAAGCGCCTTGACCGTCTTATCCCGTTTTCCTCCCCCGGAATGCATCAGCACGGTGATCTTGTTACTGGAGTTGGACTTCACCGCTTTGAGAATATCGGCAACGGAGCTGTCCGCCGCCCAGTCCCGGGTATCTATATTCCACAGCGCCTCGGCATGTCCCAACGCCTTAATTTCTCCCTTCACCCGAGCCGATGTCGCCCCATAGGGAGGGCGCATCATGGTCGGTGCAGCGCCGGTAATCTCGCGAATCGCATTATCCGTCTTTACAATTTCTTGGCGGGCCTTCTCTTTGCTTAGCTTGGTTAATTCAGAATGACTCCACGAATGATTGCCCAGAGCATGACCTTCTTGTACGATGCGTTTCATAACATCGGGATACTGCTTAACCCTGTCTCCTACTACAAAAAACGTGCCCTTTACTTTGTGTTCCTTCAAAATATCAAGCACCTTATCGGTATATTTTTTGTCCGGTCCATCATCAAAGGTTAACGCCACCATTTTATTGGCTTTGGTCCCCTTTGAGGAGGCCGCCGCCGCGTAATCGGCTCCGGCTGTAAAAACCAAGGCCAGCGCCATTACGGTAAACACAACAAGTCTGAACCAATGATGCCTTTGCTTCATTTCCATTGACCTACTTTCAGCAATATTATTTTATGTACTAAAATAGTATATATAGTAATTGTATCAGAGTTTTAGAGAACTAGTAGCTAAATTGTAAAACATGAAATTGGAGCAAATGAAAGACTATCATATAATCTATCATAATTGCAAATTAGACGCAGTATTCCGTACAAAAATAGAGCGCATTATTACAAGCACAAATTTATGGCGCTCCCGCATCCCATTAACGTACGATATTGTTGGATCAGTTCAGTACAAGTGGAGGAGCAGCACCTTACCAATTCCGAATATGCAAAAAGCTCCTGAATCTCCACGACGGGAAACCCAAGAGCTCGTTTGTTTAAGCTGATGCGGTCGAGAGGACTCGAACCTCCACGGGGGGTTAGCCCACACGGACCTGAACCGTGCGCGTCTGCCAATTCCGCCACGACCGCGTGTTTCGTCGATGCATTGTTTTGCAGCAACGAAATTTATAATATCATGCATCTCCAGAAGAGTCAACAAAAAATTCACACCCGCAGCAGCAGTTCAAAAGTGGTTAAGCACATAAACCCGCCAAATAAGATTCCAGGATTTTTTCCAGCCTTTCCGCCGGCAGCCGGTCCGGCTGCATGGGCTGCATGATTCTATGCACGACCAATCCGTCGATGAGCGCAGCCGGAACTGGTCGTGAACACAATTCTCGATGTATTGCCGGGGCGGTGAAACCTGATTCTAACAAAATCCTAAATTTTTCTATAAATTTCCTTGATTTTCTATTAATAAAAGCGCTTTAATAGATAGTAGTACCTGTGAAAACAGTAGATTAAACAACCGTGAACTTCATCGGCTACGGGCAGGCAGTTCAACGGATGAAGCACAAACGGACAGGTTAGGAGGCCTAAAGTAGAAAGCCGTCACCTGCTTTAGAACTTGAACTCCTCCACATTTCCTTATTACGAAAGGAGTTATAATCATGAAGGCTGCTAGGATGTCTATGGTCATGATTTTAAGCCTCGTGTTGTTGCTTGCGTTTAATCTCACTGTATTTGCCGCCGAACCCGAACCCGGAACCGGAACCGAAACCGCGAATCAACCTGATGTTATTAACCATCTTGTTAAGGCCGAACCAGGGGTTGACGTTAGCGAAGCCAATCAGCATAAAATTGTCAGTGATTTGGATAGTATTGAAAGTTCTCAACGCATAGCCTCACATGCCGCCCGTACACTTGCTAAAACAAGCACCGTTTCCGCCACAACGGCCACTTATGCCACTTACACGGGGGTATTGGCCAGGGAAGGGGAGTCCGCGTACTTATACCCCATTTATGTACAAGCCGGCGAAATATTGCAGGCCCAGCTCGACCTTCCCCGCTCGGAGCAGCTGGACTATGATCTGTATTTATATGAACTCGATGCGTCTACAAATACCCCGGTTGCTCTAATCGACTACTCCATCTACGGCACCTATTTTAACAATTATAGTTACGGAAGATCCACCATTTCGGAAAATGTCGGAGTAAACAACGCTTCTGCGTCGGAAAAAGCTTATTTGCTTGAAGTTCACGCCAAAAAGGGCGGCAGCATCAATGATCCGTTTTATCTGACCGTTGCTATAAGTAGGGTGTACGACAGCTTCGAAACGGACGAAAATGCTTTTCATGCTTATGGGATCACGGTAAATACGGGCGGGTCCTATCTCTCCAGCCGTTCGCTTAACTCCATCGTTGATAACGACTGGTATGTACTGACCGTGCCAAGCAGCCGGAATTATGATGCCATGAATATCACTTTAGACAGCGCTTCTGCCGCGAAAGGTTATAAAGCGGAGGTCTATGCGGTGCTGAGCGACAACCGGCTGCAGTTAATCACGCCGGCCAACAATAACGTACAGCTAGGCACCGGCTCATATTATCTCCGCGTTTATACCACAGGGACATACTCTGAAACTACCAATTATACTTTGGCCCTGACGCCCGTATTGCGAGCCGAAAAAATTCAGATTACCGGATTCAACTCGGACGGCGGACCTAACGATTATCCATCTTATTATTACGGAAAAAAATATAGAATCACCGGACGAACATTTACGGTGAACGGCAAGGTTTCCACTGCGGATAATGTTCCGGTTGCGAACACAAGCGTCATCGTCCTTTGGGAAAATCCGTATTGGTCCGAATCCAGCGGTAACCGCACGAGAGTCGGGTACGCGAATACCAACAGCGCCGGAGAGTTTTCCGTAACCCTGAGTTTACCGCCCTCGACGGGAAGCATCAGCAATTATTTGCCCGGTCCGATCAGCTTCACCCATTATTACGATATATGCGGAGTAATCGCGGCGGTAGCCGACAATATCGACGTTAATGCTCAGCAAGAAGTTTATCATTTTGCGTACAGCATCTACGGAGGATAAATGAGATTAAGTTAAAAGTATGGGAAAATATGCCGATATATTTATGTATATCGGCATATTTTTTTATGGGGTTGTACAAGGAGGTATAACATGAAAATCGAAAGTAATGCGATCTCATCGCTTCCTAGACTCTACACTCAAAATCGGGATAACAACCAAGCGAACAACGAATTGAAACTGGAAACGGGCTTCGCCCTGCCGGGGCACGACAGCGTGGAAATCAGCGAGGCGGCCAAGCGGCTGGCTGAAGGGGTTAGCAGTCGCGAATTGCCTGTAGGCGCGATTAAGCACCATTCGATAAGGCCGTTTTTTACTGCTGAAATTGATACTTCCTTAGAGCAATTGCTTAAAGGAAAAGCGCCGGAAGTGGAAGAAGCCGTAAACTACTTAATTAGCTCCAACTTTGTTCCGGACGGCTCCGTCGCGGATGAAAGCAAACGGGCGGCGCTGCTTGAGAGCGGTCTGTCTCAGGCGAAATTTATCGCGGACAATTACATGACAAAGGGCGAAGCGGCCGATTTCCTTGCCACTATGGATAAGATCGCCGCATATGCCAAAACGAGAACGGTCGATCCAAAGACCGGCCAGGCAAGCTATATCGATATCCCCCGCAAGCCTGAAGGAGCGCCTGATGATTATGTCAATATCGACTCCTTGATGAAAAAATATGATCCGGAATCCGCCAATAAAATAGCCGAGATTCTCAAAGATGCGGTGAATGGCGGCAGCGGCGCGGGCTTTGCGGAAATTCTGCGGGAATTTAATCAGAAGCTGGCGAAGAATCCGCAATGGTCGAACAGCTACCGCGCTGAAAACAACCATTTGAATTCGGTTTTGAACAACACGAAAATCGACAATCGGTTTGCAGGCGCCGACACCTCAGATATGGCAACGTTCTTAGAAGATATGAACAGCAAGTTCCAGAATACAGCCTTTGAGAACAAAGACTTTTTAACAAGAAATATAGAGTACTTCGCGCTTATCCTCGGAAAGCAGATATGAGAAACCGGCCCGCAAATGGCTTATACAGCATTTGCGGGCCGGTTTTATACTCGATCGCAGGCGAAATCATATTCTTATTTACTATATGCTTTTAGTTTGGCAGCCTCGCTAACAGCAACATCGATGTCTTTGTGGATATCTCTACCTGCAAAGGGTCCGCCCTGACCGAGCCATAGAAAAAATTCCTTCGTTCCTTTATTCCCAGTAACCGGGCTGTTCGTGATACCCAAAACGCGAAGCCCGATGCTTTCTGTAAAACCGACAAGCTCTTTGAGAATTTGTCGATATATTCCGGGATTGTCTATTATCCCAGTTCTACGGATTTGCGGATCCGCAACCTCAAACAAAGGTCTTACCAAGCAAAGCATTTCACCGTCTGGTTCCAGCAATCGAATTACAAGCGGAATCGCCTCCTTCAATGACAACAACATACCATTTTCTCTGGGATTCATATATATTTTTATATTCACCATCCGTATTTATAAGTTGACTGTGCTGACCATCTTGCACAAGTTACTCCCCTATGTATATTATTTAGTCCGGCCAATGAAATAAATAGACGAATAATCAGTCTTACTATTAGAAAGATCGTCGCTGTATTGATAACATTAGCTAAGCAGGTATAAACGAATTTAGAATCGTTATTAGAATAGTATAAATAGTTGGCACCGGTAATATTTTTAATGGTACAATTATGAAATCCAATGTCGTATATTTTTTTGATTTAAGCATTTTGCCTCCAATATTTAAACCTGAAAAACAGCCCTTCCTCTTTCGGGAAATATACTCTAATTTCTGCATTAACTCTAAGTCACAATAATAAGCCCTTACTTGAGCTACATAATCAAAAAATTACATTTGCACATTTAACATTGTCAAAAATAACTTCAAATTCCAACTTCCAATACTTTACAAACAAAAACTTACTCCAAATCAAACCATAAGTCAATAATTATTATTTACATTTGCATAAAATTATAAGTCATAAAATCATCTTAATGCTTAAAATACTGCACATTTTTATGTTCAATTGTTTATTTCTTTTGACTTTTTGCACAATTCCACTTCTATGTACTGCCAGTAAAATGATGGTGGTAAGCTTTTTCGGGATTTTTTATTAAGATTGTTTCTTAAAATTTGCATATACAAATGAGATCAATAAAAAGCAAATGCAGTAACAATAAAGGATACTGTGTTCAAATTTGACAATTGCTCACCGCTTTGTAATTATATTCACAAGTTCTGTGCTGTAAATAATGGGAGGATGGAAAAATGAGTTTAGAACGGAAACTCCCGGTAGAGTACCCGGGAATCAATTGTTACCCTTATTATGCCAACCCTTTGGCGATTATGTCTGCTACAGGTGAGGAATTTATGCCCTGGATGTTAAGCAACTTTATACAATTATCTTCTCACCCAGAGGGCTCACATCTTAAGCTTGATTTCTTTCAACAATGGATCACGTGGGTACCTTACTATTGTCCTTTTCTGGATGTGCAAATCATCAATAAAGAAGTACTGGGAAATTTCAATGCCATTTCGTTTATCGTGAATTGTATTAATTCAGGATACTATATTCATATGAAGGTGAATCATAAATTCCTCTCGGCTTCCAACCTTAAATGGTATAAACAAGCTGATCATGCACATGAATTACTGATTTATGGCTATGACACAAATATGCAAACAATAAAGATTGCAGACAATTTCGGGGGCAAGTATAAGTTTACAACGTGCACTTTTGAAGAATTCGATCAGGCTTATTCGAGTCCGCCGATTTATAACATCGATAATTACGAGAAGGTACTTTTACTCAAACCTAAACAAAATGTAAAATTTCAATTTGATCTGCTTAAAGTCAAAGACTCATTAGAGGACTTTTTGGCATCGAGAGATACCCGAATACGGGACGATCAAAGTTTAAGTTGGGCCAAAAATTTAACTTTAGGTGTAGCGGTTTACGATAAGGTAGTCGAGTACTTGTTTCTATTAATCGAGAATAAGGTTAGCATAGACCTTAGACTTTTTCATGTTTTATGGGAACATAAGAAATGTATGATAGACAGAATTAGATATATGGAGACGCTAGGAATCATAAGGAACCCGGACATCGCTAAAACTTACCAAGAACTTGAGAGAACCGCTCTAATTTATCGAAATCAAATGATAAAGCAAACTATGAGAAAAGACACTAAAAAAATCAATGAAATGATTCAAGGCGTAAAATCCCTTTCTATTACTGAAATAAGCCTAATTCATAAAGTGTTAGAGCAAATTTATGTGAACGTTAAACAAGAAGAACATATTATTCTTGGGAATTCAAATCGTTATGAACTGAAATGGTTTTTAAGCTAACTTCTTTAATCAGTTCTTTTATGATCGACTTACCAAGTAAAAAACGGCAAATCGGCTTAACAACAAATGCATCCCCCCCAAGCAAAGCGCTCGAAGATGATTATAGCGTTAAACAAGGCGATCGAACAGGGTAACCGTCTCGATCGCCTTTACTTATTTTTTTCTTATATAAAAATACTAATAAACGCCCCAAAAAAATTAAGGTTTATAATCAAAATCCGGAATCGAATGCCATCTCTTCCTCAACTCGTGTGCGGCGGATTTCGGTTTGCGGTCGCGGGTAAAGACCCCTTTCTTGTTGCCCTGAACCCGAATAATATTTTGGCTGGTATGGAAGTCGGCGAAATTCCAGACGTGTTCCCCGGCGAAATTGCCGCACTCGTCGAAAACCTCATGATTTGCCCGCAAAAACTCAACCTGGAATTCTTCGGTGAACATGACGGGGTCGATATCGTGGAACCCGGCGATCGTATCCGCGCCGTACTCCGTCATGATGATCGGTTTATCCGGGCAGCGTTTTTGCCAACCAGCGAATTCCTGGCGGAGCTTAGCTTTAGCCAGCTCCCACTCCCCGCCCTCCACATACCAGCCGTAATAGCGGTTTAAGCACAGAACATCCGCCAAATCCGATACTTTGCAGTGCTCGGGGCTCCCTTCCTGCAAGGTCACCACGGTGACCGGGCGGCGCTGGGGGTCGCATTCCTTCGCCAGCCGGAACAGCGGTTCGAAATACTCTTACGCCCCGTCCTCCGCCGTCGCCGGTTCGTTGGCGATCGACCACATCACGACGCATGCGTGGTTTTTATCCCTAGCGATCAATTCGCGGATCGCCTGCCGGTGCGCCTCGTGGGTTTTGATTTCCCGCCATGTGTCCCGTTTCGGGCCGCCCGATTGAACCGCCATAAAGTTCAAATGCAAGCCGACGGCCGCCACCTCGTCGATGACGACGAATCCTTCCCGGTCGGCCAAGCGCATAAGCTCTTCCGAATACGGATAATGGGACGTACGGAACGAATTGGCGCCGATCCATTTCATCAAACGAAAATCCATCACATTGGCCGCCTCGTTGAATCCTCTGCCGTGAATCGGGGAATCCTCATGCTTGCCGAATCCTTTAAAATAAAACGGTTTTCCGTTGATGAGGAACTTGCCTTTTTTCACCTCCACGGTGCGGATTCCGAAGGGCTGCTCGTATTCGTCGATCGTCTCGCCGTTTTGCCGCAGCTCGATTTTCAGCGTGTACAAGTAAGCGCGCAGCGGCTCCCAGAGCTTTGCTTCCGCGACAAGCAGGCTGCCTTGCGCCCCTTCCCCCGCCGCGACAACGGCTCCGTCCTCATCCAGGATACTGACCTTTGCTGCGGCCGTCCCGCCGCCGATGTCCGCCTTATAATGCACCGCGGCGGAACCGTCCGGCCGCAGGTCGGATACGATTTCAACATCCCGAACGTAGACCCAAGGCGTCGTATAGATTTTGACCGGCCGGTGAAGTCCCGCGTAATTAAAGAAATCGAAATTCGGACGATTGCGGACGATTTTGCCGAGACCTTCCACCTCTTGCTCCGTATAGTTGCCGACGGGCAGCGTCGATTCATCCAGCACGTTATGGACCGCAACGGTAAGCCGGTTTTTCCCCGCGGCCAAAAGTCCGTTGATTTCCGCCTCGAACGGCGTAAACCCGCCGACATGCGTGGCCGCCAGCCGGCCGTTGACGTACACCTTCGCTTCATGCGTGGCCGAACCGAAGCGGAGAACGATCCGCTCTGAGGAAAGCGCGCTCGGCACGGCGAATTCCCGCTCGTACCAAACCCAGCCGACATGATGGCGAATCTCGGCGCTAACGCCCGCGTCGTTGTACGAAGAAGGAACCGCCATCGGGATCGTAGCGGAGAGCGGCTGTTCATGCCATTTCTCGGCGAATCCGCGGCCGGGATCGAGTTTGAAATTCCATATTCCGCTTAAATCAATGACCGACCGGGAAGCGGTTACAATAGGGTAAAGCAAGGAAATCCCTCCTATTTGGAATCAATGATTTTCTGAATGCGTTCCTGGGCGTTTTTAACGGTCGTATCCAGGTCCTGGGCCGACAGCATCATCGCGTCGAATTCTTCCACAAACACTTTTTCCAGTTCCGCATGGAACGGCACCGCGACCGCCGCCGTCGATTGCTTCGTATTTTCAAGAACGTAGAGCAAGGAATCCTTGTCGATCATTTCCGGGGTTTTTGTGCCGGCAATAATACGATCGATGACTTCGTTCATATTTGCTTTCTTCCAGGAAGGGAAGTATTTCCCTTGCAGCGTAATTCCCTCCGTCGTGTACCAGCGGATGAACGTGTACGCTTCCTCCTTGTGTTTCGATTTGCTGTAGATCCCCAACACATCGCCGCTGACATTGCCCGAAATCGAATCTTCCTTGTTCACTTTTGGAAGGGGAGCGAATACCGTTTTGAACGTGGCCGGCACTTGTTCCGTCCCCCCGGCTTCCGGAACCAGGAACGAGCCCATCGTAATCATACTGGTTTCTTGATTAAAATATTGCGGACGATAGTTCAATTTCTGGCTGACGACTTCGGCATACGGCGTCACGATGCCCTCCTTCTCCCCTTGCAGCCGGAGCTCCAACGACTTGCGAACGTTCGGCGTATCCACGTTCGCTTTTGTTCCATCCTCTGTGGTTAGGTTTGCGCCGACAGCTTGATTCATATTTTGAATAAAGTACGCCTGCGTGGCCCAACTATGAAAATAAGTTCCGTATCTTGTTTTGCCGCCATCGGTTTTCGTCATCGCCTTGGCATACTGCATATACTCCTCCCACGTCCAGTCCTTCGGCAGCTCAAGCCCCGCCTCTTTGAGGTGGTTTTCATTGATGAACACCATCGGCAGGACGGATTTGCCCGGCAACCCGTACGTTTTTCCCGCGATTCCGGTATCTACCGTATACTCGTCCGCAAGCACGACGCCTTCCTTCTCCAAATAGCCGTCGATCGGCTCCAGCATGCCGAGCTCCATGCGCTGGCTGAGGTAGTTCATGTTGCCGAACATCATCACGTCCAGATCCTCCCCGGAGGCGGCCGCCAGATCAAGCTTCTTGTAATATTCGTTGGAATTGTTGTCTTCCGCGGAAACGAACTCCACTTTAATATTCGGATATTTTTTTTCAAATTCCGCGATGGCAACATCCCAATTGTCGGTTTTCTTCGGGTACCAGGTATGCAGTTTGATGGTTACCGTACCGTTCTCCGGCGCGCCGCCGTTCGAACCGGCCCCCTGCTTCTGACTTTCTCCCGAACCGGAAGCACATCCCGAAACGACGAGCGCAAGGATTGCCGACGCGGCGATAAAACGAGTCCATTTTCTTTTCAACATGCGATTTCCCCCTTGGTTTGTTAAAATTCGTGATCAAAAGATGACTTTTTGATTTCCTCTTTATCCTTTGACACTTCCCGAGGCCACCCCTTCAATGACTTGCTTCTGGCCTGCGATGAAGATGATCAACAACGGCAAGATTGCGGACACGGCGCCCGCCATCATAAGCGAATAAAATTCGCCGTTAAAATCGGCAAATTTACGGATGCCAAGCTGCAGTGTAAACAACGAATCGGTACGCAGGAAGATAAGCGGGTTCTGATAGTCGTTCCAAGTCCAAATGAAACGGAGAATCATATAAGTCGCAAGCGCAGGTTTGACCAGCGGCAACCCGATCCGGAAAAAGATTCGCCAGTGATTCGCTCCGTCGATCCTTGCCGATTCGATAATTTCGTTATGAACCCCCATGAAAAACTGCCGCAGCAAAAACGTCCCCAGCACCCCCGAGCCGCCCAACAGCACAAGGCCAAGGTGATTGTCGAACAACCCAAGCCAGCGAAACATGATAAATTGCGGTACGAGAATGGCTTGATGCGGAATCATGTACGTGGCCAGCACCAGCATAAACACCACGTCCCGTCCTTTGAAATTAACCTTGGAGAATCCGTAGGCTGCCATGGCGGAAATGATCAAAGACAATGCGGTCGTCAGCAAGGTCACTTCGATGCTGTTCAGGTAATAAAGCGCGAACGGGATGCTTCCAAGCCAGACCTGGCTGTAGTTTTCAACGATTTTCCACGTGCTCGGGATCCACTGAATCGGATAAGTCATCACCTCAAGCTCCGGCTTGAACGATGCCGACAACATCCACAGGAACGGCAGGATAAAGAAGATTCCCGCGATGCCCATAAGCGCCGTGATGATGACCCGGTTTAGACGTATGGATTTCATGTTTAACGGCCTCCTAATAATTTACCCACTTCTTCTGTCCGACCCATTGGATCAGGGTGATGAACAAAATCAGAATTAAAAGAACGATGCCCATGGCGGAAGCATATCCGGATTCCAGATTCACGAAAGCCGCTTCATACAGGTAGAACACGATGACAGAGGTCGAGCCGGCCGGCCCGCCGTTCGTCAACACCATAATCAGGTCAAACACCTTGAAAGATCCCACCACCCCCGTAATCAACAGGAAAAAGGTCGTCGGCGACAGCATAGGCAGCGTAATGCTGAAGAATTGGCGGAGCGGCGAAGCACCGTCCACGTCAGCCGCCTCGTAGAGATCCTGGGGAATCCCTTGCAGTCCGGCCAGATAAATGATCATGTTAAACCCTAGCGAAGTCCAGACCATGATGATCATGACGGCCAGCAGCGCATAATTCGGATCCGCCAGCCACATCGGCGGGTGATCGATGCCGATCGACCGCAAAAAACCGTTAATCGGGCCGCTGTTTGGATGAAACAGCACTCTCCAAAGCAAAGCGATCGCCACAATACTGGAAATAAACGGCATAAAATAAATGACTTTGAAAAAACTCTTAAAGTACGTTCCTTTGTTGATCAGCGCCGCGAGCACCATTGCGATGAACATGGACACCGGAACGACCGCGATCAACACCACGTTGTTCCGCAAGGAGCGGTGAAACGCTTCGTCCTGAAACAGATTGATATAGTTGTCCCATCCGACGAATTTCAGTCCGCCGATGCCAGCAATGAAATTCCAGTCCGAAAAACTGATCACCCCCGACAGCAGAATCGGAATGACGACCAGCGTCATTGTCAGAGCGAGCATCGGTAAAATAAACAGATATCCGGTAACGGTTTCATAAAACGCTTGCTTTCGAGTCACCTTCATCACCTCATTGTCGTTCTCTGTTTCTCCCTCATTATAGGCGCGGCGTGTCCGGCGCACATGGAACGATTTTTTCTAATCGAAAAAAAATTTGCGATATTTTTTTCCGCTTAGAAAAAAATGTTGAATGAATCGGCCCAAGAAATGCTTTAATATTTCCTTATAACACAATCGATTCATTGCGGCCGAGGTGGTGGACAACAAATGGGAATAAGGCTGAACTTCAAGCATGTGTCCCTGCGGAAAAAACTGATTCTTACTTCAATCGCCTGCCTTGTACTGCCTGCGCTCGGCATGCTTTACACGACCGGCGTTTATTCCAAAATCATTATTCGCGAGCATACGCTGGGAAAAGCGAGGCAATCGCTTATGATTGTACAGTCTCAAGTGGAATCGATATTGGAAGAAATGGTTTCCATATCGAATTTCGTGCAATTTGATCCGGAAATTAAAACGTTATTGGAAGAGGCGAAAGAAAGTCCGGTCGCCGCGCGGCAGCTGACGACCCGGTTGGAGCAAATCGCCGGCGAGAAGCGGGACCTGCGCCTGACTTTACTGACGAGGGACGGCCGGGCCTATTCCGATTACTCGTTCTATGACTTTGAGCCGCAGCTTTTTTTCCGGGAGGACTGGTTTTCAAGGGCGGAGCACCTGACGGCTTACGAGACGTTGTTTTTAGGCGGACTCGAAAACTACCTGCCTCCGCTGTATCCTGAACAGAAGTACGTGTATATGACCGCACGGGCCTTGACCGAGACCGTAAATAAACCGCCGTTTGCCTATCTCATGGTCAGCCGTACGGAAAACACCATCCGTGAGCTTTTTGCCGGTATGGAGGAGGACGTGTTCCTGCTGGACGAAAACAACCGGATCATCTCAAATCGGAATCCCGATTTGATCGGAAGCCGGTTTGAGAGCGTACTGCCGCGGGAGGTGCCCGCTTCGCCGGAGATCATTCAAGCAGGCGGAGAAAATCAATTGTTTCTTTCGCTCCCGCTGCGTTTTTCGGGATGGAAGCTCGTGAGCGTGGCTCCTTACGAGCAGCTTACGGGAAAATTAAACGGAATGTATCGAACGATGTTAATACTGCAAGCCATGTTCGCGATCGGCTTTTTGCTCGCCCTAACCTATTTGTTGCGGCGCTTCACCAGGCCGGTGCTGGCGCTCGGGGAAGCGGCGAAGAAAGTGGAGTCCGGGGATTTGAGCGTGCGTTCCAACATTCGCGGCCCCGATGAAATCGGCCGGCTTGGCCGTTCGTTCGACTTTATGCTCGAATCGCATCGAGCAAATCCTGACGCAAGTGAAGATGGAGCAGGAATTAAAGCGTCAAGCGGAAATGGCGATGCTGCAGGCGCAAGTTCATCCGCATTTTCTATTTAACGTCCTGAGCTCGATCCGCTTGAAATTGCTGATGAAAGGCGATGAAGAAACCGCCCTCGTCGTCGGTTCGCTGTCCTCGTTGCTGCGGGCAAGCCTTTCCAAGCAGGATGAATTCGCCCTTCTCTACGCCGAAATCGAAACGGCCAAGCAATATACGGACTTAATGAAATTTACCACAAGATTTCCAATCGAGACCCGTTGGGAAATTCATGCCGACCCGTTTGCCGTTACCGTTCCGCGTTTTATCTTGCAGCCGATTATCGAGAACGCTTACAAACATGGATTTTCCCGGAGCGGCGGGATGATCTCGGTCAAGGCGCAGAGCGCCGGTTCCTCCTTAAAAATAACGGTTGAAGATAACGGCCAGGGCATGACTCCAGAAACGCTTGAAGCATTAAAAAAGCGGCTGAACTTCCAAAAGCGGGAGCTGATTGAGCAAATGGCCCTAGGAGAAGAAATCCCGTCCGCCGGAATCGGACTGTTTAACGTTTACAGCCGCTTGAAATTGCTGTACGGGGATCGGTTCGATATGGACATTCAAAGCGAACGGGGCCGGGGCACCAGCGTGGAGCTGCTGTTGCCGGTCGAGAAAACGTAAGGAGGATGACCATCATGTTTAAAGTTCTTATCGCTGACGATCATTATACGGTATTGGAATATTTGAGCGCCGGCATCCCCTGGCCGAACCTTGGCCTGGAATTGGCCGCCGTTTGTTCCGATGGCGGCCAAGCCTGGGAGGCTTGCCAACTCCATCGTCCGGACATTCTCGTTACGGATATCGGAATGCCCGTGATGGACGGCCTGGAATTAATCGAAAAAGCGAGCGCGCTCAACCCTCGGCTGAAGGCGGTCATCTTGTCTTGTCACGAAGATTTTCACTACGCGCAGTCGGCCGTAAAGCTGAACGTAAGCGATTATATTTTGAAGGAAAGTCTCCGGATCGATCAGGTCGTTTCCGTACTGGACCGGTTGACGAATCAATTGACCGAGGAAAAACGCTTGGAAAACGACCGGAACCAACTCCAAAACGTAGTTCAGCAGAATTTATCCGCTATACGTTCCCGATTCATCCGCAAGTTTCTTGAACAGCCGGTCTGGAACGAAGTGGAATGGGCAAAAGAATTTCAAAATTTCGGAATCCTTCTCCGGGGCGGCGTTCCTTATCTTCCGGTTGCCGCCTGGCCGGAACGGGCCGCTGAATTGGAAATCCGCTTTGGCGGAGCCGTCAACATGCAGTTCGTCATCGATAACGCCTTGCAGGAGTTAGTCCGGTTGAGCGAGAGCTTTATATTTGTGCTGAACGAACAGCAATACCTGTTTTTGTTCCCCTTTCCCCATACGTTAAAACGAAATCTTTATGAGGACGTGCGGGAAGAACTGCTGCGCGTTCAACAACAGATGTATCAACATCTGCGCGTCGGCATTTCGTTTGTCCGCGGTGAGGTCAGCGGCGATTTGCTCCAATTGAAAAAAGAAATTCAGCGGTTGTTTGACGCCAAAACGTTCCGTTTCTATGCGGGCGAGCGTATCTATGCGAAAATGCTGCCTGTGGAGACAACGAAAGAGGACATCTTCCTGCATTATTCCAAAGCCCTGCAGGAGATGAAAGATTGCATTGTTGCCGGGGACAAGGCCCGGATATCGCTGGCTGTCAAGGAATGGAAAAAATTTATCGAAAGCAGAGTCTATCCCGTCGAAGCCGTTAAATGCTGGGTGCTGAAAATGACCATGGAGCTCCAGCTCAAGTACACCGTCATGCAAAACTTCGTCACCAGCTTCAACACCGAAATGCTGCAGCGGAAAATCGCTTCGATCGAAACGCTGGACCATCTGCTGGAATGGCTTCAGGCATTTCTCGAAAAAAAATCCGTCGAAATAGAGGCGCTGCGGGAACAGACCGTACGCCGGGAAATTGCCGAGGCGCAGCGATACGTTCAGATCCATACGGGAGAGAAAATCGCGATGGAAGAAATGGCGCATCGTCTAAACCTGAACCCGTCTCATTTCAGCCGGATTTTCAAGCAGGAAACCGGGGAAACCTTCGTCGAATTTGTTACCCGTACGAAAATGGAAAGAGCGCAGGAATTGTTGAACCAGTCCGATTTGAACGTTGCGGAAATTTCCGAGCAGCTTGGTTATGAGCATACGAGCTACTTTATCAAGCTTTTCCGGAATTTCGCCGGCATGTCCCCGAACGAGTTCCGGAAGTCGATTTAGCTTGTTCTAAATTGAGTTTACTTATTCAGACGATGCAGCAGGCGAAAAAGCTTCCAACCCCACTCAAGCAGTGGTCTGGAAGCTTTTTTGAAGATTGCGGAATTCGCAGCTTAACTGTCGTAGAGACAAAATCACCCTATGCTTTGACGAATAATTGCAAATCATACAACTAACTTATATCTATCTACCCGATCATTCGTTGTAATTGCACTTCATGCAATTATAACCTCGTCTCTCCCCCTATTCTTCAAAAGATAGCGGAGTAATTGTATGTTTTACAATTACCCGAGCGCTGTGGCCGCATTGCCCGATAAGTAACTGTCTATTTTGCAACTATTCCATTCAACAGCAGACCAAGAGCAATGAATCGCGGCTTTACCCCATTACATCAACGCTTACCCAAGCCCCACCAGCATTGGCCGACTTCTCTTCCGCTTCGACCAGCGCGACCGAGGCGGCGGCGCTTTCCGGCGTGCAAATGACGAGCGGTTGATCGTGGATAATCGCCGCGATGAAATGCTTCAACTCCCGGTAATAGCCGTCATCCGCGGGCAGTTCCGGCTTAAAGCCCGGCTGGTCATTGGGATTTACGGTTACGGAGCTGCCGTCGAATACGATGTTCCCCCGTTCAAAGTTGACCCGGTAGCCCATGTAAAAACCGAAATCTCCCTCCAGCGTCCAGTCAACCTGGGCGTTGATCACCTTGCCGTCCGGGTAGGCGTAATGGGTGGACGCGATATCGTAGCCGCTGCCCGGGATGACATTGCGCCCGATGGTCGACACTTTCTCCGGGGGTCCAAACAGCCACTGGATCATATCGGCATCGTGAATATGCATATCCAGCAGAGCCGCACCGCTTAATTGCTCGGTGAGAAACCAATTTTTCGGCGCTCCCGAGCCGCGGTAGAAATATCCGGCCGTCGGCTGGCCAAAACGTTGGTCCTCAATCACTTCTTTCAGGTATACGTAACCCGGCCAAAAGCGCAGGCACTGTCCGATCATCAGCTTGCGGCCGTGCTTCTTGGCGGTTTCCGCCATTTGGCGGGCATCGGCGGAATAGCGGGCCATCGGCTTTTCGCAGAATACATGGTACCCGCGTTCCAGAAGCGAGCAAGCCATCTCCGCATGCAGGTAGGTGGGAACGGCCAGATCGATCATATCGAGCTGCTCTGCGGCAAGCATTTTCTCCACATGATCATACAGCCGGTAGGAAGACAGATCATAAATCTCCTGTCCCGTCGACATGTTGCCGTTCGCTTTGCTGTCCTTCAATTCATCGATCCTCAGATCGCAAATCGCCGCAAGCTCAATCGGCTCCCCTTCGGCCATCAGACGAACATAATTGTCAAAATGCATCCGGCCCATAAAGCCGAAGCCGACAAGACCAATTTTCAGCATCGCGCTGCCTCCTTAAAGTACGCGTTCAATAAAACTGCCTCTTAAAGTTAATAAGCCTCTTTTCGTCCCAAAATGGCATCCATAGCCGCCGAAGTATTGAAAATGATCTGTTCGGAATAATGTTCATAATGCGGGATCATTTCGGCCGTGACGTAATTGGTGTAGCCAACCTCGCGCAGCGCGGCCACAACGGAGGGGTAATCTACATTGCCCGCCAAGAGGTCCACAAATCCATGCAGCCCGCCGGCTTCGCGGCGGTAATCCTTGAAGTGCACCTTTTTGATGCGCGGCCCCAGGATGCGAACCCAATGCTCCGGATAACCCGCGTACAGAACATTGCCGATGTCCAAATAGGAACCGACATAAGGCGAGCCCACGGCGTCAAGAAAACCGCGCATTTCCAGCGGCGACAACAGGAATTTGTTCCACACATTTTCGATGCCGATGGAGACGCCGGCCTTCTCCGCTTCCCCCGCCAGCTTGCCGATCGCTTCCAAAGCACGGTCGTAAGCTGTGTCGTAAGGCACCACCTCGGAGCCGGGAATGAAATCCACGCCGACCGCCCCTGGAATCACCAGAATCGCGTCAACTCCAAGCGCCGCCGCCAGCTCCAACTGCTTTTTGCAGATATCGGACGCCTTGCTACGGACTGACACCTGCTCGCTGGTCATGGAATAAGACCAATACAAGCCGGTAGCCAGGCCGCATATTTCCAAACCTGCGTCCTCCACCTGCCGGCGGATTTGGACAGCCTCTTTTTCCGTAATCTGCAGCCCAAGCTCGCCTTCCTCATTCAAGGACAGTTCAATCCCTTCAAAGCCGGCCGCCTTCGCCAGGCGCGCGCTTTCCGCAATGGTTGTCCCTTCGCGGAACGACCAGATGTTAATTCCCTTCTTCATCGTCCTTCCTCCCTATTTTGCATTTTTCCGTTAAGGTGATACCATAGTTATGAATTTTGTTTTTTTGTGTTTATACACTCATTATATTGACTCCAAGACATAATTTATTTAGCGAAAAAAGTTAATTTTTATCTCATTCCGTGATTTTGTGAGCAAGGAGGTTCTTTCCCGTGAGTGAAAATCGCCCTTTATCCGTAAAAACGCGCACCGCCCCCTTCACGGCCTGGTCGCCCAACATTCATTACGCTCAATTTCAAACCCTCCCCCCATGCCGGTTTCCCGTAAGGAGGCTGTACGATTTCGAGCTGCTGTACGTCTGCCATGGCGAAATGGCCACGACCATGAACGGGCAGCGCTATTTGCTTTCGGCCGGGCAGCTCATTTTCCTGCCGTGCGGGGTCTACCATCAAAACGAAATTGTTTCCGTGCCTGAAGCCAAGCTGATGGGCATTCACTTTGATTTTTTCAGCGATGTGACGATTCAAAAGGAGGAGGATCTGCTGATCCCCGAGGAAGGAATGGTATGGGACAAGCTCGCCGCCGAGGCCGTGACGGGAACGGATCGAGGGCTGGCCTTTTCCGCGGATCCCGTCTATTCGCCGTCTGTGGAGTGCGTTCAGGCGATGGAACAGCTTATCCATGAATTTGCCAGGCGTTCTCTGGGGTTTGAGCTGGTATGCAAGGGGTTAATGTTGGAGATTTTGGCGCATTTACTGCGTTCCCAAATGGCCCGCCGGATCGCCGGGGTTTCGGAGCATGGAGAGCGCATCAAGCGCCTGGCGGAACGTATCGACGCCGCTCCTGCGGAGGACTGGTCGGGCAGACGGATTGCCGCCGAGCTGCAGATGAGCGTGGATCATGCCGCCAAGCTGTTCCGGCAAATCATCGGCGTGCCTCCCGGGGAATTCCTGCGCACCGTCCGGCATCGCGAGGCATGCAGACTGCTTCGGGATACGGACTGGACGATTGAAGAAGTAGGAGCTCAGGTGGGGTATTCCGATATTCATTATTTCAGCCGTTTATTTAACGCAAACGAAGGAATCTCGCCGCGCGCTTACCGCAAGCTTTCACGGATTCTCTAAAGTACGGATTTGGCGCAAAGCGAAAAAAGGCCCTACGGCCAGCTTCATTCGCTGCTGCCGCCCGAGGACCGGCGAAGCATCATGGTGTAAGGTACGATCAGTTTGACCGGAACGGTATACCGGTTGTTCAGGTAATCCAGCAGCATTTTAACGGCAAACATGCCCATTTCCAGCTTGGGTACATGGATGGTGGATAAAGGGGGCGAGGTAAACTCCGATATTTCGATATTGTCCACACCAAAAAAAGCGATATCCTCGGGAATTTTCAGTCCCTGCTCGGCGGCCGCCCGCATCGCGGCAATCGCCATCATATCGCTGGCGGCAAAAATAGCCGTTGGCCGATCGTTATTTTTCTCGAAGGCCTGCTTGGTCAGCTCATAGCTCAAGGAAACATCCCATTTTACATCGATCACCCAATCTTCCTGGACGGGTAATCCGGCCTCCTGCATCGCGCTTTGGTAGCCGAGAAAACGTTTTTCGCTGCGGAAATCGTCATCGAGCTCCGCGCCGCCGATATAGGCGATCCGCCGGTGGCCTTGGGCAATAAGATATTGCACGGCTTCTTTCGCCGCGGCCGACCGGTCGTAGCTGACCACAGGGATCTCCTTGTCCGCCAGATCAATCCCCACGATGATGCCGACGTTCGCTTTCAGCCACTTGTACGCCTCCTGCTCGATCCGTTCCACAATCAGCAGTCCGTCAAGGCGGCGTTCCTTCACCAAAGTTTGCAGCTGCTGGAGGTCGCCTTGCTTTTCCAGACTGTGCACAAACTCCAGACGCATTCCGGAAGCGGCCAGTTCTTTCTCGATCCCTTCCAGAATAATCGAAAAATAAGGATTGTTATATTTGTTCTGGGGCATCGCTACAACGCAACCGACCCGGAAACCGTGTTTGGGTTGGTTCTTTTTTGCCTTGGCGGCGCGCTGCGAATGATAGCCCATTTGCTCTGCCGTTTCCCAGATTTTCCGCCGTGTTTCCTCACTCACCGAGTGGTTGGCATCATTTTTCATTACCCTTGAAACCGTTGAGATCGACACTCCCACCTGTTCGGCTATATCTTTTAATCTCGCCATTTTTGCTGTTCCTCTCTACAATCCCGCTTCAAGTAATAAGGACATTTTATTTATGCAACTCGCAAAGAAAATTGCGCAAAGTTGCGGCAAACTCATTTTATAGTTCATGCCATGATATGTCAAGTTCTTCCTGATTACCTGAGTTAGGCGGAGGCGGGCAGTTTTAGATTGGAAAAATCCAATAGAATGACGGTAATAAAATGCCTTTCTGAACTCTCATTGGAAATATCCAATAGATTTCGCTCAAGTCGCCCGATTTGCGCCCTGCTGAGTCTGATCTATTGGAAATTTCCAATCAATCGGCCGTATGACCACTCAAGTTCCCATTCTATTGGATAAATCCAATGAGAATGATGATACCTCCCAGTTTCACTGTCAGAAAATGCCTCTCAACATATATTCATACTACGCAGGGAGGAAATAGGGAAAGGACCGGACCGAAAGGCCGGCCCCAAATTAAATGCAAATCCGATCCAGCATGACGGTAACGGCCAACAAATCTGCCGACCCGCCAGGGCTGATATTTCTTTTGATGAATTCCTTATCCATAAGAAGAACCATTGATTTGCCCGCTTCCGTCAGCACCCCTCCGGCTTCCAAAACTCGGCGGGCATACTGCCGGACATACTCCAGCGTATCCAAATCATGTCTTGCCACAACATTCGTATCCTCATTAACAGCCATTAAGTGAAGCAGGGTCTGCACGCAGATCTCGTTCATATGGTGCGTGTTCGCCGCCTTTAACTGCCGGAAAACCGGGAGTGATCCGTTTCTGACCGTGGGAAATCCCCTTTCCACTTCTCCGCGTATCCCCTTTAAGCCGTATTTACGGTACAGCTTCTCCCCGTTGGAGAGTCCTGCGGATTTGTTCATGGATGCCAGCTCACTGCGGCTTAACCCCTCCGTCATGTTGGCGATCAGTCCGCAGAGTTCTTCCGCATCCAGCAGTTCCGTTTCAAGCACCGCCATGAGGTGTGCCGCAGCCGCGCATAAGATCCCGAGCGAAAATACAAGACCTTTATGGGTATTCACGCCTCCCGTGGCTTGAAACATCGTCCTTTCGGCTGCAATTCCGACAGGGCGCAATCTGCGGAACAGTTCCTTAGGATGATCTCCCTGAAATTCCGTGCCCAGCAGCGCGCATTTGACGAAATAGCCGGATAAGGCGGCCGAACTCTCCATAAAGGTGAAAAAGTCCATATCCCGGTGAGCGCCGCAATTAAACCGGTCAACCAGGCCCGGTTTCGGGCTGGAGGAAACTTCAAGCAACAGCGACAGCAACGCCGTCTTTTCCAGCTTCCCGCTAATTTCCGTCTTCTGCATTTTCATCGATAGACATACTCCCCTTCTGTTTCCCCCACTTCCTTGATGGTTTTCCCGCAGCGAATATCGGCCCGCGTACCGCATGCTGCCTGAAAATAGGCATCAGCGATAGAACGAATGGCGTACAAAAGTTCATTTACGGAATGGGCCTTGCTTCTTCCGCAAATGTGCGCATCCTGCCTGCACAACAGACACTTTCGGCGTGGATAACCCAAATCGCTTCTCGAAATGGGTTGACCGGCTCTTCCCAGAACGTCAATATCAAGCAATCTGCCGAGAGGGTGAATCGTCTCTGTTTGAACGGCAAACTGCTTCAGGATCCGTTCATCCGCATTGACAATAATATATCCTTCGGGACCTGTGATCAGGTCGTCTATCTGTTTAAAGACCAGCTTCATATCGGTCCCGGCAAGCCGCTCAAGCAACGCATCGTAACCTTCCCGAAAAATCCGCCGGCTCATTAAAGTCGATTTCCTGGGACCGGGAATATTGACCGTCATGGAAATCAGCGGCAGCGAATGGGTCAGGAGGAGTTGTCTCTGTTTTGCCGCTCTGCGGTCCCGCGCTTTCAGCATCTCTTCCAGCGTAACTTCAAACTCATCATCCGCATCTGTCATCGCAATTCTCCCCGTATGCAACGAATGACCTCACCGGCCTCGGGTGACTGCAGGAACCGGTAAGTGGTCTCCGGAACAAGCTCTTTCACCGCAGTCACATCCCCCTTCCGGATCAGCTCCCGCACCCGTGATGCGCTTATCGCTTCCTGGCCGTTGCAAATCCGGGGCACTTCCTCCACTTCGATCCCCCATGCAGGAAGCAGCTTTTTCATGACTCTGTTATAGGTTCGGGTTACTTTACAGGAGGGTTCCTCCCCGACAAACCGCTTGGTGATCCGCAAATGGGGGGCGATATGCCGGGAAAACAAGGTCAGATCCAGCTCGGCATGGACCTCGGCCGCATCCGCATCTTTTTTGAGGAAGTAAGACGGGAAGGTCGCGGCGGATATAATATAGTCCCGCCCTTGGTGAAGCACCACGTTGGATAGATGCCTGGTGCCCTCCTCAATCAGCCTGTATCTGATTTCCTGCGGAAACACGGACCGGTCTTCCCATATCACGAATACGTGAAGCTTTTGTACCCTCGCGGCAGCGTATTCGATCAAATACCGATGCCCCAGCGTAAAAGGATTGCCGTTGAGAACTACCGCGCCTGCATTATGAATCTCTTCCACATGAACTTCATCCCCGTACCCGCACTCTCTCCCGATTTCATCCAGATACCGGCTTAAGCCATCCTTCCGGTTCTCCAACAGAACAGCAGTAGGTGTCTCGACAACGATGTGAAAGCCGAGTTCGGAGAATATCATCTTGTTCTTGGGTTTCGTGAACATAAAGAGACGGGATCGGCCTCTTCTATACTGCTCACGGATCAAGTGGTTCATAATACGGGCGGACAATCCCCTGCCTGCATACGCTTCGTCTACAGCGATGCATTTCAGCACCCTTCCCGAAAAAGCTCCCGTTGCGACAATACGTCCCTCCTCTTCAATCGCCATAGCGTACTGAATGTCGTTATCCAGCGTAAGACCCCGGGTTTTCAAAAAAGCAATCAGTCTGTCCTTATCCCTGCCCGACTCCAGATTGAGAACCTGCTCCTCCATTTCCAATATCCACATGCGAATTATTTCCCTGCGGCTCCCGCCGCCCGGGCGATTCGGATCACCGCTTCGCTGACGGCACGGCTCACGCTCTTGTCGAAAGCGTCCGGAACGATGTAGTGTTCATTCCGTTCCTCATCCTTCACCAGCCCGGCGATGCCTTGAGCTGCGGCAAGCTTCATCTCGTCCGTAATATCCCGGGCTCTTGCCTCCAAAGCGCCTCTGAAAATACCCGGGAATACCAGCAGATTATTGATTTGATTGGGAAAATCGGATCTGCCTGTCGCCACAATTCTTGCTCCGCCTTGATAAGCATCCTCTGGCATAATTTCCGGCACCGGGTTGGCGAGAGCGAAAACGATGCTGTCCGGATTCATCGTTTGCACCATTTCCTTTGTCAACACCCCTTCAACCGACACCCCAATGAAGACATCCTTGCCTTTAATGATTTCATCAAGAGTTCCTGTCTCAAAATCTCTGTTCGTGACTTTTGCGATTCTTTCCTGGGCCTCGTTCATTGATCCGGCGTTTTCCGAAATCGCGCCGTCGATATCGCACAGCACAATATGCTTCGCCCCCGCCGCAAGCAGCAGTTTCGCGATGGCGATACCCGACGCGCCCGCGCCATTGATCACGATGCGTATGCCATCCAGAGCTTTATCAACAATCTTCATGGCGTTGTACAGACCCGCGAGCACCGCAACCGCAGTCCCGTGCTGGTCGTCATGGTATACGGGAATATTCAGCGTTTCCTTCAGCTTATCCTCGATGTAGAAGCATTCAGGCGCTTTAATATCCTCCAGATGAATACCTCCGAAACCGGGTGCGATGACTTGAACGGTTCTTACAATTTCATCGGGATCAAGGCTGTCGATACAGATCGGGAATGCGTTTACGTTGCCAAACTCCTTAAGCAGCAGCGCTTTGCCTTCTATGACGGGCAATCCCCCCTCGGGACCGATATTGCCAAGCCCCAAAACGGCCGTCCCGTTCGTTAGAATGGCGACGGTGTTGCCTTTAATCGTGTACTCATAGGCCTTTTCTTTGTCTTTAGCAATTTCTTTGCAAGGTTCCGCTACCCCCGGCGTATACGCCAGCGCTAGATCGTGCTTGTTATTAAGCGGAATTTTCGCTGCAATTTGCAGCTTGCCGTTGCTCACCCTGTGCGCCTGTAGCGCTTCTTCCCTTATGCTCATTTGTCCCAACCTCCAGCATGAACATGTAATATTGATCCAGATCCGTTCGGCTCTTATCGTTCCTTACTTGACCTGGCGTATAACATCGATAACCGACCCGTCCCTGTATTTGACAATGCCTACGACCTTATCCGCCCACTTGATCGGCTCAGGATGGCCAACGACCCGGTTTGCCTTTTCCTTTAGCTCTTCGATGGACACAACCGGGAGTTTGGCCGACTTCAGGTTATTCAGCAAATCTTGCCGCAGCGGATTGACCGCAATGCCTTGGTCTGTTACCAGAACATCCACCGTATGACCCGGCGTTATAATCGTATTGACCCTGTCCAAAATCGATGGCATGCGACCGCGGATGAGCGGCGCGACAATAATGGATACGGCCGCTCCCGCTGCTGTATCGCAATGGCCTCCGGAGGCTCCCCGAATCATACCGTCGGAGCCTGTGATAACATTCACATTAAACTCCAGATCAATCTCAAGGGCGCTCAATACAACTACGTCCAACTGGTGGGCCGCACATCCCGCGTTGTCGGGGCTCGCATAATACTCGGCGTCGATTTGGTGGTGGAACCTGTTGTTCTTTAAGGATTCCACCGCCCTCAGGTCAAAGCTCTGGACATCCAGCAGCCTGTGAATCAACCCCTCTTCATGGAGATCGACGATTTGCTGGGTAATTCCGCCAAGAGCGAAACTGGCCTTGACGTTCGCGGCAAGCATCTTTTCCCGCAAGAACCGTGTAGTAGCCAGAGAGGCTCCTCCGGACCCGGTCTGCATCGAAAAGCCGTCGTAAAAATAGCCGGAGGCACCGATTACGTCGGCAGCATGCCTTGCGATCAGCAGTTCCTTCGGATTGCTGGTGTACCGGGTTGCACCCGATACAATGCCCTTGGGATCGCCGATACAATCCACCACCACCACATAATCCACCTGAGATTCAGGTATCGCAAAGGGCACATTCGGGTAACTTACAAGATTGTCAGTAATGAGAACGACATTCTTGGCATGCTGGGCGTCTACTTTGGCATAACCGAGCGAACCGCACGCGGAGGCCGCATCGTTTCCTCTGGAATAGCCGTTGGCGTTTCCGTAAGGATCGCAGGAAGGCACGCCCAGAAAGGCGACGTCAATCGGACATTCTCCCGACGCAATAGCACGCGCCCGTCCGCCATGGGAATTGATTATGACGGGAATGTCAAACATCCCGCGGGAGTAAGCATGGGCAAGCTCGCCTCTCAGTCCGCTTGTTTCGATTCTGCGGACAACACCGCTTTGGATATGCTTTACCAGAGGGGCATGGATGTCGGTGAGGGAACTGGCCGCAACGGTAAGATCGCGAATACCCATTTTGGCGATAACATCCATAACCATATTGACGATATAATCCCCGTTCCGGAAGTGATGGTGGAAGGATATCGTCATTCCATCCTTTAAGCCGGTCGCTTCAATGACCTGTTCGATGGAGCCCATGACTTTGTCCCTGGACGGGTTATGCTGTCGGTCCTTCGATCTCTCCGTATTTTTATACTGGCCGTTGGCCGCTTTCTCGCGGTAGGGGACAAGCGGTCCGATCCCGTCAATAAACGATGGAATCTCTCTTCCCGCCTCGTTAAACATAACATTCACCTTTTTTCGCTTATATTTTTACAGCAGCCGCAAGATCCAGCACCCTGCGGGCCCGCTCCACGATCGGTTTGTCAATCATCTTCCCGTTCAGGCTGATGACACCGGAACCGTTGGCTTCCGCTTCTTCTATAGCTTCAATAACATGCTGCGCTTTCTCCACTTCATCTTCCGTCGGCGAATAGATCCGATGGACAATTTCGATCTGGCGCGGATTGATGATCGATTTACCGTCAAAACCAAGCTGCTTGATCAGCTTCACTTCCCCCGCGAATCCTTCATCATCCTTCACGTTGGAGAATACGGTATCGACCGCGGCTATCCCCGCTGCCCTGGCGGCGAATAAGACGAAGCTGCGGGCCGTAAGCAGTTCGATTCCCTCCCGGGAACGGGTTGTCTTCAGATCCGTTACGAAATCTTCCGCTCCGATCGCGATCCCGATCAGTCGGCTGCTTGCCGTGGCAATCCGCTCGGCGTTCAAGGCCCCCTTGGCGCTTTCGATAGCCGCAAACAGTTTGATGGTGCCGCAAGGCAAACCAATCTTTGTCTCAATCTCGGATATCAGCTCATCCGCTTCGACCACATCTGCGGGCGTTTCGGTTTTGGGCAGCCGGATTGCATCCGGCTTGGCTCTTACGATGGCTTCGAAATCGTCTCTTCCGTAGGGGGTATTAAGCGGGTTGACTCTTACCAGGATCTCGGTGCTGCCGAAATCCAATGTCTTCAAGGCATGATAGACGAGAAGACGTGCGGCGTCCTTCTCATTCAGCGAAACGGAATCCTCCAGGTCAATCATTATGGAATCCGCGCCGTATATATGAGCATCCCGGATCATTCCCGGGTTATTGCCAGGTACATAAAGCATCGTTCTTCTAAGCCTGCTCATTTATTTCTCCTCCCATGGGCGGAGGTTCCCATCAACCGCACGGCCTACCGCTGTCTTGACTCTTGCTTGAATGGTGCAATCCAGAGCGCCTTTGTCATTGGCCCGCACCAATACGTCCTTGACTCCCAATCCTTCCAGCGTTTCCCGGATTACTTTGCGGATTTGACCGCCAAACTGGTTTTCAACCGTGCTGACAAGTTCGATCTCGATCCCTCTGCCATCATTATCTTCGACGGCAATGGATATGTCGCTTGATTCCAGCGTGCCTGCAATAGCCGTCTGTTTGATCTTCACATGAAACACCTCTTTTGATAATGTGCTTTTTGTAATGCCGATTTACGAGGACCGGAAAATGTCACCGATCACCCTTGCCAATCCCGAGCCCGTAACTGGTTTGCACATATAATCGTCTATAATCAGACGTTCCTTGTACCGGGTAACATTTTCCTCGACCAATCCCGTCACCAGGATGATCTTGATCCGGGGATGCAGCGCCTTCATCCGTTCCGCAAGCTCCAGACCTTTAAGGTAAGGCATAGCCTGGTCAGTAATGACAACGTCAAACCGGGTCGGAGCCTGCTCGAAAATTTTCAGCGCTTCGATGCTGTCTTGCTCAGGGAACACCTTGTAGCCCACCGACTCAAGACCTCTTCTCATGGCCCTCAATACTTTCCTGTCGTCATCGATCAACAGAATGCTTTTGGGCTCTACAGTAACGGGCGGCAAATCCGATTGCCGGCCGGCAATCAGCGAACGTGCCTGAGCGAGGTAGACCGTAAAGGAGCTTCCTTTCCCTTCTGCACTATCCACGGTAATAAAGCCATTGTGATTTTTGATGATGCCGTAAACGATGAACAGTCCCAGCCCAGTGCCTTCGCCTGCAACCTTTGTCGTAAAGAACGGGTCGAAGATTCGAGACATGGTGTCCTTGCTCATCCCGTGACCCGTATCGGAAATAGAAAGTTTCACATATGCGCCAGACGTATCAGTTACTTCGTCCTGAATTTGCTCAAGCTCCTGTGCGGGCACATTCTCCAGCGTGACATTCAATACTCCGCCGTTATATTTCATGGCATGACAGGCATTGTTGCACAAATTCATAATTACCTGCTGAATCTGTACTTTATTGGCAAGAATCGCCGATGAGCCGCCCTTCTTTTCGAAAATCACTTTGATATTGGGGGAAATAATCGGCTTCACCAGATTCAGCGTTTCAGCAATAAGTTCTTCTAAACTTACGGCTGCATGCTTGCCTTTACCGCTGTCGGTACGGCTGAAGACGAGAATCTGCTCGATGATGTTCCTGCCCTTCTCGGAAGCTTCGTAGATTTCGTTCACATACTCATGGATCTCATCCTTGGGGTCAAGCTTGTGCAAAATGATTTCAGAATAACCCTGAATCGGAGTCAACAGGTTGTTGAAATTATGGGCAATGCCCCCGGTAAGCATGCCGAGTTCCTGAAGTTTCTGGGAATGCAGCAGCTGCATATCTTTCTTTCTTAATTCCTCGTTGGTGGAATTCAGCTTCCGCAAATATTTGGTTTCCACTTCCAGTGCCGCTTTTTTTCGCTGAGTCTTCATAATAATGAAGAAAGCGCAGGAAAGGATCAGCAGAATCGTGGCAAAGATCTCAAGGAGCCTAATCCTGCTTTGAGCGATCGGGCCTTTTACCTCTTCATAATCCATAACGGCGGTAACGACCCAAAAGAACTCATTAAATCGGAGCCTGGAAAAAGATTCGAATTTCTTTGTTTTTTTGAAATCCTTATCCATCCACCAGTAAGAATTGTATTCCGCGGACCCTTCCTCCCGGCTCATCTGCATATCTATCAGCCTGTCTAGGTCCTTGTAATCCAGGTTCGGATAGATCCTCTTCAAGGTCTCAACGGACTTCCCGATATTGTCCCGTTTCGGATTCATAAGATAAATCCCCCGAGCGTTCTTCACATGAATGTAACCTTTCATCCCAACCTTGACGGGTTTGACGAGCTGTTCATACAAGGCGTTCAGATCCACGCTGCTGATCAGCATGCCTTCATATTCATTGTCCAGAAATACCGGATGAATAATAGGCAATACATACGATTCCGGCTGTTCAAGCTTCGCATCCCCGATCAAAGGTCTCTTTTCCTTCATGGCCCGCTTGATATCCTCGTTGACCAGGTCATAAATTTTTTGGGCTTCGGCATCGTTCATTCGGGGATAGGTGTTCATTATGCTTCCCGCTCTGTTGATCACAATAATGCTGTTAACCCTTTCTTTCTTGGCCTTGTAATAAGCTTCTATCGCTTGTTGTACAGGCCCCGTGTCACTATCCGCCAAACCGGCAGCGACACTGCGGTTTCCCGCCACAATTTCGAGATTGCGGATTTGCTCCTCAAAGGAAGCCTCCAAATTTTTGCTTGTCAGTTTGGCTATGGTCAGCAGTTGCTCCTCTTGCTGGCGGATCACCGTCCGTTCGCTGTCCATATAAACCGAATAAGCCATCCGAACGAGGATCAGAACGATGAATGGAAGCGCAAATAATACTAGGTTATAAGGCAAGCTTTTTCGTTTCAGCTGCTTTCTCAAGTTGAAATGCATACAGGCTCATTCCCTCCGGGCTGTTCCATAAACGGCAAGAAATTGCTCAGAGCGTTAGCCAGCGAAGCAGGAAGATAGCCGCGGTTACAGTAGCCGCGCCGCCTAGACGGGTACACACCTGTGCGAAGGGCATCAATTGCAGCCGGTCACAAGCGGTCAGAATCGCCACATCGCCCGTTCCTCCCTGGCTGCAGCGGGTTCCGGTAATAATCGCCGCTTCAACCGGGTACATATTCATCCACTTTCCTATAAAATAGCCCGTTGCAACCATAGTGATGACGGTTACGGCAATTGTAATCAAATAAGCGGGACTCAATACGGAAACTAGGCTTTCCCAAGGTGTTTTAGCCACGCCCATACCAAGCAGCAGCGGGTAAGTTACAGCGACGACGAAGAAACGCTGCATCATTTGCGCTCCATCTTGAAGCTGCTTTGGCAGAAGATTGAAGTACTTCACAATAACAGCAGCGAATAGCATAACGATTACACCAGGCAGCCCAACAGCTTCAGCCGCCAAGTTCCCGAGCATGAAAAAACCGACGGCCATGACGGCACCTGTTGCCATTTGGTTCAGGTTGATCGGTTTTTTGTCCTTGTCTTCCGCATACTTTAATACGTCGCTGTCTCCTGATTTGAGCAATGTGCCATTCCCTGACAGCTCCGGTTTCTTTTGCCCCAATTTGTTCAACAACCCCGATAAAATAATCGCGCATAAGCTGCCCAGCATCACTGCCGGTAGAACGGCCGCGAAATTTTCTTCCTGTGTTGTGCCTAGAATTTGGCTATAGCCAATGGACAGCGGAATCGCACCTTCCCCTACGCCGCCGGCCATAATCGGAACAAGCACATAGAAGAATGTTTTGTAGGCGCCGAGCCCAAGACCGATGCCTGTAAGCATGCCTGCACCTGTGGCAAGAAGGGTACCGGCAATAATCGGCACGAACAGCTTTACGATCGCATTCACCATTAAATCCCGATTCATCCCGAGAATGCTGCCGCAAATGACGATGGCAATGTACAGGTACAGGAAGTTGGTTTGTTCCATGAATACGGTAACGGTATCAATTGCTGCTTGCGGCATCAGTCCGGCATAGACCATATAGGACGGTACGAATGTCGCCAAAATGGGAGCGCCTCCGAGATCCTTAAGGATCGGAATTCGCTTGCCGATTTCGCCCAGAATAAAACCATAAAGCATCATAATGGATGCGGCCCCGAGCATATCTTGCGGAAAATGACCGCTGTGAATCAGAAAATAGACCACCAGCATAAACGGAATATACACCCCTACCGGTATGACGCCTCCAATCCGGTAGCTTAACACCTTTTTCCAAACCGGTTGTTGCTGCAGAGGGAGTTCTAACGGATTATTGATCATATTCTTCCTCCTCTTAATTAGGGCATTTTTTCACAATCATAAACAAACGCTTTCATCTCCTGTTGTGATCCAAGTTTGATACTGTCTCGAGACACATCCTCATCATAAAGAGCAAAGCTTAAAGTATTCTGACTGAATCTTAAAATATTTTAAGAATCCCGCCATACAAAAAAACGGCCGGATCGGGAAATCTCCCAATCCAACCGCTTGTATTTCGAGCCTGCTTAATCCACGGCGAAACGGTATCCAATACCCCATACGGTCTGTATATGCTTGGGCTTCTCGGGGTTATCCTCGATTTTCATTCGCAAATGCCGGATGTAGACCATGATCGTATTATCGTCGATCACCGTTTCCTTCCAAACGTTTTGGTACAACTGCTCCTTGCTGAATACTTGGTTGGGATTCTCCATGAAAAATTTCATCAGCAGAGCTTCCTTGGAAGAAAGCGGCACTTCAGCACCGTTTTTATAAAATGTATAGGATTTCAGATTAAACAGGAACGGACCTTGAGTCAGCTTCGTATACGCGTCCTTTAATTCGATCAGCTCGCGGTAGCGCTTAATATGGTTTTTGACCTGTGCGCTAAGCACCGACGGACTGAACGGTTTCGTAATATAAGCGTCGGCTCCCAGACCAAAACCGATAATCTGATCTGTGTCTTCCTTTTTGCCGCTAAGAAAGATGATGGGCGTATAGATGCCCATGGCCCGGGTTTTTCCAAGCACGTCATACCCGTCGTAATCATCCATCACGATATCCAATATGATCAGATCAATAGCCTGATTCCGGATTATACTGAGCGCTTCACTTCCGTTTTCCGCTTGAACCACCTGCATGTTATCGCTTTCAAGTACATTTTTGACAAGCTTTCGAATATAATCTTCATCGTCGGCGATAAGCACCTTGGCTTTACTCATTCCCTTGCTGCACTCCCTTTGTCAAAAATCATGCCTCTCCCCTGTTAAGAAAACATCCGCTCCCTATTATAACATTAACTTGTGAATTAATGCACAAGGCGATGACAAAAATGGGACAATGGGCTGGTATAAGGAGTGAGCTCCCTGGAACGAAAAAAGCCCGCTCGTGGAGCGGGCTTATAGCTACCTCATTTGATCTGTGCCGCCAAATCCTGAAGCGCGGCCTGCAGATCGCCCTCGCCCGCCAGCGGAAGCTTCAGCGCCTGCTCGCCGTAGGTCCAGACGAGATCGGTTTTCTTCGCCGTAAACGGCGAGATAATGCCGAACTTCTGAGCGTCGAGGAAAATTTGATTCGCCTCGCCCGTGGTTTGCACATACGTGCCGGCTGCCGCTTTGTTGGCGGGCAAGGAATATCCCTGCTTCGCCAGCGCAATCTGGCCTTCGGGACCCGCCAGCCAGGACAGCAGCTTATAAGCCGCCTCCTCATATTTCGTATTCGCACTGATCGCTACGCCGGCCGGCTGCACCACCGTCTGCGCCGTTTTAAACTTGGGCAGGTAAGTTATCCCGTAATCGATGCCCGCTTCTTTATAGTTCGTTGTATTCCAGTTGCCGCCCGGGTTCATGGCTACCTTTCCTGTGGTAATGCTCAGGTTCACCTGGCCGCCAAGCCCCTCAATCTGGGCGGGGGTCGTGTTGATCTTTTTGTTTTTCGTCAGATCGATAAACAGTTCAAGCACCTCTTGCGCCTCCGGAGTATCCAGCGCCAGCGAACCGTCCTCGTTGACCAGCTTGGCCCCGTTCGACCACAGCTCCGGCTCAAGAAACCAGTCCATCGATGAGCCCGGAGAGATCGACATCCCCCATTGGACGATTGATTTGGCATCAAAGCCGGCCTCATCCGCGCTTTTGCCGTTTTTGTCGAGCGTCATTTTCGCGGCAATGTCGATGATCTCATCCCAGGTCGGTTCAAGCGATGGGACAGCCGCGCCCTTTGGATTTGTTTTGGGATCGTCAAACAGCGCTTTGTTGTAATACCAGACAATCACGTTGCCGTCGATCGGCAGCGACACCTGTTTGTCTTTATATTTATGCAAACTCAGCAAGCTTGCATCGATATGGTTCAAATCAAACGAACCGGCGGACAGCAAGCCGTCCAGTTCTTTATAGATGCCAAGCTCGGCGTATTTTTCAATGTAGGCGTAGCTCGTTTTAAAAACATCGGGCAGCGTGCCGCCGGCGGCGTTCGCGGTCAGCCCGTCCCAGTAGCTTCCCCAAGCCTTGCCTTCCAGCTTCACGGTGATGTTCGGATTGGCCTCCATAAATTGATCAAGCAGCTCTTGCACGCGCTGCAGTTCCTCAGCCGTTCCCCACTGGGAATACGTGATCGTGACGGGTTCTCCCGCCCCGCTACCGGCCGTTTGTCCGGCAGAATCAGAATCCGCCGCCGCCGCCGAGGGTTTATCCGCTCCTTGGGAGCAGCCTGCCAGCCCCATCACCAAAGTCAATATCAGAACCCAGCTGCCGATCAACCATTTGCGCTTTGTTTTCAAGCAAATTACCCCCTATTTGGATAGTAAGAAAAACGTCTATCGAGGTACTTTCAAGGAAGCTCTAGACCGCGTTTAAAGGTAGTTTTTCTTGCGATTATAGAATTGCTCAGCTCCGCTGAATTATCCTTTCGTTCCGGTCAGCACCACCCCCTCGACAATGTAGCGTTGGGCGAAGAGATAAAGCAGGCCGATCGGAATGATGCTGATGAAGGCTCCGGCCGCAAGCGCCGGAAAGTCCTGGCTGGTCTGCCCGATCAGCAGCTGCAGCCCCACGCTGAGCGTAAACTTGAGGTTGTCCTTGATGTACAGGAAAGGTCCGAGGAAATCAAGCCAGGAGTTAACGAAAGCAAAAATAATCGTGGTGATAATAATCGGCTTCGATAACGGCATCATCACCCGCGCATAAACCGTCCAGCGGTTCCCGCCATCCAAATAGGTGGCTTCATCCAGTTCCAAAGGAATGGTCAGGAAAAACTGGCGAAACAAAAAGATGTAGTATGCGCTTCCAAGCCAAGCTGGAACGATGAGCGGCAACCACGTATCGATCCACCCGAGCTTGGTATACAGCACATAGGACGGAATCATCATGATGGAGGGCGGGATCATCAAGGTCATGAGCACAATCGCAAACAGCCTGTCTTTGTATTTCGTCGTGAACCGCGAGAATCCGTAGGCCACAATCGAGCTTGAAAAGACGGCCCCGAGGACGACAAGAATGGAGATGGCAAAAGAGTTTTGAATCCAGCGCCACATCAGCGGCTGTACGGCAAACAACCGTTCAAAAGCTTCAAAGGTAAAATGCTCGGGCAATAAAGCGGGAGGTACCTTGTAGGTCTCCGCCTTGGTTTTCATCATCGTGGAGAGAAGCCACACCAGAGGTCCGACAAACAACAAAAGCGTTGCCGAGAGCAGCAAATACTTGGATAAGATCGCAGCGAAACTGCTTTTTCGTCCATCATTCATTCGTGTTCCCCCTAATTTTCGGCTTCATAGTAAACATACCGGTTGGATAATTTCATAAGCGCAGCGGTCACCAGAGCGATCAGCACAAACAGGAACAGCGATTGCGCCATCGCCATGCTGAACTTCAGATCGGTAAATGCGGATTTATAAATGTTGTAGACGAAGGTGTAGGAGGCATAATTCGGCCCGCCTTTGGACAGCAGCATCGCTTCCGTAAACATCTGAAAGTTGTACATCGTTTGAATAATGACCACGAACAAAATGGACGGGCTGATCATGGGCAGCGTGATCGAAAAAAATCGCCGGACGCCGCTTGCTCCGTCCAGTTCGGCCGCTTCATAAAGATGCCGGGGAACATTTTTTAAGGCGGCCAGGAAGATGAGCACGCCGCTGCCGGAAATCCACACCTGGAGCAGGATGATGACCGGCTTGATGGTATGCTCTCCGCCGAGCCAATCGATTTTATCGGCACCAAACATACCGAGGACCGCGTTCAATATCCCGAATTCCGAGTTGAACACCAGCCGCCAGATAATCACAGTGGCCACAATCGGCACCAAAGTGGGCAAATAATAAAACGTCCGGTACAAGGCGATTCCCTTCACCTTGAAATTCAGCAGCATCGCCAGCAGCAACATCCCGGCACAGACGATCGGAACCCCGATGATCACAAAAAACATCGTATTAAACAAGCTTTTGCTGAAGATGGGATCGCTCAGCATTTCGACGAAGTTGGCGAGGCCGATGAATTGATAATTGACCGCACCGGGCAGCTTCGCATCCGTAAAGGCGTAGAAGATCGAGGTGCCGAACGGAACCAGAAAAAAGACGGTAAACCCGATGATCCAGGGCAGGATAAAAAGAAAGAAGACCAGTGTGTCATATTTGCGTAATTGGTTCATCACGACACCCCGTGATTGGTTAATTCCTTCAAATAAACGTACCGCTCCTCGGTAATCGATTTCTCCGCGGCCAAAGCGATCAGCAAAGCATTCCTTCCCACCTCGGCGCTGGCAAAAGGCTGCCTGTTGCTGCGGATGCAATTCAGGAAATCAATGCGCTGAGCTTGCCCGCCGGTGTGTCCGCCCATAATCGAGTCCGAAATGACGTCGATGTCGAGATGGTCCCGGGTGGAATTCTCCCCGCCGGCGATATCGATCGTTTTGTCGTTTTTCACCACCATCTGCGCGCCATTGCTGCCGATCAGGCCGATTTCCAGCCCGTCTCCCATTAAATTCATCGGCTTCAAGTAGAGGCACAAACCGAGATTGGCCTTGCTTCCGTTATCGTAGTCGATCGTAATAAAGGCGTGGTCCACCACCGTGGGATTGTCGATATTTTTCGCCGGATAGTGGCTGTATGAATTGGTGATCAGGTTTGGCTGCCCCTGCTTGATCATGTGTTGTCCGCCGGAGGCAAACACCCGCACCGGGTTCGCCCCGATCATCCAGTTGAAAATATCAAAGTGGTGGCAATCCTTCTCCACGATCGATCCGCCCGATTTCGTCTTATCATAAAACCAGTCCGCCGGCGGAAAAGAATCGCGGAATTCCTTGCACCACATCATTTTCACCTCGCCGAGCCGTCCCATCCCCACTTCATGCGCCAGTCTGCGGTAGACATTCGAATAGCGGTAGACCAAACCGATCTGCAGGATGCGCTGATGCTTCTCCGCGGCCGCGATGATGGCATCGCAATCTTCCAGCGTGTGCGCGACCGGCTTTTCCAGAAAAACATGCTTGCCCGCCTCCAGGAAAGCCACCGCGATCGGCCGGTGCATATAGTTCGGCACGCTGATAACGACGGCATCCAGATCTTCCTTGTCCAGCAGTTCGCGGTAATCGGAGCAGATAACCGGCTTGCTGTTATGAAGTTCCTTTAACGCCCGGGCTACGTTCCCTTCGTTCATATCGCATATGTACAGCACCTCACAGTCGTCCAGTTGGTCAAACCCCAGGGCGTGGTGTGATCCCATATCGCCAACACCGATAAATCCCATTCTGATCTTCCCCATAGCAGCACACTCCTTTTTCGCATTGATTTGCCGCAAATTGTCCGATTGAATACGTGATGGTTATCGCCGCGTTTTTCCTTGCAAAGGATTCGGATTTAGCGAATGTCATCCTGAATAAAATATTGCCCTAAGAAGACACACTGCTTAGATACCATTGTTTTACGCACTCTCCATTCTGTAACGCAAGAAAAAACGGGTTCACGCCATAGGCAAATTTCACGAAATATTGCACTTATATTTGCGGCAAATTTGATATTATTAACATAAATTATTGCACGTTTTTTTCGTTTGTCAACGATTTTTTGCCATTATTGTTTGCGCCTTTTTGCACATATTCCGAGTACGAAAAAAACATGCCTCTCCGACAAAGAGCGCATGCTTACGGAAAAAATCCGATATTTTGAAATGATCTGACCGCCAAAAGCATGATGATTCCCGAGGATACAAAAGAGGACACCATCTGCTTACCCGCCAGCGAGGAAGCAAAGGATTACCCGGAAATCTAACGGTTGCAACAGCGGCTATTCTCCGAAAAAAGACCTTTTCTAAATTCTAACGGTTGCGAGAGCCGTTATTTGCCTGAATCTAAGCAAAAATAGCCGGATTTCAGCGAAATAAGCGCCATGGCAACCGTTACAATTTGAACTCAACGTACTTGGAACAAATAGCGCTTGTGACAACCGTTAGAATATTTGTGGCTAGATTCACTCTTAATATGGCGCGGTCGAGAGGGCTCGATGATCCAAGGGGAGTTAGCCCACTGGATCATTTTCCATCACCTTCGCATTTTTAACCTCTCATCGTTCCGGTTCCCCATCGTCCGCGGATGGCGTGCGGTGCGTCATATACCTCGCCGATCGCCGAAATGGCACTCGTCGCTTCGTCAAGCTCGATTTCCGCAACCAGGACGTTTTTGTTTCAGCACATATTTTTTGTTCCAAGCATCCGCCATATTTTCAACTCCTCTTACCTTGTACCTCCGCCTCAATCGCGCCTTTCGCCCACTTCGGGATGTCCTTATCGTCCGCGAAGCCGGTCGTGGCGCCTGCTTCATCAGACTGTTTAAGCGCTCTAGCGATCAGCGACGCCATTTCCGCGCGGGTAATGGCGTCATTCGGCTTGAACGTTCCATCCGGATAGCCGCTGACAAGCTTCATGCATTTTATTATTTTTCTTCAGGACGACATACGAAGCAACAGCGGGCGACAAAAGATTTCTTCACCTCCACGTTTTGAGTATCCGTTAAATTTAACGGATGGACGCTACGACTTTCATCACCGGTTTTGTTCATATTTTCACTTTCTATATTTAAATCAATCTGTGAGGAGCAGTGTCAGGACTTAATCATATGTAGTAAAGCACCTATCGCATGGGACAGGTGCCGTTTATTAATTATGACTTCCGCACTGGTCTGATATACTTAAAAAACCGTTCCGGATTAAAATAAAAGTAAATTATTCTACCGGAGGAAGTATCAAAGCAGTAACCAGTGCCCACAAAATCAAAAGTTGCCATTGCCTTTTCAATCTTTTCCTCCACACTGCGATTTTCCTGCTCATAATCAAACGGCCCATGTTCAAAAACAATAT
This sequence comes from Paenibacillus macerans, assembly GCF_900454495.1. Lineage (NCBI taxonomy): Bacteria > Bacillati > Bacillota > Bacilli > Caryophanales > Paenibacillaceae > Paenibacillus > Paenibacillus macerans. The sequence goes on from NZ_UGSI01000001.1 coordinate 2,502,925, forward strand.
ACTCGGCTTCGGGAACATCGATCATAAGCATTTGTGGTGGTACTTCGCCTTTATAATCAAAAGGAAGTCGTACACCATAACACTCTGTACGTGGAATACCCCAATCGCAGAGTCTGCCGTCCGGGTCATTAATGTACGCCATAATCTGACCGCTGCCGCCGTTAGATTCGCTCCCACCTTCGTCATCTAGTTTGCCCTTGATACTATCAAGTAAGCCGCAAATTGTTTCGCAGTCCTGTCCCGGAATAAAACTTTGCTTTTGCCAAAAATCCCAATACCCATTACTCTCATAGTTTTTAATGTGCAAAAATTTGTGTGCGGGAATGGTTACAAAATAAATTTTAACATCATCTGTAGATTTCATCATACCAATCTCCCCCAATCCCAAAAAGTAGCGGTCGAAAGGGTTTATTTTTGTGCGAAGAACGACAGGCTTAGGCTTTTTTCGGTATTCACTTGGAGTTACACCATATGTTCCTTTGAAAGCTCTGGTAAAAGCTTCATGTGATGAAAAACCATACTCAAAAGCAATATCCAAAATGCTTTTTTCACAATCCCGAAGCTCTTTTAGCGCAAAGGCTAATTTTCTATGCCGCAGATAATCCCTAAATTGCATACCCGATATTTCCTTAAATTTTCTCGTAGTATAAAATTCGGAATAACCCAACTTGCGAGAAAGAAACCTTAGCGTTATAGCTTCACCGTTACGGTGTTTAATACATTCGTCAATTTCATCAACAATTACTTGAATTTGCTTATGCCACTCGTACATTCGTCAGTTCACCTCGTTTCAACCACCCTATAGTCATTATAGAGTAATGGAAATCGCACTACTTGATTTTACTTGCGGAAAAGAGAGAATCTGTTTTGTTTTGTCCTAACCAAACAACAGTCCAACTTATCGTAATAGCGCAACGGTTACGTGCATTCATCATACATTCGCCTTATCCTTTTGAGGCCACTGCATGAAGCAACCGATTTGCGTTATCCAATAATATCCAATCCAGCGCATCTGCCAATTCCGCCACAACCGCGATTTTTTTGTTGTGCGATGTTTTGCAGCAACGAAATATATGATATCTTGCATCACCAAGTGAGTCGACAAGCAAATAAGAAAACTGTCTTAAAGAAACCCTGCACCAAAACGGCAGGCCCCTTATGAAAACACAAAAAAAGCGGGTTCTGCGCAGATCACGCATACCCGCCCGCAGTTGTCCGTGGAAGACCGCTTACAAAGACAATTCCAAACGTAATTTCTAGGTTTTATTGTTCTGTACCAAGCTCCAATATTCTCACCAATAAGGTCACCGCTTCCGCTCGGGTAATACGCGCATTCGGCCGGATGCTGCCGTCCGCGTACCCGCTCACAATGCCTGCTTCAACAGCGTTCGCGATCGCTTGCTTCGCCCATCCGCCGATTTTGGCCTCGTCCGTAAACGCAGCCGCTGAACCTGCTCCTTCCAGCTTAAGCGCATTGGCCAGCATGACCGTAAATTCAGCGCGGGTAATGGCGGCATTCGGCTCGAACGTTCCATCGGGATAGCCGCTGACAAACTTCATGCCCGCCACGCTCAGGATGGCGCTCTTCGCCCAATGTTTCTCAATGTCTATGAACGATGGCGCCGGCTCGTTCGATTCGCCGCTATCGTCCTTCTTCTCGCCAACAGCCATGACCGCAAACTTGGTGAAGTGATCCACCTCGGCCGTAATTCGATCGCCTTTCACGACGCTGCCTATTTCAATCCATACTTTCTTTGCTTCGTCATAATAGAAAATAGCGACTCTTTGATTGTCTCCTATGAGAGACGGATCGAACTTCATCGAGATGACGATCGGCTTCTTGAAGTTTCCAGCCATATTTTTCGTCAATTCAAAGACGTTGCTGACCAGCGTTTCCTTATCGAATACGAGGTTTGCCGTACTGAGCAGCTTCTCGATCTCGATGCGCAGCTCTTGCTCCGCCGCTCCTGCGCCGATCGTAAGGATAACTTCGTTATCGAGACTAACCTCACCGGTCCTGCCGCTCGGAATAAGGATGGTGCCGTTGGCCGATTTGATAACGGAAGTATTATTGCCATTATCATGATCATTGTCATTGCCTGTGCCGCTGCCCGGCGTCTCCGGTTGCGGAGCCTTCGGTGTCGCCGTCACGGCATTGGAGAACTTGCTCTCGCCCCCCGCTCCCACGGCTTTCACTGAGAACGCGTATCGCGTGCCGTTCGTCAGACCGGTTACGGTGTGTGCGGTTTCTGTGACGTTCGCTTGCACTTGCTCCCAATCGGCTGGATCAACCGGAGCCGCAGACCCTGCATACTTGTAAACGACATAGCGACCCGCTCCAGCCACGGCATCCCAACTCAGCGAAACTTTCCGGTCGTCCGCCAAAGCGGCAAGAAGAACCGGCGCTGCCGGAACCTGCGACAATGTCGAATTGGGCGTCGCCGTCACGGCCATGGAGAAATCACTCTCACCACTCGCATCTACGGCTTTCACCGTGAACGCATAGCTCGTTCCGTTCGTCAATCCGGTTACCGTATACGTAGCTTCCGTTACGCTGGCTTGAGTCAACTGCCAGTTGCCCGGATCGGCCGGCGCCGCCATGCCTTCATATTGGTACACGGAATAGGTGACGTTTTCCGCTGAAGCGTCCCATCTTAAGGTTACGGCTCGGTCGCCGGGCGCCGCCGTCAAATTCGCAGGCGAAGCCGGAACAGATGCTTCATCCGGCGATGGGATCACTTCGTTCGACGGCGCGGACGAGGCCGATTCCCATGTGGCGTTCCTTGCGATCACCGTAAAGGTATACGCCGTACCGTTCGTCAGACCGGTGACGGTGATTGGGCTGTCCGAACCTTCCGCCGTCGCAACAGCTTCTCCGTTTGCCCACGCGGTGACCTTATAGCCTGTAATTTCGCTTCCGCCGTTATGGATCGGCGCGGCAAAGCTTACCTCAGCGGACCCGTCATGACCGACGGCATGCACATCGGCAGGTGCGTCCGGGGCGGTAGCAAGAGCCGAATACACTTTAAATTCCCAGAGTGAGTAGCCGTATTTGGTTCCTCTTTTCGTACCATACATCTGAACGTATCTTGCTTTCACGGGTTCGAAGGAGATTCTATCGATTCCGCCGTCTCCGGTTGTGGTGCTGTAAACGGTGGTCCAATTCGTCGCGTCGTCGGAAACCTGAATTTGGTACGCTTCGCCATACGCGTCTTCCCAATGTAGAGCTACCTCCTGGATGGACCTGCTAGAGCCAAGATCGACATAGATCCACTGCGGATCGGAATAGTTAGATCCCCAACGGGTACTAAGTGAGCCATCGACTGCATAACCGGGCCCCACGTTCGCGGCTTTGGACGAGTTTGCCACTACCGGCTTGCCTTCTGCAAGATTGGGCGGTACTGCTTCATACACGTTAAATTCATGAAGCGAGTAGCCATTTCCGGCACCCTGCTGAACTCCTTGCATACGAACGTACCTGCTACTTACCGGACTGAAAGAAATGTCTTCGATTCCGCCTTCACCCGTCGTCGTTGAGTAAACATCCGTCCAGGTGACAGCGTCGTCCGATACTTGAATTTTATAACTCTTCCCGTACGCTTTCTCCCAATTTAGCCTAACTTGATTGATCGAATATTGATTTTGCAAATCAACATAAATCCATTCATGATCCGCATCGTTTGAACTCCAATACGAAGTTCTGTAAAGATCCGTGGCATTCGAGGCATATCGATTGTCTTTGCTGGATGAAGCGGTCGCGCCTTTACTGTAAGCGAGATCGAATCCGCTGTCGTCGATGGAGGCCCCCTCATCCAAAGTCATGCTTCGGCCTGTGAACGTATCCTTGCCGAGCGTATAGCTTGTCGTGGATGTTTCTCCGTTTCGATCCAGCGTCACGTTCACGGTAATCCCCGGTGTTTCGGGATTGGCGACCGAAATACGGACAGGTGCTGCGGATTCGTCAACGATAACCATTACGGGTTGATCTACTGTGACAATCAAACCGTCTCTCACCGTCACCGTTCCGGGTTGATAAAACAGCAACTCCGCAATTCCCAGAGAATTATGCCGGACAGCCTGGACGGACGATGTATTCGAAAGAATACTTATCGGGTTGTCGCTCGCGTAGCTGCTGACCTCCTCGGAGGTTTTGTTCGGCAATACAATGTATTGATAGGAAGCGTTTGTGGGTTTCACGCCATGATCGAGCCAAATCGAAAAAATCGGCTTGGTCATCGCCTCCGTTGAGCTTCCCAAGATGACATCGCTCCATTTTCCGGTTTTCGTCTCCCGTTTTACTTGAAAATCTGTCGGATTCGGGAATATATAGCCGATATGATCGTTATAGGCCCAGCGTCCGCCCGTTTGCATCGTTCCGTCTGCTAACGGGGTGCCGTCTACGAGAACTTCGCCTATCGCCTGACTTTGGTTCAATGTCGTGTGGATCGGCGCGGTATTCGTCGAAGCGATTCCTGCACCAAGCGCCACCATCTCATCATCGAAAAAGAAGTAGCCTTTCTTTCCGCTTGTATTCAACTTGTTAAAATCAAATGCGGTGGCCCCATAACGCTCGTTTGTCACTCCGCCTACAAACGTTTTGGGATTGTTGAAATTCCCGTCTTTCGTGAGCACGTACGGGGCCGTCGTACCGGGAACATGGGCCCAGTCCATCAACGGGTAAACAGGTCTGTATTCGTCACCGGTTCTCTGAATGGCAGTGGCTCCTTGCGGTGTCCAGTACAACAGGTTATATCCGCTGGGATGAATCGTTCTCCATTCGCCGCCTTTAACCGTGCTGGAGGCCATCTTGACCGTAATTCCGTAGTCCGTTCGCATATGGGAGGAGACAAGCGTCTGCCATTGCGTCATATTGCTCACGTCCAGCCCGTTGCTCGTGTTCGTGCCGATCATGCGAATATTGTCAAGAAAACTGGCAAACTCCGCAGCCCGCTTCGGATTGGCCGTCTGCATCCATTGCATTGGATCTTCATAGAAGGTCAAAGCCGCGCTCGCATAATCCGGCCAATCAGGTCCATTCATCCCGATGCCCAGATCGGCAACATCGCCTTTCACAAGATACCTTGTGCCGTCCAGCAAGTATGACGATAACGAATCAATCGCCGCCTCGCTGTACGAGAACGCGGTGCCCGAGGTAATGTAGGCCCAGAATGACATATCTCTGGCAAAACTTCTTCCATAGCCCGTCGTATAATTCGTTTTTCCATGCATGAAAAAAGACATGTCCGACTGGATTCCCGTCACCGTCGTCGTCACATTCGACAGTACGTTAAACGCATCCACGGCGTTCCGGACGATCTGGGCATCCTCCAGCAATAAGCCGCGGTACATATAATTTTGATTGTACCAGGACGAATTCGCTCCATCGACCGTGTGCGGGCTGCTGTCTAATGTGCCGATAATATTGGAGACTTGCGTTGCCGTTAAATAGCCTTCACATAGAAGCGCAATTTTTTCCAGCCTTAATTGTTTGCCGATTCCGGTCTCCCACCAGTTGGTTGAAGTCGGCTTTACCGTGAACCAATAATCCAGCGCCTTTTGAATCCCCTCCAAAAGTGTTGCACTATGATAGTTTGGATCACTCGGGTCAGCGAATGCCTGCGCCATCGACTGCATCCGGTCTAAGGCAAGGTAGGGCGACCAACCTCTCCCATTGGCGGCGGAGGTTGTACTCGCGTAATCGACATCGCTCCAGCTTCCATCCGGGTTTTGATTGGATAAATAAGTACCAGCCTGTGATTTGAAGGTCCATTCGACCCGACCGTTCGTTCCATCATTTATAATATCTTTGGAGATGTAAAAATCGACCATACGCTTTTTCATCATTTTCATATCAGCGAGCTCTTGAGAAGCATTCGTTTCCCCGGGAGTGCTCGCCGATACGGGCGAGTATAAAAATATCGATGATATCATTAAACAAACCGTAGTAAGACATATCCACCTCTTTACAAACCTTTGCCTTGGGTTAGCCATTCTCATGCTCCTCCTTGTTAAGCTCAAAAACGTTGTTGATAACGCTTTCACATTAATGGATTGAAGAAGGCAGCAAATACTGCCTTCAACCCTTCAAAAAAACGTACTATATATATCCTCCAACGGGATGTCCACTACAGCCATCACTTCGTCCGCGGCACCGTAATACATGCGGATCGTTTGATCTAGTAAAATGGCTCCGCACGAAAACACGACCCCGCCGAAAAATCCATTCACCTCATAGGCGGTTTCCGGCTCCAATACGGGTACACGAGATCTTGCTATCACCTTGGCCGGATCTTTCAAGTCGAGCAGCACTGCGCCCATACAATAGCGATGCTTGCTGTCCGCGCCGTGGTACAGCGCAAGCCAGCCGCGATCGATTCGAATCGGAACCGCGCCGCCGCCCATTCGAGCCGAATCCCAGCCTTGTTCGCTAAGCCCCATCAAGAAGCGATGGTTCCCCCAATGTATGAGATCGGGCGATTCGGCAATCCACATCTCGGGGGAACCGAACGACTTCGGCACCGGACGGTGCAAAGCGTAGTATTTGCCGTTAATTTTCTCCGGGAATATCATGACGTCCTTATTTTCGGGAGCGAGCATAAGCCCGTGACGCTTGAATGTTCGAAAATCCCGGGTCTCCGCCAGGCCAACGCCAACGCCGCGAGCGGAGGCGGAGCTGTAAGTGATATAATACATGTCCCCGATTTGGGTCACGCGCGGATCTTCAATCCCCCACGCTTCCAGAGCGTGTTCCGGAAACAAGGCCGGCTGCGGCTCGATGTCGAAATGAACGCCATCCTTACTTCGCGCCACCAGCAGATGGGATAAGGATGTGAGCATGGCCGTTCGTCCGTCCCTTGCTACGAAGCGCGAGTCGGAGAAATCATAGCTCGGGTCAGCCTTGTCGTAGCGCTCTATAAGTACATCGGTGCCCGCTTCGTTAAGCCGGGGGACAAGCACTTCGTCCACCCGGTCCGATACCGGAGCTTCCGAAACGCGCAGCAACAGAATAATTTCATCCCGTACTTGCGCAACGCCTGCATTAAACGCTCCAAGCACTCGAAAGTCGGGGCGGGAGGGTGCAACGTCCCCGACACGTATAACAGGATTTTGCGCACAGCGTTTTACGTTCATGTAAGATACCTCTTTCCGTCTTTCAATGATTGTTATTTACCGGATGTAACGGCGTCGATTTGCGCTTGAATTTCATCGATCACTTTTTGTCCGCCGAGGCTCGCCATTTTTTCCTCCAGCGTCGCCTTGCCTTCATCCGCAGACAGCACACCTTGACTAAGCGGCAGGAAAAACGAATCGTGAAGCGGCGTAATTTTGGCATATTCCGTCTTCACCTTTTCAGCGTTAAAGCTGAAGCCTGCCGTCGGACTAAGCGTGAAATTAGCCGGGTCGGCGGAGAAGTCGAACCACTTCTTGTCATCCGGCATCATCGTATCCGGCGTGCGGTTCAGCGTTGGCCGCCAGGTCAGCACAAAGCCCGGGAACGAATAGTTGGACAGCGCCTTATAGCTCGTATCGCCGGCAGGCTCCCAATCCTTCCCTTGAATGCCGTATTCCATCAAATCGTGGTTTTCCTTAATGGACAACCAATTGACTACGTCCAGAGCCAAATCGCTGTGCTTGGATGAAGTCGGAATGCAAAGGAAATTCCATTGCTGGAAAGCGGTATACGGCCCCGCCTTATCACCGTTTGGAACGAAAACCTCAAGCTTGTCGCTGCCATCCTTCAGCATATCCGAATATTTCAATCCCTCCACACCGTCTGCAGCATAATAGGTGGCCGCATATTTTCCCTGTTTGAACAAGGTTTCCGCATTTTGCTCCTGCGCGATATTTTTGGAAATTATGCCGTCCTTGTAGTATTTGGTGACGCGTTCATAACCATCGGCAATCATCGGGCTTGCCCATTGACCGACAACTTTCTTGTCCTTGGTTGAATAGGAGAACATGCTGACGCCGATTTCCAGCACTTCATCGAGCGCCAGATTAGCGGATTCGCTCAGAATAAATGGAAGTTTATCGGCCTTTATGCCGTTAATGACGAAGGGTCTGACGTCCTTCTCGTTTTCCTTGACCGTATACAAAAATTTCTCCAGATCTTCGAGCGTTTTCAACTCGGGAAGTCCGTATTTCTCGCGCAAATCTTTGCGGATCAGCAGGCCGTATACCGGGCCTTGGGTGGTGCCGAGCGGAATGCCCATAATTTTGCCGTCGAATTTGTTATATTCCCACATTTCATCGGGAATGGACGCTTTAAGCTCCAGACGCTCGGCCACCATGGCATCCAGTTCCAGCAAAGAATTGCTGGCGATCATCTGATTCATCGACAACCATGGGGCATCCAAATACATATCGAAATCTTCCCCGGCAGACATCTTCACAGATACCGCATTCCCGTAATCGGACCACGGCAAGAAATTAATATTCAAGGCCGCTCCGACGTTATCCGCTTTCAATTTGTCGTTGACCGCCTGCAGCACATCGTCAAAGCCCGCCGGCTTATCTCCCGGGAAATAAGCTTTCAGGGTCACCGTTTCCTTCGGTGCGGATGTAGTGTTTTCCGTATTCGTTGGAGCATTCCCTTCATTGCCGCCAGTCCCCGTTTTGCCTCCGCAGCCCGCCAGCATCAATGACAAAGCCAATACTGTGGCCGTCACCGCGCCAAACCATTTTTTCAATCTCATTTCGTTAACCTCCCTTTATATAATGAAGAAAAAAAGTATCTATGATTAACCGGGCTGATCCGGTTAATGCCGGAAATTCTCGATTACCCTTTGACAGCTCCTACCGTTAGACCTTTGACAAAATACTTTTGAAGCAAGGGATACAGCAAGACAATCGGGCCGATCGTCAGCACGGTTGTCGCCATCCGCACACCATAGGTTGGTGGCGTTACGGCAATGGCTGCGGCGGCGGGAATGAGATTTCTGGCGGCCTCCATATTGGATACCATCCGGCGCAGAATCAATTGCAGCGGGAACAGCTTCTCATTATCCACGAACATCAATCCCATAAACCAGTCATTCCAGTAGTTCAGGGCATAAAAGAGACCGACGGAAGCCAGAATCGGCTTCGAGATCGGTATCATAATTTGAAAGAAAATTCTCATCTCATTCGCCCCGTCAATTCTTGCGGCTTCCTCCAATTCCTCGGGAATTGTGCGGAAGAAACTGACAAGCAAAAAGACGAGGAACGGCTGGCATAATAATGTTAAAATTAGCACCCAAACGGTATTCTGCAAATGCAGCCACTGACTGACCACAATATAAAACGGAATGATGCCTCCGGAAAAAAGCATAGGCAAATAGCAGAAAATCAGAAACGGCGTTTGCAGGACATTCCGCTTGTTGGCCAGAGAATAGCCGAGCATTGCGGAAATGCACAGCGCGCTTAATGCGCCTACGGCGGTGATAAAAATCGTGACCGCATAGCCGCTCAGCAGCACATCCGATTGCAAAACCGCTTTATAAGCGTCCAGCGATAATTTTTGCGGAAATAAAGTATACCCGTGCGCAATCAGTTCCCCCTCGTCCGTAAACGATCCGATAATCATCAGCAGAAAAGGAAACAGACAAAATAAAGTGAACAACAAAATGAACGTATAGGCAAATACCGTAAAAGTCCGATCCGCAGCACTCTGTTTCTGTCTCATCGTTACCTCCTAGAATAAAGCGGATTCTTTAGACACCCTTCGGGTTACCCAGTTGGCGGCAATGACAAAGATCAGACCCATAACCGACTGGAACAGGCCGACCGCCGAAGACATGCCGAAGTCATGCAGCTGTCTCATGGAGCGGAATACGAAGGTGTCGATGACGTCGGTAGTCGGATACAGCAAGGAATTGTCTCCAATGATGGCATAGATCATGGCAAAGTCCCCGTTGAAAATCTTGCCTACGGCCAGCAAAGTCATGATCATAACAGTAGGAACGAGCAGCGGCAGCGTAATGCGCAACACAATCTGCAGCTTAGATGCCCCGTCAATCCGGGCAGCCTCGTACAAATCCTCCGATATGCCGGTAATCGCGGCCAGAAAAATAATCGAAAGATAACCGGCTCCTTGCCACACGCGAATAACCGTCAGAATGAAAGGCCACAGCTTCGACTCAAACATCCAGTTGACCGGTTCCAAGCCGAAATTTTGCAGCCAAGTATTGATCATCGGCTCTTCCCCGCCGAATAAGGATTGGACAATCATTCCTACCACAATCCAGGACATAAAATAAGGAAGAAAAATGAGAGACTGCGAAATTCGTTTGAAATACTTATTGCGAATTTCATTGAACATTAGCGCGATTAATACAGCAGCCGCCGTAGTAAACAAAATGAACAGCATGTTCAGCATCAGCGTGTTGCGCAGGATGACCCAGAAGTCATCCGAAGTAAAAAAATAGTTGAAGTTTTTAAAACCGACCCATTCGCTTCCCGTAATTCCTTTGGCAAAATTATAGTCTTTGAAGGCAATCATAATCCCGTATATGGGAAAATAACTGAATACGAGAAAGAACAGCAGCCCCGGTACGGCCATAGCATAGAGAAAAGGATTACGAACAATATGCTTCAGCTTGGACCGTTTCCTTGCATTAAGTTGGTATTGCATACTTTTACTTCCCCCTTTCATCAAAACAGGCAATCGCATCTGCGTCCCGTTATTTATACCGTTACCTTACCGAGCCCTCACTGCAACGGCAATTCCGGCAAGCTCCAATTTTTCCTGCAAGCGCAGATTTACGAACTTCCCAAAAACAACACTACCCTCGAAAATAACCGATTCTGCAGACAGGAATGCTCGTTATGCTATAATTAATAATCTAAAAATGATAAGAATCGGAAGTTATAATAACGGGGGATTCAGAGCAATGAAGTTCAGACTTCCACTTTTCACATCGCTGAAGCGGCATCCTACTTATATGAAACTTATTTTTTATTTTGTCAGTGCAAACGTTCTGGTTCTGGCTGTATCTTTTGCGCTGCTCTATTGGCAGTCTTCCCAGACGCTTCTGGAAGAGATCGGCGATCATTCCGAATCCTTGCTATTGAACGGTGCCCGGAACACTGCGCGTCTGATGGAATGGTCTTTGGAATTCAGCTTCTCCTCCAGCGATGACAGTACCCTCAAGGTGAATGCCCTTTCGGATCAATACAGCGATTTTGAAACTTATGGGGTATGGAGACGGCTTATCGAAATCAAGAACGCCAATCCGTCTATCGATTCGGTATACCTAATCAACGATTACACAAATACTGTAGTAGATTCCAGACTTGGATTGAGTGATGCGGAAGCTTTTTACGACCAGGACATTATTAAGCGTTTGCAGGATCCGGCTACAACGGATCACAGCGTTCTCATTCCGAGAACCTTGTCCATTCCGCTTGTCGGGATTAAGGCCAAAGAGGTGATTAGCATCGTAAGATTTTACGAAAAAGGCAGTTCCATCTCGGCTTTCGTTCTGAATATAGATACTGATAATTTAATGACCTTGCTTCAGAACAATTCGAATTATGCGAACAGGTCGGTCACTGTTCTGAATGATCGGGATGAGACGGTTTTTAGCAGCATTCCTTTGAATCAGGAACAAATTGCGGAGCTCAGGAGCCAAGGGAATAAGGGCGAAAGCGGATGGAAGCTGTTTCAGCCCCGCAATCAGGAAGAGCAACTGATGGTTTACGCAGGCTCCTCCATTAAAGGGATTCAGGATTGGAGTTTTATCGAAACTATCCCGAAGTCTGTCATTTTGGGAAAAATCACTGTTCTTCGCAACACAAGCCTGATCTTGTTCCTCATTCTGTTCATAGCATCATTGACCGTGATCGTTCTGATTTCCAAACGGGTGTACTCGCCTATTCAAGAACTGATTAGCAGAGTGATGCGCCAGCATCAAGCGGAAAAGCCCGGCGAAGGATATAGCGCAAATGAACTTGACTACTTATCCAATGTGTTTACAGCCCAACACAATCGGATTTATGAACTGACCGAGCACTGGCGGCATACTAAAATTCTGGGTAGGGAGCGGTTTTTACGGGATTTTCTGGGGGGTATCTATCATACGGCAGAGGAAATATGTGCTCAATTTCAAGAATGGGGAATTGCTCTGCCGGAAGATCAGCTGTCGGTGGCCATCTTCCGGATCGACCACTTCTCGGAATTTACGGAGGCCTACCCGGAAAAGGACCGGCGTCTACTCCGATTTGCAATGTCCAATATTATTCAAGAGTCGCTGCAATTTTCCAAGCACAAGCTGCAAACGGTGGACATGGGGAACGATCACGTGGCGGTTGTCTTATCGGCTCCATTGTCCGAAGAATTTGCAAAGAAGCTGCAAGTATCTAAGCAGTTAATGGAGCAGTATTTGTCAATCGGCACGACCGTCGCTTGGGGTAGGACGTTGCCCAGCCTGACCGACATGCATGAAGTATATATGGAGACGTATGAACTGACGCAGGAACGGTTCCGATTCGGGCACGGAGCGCTCGTCGTGAAAGCATGGCTGGCCGACGCGCCCGGAGAACTGTATCATCTGCCTGTGGACAAAGAGCGGCAGATCGCTCAGGCTCTTCCCAAGGGTAACGCGGATACGGTTCTGGAAATCATACGCTCAGCCGTGGTCAAGCTGCGGGGACTGCCCTATTTTGAATGTAAAATGTCGCTGATTACCTTGTTTATGAACATACGCCGGCTTATGCAGGAGCACTCCAGTCAGCCGCTGCCCAGTTCATGGGGGCTGACTTCTATCGAGAATCAGATCATACAGCAGGAGACGATGGAAAACGTAGTGCCTTGGATGGAAGCGCTTATAACCAAGACGCTTGAAGACATTGAGGCTGCCCGCAGTCTGTCCAAAAACGCGGCCCTGATCGAGCAGGCGGACCAGTTCATTGAAGCACATTTAACCGATTCGAACTTGTCCGCAAAAATGCTGGCCGACCATTTGGGTCTGTCCGTGAACTATTTCCGCAGTTTGTATAAAGCGGAGACAAACCAGTCGATTACGGAAAAGATATCGGAGAAGCGCCTAAATTACATTTGTCAGGAGTTGCTTGCCTCCGACTCGCCGATTGAGCCGATCATCCAGAAATACGGATTTTCGTCGCTTAACACGTTTTATTCCATCTTCAAAAAGGTGTATGGAATGACGCCAGCCCAATATCGGAGGATGCATAAAAACACCACATCCTAATAAGAATCCTTTTAATTACCTTTAAACAAATGGATGGTCCGTACAGGCCCATCCATTTGTTCTTCCTAATGCACTGCTATGAACGTTACCAAATCATCATTTTTTAAACTGCGGCAGATGCTCTTTATGCGCTTCCAACAATTCATCCAAAACCACTTTAGCCACGTCGCCGCTTGTCACCAGGGGATTCAATGTAAATGCCTGTAGTGCTGTTGGGTAATCTCCTGTGACGGCCGCTTCAATCGTCAGCTCTTCCATCGCCTTCATTAACTGCAATAGCCCTCTTTGAGCGGACGGGAATGCGCCAAAATGTACAGGCTCCGCACCGTGTGCCGTAATCATGCTCGTAATTTCAATGGCACTGTCATAAGGCAGATCGCTAATCGCCCCGCGGTTGCGTGTGTTGACTACCATGCGCGTTCCTTTGTTGTTATAGATGGCATTAATCACTTCACAAGCTGCGTCGCTGTAGTATGCTCCCCCGCGTTGCTCCAGTTCTTTGGGCTTGTAATCCAGGTTGGGATCTTTATAAAGCTCAAACAAACTTTCTTCCAGACGTTTCACTACCTGCCCGCGGGTCCCTTCCTTATCGGCCTCTTCCAGCTCTTCTTTCAGCATGCTATCCGTCATGTAATAATAACGATGATAAGGACAAGGCAGCATTTCCAATTGACGGATTTGTTCATACAAGAAGCGCATGTTTTTTATATTTTCCACGATTTTTTCCGGTTTGGCATCGGGACCGTAAAGTTTATCGATCACTTCAGCGGTAAGTTCTTCACCGCTTCGGCCATAGACTTTGTGCCAGTGCAGGTGATTAATGCCGGCAAATTTGAAGAACAATTCTTCTTCGCTTTTTTCCAGTACAGCGGCTTCGTTCTTAGTCGCCATAATGGGAACGTTGCACAAACCGATGACCTTCTCCCACCGGCCGTATCGCAGCACGGCTTCCGTTACCATTCCCGCCGGGTTCGTAAAGTTGATCAACCAGGCATCAGGGCAAAGCTCCTTCATATCATTGACGATCTCCAAGATGACCGGAATGGTGCGGAACGCTTTAAACATGCCGCCTGCTCCGTTGGTTTCCTGACCGATCATCCCATGACGAAGCGGAATCGTTTCGTCTTTAATGCGAGCATCCAAAAGGCCCACCCGGAATTGGGTTGTGACAAAATCGGCATCAACCAGCGCTTCTCTCCGATTCAGCGTCAAGTGAATGTCACAGTCGATTCCCGCTGCCTTTACCATTCTTTTTGCCATGGCTCCGACAATTTCCAGCTTCTCTTTCCCCGCTTCAATATCGACAAGCCAAAGTTCCCTGAGCGGAAGTTCATGGTGCCGTTTAATAAACCCTTCGATCAATTCGGGGGTATAGCTTGACCCGCCGCCGATCGTAACGATTTTTAATCCTTTTTTCATTGAAATACCCTCCTTCGTTCTTCGTTTCTTTTGACAATTCGATTGTAGATGATGTAATGCATTACAGGTCAAACCCTATTTTTAGGGGTTGTTCAACTTTGTAAGTACTCAAAACAATGCTATGCTTAATGAGGAGGTGGTCCACAGGTGGCAAATATCCAAGAGATCGCACGGCTTGCAGGCGTTTCTACGGCAACGGTTTCACGCGTAATTAACCGGCACCCCTATGTAAGCGATTTAACGAGAGAAAGAGTCTTAAACATCATTGAACAGTTGGATTATGTACCCAATTCCAATGCGAAATCTTTAAAAAAAGGCATGACCCGGATCATTGGGGTTATCGCCGTTTCATACAGTACACTGTTAATGTCGCTCATACGCTCATTTCATACGATTGCCCAAAAATACGGATTTAACGTCATGCTTTTCATGACAAACGGAAACTGCGATAAGGAACTTGAAGCTCTTGAAATGTTGCGCAGCAAGCAGTTGGACGCCCTGCTTTGCCTGCTCCGCACGAATGAGTGGGATGTCATCGAATCCTACACGAAATACGGACCGATTGTAACTTGGCAACGTCTCGTCAGTGACACGATACCGTCCGTTTTTATGGATCAATATCAAGGCTACATGCTTGGCCTCGAGTATCTATACGCCAAAGGTTACCGGAAAATTTTAAACGTATACTCGTCCAAAGGCCTGAATACCCTGGGACGAATCAGAGCCTATGAGGATTTTATTCAAAAGTACGGATTAAAAGATAAAGGCTTCCCGCAATTTCATAATAAGATGACCATTCGCGATGGAGAAGAAGTAGCGCGATGGTGGATAAAACAAGCGGACAAGCCGGATGCGATTTCCTGCTCGACCGACGAGGTAGCGGCAGGGATTTTAACGGAGCTGCGGCGCGCCGGATTTTCGGTGCCGGATGATGTGGGAATTATGGGATTTGATAATACAGACATCGCCCACCTGCTGGATCTGACAACCATCCATTATCCCGTAGATAAACAAGCAGAGAATGCATTTAATATTATAAAGGGAATGCTGGAGCAAGCCGTCCCTAAACTGCATTCTCTGGAGTTTAACGTGGTTGAGCGAAGATCGACATAGATTTAATGAAGAGGGCCCGGCTCTTTCCAGATCATCCATTTGGCTTCAAGCATTTCGGTTGATTTAAGCAACGCGATCGTATAGGCGTCCCGCACGCGCTCATTATAGAGGTCGGAAGTATGAAATTGCTCGATCATTTTTCCGTCTTTCATTACTAAAATATCTTGGCACAGTCCGGGCACAAGCGAGAGGTCATGGGTAATGAACAGAAGAGACAACCCTTGTTCCCGCTGAATGGACTTAAGCAGTTCTATGATCCGCTGTTGCAATACGATATCAAGGTTCGAGACGATTTCATCACAGATCAATAGTTTGGGATGGATGATCAGCGCTTTGGCCAGGCAGGCTCTTTGGTACTGGCCCCCGCTTAATTTACCTGGCCGGTATCTAAGAAGTTCCTCACGAAGCCCCACTTTGTCCGAATACTCTAAAATTCTCTTTTTGCGTTCCGTTCTGTTCAAGCTTGTAAAGTTCTTTAACGGTTCTTCCAGACACTGAAACAAGCTCAGCGCCGGGTTTAAGGTTGAGGCTGTATTTTGCAAAACAATCTGAATATCGCGATACCATTCTTTATACGCTTTTATTCCTTTGCGGGGCAGGTGTTGCCCGTTAAATATAATTTGCCCCGATGTCGGCTGCTTTAAGGCCATGATCAGCTGGGCCAGCGTGGATTTACCGCTGCCGCTCTCGCCTACGATAGCCAGGGACCCTCCAGCTTCTATCGTAAAATGGATGTCACTCAGAATTTGCTTTCCATTCATTTTTTTGCATAGCTGCAGCACTTGGAGCATTCGGACCGGCACCTCCTTTGTTAAGGAATCTTTGCGATCGATACCTGCATAATTGTTTGGTATATTCCTGCTCGGGTTGTCCTAATATTCGCTCGGCGCTTCCCTGCTCGATGATTTCTCCGTCACGCATCACACCGATCGTATCCGCAAGATAACTGGCCAGAAGCACATCATGCGTAATAAACAACATACTCCTGTTCAGCTCCGATATCAGATGGTGCAATAAGGAGATGACTTCAGCCTGGGTGGTGACATCAAGGGCGCTCGTCGGCTCATCGGCAATCACTACCTCAGGCTTTAACAGCAGCGCCATCGCAATCATGACACGTTGATTCATTCCGCCGCTCAGCTCATGAGGATAACTTTTCATCACGCGCGCCGTATCGTTCAAGAGCACTTGAGACAGCATCTTTTCCGCTTGTTGCTCAGCCTCATGCCTCGATATCGGTAAATGGCTAAGCATATGATCACCTAATTGTCTGCCGATCGGGAGCGCTGGATGCAAGGCTTGCTCAGGGTGCTGAAAAATGACGCCCACCTGTTTCCCCCTGATTTTGCGCCAGTCCTTTTGGGATAAACGATTCAGGTTTTGGCCGCGCAACAGGATCTCGCCCGACATTTGCAGACCGGCAGGCAGCATCCCTAAAACAGCTTTGCTTGTTAACGTCTTGCCGCTTCCGCTTTCCCCCAATAGGCAATAAGTTTTCCCCGACTCCAAACAAAAACTGCTATTGTGTACCAGCGGCTGGCCGAATGCGTTCCGAATATGCAGATTTTTTATGTCTACTACGGTATCCATTATTTCTCCCTCCTGAGCCGCTCGCCGACAATCTGGAACGAACAGGCGGTCAGAAAAATCATCAAGCCCGGGAAAAACCCCATCCATGGCGCAACCTGCAAATAATTTTTCCCATCCAATAACATAACCCCCCATTCGGGTGAAGGCGGCTGCGCGCCAATTCCCAAGAAGGATAAACCGGATAAAGTCAAAATCACCTTGCTTACATCCAGAATCAGCATGGTTCCCAGCTGCGGGGCGATATTCGGGATCATATGCCGGATTATCGTTCTCATGCCAAACGATCCGCTTACCCTGCTGGCCATAATATACGGCTCCTTTTTCACATCATGGATCAAACCGCGAATTAATCTTACGTACTTGGCCCACCAGGAAAGAATCACCGCGAAATAAACATTCTCCATGCCAAAACCGAGAAAACCAACCACCACGATGGTGAGCAGGACATTCGGCAAGGCCGTAAAAATATCCGTCACGCTCATCATCAACAGGTCAAGTTTATTCCCCCAAAAAGCGCTCAGCGCGCCGACGAACAGTCCGATCAACATGACGACGCTGAGGACTATGAAAACGGGGAACACGGAGTCGCCGATCCCGTGAATCACCCGGCTTAACAAATCTCTTCCCAGATAATCCGTTCCAAACGGATGAGCGAGGCTTGGGGGAAGGAGCTTTGCTTGATGATCGGTTTGGAACGGGTCATAAGGTGAAATCCACGATGCGCTCAGCCCGGCAATCATAAGAACCGCAATATACAACAAAGCCGCTGCAGGAAGTTTATTCGCCCAAACGAGGTTCATCATAGTTCCCACCTCTGTTTATCAAGATGAACACGCGGATCGGCCACAAAATAAAGGATATCGGCCACAAAGTTAAACCCAAATATAAAAGCGGCCACCAGCAGCGCACTCCCCTGAATGACGGGAAAATCACGGCGGTAAATCGCCTCGAGCATATATTTGCTGAACCCCGGAAAACTAAAAATCGTTTCCGTGATGATCGAGGCTCCAAAAAAGCTTGGCAAGCTGGTCGTGATTAACGTCAGGATCGGGATGAACATGGCGCGGAATAGATAAGCCGGATAAAAAATAGCGGGCCGCAAACCTCTGGCTCTTGCCGCTTCAATATAAGAGAATT
The DNA here is from genome assembly GCF_900454495.1 of Paenibacillus macerans. Classification (NCBI taxonomy): domain Bacteria; kingdom Bacillati; phylum Bacillota; class Bacilli; order Caryophanales; family Paenibacillaceae; genus Paenibacillus; species Paenibacillus macerans. Next base: position 2,521,374 of record NZ_UGSI01000001.1, read on the forward strand.
TACTGTATTGCACGGTGTATGAGCGCACCATCCGAATGAAGTAAACGCTTTGGATTAGGGAGATCGCCGTTACCGGAAGCACATAATGCTGTACGGAAGAGCTGCCAACGATCGGAAGAACGGGCCAGATCACACCGAAAGCATACATCAGCAGAATCGCGAGCCAGTATAAGGGAATGGATAGCCCCAAAATGGTAACCGAATAAACTACGCGATCCGCAAACGAACCTGCATTCAAGCCTAACCAAATTCCGGCCGGTATTGAAATAGACACCGTAAGTAAAAAGGAGCCTACGATCAGGGTCAGCGTCGGTTCTAAACGGTTCATGATTTCGTGTAACACCGGTTCGCCGGACATAAAGGAATTTCCCAGTTCTCCTTGGAATATCTGAACAACCCAAGCCATGTATTGCTGAATAAACGATTGATCAAGCCCCCATTGCGCCTGCAAATGAGCCACCAATGATCGCTCCGGCACCGCCCCGATGTTCAGCAGCATCATCGACGCCGGATCTCCCGGCGCCAGACGCATTAGGGTGAAGACGAACAATGAAAACAGGACCAACGTGAGCATTAACATCAACAGACGCTGGGTAATGGAACGCAGCATTATTGTGCTTCCTTCTTCAAGTGATGCCACTTTACAGGATCATCCTCTATGGCATTGAAAGTAAAGCCGGCCAGTTCGCGCGTATGAACAAAGGTTTGCTTGGCGTAGTAAACCGGCACCGTCATCGCTTCCTCATGCATGCGAACAAACACTTGGTCAAATAACGCCTGCTGCTGCTCTGCCGAGACGGTGGAAGCAATCTGATCCAGCAGGTCGGACAATGGCCGGTCTTGATAAGCAACGCCCGGCGCTGACGGTGAGCTGTAGAATAAAGAAGACAGAAATCGGTACGGCAATTGCGCATCCGCATAAGTCCGGTACATAAGCAGGTCATATTCTTTGCTGCTCCATAACGTATCGTAGTAAGCGGCCCGTTCCTGATTTACGATGTTTATTTGGATGCCGATCTGCTTCATGTTGTCCTGGAAAATTTCCGCCATCTCTTTCCACTCCGGATATTCTTCCGTTTGAATTACCAGTCGCAGCTCCAGGACTTGTCCGTCTTTCTCATAAAGCTGCTTTTTCTCATTCCATTCGTAGCCCGCGGCTGCGATCAATTGTTTTGCCTTCTCAGGGTCGTAAGGATAAAAAGGCTGGTTATCGTCCGTGACAAAGGCGACTTCCCGTTGAAACAACCCTTTGACCGGTTCACCGCTGCCATCCGTGTATTTACTCGTATCATTTCCGTAATTGATCGCCTGGCGTATATTTTTATCCGACAGAGCCGCATGGTTTTGATTGATCACCAAAAAATAGGACATGGTGCTGGTGCCCGTTTCTACCGCATATTTGCCGTTATTTTGAAAAATACTTAGACTTTCCGCCGGAATATTGCCCACTTCCCCGCCCGCAAGATCTACCTCTCCGGATTGCAGCGCAAGCACCCTGGCCTGCGGATCCGTAATGACTCGAAAAACAAGCGAATACGCCGACGGTTGCTCCAACCAATAATGTTCGTTTGCAACCAGAACCGTCTCGACTCCTTGCCGATAGCTGCCTATTTTCCAGGGCCCCGTGCCGATTGCTTGATGAAATTCTCCATCCACATCTCCCGCAGGAGTTACCGCGTTTGGACTCATGATCCGAAAAGGCCTGGCCTGGCTAAGCTCATACAAGATTTGAGTTGCGGTTTCTTTGAACGTAAGTACGACGGTGTTGTCATCGGGGGTTTCAATTTTTGTCAGCAACCGGGAGATTTCATTCGTAGCGTTCTCTTCTCTGCCGACCGCCCGCTCCAAAGAAAACTTAACAGCCGCGGAATTCAATGGACTGCCGTCCGAGAATTTCACTTGTTTTCTTAGCTGAAAAGTATATTTCTTTCCGTCAGCGGAGATTTCCCATGATTCGGCCAAGCCGGGAACCATTTTGCCTTCCCCTTCATATCCCACCAGCGCATCATATATAGCGGCATGCACATGCCGTGCTCCATTGTAGGTCGCGGCATCGAGTTTATCCCCTTCCGTATCCTGGGTTACCGCTACAACGATTTGTTTGTCTGTTTCATGGCCGGCATCGGAAACCGGACTTTGGGCTTGCGTACACCCTATAAGCAACAACAACGTCAAAACGGCGGCAACACTGAAACCATATCTGCTAAACATCCCTACTCCTCCTACTTCTTCTCCTTCGATGTTGGCGATTAAACGGGCGCAATGATCATGGCCACTTGCAAACAGAGTAATCTTTGTATATTATTAATCGTAATTGTTACGATTTGCAACATATTTTTTTAATAAAGGAGACCGGGTTAATGACTGAGCATAAGCTTGCAGAGCAATATCGTGATTATTGGGACAAAGGAGCAGCGGTGTATGATGAAATCGTTAATACCGAATTTGCAACGGATACATACGATCAATGGAACGCGATCCTGAGTAATCTTTTATCCGGAAAACGGAATTTAAAAATCCTCGATGTTGGAACGGGGCCCGGATTTTTTGCGGTTTTGCTTAGCCGTATGGGGCACCGGGTTACCGCCATCGATTCCTCGCCTGAAATGGTGGCCAGAGCTAAGCAAAATGCGCAAAAATACAACTGCAATATCAGGATTGTGGAGACGGATATCATCGAATACAAAACTGAGGAAACTTTTGATGTCATCATTTCCAGGAATGTCACCTGGTTCCTATACAATCCTGTTGCGGCTTATCAAAATTGGCATGGGATGCTGGGCGACGATGGCCAAGTTATTATTTTCGACGCAAATTGGAATTTGTTTTTGAGCCATCCCCAGGAGGCAGAGCTCTTCAGAAAAGCCAAGGAGGAGGCGATCGAGCAAGGTTACTTGCCGTACCGCGAAGAGCAAGACATCGAGGAAGGAGATCGACTGGCGCTCACCTTGCCATTGACTTATGTAAGAAGACCTGGATGGGACAGCGAAATGTTTAAATTTATTGGCTTTACTAAAATCCAAGTCCATGAAGGGTTCGATGCTGAATTTTATAGTCCAGGAGAAAAAATCCTAAACCGCCACAGACCTATGTTCGCGATCGTTGCCGAAAAATAGACGCCTTGCGGCGTCTATTTACGGCTCTGATTTCTATAGTCCTATTCCCATACGATGGTTGTTGGAGTAGGAAAAGCCCGAACGGGTAAAAAATAGTTGCTCAACTTTCGCAGGGCTAAAATCGGCCTAACCGCTGAAGCTGTACAGACGGAGTGCGAATAAAATCTTAGCCTTGACCAAAACAGAAAAACACTGCTGCCTATTTATTTCGCCTTGCGTGCTGGTCGGATGGCGGGCAAAATGTGCTTGATCGTTTTGCCCTGACCAATAATTGCAAATCATACAACTAACTTTACATCCATTTACCCAATTATTCGTTTAATTGTATTTTATACAAGTATTTCCTCGCCTCTTTGGTTCTTCTTCGAAATATAGCGAAGTAATTGCAGGTTTTGCATCTAATCAAGCACTGTGGCAGCTTTTCCGGGTAAGTAACTGTATATTCTGCAACTATCCCTTTCAACAATAGACCAAGAGAAAGCTGGAATAGGAAACAGATACGCTCGGATGGAGCGATCGCTTTATTACAACTGCTGGATCCGATCCACAAAGTCGCCTCGAAAACCGGGGCTAATTATAACTCCCTGTATACAAAATAATCGAAATCCGCATTTTTGCGAGTACCGCTTAAATCCTGCACGCACATTCCAACGAACGTTCCCGTGAATCGGAGCGGGTTGGCGCTGTCATCCGAAAGGTGGAGGATATTGATTTCCGGGCCTACCGGCTTCCATTCGGAACCAGTGGCAGCATACGAAAACTGCAATTTCTCCCGGTTTACCACCGCCTTCAACTTGATTGGACCCTCAGCCGGAAGCGGAACATCGGCTTCAAGAACCTCATTGTACTCCCCTCCTGCGGTTCGAATGATCCCAAGCCCCCTTCCCGTCCCTTCCAAATGCGTTATTCTTAAGTACACGTAATCATCCGTATCATAATAGAGAATTAAGCCGGCCATTTGCTGAAAGTGCTCCGGGTTGAACTCGAGCTCCGTCTCGGCCTCGCAGCAAAATGCCTGCTGCCGGCGAGCCACAAGGCTTTGTCTATGCCATGAGCTTAGCGATTCCATCCCCCTTAGACGCAAGTACCCTTTCTTTTCACTTAAGGAGAGCCAGCTTGAATCCGGCGGAATGCGAAGCGTGTTCCACTGGATACGAAGCTGCGGTTCGTCAAAATCATCTCTTTCAGGTTCGGTCTCAAACGGGTGAGCCGGCAGATTCGGAGCTTTCACCTCTAAGCTTGGAATATTCCCCGCGCCATCCAGCCGCAGCCAATCGTCTTCATCCCAATAGCAGCGCTGCAGCGCCGTTTCCCGGCCCAGGGTGCAATAGCGTTCCGCCGTAGGTCTTGCGCAAAGATGGGCTATATACCACTCGCCCGTTTGGGTTTCGACCAATGACGCATGTCCCGCCTTTTGGAGCGGCAGTTCGGGATGGCTGAAGCTGGTCAGAATCGGGTTATGGGGAGCCACCTCATAAGGCCCGAAAATAGAAGTCGATCTTGCCAGGGTGGCGGCGTGCTCGTATTTCGTTCCGCCCTCGGCGGTTAGCAGATAGTAATAGCCATTACGCTTGTAGAGATGCGGACCTTCCGTATACCCAAGCTCGGTTCCTTGAAAAATGTTGGTCACCGGGCCGATTAATTTTTTCTCCGCTGGAGCGTATTCCTGAATGACAATCCCTGCGAACTGGTTTCTCCCTTTGCGGAAATCCCAGATCATATTCAACAGCCATTTGCGGCCGTCATCATCATGAAACAGCGAAGGATCAAAGCCGCTGCTGTTTAAATAAACGGGTTCCGACCACGGACCCATGATATCGGTTGAAGTCACCAAATAGTTATGCGTATCCTTGAAGGCCCCTTTGCGTGACTTGACATTCGTATAAATTAAGTAAAAGATCCCGTTGTCATAACTCAGACAAGGCGCCCAGACTCCCCCGGAATTTACGTTGCCCAGCATATCAAGCTGGGATGTCCGATTGAGCGGATGGGTCAACACTCTCCAGTGAATCAAATCCTTGGAATGATGAATTTGGATCCCGGGAAACCACTCGAAGGTCGATGTGGCGATATAATAATCGTCTCCGACGCGAAGAATCGAGGGATCGGGGTTAAAGCCGCGCAATACGGGATTAATAATATAGCTCATCGGACTCCTCCTACAAATTGTTTCATTTCCCCTCATTTTAAGAAAGCTCGATGACGCATACTTCAAAGGGCTGCATCGGGAAACCGCCTTGCAGTACTTTTTCCGTGAGCAGATCGCGCTTGGGGCTTCGAAAGACGACCGTCTGCTCCGTATGGGCATAGTTCATTAAAAAGGCATAGCTTTTTTGCGTTTTTTCATGCGTGCGGATGGCCAACTCTACATCCTCAGGCAACTCGGCCCATTCCGCAGCCGGGGACGTCAGTCCAATCTCGTCAAGCAGCGCGCCGGCTACCGCTTCGGTAAACACGCTTCCGTAGTAATACGTGCTCCCTTCGCCACGCTTGCATCGTACGAGAGCAGGCTTGCCCGCATAATATTCGGATGCATAAGCAGCCAGCACTTCGGCGCTGTCCGATGTCACGCGCAAAATGTCGGCAAAGGTGTCTCCTTTAAGGACAGCGCCGCCTTCCCATTGTATATCCGGCGCCTGCTGCAGCGGTCCGATCAGCGTAAAGTCCTCCACCTCAATCCCGCACAAATCGGCAAGCGGTCCCGGAAACGGCAGCATATAGCACTGTCCCGTCATGTCCTTGTAGCCGCTGCGGCAGCCGAGCACAAGTAGCCCCCCGCCCTCGACGGCGCGTTCGGCTCCACAAAAAACAGGGTATTCCCCCGACAAACCCATGAGGTCCAACAGAAGCTCGATTTCCTTCACACTGTCCATCATTGAGGTTTGACTTCTCTCCTCGCCGAAATGGGCACCAATCAAGCCTTTCATGATAAATTGGGGCGATAACAGTGCGTGAACGATTGCATATTGGTCGTCTGCTTCGTTCTTGGCATCACTGTTCACGATCAAACGGATTTTTTTAAGGTCTGGCACATTAAATGTATGCTTCATCATAAATGGCACCTTTCTTATCCTTATTGATGTCGCGGCAGATGGAAAATAATCCGTACGTACCATTCTCAAGCACACCAAACCCGAACGGGCCCGATCAGTCCGCTAGGTTCCTGCTGCGCAAAGGACGACAAGAAGTCGCGTTGTTCTTTGACCAACGTATTCGTAACTTCAATGACCAGCTTGTTATTGCCCTTCTTAAGCAGACCGTTGATTTCAAAGCGATAAGGCGGACAGATGCGGACACCTATGTGCTCGCCGTTTAACCATACTTCCGCTGTTTCATAGACCTCGCCCAAATCCAGCAAAGCCCCGTTCGCGGTTTCGTCCCACTCAAATTCCGTTTCATAACGGAAGGTGCCCGTAAATCGCGGCAAACCATCAGGCCCGCTCATATTCGGTAGAGCCGTTACCTTTCCCCATTCCTGGAAATGAGGATACGCTTCAGCTTTAGCGAGGGATATGGTCCATTCGCCGGCAAGCTCCACCCCCGAACCCGTCGCATAGCGTGCCGGCGCGGCTGCATAACCTTCAAGCGCGGTGCCATGGAGCAGTACGATAGATTCATAGGGATGGAGGACAAGATGCACCGTTCCCGCGTCATCCCCCTCGGCCGCTTCCACGCGGGTCAATCGATTCAGGAAGGCGTCATAGGCATATACAGCGCCTTGGACAGGCAAAACCAGCTTCGTACGAATCGTTTGCTGCGGGTGTTCGTTAAAGAACATAAACACATCCAAATCGTCATGGCTGTAGTGATAACTCCGCAAATACGGCTCATATTGGTCAACTCTAATATCGAAATGTCCGTCTATAATAAGGTCTTGCGCCAGTTTATCCAATAAAACGGCCTTCACATTCCGGTGACCGGCAAGCTCGGACAGTTCGGCGGATACATCCTCCCCCTCGCTCGATCTTAGCGGCAGCCCGTCAACAAAACGAACGGCAAGCCCCTGTTCGGCAAACTCGGCCAAACTCCGGACCGTCGCCGCCGGAAGCGCTTCTGCATAAGGTACGATCAAGCACTTATAATCCTCGCGATGAACATGCAGCTTGCCGCCCTTGACGGTGGCCGCTTCCAAAAGAACATCGATAGGCAGAACGTCGCAGTCGATCTGATGCTGCATCAATTCCTTCACCGGCTTATGAAAATACATTGCTTTCCCGGACCATTCGGCTTCAGCGTGATACACGACGGCCGCGGTCGCCACATGCCTGCCTTCCGAAATCAGGTGACTGATCCGATTGATATACCGATTTAAATGCTTGTAGTAACGGTACTGCGGATTTTTCCCGCTTGCGTACATATGCGGTGGACAATCCGGATCCGGAAAAGCTTTTTGGGTAAAAGCATGCGGGACAAACTGGTTGACGCCGCGAACCAGCATATGGTCGGTGAGCCATTTCATCAGCTTTAACCCTTCCGTCCAGCCATACGCCCCATACAGCTCGCACATCGTCCGGCCTTGTTTTTTCGGATCAATATGTCCGAGCGACACGCCAAGCTTAGCGAGGCCATAGTGGTAGAATTCACTATCCGTCTCTCCGGTTGGCTGGCGGTAAGACAATTCATCGAAGCCGGGAACGATCTGCCACAGCACCACATCAAGGCCCGACATGTCTTGCCCCCAGAGCGAGCGGAAGAAGTGTCCGGCGCCGGAACCAAGTCTGGCATGAACGTTGTTGTCTTCCAGGACATGCCCGATGTATTCTACGCCGCGGGCTCTGCACCATGCACCGATTTGGCTGCAGAAATGGTCCGCATAAAGCTTGCTGACGATATTCATATAGGTGTACCGTACGATATTGGATTGTTCTCCCGCATCCTCCCAGAGAAGATATAGACATTTACGGTAATCATCCCCCAGCGCCTGTTCGAGCAGGGCCGGCATCTCCCGGCTCCAGGGAAGCGGAACTCCCCGTTTTCCAGGCTTCGAATCGAAATCAAAGGTTGCCGGGTCATTATAAAATCCAGGCTCATCCGAGAAAAAACCGGCAATCGTCTTTCCGAAATCCTCCCCATACCGTTCGTAAAAAGCTTCATACACCGTATCAAGCAAAATGCGCACCGATTCCCGGTCCAGCGGGTTCAAATAATCTTCCTGGGCCTTGCTGCCGCCATCCTTATTTTCCGAAAGAACAAATACCCGCCAATACCCTTCAGGGATATCCCAATAAAGGATACCGTCATGCACAAGGTCGGTTAAATCAACACGGTCACCCAGCAATACTCCATTAGCTGGATCGCGGCGGACCGCGACCACCGAAACCAGCTTATTTTTGCCGCTCGCGTGTTGGGGCTCAGAGATCGTTGGCCGAAGTCCGCACATTAATAAAGTGTCCACTAACAAAGACGCCCCTTTGGCAGGACCGATCGTATCGACATAACGTTCCCCCAAAAACACCCGGTGAAGCTCCGCAGGAGCCTCCTTCACTTTGCCTCCCGCATGTCCCGTTGGAAAATGATCGTCATCAAGAATCCATACCTTCATGCCCCGCTTCCGGGCTTCCTCCATAATAATGTCCATATCCTTCCACCATTTCGGCCCTAGAAAATCCGGATGAGGCCGGGACTCCACGCACACGGCGCCGATTCCGGCTTCATGAACACGGGCCATTTCTTCCCGAATCGCCTGCTCCTCCTCGCCATGCTGCCAGAGAAATGGAAGAATATAATTTTGTTCTTGACCCTCAAGCACTTCTTGTAAACGTTTGTTCATGATTGCCCCCTGTTTCAACTTAGTTTCAGCCTTTCAGATGCCGCAGCTTAGATGTAGATGGAAATATCCGCCCGACTTCAAAGGGATGCCGGGCGGATAGACTTGTTCGGGTAATTATCTTTTCACTTTCGCGTACCATTCTCTAGCACGCTTTGTCACTTCTTCGCCGCCCGATTGATACCACTTATCGACGAATTCGTCGAACTTGCTGATCGGATATTGGCCAATAATGATCTTGGTGGCGTATTCCACGTACAGCGTGCGATTGTTAATGTCCGGGTAGCCATCGTAGACGCTGGCCGGCATGCCGTCACCGGCGATGATTTTGGCGTACTTCTGAGCTTCCTGCATATTCCGGTTCACTTGATCAATGGCCCACATTCGATCTTCCGAAGCGGTGCTCTTGTTCAGATCGATCATGAAATCAAGGGTGGATATTTTGGCATACGGATCGAGAATCCGGTTTTCCTGCGTGCTCTTGTCGTCCGGAAGCAAGGTCGCTTTGCCATCCTTTAGGGTATGATGCATTCCTTCCACCCCAAGGTACAGATCCTTCCAATTTTTCTTATCGTACATATTGTTCAACAGCTTCATGGTGGCCATCAGCTTCTCCTCATCCTTGTTGTTCTTGACCACCCAGGCCGGCGGCGTAAATCTCTTCCATGTATAAAAGCCCTTATAGCCTTCGGCTTCCGGTACAGGGAGTACGGTAAATTCTGCCTTCACGCCGGTGTTCTTATATAAATTTTCTAAAGGCAAATAGCCGGACTCTACCCAGTGAAAATAGTTTCCTACCCTATCCGAATGAATCTTGCCGTCCCACTTATCCTTGGTGTTCAACAGCGATTCCTTGTCGATTAATCCTTCCTTGTACAGCTTGGATAGGAACTCCAAAGCCGCTTTCATATTGGGAGTCACCGCGGAATAAGTCAGCTCGCCGCCATAAATGTCCCAGTCCGGATAACCTTCGAACATGGCTACCCCATACATGGCGAACAAATGATCCATCCAGCGCGCTTCCTCCCGGCCGCCGGTCGGAAGCTCATCCTTCTGGCCGTTGCCGTTAGGATCCTTGTCCCTGAACGCCTCCAAAACCTTAACGTATTCGTCTTGGGTCTTCGGCATCTGCAGCCCCAGCTTATCGAGCCAGTCCTGGCGGATCATACCGGCATATCTTCCGTAGTCCACCACACCGGGGATATAGTAGATTCTCCCTTGACCGGTAGGATCGTTGGCCTTAACAATATCCCACATATCCTGCGGAATGGCATTCCATAAATTCGGCGCATATTGAGGCAACAAATCAGTCAGATCGGCGATCGCCCCGTTTTTAGCCAAGCTGTCTTCAATGCCCTGCTGGGGCAAGAACAAGTCGGGCATTTCCCCTGCGGCGATTTTCAGGTTCAACTGATTCAGGTAGTTGGTGCCCCCGTTCCATTCCACATACGGATGAATGACGCCGACGCCAAGCTTTTCTTTATAAAATTCATACAGCTTGCTGCCCTTTTCGATCGGTTTATATCCGATGTTGGTGCCCCACACTTCAATATCGACAACTTCATCCCCGCTGGAGTTCTGGTTCTGGTTCGCAGCCGCTGAACCTTCGGAAGCGTTTTTGTTTCCGCCGCAACCCGTTAATACAGTGGTTATTGCAAGAATGCTTGTCGCCAGCAATAGGCTGATCTTTTTAAGTTTCATACTGTTTCCCCCTTTTAATTACCCTTTTACGGAGCCGATCATGGCTCCTTTAACGAAATATTTCTGCAGGAAAGGATACACCAGAATGATCGGGATGATCGCAAAAATCACGGTCGCCGCTCTTAAAGTCCGCTCGTTATAGTTAAGATCAGCCGTGGTCGGGGCACCGGCCATAATCACGTTACCGTCGGTGATGAACTGCCGGATCTTAATCTGCAGCGGAAACCAGTCCGGATTCTGCAAGAAGAAAAGCGGATGCTGGAACTGATTCCATAACACCACACCGTAGAATAAAGCGAGGGTCGCCAGTACAGCCTTGGATAGCGGAAGCACGAATTGGAACAGCATCCGGAAATATCCGCAGCCCTCAAGAAAGGCGGCCTCCTCCAATTCCTTGGAGAATTGCTTGAAGAAGGTCCTCATGATGATTAAATTGAACGGATTCAGAATATGCGGTATGACCAGGACCAATGGATTATCATAAAGGCCAACGCCGCGGACTGTCAGGAAATAAGGCACAATCGGCGCTTTAAAGATCATGGCAATCACAACTAGCACCATAATCACGGAACCCCAGCGGAACTCGGGCTTCGACAGCGGGTAGGCGAACAAGGCGGTCATCAGGAGCGCCAACACCGTGCCGATTAACGTCGTGCCGAGCGTCAGGAAAAACGATTTCCACAAGTCGGGACGATCGATAATATATTTCCATGAGTCTAACGTAAACTCTTTCGGCCATAACGTTACCAGATTCATATCGACAGCACTTCTGGAACTAAACGAGGTCGCAATCACGGACAGGAGCGGTATGATCGCTATAATGGAAAACAGGATAAGCAGGACAGTTATTGCCGTACCAAATATTTTTTCCCCTCTTGATTCAGCCATGCCTACCAGAGCCCCCCATCCGAAACCTTCTTGGACAACTTATTGAAGGTGTACACCATAATAAACCCGATCACCGATTGAAACAGCCCTACCGCCGTGGCGAAACTGTACTGCGCTTGCTGAATGCCCGTCCGGAATACGTACGTATCCAGGATATCCCCTACGTTGTATGTCATCGGAGTGAGCAGATTATACACTTGATCAAAGCCAAGATCCAGGAAATTGCCGATCTCAAGCAAAAATAGCACCAGTACGGTCGGCAGCAAAAGCGGAAAGGTAATGTGGCGGATTTGCCTGAACTTGGAGGCGCCGTCGATCATCGCCGATTCATAGAGCTGCGGGTCGATCGCGCTAATGGCGGCCATATACACCACGGTTCCCCACCCGGCATCCCTCCATATCGAAGCGAGCACATAAACAGGCCGAAAGTATGCGCTTTCTTGCATGGCCAACACCGGTTCATGACCAAACCACCCGATGACAATGTTGAACAAGCCGCTGATCGCAAAGAAATCGAAGAGAATACCGCCCACGATCACCCAGGACAAAAAGTGCGGAATGTACAGCGCGGTCTGGATTCCTTTCTTCAGCGCCGATTTTCGAATCTCGTTGATCATCAGCGCCAGCAAAACGGGCACCGGGAAAATCAGAACGAGCTTGAAAAATCCCAGCGTCAGGGTATTGCCGAACACTCGGGCAAAGTCCGGATGGTGAAGCAAGGTGCTAAAATGTTTGAGACCTACCCAAGGACTATCAATGAAACCCCGGAAAACCGAATAATCCTTGAAGGCGATTACAGAACCGGCCAGCGGAATAAATTTAAACACAATCAGAAAAACGATTCCCGGAATCGCCATCACATACAGCGGCCAATATACCTTCATTCGATGAAATGGAACTGCTCTCAATTGGTTCCCCCCTTGATATCTGGTTGTTGAATTCGCTTACATCTTTACTATACAATCGGGGGCAACCATCGCCAATCGGTCGTTTTTAAGTTCCAACCAGGCCATTTTTAAGGATAAATTAAAAACCACTCCCGCGCGGAGTGGCCTAACAATAAGTTTCAATTAAGCGCGCGATCGGCTCTTGCGGTATTCGCTAGGTCTCAAACCTGTCAATTTCTCGAATAGCCGAGCAAAATACTGCGTATCCGAGTACCCTACCCGCTCGCAAATTTCATAAACCTTCAAATCCGTTCGCTCCAGCAGTTCTTTCGCTTTGCCGATTCGGACCTGAGCCAGAAAATTCATGTAGGTATCCCCCGTCTTTTGCTTAAACAACTGGCTTAAATAATAAGGGCTGATGAAAAACCGGGAGGCCAGTTCCGCAAGGGTGATCGGATCATGGTAGTGCTGCGTTACGTATTCCTTGATCTCGGCGATGATATCCTTCTTCTTGGGCACATGATGCTCTACCTTAAACACAATGATGCAGCGAATGACCTGAATCATCCATTTCTCCAGGCGCTCCAGCGTTCGGAAGCTGGAGATGGCCTCTAGAGACAGGATATTGCGCCCGAGAAAATCATTCTGCTGCAGCTGCTGAAACGACATCTTCCGCACGCTCGATAAAAGGATGTTTATACAATACACCTGGAGATCCGTGGGGCTCATACCTTGCTGAACTTCCATGCCCCGGAAAATCTCGCGGATGATGGCGACACATCCCTCTTCATTCATATTGTCGAGCTCTGCTTCCAGTTTGTTAATCAGTTCTTCAGGAACGGGATGGCGCCGTCCCGTCAGATTGACCGTCTCGGGATAAGCGATCACGGCCCCCTCCCCCTTGATGACCTTGTAGCTTAAGGCATAGCGGGCTTCCTCAAAAGATTGGCCGAGTCCCGCCGCCCGTTCCTGAAAAGTGCCGATTCCGGCGGTGACGGACAATTTCAGTTCCCGAAACAGCGTATCCTTCAGGCCGAGTATGGTACGGACCAGTTCCTCGTACCCGGCAGCTCCGTCATGGGTGACTACAACGGCCACCTGAGAACCGGAATATCGGAACCGGTATACGGCCCGGTACCGCTCCAAGGCCCGGTCGATCTGCTGAAACACTGGCCGAAGACCGAATTCTTTTATACAGCCGAAACCTTCGTCAAATTCCAGCAAGACGCATATAAACCGGACCCCCACCGCTTCTATACCGGCGATCCGCAGGGTTTCTTCCATATGAACCAAACCATCGCTGCCGTTATCAAGAATATCCCGCAGTACATTTTCCTGCATCCGGCTGTGAGCCTCCTGCTTCAGGTCGTCCACTTCCCGAAGTTTAGCCCGTTCCGTCCGGATGTCCTCCATGACCTGACGGACGCAGTCGCGAAGCTCCTCTTCCTCCACCGGCTTATTGATGTAAAATTGGACCCCCAGCTGCATGCCCCGCCTCGCATATTCGAAGTCGGCATACCCGCTCAAAAGAATGAATTTGGCCGGGTTGCCCGCCTCTTTCAGCATTTTGATCATTTCCAGGCCATCCGCCTGCGGCATCCGAATATCCGTGATCACGATGTCGGGGTGCCGTGTTTGAATTAACTTGACCCCTTCCAAACCGTTGTAAGCTGCGCCAACGACCTCACAATCCGGAACATAGCGGCCGATTATTTTTTTAAGGCCGTCCACAATTCCTTTCTCGTCATCCACTAAGACTAGCTTCATCCCAGGGCACCTCTCTTTTTCATTTCGCACCATCATAGCGTCTTTAGATCTTGGGGATTAAAATTTCTACCGTCGTCCCTTGCCCGATTCCAGAACGAATCATCAGATAATACCGGTCTCCATAATGAAGCTTGATGCGTTCCGCGATATTTTTTAAGCCCAACCCTTTACCGGCGGGCTCATCCGTCATATCCAGCTTGTATTTGTCCGACCCCGCCGCCTCCAACAAAACTTGCAGCTCCTTTTGCTTGTCCTCAGTCATGCCGATTCCGTCGTCCGTCATCCGGATCAGGATCTCGCCTTCTTCCGTCCAAAAACCTTCAATCGCGATATTCATCGTCTGGCTGTAGTCTTCGAACCCATGGTTGATGCTGTTCTCCACGATCGGCTGGAAAACCAGCGGGATGATGCTGCATTGCTGAATATCCTCGGGAATTCGAATATCCAGCAGGAACTTATGGTCGAACCTTAGGTTCTGGAGCTGCACATAATTCGCCGTATATTCCAATTCATGCTTCACCGAATGCTGCCTGCCTTCTTTCCCCAAAGCAAGCCTAAACATGCGAGCCAGAATTTTGATCATGCCGGCCGTCTCCTCATCATCATTCACCAGCGCCTTCATGCGGATGGATTCCAAGGTGTTGTACAGCATATGCGGGTTGATCTGGTTCTGGAGCGCGATGAACTTGGCTCGGCGATGCTTAATCTCCGCGATGTACACATCCTCAATCAAGGTGCGGATCGTTACGATCATCTTGTTGTAACTATTGACCAGGCTGCCGATCTCGTCATTGGCCTGCTTTTTCTCGATGGGCAGGTATTGGCCTAGTTCCGCTTGCTTCATGCTCTTGCGGAGCGCCTTGATCGGCCTCGTGATTGTATAGCTTAATCCAAACGACATGAGTGCGATGATCAAACAGCTTGCCAGGATCACAATCAAGGTCACCCCTTGGATCTGATTGATCTTGGCCAGAAGCTTTTCGCGGGGGATCTCCGTCCTGACCAACAATTTGCCGAGTTCGGTGTTTCCCGTTAAAATAATCCTGTTCTTGCCGCCTTTAACTTTGATATAAGCTCCCCCGCCTGATTCCAATACCTGCTGCCAGGACAGCCGGCCGCTGGCGGCGTCGGATTGATAGACGATTTCTCCATGGCGATTGCTAATAGTGACGCTCATCCCGTATTTGTCCCGGGCCGAGACGAAATCTTGATCAAGCTGCAGCAAGGCAAACGGGTCCAAATCGATGAGCAGGATTCCCGCATAGGCCCCGTCCGAGTTGAGGAGGACTCTTCCTACCGTCACCATGGCGCCTTCTCCTTGGTCATCGTAATAGGAACGATCATGCAGCCCGGTAATAAAAAACGTTTCATCGGAGCTGCGGAGCCGCTTAAACCAATTTTGGGATAATAGTGCGTTCTCGTTGACCACGTTAGTGGTAGTCGTATACTGATACACGGCGTTATCGCGGCTCACCAGCATCACGGTACCGATCTCCGGTTTAAGCAGAGCGACCCGCATGAGCAACCGCTGAACGGCCACCCGCTGTAAAATCAATTCATCCATCGACCTGTTCCGCTCGTCCCCGAGCTTATAGATCAGTTCGCCGTCGATGAGCACCGACTTGGTCACCTTATCGTATTCTTTCATGAATTCGTTCAAGGAAGTCCTGATCTGAGACGTGTACAGAGCCGCGAACTCTTGAGAAGACTCTTCCAGTTCCACTGCCGACTGGCGGAATATGATTACGCTTACAACGATAAGCGGAATAACGCAAATGAGCAGGTATCCCAACATTAATTTGTTTTGGAACCTCATGTTTTTTATTCTCAAAACCGCCTTGCGGATCCAATGGTTATGCTCCATATCCGAGTCCTTCCTTGAATTAGTGTCTCATATTGCCGAAAACCAACCCTCCACCATTTTACCACATTAATTGTATCCGCTTTCAAGCTTTGATTATATCCCTTTTACAAATTACGTAAAGAGGACGAATTTAAGTTGCTGCCGGGTCATTTTTGGGAATAAAATAGTTCCCATGAATACGCCAAGAACGCAAACAGCTCTTGAAACGGCCTTTGAGGCTGGTTCAAGAGCTTAGAAAGAAGCAATCCCGAGACCAAGCGGATCAATCCGCCAGCCTCATTCTAATAGATGAGTCTCCTTTCAGCGTAGTTCACTTAGACAACAAGCGTCAGCAACTTATCTTGGGCTGTAACCGTTGAGCTTGTTGTTTCAATAACATCCAAATAATCGTCGGTATTCGAGATAATAATTGGTGTGATCGGATTGTAACCGGCTTCCTTAATTTTCTCCAGATCAAACTCAATCAATAGATCCCCTTTGCGGACCTGATCTCCTACCTTAACCCGAGGGGTGAAATACTGCCCTTTTAATTGCACCGTATTGATTCCAATGTGAATAAGTACTTCCGCACCACTCTCGGATAGCAGAACTACAGCATGACCTGACTTGAGAATGGTGCCAACCGTACCGTTCACTGGCGACACGGCTTGGCCAACACTCGGAACAATGGCAACCCCTTTCCCCATAGCACCTTCTGCAAAAGCAGGATCAGGAACCTCAGTCAAGGATTTCACATCTCCAGTTAATGGACTGTGAAGCACCTCTTTCTTCAAGCTCGGCGAATCCCCTGCAGAGTTTGAACTTGCTTTCGCCGGAACAGCTTGCCCTTCTGCAGCAGGAGCTGCAGCACTTGCCTCAGTCACTGAAACAGCTTATCGCTCCGACCAGCAGCGCAAGCAATAAAACCAGTGTCAGACGGCGCCTGGTGATCAATTTTCTAAACATGGAATAATGCATCCCCTTTTCCTTTGTTGCTGAGCGGGCTATTTTAATCATTCGCCTCCCGTTCAGGTATAAATAATAGAACTTTCATATATTAGAAGTGAGGTCGAGGCGTAATAGAGTTGTAAAATCGTTTAACCCTATAAAAAAAGCCCACCCCAAGGGTGAGCTGTTCCGGCAGGCGCACGCTTATCCGGACGGCGGTGCCCCAGCCGGCCGTGAGGCGCTGAACGCCCGGTCGAAGCGACGCATCGGCGCCTCGAGCGGACCGGCGGGAAGCCGCGCGATCAGCCAGCCCGCCGCCAGCGTCACGATGACGACGAGCAGGTCGCCGAATGGAATCCCTCCGAGGCCATAATCGATCCCCGCCCGTTCAAGAACCCAGATCACGACGAACTGTGCCGCGTACATCGTCAACGCCACGCGTCCGACTGCCGCGAAAGGCCCCAGCACGACAGCGGTCCGCTTCGGGACGAGACAAGCCAGTCCCAGCACCAAAAGCGCGGCCCCCAGCCCCGTCAGCGTCTGGAACGTCGAGGCGCTGTGCGGAGCTGTCCAGAGCAGACTGTGCCACAACGGCTGTTCCACGTTAAGCGGCCAGATGGCGTAAGGGTCCGGCTGGACGGGGGCGGCACCTTGAACGCGGATGAGCCACTGCTCAAAAGAACGGCTTAGCCCGGGAAGGACGTAAGCGCCCAGCAGCTTACCGACAGCGTGCATGACCGCGCCGCCGCCCGCAAGCGAGAGTGCGGTGCGCGCTTTGGTGAGATCGAGACGCCCGATCGCCATCCCGGCGACGAAAGCTGGAGCGAGTGCCAGACCGGACATCGGTCCGCCCGCTATATCCCGCAGGAGGAACGCCCCCGATAGAAAGCTCCCTCCGAGAACCATCAGCGGCGGGCTCACCACGAGCAGAACGGCCGCCGCCGCAAAAAGCGCACGCGTCGAACGCCGCACCAGCACCAGCGCTAGTACGAACAATGCCGCATAGGCGGGCAAAATCACCCCGTACGGAGTATTCAGCATAATGAGAAGATACCCGATAGTATCGACAAATACCGCGCGCGCGAGCATCCGCGCTCGGAACGCGGTCGGCTCCGTTCCTAGATCCTTCATGCGCCCCGCCATGATCGAGTAGGAGATGCCCCCGCAGAGCACAAATAGCAGCGTCGTGTTTCCGGAGACGATCGCGCCATTCATGCCGTTCAGCGCAAAGTGTTGCACATACATCCCTATGACCGCCAACCCCCGCGCTGCATCAAGCGCCAAAAGACGCCCCGTTCCCCGCGATTTATTACCGATTGACAATATGTACTCCTCCTCTAAAAGTTCAAAACTTTGTTTCATAATTCCCTGTCCCGATGGGGGATGTGATGCTATTCCAATATAGCGGGAAGATGTAGTAAAAGTTAGATCAACATGTAAAGAAGATGTAAAAAATATTGCAACTTGCGGAGGGAAAAAGTGGAACATATAATCATGTCCGCATTCCAAACAAAAAGAGACGCCATGCGTCTCTTGATCGGCAAATTAGAATTAGGGGAGCTTAAAGCTAGTCAGATTGGGAGAGGTTAGCCAGATATGAATAAGATAACACCGTCATAATCCCCTTGCTGAAACCTGATATCTCTTTCGTACTCGAGTCAACCGATACGACGTACCGCGTTTTTTTCGTCTTTTTATCCCGGAAGAATAAAGTTGCGTCGTTTGTTGCTCCCCAGAAAAACGAGTCCTTCCCTAGTTCCAACTCATCCGGATTTACATCGCTCAACCGTTTCAGAAACTGCTTAGCTGTGAATATCGCTTCATCTTTGTCGGGTTCGCTTCCTTTACCGGGGGAATACTCCGTTCGTGCATAATTGTTAATTTCCAGGATATCTCCGTCTTTTGAATTCAATGCCACGGTATATTGAATATAAGGATTGTGCGGATTGGTTATGATTACACGGTATATCCCGTTAGGAATAGCGTTCAATTCCGTTTTATACCGCACAAGGGGGTCTGCGCTCGTATCTCCTATAATAGAATACAGCATACTTTTGATCTCCTGCAGATCGGATGCGCTGACTTCGAGGTTTATGTCCTCCACCAATAAATTGGTCTTTAAAAGCCGATTTACCGCATCAACACTTAACGTTTTCACGGTGTCCTCCGATAATGTTCCAGGGTACTCCAGCTTATTTTCCGGCATGACTTGATTTATTTTTTTGATCATGACCGTATCTTTGGCGACAGGTTGATAAAATTCGTTGCAACCCGTAAGGAAGATCAGGCAGGCTATCCCGCTGATAAGCAGCTTTATTGCCTTCATGAGTCCACCTCGCTTTCGCGCTTCACATCAAACCTAACGGTGACGGTTGTTCCTTTGTTTTCTTCACTGGCCACTTCAAACGTCCCATGATGAATCTTAGCGATGCTCTGACAGATGGATAATCCTAACCCTGCTCCATTGTAGCTGCGCGTTCTTGCTTTATCCGATACATAAAACGGTTCGAAAATGTTGTCCACATGCTCCGGAGCTATTCCGATACCGCGGTCTTCCACGGTGAGGACACACTGATGATGGTCCTCATACGTGCGAATCGTTACCGCCCCATGCTCGGCGGAAGCCTTGATCGCGTTATCCGCCAGATTGAAGATGAGGCTCTTCATTAAATCCTTCTCCATCCAGAGCCGGCAATCCTTACAGTCATAAACCAGGCGAATGTTTTTATCCTTCGCTTCCATGGCCAAAGCCGAATCCATTTCGTCAATCACGGTTCTTAGATTCTCCATCTTCATCTCAAAATGGTCCGCTTGTACCAAAATTAAATCCATCATTTTCAAAGAGAGCGATTCGAGCCTTTTGGCCTCGTTGTAAATGACATTCAGCCCATCCAGAAAAACATCCTCCTGGTATTTCGTCACCCGCAAAAAATCAGCGTAGCCGATGATCGAGGTCAGCGGCGTTTTCAGTTCATGGGTGAAGTTTTGGATAAACCGCTGCTTCTCCAGATTGTGCCGCTCCAGTTCAATAATTTTATCTTCAACCACCGAAACCATATGATTAAAATGATGGGCCAGGTTGCTGATTTCATCTTTGGATTTGAGCTCCACCCTTTTCGAGAAATCCCCTTGGGCAATCACCTTTGCGGTTTTAACCATCTTGTCGATCGGTTTGGTAAGTCCTTTGCTGATCAAAAACATCACGATCATATAGATGAGGCAGGCGGCTAAATCAACTTTCAAGAAAAAATTATACTGTTCGAAACGCTCCTGATAAATCGGGGTGACATCTTTCATATAGCCGATGGCGTATTTTTTTTGATTAATATGAACCAGGCTGGAGGTAAACAAAATCGTCCTCCGACCGACATCGCTTAGCATATACCGGATCTCGTCCTCTGACGACCCCTGCAGTTCCGGATGTTGCCCCGTAAAATCGACGTTGTTGAATACCTTGCGGTTCATATTATCTACGATGTTTAAATACATTTTCTGGTCGTTGTTTCTGGCAACAAACTCATTTCCTATATTCGTAAACACCGTTTTTTCATAATCAAAGTCATTGTAAATTTTCAGGAGCGGAGCCACGGCCTCCATCGTCGAACGAATATTCATATTTTCCCGTAACATCGTATTGATTTCCTGCTGGAGCATCTTGCTGTGGTTCCGCTCGATGATCAGCACCGAAGCCAGGTTAAAGATGACGATAAAAGTCAAGATCGAGAACAGGGATATTTTCTGCCAAAACCTCATGCCTAGTCCTCCAACCGGTACCCGATTTTATAGACCGTGATAATGTGGTCATGCAGTCCAAGCTTTTTGCGCAGCGATTTAATATGCATGTCTACGGTTCTCGTTTCGCCAAAATAAGCGATCCCCCAAACTTTATCCAACAGTTGTTCCCGGGACAGAGCGATGTTTTTATTCTTCAAAAGAACGACGAGCAGATCAAATTCCTTGATGGTCAGTTCCACGGGCTGTCCCTTGACCCTTACTTCCCTTTTATCCAAATAGACCTGAAGCTCTTTAAATTCAATGACATGCTCTTCACTGCCGAATCTGCGTAATACCGTCTCAATGCGGGCCAGCAGTTCAAGGGTTTCGAACGGCTTCACGATGTAATCCTCCGCCCCCAGCTTCAAACCCTGGACCTTATCAATTACTGCATTTTTCGCCGTTAAAAAAATCACCGGGATCTGCAGCGGGCGGATTTTCTCCATGAGTTCAAACCCGTCGATCCCCGGAATCATGACATCCAGCAAAACCAGGTTGAACTTTTCGCGCTGAATCATCTCCCAGGCGGCCTGTCCATCGTATACTTCGGTCGTCTCATAATTTACGACATTCAAGTTCATTTTGATGATTTTTGAAATATTGATGTCGTCTTCAACAATTAAGATTTTTTTGCCCAAAACATTTTCGCACTCCTAACCCGTAAGGATTCAAAATATGCCTTTGATTATATATCTTTCTTCTTAAAAAGTGAATTTGTATAGTGGTTTACGTTTGCTTCATCTAAATTCTTTTTTGGACTAAAGACAGTTCTGCCAGTCCAGCTAACCGGGAATAACGTTTGACAGTATTTTCGCATTCACGTATTATGAATGATAATCATTCATTAATCAAAAAGGAGGGGGATGAATATTGGCAAACTTCTCTGATGGGAAATACCAGCTTATTTTAAACGCGGCCATGGAGGTCATAACGGAAAAAGGATATGATAAGACGGTTATTTCGGATATCGTAAAAAAAGCGGGCGTTGCCCAAGGAACGTTTTATTTATATTTCTCATCCAAAAAAGCGTTAATCCCCGCGATTGCGGATCATCTTCTTAGCATCACTTTTGGTAAAATCAAAGAAAAAGCACAGGATAAAGAAAGCTTTTGGGACGTTTTGGAGGTTGTAATAAGCGAAACCTTCGACATCACCGATTCATACAAAGAAATCCTTGTCCTTTGTTATTCCGGTCTTGCGATCGATCATTCCATGGAAAAATGGGAAGCCATCTATTCTCCTTATTATGATTGGCTTGAGAACATATTAGTGAAAGCCATGAACAATAATGAGATCGTCAGCGATCTTCATGCCAAATGGACGGCCAAACTTCTCATCAATCTGATTGAAAATGCTGCCGAACGATTTTATATCGGACTTGAACAAGAAGAACCCCTGGACGTTTATAAGACGCGGGTATTTCATTTCATCAAGAGATCATTATGGAGAAACTGAAGCAAAGTACCGGCAAATCTGCATTTATTTTTTTGAATTATTATGACTGACGTTCATTCATTAATCGTGCGGTGACTTTTTTTGAATTTTCGGAAAGGAAAAGGGTCTATGAATAAAGGTTGGATTTTTGTCCTTTTAACTTCTCTATTCGAATTGCTTTGGGTCTTTGGATTCAATGTTGCCGATACTTGGTGGCACTGGGTTATCATCATGGTCATAATTCTCGTCGATATGCAGTTTCTTGCAAAAGCCTGCGAGTCATTGCCGACCGGCACCGTTTACGCCGTTTTTGCAGCCGCAGGTACAGTGGGCACGGCCCTAATGGACATCCTGATTTTTGATGGGGAATTCAGCATTGCAAAAGGTCTGTTTATGGGGATTCTGGTCATTGGGGTAATTGCCTTAAAACTATTCGACAATAAGCCGGAAACCGGATCGGCAAAAGGAGTTCGTTAATATGGGTTGGCTATTCGTATTGATTGCTGCTCTATTTGAGCTGACTGGAGTCATTGGTTTAAAAAAATTCAGCCAAAAGAAATCCATGTTGAATTTGCTGATGTTTTTTGGCGGATTTGGAGGTTCTTTTGCCTTTCTTTACGCTTCTTTTAATTATCTGCAAGTCAGCATCGCCTATGCGGTCTGGATTGGAATAGGAACCTCCGCTGCCGTTCTGGTAAACATGATCTTTTTTGGTGAATCCAAAAGCATCGGGCGCATGATAAGTCTCTTGATCATTGTCGTTGGTGTTGTTGGTCTCAAAGCAGTTTCATAACTTAAAGAGATGACTCCTGATCCATACAGGAGCCATCTCTTTACAGCCTGGCGTTGTTCCCGCCCCGTTCTATTTACTTAGTGCCCGGTACTTGGATACATACGCTTCCGCCAATTCCGCGATTTGGTCGTAGCGGCCTTGCTTCGCCGGAGCCGTAAGGTTGCTGCCGATCCCGACGGCGATACAGCCGGCCTTAAGCCACTGTTCCATATTTTCCAGATCAACGCCGCCGGTTGGCATAATGCTGACATGCGGCATCGGGCCCTTAACGGCCTTGACGAAATCGGGACCGAAAGCGCTGCCCGGGAACAATTTCAGGATGTCAACCCCCAGCTTCAACGCCTCCTTGATTTCGCCCAGCGTCAGAACGCCCGGCATATAAGGAATTCCGTAGAGGTTGCAAAGCTGCGCCGTTTCCTTGTCGAACGACGGACTAACCACAAATTCCGCCCCCGCTAGAATGGCAATTCGCGCCGTAACCGGATCAAGCACGGTACCGGCGCCGACGACCGCCTGCTTTCCATACTCGGATACCAGCCGGCGGATGGCTTCTTCCGCGCCCGGCGTCGTGAACGTCACTTCTATATTGGTTAAGCCGCCTTCAATACAGGCTGCCGACATTTTACAGGCATCTTCCGCATTTTCCGCCCGGATTACCGCTACTACGCCGCATTCCTGCAAATTTCCCAACACTTTTAGCTTCTTCATAGAACTCTTCTCCTTTGCCTCTTTACTTTGATCATGACTAGTCATTACACACCTAAATAAATTTACTAAATTATTTTATCAAAATAAGATTAAAACCTAGCATTTTCTGCTTCAACTAGATACTAAACACAATTATCGGCTCCGTCAATGTTTTTTTAGAATTTCCGTAAATAACAATAAAAACGGCTATTTTCTAATCGATTTTGTTGACATCCTCATGTTAAATGTAAACACCAGCATTGTACAAAACCGGTTTATATGATATTTTGAGGATAATTAGTCTTTAGGGGGAATCTTACATGTCAAAAGCCTTGGCCGCCGTCACTTTCGGCGAACCGATGGTCATGTTCCGCGCCGATGAAGTCGGCGAACTTCACGAAGCCGCTGCTTTCTCCAAAGCACTGGCCGGAGCCGAAAGCAATGTAGCGATCGGTCTCTGCCGGCTCGGTCATCAAACCGGCTATATCACGAAGCTTGGGGAGGACAGCCTGGGACGATTTATTCTGGATGCCCAGAACAAAGAGGGCATCGATACCTCCAAGGTGAAGTTAACTCATGAGAAACCGACCGGCCTGCTTCTAAAGTCCAGGGTACTAAACGGGGATCCTAAGGTGGAGTATTACCGTAAAGGGTCCGCGGCCTCCACCCTTGGTATCGCCGACTTTGACCCGGATTACTTTGCTTCGGCCGCTCATCTGCACGTCACGGGTATTTCGGCTGCGCTTTCACCATCCATGCTGGAATTCTCGCGCCATGCTATGGACTACATGAAAAGTCAAAACCGGACAATCTCGTTTGATCCCAATCTGCGGCCGGTATTATGGAGCGACCAAGAGACGATGATTCGGACGATCAACGAGCTGGCCTGCCGCTCCGACTGGTTTTTTCCCGGCATCGGCGAAGGGCGCCTGTTAACCGGGTTGGAGGAGCCTGAGGAGATTGCCGATTTCTATCTCAAGCAGGGCGTCTCGCTGGTCGTCATCAAAATGGGGCCGGGCGGGGCTTTCTACAAGAGTTTACAGGGCCACGGCTTTGTGCCGGGCTTTAAAGTGGAACGGGTTGTCGATACAGTCGGCGCGGGCGACGGATTCGCCGCCGGCGTGATTAGCGGACTATTGGAGAAGCTGGATGTCCAGTCGGCTGTCTCCAGGGGGAATGCGATCGGCGCGCTGGCGGTTATGTCGCCGGGCGACTCGGACGGCCTGCCAAGCCGCGCTGAATTGGAGGCATTTATGGCATCAGCCGTAACTGTCAGTTAAAATCGCGATATTAAAAGGACTTTGACCTCCACACGCTGAGGAAGTCAAAGTCCTTTTAGGTTCTTGCCGGCTTTACCGAATCTCCAATTTTTTCACCGACTCCCCACGCCGAAGCGCGGGCGGAAAACGGTACGTAATAGGTATCGGTCTGTCCCGATCCTCGATGCCGGAAAGAATGACTTTGGCGGCTTGAACGCCCATCTCATGGGCGGGCTGACAAATCGTGGTGATGACCGGGTTGTAGATGCGGGCAAAGTCGGCATCGTCTATGCCAATGACCGACAGTCGCTCGGGAATGGAAATCCCCAGCCGGTTGGAGGCTTTCAACAGCTCGGCCAGCACAATATCGTTGCCGGCGATCAGCGATGTCGGCGGCTCCGGAAGCGCCATGAGTTCCGAGAGCCGGGCTCCGAGCTCCTGCGCCGGAGCACTCACAAGATATTCTTCCCGCAGCGGCAAGCCCGCCTCCTCCATGGCCTTGCGGAATCCGCCAAGCCGCTCCTTGCGCGGAGTAATCCCTTGCTCCCCCAGCGGCAGCGTCATCATACCGATCCGGGTATGCCCGTTATGGACCAACTCTTCTACTCCCATTTTGGCGGCAATTTCGTTATCAAGCAGCAAGCTCTGGGTGCTGACGCCGTCAACCAGACGGTCAATGAAAACGAACGGCATCTCCAGTTCGCCAAGACGGCTGTAGGCCGAAGATTGATGCCCCGTAGGGAACACAATCAAACCGTCAACCTGTCTGGCAATCAGTGTTTCAATATAGAGCTGCTCCTTCTCCGGATTTTCGTCAGCATTGCAGATCAAAACCTGGATCCCCCGGTTCTGCAGCTCGCTTTCGATGGCGCGGACGCACTGGATGGACAAAGTATAGTCGATATCCGCCACAATGATCCCAACGAGATGAGTGCGATTCTGCTTCAGACTGCGGGCAAGGCCGTTCGGCCGATAATCCAACTCCTCAATGACTTCGGCGATCCGCTGCCGCGTCGCTTCGCTCATATACTTATACCGCTGGTTCAAGTACTGGGATATTGTGCTTTTGGAAACGCCGGCCCTACGGGCGACATCGTCGATAGTCAGCTTTTTCATCATTAAAGCTCCGCTCTTTCCAAATAAGTTTTGTGCAAAAACAGTTCATATCTTTCATAATAACACAGATTCCGGTCCGAATAGCCCAAAAGTAAAAAAGCCCTTCTTTCACAAACCCGATTCAGGACATGCCTTGTTAGTCCCTACCTCGGTTTGTTTCCGGAAAGGCTTCCGAATATACGAGATATCCGAGCTCAATAAGTTCCAAAAGCTCCCTTGCGTTTATTTCAGATATTTATCCAGCGTTCGCCGCACGGCCCCCTGAGCTTCCAGCATCTCATAAAACATGCCCTCAATTTTCTCGCCGAGCCCAATCGAGTACAAAGGAACGCCAAAAATCTGCCCATCCTCAAGAATGGCGCGGACTCCCGCAGTTTTATCACCTAGTTTCACCCCTGCCAAATGTCTTTGCAGCGTTTCCAAAAGCGGGTCCGGACTTAAAGTGAACGGCTTGCCTTCATCGTCCACGCCCAGCAAGTAACGGCACCAGACGGCAATCGCCAACGGGATGGCCGTTAAACTTTCCGGGTTAAGGTCTTCCCTTCGCATGTAGGATTTGATCGTTTCACCAAAACGGATGCCTACTTTCTGCGAAGTATCGGTCGCAATCCGCTGCGGGGTGTCGGGAATAAACGGATTCGCGAAACGTTCCTGCAGCACCTCGTCCAGAAACCCCTTGGGACTCAGGATGCCGGGGTCGACCACGACCGGAAGCCCCTCGGTGTAGCCTATCGTTTCTACGAACTTGCGCAGCGTATCATCCCTCATCTCATCCGCAATCAATGTAAATCCTAGAAGACAGCCGGAAACGGCGAGTGCGGTGTGGAGCGGATTCAAACAGGTCGTGACCTTCATCGTTTCCACCTTGTTGACGGTGTCCCTGTCCGTGAATATAATCCCGGCCTCTTCAAGCGGCGGACGGCCGTTTGCAAACTTGTCCTCGATCACCAGATATTCGCTGATCTCCGCATTGACGAAAGGCGCGGTATACGTGTGCTTGGAGGTGACGATCACCTCCATATCGCCGATCCCCTGCTCCAAGAGCGCCGCCTGCACCGTTTCCGACGGACGCGGCGTGATTTTATCGATCATGGACAGCGGGAACGTAATTTTGTGTTCATCTTCAAGATAGTCGATGAATCCGCCTTCAACCAAACCTCTCTTCGCCCACTCTTTGGCCATCGTCAAGACGGCTTGCTTTAACTTGTCTCCGTTATGGGAGCAATTGTCCATGCTGACAAATGTCATCGGATACCGGCCTTTCAAATAACGGCGGTACGCCAGCGAAGTGACGATGCTCATCGCATGAATCGGCTGTGCTGGACCGTTCGCGATATCCTGTTCCACGATCCCTAGATATTGGCCGTTCGGACCGGTGAGCGAATATCCTTTTTCCGTAATGGTGAAGCTGGCCATTTGCAGACTCGGCTGCTCAAAGATTTCGATCAGGCGGCTGTAATCCGCTGCCCGGTTTTTGTCCGCGGCAAGGGCTTCGACAATGCTGCCGACCACTTTCTTCTGAAACTCGCCGCGCGCGTTCATCAGCACCAGCAGCGTCAGATTGTCGTAAGGCTTGTAGACCTTGTCGATCATCTCAAAATCAAACGATTCCGCGGCGATAATTCCGGTATCCGCTTGGCCGCTGTCCAGCAGCTGTTGATGGGCATTCGCCACGAATCCCCGGAAGATGTTGCCTGCGCCAAAGTGAACCCACCGCGGATTAACCCGCGTATTCGCCGCTACCGTCTCCAGTTCGAACTTCGGCAGCTCAACGCCCGCCGCTTCCCAGGCGGATCGGCCAGCCTTTAGACTTTCCCGGCTAAGACGCAGCATTACTTGGCCTCCCTAGCGTTTTCCAGGCTGTCCCAAACGCCCAGCAAATACATCACGCCCAGCGCCCGGTCATACAGGCCATAGCCCGGACGGCAGTTTTTCTCTTCTCCCCACAGATGCCGCCCGTGATCGGGACGCACATAACCGGTGTATCCGTTTTCGTGATAAGCTTTTACAACTTCCGCGACATCTACGCTGCCATCGCGCCCGCGATGGGACACCTCGATGAAATCTCCGTTATCAAACACTTTCACATTACGGATATGCGCAAAATGAATGCGGTCATGGAACTCGCGGATCATCGCCGGCAGATCGTTTTCCGGATTCGTGCCCAGCGAGCCCGTACAGAAAGTCAGGCCGTTGTACGGACTGTCCACGGCGTCCAGCATACGGCGGATTGTGTCCCGGCTGCGGATAATGCGCGGCAGGCCAAAGATCGGCCAAGCCGGATCGTCGGGGTGAATCGCCATTTTGATATCCACCTCTTCACATACCGGAATAATCCGCTCCAAAAAATATTTCAGGTTCTCGAACAGCTTCTCTTCCGTTACATCCGCATAGGCGGCGAACAACTCATCCAGCTTCGCCAGCCGTTCCGGCTCCCAGCCCGGCATCGTGAATTCTCCGGCCCCTTTCAGAATCCGGTTCACCATCTCCCGCGGATTATCCGTAATGGCAGCCTTTTCATAAAAAAGCGCGTTCGAGCCATCCGGAAGCTCCTTGTACAGTTCCGTGCGCGTCCAGTCAAAAACCGGCATGAAATTATAGCAGATCACCTTAACGCCAACCCTGGCCAACTTGCGGATAGTGTCGATATAGATGTCGATATATTTGTCGCGTGTCGGCAAGCCGATTTTGATATCATCATGAACGTTGACGCTCTCCACGACGGCGGTGCTGAAGCCTTTGCTGGTGATCTGATCCGCCACTTCCTGAATCCGTTCCATTTCCCATACTTCCCCGGCCACCTTGTCATGCAAGGACCAGACGATGCCCATAACTCCGGGAATTTGCCGAATATGGTCAAGCGTAATATTGTCGTTCCCTTCCCCATACCAGCGCCATGTCATATTCATTTCAATGATCTCCTCCTTCTTGTATACAAGATTGAGTTGATCATAAAACACAAGATTGGTAAGCGTCTGTAAGATTTATCACCAGGTCCGAATTTTAATTGTGTTAACATGATGTATGCCAGATAAACACAAAAACCAAAGCAGGAGTCAACATGTCCATTAAAGATGAGATCATGAAATCACTAAAAACCGAAATCCTTACCCTAAAGCTAAAACCCGGCGCCATTCTTAGCGAGACCGCCCTGTCCGAACGTTTCCGGATCTCCAGGACCCCGCTTCGCGATGTGCTGAAGCAGCTCAGTCTGGAATCCTATATCGATATCTATCCCAAAAAAGGCAACCTTGTTTCCTTTATTGATTTGGAGTCGGTCGAACAAATGATTTATTTGCGAAGCGTGCTCGAAAAAGAAATCAGCAAAGATTTGTCCGCCCATCTCCCGCTCAAAGGAGTTCATGAGCTCAGGGAGATCCTGGACAAGCAGCAGGCCGTCATCGATGAGGACGAGGACAGCGAACGATTTCTGGGCCTGGACGACGCCTTTCACCAGTCCTTGTTTCAATTGGCCGGGCGAGAGTTCCTGTGGAATTTGATCCAGCAGACGAGTGTCCATTACGCCAGATACCGCAGACTGCATATGTTGAGGAAGGAAAAGCTGGTGGACATCCATAAAGAGCATCAAACCATTCTCGAAATGATGATGCATAAGGAACTGGATAAACTTGACGAACTGATCGACCATCATCTGCGGGAAGATATTAATTCACGGTACTTGCAGGAGAATTTCTCGGAGTATATTAAGGCATAGACGTTTTTCATAGCAAAAGCGGGGCCGAAGCCCCGCTTATCTTGTTATTACTGGGCCAAGGCGGCCAGAGGGCTCATAATATGCTGAACATACCGCTTAACCTCATGCGGCAGCTCCTCGGGCGATGGCCTGTAAGAGACGAAGGCCGGTAAATAAGTCCCGTTGCACCGGCTCAATGTTCATTGGATCGGTCGCAAATATTCGCTGAGCGTAAACCAATTGTGTCCGCCAGCGCGGTATCCCTTCTCCTCCCCGCCTGTCGTTGTCGCCACGACAAACTCTTTGCCCCTCAAATGGTCGCCGCCGGGCCCGAATGCCCATCCGAAGGTCAGCACATCGTCTTGGAATATATAGAAAGTTTGAAAAATTGACGGATCTGGGCGGACATCTGATAAAGAGCACGATCGAGCATTCTATCGGACAAGGTTTTTCGCATGAAAGCGTTCGTGTCTTGGTGTCCCTGCACATGCTGCTTGCCTTTGCACGATTATCCCTTTCGTTCAGAGGGGAGGGGTTGAGGGCTAGGGTAAGGGATTAATAAGGAAAAAATGAGCCGGTTCAGGTAAGAATTTCGGCTTGATGAGGGAACATACATTTGGTATAATGAAATAAATGGAACTTATGTTCGTGAATTCTTGATTCGAGGGCGAGTGAACATAGAGGTCAATACCGGAACGAAACTTCAGCCATTCAGCAGCCGTTACCAAAGCGAGCAGGACTGCATGGAGGCGCTGATCGCGATGAAGTGGCCAAGCGGCTTCGTTTGCCCACGCTGCGCTCACACCCGGTGCAGCCGTCTGGCTTCCGGCATATCCCCTTGTTCGAGTGCGGAAAATGCAAGCCTCAAACATCGCCTTTGGTCGGCACGATTTTTGAAGGAACGCATCTGCCCCTTGCGGCAGCAGCTTGATAGAAGTGGTTGAACGGTGCCGGCATTGATGCAAACGGATTCTAGTTGCAGCAAGATCACGGTCCTTTCATTTTTTCCGGTGTCTTGCCCCATCCCTCCGGTCAGGTCTGCTTCACTTCTCCGAAACCTCCTTCCCACAAACCTGTCTAATGATCTCGAACAGTCTGCTTCTTACAAACCTATCTCTTCTCATGAATTTATCTCTTTCTCTGCTTCCCTGATCAAACGGGATAATCGTGCAAAGCGTCCGGACAGCGGATGTTGATCTGCCTCAACTTTCACAATATTCCGTAAATTGGATGAGTCATCCATCCGTGCCTCTAGGTACGCTAAATAACAAAAAGGTTCCTGCTCTGCCGGAAAAGGCAGAGCGGGAACCCGTTCTATTTAGGCAATGTCATAAAACAATACGCAACAAATCGATGTCAGGCCGTGTATCATCGTTACTATTCTGTAAGATGTCAACTCGCTTAACTAACTCTTGGCCAACCGGTACAATGACCGGCGTCACGAATGGATAACCGGCCTGTTGAATAAGCTCGATATCAAACATAAGCTTTATTCCTTCCTATTTCTTGATTAGGCCAAGCCGTTCGAATTCTTCCAGCGGCGCCTCGATCTCCTTCATTTTTTTAACCAGCTTTTCAATCATGGCTTTTTCAATTTCTGGATCAGTCAACGGATTTTCTTGCTTTGGATCCTTTTTCATATCAAACAGCAAATTTCCGATTCCGTAAGAATTAATATAGTTTTCAACAGGCAGCTGCAATACGGGCATGCCGTTGGTAAAGCGATTTCCCGGGACCAGTTTCACTTGCGATAAGGAATCATCGGTAAAGAAGCCCCTCATTCTTGTCATCGCCAGCGTCTGATTAACCAAAGGTCCGTTATCCGGTTTGGCCGAGCTGCGCATATACACGTACCTGCCGTCATACACGCCAACATGTCCGCCATTGACCCCAAAAAGAATTTCAGCATGATGACCCATTTCCTCTTTGATCATGGAGATTAAAGACCTGCCGTCACGATGGTAATCATCGGAAATATTGAAATAATCCAACAGGGTTGCCGCAATGTCTACGGTTTGACACAATCCATCGTAAACTTTCCCGTCATTATAATCTTCTCCGGGGATATGCATAAAGAACGGAAGATGGATAATTTCTTCATACATGGGTGCAATATTTTTGCCCAGCCAGTCATGTTCTCCCAGCAGGAAGCCGTGATCCGTATTGACGATAACCAAGGTATCTTCCCACATGTTGTGATCATCCAAAAAGTCCAGCACCCGGCCCAAATGATAATCACACATGCTCAGCAATGCAGCATATTCTTTTCTCATCCCGTCGATTTGTTCATGATTACTGTCCGAATCGATTTTTTGATACTTTGGCCAAAAGGGGATGTCTTTATCTTCCTTGCAATCATATAGCTGCCGATACTTCTCCGGAACATAAAAAGGCTCATGGGGATCGAAGCATTCAATTTGCAAAAACCAGTTATCCTTATCATGATGGTGGGCAAGAAAATCCAAGCCGGCCTGAATCGTTTGAACGCTGGACATGTCCTCTTCGTTTACTTGTCTGGTTCTGTTGGCGTAATGCTGTACTGCCGAAATTCCTGTTTTATTGAAAGGGTTTTGATTATCCATGGACATTGCTTGACTGCGCGGAACCCAACGGTCGCCTTCCTGCCCTCTAAACCCCTCCCAAGTCGAATAACGGTTATGGTACGTAGCTCCGCCATCCTCGAAATAATGAGAATGATCCGTGACCAGATGACAGTAAACCCCCGCTTCCTGCAGCCTCTCAAAAACCGAGTTATCAAAGCTTTCCAGCGGCCCCCAGCCACGATGAAGGAAGTTATATCTCCCTGTATGCAGCTCTCTTCTTGCCGGCATGCATGGCATGCTTCCGCCATAAAAGTTGGCAAAAGTCACGGTTTTCTCTCTTAAACGTTCAAAGTTAGGCGCTTGTACCCAATCGTTTCCATAGTTAGGCAAAAAACTGCGGGTTAATGTATCAAACATAATCATAAGAGCTCTCATGGTTTCTCCATCCTTTTGAGTTGCTTCTTTATTTTCACGGCGGTTATTTAACGGCATTTACGCTTTTACTGTCATTCCAAAAGAAAAGGGTAAGCAAGCAAGTGACGATGAAGGCAATCGTAATTCCGATGACAGCCCCGAAAAAGCCCATGTCGAAGTTCCCGTGGTTAATGTAATTAGGCAACGCCAAAATCCCCATACCGCCGACCACATAAGCTTTGGAGCCCAGGAATCCCATTACCCCTCCACCGATGGAAGCCCCTGCAAGGGTAAAGATAAAAGGATACTTATTGGGTAACGTTATTCCATAAATGGCAGGTTCCGATATGCCAAAAATCCCCGTCGCAAAACATGGAACGCACAGCGTCTTCAGCTTGGAGTTTTTGGTTTTCAAAAAGACGCCCAGCACCGCACCCAATGTGGCGAATGGCGTGCCCAGCATCAAAGCCAGAAGCGGATCGAAGCCAAATTGGGCTATCGTAATTAAGCTAATAGGTATCAATCCCCAATGCAGGCCGAACATCACAAACACCTGCCATAATCCGCCGATAAACAAACCCGCAAGCGTTGGATTCAAATCATATGCTCCCTTGGCCAAAAAGCCCAATATAGCTCCTAACCAGGTCGCCGCAGGACCAATAATTAAAAAAGTGAGCGGAACAATAATAATCAGAGTGGCAAAAGGCACCATAAACATTTGAATCACCTTGGGAAGCACCCTTTTTAACCATTTCTCGATTTTGGCGGCAAAGAAAACGGCTATGATTGAAGGAATGACCGACTGCGCATACTTCATTAACAAAATCGGTACTCCGAACACCTCAAAGTATACAGGCGCCTGAAAAATCGTTCCCTCAAAGAGGGTATAGATCGGTTTTCCTTCACTCAGTAAAGCGGTCAAACTTGGATAGACCAGGGAAGCTCCGATGATGATGCCCAAAATGGGCGACAATCCAAACTTATTTGCGGAAGTATAGGCCAAGATAATCGGGAAGAAATAAAAGAAGGTATCCCCAATCGCCCATAATAAAATATAAGCCCCGGATTGCGCGGACAATACGTTCGTGGCCAATAAGACCGCCGCCAAGCCTTTGGCGATGCCTGAAGCTGCTAAAAGACCTAATGCCGGTGTGAATACGCCCGAGATCACATTGATAAAGCGATCAAGTACCTTTGCCTTCTTGTCGGGTTTTTGAGCGGCTGACGCACCTTCGCCTTCGGATAAAGCATCACCGCCGCCTTGTTGTCTTGCCTTCACCACTTCCTTATATACATCGGCTACATGCGGCCCAATGACAACTTGATATTGTCCTCCGCTTTTTACAACCGTTACTACTCCATCTAATTTCTTTAAATCTTCTGTCTGTGCCTGTCCGTCGTCATGTAATTTAAACCTTAAGCGTGTCGCGCAGTGTTCCAAACTTGAAATGTTGCCGGACCCGCCTACGTTTTTAATGATTTCCTTAGCCAGTGCTTCATAGCTCATCCTGTTTGCTCCTTCCGCAGCTGCAAGTAGTTCTAATCCGGATTAGTCGAACCATTGCCTTTAAGCAAGCGCTTACGATAAACTTAGTATAAAGTCGCTGCAAACGAAAAAAAACACTTTCAAAGAACCTTGGGAAATTGTCCAACATTCAGAAAATGATTGGGAAAGAAAGGATTTACGATGAAGTTTGAAAAAATCTTAGAGAAACATTATGCCAAACTAAATGAATTGGATCACCAAATCGCTGCTTTTATTCTGAGCCACAAAGCGGAGATTTCTAACCTCAGTATTGTGGAATTGGCTGAAAAAAGCTTTACCTCCAAGTCCTCCATCTTCAGATTTGTACAAAAGCTGGGCTTTTCAGGCTACTCGGAATTTAAATATCTGATTCAATGGGACAATCACAATAATCAGACTTCTCCGGTCATTCCGATTGAGCATGTTGGGCAGCAATTGATTCATATCTTGAATAAAACAAAGCAAATGGATTTACCAAAGCTGTATGACAAAATCTATAATAGTAAGCGGATTTATTTGCTGTCTACAGGATTGAGCCAGCAGCTTCAGGCCCAGGTGCTGCAACGCAATTTCTTAAAAATGGGCATCAGCATGAGCCTGATCCCTTTAGACATCGGAACTCATTTAACAAGCGCGGTCATCGAAAAATTGGAACCCGAGGATCTGTTGATCGTATTTTCATTTTCCGGCGAAAATCATGCCATGAAAGAAGCCTTGGCCATACCTTTACTTAAAAAAATTCCGGTTATATCCTTTACAAACACCAGTCAAAACTGGCTTAGTCATCATTCTGTCTTTAATATTTCAACTTATTCTGAAGACTCTGATGAGACTCATTTTACCTCCAGTTTCATACACAATATTATTGATTTAATTACATTTGAGTTTGAGCAATATCTTAAGGAGAAAATGAGTGCGCGTTTAAAATAAAATACTGTGTTCTTTTTTATGTGTTTCCTTCGCATACTTCCTCCTTTCAGTGCTGCCGCTACGCATTAAGCTATTTACCGCTCACTTCTCATCCATCAGCTCTTGGCTAAGTCTCATAATCTGCGGAGCCAACTTCTCGCGCTGCTTTTTCGTGATGAAGTTGAACAGCGGATAGGCTAGAGCTACGCCCGCGATACCGATGACACCGACGACGATCCCCGGAATCAGCATGGCGTTTATCCAAAGCAACGTGCAGCATAGTCCAACGCCAATGAGCAGCACGCCGATCGCCCCGACTATGATCGAAATGATGGTTCCGGGTGTTTCAGTGCTTTTATCCAGCTTGCGCAACTGTTCCATCTTGTTTTCTTCTTTGGGGATATACTTTTGACGGATGCTGTTCACTTCCTCCTGTTGCTTTGCGGAATACATATAGGTAAAAGTTTTGTTTTCGTTTTCCATGTCCAATGCCTCCCTTTAGGTAAATGATGAAGCTATATTTCAGAATGAGCGAGCGATATTTAGATGGATATTTTTAAATCGCATCCTCGGTTCCTCTCCTCAGCCTAACAAGGAAGGTGCTTCCCTTTCCCGGTTCGCTTTCCACCAAAATTTCGCCGCCGACAATATCAATGACACGTTTAACAAGGGCAAGTCCAAGGCCGTTGCCCTGCATTGCATGGGATTTGTCGCCCTGATAGAACTTCTCAAAAATGTGCTTTCCTACCTCCGGGCTGATCCCGCAGCCTGTATCCGATACCTTGACCACGGCCCAATTTTCTTCCGCTGTCAGACTGACGCTCACTTTACCGCCCGGCTCGGTAAACTTCACGGCATTGGAAAAAAGGTTGTTCCACACCAGCGTCAAAAGTTCTGCATCCGCTTCAACCGCGATGTCTTCCTCAATGTCTATGCCGATCTCCAACGTTTTCTTTTCCCATGTGTTTTCAAACCCCAACAGGCATTCGCGAAGCTGCTCGCCCAGGTTGTATTTTTGGGTTTCTGGAAAAATCCGTTGATTTTCCAGCTTATTCAGTTTCAAAATGTTGGTGATCAAGTCCGACAGCCGCCGGGAAGCTAATGTGAGCGTTTTGGCATATTCCATCCGCTTCTCTTCCGGCAGAGCAGGGGTTTGCAGCATGGTCGAATAATTTTGGATCACAGCCAGCGGTGTCTTCAGTTCGTGGGAGACATTGGCGATAAAGTCCGTACGCAATGTTTCGATACCGGAGAGTTCTTTCGCCATTTGATTCAAATTTTCGATAATGATATCGAATTCATTTCTGCTATTCGGTCCATGAATGGGCTGGATACGTGTCTTGAAATCGCCCTTAGTGATGCGGCGCGTGGCTTTCAGAATTCGTTTTACGGGACGCTCTACGGTAAATTTCCGGCGGATACCGTCAACCAGGCAAAAGAGTGCACTCAGGAAAACCACATTCGCAAAGGTCATTGGTGCGCTGCGCGAGATTACCGCCTCCGGAAGATCCAATCCCGCAAAAAACAGCAGGAAACAGCAGCTGACCACAAAGGAGATCACCAGGAAAAAGAACAGATAATGCCAAGGAGAAAACAGGCTGCGGGTCACCCGTATGTCTGAATCGTACCCTTTCATTTCACCACCGCCTTGTATCCCAGCCCATGCACGGTAACGATTTCAAAGTCCCTGCATTCAGAAAATTTGTCCCGCAGTTTTGTCATGTACACATCCACGGTTCTGGGGCCGGAGGAGGTGTCGGAATCCCAGAACTCGTCCATCAACTGCGAACGGGTAAATGTTTTCTTCGGATAGGACAACAACTTGTACAGCAGGTTGAACTCGCGGACGGTTAATGGGATTTCCTCGTCCTTCAAATAGGCCGTATATTCCTCGCTATCCAGGGTCAGGCTCCCGATTTCCAGCCGTTTGCTGGACGCGATCTTCGCTCTGCGCAGCAGGGCGCCAAGTCGTAAGACCAGTTCGTCCAGGTCGATGGGTTTTACCATGTAATCATCGATCCCCGCACGAAATCCCCGCTGTTTGGAAGCAAAATCATCCCGCGCCGTCATGAAGAGAATCGGGATCTCTTGATTCAGGCTCCTGATGCTTTCGGCAAATTCAAAGCCGTCCGTCCCTGGCATCATGATGTCGGAGACGATCAGATCGAACAGATTTCCGTACATGGCGTCATATGCTTCATTGGCGTTCAGGCACCCCAGAGCCTGATACCCATTCTGATTCAAATAAGAGCAGACAGCGTGATTTAACTCCCTGTCATCTTCCACAACCAATATTTTAAACATAGGCCACGCCCCCATGAATTTTCTCCTATTATAACAGAGAGATATTAAAGTTA
Source organism: Paenibacillus macerans (assembly GCF_900454495.1). Classification (NCBI taxonomy): domain Bacteria; kingdom Bacillati; phylum Bacillota; class Bacilli; order Caryophanales; family Paenibacillaceae; genus Paenibacillus; species Paenibacillus macerans. Next base: position 2,558,796 of record NZ_UGSI01000001.1, read on the forward strand.
TGTTTGCGGTTTCCCCCTTGCATTAAGCAACTTCAAAAAAAATAAAGCCGATGCGCGTGATCAATACACGCACCGGCTTACTTCCGTTACTGGCTGTTGGAAATCAGCTTAAGTTTTGCCATCATCGGCTAGTCTGTTTTATTGTCTTATCTAATTTCAGAGTTGGTTTTAAAACGAATCAATAAAATTAATGAATACCGCCGCCATCGGTATAGAGATGCAGGTCGGTTACCATTAATTTACCATCTACCTCTCCAAAGGTATTATATTCTGTCACAATCATACTAATTGTTGTATCAGGTGAAGCCTTTGGTGTTAGGTACATATAATAAATCAGTGTCGCTGTATTTCCATCCACAGTAATATTCATAATTGGTCCCATTTCCATATCGAATTGGTCACGTTGAGATTTCATCGCAACTCTGTAATCGCTGTACTTCTGCTTTTCGCCACCAATAGCTGTAATATCAGCGTTCTCAGCATATAAGCCATCCGCAATCTTTAACCAAGACTCATAGTCTGGTTGCCAATTTCCCCACCAATTAAATAAAGTTAATTTGATTTGATCAGAAAGTTCCTTTGAATCTCCGTATAATTTTTCTGCTTCTTTTTGGGAAGTCAAGCGCAACTCCTTGCTATTGTCCTTGGTTACTTCATTCATTTCGTAAATTACCTCGTGGGATTGTGAAAGAACTTCACTTCTTGTTGACTCATTTGCACTCTGGCTTGATACATTTGAACTACATGCTACTAAGCCAAAAACAAGAGTAGTTGCCGCAAATAATAAACCGATTTTTTTGAATGTTTTAGTCATTTTTTTCTCCTTAGAAGGTTATTGAACAGGCCAATTCAACCACTTGCGTGCAGTTCCGCCAAGTATAGCCGCACGCTCCTGGTCGGACAGTTTAAAATTCCCCTTAACTCCGTACAGGATCTCTGACCAGTTTTCTCCCCGCTGATTGACCGAAAAGTCGCTGGCCCACATGATCCGATCCGCGCCAAAGCTTGAAATTGCCTTGCGCAGAAGGGGCTGCAGGTCCTCACCGGGGTAGACCGGGGTGTCGAACATTTCTGAAGCGTGGGACCATTTCAGCGCAATATTAGGAAATGTAGAAAGCGCCAGCACTTTATCAAACAAGGCCTGCTGTTCCTCCGGGGAACGCGCCGGGACGGCACCGCCGAACATCGTACGCATAGCATTGCTGTAAAGTCCGATATGATCAACAATGATGCGCAGGTTGGGGAATTTCTTTGCAGCATCAGCGATGAGTTCAGGATGATCGGGCAGGTAAAGAAACAGCGGAAGACCGGCTTTTTCGGTAGCCGCCAGGATATGATCATACTCGCCGTCGGCAAAGGCTTGCGTATCTTTGAGCGTCATGCCGGGAATAATTCTTATCCCGCGTCCGGATGGCGCATCACGGACCATCCGAATGATAGCTGCGTATTCCGGGTCCATTCTATCTACCCTGAGAACCCACGAGAAGCGTTCGGGGTAGAGTTGGGCAGCCAGCTCGGCCGTTGGGTTGATAGGCCGGATCGCCCCCTCCGATAGATCATGATGGGGTTTATAATCCGTACCCGGCAGCCAAAATTCATCAATCAGCACAGATTGAATCCCCATCGCATCCATCGCAGCCAGCGTTTCCTTGATCCCGCCTGGCCCAATATGGATTTGCGTGTCAACCACATCCAACGCCGGCGTGCTCTGCCGCTCATCCGACTTTTTTTCGGACCCCTTAGTTTCAGCTTTAGTATCCATAGTTTTGGCAGCGGAAATGGAAGCACTGCTCCAAGCGTTGAACGAAAAGACCACCGTTAACAACAGAAGGAGTGGCATCATCCGTCTCTTTTTTGTATCCTCCATAAAAACCTCCATTTTAGAGTTTTGAGCTTTCGCCATGCGATGATAACCGGCATTGCTTCGTTACAGGCTGTTTTCAAATCAGCTCAAGTCTTGTAAAGCCCATCTGGGCACTTAAGCCAGTCTTCGTAACCGGGCTTCCATTCCTCCCAGGCGCGATGCAGACGATTTTTGATTTTTTCTTCGAAGTTTGTTTTCCAAATGAATCATCCTTTCGTTCTGATGCCTGTATTGTATTGTGCAGTTGTTTTTAAGTTGATTACGAAATGTTTAAGATATATTAAAGTTAGTAATATCCTTGATGGCAGGTTCCAAAATTCAAAAAGCTCCTGAATCTCCACAAAGGGAAACTCAAGAGCTCTTTCATTTGTTAAAGGCTGACGAGAGGAATCGAACCTCCAGGGGGGGTAATATAGCTGGAAGGTGTAGTAAAAGTGAGATCAACAGGTCAAGAAATCGTAAAAATAATCACAAAGCCTATGAACTTACATTAAACATTCTATTTTCAGAATCAACCCAACCTGTCTGCACCTTGCAATTGAAATATCGGACATCATTCAGAACTTGAAAAACCCCCGGTTGAACAATAAATTTCACGGCAATTTCCCCTTTATGTGTTAGATTACAGTTTTTATCAAAAACCACAGAATTGGCACAAATAAGGATGGCAACATGTTCAGAGCCTTACAATCCTTAATTTTCAAGATGGAAAGACCTGAGCTAAAGATTAGGAAACCACCTACAAGCGAGATTTCAGTTAATAATTCTGCAGAAAAACTCGATAAATATCCTGAAAAGAGATATATCCCCCCTTGCCATAAAAATAACAGTACTGCAGATAAAGCAATCCCAATTCCATAGGTTGATGCCAAAACCAGCGAAGTGACAAAGTCCAGTGTAGCATTTGTATACAAATAGGTGTTGTCGCCATGAAGAGCACTTTCCATCGGGCCCAAAATGGATAATGTTCCAACACAAAACAACAATATTGCCGTGGAAAGTCCTGGCCCAATATTTCCTTTTGTAAAACTCGCAGTAAGTTTTTCAAACTTTTCATGCAAACTCAACATGGAGCCTATCAGACTTCCTGCTGCCAGACTGATAATAAACATCACTGGGAAATGGCTGTTGGGCATATTTTGAACAATAGCGTGAATGCCTAGACCACAGGCTGCAAGTCCCATAGCGTTATATAATGCATTTTGATGTTTTTCCCCTATTCCTTTCTTCAAACATGCTCCAACTGCACTGCCGATCAAAATAGCAGCAGTGTTTACAATGGTACCTAACATTAATCCTCCTCCTTTTTTGAAACACAATAAACCCTCCAATAGTTGGAGGGTCAAGTTGTTTTATATGGAATTTGTATTTCGGTAGTAAATTTTGAAGGATCGTTGGTGAGTCCGTAATCTATTAAAGCAAATTCAAATGAATCTCCTGCGAGAACATATCCCTTTTGTTCCATGTACTGAAACATTTTGACGTAGGCCGGCTCCGCATCCTTGTGTGTACCATGAAAGCGCAGGGTAAGATAACATCCGCCCGGCAGACAACATGTGTCTTTCACATCATCATCCCCTGGCTCAAGAACAACAAAAATGGCAGAAAATTTATCAAAATTCCGTTTCAATAGATTTTCGGATGAAATCGAGACACCGACCTTTCCGAGAAACATAACGGAGTTGAGAGAATTCTTTTGCTCCAATTCTCGGATAGGATGTTCCAAATCCTCTGCAACGGAGATTTCTTTCTTCAGCATGACAAGCGTCCTGTCGTCCAATGTGCGCTCTTCTATTCTGCCGTATTCAGTTTGTGAGGCATCTTCAATTTGCTGAATCCGACTGTAAATCTTCTTTTCTATCCGATCCAGTCGTTTCCGTTCCTCATCTACCTGTCTTTTTTGTTCCATAAGAATTTCAAGCATTTTTTTATCGTCGCGATTATCAAAAAACTCGCGGATAATAGGAAGCGGCACATTTAAAGAGCGAAGATAACGGATCGTATTCAGGCACTCAAATTGACGTGTAGAATAATACCGGTAACCATTCTCTTCATTGATAAACTCCGGCTTCAGCAAGGATATTTTGTCATAATGCCGAAGCAGGCGGACATCTATATTAAACAGTTTGGAAACTTCTCCTATTGAAAATAGTTCATTCATAATGTACCTCTTTTTTATAATGGATAAAGTTACAATACCATGCTAGAGTGCAAAATAAAAACCCTTCTCGAAAGAAAAGTTTGGTTTAACGAAGCGGCTGCTGAAGCCGATGAAAAAGCAGTTTGACAATCCATTCACCAAATCCTATAATTTAATAGTAATATTTACGATTAAGCAACTTACCCTATTTGAAGGAGTGAATTAGATGGCAACCTTACAAGATCCTCGCATCCCTGTTACGGTCTTGACGGGGTTTCTCGGCGCCGGAAAAACGACCCTGTTGAATCATGTGTTAACCGCAGAACACGGCCAGAAAATCGCGGTCATCGTCAACGAATTCGGAGAAGTCGGCATCGACAACCAACTTGTCGTTGGCGCAGATGAAGAAATATTTGAAATGAACAACGGCTGTATTTGCTGTACGGTCCGGGGCGATCTTATCCGCATTCTCGCTGATTTGAAAAATGCGAAGCTCGGAAAGGGCGGTCGCCGTCAAGCCGATTTCGACCGCGTCCTGATCGAAACCACCGGTTTGGCCGATCCCGCCCCGGTGGCGCAAACCTTTTTCGTTGACGACGAAGTTGCCGATTTCTACAAGCTGGACGCGATCGTCACGGTGGTGGACGCCAAGCATGCCGGACAACATCTGGATGAGGGCCATGAAGCGCAAGAACAAGTCGCCTTTGCCGATGTACTGCTGCTCAACAAAACGGACCTCGTTTCCGAAGAAGAGCTTGAGCAGTTGGAAGGGCGCCTGCACGCGATGAACCATGCGGCCAAGATCTACCGTACGCAGCAATCGCAAATTGAAATCGACCGCATCCTGGGCATAGGCGCTTTCGATTTGGAGAAGAAACTGGAGGTTGAACCCGGATTTCTGGAAGAAGAACACCACGATCACGATGACGAGGTTTTCTCCGTGTTTTTCCGCGAATCCCGCCCGCTCGATTTGAAAAAGGTGGAACGTTTCATTAACGAATGGCTGATCGAACATGGCGTGGACACGTTCCGCTACAAAGGGGTCCTCAATATCAAAGGCAGCAAAAAAAGAGTGGTTTTCCAAGGCATTCACATGCTGTTCGGCGCGTATCCGGACCGGGACTGGAAACTCGATGAGGTGCCGGCCAGCGAATTCGTTGTGATCGGGCGAAATTTGGACGAGGAATGGTTCCGCAAGCAGTTTGCCGCCTGCGTAGCCGACTAAATCGGATTGGTGTAAAAAAGAAGCGAACACGCTAACGTGCCGCTTCTTTTTGTTTTCTGATTAGCTTATGCAGACCTAACGGCTTCCTCCAATTTCCTAAGCAGAACCTGCTTTGAAAAATGCTCCCCGATAAAAACGGCCACGTCTTGAACTTGACCTTGCGGCCGGATCGAAATCAGTTCCAATTGCCCATAGGCAAATTGAAACATCACCCGTTCCCCGGTTTCCTTGGATGTATAAATGCCTTTTGCCCGGTAAACCCCCTTGGGCAGTTCCCTCATCACCCGCTCCAACTGGCCGCCATCGATCGGTTCCGGAAAATAGTGTGAACACACCATGACATGATCGTAGGAATGATGGTGTCCGGAATGGCCGTGACTGTGTCCATGCTCATGCTCATGTTCATGCTCTTGTTCACGTTCATGATCGTGCTCATGTTCGTGCCTATGGTCGTCAGGATTGCCGCCGCCGGGCCGCTCCTCCCGTACTGCAAGCAAGCGATCGATCGCGCCATCTTCGGCTTTCTCCGCAAGCAGCCGCAACCAAACGGCTTCGTCCATGTCGCAATAAGCTGCCGTTACGATCGGAGCGAACGGGTTCAACTCGGTCATGATCTTCCGAATTTCCTCCAATTCTTCCGTACCTGCCAGGTCGCTTTTGTTCAGGACAAGCATCGACGCGCACCGGATTTGATCCGTCATCAACCGGTAGGTTTTGCCCTTTCCTCCGCGGGAGCGATGCAGAACATGCGCCGCGTCGACGACGGTAATCATCGCCCGGATCTCGATAGGGGTAAGCAAAGCCGCTTCCGTGATCGCGTCCAAGATTTCAATCGGGTTGGCAACCCCCGTTGCTTCAATGAGAATCAGATCGGGGGACGCTTCATGAATCAGCCGCCTGGTTTCCATGGCCAAGTCGCCGCGAATCGTGCAGCAGATGCAGCCGCTAAGCATTTCGCTCATCGGTACCGCCCCATCCACCAGTTGGCCGTCCAAATTGACATCGCCCACTTCATTCATGATCACGGCAGGCTTGATCCCCTTCTTTAAACAGTCATCCAGCATTCGGGTCAGCAAGGTCGTTTTCCCGCTTCCCAGGAACCCCGACAATATCAGAATCGGAACGATTTTCATCTTGTATGCTCCCCCTTTCGCCGCGAATCACAGTTTCGGATGGCTTTTTTTGGCCTGCCACAGAAAGCCCGGTAGCCACAAATCGTTGCTCAAACCTATAGACGATTCGTTCCTCTAAACGACTTTCGGCGGCATGTCGGCGTACCAATTCCCTGCCCAACTCAGGAGTCATATCTTTGTACCATACCCCTTCCGGATAAGCGATCACGACGCAAGCGTCGGCGCATCGTCCGTTGCAGCGCGTACGCGTCGTGTGCATTTGCCGATCCGCTCCGAGCAAACTGATTTCGTCCCTGATCGCTTGTGTTACTTCCTCGGCCTGCCGCTGCATGCAGCTGCCGCCGTTACAAATAAGAAAATGGCAGAACGTCTCTTGCAAATCCCAAGTTGCCATGAACAGCCTCCCTGTCGATAGATCTCCCCGGCAAAAAGCTGAAAATCGGCCTTTCGCGGGGGCTCGTGTCAAGTTACGGTTTTACTTTATCCGGATACAAACCGGCGGCAAGCGTTTTTAGCGCGATCGGCGCCCGGACGCCCTCGGCCGCCGCCGATAGCGGCAACACGATAAACCGCTCGTCGCGGATCGCCTTCACATCGGCCAACGAGGACAGGCTCATTAAGCGTTCCTTCTTTTGCTCTACAGTCGTGTCCCCGTAGTCGATGATAATGATCAAATCCGGGTCGCGATGGACCACTTCTTCCCAGCTTACTTCTGCCCATCCCTTATCGATATCGTCGAAAATATTTTTTCCGCCCACTTGATTGATCAGGTTGGTCAAATACGTATTGGCCGCCGTAAGCGCCTTGTCCTCCCCGCTGTCATAGACAAAAACCTTAAGCGGCTGTTCTACGGAGCCGATTTGCGCCTGAATCTCTTCCAGCTCGCCGCGAATCCCGTCCACCAGCGCTTCGGCCCGGTCCTCCACGCGGAAAATTTTCCCGATATTCAAAATGTCCCGATACACATCCTCAAGCGTCGGCTTTGGTGTATTGGAGGATTCCTGCACATAGGTCATCACGCCTTGAGCAGCCAAATCCGCCCGGGAACCGAGCGTCTCCTCCGTAAACGCGCTTTGCCAGCCCGCGTAAGCGAAATCAGGCGAAGCGTCCAGAAAAACTTCTTTGGAAGGATATTTATCCGATAATACCGGGATATCGTCATACTTTTCCTTGAATTCGGGCAGGATGCTGTCATCCAGATAGGCCGTCCCCACCATCGACGATTCGAGGCCCAGCGCCAGCATTACCTCAGTCGCGTGCTGATTGAGCGTTATAGCCCGTTTCGGCGCTTCCGGGAAGCTCAGCTTTTCCCCCATATTCTCCAATTCGACAGACCCTTCCCCGGCGGTTGTTGAAGATATGGACGGGCTTGACGGTGAGATGTGGGATGCCGACGGACCTTTGCCGCCGCCGCATGCGATCAGCACCGCCAGCAGAATAAGGATGGCCGGCAGAAGCGCCGGGGTGATGTTCTTTTTCATGATCTTTCTCCTCCGTATGATCGTTGTTTGTTTTGAACAACCTCATAAAGCTTGCGGGCCCCAAATATTAGGACTCCTTCTTCATCGGTTTGCGATCATCTCCGGCAAGTAGGTAATCGACGGTTTTCCCGTATACGGATGCCGTGAAATTTGCGTCTCCACTCCGAAAACGCGGCGCAGCAAATCCGGCCGCAGCACCTCATCGGGGCTCCCCGACGCCACGATCCTGCCTGCCTCCAGCACATAGATGCGATCGCAGTAATAGGCGGCGATATTCAAATCGTGAAGTGCGGCGAACGAGGTCAGCTGGAGCGTCTTGACCAAATCCATCATCTGCAGCTGGTAGCGGATATCCAAATGGTTGGTCGGTTCATCCAGGATCAAAAAGCCGGCTTCCTGAGCCAGCGCTCTTGCGATCAGCACGCGCTGCTTTTCGCCCCCCGACAAGGTGGAAAAGCTGCTGAATGCGGCGTGCCCCATACCTACCCGCGCCAAAGCCTGTTCCGCGATCTCGTGATCCCGCGCGGAGTCCGCCTCCAGCATGCGCTTATGGGGAGCGCGCCCCATCATAATGATATCCTTGACCGCAAAATCGAAGGCGACGTTTGCTTCCTGGCTGACGACTGCCATCTGCCGCGCCGTTTCCTTTTGCGTCATACGAAACAGATCCTGTCCGTTCAGGTAGACACCGCCCCTGTCGGGCTTCAGCACGCGGTACATATTTTTGAGTAGCGTCGATTTTCCGCTGCCGTTCGGACCGATCAGCCCGACGAACTCCCCTTCGCGGATTTCCAGGGATATGGCTTCGATCAAGCGTTTGTCCCGAATGCCGAAAGACAGCTCCTCCACTTTGATGTTCATTCCTGTCCACCCCCGAACGTATACGAGCTGCGCCGCAGCAGCCAGATAAAAAACGGGCCGCCGCATAACGCGGTGACGATGCCGATCGGCAATTCCTCTGGCGCCAGGACGAGTCTGGCCAGGACATCCGCCCATACGATAAAGAGAGCTCCCAGCAGCAAGCTGATCGGGAGTACCCGGCGATGGTCGGAACCAAAAAGCAGCCTGACGATATGCGGGATCATGAGCCCGACAAACCCGATGGAGCCGCTGATCGCTACAAGCGTGCCCGTAAGCATAGCCAGGGTCAATATCAAGCCGATGCGGAGACTTTGGATGTTCACGCCCAAGGTAACGGCCGCATCATCGCCCATCAACAGCGAGTTTAACGCCCGATACTGGAACAACAGCAGCGCAGCGCCGGCGAGTACAACGAAAGCGGGCAGGCCCAAATCCCCCCATTTCGCCCCCGTCAAGCTGCCCATCATCCAGTACAGCGCCGTGCGGATGCCCTCCTCCCGCGGCGCCATCGTAACGATAAAGTTCGTGGCCGCCGACATCATCATGGAAATGGCGATTCCCGACAGCAACAACCTCGTGGTGGAAAGGGTTCCCCTTACCCGCGCCAGCAGATACACCATCCCCATCGCGGCCAGCGAACCGAGAAAAGCCGAGAGAGACAAGGCATATTGTCCGAAAAATTGAAACGCTCCGAACAGGATGACGAGTGTCGCCCCGACCGAAGCTCCCGACGATACGCCAAGAATATACGGATCGGCCAGCGAATTGCGCATGAGCGCTTGAGCGGCGACGCCGGCAACGGATAATCCGGCACCGACGATTACGCCAAGGAGGACCCTGGGGAAGCGGATATCCCAAATGATATGCCCTTGACCGGCACTCCAGGTTTCCTCCACCCATCCGGAGAAGCCCGGCACATGGGAAAATGCGATCTTCCAGACGGTCGCCGGGCCGATCGCCACCGGGCCAAGCATCACCGCGATCGTAACCGACACCAGCAGCAAGGCTGCCAGCATGATCACGATCCCGGAGAACATGAAGCGGCTCCCGGCAGCTTGGGGTTGCCTCTTGTTGTTCATGGCTCCCGATACCCCAGCAGGATCATTCGCGGAGAATGCCGCTCATCGTAGGCCTCTCCGTCGTAACTTCCACGCATCGCTTCCAACTGAAGGCCCGCGCCATCCAACATGCTTTTCATCACCTCCGGCGAATAAAGCTTCACGCGTTCCGTATAGCTGCGGGACCGGCTCCCCGGTTCTTCGATCACGATTTCCTTGGTCACGAAGCCGTTTTGAATCGATCGGCTCTCTGAAATGACCACGCCGTTCTCTTTCCGCTTGGAAAAAGGAACGAGATGATCTTGGATATACCCGGCGTTCAAAACATCGATGACAAAACGTCCGCCCGGCATGAGCGCCATCCGGATTTGCTTCAGGACGTTAAGCTGTTCGCCGTCCGTCTCGAAATAGCCTATCGAAGTGAACAGGTTGACGACCGCATCAAAGTATTCCGTGAAAGTGCCGTCTTCCGGCAAAGCGCGCATGTCGGCTTCAACCCACCTAACGCATCCGCCGGAATCGGCTTCCTTTGCCTTTCGCAGCAGTACGGGGGAAAGATCTACGCCTGTGACGCGATAGCCGGCATCGGCCAGTGCCAAGGCGTGCCTGCCCGCTCCGCAGCAAAGGTCGAGGATTCGGCTTCCCGGGGGCAGCTTCAACCAGTCCATAACCTTTTGAACCAAACGATCGGCTTCCTGTTGATTGCGATGCTTATAGACAAGCAAATAGTCTTCGCCAAAGCTTTTTTCATACCATTTTATCGTTTCGCCTATGCTCATCGATTTCTCCACCCGCCATTTTAATAGTAATAATTACGATTAATATACAACCTGATATTCCCGTCTTTTTTCTCCATCTCCACGTCCTCCTTAGGAATAAGTGCTACTCTACTATATTATTCGTAATTTTTACGATTATCAATAGATTTTATCCATCCCGTAAAAAAAGCATGCTCTCTCCCGAAGAGATTGCATGCTTACTGATCAATGGATACAGGCAGCCTGTTATCTACCCTATGGTTGTTCTTCATTCTGCTGTGCCTGGCAGGACTCGCAAATTCCGTAAACCTCAAAACGATGCCGCAGCACTTTGTAATTCCCCGGCAACTCAAGGCCATGGTCCATCGGACAATAATCAAAAGGAAGCGTTTTTTCGCAATTGACGCAAATCAAGTGATGATGATGGTGCGCCGTACAATTCTCCTTGAATTTCAAGCCGCCATCCATAAAGTAGAAATGCTCCAATACCCCCATCTCGCTTAACATCCGGAGATTGCGGTAAACCGTATCCAGACTCATGCTCGGATAACGGACGGACATTTGATCGTAGACATCTTTGGGCGACAGGTAACCTTCATGGTCGGCAAAAATTTGCGCCAACGTTCTTCGTTGCTCGGTCACCCTCCATCCGTTCCGCGCCATTGTATCCAGCATCTCTCTTACTTTGGATTGGCTTTCTTTCATAACATCGCACGTTCCCTTCTTCGGTATACGAAGCATCCCGCTTGCGTACGGACGTTTCGTCAGAAAGAATTCTGTCTTTTTATTTTAGCAAAGAAAGGGGGGGATTGTCATTTTCACCAAGCGATATGTTTACCCGATCCGAATTTTATAGTAAACTTTATTAGTAATAATTACGAATAAACATATGTGCATGATCGGTTCCCCGGGCAAATCGTTAATTACGGCAAAAAAATCAACGATCCGCTTGAACCGCACCGCACGATCATGAGGTGTATACAATGCAACCAATCAAAAACCAAAAGATTCTCCCCGCCAAACCGGAGCGGCATCGACGCTTCGGTTCCACTGCCCCCATTCCCGGAAATAAACCGACAGTCAAAGAACAAATGGCCGATTTACAAAATCGTCGGGAAGACTACCTGTTTCCCATTGACCGTGTCGGTATTTGCAGGGTTCAACACCCGATCCTGGTTTGTTCCGAAATGGAGCCGGGCACCCAAACCAGTGTTGCGACGATTACGCTGACTACGAGCTTGCCTCGGGAGTCCAAAGGCATTAATATGAGCAGGCTGACGGAACAATTGGAACGATATCGTCAAAAAGGCTGGACAAGCGAACTTCCGGATCTGTGCGATTTTGTCCGTGACCTTGCGGAACGGATGGGACAGGACAAGGCCGAAATAACGATGACTTTTCCTTGGTTTTACGAACGAACGGCCCCGGTTACGGAGAATGCGGGGCTAAATCATGCGGAGGCCTCGATCAAAACCGCGTATGAGAAGGGGAAGCCCTTTACTGCTGAAGTAAGTCTGCGAGCAGCCGTAACCACGTTATGCCCATGCTCCAAGGAAATTAGCGAATACAGTGCTCATAATCAGCGCGGGATGGTGACGATGACCGTCGAGATCGATCCGGCTTCGCCCCCGGTGCGTGATTGGAAAGCGATGTTGCTGGAAGCAGCGGAATCCAATGCCAGCAGTGCGCTTCACCCGGTTCTGAAACGCCCGGACGAGAAGAGGGTCACGGAACAGGCTTATGAAAACCCTCGTTTCGTGGAAGATATGGTGAGGCTTGTCGCTGCGGATTTGTATGAAATGGAGGCGGTGCAAGCTTTCACGGTGGAATGTCGAAATGAGGAATCGATTCATATGCATGATGCTTATGCAGTGATTACGTACGATAAAAGAAATGAAGCGCTGACGCATTAACAGCGACTTTTCTTCTCCTGCACTCCACAATTTGAAAATAAAGAGGGGGGTTCCCAGGAACGCCCCCGATACGATTATCGACTGTCCGCTGTCCGATCTTGTTCAAGCCGGGCAAACGTCTCGGCGCAACGCTGCAAGAGCAAACAAAAGGAACGGTTATGTCCGATAAAAAAAGAGGAAAGGTCGTACCGCTTCCGCGACGGCTCAAACGTTACAAGCAGACGATGCCTCATCCGCTCCATGGCAAATTGCACGAACCTATCGGTTTTCTCGGAGGCGAGCATAGTTATATAAGCATAAAGCGAATGATCCTCCGGTTCATCCAGCGGGCTGACGCCCGCACAGGAAAATTCGGTTTGGATCTGTATTCGCTTAAGGCAAACAAGCGCCGGGAACATCTCCGCATCAACCTCTATATTGCCGAGCCATACCGTTTGCTTGGCTCGCTTTCTTTGTTTGACGCTTCGCAACCAGTTTGTAAGCTCCAGGTCCCTCCGTTGCCACCTTTCTGCGGAATGTACGCTGATCACCTTCTCTTTCTCGTTCTTGCTGCTAATGTATGCCAACAGGCTCCCTCCTCTGGTTAGCCAGAATTGATCATTCGCATTTCCTTGGGCCACATTCTAAAGGAAGCGCCTACGCTCGCTCTTTCAAAAATACCGAAGCGTTTTACGTTAAGCTCTTGCAGCAAGCTGCCCAAGCCAATACCCGCAGCTCCCCCGCCAACAACAACGCAATCGAAAAGCTCCATGGCCAACACCTCCCAGTTATTTATCCTTCTATGCCGTCGATTTATGGCTTGATCAAAGTATTTTAGGCTTGTATTCCGAATAAGCGTCTTCGATATGCGTGCGGCCAAGCGGGGTACCTCCAATGATCGCCTTCCGCTTGGCTTTGAGCAGGATTTGTTCCATATCGGCAAAGCTGCACCCCGTCAGCAAATCCGGCGCCGCCTTATGAAGCGTCTCCTCATGCTCGAAATCTTCCAGGTGCAGGCGAATAAATTGTTCTCTGTCCGTATCTTCCGGCATGCCGTAAGTCATTTTCGTATCAAACCGGCGCCATACCGCTTGATCCAATTCCGCCTCCAGGTTGGTGGCGGCGATGAAGACGCTGTTCCCTTCGAATTCATCCAGGCATTGCAGCAGGGTATTCACCACTCTGGCCATTTCCTTGACCTCATCGTTGTTATCGCGCGTTCGGCCGACAGCGTCGAACTCATCCAGGAACAAGACGCACGGCGTCGTTTTGGCATAGTCAAAAATTTTGCGAATATTGCTCCCCGTCTCTCCCAAATGGCTGTGAATCAGCGCATCCAGCCTGACTAAAATTAACGGGAGTTCCAGACAAGCGGCGATATAAAAGGCGGTTAGCGTTTTTCCGGTACCCGGCGGTCCGAACAGGACGATTTTATTGGGAATCGGAACATCGTACTGTTCGAACTTCTCTTTCATCCCGAGAATCGTAATAAACTCTTCAACGATTTGCCGATTGATAGGCGCAAGAACGATGCGTTCTACTTTTTTTTTGCACTCTTTCGGCGCATAATATGTTGCCATATCCGTACCTTTGGAGCGGGGAAGGCGAAAATTTGCGTTGTTGTTTTTGCTCATGTATGCAATACTCCTTTATTCGATTCGCGACTTTTTGTCCTGCCTATAAAACCCAAAAGATCCCCTCACGATCCAGTTCGACCTGTTCCAACTGCCGCTCGAAATCCGGATGGGGCGCAATGGATTTAACCGGTTCCCAGTCTTGGTTCGCATTTTTGACATACACGCTCCAATTATTTTGCTCCAAACGGAACTGTACGATAGCGGAACCGATCCATTTTCGTCCGTGAGAATAGGGCCGTAAACGAATCCACCACGATCACCTCATAGTCAGCTGTGATGTAACCAATATAACAATCTGCCTTTTTTCTTAGGTCCTTATTATTTGGTCAATATTGGATACGAATTGGATGAACCCGCGCTATTGACGGAATGGCGGGCCGGCGGGTTCGGCTGACCGCAAACGCCAATAGCGCACGCCCGCGAACTACGGTGTGCGCTATTGACATCGGCCCCTCTCGTCGGTATTACCAGCTGGCTTTTTTCACGCCGGGAATTTTCCCTTGGTGGGCCAGCTCGCGAAAGACGATCCGGGACACCTTGAATTTGCTGATATATCCTCGCGGCCGCCCCGTTACCGCACAACGGTTATGCAGACGAGTGGGCGATGAATCGCGGGGCAGCTTTTGCAAAGCCGCAATATCCCCTTTTTCTTTCAGCTCTCTGCGCTTTTCGGCATATTTTTGCACCAGCGCTTGTCTTTTCAGTTCTTTAACCACTTTTGATTTCTTGGCCATGGCTGATCTTCCCTCCTTTAACTTGCGGCACACGCGCCGCATAGGCCGTAAATTTCGAATTTGTGCGAAACGATCTGGAACGATGCCGGCAGATCGATATCGTTGTCCAGCGGACAAAAATCGAGCGGAAAGGTTTGCTGGCATTTGATGCAGATGAGATGATGGTGGTGACGGTCCGGACCGCATCTCAGCTTAAAGCGGACCCCCTCCGGAAAATCGAATTGTTCAATCAGATTGATCTTCGTCAGCAATCGCAGATTGCGGTATACCGTGTCGTAGCTGACCCCCGGAAGGCGCTCCGCGATATAAGCGTGAACTTGGCGCGGCAACACGAAACCGGTGGAGACGGAGAACAGCTCCGCGATCCATCTGCGCTGCGAGGTCATGCGTAAGCCTTTGGACTTCATGGCTTGAATCAACTGATTCGGCTTGTTCCCCATTTTTTCATCTCCCCCGGTTTGCACATCCCCATCACAACTGTGATTATGGCGTTATTCGTTCAACGCCGCCTTCAACGCATCCAGATTTTGCCGCATAACCGCAATATAATCGAGGCCGCCGGCCAACTCTTCTTCCGTCAAACCTTCTATCGGATTCAGCACCGCCGTTTTTGCCCCGATTTCGGAAGCGATCGTGTCGGCCACCTTGGAAGAGACCAGAGTTTCAAAGAAGATCGTCTTCACGTTGTGCTCTTTGGCAAACTCGATAATCTCCGTCATTTGAGCAGCCGACGGTTCTTGATCGGGGGATAACCCGGCAATCGAAAGCTGAGTCAATCCATATTGTTTGGCAAGGTATCCAAATGCGGCATACTGTGTAATGAAGTCTTTACGCTTGGCATCTTTCAGACTTTCGCTAAATTCCTTGTCGAGCGCCTCCAGCTCGGCTTCCTTGAACCGGCCGAAGTCCTACGCGGGAATAACAGCCCGAACGGACCAGCTCGATCACCTTGCTGGGAAAGCCGGCATTGAAGGAAGCCACTTGCTGCGGCACATACCCCACCGTCATCTTTGAACCGTCTTCCTGAACCCCGCCCAACCGGACCGAACCGCTCCAGGGCTTAAGCAGTCCCATTCAGCAAAGTCGTTTTGGCCGCGCCGTTCGACCCCGCGATGCCGATGAATTGCCCGGCATGGATGTCCAGAGACAAGTTTTCAATGACCGGCTCATGCCCATATCCAAATACAACCTCATGCATGGATGATAAAATCGCATCGATCTCTTCTTTTAATCGTAATTATTACGTATTACCAAAAAACATAATATAGTAATTATTACGATTTGTAAATCCCGACCGCCAAACCGGCTTAGACTTCAACCGGCCAAGGCAGCGGGTTATGGAATTTGTTCCAATCCTGCTTCATTTCTTCTTCATTCAACAAGCAACGGGACAACCTTGCCTCAATATCTTTTTGATCCATATTCATACCGATGAAGACCAGTTCGGTCATTCGATCTCCCCATGTATCATCCCAGCGTTCCAGAACTTCAGGTTCGCTGTCCAGCACTTCGCGCTGCTGATCTTCCGGCAAAGCCGCGAGCCAATATCCGGCGGGACCAAACTGAATGGAAGGACCCGCCTGACTTAACGATGCCGCCAGATCGCCGCGCGCCGCGATCCATACCAGTCCTTTGGCGCGAACGACTTCTACGGGCCAATTGCTAAAAAAATAGCTGAGACGCTGGGGGTGGAATGGAATTCTGCTGCGGTACACAAAAGACCCTATTCCGTATTCCTCGGTTTCCGGAGTGTGCTCTTCTTTCATAAGCTCCGAAATCCACCCGGAGGACATGCTCGTCTTTTCAAAATCAAACAAACCTGTGTTTAAAATTTCCTTGGGATCCACAACCCCATTCACAGTGCGAATGATTTTGGCCGTCGGTTGAAGCTTCCTCAAGACGGCTTCCAGCTTATCCAGTTCCTGCTCCTCTACCAAATCGCATTTGTTGAGCAGCAAAACATCGCAGGTCTCAATCTGATCAATCAAAAGATCTACAATATCCCTATAGTCGTTTTCTCCCACTGCCTGATTCCGGTCAAGCAAGCTTTCCCCGGACGCAAAATCGTGCCAGAAGCGGTTGGCATCGACGACAGTAACCATCGTATCCAATCGGGCCAGGACAGTTAAATCGATGTCCAAATCCGGATCGGCATAAGTAAAGGTTTGCGCCACCGGAATAGGCTCGCTGATTCCCGACGATTCAATCAGGATATAATCAAAGCGCCCCTCACCGGCCAGCTTCTGCACCTCGCGCAGCAAATCGTCCCGAAGCGTGCAGCAGATGCAGCCATTGGACATCTCCACCAGTTTTTCTTCCGTTCTGGATAATGCATTCCCCGATTTTACGAGATTGGCGTCCACATTCACTTCGCTCATGTCATTGACAATGACGGCTACCTTCAATCCGTCCCTGTTATGCAAAACATGATTCAACAAGGTCGTTTTCCCGGACCCCAGATAACCGCTCAAAACCGTTATCGGTATTTTCTTCGTTGCCTGCTGCGCTAACATAACCCGATCTCCTCTCATCCATTAACGCGTTTCGCGGTGCAGCGTGTATTTTTTGAGCCGAGGGCAGTATTTGCGCAATTCCATGCGTTCGGGATGCGTCTTCTTATTTTTGGTGGTCGTGTAATTGCGATCTCCCGTCTCGGTGCACGCCAAGGTAATCACAACCCTCATTTTAAAACATCTCCTTTTATTCGTAATCATTACGATTTAATTATTTTACTCTCCCTTCCCCTTCCTGTCAATCACTCCGATGGTGTCCGTCATTTCATATGTATGCGAGCCAAAAATAAAGAAAGGAGCTGCCCTAAAGGTCAAGGGCGCGCTCTTTGACTCGGATGCGTTATGAGCATTGAATCGAGCAATTTCAGCGCGGCGGGATGCGAGAGGTTCTTGACGAAGTCGACGGAAGACTCGTCCACAATCCGGCCTTCGTGCATAACCAGCAGCCGGTCGGCAAAAGCACAAGCTGCCTTCATATCATGGGTAATAAACAAGTAGGACATATTCAATTTCCGCTGCAGCTCTTTCAGCAATGCGAGGACTTCGTACTGCGTGATAGCATCTAAACTGCTTGTCGCTTCGTCCAAAACAATCAGCTTTGGCCGCACAGCGATTGCCCTGGCTATCGCCAGCCGCTGCTGCTCTCCGCCGCTGAACTGATGCGGGTAACGGTCCGCGGACGACGGATCAAGTCCTACCCTCGCCAGCAGCTCACCTGCACACTCCCTATACGCCTGCTTCCCCATTTTCTCGTAGTTATACAGCGGTTCGAGCACGATGTCTCCTGCCTTCATCCTGGGATTTAGCGCGGCGGAACTGTTTTGAAAAACCGCGTGCATAAACTTTCGAAGCGGTTGGCGCTCGCGGGACGTCATGCAATGCCAATTTTGTCCCATGAACCGCACCGCGCCCGAGTCAGGCCGCTCCAGTCCCAGAATAAGCTGGCCCAGGGTGCTTTTCCCCGACCCTGATTCCCCCACCAAAGCAACGCATTCCCGCTCTCCGATCCGCAGCGAAACCCGATCAAGCGCGAGGTAGAGGTCTTTTCTCCCTCGCCAGCCCCCGATCTTCGCGGGAAATGTTTTGGTAACCTCATCTAGTTCCAGCAGGATCATGAGCAACATCTCCTACAGTCGGATATAGCGTGTCCGAATTCAACGGAAAGCTTAGGCGGGCACTTAAAAGACGGCGGGTATAAGGATGCTCGGGAGCATCAAACAATCGGGCGCAGGGCGCGGTTTCCACCACCCTACCGCTTCGCATCACCACGACCGTGTCCGCCATTTCGGCGATCACGTCCAGGTCGTGGGTGACGAGCAAAACCGCGGCCCCGGTCTCCCGCTGCGCCTGTTTCAGCTCCTGCAAAACGGATTTCCGGTTGCAGGCGTCCAGCGCGGTGGTCGGTTCATCCGCAACGATCAGATCCGGATTCAAGGCCAGAGCCATGCCGATCATCACCCGCTGCAGCATGCCTCCGCTTAACTGAAACGGATATTGCTTGATTAAGTCCATCGGACGCGGCAGCCGGACTCTGTTCAGAGACGCTACCGCCAAATCGGTTGCCTCCTTCTTGCTGACGCCAAGATGAAGGCAAAACGTTTCCGTCAAATGAGCTCCAATCGTGCGCAGAGGATTAAACGACGCTATGGGATTCTGCATAATCATCGCCATTTTACTGCCTCGCAGCGAACGAAACTGTCGCGGGGTCAACCTCCCCAGAGCATTGCCTCTGAACCGGATCTCGCCCTCGCTTATCCGGAACCCCGAAGGTAGCAGGCCCATCACGGCCCGGCACAACATCGTTTTGCCGCTGCCGCTCTCGCCTACAACGCCCAGAACCCCATGCGGAGGAAGCGACAGGCAGATATTTTCCAATACGCGATGTTGACTCCGCTGATGGCTAACCGTGACATGATCCAAGTCCAACAAGGCAGCATTGCTTGCAAATTCCGTCCGCATCTTCACCGCCCCCTGGGGTCGAACCAGGCTCGAAGCCCATCCCCGATCAAATTAAAGGCAATGACCGTAAGCAAAATGGCTATTCCGGGATACACCATAAGCCAAGGGTACTGCCAAATATAAGACTTGCTTTCATTTAACATCATCCCCCACTCCGCTTCCGGCGCCTGAACCCCCAGCCCGAGGAACGTAAGACCTGTCATGTCCAGCACGACGCCTCCCGTTTCCAGGAATTGGAGCACGGCCACGGGAATGGCCACCTGCGGTATCAAATGCCTCCGCACCAATTTCCAGCCTGTGGTCCCCGATACGATCGCCGCCCGCACATAATCGCCGGTTTTCAAAGACAGAACCAAACTGCGGACAAATCGGGCATAGGCAATCCACTGCGAAAAGATCAGGGCCAGCAATAAATTGACAAATCCGGGGCCCATGACTCCGACAAGCGCAAAAGCCAGGACAAGGGTCGGAAACGCCAGCAGCAGATCGCAGCAGCGCATAAACAACCGATCAAGGAGGCCGCCTTTCCAGGCAAAGAAAGCCCCCGTAACCGTACCTGTGACAACGCTGCACACCATAACGGCGACAGCTCCCCCCAGGGAATATCGAATGGCCATCAAGAGCCTGGATAGGATGCACCTGCCCAGATGGTCCGTTCCAAAGGGATATTCCCAGGAAGGCGGGCTGAATTGGACGGCCAGAGCGACCAGGTCCGGATCGTTCGGCACGATCCAGGGGGCCAGCGCCCCGGCCGTGCCGAGCAGCAGCAAGAAGACAAGCGCGGCTCCCGCAAGCCGCATATCCCCGCTTTGGATCAGACGAGCTCCGGAGGACGAAGCGTTCATCTTCGACGGATTCAGCCTCATGTCTTCCCCTCTCCATACTCCGCTCTGGGATCGAGCAGCCGCTGTATTCCGTCCGCAACCAGATTCACCGTTACATATACAACCGCCATCAGCCATACGTAGCATTGGATCACCGGATAGTCACGGTTCAGGATCGATTCCATCAAATATCGGCCCATGCCGGGCCAACCAAACACCTGCTCGACGATCACCGTCCCGCCGAGCATATTCCCGATGCCGAGTCCCAGAACGGTAACAATCGGCGCCAGAGCGTTCCGCAGCACATGACGGACCAAAATGAAGCCTTCGCCCAGCCCCCTGAATCGGCCAAACAACACAAAGGTCTCCCGCATCTGTTCCAGCATTTGGCTGCGGAGCAGCCGAGCCACCACCGCTATCTGGGGCAATGCCAGCGTGAGCGACGGCAGAATGAGATGCGCTAAGCCCGCCTTGCCCTGAGACGGAAGCCAATCGAGCCTGAGCGAAAAGACATAAAGAAGCAAAAAACCGAGCCAAAAGCGCGGCATTGCCGCTCCTATGTACATGAAAACCGCAGCGACCCGATCCATCCAGCGGGTATGAAATCGTGAAGATAGAATGCCCAGCGGCACGCCGATCAAGACGGTTAACAGCAAGGCCGACAGGGCCAGCTGGAGGGTGGCCGGAAATTTGGCGGCGATCTCGTCCGCAATCGGCAGTTTGCTCACATAGGAAGACCCGAAATCAAACGTGATCGTCCGGGAAAGCCATAGCCCATATTGGACGTAGAACGGCTCATCCATCCCCAATTCGGCTCGAACCTCCACCACCGCCTCATCGGTCGCGGGCAAGTTCGACAGCCGCAGAATCACTTCCGCCGGCTCCACGGGCACCAGCCGGACCAGCAGAAAAGTCAGGAGGGACACACCCAGCAGCACAAACGGCAGTTCGGCCAGACGTCTGAAAATAAACCGTGTCATCCGCCCACCCGCTTATGGAGCAACGTCGATCGTTTCCAACGGGAAGCGGTATTTGGACGCCGTCGGCGCGACGCCGGTCAACTGCGGTTGATAGACCGCCGCGTTGGCTTCGTACGAAATCGGATAAATGACTGCCTGCTCATGAATGCGGGACAGCAGCTCGGCGTAGAGACGGCTGCGTTCTTCGTCGTTCTTGCTGATCAGCGCCTTTTGTACGATGCCGTCCATTTCAGCTTTTTCCGGCAGGCCGGAAAAAGCCTCGTACAATCCGTCCATCGTCGGCGTCGCGATGACCGTTGCAAAGTTGTGCGGATCGTTGGGCGTTCCGTAACTGGACCAAAAGTTCATATTTGCTTCGCCGTTTCGCAGCATTTGCAGCCCCAGCATTACTTCGGCTCCCTGGAGATCGAGCTTGATGCCGATTTTGGCCAAATCGCCTTGGATGACTTCCGCCATCTGCTTCTGCACAGCTTCCGTCTCGATGTAAACAAACTTCAGCTTGAGCGGGCGGCCTTGCTTCATCCGTATGCCGGAACCGGGGTCAAGCTTCCACCCCGCCTCATCCAGCAGTTGCCGGGCCTTGCCGGGATCGTAATCGATCGGCTTCAGATCGAGATCCGCATATGGAACGTTGCGCCCGAGCGCCGTATCCGCCTTGAGCTCCGTTCCTTTGGTGATGTTTTGCAGCAGCGCGTCTTTGTCGATGCCGTACTGGATCGCCCGCCGCACCGCCAGCTCGGAGGTGCCGTCCATCTGCGTATTCATAATGATGCCGCGGGTGTTGAGTCCCTCCGACAGCGCGACGCCGTATTTCCCCGAGTCCTTCAAATATTGAAAGCTGTCGCGGCTGATCACGCCCTGGCCATAAATCAGGCCGATGTCGCCCTTCTCGAACGCCATGACGATCGATTCAGGATCGGGAATGATCTTCACCGTAATTTGCTCCAGGCGAGGCTTGTCGCCCCAATAATGCTCATTTCGCTCGAATATCGCGTATTCGTCTTTTTTATACTCCTTCAGCTTCCAGGGACCGGTACCGATCGGCCCCGCAATCGTTTCGGACGTTTTGCCGTCCTCCGGAAACCCCGCATCGGCCAGAAAGCGGAACGGACGCACAAAGGAAAGGTCCTGTAACACCGGATAATAGTAATCGGTCAAGCGCAAGCGGATCGTGTGCTCATCCACCTTGTTCACCTCGCCGATATGGCGAACGATCCCCATCCAGCTGTGCCGGTTTCGATTGGCCAGGATCGCCTCGAAATTTCGCACGGCATTGTCGGCATCAAAAGCGGAGCCGTCGGAATATCGAACCCCCTGCCGCAGATGAAACGTATAGGTCAAGCCGTCATCGGATATCTCCCAGCTTTCGGCAAGGGCGGGTTCGATTTCCCCGTTTGCGCCGTAAGAAACAAGCGAGTCGTACACCATCGACTGGGCGAACATCTCGCTGGGCGTGTACAGATGCGGATTCAGCGGGCCGACGTCCCGGGGCCACGCCATTGAGATCGCTTTAAGCGGCGTTTGGCTCTGTTCCGCGTTGGAGCAGGCTCCTAGCAGCGCCGCCAACAGCAGCACCGTCACGATTCGCACCAACAAGCCGGTTTTCATTTTAAGGTTCGTCATAAATAAATCTCCTCTATTTATTTAAGTACGAGTTCAAAAAGTCGGGTTTCCAGGACCGAGAAGGTTGGATGAAGCCAGGGACTGAGTAGCGGAGCGTAGGCAAACCTACGTGAGCAACGGAAGGCCCGGCTGAATTCAAGATTCGACGTCGATCCCGCTCCTTGAACCTACTTCGTCATGGGAAGACGACTCTTTGAACAACCTTTATAAAGGCGCCGTAAAACGGAACAGATAGGCCTCTTCATATTCGTATTGAATGCGATCCCGCACGCTTTGGAAGAACCGCTCATTGGCGGACAGCGGAATGAACGTTTTCGGCGTCAGCCGAGTGATGCCCGCCGTGAAACCTTCCGCGAGGAAAGCCCCGGCAATATCGTCGAGCGAGTGAAGATTCATCGGAAGCTTGCCGCCGCTGTCGATTTTCTCGCGCATTTGGGGCAGGCTCGGGTTGTTGCTGTAATCGCTGTAGCTTGCGTAATATACGCCTCCAGGTTTGAGCGCTGCTTTGATTTTTTGGGCATGCTCCCGCAGATCGGAGATCAGATAGATAACCGCGGTGCTTACGGCCAGGTCAAAGCGCTGCCCCCATTGCTCCGGAGACGCCGTCGCTACATACGTAAGCGGCAAGTCCCCCTTCCGCTCATTGGCCACCCGGATCGATTCGATCCCCAGGTCCGTTCCGACGCCTTCCTTGAACGAATGGCGGGCGTATAGAAACCGCAGAAATCCGCCCTGATTGCACCCAAAATCCAAAACGGAGAAATCCCGCATCCCCTCCTTCTCCACTATGCGGTCCAGCACTTTCTCCCAAAAGGGGGCGTGACTATCCTCCATTTGCTGTTCGCTCTCCGCCGGCGCATGCCACCACCGGTCATACAACGCTTCCTCTTTCATATAGCTGACTCCTTTCAAATATGATATCCAGATTATTAATCGTAATTATTACGTTTAAGAAGTTTACCAACATATTTCCATGATGTCAATTCAAATTGACTACGAGACATTTCACGCTCTTTTAAAAGCAAAAAAAAAGCAGCCCGTTCTCAATAAGAGTCCAGCTGCCCGTGGTGTCATTTTCATGATTAAAATTTATTCCGGCTTCATATCTATACCCTGTTTCTTTATTTCCGCATCCAAATGCCTGCTATACTTTTCCATAAATCCAAGCATACTGTCAAATTGTTTCTCGGTTTCCTGCTCAAATACGGCTTTATCCCGCGCATTCGATGCAATGCACTTCAGAAGGCTTATAACCCTTAAGACTGTCTTCCATCTTGAACTTATTAAGGTAAACCATCTTGTTGAATAAGTCCCTGAAACCCACTATGACCTGTTCTTCTTTGTTCATGGCCTGTCCTCCCACCCGTTGGTGCATTAACAATATTAAAATAATGGCAGTCCTACTCCTACCCCGAAATTTATAAATTCCATAATGTTAAAAAAGGTTTCGGATCTGCACAGAAGAGCAGATCTGAAACCTGTTGTTGAAGGGATTGATGCGGTCGAGAGGACTCGAACCTCCACGGGGGGTTAGCCCACACGGACCTGAATCTTGTATGCGATTCGGAACTAAGCGGAATATAAGTCAATGGAACGGAATTAAAAAACCGTCAAAAGCCTTGTGAAATCGGGGTTTTTGGCGGTTTTTTCGTTCAAATCCAAGCCCCGCAAGGACTCCCAGTAATGCCCTAAAATGCGGCCAATTTTGGACGTTTGAGAGAACTCGGAGAGAACAACGACCAAACCAGCCCACTCCCTGCCATT
This sequence comes from Paenibacillus macerans, assembly GCF_900454495.1. NCBI lineage: Bacteria > Bacillati > Bacillota > Bacilli > Caryophanales > Paenibacillaceae > Paenibacillus > Paenibacillus macerans. Next base: position 2,583,242 of record NZ_UGSI01000001.1, read on the forward strand.
GACAAATTAACGAAGCGACCGCTTCGGGGAGGGTTAATATGAGACACGCAACGACGATTACCGTCGCTAATCAAAAAGGCGGCACCGGCAAGACGACCACCGCCTACAATTTGGCTTACGCCTTATCCAATGAAGAAAAAAAGGTTCTTCTGGTAGATTTCGACCCGCAAGGTAATCTAACCTTATGTTTCGGCATCGAGCAGCCCGACAAGTTGGACGTCAGCATGTTCAACATCATGAACGCAGTCATGGGAGATGAGCCTCTGCCCTCCCCTAACCAATATCTTCATTCCCAAGGGAACATTGACCTCATCCCGAGCAACATTGAATTGTCGGTTGCTGAAATGAACCTCCGGGATGAGATGGGCGGCGAAAAGACGTTGGCCGCGCTGCTGGAGCCGATGAAAATGCAGTACGATTTCATCATCATCGACACAAACCCGTCACTCGGCTTGCTGACGATCAACGCGCTCGCAGCCAGCGATAGCGTTTTGATTCCCGTCAATCCGCAGCTCTGGTCGGCAACAGGACTTACGCAACTATTAAACATTATCGTCAAGGTAAAAAAGCGGATCAACCCCCGCATTTCTATTGAAGGCATCCTGATGACGATGTGCGATGTTCGAACCAACTTGTACAAAGAGGCTTTCCGTCTGATTGAGGATTATTACGGTGATCGCATTCGTATTTTTGAAACGCAAATTCCCTTGTCCGTCAAAGTTGGTGAAGCGAACTTTTACAGCCAAAGCATCATAGAGTTTCATCCGAAATCCAAAGTGGCTGGCGCCTATCAAGGTTTGGCAAAGGAGCTGATGAATCATGGCGGGTAAGCGCCCTGTCCCCAAACTTGCCAGCATCGACGAATTGCTGTTGCTTTCGGAACAACCTTCGGAGCCCTCCGCTCCCTCTGTGCAGTCCGGAGGAATCCAAACTATTCCTATAAGTAAAATCAGAATGTATAAAGATCATCCATTCCGTCTCTACGAAGACGAAAGACTGACGGACATGGCAGACAGCATCCAGGTCAACGGCGTTCTGGTTCCGGTTATTATCCGCAAGATTGAACCGGACGAAAATGGCTGCGAGTATGAAATGCTGGCCGGCCACAACCGGATGAACGCCGCCGGGATGGTAGGACTCGATCACCTTCCCTGCATCGTCAAGGAAAATCTATCGGATGAAGAAGCGCTCATGTACGTGGTTGAAACCAATGTGTTGCAACGCTCCTTTTCAGAGATGCTCCCTTCCGAAAAAGCCAAAGTGTTGTCGCTGCGATATTCGGATATGTTCTCTCAAGGGAAGCGAAATGACATCATTGAGGAGCTTCAAAAGCTCGAAAATCCGCAGTACATCAAAGAAAATCCAACTTCGCCCCTAGTAGGGGCGAAGTTGCGAACGGATGAAAAATTGGGGATTGAATATGGTTTGTCAAAAAATACGGTTGCCCGTTTGTTGCGGATCAACCATTTAACTATTGAGTTAAAACGACGCGTGGACGATGCCGAAATCGGCATTTACCCTGCAGTCGATCTCTCCTACCTTTCCGAGGCCGAGCAACGTCTGGTCGACGGCCTCCTTTCGGGACAAGGCTACAAGGTGGATATGAAGAAATCCTCGCTGCTGCGAGAATACTCCGGCAAACTCACTGATGAACAGGTCGTACGGATTTTATCTGGGGAGGCCACTCGCAAGCCGAGAAGTAAAACACCGGCTCCTTTCAAGCTTAAGCATAAGGTGTACGCAAAATATTTCTCACCGCAAAGCAAAGCTTCGGAAGTAGAAGAGATTATCGACAAAGCACTGGGCATGTATTTTGCCCATCAACGTCAGCAACATCAATCTAAAGAAATTGAGGAGGATGACCATGCTAACGAAGTTTAAAGACATTGACCATCACCAATTTTATGAAGGCATGATTCGCATGACACACAGCCAGACGGACCCGTATCGCCAAGCCTTATTTTTTTTGTTCGGCTTGACAGAACAAACCCGTTCCCACGTTCGCGACCTGTACGATTTCGATGGAAACAGCATTTGCCTGGAAGGCTTGAATAAAGGCTGGCAAACCAGTTCCACCCTCAAATTAACTCGTCTTGCGTTCAACTTGTACAATGGATATTCCGGGGACGAAGACCGGGATGCATCTCGCAACTACAGCCCGTACTTTATGTTTGATACCGGTCTGTTGCCTTACTTCTTTGAAGCCGTTAAACTGCGTTATCCCGAATATGCGAAGATTCATTCTCGCGATTTTGTGCAATTTCCATATAGCGCGGCGGAAAGATATGAGGAATGCGATCTAGAACATTGATTGCAGTTTCGAGAAGGGAAAGTCGCCAAAGAAAGGAGGGCCAACATGCGACGAGTCGAACGGTTGCAGAGCCTATATGAGTCAGCTATAGCAGACTTGACCCGAAGCGGAAATGCTTGGACCGATTTTCTATCCTTTGCCGCCTCCATCTACAAGTATTCTTTCGACAATATGTTGCTCATTTACAGTCAAAACCCGGAGGCCACCATGCTGGCCCCCCTGCCCGTTTGGAACAAGATTGGTCGTTATGTAAAGAAAGGAGAAAAAAGTATTGCCGTCTGCGATTTCGGGCAAGACAACCTTGTTCTAAACCACTTGTTTGACATAACGCAAACAACGGGCAAAGCGCCGCCTGTCCTTTGGAATCTGGAACAAATCGATCTTACGGAATTGGCCGGACGGTTGTCTTCTTACGAAACACATAATATTAGCGTTTGTATATCCAACATGGCAAAGGATGCCGTCATCTCTTCCATGGATGAGGTATTGCAAGACTGGACCTTAGATATGCAAGATCATTTTTTCGATATGCTTCCTGCAACGGGCTTTGAACAACACATGCAGGACATCATTCAGGATAGCGTCGTGTTTTTGGTTCATCGGCGATGCAAATTGCCGGAACCGGAGCGAATGGATTTCTCCACCATTGTCCATTTCGATTCGCTGCCGCTTGCCGCCCGATTGGGGCATCAAGTAACGACGGTATCCCGCGACATCCTGCAAGACATCGCCCGCCATGTAAAAATCCTTACTAATGAAAGGAGAATTTATCATGAGCAACAGCAAGTCCAACTTGAATTATCACGAGATCGACGGCCTTCAGTATCCCGACCTGCAAATCTCGAACCAGGCGGAAGCCGACCAGCAGCCGCTGGGCAAGTACGGCCGGATGGCGCTGAATTTCCTCCGCAATCATCACCCGCAGCGCTTCCTGATTCTCAAGATGCAAGGCAATCTGATGAAAAAAATGCACCAAGTAGAGCAGGAAGCCCACGCGAAGATGGACACATTGACCAAGCAGCTTATGAGGCACCACCCCATGCCGCAGACGGAAGACATCTTGGAGCGGACACGCCACCTCAATCAGATCAAAGCGACCGCCGAGGAACTGGTCCTGAACGACATCATACTGAAACCGCGATAACAACATTCTCATCCGATCCAGAGCCGCCCACCAGCGGTTCTTTTTTTCTGCCCAGAAAGGAACACGGCCAGCAAGAAAAGATATCCGCAGATCACATGTTGGAACTCCTACTGCAAAGCAGCAGAAGCGGATCAACAACCAAAGAACGTGTCTATACGTTCGTAATGGAGCACCACCCCGTCAAAGCCGCCAATCTTAGCACTGTACTCAAATCTCTATATGGTATTGGCGGCGCTAGAGGCGAATTCGGGAATGGATTGCGTGGTTACGACCACGACAGTAAAGGAATGCGACTGGAATGGATAGATGCTGACGGCTCTCATGAAGCGGCATTTACATGGAATAAAGTCGCCGCGACGACCCTGCGATTGATTCAAGAGGGGCGTTATGATGAACGTTTTGCCCCCTACCCACCGATTGAACCGGAATGGACGCTGTTCGATTACGTTGCCCAAATCGAACATGAGGCGTCTGAGTCTACAATTTTGGATTCCGGCTCCGACGCTGTTTCAAACCGCCAAGAATCCACCGACAGCATCCCTGAAGCCACGCCTGCTTTACCAATTCAAACGGTAACCGGCAATTATCGCTTTAACCCAGAAGCCTCCCCCTATCCTAACGGTCCAAAAAGCAAATATAAACGCAATGTCGAAGCTATTCAACTGCTGAAACAATTGGAGACGGAGAATCGGCTGGCGACTCCAGATGAGCAACAGGTCTTAGCAGGTTATGTAGGTTGGGGCGGACTGGCCAATGCCTTTAACCCTTCGGCTACCGGTTGGGAATCCGAGTACCACGAGTTAAAACAATTGATGGATGAAACGGAATACGCCGCGGCACGAAACTCGACCATTACCGCCTTTTATACGGAACAGATTGTTATTCAGGTTATCCATAATGCCTTACTTCGCTTTGGCTTGACCGACGGAACGAACCGCAAACTGCTGGAGCCTTCCATGGGAACCGGTAATTTCTTTTCTGTTTTGCCGACAGCATGGGAGAATGCCGAACTGCACGGTGTGGAGCTGGACAGTATAACGGGCCGTATTGCGCGCCAACTGTACCCTAAAGCAAATATCCATCTGCAAGGCTTTGAAACGCAGGACTTCGGAGATACACGTTTTGACGCCATTTTTAGCAATATCCCGTTCCACAACGTTCGCGTCTTTGATCCACGATATACAAATAGCTATCTGATTCACGATTATTTCTTCATTCGAGCATTGGATTTACTTAAACCCGGCGGCATTCTGGCTTTCATTGTTAGCAAAGGAACGATGGATAAGCAGGATTCCAGAGTGCGGGAGCTCATGGCACAAAAGGCTGACTTGATCGGCGCCGTCCGTTTGCCCAATACCGCTTTTCAATCATTGGCAGGTACCGAAGTAACCACCGACATTGTTTTTTTGCAAAAACGGGAACATCCCATCCAACTTCAAAAAGCAGAAATGCCCGAGTGGGTGTATGTTGGCACAACAATGGACGGGATTCCTTTGAACCGTTACTATCTCTCCCATCCCCATATGGTACTTGGAAACATGGTTTGGGATCGCGGCATGTATGGGGGAGAAAGAAGTACAGCTTGCATGCCGCATGAGGGCCAAGAGTTGTCGGTAGCACTGGAGCAGGCGCTTGCTGCGTTACAAGCCAATTTCGCCGCGCTGCCGGATGTGCCGGAAGAAGAATTGGATATTCTTGACGTAGAGCCAGATCGAATCAAAGCTCCTTCCGGGACCAAGAACTTTACCTATGTCGTTAGAAATGATCGGATTTACTATTGTGAAGATGGCTACTTGTTGCCCCAGGACATCAAGGGCAAAAAAGCCGAAAGGATCAAAGGGCTATGCGAAATCAAAGCGGCATTGCTTGATGTCATTCAGATTCAAACCCGCGACGGCTATCCGTTGACCGAGCTGGAGCAAGCGCAGCGAATGCTGAATCAGGTGTACGACCGTTTTGTTCGGGAACACGGTGCAATAAACGAACGGGCCAACACCACAGCCTTTGCCGATGACGATCAATTACCGCTGCTTCGTTCTATCGAGGATCTAACAGCAGACAAAACGTGGACGAAAGCCGCCATCTTTTTCCGACCAACCATCAGGCAACACCGTTTGCCAGACCGTGCGGAGACTGCACTAGAAGCCCTACAAATTTGCCTGAACCAGAGAATGAAAATCGACCTGCCCTACATCGCTCATTTGTGCAGGAAAACCACCTCCGAAGTCCGTGAGGAACTGGACGATCGCATTTTTCTCAATCCTCAAAAATATACCGGCGACGAGGAAGAAGGCTGGGAACTGGATGAAGAGTATTTATCCGGCAATGTCAAAGATAAGCTGGCCTATGCCACGCTGAAAGCTCAGGAACATCCCGAGCTGTTTACCCGCAACGTCGAAGCACTAACCCGTGTGCAACCTCCTCCACTTATGCCGGGAGATATAGATTTTCGCATCGGCAGTCCGTGGATTCCCGTTCGTTATTATCGTGACTTTATGTACGAAACGTTTGGATCGGCCAAGGTGTTCCAGGCTAATCAAACTATCGATGTGGATTATCTGGAATATACCAATACTTGGCGCGTATCCGGAAAATCGCTGGAACGGAATTCGATTAAAGTCAATCAAACCTTCGGAACCTCTCGCGTCAACGCTTACGAGATTTTTGAAAGCAGTCTGAATCTGCAGAGCATCACCGTTCGCGATCCTGTCACCTACCTGGACAGTAACGGTAACGAGCAAACCAAGTATGTCGTCAATGCCAAAGAAACGATGATCGCCCGCGCCAAACAGCAGCAGATGAAAGAAGCCTTCTCGTCCTGGTTATTTCGAGATAAAGACCGTGCCCAAGACCTGCTTGCCATTTACAACAACAAATTCAATACGATCCGGCCCCGAAACTATGATGGCGATCATCTCGTTTTTCAAGGCATGAACGAAGAAATGGAGCTGCGCAAGCATCAGAAAGATGTCGTTGCAAGAATCATCTACTCGGGTACGGCTCTGATGGCCCATGAAGTGGGGGCGGGCAAAACCGCAGCCATGATTGCCGCTGGCATGTATTTGAAACAAATTGGAGCCGTTCAGAAACCGATGTACTGCGTCCCCAACCATTTGACCGAACAGTGGGCCAACGAATTTCTGCGCTTCTTCCCCGCAGCCAACATTTTAGTGACGACGAAGAAAGACTTTGCCCTCGCCAATCGCCAACGTTTCGTTTCACGGATAGCTATGGGTGATTACGATGCAATCATTATCGGCCATAGCCAATTTGAAAAAATCCCGATTTCCAAGGAACGTCAGGAACAACTGCTGCGAGATGAAATCCGCAACGTCTCCCGCATGATCGAACAAATGAAAAAAGAAAAGGGAGACAACTGGAGCATCAAGCAGATGGTCGTTTTCGAGAACAATTTGAAATCCCGTTTGGAGCGTCTAGTCAACGAACAAAAGAAGGATGACCTGCTCACCTTCGAGCAGTTGGGCGTAGACATGTTGTTCGTGGATGAAGCGCATGCGTATAAAAATTGCTTCACGTTCACCAAAATGCGTAACGTTGCCGGCATCGGCAAATCCAGCAGCCAGCGGGCAACGGATATGCTGCTCAAATGTCAGTACCTGCAGGAAATGAACAATGGCCGCGGTGTCATCTTTGCCACCGGTACGCCGATCAGCAACAGCATGTCGGAGTTATATGTCATGCAGCGCTACCTTCAACCACATTTGCTGCAAAAACTTGGCTTGAACTTTTTCGATAACTGGGCGGCGACGTTCGGGGAAGTAGTCACGTCGCTGGAGATCACTCCAGAGGGTAGTGGGTACCGGATGAAATCCCGCTTCGCCAAGTTTCATAATTTGCCGGAGCTAATGAGTTTGTTTCGCTTAGTAGCAGACATCCAAACGGCGGACATGCTTAATTTGCCCACCCCACAACTGGAAGGCGGAAAACCGACCGTTATCGTCAGCGAATGTTCTTTCTTTCAAAAGCAAATGATGGACGACTTTGTCGTACGCGCCGAGAAGATCCGAAACAATGAAGTGGACGCCACCGAGGACAATATGCTCAAGCTCACGAATGAAGCAAAGTTGATGTCCATCGATCCCCGTCTGGTGGATGAAACCGCTCCTTCCGATCCAACATCAAAGTTGAACCGTTGTATCTCCAACACATTCGACATTTGGAAACGGACAGAAACGGATCGATTGACTCAAGTGATTTTTTGCGATAGCGGCACTCCGAAACCAGGGCAATTTAATGTGTATGATGAAATCAAAACGCAGCTTATTCTGCGAGGCGTCCCAGAGCATGAAATTGCCTTTATTCATGACGCACATACGGATGTCCAGCGGGAAGCCTTATTTGAACAGGTACGCCGCGGCGAAGTTCGGATACTGCTGGGTTCCACGCAAAAAATGGGGACCGGCACAAACGTTCAGGACCGGCTCATTGCCGCCCATCACCTGGATTGTCCATGGCGTCCAGCAGACATCACACAACGGGACGGCCGCATCTTGAGGCAAGGTAACCAGAACGACGTTGTCCAGATCTTCCGCTATGTCACAAAAGGGACATTTGATGCTTATCTTTGGCAAATCCAGGAGCAAAAGCTCCGATACATCTCGCAAGTGATGACCGGCAAAAGCATTTCCCGCTCCTGTGATGACGCGGACGAAACCGTGTTATCCGCGGCGGAAGTGAAAGCGATCGCGACGGACAATCCTTTGTTGGCCGAAAAGATGCAAGTCGATAATGAAGTGACTCGCCTGAAATTGCTAAAGTCCAACTGGCATAATGAGCAAATGATGCTCGAATCCAAAATCAAACAGTATCCGCAATCGCTTCAAAGAACAGAACAAGAAATCTCGCAACTCCAAAAAGACTTTCGTTTGCTTGAGCAGACCCGGAACAAACCGTTTTTCATGGACTTGGACGGAAAAACCTTTACGGAACGTCCAAAAGCAGGCGAAATGCTTCTGCTCCTGTATAATATGACGGTCTTACAACCTGATGAGTCACTTCGGATTGGGGCTTATCGGGGATTTGAAATTCACCTCGCACGGCAGTCTATGTACAACATGCATGTGGAGATTAGAGGAGCGAAAAGCTATGCTATCGATTTAGGCGACTCTGAACTGGGCAATATTTCTCGAATCGAAAATGCCATTGAGAAAATCCCTACCTTGCTTCAGGCTGCGGAACAAAAGAAGAAGGAATTGGATGATCAATACAAGGCTGCACAGCTTGAGAAAGCAAAGCCGTTCGAATTTGAACAGAAATTGCAGGAATTGGTGGCACGGCAATCTGAAATCAACTCGGCACTGGAGTTTCAGGAGCTGCAAGGACAAGAAATCATGATGGATGAGCAAATTGAGGACGGGCAATCTGGACAAAGAAATAAAGGATTTTCCTCTGAGCTAGAATAAGAATTTTAAAGTTATAGCAATTATAGTCGGCAACTCTACATCGCATTTTTTATTTCTTGGTTTTTGACTTTCAACTTCAACCCCCTCCACTTTTTATTTTTAATTGAATATCCGTGGCACAAAATTTCGCAATGTAGCCGAAAACCTGCCTACCGTTCCTGGTGAGCATTCACTCTAGGCCGTGATTCAAATATAAAAGTTATGGAACGCTAAGTTTGCAGCCGAGCGTATTTAGTGAAGGACGAAGTCATCGGTTCAGTGAAAGATAGCCCACGGATCCGAGAATTTGTTGATTTTCTAAAATAGTTGTAACGCTCACTACAACCCGAACTGCACGTTTAAACCATTTTAGACAACCATTTCTGTCCATATATTCAAAGAAACGAAACGTATTTGAGTTTAACTTCACCTCCAAGCAGGGTTCCTGGCTGAATGTGATCAAAAGTTCCTTTGCCAAGAAGACCAAACAAGTACTCTGCCACCTACGAGTCAAATCAGGGGATAAGTTAAAACAGCGAATCGAGTTGTATCTTTAAGACAAACGTTATTATAGAGCTATCTACTAAAGGGAAAAAAGACAAATTTTTATCGAAGAACGAAAATTGATAAATTATTTGGCATTCGACACAAAGCGATTTTTTATTCTCTAGTAAAAATGGAAATATATTGATATAATTCTATCAGGTGATGCATCACAAAAAAACCAATTTCTCTGATCAAGAAATTGGCAATTGTTTTTATTGTCTGCTTCATATATATTTCAATTTTCTAAACTTTAGAATAAGGAGTTGAAGAAAAATGAAATTTTCCAAAAAAATCGTTCTGTCCTCTTTATTTTCCCTTGTACTCATTTTAAGTTTAGGAGGTTCTATTTACGCCGATTCGACAGCCAATGAAACTACTTCAATCATCCCAGTAACACCATCGCAAGAAGGAGTTTCAGTCCAGGCTTATAGTGAGTATGGTCCTTTCTACGTTCGCTCCGAGAATGTGGGGGAATATGGAGGCTTTACTGTGGTGTTGAACAGCGGTGTAACCTCATTCTACCTTTCTGACTATAAAGTTTATGGAGTACACGCTGGTGAAAAAGCTCATATCATGTGGACTTTCACTGATTTCAATACTGGTAAAGTTCTGCTCAATAAGAGCATTGGTGATACAACAACTCCGACGGACTTTTTAGTTTCGGGATTACCTAGCGGCGCGACTATTAATGTAAGTTGGCAAAACATGGATAACACTGATGTTGTTGGCGGAACTTATGTGCTTGTTGACGGATATGCATACGATTGAATTTTTAAATCACCATCAGTAAAAATATAAACAATCATGAAAAACCTTTCCCTTCTCTAAAAGAGGTCGAAAGGTTTTTCATCGTTTTTGAATAAGATTTTTGTTAGTGGATATAATATTTTTATCAAAAAAAAACAGTTTAAAGGAGCGAGGGATATGTTGCAGTCGTTTTTTTTGACAATAACGTTGCTGCTTTCAAACATAATTGGAACTTCGGTACAGGATAGCACAGCAATTAAAAAGCTTGAACAAAGGACGGACTTTAAAATATATGTACCAACAGTATTTGAATCGGCTACAAATTACGAAATAAAAGTACCTGATAGTATCGCTGCCAAAGCAAATTATATTCTGATTAATTATTTTGACGACAATGATGCATATTTATTTGGAGTGAGACAATTAAAAAATAATTCTATTGTCGAAAAAGAAATAGTTAATTTGGATATAAACAAAGGAACCCAACACTCAAAGAAAATTACTCAGAAGATTGAATTAAAGCCCCAAGGTGAGCAAGTATTCCTTAATGGGCAGAAAGGGTGGTATATACCCTATGTAGGAAAACAACCTACTGGTGGAGTCCTGAAATGGATTGAGGGAAATACTTATATGGAATTAGATACTTCTAAATTGCCTAAAGCCTCGTTAATAAAAATTGCTGAATCAATGGTAGCAGTCGAATGATCTCAATCCATACCTGAAGAAAGGCTACTTGCTTAAAGAAGATCAGATGGGATGCAGATGTTGTCTCCCTTTCCTAGCGGCAATTTATCTGCTGGAGAACAACACCCCTTACGAAACTAAGAGCAGAACAACTTGATAAAGAACCTTTTATGATTTAATGAAGTCGAAGCTATGATGAACACAGTCAGCAGAAAATAATTGACTTAAATAAAAACAAAAAGCCGCAGATAGCGGCTTGAATAAAACAAATTGCTTATTGAGTTACCTTCTCACCCTTAGTTACTTTATAGGCAATAGTTTTAAATTCGTCAAATTTGGCGTAAAGAAAACCTTGTACTTTGTTTTTGGCCTTGGTTTTTGATTCAAAATTAAAGTTCAGTAACTTATATATAAACTCAGTATTAGGTTGTGGTATATTTCCTCTAGCTGGAAAGCCAAACTCAAAAGTACAACTTCCTGTTGAGTAAAGACTTTTAAAATCATAGTTTGCTCTAACGGAAGATAAGATTAAAGAATTATGGTACTTAGGATCTCTTAACAACTCTGTTTCATGAATAGCCCTTCCCTTAAATTTCATATTATCGATTTTTCGTTCCATCCATTTAATACCTTCTGGAAGCGGCTTTTCTGCATCAACAGAAATCTCAACATTAGTTATCTGAAGAAATTCAAATGTATCTGATTTATCAAGCGATGTGTTTAGTAAATTTAAGAAAAATCTAACACGAGCAGCATTATCAAAATCATTAAAGGTAACTTTTTGTGTTTCTTTGTTAGAAATACAATTTTTTCTTAAAAGAATATCCCTTAAATATCTAGTACATTTTTCATTTACTTCATGTGTTTCTTCTGCTGTATGTTCCATAGCGATATTTAATAATTTCTTATCATCGGATAATTTTAGTTCGATATATCCTTTATGCAGACTATGTTGTGTGTACATGTCCTTTGAACGGTCCGTTCTCTCAATTTCAAAATCGCAAGAAAGATGATTCGGATCTCCATTTACAGGTCTCAATGGACTCTGACTTATTATTTCATAACTACTTGAGTGTTGAGGTATTAAGTCTTTTAAAGGAATATTTATACCTTTTAATGCTTCAAATAAGGGTTTGTCAGAAAGCCACTCTAAATCTCTATTTCTTCTCTTTATTTGTGATTCTTTATCTTTTTGTTTCTCGAGAAGCACTTCGAACTCTAGTGGGCTTAGTAATGACATTGTAATCAAAGGAACTGTCTCATTCCGATCATTGGAACTAGTAAAAATTCCTTTTGAAGAAAGAAAACTTTTTAAATCATTATCCGATAATACTCTAGATGAAGAAACTAAAGGTCTTAAATTGTCTCCAAAGGGAAGAATAGTTTCTACATTCAGCTTTGGCAAATTATTGTCCAGCATTTTATTCCTCTCCCAATATTGAAATAGTATCCTTAAACGATCGAACTTCAACTGTTTCAATAAAATTACCTTCAAATAAACGCTTAGTTGTTTGCACGATATTTCTATGCTCAATTTCTAAATAATCGTAATATAGAATAACAGTTTGTTTTGCCCAGCTATTCGTTAATCTTTGCGTAAATCCCATAATTCTTTTTAAAGAATTTTCATTAAAGTTTTCATTGACAAACATCAATAGTGTTGGTCCTGATTCACTTGGATCAACACGCAAAGGCAAGACATTCGAATTAATTAGTTGTACAGGAAGTTTCTTACCATAATTAGTCGACACAAATGGATCAACATCATTGTATCCTGTTGGATGATAAAAAAAGTTATAGTCACCATATTTACTTATGGCATAATTAATCGATCTGTAAAGAAAATTTGCTTTATTGTTATCTACCAAGTAAATGGGACCATATTCGGCTTTTTTGTCTGTATTTCTAAATGCCTTTATTTCCTTAATAATATCTCTTTCTATGTCTTCTTTACTTGATAACCAAAAAATTATTCCACTGGTTTTCCGTTCTTGAATTCTTCTGCCGACTCGAGTTTCACTATATTTTTGGTCATAAGGAAAGCAATCCATCGCTTCTGCTAACTCATAGAGATATTTTTTAAATACTGATGTTGGATAATCCGGGTACTTTTCTTTATTATGTTTACAAGAAATCAATACGTCATCTTGCAAGTGATTAATTAAAGGACTTTCAAATGAAAAAATATAATCGAGACCATGCTCCTTATTTTTTCTATCGTGTTCTTCATTGAAACATTCTATTGTTGGATTGTAATCAGCACTTCCCCAACCGATTAGTTTCAGTAAATTTAGGACAATCTTCTCTCCAAACTCACCAGAACTTTTTGAATTCTCTCCTGACATAAATATCGCTCCTTACTTTACTTTTCGCTACGAAAATAAACCTTATAGAAAGACATGTTTTTTTCTTCGTCAAAGCCCTTCTCTAGATATTTATCATTTACTACTTTTATTTCAAACCCAGTGTCTAACTTGATTTTGCTTTTAAATCGTTCTTTCAATTTCATAACAGTTGTAGGTGATATATTAAATGTTTCAATAGGAATTATGTGATTTTTTTCCTCATACCTTGCTTTATATTCAAGGAACTCATCTTTTAACTCTTCGTTATCAAAAACATCTTCTAGAAAATCGTTCAAAGAACATGTGCTGTTTTGTTCAAAGTAGTTATATGTAGAATTTTTAAACTTGAATGTATCATTGATGGTCGTATTATTCAGTTGATCAACATTAATATTCGACGAAAAGGAATTGCAGATTTTAAGGAATGCATCTGTGGTGTAATTATCATCCATAACCTCTTTTAAATTTAAGAAGCTATTTTTCCAATATTGTGCTTCATTATTTTGTGACTTAGCAGAAGCATCAATAATCAATACTTTAAATCCATTCTGCATTTCATCATTAATTACTAAACAACCTTTGTCTAGCTTATCAATATTAATTCCTCTATCATAATTGATGTTGAAGTTGTCATTGGCTTGATTTACCTTCAAATATGTATCTCTGTTCTCGGTCTTAAAAAGTCCTATTACATCAATTCTTTTATTGGTTAAAGAATGATTTTTAAAATACGCCACATAAAACTCGCCTGACTTAATATTCGGATGGTTTGATTTTTCATATAAGTGTTTTAAAATCCTAACCGATTCATCATAAAAGCTTCCTTTTCCAGTAAAGATATTCTTCACGTAGAAGTAGACTTCGTTTAAATCAAGCTGACCTTCATGTGTAAAATTGAAAAATTTCTCCGCTTTAAATGGTCTCAGGAAAAATTTCAAGAGTATTTCCTTCATACTTGAGTCATTTAAGTCATGCAGCCTCTGAGATATCTCGATTCCTTCATCTCGCATCTTGTTCCCAATTTTATGTACGACTAATTGCTCTATATCCAATTCATCAAATTCAACCATTAAGATTCACCTTCTCTTACTTAAAAATATTTTTATACACTTTACCCCTAAAATTTGATAGTTCAAAATACCGTCCCCAATAGACCTATAAGAACCTCATCGTTAGAACCTGTACTAATTTAAAAAGAGGCTAAAGAATCTTTTTTCATAAATGTAAGTATTATTTTCGACATTTTCCTATGAATTCCTTTTTTCTTTGATGATTTACAATCATCATTTTGAAAATTTTTCTCAATCATCTAATTTTGGAGGAAAAGTCATGAATAAGCCTCCCTTTACAAAATCCCAAATCACCCAAGCGAATAACATCAACCTAATCCAATTCGCCAAATTACATGGTTACATCCTCGAAAATGGCGGCCGCCGCGCGCTTCATGCGAAGCAAAGTGGCGGTCTTTACTTTTTCCGGGATAGCAACAAATACTACCATTTCTCAACCGATTCTCGTGGCGGACCCATCGACTTTGTAATGCAATTTATGCGGATGGATTTTAAAGAGGCCGTTGCGTATTTGCTTGGAACTGACTTACCGCAGCATCAATCCGCACCTATCCTTCCCAAACCTTCCGGCAAGCTGCAGCTCCCGGACAAAGCGCCCAATTATAGGCGTATTTCCTGGTATCTTATCCATGTTCGGGGCATTGAACCAGAAATCGTCTTCCGTTTGATGCGTGAAAAGAAGCTATACCAGCAGGATATGACCGGAAATTGTGTCTTTGTCGGGTACGATCAGGACGGTTCGGCCAAATACTGTTCCCTTCGCGGGACATGGGCGAATCGACCTTTCAAACAGGATCGACCGTTTTCGGATAAAAGTTATCCTTTCCATATTGCCGGAACCAGTCGGAAGGTCTATGTTTGCGAAAGCCCGATCGACGCGATGAGCCATGCCACCTTGTTGAAATTGGACGGTCAGGACTGGAAAGTCGACCATCGAATTTCGCTGGGTTGTTTGTCAGATCAGGCGCTGGAACGCTTCTTGCGGCATCACGACATCAAGAAGATCATTTTTTGCTTGGACAACGATGTTAACGCCACCTTTCAGGACAGCAGCCCGGCTCCCAATTGGGGACAAGAGGCTGCCTTTAAATTTGCCGCTAAGTACGCCTGCCTAGGATATGCAACCTCCGTCGAAACACCTGTAAGCAAAGATGTGAATGAAGATTTGTGTACCCGACGGTATATAATAGAGGAAGAACGAAAACGGAGTGTTCAAGAAGACATGCTTGGACGATAAGAACTAAGCACATCGAAGAGATCCTGCTTCAACACGCGCAGGAAACGGATATTTTATCACTGGTAGACGAATAAGAATTTGAGCATACTGCGATCTGCCACATTCCAAATGAGGGATGTGGCTTTTTGCTGTTCTATCCTTAATAAGGAGCGATGAAATCATGTCCCCCTCCCTTTTTTCTCATCGGATCAAAGAACTGCCGTCCTCCGCCCCGAGAGGCCCGCCTCTTGGGGTGGAGGTTAAAGGCAGGAATAGCAAAATGTCATTTTGCGTGAAACACCGCGTGGAAGCAGAGCTTCCACCGACATTTTTACCGGTTTTGCCCCGATGATCGAATGTCACACGGAATTCACAAAAGGAAGGTGGTGCCATTGGCCAATACCGAGAAAACAGTCCAGATCACCGTCAAGCTTCCCAAAAAGCAATATGAAGCGCTGAAGAAATACGCAGCCTCCAAACATCTTAGCATGGCAGATATTGTACGGGCTTTCGTACAAAAGGGAATGTCCATCGAAGCCTACACCCAGGAGATCGACTTCATCACCGGCATCATTCGGCAAGAGATCTCGATTGCCATTAACGGCCTTAGCAACCGTCTGGCCGGACTTGCCAGCAAAGACCTCATTATGTCCGCCGCGGCGTACTATTCCACCATAGCGATCATTGCCGATCTCATTGATACGAACCGCTATACCACCTTTCGGGAAATCGAGCGGAAAGCACGGCAGCTTGCGGTCGAATATACCAAGATGAAGCTGACCGATGCGGAAAAGCTGTTCCTCTCTGGCGACTCATTCGAGCGTAATTTGGAACGGTTACGCGGAGGTGATGGCGATATCGCTGATCTATAAACAACGTTTTTTTCATCCCAATCACCCGAAAACCGCAGTCAGCAACTATGTGCATATCGGTTATATTGCCACCCGCCCCGGTGCGGTTCGGCATGAAAACATGAGCCACGGATTGTTTGGCAAACTTAAGCCCGGCAGTCTGCAAACATTTGATTCCTGGCAGGAAGTCGCACGAATTGCCCGGCAAATTTCGCGGGAAGGCAAAAATATGTACCGCAGTGTCATTTCATTTCGAACCGAGACCGCGCTTGAACTCGGTTTAACGGATTTCACCGATTGGCAACAGTATATCGAACAGCATATCTCCACCCTTGCCGCTCATAATCGGATCAAGATTGAAAACTTGTGCTGGGCCGCTGCCTTCCATAATGAACGCAATCACCCTCATCTCCATATTGTGTTTTGGGACAAGTCGCAAACTATCATAAAGAACTTCACTCATCCCGAAATTCCGAACCGTATTCGCAAACAGCTCATCAAAGACACCTTCGCGTACAAAATCAGGGAATTTTGCGTGCAACGAGACCAATTCAAAACTGGTATCACCGAAGTGACGGACAGCATCATTGAAGAATTTGAAGCCTATATGAAGCGACTAAATCCAAGAGCTTTTCGAGCGTTACAACATCGATTTGAACAAGATGATGAGGATTCCCTGCTCCGCTACCCCAAGCATCACCTGATCGAACCCGATTCGGTCAAGCAATGGGCCAAAAAATTATTCGAGCTGCGCAGGAACATGCCGAAAAGCGGCAGACTTGTCTACAAGCTATTGCCCCCGGAAACCAAGCTACGAGTGGATGCAATGGTTCATGACATGCTGAATGACAATCGGTATTTGGCACAAATGGTAGAGAACTATGTGCAAGCCAAACTGAAGTTGGCTATGCTCTACGACAGCCATCCGGACCGGCTGGAAAAACTCCGTACGGGTTATCGAAACGAAGCGGAAAAACGTATTGCGAACCGTATTCTTCTAACCGTCCGGACGATGATTCAGTTGGAGAAGGAAGCCAAGTCGAGCATTCGAGAAGCCGATCGGCAATATGCGCTGGCCGAGCAGATGCTACTGGAACTGCTTACTGCGGCGGAAGGTTGGATGATGCGGGCAGAACTAGACTATGACGACAAAGCCAAAGTCATGGGCGGAGACTTCTCCAAGCTCGCCAAAAAGGAATGGCTGCTCCGGCACAAGGATCGCGGTATGGAATGGTAATCATAGGTAAACCTATAAAAAACCGAAAGGATGAAACGACATGCTTTTTACAGATGGACATCTGCAATCCCTGGAACAGTTAATGAAACAGCCTCCGCGCCGAAAATCCGTCCAATCGGACAAGTCCAAGCAAACGAATATGGCCGCTGCGCCTTCCGCTTCTCGGCCTGAGCAAAAGAACGACCGTGAAACCAAATGATCGATTGAATCCCCACGCTATATCCTCTTTCATCTAAAAACAAGCCGTCATATCCGAAAGGAACGAAGCGTTCAATGAAAAGCAAAAGTGAATTTTACAAGGCGTTCTTCACAGCCCTGACGGAACTGGGCATCGAAGTCAAACGCTCAACTTCGGCGGATTATTTGGCAGACCTTTATTTGAAGGACCAACTCGTCGCCTTCTATACCCGTACGGATTCGATCGAGCGCAATCCGTTTGTGACCGTCCCGGATCGGCTGATGTCACAAATACAGGACTTCGCCCGGAAGACGGCGCTGCAGCTTGGGATATGCACCGAAAAACCATATTCCGAGAATACGCCCAAAATTGCAAATGCTGTCTACAAACTCTGCGAATACGACAATGTCGTCCTGGCGTGCAAGCACCATCCGTTGTTTGAATACGTCTTTTCCACGTACCGCTTGTCTCCGGACAACGGCGCGCCGGTACAGCGGCAATACTTCTACAACAAGGAAGAAGCGCTGGAAAACTTCGCGTGCCGCAGCGGATTAGTGAATGAAAAGAAGCTGTTCTTCGAGAACGAACTTATCCTCATTCACGACGAAATGGTTAAATTCCTCATCAGCCCAAACGACAAAACGATCGACCAATTCGAACAGGCACAAATCCTGATAGAGAAACTGGAAGATGTGCTGCCCGAGCTAAAAGATCGGGACATTCAACTAAATTACGATCAGCAATTTGCCCACGATTATGACGGCAACCCTGAAGCACTGGAATTTGCCGAAGACCGCTGAAAGGAGGACTCCCATGCCCAGACCGGAAAGCTCCATCTGGGGCAACATTTTGACCTGCGCGGAGATTGCCCTGCATGTGTATGAAATAATAGCCGAACGGGGCAGCGGAATCGTCATCGACGCCGACCACGCCAAAGAACTGTTAGGCGAAGAAGCGCTCAACATCGGTGAACAACACGGTGACCATGTATACTTTGACGATGCCAAAAGTGTAGTTCCTGCCTACGAATTACTCCAAAATAATGCGATTACGGATCCTGAGTTCAAAGAGCGCTGCGGCAGTCCGGAGCAGCTTGCCAAGGAAGGCAAGTTTTTCGCTCCAGAATATTTCGGCTCACTACAGGCTCCGGAAAATACACCTTGGGGAACGGTGACAAATAGCCAACCTCTCCATAATGGACTGTATTTTTTGGAGAGCGACGGAAAATGGCAGCTTGCCGTGCACCAGACCGTCGCTAACCATTGCTTATCGGACTTTGCACAAGAGCACGCTGCAAATCACGGTGAATATTTGCATTATCCACTGGACCGTTGTGCGGTTCCTGTTTATGAGTTATCTGCCTCTCATCCCGCCGTCATGGCCCAGGTGGTCGATGAAGACAGTTTGCTGCATACGCTCTGCGTGGATGAGCCGCTGTATGTAGCAATGCATAACCAACACACCGAAGAATGGGGGCATATCCACGACCGCCCTGCACCCAAAACTATGTTTTTGCAACTTCAATTGGATCAGGTTGCGGAGCAAGCTCATAAACAGGAATACCGTACACCCCATGCTGCAAACAATCCCACCCTCATAACGTTATGTACCAATGAACTGGAGCCCGACGACTTTTTTGAACCGACCGAGGAACTGGAACTGTGAAAACGAAACAAAGATGGGCTATTTCTTTGCTTCTGTTCGGGATTGGAGGTATTCTAAATCTCTTTATCAGCACCGCCCTTCATCGTCTGTTGTCCGGCTATACGTCCCGACTTGCGTGGCCCCCTATCGAATCGTGCTTGTCTAGTCTGATATCAAATCGACAGCATGTTCTGCTGTTCGTCTGTTTGCAAGGCTTCCTTTTGCTGCTTGCCATTCTGTTTTTCACAGCAAACAGCCGTCCCTATCAAAGCAAGCTGCAACGGGTGGCCCCTGGAATTGAAACCCCGATTCCAACCGGTCAGCATCAACACGGATCGGCTCGCTGGTTAAAGGAAGAGGAATGGTCTCGAGCTTTTGACCATTATTCGCTTGATCTTAGCCATCCGCTGATCCGTCATTTGATCGATACCGGTTATGACGACTTAAACTTTCTAAAACCGCCGAAACAGGAGGAATGGCATGATGAAGCTGTTTCATCCGCAAACGATCCCCAAACCTGATTCACCCGCCAAGGAATATCCGCTCAACCTCAATTCCAGTGGTATCGTGCTGGGAATGAGTCAGGAACGCGGACGTGAGAAGCTTTACTTTGTCGGCGATGATGTGCACACGCTGTGCATTGGAGCAACCCGCAGCGGGAAATCCCGTTCGGTTGTTCTGCAATCCATCGGTTTGCTGGCCCTCGCAGGCGAATCGATGGTGATTTCTGATCCGAAAGCGGAATTGCTTCACTATAGTGGCCCCATGCTGGAGAAACTGGGCTACGAAGTGCTGGAACTCGACTTTCGCCACCCTGAAAAAAGTCACCACTACAATTTGCTTCAGCCGATTATCGATGCCGCTCTTGCTGGCGATCAGGAACAGGCCGAAATGCTCGCTTGGGATATGACAAATGTCTTGGTCGGCAAAGCCCAAGGAGAGAAGATCTGGACCAACGGCGAAATGTCGGTTATAGCTGCTTCCATTCTCAGTGTCGTATGGGATAATATCAAATGGCCCGAATACCAGAACTTGACCAATTCGTATTGGTTTCTGGCCGAGATGAACAAGCAAATCGGTAACAAAACGCCGATGCAAGAGTACGTCAAACGATTGCCGCAGCATCATCCGGCCCGAGCGCTGCTTAGTATCTCCGATATCGCACCTTCCCGTACCAAAGGCAGCTTCTATACGTCGGCATTAACGACGCTGCGGCTGTTCACCTCCAAATCCATATACGCGATTACCCATAAAAGCGACTTTTCTTTAGCCCAGCTCGGCGAAAAGAAACAAGCGCTTTTTATTGTTTTACCGGATGAAAAGACCACGTTCTACCCTGTTGCATCCCTGATGGTCTCGCAGCTTTATGAACTGCTAACAGCCGAGGCTGACAAGCGCGGCGGACGACTGAAACGGCGCGTTAACTTCCTGCTGGACGAGTTTGGCAACTTTACGCCGATCGCCGACTTCACGAACAAGCTGACGGTCGGCGGCGGACGCGGGATGCGTTTCAACCTGTTTCTGCAAAGCTTCGAGCAACTCAAAGAAAAGTATGATGCCCATGCCGCCAGCACAATCAAGTCTAACTGCCAGACGTGGATATATATGCAGGCTGACGACCTCGAAACCTTGCGAGAAATTAGCGAAAAGTTAGGAACATACACCACTTCCAGCTATTCGCTCTCTTCGTCGCACGGCAAATACTCGACACCGAGCACTTCGCATTCGCTCAATTTATTGGAACGCAAGCTGCTCACCGTGGACGAAGTGCGCCGCATCTCGCGTCCCTATCAAATCGTCCTATCCCGCAGTCATCCGGCCATGATGTATGCTCCCGATCTCGGTAAATGGGCATTCAACCGCATGATGGGGCTCGGGGACAAGGAGCATAACCGCAGAGTTCGGGAGGAACGGGAAGCACGGCGGCCGATTCGGACCAACACGCGAGAGGAGGTGAAACTATGGAACATATGGGTGTACTACCACAAGGACATCACCCGGCAACTAGCGGAACAGCAGCGTGCGGCGGCAGCGCAAAATGGTTTTCCCCCTTTTTCGTTCGACGATTGAAGAAAGGAGGGCAAGCGGTAATTCGGTACACGGTATCTGCAGCTTTGACAGGACTCCTTTTCTTTATGTCCGATTCCTCCACCTTTGCCTCCGATATCAAAGATAGCAAGCTGGCTACCGGCACGGAAAAATTGATTAACGATGTGACCACATGGCTGATGATTTTGTCTCCTGTCGTGTCCGGCGTACTCATCATTTACTTTTTTATTCGCCGGTCCGCAGCAGACGAAATGGATCAGAAAAAATGGAACAATCGAATCATTGCCGCTGTCGTCTCCTGCATTGGCGCGGTGCTCGGCTCGGCTACATTGAACATCATCGTTGGCTATTATAAGTAAGGCAAGCCTGCTCGATTACGGCAGGCTTTTCAATTTTCATACCATTTAGGAGGTTACCCAATATGAAGCAATGGCTGAAAGCTGCGAAAAAGAAAATCGCCCACTCGGTTACTCGGACCAAGCAAGCGCTCGGCAACCGGCGTGCCGAGGGGTTTGTTGATACGGCGGTCAAAATCTTGATGGGCGTTGTCATCGGGGCGCTGGTGCTGGCGGGGCTGTACCTTTTGTTTGAAGACACGATTCTGCCTACGTTATCGGAGCGAATTAAAGCTATGTTCGATTACGGGGGATCCTTACGGTGATCGAAGCAACCTCGTGAAAAGGAGAAGGCGATGGAGAAAATCCTGCTACTGCTCATCGTCGCGATTTTGAACGGTGCCCTAATTTACATGGACACACTGTTAAAAGACATTATGCCGATTTCCTTATACGCGGAACAGTTCATGTCGCTATCAACCGGCGTGGACCTCGCCGAAAGCTTGTACGACATTTTGTTTTCGTTTGGCATCGCTCTAATGATTCTCAAGTTTTTAAAGAAAGGATTTGAAATCTATGTACTGTGGACGGACGGCGACCCTGACGAAGAACCGCTATTTTTGCTAACCAACTTTTTCCGGGCGATGGCGGTTGCCGTTTGTTTTCCCACCATCTACTCTTGGCTTGCTCAAATTGTGGAAGAACTGACCGATTTGCTGCTTAACGCGATTGGGCAATCGACCAGTTATGACTGGCAAGTCTGGGTAGAGGCCATCAGTTCGGCGGGGCTTGTAACCGCGATTTTTGGGCTCATTTTTGTCATCTGCTTTTTCATTCTCTATTTTCAATTCCTGATGCGGGGACTGGAAATGTTCATCTTGCGTGTCGGGATTCCGCTTGCTTGCGCCGGACTGCTAGACAATGACCGAGGCGTCTTTCGCGCTTACGCCCAAAAATTCATGCAGTCCATGTTGGCGGTCGTTATTCAGATCGCCTTGGCCAAGCTAGGCGTCGGGCTGATGCTGCAAAACCACGTATTCTGGGGCATGGCCTGTATGGTGCTGGCTATTCGCACGCCGCGCTTCCTTTCGGATTTCTTGATTACAACAGGCGGTGGAGGCGGCATTGTGAACAATGTATACCACAGCGTCAGACTGGTTGGCATGGCTCGCAAGATGATGAAAGCCGGGTGATCCTATGGTCACCTTGGAAGAATTGGCGCAAGCGCTCATTGTCCTGATTCGCCTGGGTTGCTCGGCCCGCTTTATTTACTGCATGGTACGATTAGCCGGAGCCGATGAAGAGGCTGCTCGCTATAAAAAACGCGCCCGTAACGTGGCGCTGTTTTATGTGCTTGCAGAAAGCATTTGGCAAATCAAGGAGTTGATTCTCTATTATTACCGGTAAAGGGAAAAGGGCGATGACGCAGGCTCTTTCTCATCATTGTTCAGGTTCCCAATCGTCATCGGATAGCTCGCCGCTATAAGCTGTATTCTCCAGGACATCAGCGCTTCGATCATCCACCCAATAGCGGGGCGTGCGGGAATGCACAATTTCGGCAAGCATGTCTACCCGCTTTTGCAAGGCGGAGCAAAGAGCATCGCATCGTGCATCGTCAATAAACAGCGAACCCTTCAGGATTTCCCTAAACTCTTCATCCAGCCCACGAAGTAGGGACAAATCCAGCCAGTCAAAGGATGTAACCAGTTTGATTTGCTCGTTATGATCATTTTTGAAGGGCTTGCAGGTCAGTTTAACCGTTGGCGAAATGAGCGCCTGCGGCTTGGTAAACCACAGAGAAGACCCGCTGTCGTAAATCGGAGCGGCCCCGATCCATTCCAGCGTTTCCGCATTCCGAATGACGCCGAAGTTATTTTGGTGCCTGTCCTCATTGGCAATAAGATAATCCACGACAATCATCCGATCTAACGCATCGACGATGCCGGGAATGCCTAATGCCTCGCAGCAATTCACGTAATGTTGATAAACCGAAATGTGATTCGGTTTTTGCCGGGTCTGCATCACATACCAGGCCGTCACCAGTTCCGTCTGCGGCGTGATGAAATTGTCACAGACGCTAAATGGATAATTGTCCTGTACAAGCAGCGAATAAGTAACATGGGGAATACCGAGCCGCTGCATTAATCGGCTGGCCAGCACTTCATTATAAGGTTCCTGTTGAATGGCACCGCTTCCGCCCTTGATGAGACAACGTTTCCCATCCAAGATCGTCCATTTCTTTTTTAACCAGCCATCCGAAGTGTTATCCGGCGACATCAAGCTTAAACTTTCATCCTGTATGCCTCTGCCGAGCAACACATTCCCGACATCTTCAGAAAAAGCGTTGTCGAAAAAATTGACTCGCGACCAATCGACATCTGAATCTGAGGGGCAAATCCAATATTGGTCGGACAAACTGAGGCCCAAACTTTTATCCAGCAGCTTTTGGGTCGTGGCCAGCTTCAACTCGATCAGAGCTTCCTTAATGCCGTCCCGGCTGGCAGGAATGGCGCGGCCCCGCCACCATTCATTGAGTGCTGAACGATCAATGCGTCCTTTTTTGACCGGTATTCCAATGGGAACGTGGCGTTCGTCATACACATCGCCGATAGCGGAAATGGCGCCGGTCGCTTCGTCAAGCTCGATCTCCGCAACCGGAACGTTTTTGTGTTTTAACAAATATTTTTTGTTCCATGCATCCGCCATTGTCACCACTCCTCTTCCCCTCATCTTGTACGAACCTGCTATGCATTATTAATCAATTCATGTACAAGCAGTTGCACGATTACTTCTATCATAGCTCAAATTCCTTTTTTTTGCTTCATTTTTGTCGACTTTCCTTTGCTTAATAAAACCAGTCTCATGCGTCATAAAAAGGAGGTTCCGTATTCCATGGAACAGGATCAATCCTTGTATATTCCTCTCGGAGTGAAACCGGAAGCGGAATGGTTTCCTGGCTTCGGTCAACGTCAGCTTGGTCAAACGGTCATTGGATCGCTCGCTGCCGCGCTCACCGCCATCGTGTTATGGATCGTTTGGGGCGGTGTGCCGATGGCCGTGGTCGTCTTTCTGATCGGAGTGTCCACTTCGGTGATGATGACGACGAAAGACCGGCACAATCTGTCTGTGCTTGATCAGATCACATTTATGATTCACTTTATCAAAAGTCAGAAAACGTATCCTTATCGCCGCTTGGACGAATGGCCGCTGACGGAGTGCAAATCATGATGCTTACACTTCTGATTGCCAAAGGTTTGTTGTTCGGTACCCTGCTTCTAGCGGCCAGCTACCATGACATCCGAACCCGTGAAATCCCCAATAGGTTGCCGCTCGCGATCTTCGGCACTGGCATGCTGCAAGTTTCCCTGATCTCAGCCGTTTCCGGGCTTGTTGTCGCCGGCCTTCCCTTTTTGCTTGCGGCTATCATTACCAACGGGAAGATCGGCGGCGGCGATATCAAGCTTATGGCGGCTTCCGGCTTTGTGCTGGGACCTATCGGCGCCTTAATGCAAAGCATCTTAGGTTTGTCGCTTGCACTCTTCTTTGCCGCCGGACTTGCTATTCGCGGCGGCAAAGCAAAAGCCGCAAAAACTCCCTTGCCGCTGGCCCCTTTTCTTTCGGCCGGCGGTTTTGCGGCGTTTTGGCTACTCCATTTTTGTTGAGAAACGAGGAGGATTCGACGGTCAATGAATTGGTTCAAAAATCGCTCCATCCTTGGAGCATGCTGCATTATCCTCTCCCTGATTCTTTGCCTCGGCATTGCCCCGCTGCTTAATCGAAGTGCCAGCAAAACGGTTGCTATTGTGCGGGTTATCGAAGACGTAGACAAAGGAATACCAATCAAATCCGAACAGTTGGAAACCGTTGAAGTGGGGGCTTTCCATCTGCCTCAAGAGGTACTGAAATCCGTCGACGATGTGGTCGGAAAGTATGCTGCGACGGACCTCAAAAAGGGGGACTACTTGCTGCCGTCCAAGCTATCGGCTGTTCCGCTTGATGCTTACCTGACTCGGCTGGATGGACAAAAACAAGCTTTGTCTGTCACGATCAAAAGTCTTGCGGCAGGGCTGTCGGGCAAGCTGCAGCCCGGCGACATTATCAGTTTGATAGCCGCCGACTACGGCGAGCTCCGCACGACAACCCTGCCCCCGGAACTGAAATATGTGGAGGTGTTGTCGGTAACGACCAGCAGCGGTCTCGACGCGCAGACCGGAAACAGCGGGGAAACTCCCGAGGATGACAGGGAACTGCCTTCCACAATTACTCTTCACGTGCTACCGGAGCAAGCGGTGCTTCTGACCGACATCGAAACCAAAGGCAAACTGCATGCAGCACTCGTTTATCGCGGAGATGCAAAAACCTCACAGATGTTCATCGACAAACAGGATGAATATTTTACGTCCAAACAAGCAAACACGGAGGACCTTGCCCATGAGTAACAAACTCATCGCCATCTGGGGCAGTCCATCCAGCGGAAAAACGATTACTACGCTCAAACTGGCCCAAACACTTGGCGCTAAAAATAAAAATGTACTCACGATCTTTAGCGATCCGCTTTGCCCCTCCATTCCGTTTTTGGTTCCGCAAATCGTGAACAAACAACATTCTCTCGGAGAACTGCTCAGCTTACCAGCGCTTGCCCAGGATGATCTGCTTCGTTTTTCGTTCTCGATCAAAAGCTCGCCTAGGCTGGGCCTTCTCGGCTACAGCAAGGGAGATCATGCCTTTTCGTATGCCAACTACGATCGGGAGCGGGCCGTGGACTTTCTGACCTTGGCGAGGCATATCGCCGATGTCGTTCTGGTGGATTGCACCAGCTACGTATCCTCAAGTTTGCTTTCCACCGTGGCGCTAGAATTGGCCGATACCGTATTCCGCTTCCATACTTGTGACTTGAAAAGCATGATGTTCCACGCTTCCAGTTTGCCTCTGTTGTCCGATGCCCGCTTTCAGCACGCCTCCTCGGTTTCGGTTCTATCCAACGTTCGGCCCGGACAGGACAGCCGTGCGTACAGTCAAGTTGTCGGCGGTATTCGGATTGAGCTTCCGCATCTCCACGCCTTGGAGCAGCAAGCACTCGAAGCCCGTTTGCTGGAAGCACTGCCGGCCAGCAAGGAAACGGCTGCCTACCAACAAGGCATTGCTCAAATGATGCAGCTCATTGTACCCGAAGAACTTTCACCAATTCGGCCCAAAGCGTCCCCCGCACTGAATGGCGCGGCTATTGTTCAGGGTTTCAAGAAACTGCTTTTGAGACGGCGAGGTGAAAGAAAGTGAATCAAGCCGCCCTTTACTTTTCCAGCCAATCCAAACCGTTTGACGACGTATTGAAAGAAGTGCAAGTCTATCTTTCGGGTAAATATGCGACGTTGCTCAGCCGTCATCCGGCTGAACAAAAGCAGCAGCTAATCGCCTATATCAACCAGTACCTAATCGACCATCGCCTGCATGTACCGGGATTTTCTTTTGATGAATTGGCCGATCGATTGTACGCGGAGATGGTAGAGTATTCTTTCTTGACCCGGTATCTGTTTTCACGGGAAGTCGAGGAAATCAATATCAACAGCTATAACGACGTGAAAATCAGCTACACGGATGGCCGTATATTACCTGCCGACGAGCAATTTTCTTCCCCGGAACATGCGCTCAACGTCATCCGGCGTTTGCTGCATCAGTCCGACATGATTCTCGACTACTCGCAACCTATCGTTCGCGGACACCTGGCCAACAATATCCGCATTACCGTGTTCGGTGCGCCGGTTACGGACAAAGACAAAGGCATTTCCGCTTCCATTCGGATTGTCAATCCGCAGAAGCTTGTGCGGGAGGATTTTATCCGCGGCGGCACGGCAACCGGCGATATGCTGGATTTCTTGAGTCTTTGCTTGCGATACGGCTTATCCATCTGTGTCACCGGAGCGACCGGCAGCGGTAAAACGACACTGATGAGCTGGCTGCTATCCACGATTCCATATGACAAGCGTATCTTTACAATCGAAAATGGCACCCGGGAGTTTGACCTCGTTATTACCGACGATGATGGGAGCGTATTGAACAATGTGGTGCATACGGTCACCCGTTCCAGCGAAGACCCTCGTCAAAATATCGATCAGGAGAAGCTGCTGGAATATGCCTTGACCGCCAACCCCGACGTCATTTGCGTCGGGGAAATGAAATCCGCCGAAGCTTTCGCCGCCCAGGAAGCTGCACGAACCGGCCATACGGTGATAACCACAACTCACGCCAATTCTTGCCTGGCCACGTATTATCGGATGGTAACGCTTTGTACGCAAAAATACGAAATGAACGACAAAACGCTGTATAACCTGGTGACCGAAGCATTTCCGATTGTCCTATTCGTAAAAAAGCTGGAAGATAACGTCCGCCGCATTATGGAAATCACCGAATGCCGTATTTTGCCGGATGGAACCCGGGAAATCGTACCGTTATATCGCTACGCTGTCCGCTCCACCAAGCAAAACGCCGGACAAATTCGCATTGAAGGAGATTTTGAAAAGGTAAACGATATCTCATCCGGACTGCAAAAGCGCTTAGTGGAAAACGGCTTGCCGCTATCCGTTCTTGAGCAATTGGTAGAAAGAGGTGAAGAGCTTTGACGTTCTTGCTGCTGCTCTCCTTTATCGGGTTGTCCGCTGGCATCCTGCTTCTGCTCCGCTTGTCCCCCCGGCTGTTATTTCAGGAGCTTGCCGACCGAATGCAGCACCGGCAAACCCGCAAACTGCCAATCGGCCGACAAATCCGCATGGTGCAAAAGCCGAAAAAGCTGAAAGGTTGGCAGGCTACCATTGCCGAGGCTAGAGCCATCTTGCAGCAAACCGGCCACGGGGAGCGGATCGGATGGCTGTTCGTCCTCTCACTTTCGCTCGCTGTCGGCGGCGCAATGTTGGCGCTGCTGCTCAGCAATGTCTGGCTGCTGCCTGTACTCACAGGCGGCTTTGCTATGTTGCCGTTCTGGATCGTATTGTTTGCTGCCACATTCTATAAAAAGCGGCTTCACGCCGAACTCGAAACGGCGTTATCCGTCGTAACGACTTCTTATCTGCGGAGCGAGAACATTATATCTGCCGTAGAAGAAAATCTGCCTTACTTGCATCCGCCTGTTTCCGATGTGTTTCAAGCATTTCTGGCGGAATCCAAACTGATCCATACCAATCTTCGTTTAGCGCTCACGCAACTGCGCGGGCGAATTGACAATGGCGTGTTCCAGGAGTGGTGTGATGCACTTATGGCGTGCCAAGAGGACCGGACATTAAAAACAACGCTGATGCCGATCGTGACCAAGCTGTCGGATATGCGCGTCGTATCCGCTGAATTGGACGTGGCGCTGTACGAACCGCTTAAAGAGTTTCTGACTATGGCGCTATTGCTTATCGGCAATATTCCGCTGCTTTATTTCCTGAACCGGGACTGGTACAGCGCGTTAATGCACACGCCCCCCGGTCAAATTGTGCTGGCGCTATGCGTCTTTACTCTACTGATCTCGTTGGCTGCGGCTATCCGACTGACGCGCCCGTTAGAGTACAAACGATAGGGAGGAAGACCATGAACGACAATGAAATTGCCGTTATACTGGGCACATTGATTGATGCTGATGCCAAGGAATTCGATAGTCTAGAAAAGCTCATTCGGCTGTACGGGCTGGACGATTTTTTTCGGCAACTCCAAGAATGGTCGTCTTTCTCCGCCGCGAGTATAGAGAAGCTGCAGGCGGTGCAAGTCATGATCCGTCACTTTTCCGGACCAAATGTCCCGTCCGCACACTGAAAGGAGGACACAGGTATGGACGACCTCGCCTCCATGGGGAAATATGCTCGAGAATTTATTCAATCTGTTCATAAACTAACCCAAATCCCGCTTCGCAAACTGGAACGATACGGTTCTTCAAACAATCTGATGAACGTGCTGGAGCGCCCCTTCGCCTTGGAACCTACCGCTTTGCAGTTAAAAAAACTCGATCAGCTCAATGCCTTTCTTCGGGCCTATCGAATCCTGAAATGGGAAGAGGAACACGCCAAGCAAGTCATACGTTCCCCGCATGACGCGGGAAGTTACTTTAACGCGCTGCTGGAAGGTGTCCGGGATCGGGAGCGATTTATGGTTGCCTTTTTGGACAACGGCAATCACATCATTGAAACGCGCACGCTTGCCGAGGGCGGCATCGACCAGGCTCCTATTTATCCGCGTTATATTTTGAAAGCAGCGCTCAACTGCGACTGTGCTTCGATGATTTTGGCTCACAATCATCCCGGCGGCACGATGAGGCCCACTGCCGAAGATATCCTGCTAACGAAACGCTTGGTCGACATTTTTGAACCATTAAACATCGATATTCTTGACCATATCATTATCGGGAATACCGGTTACGTTTCTCTAGCCGAACTGGGAAAATTGCCAAAAATCGCTGAGAGAGTTGCAAATTATGAAGCCATTACCACGAATGTCATGGAACAGGTAGAATGGCCTTCCTACAATGATTCTTTGAAACCCTGGTTCGCCAATCAAGCCCCTCTTGAAGAGGACTGGGAACGGTAAAGGAGGTGTTACCCGAATATGACCGGTCTTCTCTTTGGCTTTGGAATGTGTTTTGCAGCCGGAGCTTATTTACTGTTGGCCGACCTTTTTCATATCTCAACCCGGGCCAATACGAAAGCTATTTTACAGGCAGCCAAGTTAGGAAAAACCAATACGTCAGGCTTGGAGGTGTTGCACTTTCGTCTTTCGGCATGGCTGGCCGAACGTTTGCCGCTGACAGATTACTACAGGCGCAAAATGGAAGCAACGCTTCGTTCCGCAGGCATTCGTCTCACTCCTGAAGTGTTTGTCGCGCAAGCAGTAATCAAGGCAGGACTCATTTTTTGCGCCGGTATCGCATTGCTCCCATTACTCCCGCTCCTCTCACCGCTATTGATCTTTCTGGCAATCACCCTTTTTTTTAAAGACATTCGCTCCGCAGATGAAGCGGTAAGAAAAAAAAGGGAACAAATCGAGACGGAACTGCCGCGTTTTGTCGCAACCATTTCCCAGGAACTGAAAGCTTCACGGGATGTCTTACGCATACTGGAAGCCTACGCCAGCAATGCCGGGGAAAGCTTGAACCATGAATTGCAAATGACGATTGCGGATATGAAAAGCGGCAATTTAGAAACTGCGCTGATACGGCTGGAAACCCGAATCGGCAGCACGATGCTGTCCGACGTGGTACGTGGCCTGCTTGCCGTCCTGCGCGGCGACCAAGGCGTCGTCTATTTCGAAATGCTGGCGCATGATTTCAAGCTGTTGGAAATTCAGCGGTTGAAACGCATCGCGATGAAGCGCCCCGGTAAAATCCGAAAATATTCGTTCCTGATGCTGGCTTGTTTCATGCTAACATACATGGTCATTATCGGCATGGAAATATTCAGAGCGCTCGGCAAGCTGTTTTAGTAGTTCAGAAAGGAGGCTTTCTATGAAGCGAGTGATCGCCTCCCGCCGTGGAGAAGGGTATGTCGATGTGGTTGTTATCGTACTCGTTGCGCTGCTGTGTATCGCCCTTGCGATCAAAGTGTTCCCGGTATTTATAACACAACAGCAGCTTAACACGTTCGCCGATGAACTGACGCGCGAAGCAGAAACTGCTGGCAGAATCGGACCGGAAACGTCGCAGCGGATAAAAGAACTGCAAGAACAAACCGGGGTAGATCCTGCCATCGAATGGAGCAAAACCGGAAGGATTCAAATTAACGAGGAAGTGACGGTCATCCTTCGAACGAACGTTAACATTGGGTTGTTTGGGAATTTCGGTTCGTTCCCCATCGAACTGTCGGCCACCGCAACCGGAAAGTCCGAGGTATACTGGAAATGAACCTTCTTTGGAACAACCGATCCGGCAGCGGATACCCGTTTGCGGTGACCGTCGTATTATTCATCATGCTTCTCTCCTGCGGTATTTTTGAATATTTTCGGTTAACTATCATCGCCGCACAGGTACGAGGCACCACTCAAAGCGCCATTATTGCTGTCGCGACGGAAAACTACAGCCATATTTACAGTAGTTTGCGTCAAAGTTACTCCGGTGCTTTTAGCCGGTCCGGGAACGAGTGGCGGGAACTATGGTCGGCCGGCGATATTAATGGCCGAATTCGTCGTGATCTGGGGCTTATGCAAGAAGGGACTGCGTACGTTCGTAAGTCCTCAGATCGAATCGAATACAGCATTTCCGGACTTGATGTAAAGATTCTCAATTCACCTTTTGCCCCGGCATCGCCAGGCTCGGCCCGCCAATTCACCGCCGAGGCGAAGATACATTTGACGGTTCCGCTCTCTTTTGGTTGGGGCCATTTGCCCCCCATGCAAGCCGACTTGAATGTGCAAGCCGTATATAGACCGCGATTTTAACGACAAATCATACCACGGTTCGAGTTGGAATTTACAGATTTATACAGTATAATAAAAGTGAAATCATTCCTTTTCTTGATCTTCTAACGTAAAAGGAGATGAATCCGTATGAAGCGAAAAGTTTGGCTAGTGACAGGCGGGATCGTAGTTCTTGGGGCCATCGGAATTTGGGCCATGGGCCTCTCATCGGATAAACCAGTTCAAACTGAACCCGTAACAAATGCAACTCCTTCCCCTTCTGTTCCCACTCCCATTGTTATACCGGAAGATTCAACATCGAATTCTCCCGAAACTGAGCAACCAAGTTCTTTACCTAAAGTGTCAGACGTAAAACCCGAACAGGAACCAACAATTACTGAATCACCTATCCTGCAGCCGGAAAAGGGCCCTCAGCACATTGAAGTTCCGATTACCGAACCAGAGTCTACGCCAAAACCGACAAAACCACCAAAATCCAAGCCACAAACAACAGACAAGCCGCAATCCCCGGTCTCTCCTTCGAAAAATGATGATCAGGAAACGAAGCCGAGCAAACCGAAGGAAGAGCCTAAGGTAGGCGAGCAAAATAGCAGCGGAAAGGTGTATTTCCCCGGATTTGGATGGGTTGAAAAAGGAGAGCCTAATCAGGGTAGTAAGAGCGAATCGGACGGGGATTGGGATAAGCAAGTGGGGACCATGGACTAGTCGAAATCTATAATAATACTTCAGGGAGTACAGGTAAAAACCTGTGCTCCTTTGATTTTTGGAGGCGACTGTGTGTTGAAGCGGACACTCATCCTTCTCATCATTTCTGTAATCACCCTTTCCTTTAGTGCAACTTGGGTTTTTGCTGACGGTGACGGAAATATCGATAACGGCGGGGGTGGAATGGGTTCAGGAACATCTCAAAATAAATGGACTCCTGGTTATGATGGGGTACGAATCACCGTCATCCGCTCAAGTGATAAAGCCGTAGTCTCTAACCCAATCGACTATACGAACAAGACGTTACCTAATAATTTATTTCACTTCGGGAAGGTCAGTAAGATACAATACCAAAACCACGGCCGATTAACCCCCTACAATGATAGCTACAAGTACAAACAGCCCGCTGTCCCCCTCCCCAAAATCATCAGCTCCGGCGATTCAGTTACCGACATTGAGGTTATCAAAAGGTACTTTTGTTCAGAAGGCGCCGTCAAAATGGTCGCCAATGATACCGGAATCGATTACAACACATTGACGAGCGGAGACTACAAACTCCTTCTGGAGCCGATTGCATATTTCACGTTTCAAGGCGGTTTTATGGGGATGACAGCTCACGAAGCGGCCTTGTACGATCAACTCCTGAATGGCGGTCTGCGCTCCAAAATGGTCAGCCTTACACATCAAAACTTACCTCTGGCGATGTTTTTGGAAACTCCTGACCTGGGATATCCCGCTTGGAACGGATCTACCAGCGGTCGGGTCAGCAATCACCAGATCATCACTTCCCTAGGGCTTGGTATTGTACGGTTTAATGAGGCGCCAGTGACGCCTCCGCCTAGCCAAAAAAACTTCCAGTACAGAACCAACACCGACGTCATTACTTCCGTATGGCTTTCGACCTCAGACCAGATCACACCCGATTCCCCGGCCAGCGTGACGTTCCGCATCTTGGGAAGCAGCTATAAGGTAACCGATATCGTCATTCCGGAAGGAGAAAGTCAGCTTGTTTGGATGAAGTGGCGTACACCTAGCAAACCGCAGGCTCTTTCCATACATGTTAGTTCCTCCACCGGAAATTTGAATGCTACCTCCATTACCGCCTCCATTGTCGATCTCAATCAAAATGTACCGCCCGACCCCAAAGCTACGGATCGAAATGACAGCTTCCGCCAACCCTCCGTCCCCTCCTACACTACGAAGACATCTTCCTCTTGGGGCGTCTGGTCGGCACATTGGCATTCGGATGGGGAAGGTCACGGCTGGTGGGAATTCGATTGGACAGATTATTTCGCCACGCTGTCTGCATCGCAATCCATTCTCCCCGACTCCAAATCCCCCTCAACAACCAATTTCCTCAAATCCGGATACGGTATTGATCTCCGCACGTCCACCATCTTATCTTCGAATGCACCTGGCAGCCATATCACTGGCGCGCAAACTGCCGTATCCTACTTTCCCGAATTTCTATATCAGTCGTATTGGCGGCTGCACGATCTGAAAACGGGCGGATATAACGTCAGCTTCTGGCTGAAGCCCAATGACTTTTCCACTTATGAGAGCCGCGTGCATTTCACCCCTATTTGGTACCCGGACGGATCGTACACTCCAATCACCCGGGTAATGGATGCATGGACGCCCGACGGCATGCTTACGTTACAACTTCAAACCCCGATAACCATTTCCGGCAACCTGTTTTCCGACTGGCATATCGCCCCACAAAAAAACAAATAGCGAAAGGATGGTGCTACGAACATGCTGCTGCCAATCCTCATGCTGCTTCTCTGCCTGTTCGGCGGAGGAGCAGCTTTCTTTTTTCTCCGTCATGGCAAACGCCGCTCCAAAGAAACGGCGGATCTCGCGGTGCAAACGGCTCAGCAATTTGTCAATGTCAGAGATATTCACGGTCATTTTCTCTACACCAAGGACAGCTACCTGCTCTGCTACCTGCGTATTTTCCCGATCAGTCTGGATTTACTAAGCTTGACCGAAAAGCGGCTGCTAATTCGCAAATTAACGGCTGAACTCTCCTCTATCCGGTTTCCCTTCAAGTTTCTAGCAGTCAGCCGGCCGGTTGACATTTCGCCATTGATCAACGATCTGTCCTCCCTGCTTCCCGCTGCCGACGCCACACAAAAGGAGTTGCTGCGCCATGAAGTGCTGGAAATGAACGCTTTAGCGTTATCGGGCGAGGTGGTGGAGCGTCAATTTTATCTGGCAATCTGGCAAAAGCAGGACACAGGCGGCGAACGGGAGCTTTTGGAGAAAGCCAAGCGGCTGGTTCAGCATTTTGAAGACGCCCAAGTACAGGCTCATCTTTTGAAACAACAAGAAATCGTTCGATTATGTAATCTGGTCAACAATCCGTCCTATACGCATCTGGACCTCGACGAACCGGAGAACGCGATTCCGTTTCTGGTACGAAAGGAGGCGTGATGGTTGGACCCGACAACGGCAAAACTGCTGGCACATCTGGCTGTAAAAGTCGCTCAAGATGAACAAGCCCGCAAGCAAATATTGATGTTGATCATCGCTCCAGCCGTGGCTTTCTTGCTGCTTGCTGCCATGGTGCTACAACTGCTGACCTCGCCTCTTGAAACGCTCAAACTTTGGCTGACCGAAGATGAAGCGTTCGTTGTAGATGAAATGCGAACCGATTACGGGTACACGCAGTTGGTTCAAAAAGACGATGACAGCTACAGGGAGAGCTACGGCCAGCAATACGAAGGTGTTGTGTTCAAAGACGGCAGCCGCGAGGTGGTGTACTACAACCAGCTCGATTCGCGTTGGGCGGATAAGCCTTATGGCCCTCGCGATACGATTGGGGTTGCCGGTTGTGGGCCGACATCACTGGCGATAGTCGTGTCCACGCTTACGGATAAAACCGTCGATCCCGTTTCCATGTCCAAATGGGCCTATGATAACGGCTATTTGGCGGAAGGGACCGGCAGTTACCATAGCTTGATTCCCGACGGAGCCAGACATTTCGGTTTAAAAGTAGATGGAGCTACGGCCAAAGAGCAACAAAAAATCATCGACGCCCTGGCTAGCGGCAAATTGGTCATCGCCATCATGGGCAAAGGCCACTTCACTTCCTCCGGCCATTTTATCGTCCTGCGCGGCGTTACGGATGACGGTCAAATCCTGGTTGCGGACCCAGCAAGCAAGAAACGCAGCGAAAAGGCATGGGATTTCTCCATCATTCTAAAGGAAGCCCGGAAGAACGCCGGTGCCGGCGGTCCGTTTTGGATTATCCATAAGTAAGGAGAGTAATATGTCCAATGAGTACAAAAATACCTGAGCAAAGCGTCAATGCCTCTCTTTTAAATGCGATCACCCCCATGGGCCTTTCCTTTGCCCGGAACGGTCTGACCGTCGGAGAAGAATCAGCCAAAGTTTACGGTGTGATCCAATATCCGCAAAAAGTTGAGATTGGCTGGCTGTCCACGCTGACCAACCTTCCCGCGACAATGGTGGCTATTGGTTTCCACCCTATCGATAACAGCACCTTGATAAATGCCATCTCTAAATCAATCACGCAAAACCGCAGTCTCGCCGATACCGCCAAAGACCCGCTCACAAGGCAACGGGCCGAAAAGGCGGCGGTTGACGGCGAGAATATTATGCTGCAAATCGACCAAAACGGCGAGACGGTAGGACTCATGAATTTAGTCGTCATGCCGTTTGCCCATGAAGAAAGATTGTTCACGCGCGCCTTTCGGCGTGTGGAAAACACATTCAGCATGATGCGCTGCAAAATCCGCACGCTGGCTCATCTGCAAAAAGAAAGTTTCCAACACCTCTCCCCGTTGTACCCCGCACAGGAACAGATTCAGCAGGTGCTGGACAAAATCATGCCGATGAGTTCCTTTGTCGGCGGTTTTCCTTTTGCCAGCTCCGGTTTTAATGACGGAACCGGATATTATTTGGCTAGAGATACGAACGGCGGATTGGTGATCGTCGATCTCTGGAGACGGGGAGGTGATCGGACTAACTCCAATATCGTCGTCATGGGTGTGGCCGGCGTCGGCAAATCAACGGCTGTTAAACATATCGCGCTTAGTGAATACATGAAGGGAACCAAAATTATTTTTATCGACCCGGAGTCCGAGTACAAGGAGTTATGCCAGCGGCTGAACGGCGACTGGATTAATGCGGGCGGCGGAGCAGGCGGAAAAATCAATCCGTTGCAAATCCGCCCCGCTCCCCGCGACGATGAAGACGAACCGCACCCGCTCTACAAGGACGAAGGCAACGGAATGTCTGATTTGGCGCTGCATTTGAAAAACTTGGAGATCTTTTTTAACCTTTACGTCCCCGATTTGACGATGATGCAGAAAGCCGTTCTCAAACAATGCCTGATTGAACTATATAATCAGTTCCAAATCACTTGGAATACCGACATTAGCCAGTTACGCAACACCGACTTTCCTACATTCTCCGATCTGTACGAACTCCTGCAAGCCAAAGAAGAAAAGCACGGCGATGAAATCTATAAAGAGTTGTCACTGCTG
Source organism: Paenibacillus macerans (assembly GCF_900454495.1). Taxonomy (NCBI): domain Bacteria; kingdom Bacillati; phylum Bacillota; class Bacilli; order Caryophanales; family Paenibacillaceae; genus Paenibacillus; species Paenibacillus macerans. The sequence goes on from NZ_UGSI01000001.1 coordinate 2,620,594, forward strand.
CTGCATGATATTGCCCGCGGCGGAGACGCTTTTCTGTGGAACGGCCATAGTACCATTCAAACCCGCAGCCGCTGCATTTGTTTGGATACCCACACATTACAAAATACCTCCGACAACATTAAACGAACGCAGTATTTTAACCTATTGTCCTGGTGCTGGGAACAGATGTCACGGGATCGGAATGAGCGGGTACTGCTCATCTGCGATGAATCTTACCTCATGATCGACCCGAACGTACCGCAAAGCCTCGTCTTCCTCCGAAATGTTGAAAAGCGCGCCCGGAAATACGAGGCGGGCCTTGCGATCATCTCCCACAGTGTCGTTGACTTTCTTGCCCCCGAGGTCAAAATGTACGGACAAGCCTTGCTTGACATCCCTTGCATCAAAATACTGATGGGAACCGATGGGAAAAACCTGCAAGAAACACGGGAGCTATACAACCTGACTGAAGCGGAAGAGGAACTATTGGCAAGTAAAAAACGCGAACACGCTTTGCTCATGATCGGCTCCAAACGAATGCATGTTCATTTTGAAATTCCCGAGTATAAGTTTGCTTATATGGGAACAGCGGGAGGGCGATAAAAGTTGGATAAAAAGAAACAGCTTCTTGAGCTTTTCCTCTACGTCGCCCTTGTGGTTGTCGGGACGATTTTATTGTTTATGAAGGAAGGCTGACCATGATTTTGTATCTGACCAGTAACGATCACGTCAATTTATTGGATATGATAGAGCAGGAGCAAAATCTACCGGTAAAGAAACTGATTGGACAGTTTTCGCTCCTTTCTTTTGTGGTCAAAGACATGCGGCATTTCATCCATGTACGATTTGTAGCTATTGATCGAAAAGCGATCCTGGAATCCGATGAGGAAATGGTACAGGCGCTATTATCATTTCAAACGATGTACGAAATTCGTGTTATTGTTATTGCGATCGGGCTTTCAGAAAACACTTCTTTCCTGCAGCAGTTGATACAAGCTGGCATTACGAATATCGCTTCGGCCGCAGAAATTGATCCATTGCGGGAAGAAATCCGAGAGTGCTTTTCTGAACAGGGGATGCAGCGGTTTATCTCCCCTGCTCCATCTATCTTGGAAGTCAATGAACCGAACCTTTTCACTTTTGAAGAACGACAATACCGCTTTGAATGTACCAATATTAGGATCGCCATTGCCGGAAGCGACAGGCGCGTAGGGGTAACAACGACCGCAATGAATTTGATGTGTTGGATCAACCATCATGGAGGCTCTGCTTGTTATGTGGAAGCAAATGTGAGCAAGCATCTGGCGCATATTGTGCAACTCTTTCAACCTGAACAAGAAGGGAACGCTTACGTCATTGAAGGCAACCATCTCTATTTTACTAATGAGCTGACTCGGGAATACAATTTTATTGTGATCGATTGTGGTGTTCTTAGCGAAAAGATGTTACCCGAAACGTTTGTAAATTCAGATATACGTATCCTCTGCGGCTCGGCAATGCCGTATGAATTGCCGGTATTTTATCGGGCAATGCAGCGGTGCAAAGAAATTGAGGTCTATTCTTTGGCGCTGTGCGTCCCAAAAAACATTCGTCCCTATGTGGAGAGCATGAATAATAACTTGATGTTTGGCGAGAATTCGCACGATTTATTTGATGACAAAATCAACGCATCCGTTTATCAGAAATTGCTAAGTAAATATACCTCTAATTAAATGAATAGCAATTCCTAACGGAATGAATTAGGACCCCCATAGCATTAAATATTCCGCATACTCCTCGATCTATTTTCTATAAAATACAAAAAAGCCTGCAATGCTCTATTAACGAGCAACGCAAGGCGTATAAGGGCTTCACACATCTTCCGGAAGGGGGGGAGCCAAGGGGAAGTGTATCAAATCTTGAAGCTAACGGTCTCATTCTGTAAGCTCTTAGTCGATTATTGTATAAAGGAGTCTCTTCTAATCACTGCTCCTTATCTCTATACTTTATCATATGCGGATGACATTATGCTGCAACTCCGATAATAACCCATTTTAGTACAATTTTATGTATCTCGTTTCGTTTGCCAATCATGACAAATGCTCCCCCGGCTGGGGATGTGCCGTGCCCAGCCGGCTCTTGCTCCTGCACTTTTGCTCCGCCTGCAACTGGCTAATCTGACCCAACATATCCCAGGTGATCTCCGTTATCCATTTCTCCCCTGGCTCTGTCGTTTGAATTTTGCCATTAACCACATTTTCCTGAACCTTCAGCTCAAGGTCGTTCCCCCTTCTGGTCATGCTGGCTTTGTTTTCAAATTAATTATGTATCTATTTCAAGACCATTCGCAATCTTTTGCGTCATAGGAATTTACGTCCAGAATTCACACGACGCTTATGCCTGCTGCCTTAATACATTCCTTGGTCATTATTTCCTGAATTACATAAATTTGATTTTGAGTCGATAAATAATATAGGAGGGATGCCAATGAGTAAAAACTCAAGAACTTTTAGAAATAGAAGTAGATCCAGGAACAGAATCTCTGTATCTGATGGGACAAAACATTCGGTTAAAGACCAAAAGTTGAAGCAGAAATTATATAAAATCTGCTTTAAGGAAAATTCTAGATGGTCAATCATAATGGATAAGCGGGCCATTGTCTTTGAAGTTATTGGAATTATCACATTGTGTATTCTTATTATTCTTGTTACGCTAAGTACCATCAACATAGCTGTTAAGGATGTTGATCCGCCTACTTATTATGGCCCAGCTTTCGCAGGACTTCTGTTGATCGGAATCTTTTGTTTGATTGCTACAGGAGTATCATCAAACTTGCATGTAAAAAGAAAGTATAGTGACCTCTCATTTCTAGTCAGTAGACTCTCCATCAAATTCAATACAGATATTCTCTTTTCTGTCCGTTGTGACGCTGTGTATGAGTTTTTAAAGAATGAAAGAAAATTAGATTGTGATTACATTGATTATTTGATTGGACATTACACTGAAAAGAGCGAAACCATCCGGAAACAAAAATGGTTGCCTTTCGCGATTTTCTCTGCGTTCTTATTCCCATTTTGGAATGCAACAGTAAGCAAAACCTTGAACTGGTCTGATATCGATAAAAATATCCTGTTATTTATTTTTGCTATTCTCTTGTCATCTTATATATGGATTTGGAGAAGAAATATTGAAGCTATTCTTTTCTCAAAATCAAACAATTACCTGTATATAGCTAGTATTTTGCGTACAATCAAGTCTTATCCGAAGAGAAAATATGAATAATTACTTAAATAAAAAGAAATCTATGCTTTTATAAAAGAGCATAGATACTTCCTGCTGCGGATCCGCCCAGCCGGTTAATTGGAAAGAAAATAATGGCGTGAGCAGTGTCCGCCATCTTGGCGCGTTTGAGAAGATCGACTATTTCACGTGCTGAAACATTGGTTCGCTTTCGTCGGCCCCAAGCAGCGTTACAGCAGGCCCTCCGGCCCCCAGGCTTTCGAACAAGCCCTAGGTTCATCTCTGCGCATAGTGCCCGGATGCAATAAGCACCAGCGAGCACAGTACAACGCATCGATAATGAGGCAGTCCCCGTAGAATACGAGCAGATCTATAAGCAAGTTTGGAAAGACACAGAAAACTAAGGACCTGGTTTTAGGTGTCAGTGACTTTGCCATTAAGAAAGGGCACACCTGTAACACAGGCATCCACAACCAGAGAGTAGAAGCTATGCTGGTTCTGCTTCCCAACTGCAAGTTGGAGGGTCCCCTTGCCTCTATGCCAATCAATATCCCGGCTTCCTTTTGCTGGATACCGAGGCCGTGGTGATGGATTTAGCTCAGGTATACCACACCTGGATTCGCAAATTTTTTCCGAATGCGGTTCGCATCGCCGATCGCTTCCACGTCCATGGCTATGTGATTGAAAGTGTGCAGGAGATTCGGAAAACCGTCCAGAACTCCCTGTCACCTCGGACGAAAGCCGATCTATAATCCAACCATCGTCTGCTCAATCTGCCCGCAGAATCCCTTGGTAAAGAAAGCGATTGGAAACGTTGCTCAGTTACCATCCGCTTCTGCGCAGTGTATAGGAATGGAAAGAAGCCTTCACGGAGTGTATGACTGCTCTCCTGGCCATGGTGTTGCTAGGCAAGGATTTAAGCGTTGGTGTGAAAAAGGGGGCGAATCAACTATGCCGCCGTTCGTATCCCACCAACTTCTAAATAAACAGAGGGAGAAACGAGTAGACCGGGATGCTGATCTGAAAGCACACATTCTGGGCATTCACCGACTTCGACCCTATTTCGGTTAACTATCCATTCTCTTTTGGAGTATTGTATGTATTTGCCCAGGTGATAGGTACTAGTGATATAAGCAATCCGATCGCTGGGCTGAAATATAATGCAACCGGCAGTTTGATCCAGGAATGGTGGGATAAATATCGGATCACCAGAAGGTATGACTTGGCAACCTGACGGAAGTAAGCAGCAGCTTGGGCGAATACATAAAGATAGACTATGCGCGGACCCGGGCTGGTTGGATACTTCTCAACTTAGATATGAATAAAGCTTTAGTACGAGTAGTTCGTAAAGGTGACAAGAACGTTTACTTTAGCAAACAGGCTCTATTGGGATTTAGAAAGGTATATCTGCAGATCAGGGAAGCAACATGGATCTTACGATCACCAGTCAGATTCTCACCTATATTCTTTTCCTAATAATTCAATATTAGCCATTTTCATATCAAATGGATATAATATTTCAATAGGAAAACCTCCGACGACCTGGGCACCCCGGTAGAAATGTATAATGAACATGGGGAACGCGTATGGTCTTGCGAACTGGACATTTGCGGTAACGTCCAAAATATTTATCTCCAGGGCAAAAGTACCGATTGCCCGTTCCGTTACCCGGGTCAATATAAGCACGAGGAAACAGGTCTATACTACAACCGTTTCCGCTACTATTCGCCTAATGAGGGCATATATACGCAGCAGGACCCGATAGGCTGCGGGGAATAACCCGACGTTGTATGGGTATGTGTATGATCCGAATACGGAAGTGGACGTGTTTGGGTTTAGTAGTAATGGATAGTAGTAATGGATGTGTCCCTAAGGGGAAGGGGGCAGTAGATTATCAAGAATATGATATTTTTTTACATCTTAAAAGTAGCGCGTGATTCCTAAAAAAATAACCCGGTCGATGTTCGGCCGGGCCCTAAAATTCATTTCTCTTTTCTCACTCCCTTAAATTTTCCACCAGATGTTTTTTGGTCTAAAAATCGTCCTGTCTCAACATCTCTCTTTATATAGTTACCATTAGGTCCTTGAAACTGCGAACGTTTATCTACAGCGCCACGACGGAAGCCCTCTCCAGTATTTTTTGCCATTTATTAGTTGCCTTCTTTCAAACAAAATAGGTTTTGGCCGCACAAAACCTTTAAACTAAATGCCTTACTCAGTATCTTTATCTTTAACTTTATCTTTAGTTATATTTGATGATTTGCTATTTCTTTTATCTTTTTTCTCCAAGTATTTTTTATGCTGCTCTTCAGAAACCTCAAAGCAAAAAACCTCGAGACCTTTTTCATGAGCATAAAGTTTTTGCCCATTCTTAAGAGTAATATATGGAGTACAAACTAACATTACACAACACCTCTGATATTTTTCTTGTCAGAGGCCAACGACAATGATAAAATTAAAACCAATCATTTCTCAGGTGAAGGTCTTAATTTGCGGCTATCACTGCTGCAAAACTATTTGACCGTTGGTCCTCTAACAGGCTGACGGTTTTTTTCTTCCCGCATATTTCTACTCCTTCTCATAATGGTTTAAACAGATTTTATTTAAACCATTATGTAATTTTTGATCCCACTTTTAGTAGGATCAAACTAATGATTTATAAATATATTGTGCTCCTTCAGAAGATTTCTCTTCGATGCGTCGCACTAAACCATGATCATACAACTTTTTTAATTTTGTACTTTGACTGTTTATATCCTCATTTAATTCATCGGCGAGTTGCCTAGCAGTTATTGTTTTCTTTTCTCTAATTACTTGAGCTAATTCAGTCAGATGTTTAGGCAATTTTTCTCCTAATAATGTCCAATATGATCCGTTGTAATACCATATTGCTTGTTTTTTTCGATCAAGAGCAATTAATATGTTTTCAATGTGATTCTTAGATAAATTTTGAAGAACAAGCCCCTTACCCTTCAAATTGTTTACATGTTCTTGAAAAAAGACAACAACTTCATCAGAACATGAAAAATCCAAGGCTTTTACATTTGAAAAATCAAGTGCAACAACATCATGTTCAGCATTATGTATCAATGGTTCTATAGCAGCACGAATCTTTGCGCCTTGTTCACGGAGAAACATAAGATCGGAACCAATGATATTTCGACTTATTACTCCAACATCGATGATAGTCATATTTGTATTCATTTCGGCGCACCCTTTAAACATATTTTATTTAACACCTTATGTACAAGCTTACGTTATTTTTATCTATATGTCAATAACTACCTCTGTGGAAGTATAAGCTCAATTTGAGTCCCATAAAATGAAGAACGCCTGTCGGTGATTTTAGGCTTACTTTTTCCACTAATAAGGATCTCGGCTGAACCAGATCTAACATAAAGTGAACCGCCGAATTTTTTTAGTTTTTCTTTAATACCTTTATATCCACATCCCCCATTTTTTTTACTTGTTACTTCATCAATAATTGCAATTCTTAATGCTGATCTATCTGAACAATTGGTAGCCCCAATATATTTACTTTCATTTATTGATTGTTTTATTCCTATTCCATTATCTGAAATACAGACTGACGCAAATTTTCTATTGGAATTTGGGTATTTATAAACTTGAGCACAAACATAACCGTAAGATTTGCTATGTCGTGTTATATTATTAAGAAGCTCTGACAAAATAGTCAGGAAATCAATTGTATCATCGAAATTGTAATACAATTCTTTTTCCAAAATTATTCCTGTTTGATTGTTTACTTTGTTTAGTACCTGAACTATATCATTCATATTTGAAATTTTAGTTATTTCCAGCATTGAAGTATTGTTATTATTTCTAACCACTTTCTCATTAAGATCTAAAATTTCTTGATTTAATCGAATATATGAGGTCACGTTCGAGAAGAATCCCACACGTTCTAAATAAGTTAATGCAACATTATCTGGAAAAATAATTTCATCGATACCTTTTAAATAATCAAAAAGATGTAACAGCAATATCATTCCATACGGATCCGCAAAGGATACTGTTGAAAGATCAAGTTTTTTCAATCTTGTTATTTTCTTTAAGGTTACGTCATCAATTGTGTTGTTAATTGTAAATCGAGTTAACTTATTACGAATTTTTAATTCCACTTACTGACCCCTTCCCTTAAAGTCAAATCGCCTAAATAACTGGCAATAATTACTGAAATAGGTATATATAATTATATATTTAGTTCTTGTTTACTGCAAAAGAAAAATATCCACCGGAAACCGATGGACTATTTCAAAACAACCTTTGATAATAATGATCTACATATCTCTGAAGGAATTATATATAATCCTGAAATTCTAAACCAACAACATAACGCTACTCATAAATATGGTACAATTACCCGAGTTCGCCTGGCATTAGCGGCAACTAGTGCCTTATGTTATTACACTAAACAAACGTTCTTTTAGTTATTTATACGACTCAAACTGAGATCTTATCCAAATCCGATACTGCTCTAGCATGTACTGTTCTGCATTTACGAATAATTTAACAAGTTCTTTCTTTGAAAGTTACATATATCTTCCTTTAACCCTTTCGATATCCCGACCTAACTTAATATTTTAAAATCAAGTTCACCTACTTTTATTTCTGTAGTTTTGAATTTTTCAGATTTTTCGAGTGTTTCAGGTAGTATATTCATATAATTTTTTTATTGTTTTTAACACTATTTGTATCAGATAATCATCCGAAAAAAAGCTGATTTAGATATTCACTGATAAATGAAAGTGATATTTCAGAATTAAGAACATTTTCGAAATATACAATATTTTAAAAAGAGGCAAGTAATCATTATTTTTCATGATTTACTTGCCTCTTTTAATGTGAAAACCTTTTGTTTCTACTAACGAAAGACCTCAATTAAATGACGATTTGCGTTGTAAGGTGTGCCTCGAGTTGTTCTTCTACCTGACTCTGCAATCAAAAACAGATTATTCTTTGCTCTTGATGAGAGGACGTAAAGTAACTTTCTTGATATTTCATTTTCATCTGTTTCATGTGAGAATATGTTGGTCCAATGAGGAAGGTATCCCCATAATAAACAAAATCCAATTACCGTATCGAATTCAAGTCCTTTACATTTATGAGTGGTGATAAATGTTATTCCTCCCGATTTTGCAAATCCATTCTTATATATAGCAATCGAATCCCCTATACCATTTCTTGTCTGCCTTTTGATGCACTTTTTCTCAAATTCATTCAGTTCCAACACCAAATTTGAAAACAAATTAATGTCGATATTTATCCTGTTAAAGAAATACGAAAAACCTTCTTTTAAGTACTCTATCCCCAATACACTGGAAGAAGAAAATGAGTTGATTACTTTTAAAATTTTTTGCGGACTGAGATTTGAGTCAGATATTTGCGGTAATTTTTCTTCCAAAGACTCGAGTAGAACATTTGCCCATCTCATGCGCAATATTACCTTATCTGGTGCTGGAGTGGATAAGAGTAGTTTTGCAAGATGATAAAATAAATTATTATCATCTCTGTAAAGTGGAGATAGTCCAGCAGCATCTAAAGGTAAATTTGGATCTAATTGTTTTATTGATCTTGCCATATTTATTAATTCTTGCCATCGTGGAGCTATCACAGCTATTTCATTATACGGTATACCTTTACTATTATGTAATTCATAAATTAGGTTTCTGATATACTGGGCTAAACTCTCTACTTTTACATCTCTATTAAAAGAAATAAGTGAAGTATTATCTTTATTCTTGCCCTTTGCTTCTATTGAATCTCCATAAATTTGAAAATTTTTATAGATATTAATAATTTGTTGAGTAGACCTATAATTACCATTTAAACTTTTCTCATTAATTTGATAGCCACCTATACATTCAACAATTTCTTGTTTTGTTTTTGAAACCCCACCTAATGTCTGATAAATTCCTTGGTTCGGGTCTCCTACAATTAACAGTTTCGTTTCATTATAACCAGCTTTTATTATTTCACCAATTATTAAGTACTGCAATTCTTGAGTATCTTGATACTCATCAATAAGAATCCATTTAAATATAGTCGATAAGTTCTTCGCTATCGAGGTGTTTTTCTTTAATATCTTATAGGAATAAAATAATATTAAGTCAAAATCAACAAGTCTTTCTTTCTTTAGCTTGCGGTCGTATTCTTTAAGTATTAAATCGTTTTCATCATTAATGCTTATAAAATCTCCATTTTGATTACGTCGAGTATTAAAATCTATATTTCTTAAATTTAGGGTATCCATAATATTATCAGTAATTTCTTGAACATCGTCTTCGTCCAAAAAGGAGTATCCATATTTTAATTCATCGAGAACATGAGAAAAGGGCTTAATTATCCAATTTGTACAAAAAGAATGTATCGTTCCACCCCAATAAAATTGATTATCGACAAAGTTAGCCTCAAGCCTAAGCTCTATTTCTTCAGCAGCTAAATTTGTATACGTTATTGCAGCGACTTTCTCATTTTTCTTTAGTTTCATCCCCTCATAGATTAATTTGGCTACAAGCGTTCTTGTTTTCCCACTACCGGGACAAGCAATAACTAGCAAGTTATCATTAAATTCGACGATTTCCCTTTGTTCAGTGCTTAATGTATTAAGGAGAATCAAACTATCCCCTCCCCATCAAAGTGATAAACTTAGTTACCATACTATCTTTATGAAGTGAACAAAATGATTCAATAATCTCCGTCTCAGTTGGTTTCTCTCCGTAAAGCATCTTAACTGTGCTAATAAAGCTTTTATACCCATTCCCCAAATGATGTTTAATAACCGATGTAATTTGATCTTTTTGTAAAGTGGCAACGAATGCTAACGCTTCTAGTAAATACTCAGGAAATACAACATTCTTATCTGACCTAGCTGCAATAGCTAATGCTAACCATCCTTTACCTTCTTTATTTGCTAAACGCAGAATTTCTTTCCCGTAAACACTCAGATCCGGGCTATTTATTTTTTCAACAGAACTATCTTGATCCGTTTTTCGTTTGTAAATATCTTTTCTTATAACATTTTCTATAACGTTTCTATTTCCTTCCTTAAGTAATTCCACTTCAAATGTATTAGTTGCATAAAATACCGAAATAAAACTATTGTCCTGGCAAAACTCATCAAGTTTTTTTCTTCGTTCTTCTCCAGACTCTTGCGATTGTTTGCATTTTTTTTGAAATTCTTTATCCGCATACGTTTCGTCATTTAATGGTACGATTGAAATATCATTGTCCGTGACTATAGCACATCTTCTTCTAATTCGTTCTTTAGAGAACAGGATTGCTAAATTTGTAAATTGTGTACTCCCAACATTAATTAGACTAACTCCTATTTCATCCAACGTAATTCCAAATGCCTTCTTTACCATTTCAGGAATGAGTATTAATTCAGCATCGCCCTCAACCAAAATCGCAGACTTTGCAAATAGCAATGTCGATCTTGTGGCATCTAAAAAACGTTCAATTCTTTTTACATCGTCGACATCCAATCCACTACTAGGTTGTGAAACTTCACAGCAATTGTCCTCAACATATAGAATATTTACGGAATCGAGTGAACACGATGAAGAAATATGACTTGAATGAGTCGTTAATATAATTTGGGTGTTTTCATGGTCATGATATTTTTGAAATAAGGTTTTTTGGATATGGTTGTGTAAGTGAGCTTCGGGTTCTTCTATTAGCAAGAAATGAGCTGCTTTATTTTGTTCATGGTCAAGTCGATTATACTCCTCGAGTTTCAGAGCTAAGTAAAGCAAGTTAGCCCCACCCAGGCTCATTTCATATAAATCACCAATATAGTCTTCACCTGCAAATTCACCAGCTTTTATATTTAATGCTCTTAAAGTATTTTTGAAATCATCAGATAAGTTTGAGTTGATTTCGATTCTAGGCGCATAAGTGTAACCAACTGTTTTATGTAATGACTGAGAAACTCCATCTGCCAATTCTCTAATTTCTGGTAAGTTAGTTATATGCCAATTTAAATCTTTTATCGTTCTACTGACAGTTTCAGTGCTTGTTTCATTAATGTTTAAGTTACTTAGCATTCTAAGCAACGGTGATGTTCGTGGGTTTTTCAAATCCCCTATTACGTCTCTTAGGGCTTTAGCATATGTACAAGCAAAATCATTTTTAAATACATATTGGTTAGCAGGTGTGCCAAGGAGACTATTATCTTCTTCATCTGGATTAGGAAAATTGTAACTAGAGAAGTCACCAACTAACGTTGTATATACATCATCCTGACTAAAGTCAGCTAATCCTCTCCCATATAAAACTGATTCGTACTGATTAATTTTTATAGATGAGAGGTACTCTAAAAACTGTTCATCTTCCACAAATTCCTGACTCATTTCAAATAATCTTTTACGAACTTCGTACTTTGGCCTAAAGTAAAGATTTAATGAACCGCTATTTTCAGTTGTATGCGTACCCTGAAAAACGAGGGCTTGAGACGAATCATCATTAGAGAGGTTATCGAAATGCAGACTAATGACAATCCAATGCCCACGCCAATTCAAAAGAGAACGGTTAAAATCCGTATCGAGCAGGTTTGTAGACGATCTTGGTAAACTATCGTCTATTATGAGTCTAAGTGCAAACAAGGCATTTGTTTTTCCCGATCCATTGGCACCTATTATTGTATTAACGCCTTCCTTAAAAATAAAGTTAGCTCTCTTGAAGTTTCTAAAGTTCCTGATTTTCAGACTGGATATATGCATAAAAAATCCTCCATTCGTAGTATTATCCTGTTTCTTCTAATAGGAAATTCTACCATAATACTCGTTTTCTATATAGGTCTATTACACTATAAAATGCAACATAAGGCAGTCCTATTATTCATCTGTGTATTGTGTCACAACCCATAAATCATCACAGTATAATGTCATTATTTATCGAAAGTGTATATGTAGATTACATAAAAAAAGCACGAGATAGACCTCCGACTCCGTGCTGGAATAATCAACCACCCCACGTAAGTCAAACTCAGTATACCCCGCGCTCATTTGAATTATTTTTGTGACTTTAAAAGGTTTATAGTTCAAATGGATAAATACTCGATAACCCTTTTTTTATTTCTTCAATTTCAGTAAGCAGCTCTTGTCTATACTCGGCCTTAAGGTTCAAATATTCATCAAAATAAATGTCGGCTTGTGTATCTATAAGTCCTTCCATTTGTGATATTAGATCAGCCAATATAAACCATTCTTCTAAATTTATATTTAAATTCAATGCATGTTCAGAAAGAAAATCTCCAATGTCATGATCATAGAAATAAATCAAACTATTAAAATTATTGTTTAAATTAATTAACCATAGATCCCCTTGTCCGCTTTCCCCAAATATCCAAAAATTTTCGTCAAATTCAGTAAAATCTTTACGATAATCTTTGTTATACTGTTTTGCTTTTTCATACGAAAGGAGAATGCAGTCTTCGGATATTTTATTATCAGCTAAATTTTCACAAACCCATAAGTACTCCTTCGGAAATAATTCGCTAACAGCAATTGAGTTTTTTCTTCTTTGCAATCCGTTTACTATTTCCTCAAAGCTTCTCTTTTTAAACACAGTCTCACCTCTTATACGAATAATTTTTAATTGACGTGGAACTTCTGGAGTTTATTTTACTTTTCTTTGCCATACTGTCTAAAACCATCTCAAAATAAGTTTTCATTTCTTGTTTTGAAGCATTTGAAAATTTAATTTTAGATTCATTCAAAATATTCTTCCAAACAATATTCCAGTTTTTACCCAACTTACTACTATTAGTATGAATTCCAGGCTTTTTAGTATGTTGTTTCTTGCTTAAATCGTAAAAATATTTAGGATCATTAACATCAATGTCTGCCATTTGTTTAAAAATATCTTTATATTGTTCCGGAAAACCATGATGTATATCTCCAGATGCATTCTCTCCGGTAAACATTTTCCATAATTTTTGAAGTTTATACGTTGGGGTTTTGGCTAACCCAAACTCATCAACCCAGACATTCGGATCATCCACATACCCATACAACGTCGGGTTATTCCCTGCCAGCCCTATCGGGTCCTGCTGCGTATACATCCCCTCATGCGGCGAGTAGTAGCGGAAGCGGTTGTAGTACAGGCCTGTTTCCTCGTCCTCATATTGACCTGGGTAACGGAACGGACAATCGGATCTTTTGCCCTGGAGATAAATATTTTGGACGTTGCCGTAAATGTCCAGTTGACAAGACCATACTCGTTCCCCATGTTCATTATACATTTCTACCGGGGTGCCCAGGTGGTCAGTGATGATGCTGTACGTACCGTTAGCCGTGATTTTGGCGGCCGGGCGGAAGGTTCCGTCTTCAAACACCCAGGTCGTCATTGTGGTAGGGTCGGGCTCTTGTGGAGAAGGTTGAGATAATAGGGACCTAAATTTTTCTGCCGCTCCTTGAGGTGCAGCTAAGTCAAACTCCAGTTTTCCCTCATGCTTGTCCTGCTTACTCACCGCTGTCCATTCATGCAAAATTTGGTTCCCATCCCACATATAACAGTATACTACGCCGTTGAAGTGCTTCTCAATCCGGCGTCCTAGGCTATCATAGGTGAACACCACTTCCTTGCCGTCTGGACGAACGACCCTGCTCATCATGCCGTTGCCGTAATACTCATAGCACCAGCGACTGCCGTCCTGCTCCAGTTTTTCGATCAGTTGGCCTTCTTCATCATAGTTGTATTTCGTTCCTTGGAATTCGAGCAATCGCCCGTCTGCGCCGTATTTCCGGTCCGTGCGATGGCCGCTGCTGTACAAGTTCCCTACATCGTCCGCCATGCGGAAGATTTTATCGAACTCGTCGCTAGCCCCGATCAAGGTGCCGAAATCGTCATAGTTATAGCGGATCGCCTTACCTGTCAGTTCGTTCGTCAGCGATTTCAGGCGGTAATTGATATCCCAGGCATACCTTCTTTTTCGGCTTTCGCGGCCACCGCTACTAACACTGTGCCGTTCCGGTCTTCCGATAATATCGTATTGCCATTTACTCACTACTCCGCCGGGAAGCAGCCTTTCGATCTCTTGACCCAGCTTGTTATAGATCATTTCCGCAGTCCAAGGTATGCCCGTTCCGGCTGGGCCGTGACCAGCCTGCTCTTGCTCCTGCACTTTTTGCTCTGCCTGCAACTGGCTAATCTGACCCAGCATATCCCGGTCTATCTTGATGCGAGCACCCAGGCTGCTGATTACTTCCGTCCGGTTGCCGAGTTCATCATACTTGCTGGCGATCCAATATTTGTCGCGCCATTCCTGGATCAGATGGCCGGTTGCATCATACTCCAGCTTGACCGTGGCAAACGGATTGGTGGTCTCCAGCAAAGCCCCGATCCGGTTGTACTTGAACGTTTCGGTCATATCGTCACTGTAGGCTGTTTGCGTTATGCGGCCCATGTCATCATAGCTGAATGCCGTCCACCGGCCGCCGGGACGCTCTACCCTTTCCAGCACACCGCCAGGACTACGCACATATTGTCTGACGATGCCGTCGAACCCGGTTTCTCGAACGATTTCACCGTTGGCATCACGTTCCAACTCATACCGCTCCCCATGCTCATTAACGACTGCCGTCAACTCTTCCTCGTTGTTATATACCAGCTCAACCCGCTTGCCTTTTGCTTCGCGCCAGGTCATTTGTCCGAGCGGTGTATACCCGAACGTAACGCGCTGCTTGGAATCCTCCGCGACGATGACATCTTCGTACGCATTATACTGCAGCTTGACCACGTTGCCATCCGGCAGTTCGGCCCGGACTACCCGTCCCAAAGCATCGTAGGTAAAATACTGATTTGCGCCCAGCGGACTCGTTGTTTGCAAACATTCTCCTCGGTGATTGTAGCTCCACTCGGCACTCGTTCCATCCGGCAGCGTCATTCGGGTTAGATTATGGTGATCGTCGTACGTCAGCAACGTCGCCGCGTCCTGCGGGTTCCGCACCTCGCAAATCCGATGACGTTCATCGTACATGAACGTTGCCACGGTCCCATCCGCGCTAGCGACCCTGTTTAATCTCCCCTGTTCATCATAATCCCACGATTGGCTCCCGCCTTCCGGGTCGGTCACTTGCAGCAGTTGCCCCTGCTCGCTGTACATATACTGCCAACTGCCGCCGTCCGGCTGGATCGTCTGAACCAATTGTCCAAGCTCGTCATACACATACTGCGTCAATCGGCCATTCTCATCTGTTTCGCTCAGCAGGTCGGCCGTATCACTATAGGTATATTCGTATCTGCCGCCTAGCGGGTTGGTGATCGCTGTACAGTAATACTCCGGCGTATATTCATACTTTGTCGTATGCCCCTGACTGTTCGTCACCTCGTTGTATCCGTCAAAATAAGCGATGCGCCCTTCAAGCAGCCCGTCTTCGCCCCACGTATGCACGCAGCGCGCTCCCGTGGTTGGGCCGTCATAGCGCCAGTAGAAGCTATACCCGTTGCGATCCTTTTTCTCGGTCATCAGATGCTGGTCATAGGTTTGATACGTCGTCTGGCCCAGCGCGTCCGTAATGGCGATCAGATCACCCGCTTCGTTGTACCGGTATTGCACCAACACTTCGCGCCGTTCGCTCAGCGGGCTGTCCGGATTCGTGCGGTACAAATGGGTGACCTTCGTAATTCGTCCCGCCGTATCCGTAGTGATATCCAGCACCCGTCCCACACTGTCGATGACCTGCTGCAAAAAGCCCCGCTCGTCATAATGCAGCTCAATGCGCTGTCCGAGCTCATTTTCTACCCGCACCAACTGGTACGGAACGGAAACTTCATTTTCCATTTCAGTGTCTACATCCGCTTCAACTTCCGCCTTGGCTCCCGCTCCGACCTTTACTTTCGCTCCTGCTGTTATAGCCCACACCTTCGATTCAGCTTGTTCCTTCGCTTCTGCTTGCAGCATCCCCTGCGCCTTCGAACCCGTTTCCATACCCCGAGGCGAACCGTCGGCTAACGCGGCAGGTGCCCGCCAACCCCCGTTCCCGGTCACAGGTGCAAAATAATACGTCAACCGCCGCTCATGCTCAAACATCGCATAGTTGTGTCCCATACGGCGCAGCGTCAACCGCTCGGAGCGGTTAAACGTCTCCACGCGGCCACGATGCAGAAGTTCAAACGCCGCCGCCCGGCCATCGCCGAGCAGTACCCCGATGCCCTCCTTCAACACGGCTAAACGCATATCCAGCGCATGATGCACGCCATGGCCCAGCCATCCGCTGAACCGGCTGTCGCTGATCCATCGGCGTTCCCAGACCAAGGGCAGCGGGCCAGGGAATTCAAAGTCGGTCGCTTGGCTCATCATCGCCCCGGTGATCAAGTCCACCGGTTCAAAGCCCCAGTGACAAAACTTATCCTTAAGCTTTTTCGTGCAATTGAAATTAGCCAGTACCTTGTGATTTAGAGCGGTCAACGCCTTATCCAAACCGGATTTCTCCAAGGCCGCTTGCACCAGCTTGCCCGTTCTCTCCGCCAGCTCGTCCTGCATTTTCGCCAGCTTTTCCGCGACCTGCTTCTGAATGACATCGGTCTGACCCATGACCTTTTTCGCGGCCGTGAGCACCTTGTCCATCTGGCTTTTGCCTAACTTCAATACTTTCTCGCCGCCAACCTTCATCACCGCTTTGCCGATCTTGCTGGCGGCTTTCCCCGCCAGGCGGGCGGCCCCAAAGGCGTCTCCGACCCCGGGAATCATACAGACGAGCGATAACCCCGCGCCGACAAAATCGCCGCGCGCCAGACTAACCCCCGCATTAATCACATCAAATACGGCGCCGACGCCCGGCAACATGCCAAGCACGTCCAGCCCCATTTGAACCTTATCCCAAAACCCTTCCTTCTCCTTATCGATCTTCGCCTGCTCGGCTTCCGGATTGGTCAGCTTCGCAAACGACTGCCGATCCCGGCCCTCGGCCACAATGACCTCGCCGGATGTTTCCACATTGTCGTTAATGATCACGCTGCCGCCCTTGCCGACGACGATGATCTCCTCCTCCGCGACGGCCTGAAACTGCTTAAATCCGCTAAAGTCGATCTCCTCCGGCGCCATCCAGATGATATCCTGTTCACTATGCAGCTCTATCCCCGTATCTTCATGAATCGACAGGAACAGCGAGCCCTCCTTGGCCGTAAAAGAAATGTCCTGCTGCCCCAGCATAAAATCCTTACCATAGCTGGTCGTAAACGACTTTACCGTGGAATCGGCCATTTTCTGATTGGCTTTGGCGGCCGCTTCCCCGCCGGCGGACAGAGGCGTGCGCACCGAATTGATCAGCATCGCGTCGTCTTCGTCTTTTCCCGGAAAATACAGCTTAACCCGCGCCCCGACCTGCGGCATCGTATGCAGCAAGTGGCTGAACGGCGAAGAATAAGGGAACCAGACAGCTTCCGCTTCATCCTGCTCCTGATCTATATCCAGATGCACTTTGGCCCTGTTCGGTGCGACCCCGATGACCTTGCCTTCAACCGCAAGCCCGACCAGATACGGATTATACCGCTGATTTTGCCGGATCCCTTCCGGAAGAGCGCACAAATAATCAAACTCCAGAATTCCCTTGTGTAGTTCCGCTTCCAGGCCCATCACCGTAAACCATATTCCGTTCAGTTCCACCTGATCGCCTAACTGCAGCAGTTGCTCCAGTCTGACCACACAACGGGTAAAAGATCTCTCCTGCAGCCTTTCGTTCGGCGCCGCAATCGCAGTCAAGAAAGCGTCAACCTTGCGTCCGATCCGGTAAGCCGTCCCTTCCGGCAGTTTCAGCCGCCCCGATCCGGCCGGGGCTCCGATCCAGATCCGCGCCTCATGGCCGGCCACATCCGGGGTTAACACCGCCCCCGCTTGAGAAGCGACTCGCTGCAGAAACTCCCAATCCGTTTCCTCGTACTGCAGCAGCAGCTTGCCGATGGACCGCGACGTATCGAACGTATTTTCCTGAAGCTGGTGCCGATAAGGCGATAACACCTCATCGACGACTTCGCGGTAGCGCATATTCATCTGCTGGAACGAGCGGCTTTTGCGCTCAACATCCAGTTGATATGTAGGCGAGATCACGACCAGCTCCACGTATTGATTATTCTGCACCTCATGCAGGTCAAGCTGATGAAGCTGCCCGAGGAACAGCGGATAGTCCTGCCGGCCGTCTCGGCCATGCCCCCATAACCCGATAGGATCGTCACTGCTTGCCCGCTCGACAATTTGCTCGCCGTTATGCTCCGGCAAGAGGCCCCGCAGCAGCATTCGCGCGTGATCCCCTGGATGGCGGATAATCTTGATCCGTTCCAGGCGAAGCTGGCCGTAAGGCCACTTTAGATAAAGATCCCGGAGCGTCAGACTCTCGTACTTTCGTTCTTTTTGATCCAGCATCCCGCTCCTCCTTCCTTTTATTTCTGACCGTCGTCTTCCACATAAATAATGCCATTCTCATGATGCACACAATTGACGTAAGAGCAGCTCAGCAGCGCGGGTTTGCCCTCGACCAAGAGGTCCGGCTTGCCGTTTACCCACTCCATATGCACCTCCGGCTCACACGGCTTGTCTCTCGCATCGCAGACCCCGAAGGTGGAAATATTATCGTCGACCTTGCTGTCGGCCACATTCATCAGCGGCTGGCCTTTGATATACATGCCGTGGCATGTAGGTAAATTCAGCATGTTCGGATGACTGCCGCACGCGCAACGCAGCATCGCTCCACGCACCACGTAGCTGAACTCCTCGCTGGCCCCTTCCTGCACGACGGTGCGTGCCATTTTTGCAGATACCATCATTTAGCCCCCTTCTGGTTCCTTAAGATGTCCAATCCACCGTCCACTTCCACCGGAATCAAACGCAGCCCCGTATAAGCCCGGCGCAGCAGGCTTTCGGCTACGTCCAGATGGACAACCACATGCCCTTCCGCGCAAAACAACCGCTCCCGCCGCAGCCGATTTCCGTCCAGGACCAACGCGGTCACCCTGCCGAACTGATCGCGCTTGCTTTTTTTCGATAACACATCCCGTTCTTTCGGTTCCAAAAACCAGTACAGCTCTTGCCGCTTTGCTTCTTTTGCCGTTAGAATAACGGAAGTCCAGCCCAAGCCGAATTCATATAATTCCAGCAGTTGCTTCATCCGGTTGGACACCAGACGCCGTGGCCCCTCCACGTAATCGATAAACTCGACTTCCGCTTCCTCCCGGACATACAAACTGTTGTATTCCTGCCCACCGTTACCGCTGCCGCTATCGCTATCCCGCTGGCCGCCGATCACCAGCAGCGGCTTGCTCCGTTCATCCTGCTCCAGTAAAAAATAATGCATAGCCACCTTCCCTTCTTATCCCCCAGCCGGTACGGGAACGCCGTTTTCGTCTTCCTCCATCCAGATGATGCTGCGCTTTTGCTCCTCGCTGAGCTGCCATTTCATGGAATCTTGTTTCATCACCGTAACCCCGGCTAAATTTGCGCCCTGAAAATCAGCCCCGCCCAAATCGGCATACAGCAGGCTCGCTCCCTCCAGGTTGGCATCGTTAAACCGGACGCCGCCAAACCCCAGCACCATCCCCTCGTGGATAAACCGTTCCCCGCCCACAGCTTCCGTAAACCGGGCACCGCGCAGATCGCTTCCGCTGAAATCGGCATCGTACAGCAAACTTTGGCTTAAGTCGGCGCCACTCAGGTTGCTGCCGCTAAAATCGGTGCCGATACAGACGCTTCGCTGCAACCGCGAACCGCTAAAATCGCTCCCCGTGCAGTGGCTGTAGCGCAGATCGATGTCTTCATAACTCCCTCCGCTCAAATTCAATCCACGGAAGTCGCTGTTCATATAAACATTCGGCAATTTTTGCTCCAGCCAGCGCTTCAGGACCGCCGCATCCTTCTCCGAAACGTCTTCCATCCAAATCTGTTCACTGAAGTCCTTATACTCCCCGGTGCGGAATCTAAGCACATCGGCCCGCTCCACCAGCCGGAATTCCGGCAGGTCTAGCAGCCGCGGCACAATCCGCCGTATCCACTCTCTTACAAACTGGTGAAGAACCGCGATCTCCCGCAGCAGGATCGCATCCTGGTCCAGCTCAGGCATAATTCTGAGCAGTTTTTTACGCAATTCTTGCTTAAAGTCCTGTAAAAACAAGTGCAACCAAGGCAGTTCAACCAGCTCCATACACTCGCTTCGGTCCACATACCAGCGGTCATCGTAAGCTTCCAGGCTGTAAACCAGCTTCCCCTGCAGCAGCCAGGACCGCAAATAAGAAAAATGAATAAAGGCGATTCCAGCTTTCGTCCCGCCTACCTGCTGCTCGCGGATACGCAAGCAGAGCTTGCGAAACGCTTCGATCAGCTCGGCGGAATGCGGCTCCATCATCCCGCTGCGCCAAATCCCGTCGGCTTTAAGCAGCAGCGCGTCCCGCAGTGCGGCAATCTCCTGTTCTACTACCGGATCCGTCAAGCTCTTCCCCCCTGTCCTAATTGTTTCGCACCTGATTTCCTTTCAGCACGACATCGTTTTCGATCACCAGCGAGCTGTCCTTGCAGCTCATCTCCACCTTCTCGCTCGCCGCCAGCGTAATGTTCTTTGACTGCAAAATCACATTTTCTGTCGCGGTCACTTTAATATCCTTGCTGCTGGTCAAGGTGATGCCGTTCTCATCCTCCAGCAGAATCGATACACCGTCCCCGGAAATCATAATGTAATCCGGTGCCAGCACGATCATTTTTCCGTTCTTCGTCTTGAGCGTTTTGATTTCCGGGTCCTGCATCGGATCGCTGCCTCCCGCGCCGGCCGAACCGCCAGAGCCGCTAGTCCCCGCTCTCGCCGCGCCTACGCCCGAACCGGCTGCTCCACCACCCGAAGCGCCGCCGCCGGAACTTCCGGATTTCGCCACTGAACTGGTGGCAAAGGCGTCCTTCTCCTCATGCGTCGGAAAATAAATCCGCACATTATCCCCCTGCTCTGGCATGAAGTACCATCCGGCATTGTCCGCAGATGCGTAAATCGTCGAGTACGGTAGCCAGCAGGCCGTTCCTTCATCCTGAGCTGAATCCATGTTCAGATGTACCTTGACCGTATCCTTGCTTACGGCGAGGACTTGCCCCTGGACCGAAGCACCGACGATCATGGTGTTATACTGTTTCGGGATCACCAACCCGCCTTCTCTGGCTAACGTATATCTGCGTTTTAAAACCCCTTGTTCCAGGACCATCCCGACCTGGCTCACAAGCAGCTTTTTCCCGTTAAACTCCACCTCATGCCCGACATCCAGCACCTGCGGCGACTCCACTTCATAGAACACAAAATCATGCTGCGAGACCCCTGGAATACGGGCACGCTGCGCCTGCTGATACAGGTCCATCCGTTTTTGAACGCGGTAATTGTGCACGGTCAGCTTGCCTTTGCTGCCGAGCTCGGGCAGCCCGACATAACACAAGATCCGCTCATCCATGGCAGCGGGGACAATCCCCGTATGAAAATGCGAAGCCAGCCGCTTAAGCAGTTGCCAATCGCTTTCTTGATACTGCAAAATCATGCTCTCCAGCGAGGACCCGTTCGACGCGTAATCGATTAAGTCCGCCTGGGGATAGGCGCCGATGACTTGATTCATCAAGGACCGGTAGGCCAAACCGATTTGCTGAAAAGACCGGTCCACCGGCTGTAAGTCCAGCTTATAGGTGTTTGACACCGCATCCACGGAAATGAAGTGCACCCCTTGAGCCATCTGGATTTCAACATCCAGAATCATGCCGTGGAACAGCGTCACCCGCTTGCCTTGCTCATCGACCTCCTTCACCACGATCTCCGTCTGCGCGTCAGCCATTTGCACGTAACTGTCTTTACGGCTCTCCGGAACGATCCCTTTAAACGTCAGTTTGACATGCTCGTTCATCCGCTTGTCGATCTTCAGTTCCTGCAACCGCTCCAGCTCAAACGGTTCGATCACAATGTACGAATTCAGCGTCTGTTCCATGCCTTATCCCTCCCCTTTGTGTTCCTGGCCAATCACCTGTAAGGATGCCATCATACCGTGGGCGATCGGACGCCATAACTTCATCTCTTTTTCCATGCAATTCACCCCGAAGAAAAGCCCTTTTTCTTCCCAGGCCATAAAAAAAGTCAAGTTATAAATGTTCCCGTCCATCGCCGGGGAAACAAACTCGTAATATCCGGCCCGTTTTTTGCCCTGTTGTTCCGTCTGCACGGGTCGTCCCTGGGAATGCTGTCCTGCTTCCGGTTCAACCTCGCCCAACGCAAACACCCCGTTGGACAACCAGGAGGCATTGGGCTGCATGCGTTTCAGCATCTTCAGCAATTCCGCCTGATACACCTCCATCTCATCGTCAAACAGCCGATTCTCCGTAGGATTGACCGTCACATTGACCGTCAGGGTATCATTGGTGTAAATCAGCTTGGGACGCCGTTCGGACGGGTATTTGATTTTCGCATAGGCCTCTGGCATTTCGCTAAAAGACACCGGCAAACGCAAGGCTACCTGCCCCGGGACCACCTCCGTTACAGTAAACTCAATGCTTTCCTTTTCAAGTTCCAGCTCCCCGGCAAGAACCGCTCTTGTTACCTCCGGAATGGAAAGCCGATTCTCCCGAACCCGTTCTTGTTCCTGCTGTTCTTCCTCCTGAATCATCCTCAGAAACTGCTCATCGATAAAGTTGGTCATTTAAGCACCTCTTTCGCCATATGTACTCGCTTAAGACCTAACAACTTCCGCCGCTCCCCCCAGCCAACACCCCGACAGTTACAAAAAACAGCGACCCCATCCCGATAAAACCGTCGAGAAAGCAATCGCTGTCTAAGCTGCGCAGGTACGTCCTTTCTTGCACTAACCGTTGGAGATGTATAGGATAAAGGAATGACAAAACCCTTTCTTATGTATATCGGTATAAACTTCCATTTGTTTTACACCGATCTCCGTAATTTGGGGTAATTTTCAAGCGGGCATAAAAAAAGAAACCGGCCCCCTTCCGGGTTCCGGTCTCCAGTGAAAGCTATCCAGCCAGCTTAATGTTCCAACCCATGATTTGCAGTTATTGTTCCGGGCGTACTCGGTACAACAGGTGCTACGACAACACTAATTAATCCCAATACGACGACCATCGAAAAAAATGCCTTTTTCATTGCTTAATTCCTCCTTGAGAGTTTCATTCATGAAAACAATGTACCGCTTTTGCTGATCTTCGTTGGCATGTTCTCTAAATGACTCAAACAGAGCAGTAAACTTTTTGAACGCTACTGTGTCTTTTAGTATATCAGATAATTCCAAACCTTGAAATGTTTTGTCTATTGCAACACTGTATTGCTGACGAACAAAGTAATACAGCGATAATCTATAGAATACTTTCATCAGGTATAATGCTCGCCGTTGTTTGTAATATTCGATTGCCTTATTTATATCGTTTTCAAAAGATTCTAATATCTCTTCAACATCGAAATTATGTTTTATTGCTGCTTCGGTAATGTTAAGTAATCCTGGCATCAACTCATCAATTCTAGATTCTCTCAGGAATTGAACATATGGATCCAGATATTCTAAATTGCCTTGAAGCACGTTTACAGCGAACATGTTTGCTTTGGCGAACATTTTAAAAAAATTAATTTCTTCGCGGGCTTCCTTGCTTCCGTCATCTAACCAGGATAGATCGCTGTACTTCTCGATAAGGGCCTTTGCTTCTTTATATAGCCCCTTATTCTGCAGCGCAACGCCTTTTGCCAGTTGGCTAAATCCAAAATAATAGATTGGATGCCTGTCATAGGTTTTGTGTTTGGTTGTTTTTTCCTCTTCAAGTCCTAGTGCAGACAAGTGAAGCTTATTCGCTATTTCGATCATCTTGTCCCAATCTTCCAGGGCATATGTGGCTTTTAACAGATCAACCAGGGAATCGATTTTCAAATCATCCAGGCGTAATTCACTCACTGAAATTACCTCCTACCCCATTTTATTCCTAAAAATAATATAAGGCATAATTTACCTGCAGTCAATTAAAGTGTCCTGAAATGTATAATTTTAACACTAAAGATGTTTTATGAACTTTAGGTCACACTCTCTCCCTAGTCGTTCATGGAATAAGCTACTTAACGATTGATTACCCAGTTCCATTTACATCATCCATATCGCAGTTTTTTGATCTTTTCTCGATGAATTATGCAATCGACCAAGAGAACCTGTAATAAGCAACTGTACCAAAAAATAAAAATATCCTTCTGGCGAATAGTACTGCACAATTGGATCTGGTATCCCTCCCCTAATAGAACAAAACAGGAAAATTGTTTATTCTATATAGATTTGGCTAACAATTTGGATAAGAACCTTGGTTGTATTAACATATGATTTTCGTAAAAAAAATGGAGGTCTATGGAAAATTATACCTAACCATTCCTAAAACATCAATCTTATTTATTAATTTGACTCTATAAGGCCTCCAACTTAAAGCATTCCATCGTCTACACTGACTAAGAGGTGTAGTTATGTTAAATATAATGCAACATATCGGTGCAAAAATCCGCTTATACCGTTTGGCCAAGCATTTGACTCAGGAACAATTAGCAGATTGCATTGGCTCAACAGGCACATACATAGGGCGGTTAGAACGCGGAGAAAAAAATGTACGAATCCAAACGCTTGTTAAAATCGCTGAAGCACTTGATATCAGCATATTTGCGCTACTCGAAAACGATCATGAAGAGTATCTTTACCAGAAAAAGTGGGTCTGGGATAGCTTAACACTCATGCTCCAACAAAGCGATGCTAAGCAAAAGATGATTTATCATGTAATTCATGCAATAGTGAATGAGGAAAATAATTAGCCCCTACTCATTCACCTATACTTATCATATCAACTCCGCTTTCACCGTCTTCTTTTTCTGCCGCGGCCGCATGTCCATAAGACTGAGATTCATTCCTGATCCTTTTCTACAGAAAAAGACGTGTTTCTTAGCACGTCTTTTCGAACTAGTAGAACAATCCTGAAAGCGGTCCGACCTGAAGGAGGCTTTCCGCTTCGCTACAGAAAGCAAAGTCGTGCCGATCATAAGCAAAACTCCTGTTGGCAAGTTTCTCATTAATTGTTATTTCTTTTCCATTAATTTTCCATGTGTTAGGTCATCACGGAGGTATGTAGAACGAAGGCTTTAAAATTTTTATAGAGAAAAAAAAAGACCAGTTCATAAGCTGGTCCTCTTAATTTTATGACATCATTTTATCTTAATAAATTCTTTGTTGATCACATCATTATTTTATAGAAGGGTTTAATAATGAATCAGATCCCAACTTGATTTAATTCTAAAAATATTTACCTTGGCTTAGTTGGGGTATAAAAAGGTTTATTGTTTCTTCGCGAAACTTTTTTAATGCCAAATTTTTTCCTTCCCCTAACCAGTAATCAGGCTCGGCTAAAATTTGATTTAATTCATCAATTATCATTTCCGCGTATGCTTCTGAATTTCTCTCCTTGCTAATAACTCTTCTCAAAATATTACCCTGACGACTAGTAAGATTATCTAAACTTCCAGTTTTAATATCTAATGGATGTCTAAATTCAGCTTGATATAAACCGGTTTGGCTTAACTTTTTAGTAGCTCGATATTTCCACAATTTTTTTGTGGAAAATTTTCCTTAATGCCTTCGATAATTTTATAACAATTAGCTCCAGTATCGCCTTCAAAATAAATATCTTCGAGTATTCGATCGTATTTCGGATTGCCTTCAGGATATAAACCGCAAATAATACACATGAGTCTGAATCAGAATATGGAAATCTGTATCCCCATGTCAAACAGATTATATGCTTATATTTTGTACCCATAAAACACCTCACTATTAGAATGGCTTTAACTCTTTGGGAACCACAAGCTCTATCTAAAGTATAAGAAAAGAAGAAGTCCTACAATGATGACTATGGTAGTCAAATAACCGCCCTTTGCTAAGGCGTTCCAATCACCGATCTCAGCACGATTCATCGAATCAGCAAAATTGATGAAAGGCTTACGTTTATACTCTTCAAACTTATTTTTTTCTTGTTTTTCCCATTTGTCCATTGCACTCCCCCCCATAATCTTGTGTGCTCTTGTCATAGACAACTCTAATTCTTGTTGGTGTCCCCACTTCGGGTTTGGAACCTTCTTTTTGCATATTCTCTTACTGCCATAATCACAAATACTGTCCCTTCTGGTGTAGGCACCGATTGTTTAACCTTTGCTTGGCTACCCACGTCAAATATCTTGCCAATGCTCAGAAAAAAATCCTTTGTTCAAAATACTACCTATTTACAAGTTATAAACCGTTTGGTATATATTTGTAAATATAATTATTTATTTTGGAGGATTCATTATGAAGGACTCAATTGAAATCTACGCTCCTATACGTAAATGGGAAGACCTTCGTTATTGTTTTTTTTCTAAGTTTACGAAATTCTCCATAAGTCTGTTGGATATTTTCAACGCGTCGGCTTTGTTAGAAGCTGGTGCAGTTATTAAGTTTCCTTCGCCCTGAACCCACCGTTCAACACTTTTTTCGTTTAATTCATTCAATTGAATTGTTAATTCTTTTCTATTAAAATCTGCAAAAATGATACCATATCTGTAGTTCTCAGGCTTCCAATCAGCCTGTTGATTAACTTGTGTTGACATCATCTTACCATACCCCTCAGGATCAAACAGAATATCTACTTTCCTCATATTTTTTTGTAACTCTAACTCATTTTTTCCACTACCTAAAGTACCTGAAAAGGTACGCTCGCCATTCAACTTTCTTTTTAAAGTCCCTTGCATAACGACAGTTTCAGTTTGGATAATAGACTCATCATTCAAAACCGTTGAGTAACGAACTCCATTTAGTTTTATGTCCACTGAGATAGGACGTATGTAGATTAAAAGCAATACAATAGTACTTACTACACAAATGATTAATATAAATGTAACTGTCCCCTTCTTACTCATTAAGAGCCTCCTTTTTGTATATAAATATGGATAAATACAAAATAAAGAATAGAAAACTGATAATTTTCAGTTTTCTATTCAGCAATAACTATTTATTAATATACATCTGCCATAAAAGAAGCCATAGGTGGATAGTATTCTTTAATAATATCCTGATCAGGGTCACTGTGTGTTCCGCTGTAGTACTTAAGTGTAGGAATGGCACTAACTACATGTCCGGCGGTCTGTGACTCAATATAAAACTGCCGGGCACGTATTACCGACTCCCAGTAACTTGATTGAATAGTATCGTATGTAGGTATTGATACCGCAATAGCCTCACCATTTTTCCCAACTCCTCTTAAATTATGCAAAACAGCTAGACTTAATGAGTGTGATGTGAGTGTTAAATGATAATAGGTATCTTCTTTTTTCTCAGGTTTTACAAATGCAAAGCAAACTGTTGTAGCCGCAGAGCCATAAATATTATAATCAGAACCTGAAAGACTCTCCGGTTGACCTCCATCTGGCCAAAGCAGCTCCCAAGGGTACCAAGAAATTGCCCTAACAGTAGCAACAATTTTTTGAGCATAAATAGAGATTAATTTGTTTAAAAGTCTTTCGGCATTGTCCTGTTTATACCACATATCGAAGTCTACTCTATCCGCCATACTACTTGTTAAATTTTTAGGTACAGCATAGATAGAATAAACATTATAGTATTGTTTGGTCTTACTATCGTAAGTCCTAGAAGGTCCTTTCGAATACCAAGTATTTGAACTCGTACTGTCAGGTACTTCTGGAAACTCTGGTATGGCATTGATTGAGTATTTCCCTTCATTTTCTAATAACGTCTTCACCTCATTATTGTTCAACTTTTTCATCCCCATAGAAACCAATTCAGCCTCAACCCTATTGTACTCTTCTCGTTTTGCTTCTACTGTGAACGGAAGCTCTCCTGAAATACCTTTTTCCTCTATCGCTTCAGCTAAAAGCAGTTCTGAATTTATCCTACTAAGTTCATCCATTTTAGACTCAAAATTCTTCTCATTTGAACTAATTTCATAAGCTGATTGTTCTATAGAGTTACTAACAATACTTTCAAATATGTCAGCTTCGATTTTCACAGGGGTACTCTCGCGAAAAGGAACAATTTGTTCATCTTCAGCTATTTCATCTGCACCTGCTAATGGAACTGCTCCGAATAAAATTACTAGAGAAAGTGTAGCGGTAAGCAATTTCTTCACTAATTCCATCCTCCCTACAAAATATATTTTTGAGATATTTACCATGTTATTCCACATACTACCATGTTGGTTCAAGTCGGTATATAGTACATTAATATTAAAAAATTATAACTCCAGCCTCATCGGGAGAGTAGCGTTTGTAAGCGGATAGATAGCGTATATGAGATGGGGCGGAGATAAGCTGACATTGTCCGAATCAGTTGCCGCTCGTCATATTGTGAGCGAACCTCTATAAGCACTAGGTTCTACTAACAGGAAGGGCTATCCACATTCGCAGGGTGGGTATCTAAACAAATCATTAATAATAAAGATGAGATAAGGGGATTATAGGGAATAATCATATCAACAGAAAGTACTGAAAGCCGGCTTGGAGGAGGATATTTATGAAGAAGTTTCTCATGAAGTGTTCTTTAGCATTAGTTGCATTGGTTGGGCTGACAGATACTTCCTATGTTTTGGCATCGCCAAAAGCGAATGGGGAGTGCTATCCGATAACATTTTTTGATACTCTTGAAAAAGCTGTTACAGAATATAAAGAATTAACGGCTTCTTCGAGTCCTGTATTAATGCCAACATGGTTACCATTTGATGCAACTTTAAAAAGTGTACGTATTGTAGGATGTGGATCTGTCCTAAAAACGGAATATGTAAGTGATAATCAGAAAATCCGTGTTCACGTTAATGCTCAAATTGAGAATTCCAAATTAAGCGGGAGTTACGCCGTCTCTTTAAGTGATGGAACAAAAGCTGAATACAAGGATGGCAAATTATTTTATGTATTGCGGTTTGATAAAGAAGAGAGGAACTACATGATCGTCATTGATAAAATAAATGGTAAGCATATCAAAGAAGACGCAGTTATAGAATACTTGCAAAAAATTGCAAATTCTTTGGCTGTGGTTAAGGGAGATAGATAATTTTTCAAATAACCTCTCTCATGGTTTGTACATACAAGAAAAGACGGTTGAGAATTTTACTCAACCGTCTTTTTTCTCGATCCAATATCTCCATTAGTTGTTCCACCCATTCATCGCCGTAGCGTTTGCGAGCTTTGATTAAAGTCGTGGAATCCGGCATCTTCTCGTCAATAGAGATCCGGCAAAAACGACGCCAAGTGAGGCTGTCACCGACTTCCTGAACGAGTGTCTCGTAACCAAAGTTGTACCGACGTTTCAAGTACATTAATCGCAGGAAGGATTCAATTGTTTTGTAGGACGACCTCGTCGGGTGTTGTGCTTTTCTATGAAGGGCTGCATAAATCGCTTATCGTTAAGTAGCGCATCGACTTTTGTTAGTTCGGGCAGTGACCATACAGATTCTGGAATGATGGTATCCCATAAGGTCAACTGTTCTTCACGAAGTTTCAACACTTTCATCACCTCAAAAGGAATTTCCGAGGTTATGTTGAATTCATGAACAAAGGGAATTCAACTCACCTCAAAACGCATTGTTATCTGGTCAATAACAATTTCCGTTTTAAGTGTTTGAATTCCTTTTTATTTTTGCTCCAGTCCTGATTTTTTCAGGGGAAACTAACTACAGGATTGCTTGGTCCTCCCCTCGACTGAACTTATAATTGGTTATGTCTAACTTTGCCAATTGCACAACAGTTATCATAACACTTAAACAGAAGCATCTTTTTCGTCGTTTTCCGTTTTGAGCTAGACTTCTGGATTTATCTTAAAATCAACCCTCAAAATGTATTTTATTGACAAATGGTAACATTTGTAATAGATTATTAGTAGAAATTGACCGTTGATCAAAAAGAAAATTTATAATTTGGGGTTCCTAGTCTGCATGGTCCTAATAGGGGGGGTTTGAATGATTCAGACAACCACGATTATCGCAGAAATTAATAAATTTATGCAGCAGAATAATCTAAACCTTACACAATTGGCAAGGAGATCCGAGATCAACACGGGAACTATTAGCGCAGTTCTAAGCGGTGCACGTCCGCTGGCGGTCGATCAAATGGATCGGATAACTGGAGCAATGGGGCTTTCAAAAGGGCATTTTTATAAGACCTATATTCGGGATTATCTTCAGGAGATGAACCCTGACTGGCGAAGAGTAAGACCTTTTATACATAATTGTGCCGAACTGGACAAGTTAGATCATATACGCGAAGTTGTGGCTTTACTGCTCGATAATTTGTTATACTCCCCGCTTTTGTTTGATCTGGCTGAGGAATTGTTTGAAATAGGCAAACATGAAGCGGCGGCGATTCTTTACGAAAATGTGGCTATGAGCGAACGAAATCAGCATTCTGAACGGTTGGCCTTGTGCCAATATCGCCTATTTAAGATTAGGCTTGGCAATAACCAGTCTCACAATATGCTGCTATCCCATCAGTTTGAACCATATGTAGAGCGTCTGGATGAAATAGATCAACTGGATGCATTGAAGGATTTGGCAAACATTTACCGTGCACTTTATAATTGGGATAAGGTTGAGGAATTGGCGGTAATTTTGGAGTGTAAGGGAAGGATTCAATATAAATTAGCACATCAAATCAAAAAAAGAGAAACTTCCAAAAAGCCTGGGAGACCATTATTCTTTTATTGTGCATATGCCAATCTTCTCCGTGCTTGTGTATGTGAGGCAAGGAAAGATTATAAGCAGGCGTTGCATTATACGAATATTTACTCTGATTTGGAATGGGTAGAGGAAAAAGATAACGATGCGCTTCACTGGCTTCATTTATTTAAAGAATGGGCCAGAGTCAATACTTATGCGTATACGCTTCTATCAGGGGATTCAAGTGTAATTCCGAAGTATATCGATTACATGGAAACGAATAAAGATGAGGTTTTGCCTGGATTGTTCAATATTATTGAAGCAGCAAACCGATTTGATCTCGAAATAGATGATATCCTGGAACGATTTGATTCATATATCGTCGACTATATAAAGGATCAGCACACTATTGGTTTATATACAGACCAATTGATCGCTACAGCTTTCGCTGACTTCTTGCACGAATTAGCGGCTTATTATTTTAATCGTAATCTGTATCCGTTTGGATTTAAATATTTATTGCACTGTTTGGAATTATCTGCAAAAATCAATAAGAGATCATGTATAATTAAATCAGTTGGATTGTTTGAACGCTTTAGAGCTGCAGCTTCATCTGAAACGAAATCAACCTATCAAAATCTGATTAATGAGGTGTATGAAGATGAAAAAGACAAGGCCGCTTCTCTATTTGGCAACTAGTTTGCTTTTTGTTACTTCCGTTCTTGTTAACACACAAAACCTCATTCAACTTTTGGGTTTCACTCATGGAGGCGGCTGATTGAAAAGAAAACCTGAAAGCTGCGGTTTATTTGACTCCGATTATGTAAATACACAGCTGAAATAAGAAAAGGAGTGTGGATACCCACTTCAGGCTATTGGCAAAGCTCTGTTTTTTGAGTTCGTTTGAATAAGTTGGATGAATTTCTGAAGTATTGAGTATTAAAATATAAGAAGATCGCCCCACCTGGCCAGCTTAACCAGATAGGGCGATCTTCTTGATTTTTTGACATATAGCGGTCATGAGCGCTTGCTCTAAGACTTTTTTCTTGCTGCGAAACCGACAATAGTGAAGTCCGTGGAGCTCTTTGGCATCCGCGAAACTTCGCTCAATCGTGCAGAAGTCTATTGATTATCGCCAAACCAAATGTTTTCCGTTCCTGTGCGAGTATCTGTCCAAACGCTGACAAGACGGTCTGTTTGGGGGACAACCGCATTTCCAGTATAATCTCCAATTAAAGTGAGACCTGCAACGCTTCTGGATGCGGAGTTCGAACGGCGCTTTGCCGAAGAAATCGAAGGAATGCTTGATCAAAATAAGGTGGATGTATACTATTTTCGTTTATACGATTTTTGGAATGCAACACATTACTGGGAAGATGCCTACTGGCGCTCGCATTTGACCTACCATCCGTTTCTAGTTCGTTACCGCCCATCTTCAATAAAAATGTGTCCAATCGGATGCTATACATAACGGCGAACGCTATCGATAACGTAGGGAAGGGTACCTAAATCTTTTTCGATAGCAGGTATTAGCACATCGATCATAGGCGCACGATTTAACTGTCTTCTACGCTGAACTTCCATCTCCTCATTCCTTGCACAAATGATTACATTTTTTTCATGGTATGTGTACAAATACGGTTTGGTCAGGGCGTAAGCGAGTATGCCTTTTTTAAAATAGGGGGGCTTTTGCTTAGGGTTGCTTTATCATTACTGCATATAATGCATGGTCATGGTGAAGTCGCAGGTCTATTGCATCTGCTGAAGGGAGAGGTAAATGTGAAGGTTGGAAAATTGCAGCCTTTAAGAAGCAAATGGGTGAAAACAAAAGTAATTCTCAATAACAGCTTCATTAAACCGTTTATCCCTGACACACAGAGGTATAACAAGGCCAATCTGAAGTCTATGATTAGCAAATACGGTATGGTGTACATTAAACCTGAGAGCGGTACTTACGGAATGGGTGTCATTAAAGCAGAGAAGGTGAATCCTCAAAGTTTTGCCTACCAAATTGAGCAAAAACGACTGACGTTCGACAACTTTGAATCGTTCCATGCAAGTCTAGAACGTCTGGTGCGCAAAAAAAGCTATCTAGTTCAGAAAGGTATCCATCTGCTCAAGCACAACAACAGACGTTTTGACATCCGGGTCATGATCCAGTTAAACCCAAGCCATCAGTGGGAAGCTACCGGCATTATCGGTCGCCTTGGTCATCCGAAAAAAATCGTAACCAATTATCATAGCGGCGGTAAGCCGATGGATGTTCATAAGCTGTTGGAATCCCATGCATCCCCAAAACGAAGAAAAGAACTGGTTCGGGAAATGAATGAGCTTAGCCTGCACATAGCCCGTCATATGAAGAAAAAATACCCTCACCTGAAGCAAATCGGCGTGGATATTGGGCTGGACCGTGGTATGAAGCCCTGGATTATTGAGGTGAATGTCAAACCGGATCCCTTTATTTTTAATCAATTAAAGGACAAGACGATGTATCGTAGGGTCAGGCAATGCTACCGGCGCGCTGCTTCAAAAGTGAAATAAAAAAATGGCATTGCTTTAATTTATGTATTCTACTTTAAGTAGGAATTAACTTATACTTCTCCATATAACTAAACGAGAACATGAGTATGATTGCTTATTAAAGACAAAATACGCTATCTCCAAAAGCGGGCATATCCTCTGTTGAGGATAACGCCCGCTTTTGATTTTTAAGTTTTTGTATATAATTGCATTTTATTCGTCATTGTTAAGCATATAATGATATACGCTTCATTCATTACATGATCTAGAATAGCGTTGCCCCAACAAAACCATAATTAACATGCTTTCTGTTGTTTGTTTTTGGAGGACGCTTCCCCATTAAATTTGCTTCTTCAAGAAAATAATGAATGATACGAGCTTGATAATGAACTCTTTTGGATAGGGGCAGGCTCCAGCATGTCTCTACAGTTATGGCTTTGGCATGAAGCAGCCGGCTTGCTGCCGTACGCCCTGTACCTTCCTTATGTTTAATACGTGAGCTAAAGCGATGTTTTGGAATATCGATACTGCTATTTATCTTGCCCACAATTCTTCTAACTGTAGGCTGAGCTTTACTGCCAGGGTTGATTATGAGTGTCTGACCCAGTCTTTTGGGATTTACTTTAGACAACCCGTTTGCTTCATGAAGATCAATATACCAATTGGGGCGATGTTTTTTTGCTAATTCAAACAACTCTTTAGCGAGCGGATGCTTGGCCGATTTATGCACGCTCCTAGGAAAAGTCCTATTCAAATCAGGAATGCCGCGAATGCGTTTTTTATATGCTTGATTATTTACTGTCGGAACGAGAATGAG
Organism: Paenibacillus macerans; assembly: GCF_900454495.1. Taxonomy (NCBI): domain Bacteria; kingdom Bacillati; phylum Bacillota; class Bacilli; order Caryophanales; family Paenibacillaceae; genus Paenibacillus; species Paenibacillus macerans. The sequence goes on from NZ_UGSI01000001.1 coordinate 2,654,808, forward strand.
TTTGCCTTTTTCTATCTTCAAGTTTCCTCTACGCAACCTATCCAATAATTGCTGGGCCGCACGGATACTGGCTATTTCATTGCCGTGAATTCCCGCAGTAATAAAGACGGTTTCTCCCGGATTTTTACCTTCAATAACATAATACGGTGTTTTATAACTGGAATTTTGCGCTAGAAACTGTTTCCTGATCATCATAAGGCTCTCACCTCCTGTGTGATAAGATATCATACGGGTATGTTTTATTGGGAGACACGTACAGAATGACCGAGCAATCTGCGGATTATTGGGGTTAGATATGTTAAGGAAATGCCCTTGATAAGACTAAGAGGTATCGTACGAATATCACTTGGTGTGACGGTCACTCCGCTCGATACAGAATGGTGGAACTCCATTACACAACTGTACGTCGGGTTTTGCCTTCAAAAAGGCAAACTGATGTAAAATTCTTTCAGGACAGCAGTACCAAAGCTAACTAACCCGCTCCGATGTCTCCAAATCTTCCTTTAATGTTGATGGCGAACAAGACAAAATAAAAAACCGCTTCTGATCACAATTCAGAGGCGGTTTTTTGCTTAATTAAATAAAGTATACACAAGGATTGCTGCATAAAATTATGGCAAGACAGCATCACTTTTTGTGCCTAAATCAATGCCCCGGTAAAAGTAATGGCTCCAATAGCATTCGCAGTACCTTCCAAAGTTAAAGCATCTAAGGAATACGTAATATTTCCTGTTCCGGGGGTTAAATCTACATGATCGACACTGGTGACTTCAAATGTGTTATTTGCAGTTGCATGTTGATTAATGCTGAAAATTATAGTCGCCCCACGAAGAATTTGTAGCTGAATTGCAGTAGCTCCTGCCGTTGATTCCCATCCGACAATTCCGGTTAACCAAACACTGCTTCCTGCTGTTACTCCAGTAATTGTGATTGTTTTCAAGGTGGTTGCAACTGTGGTGATTGGGATAGCTGAACTACCTGTTGTATTAGGTGAATTTTCAGATACTTGAAATTCTCAAAAAGACCCTGTTACACCAGTGGCTCCTGTTGCTCCTGTTGCTCCTGTTGCACCTGTGGCTCCTGTGGCTCCTGTTGCACCTGTTGCTCCGGTCGCTCCTGTTGCTCCGGTCGCTCCTGTTGCACCTGTTGCTCCGGTTGCCCCTGTGGCTCCCGTTGCACCTGTCGCTCCTGTTGCTCCTGTCTCTCCCGTTGCTCCAGTTGCACCCGTGGCTCCAGTTGCTCCCGTTTCCCCTGTTGCTCCTGTGGCTCCCGTTCCTCCTGTTGCTCCGGTCGCTCCTGTTGCTCCCGTCGATCCAGTTGCCCCTGTTCACACCTGTCGCACCCGTTGCACCTGTGGCACCAGTCTCTCCAGTTGCTCCAGTCTCTCCAGTTGCTCCCGTGGCTCCTGTCGCTCCTGTTGCTCCAGTCTCTCCAGTTGCTCCAGTCGGACCCGTTGCACCTGTTGCTCCCGTAGCTCCTGTTCCTCCTGTTGCCCCCGTTTCTCCTGTTGCCCCTGTTGCTCCGGTTGCCCCTGTGGCTCCCGTTGCTCCCGTTGCTCCAGTTTCTCCGGTCGCTCCTGTGGCTCCTGTTGTTCCTGTTGCCCCTGTGGCTCCCGTTGCTCCGGTTGCTCCTGTTGCCCCTGTCGCACCTGTCGCTCCCGTGGCACCCGTCGCTCCTGTGGCACCTGTTGCTCCTGTTGCTCCTGTCGCTCCCGTTGCACCCGTTGCTCCCGTAGCTCCCGTCGCTCCTGTGGCACCTGTTGCTCCCGTCGCTCCCGTCGCTCCTGTGGCACCTGTTGCTCCCGTCGCTCCCGTTGCTCCCGTCGCTCCTGTGGCACCTGTTGCTCCAGTCTCTCCAGTTGCTCCAGCCGGACCCGTCACTCCTGTTGCTCCTGTCGCACCCGTGGCACCAGTTGCTCCTGTAGCACCCGTCGCTCCTGTTGCTCCAGTCTCTCCAGTTGCTCCAGTCGGACCCGTTGCTCCTGTGGCACCTGTTGCTCCCGTTGCTCCAGTCTCTCCAGTTGCTCCAGTCGGACCCGTCGCTCCCGTTGCTCCCGTAGCTCCTGTTGCTCCTGTGGCTCCCGTTGCTCCAGTCTCTCCAGTCTCTCCAGTTGCTCCAGTCGGACCCGTCGCTCCTGTCGCTCCCGTGGCACCTGTGGCACCAGTCTCTCCAGTTGCTCCAGTCTCTCCAGTTGCTCCCGTGGCTCCCGTGGCTCCTGTCGCTCCTGTTGCTCCAGTCGGACCCGTTGCACCTGTTGCTCCCGTAGCTCCTGTTCCTCCTGTTGCCCCCGTTTCTCCTGTTGCCCCTGTTGCTCCGGTTGCTCCCGTTACTCCTGTCGCTCCCGTTGCTCCAGTTTCTCCGGTCGCTCCCGTTGCCCCTGTCGCACCTGTCGCTCCCGTGGCACCCGTCGCTCCTGTGGCACCTGTTGCTCCTGTGGCTCCGGTGGCTCCCGTGGCTCCTGTTGCTCCTGTGCTCCTGTGGCTCCTGTTGGTCCCGTGGCTCCTGTTGCTCCTGTCGCTCCCGTGGCTCCCGTGGCTCCCGTAGCTCCTGTAGCACCTGTGGCTCCTGTAGCACCCGTCGATCCAGTTGCTCCTGTTGCTCCCGTCGCGCCCGTGGCTCCTGTTTCACCCGTGGCACCTGTCGCTCCTGTTGCACCAGTCCCTCCAGTTGCTCCAGTCGGCCCCGTCGCTCCCGTTGCTCCTGTTGCTCCTGTAGCACCTGTGGCTCCTGTAGCACCCGTCGATCCAGTTGCCCCTATAGCTCCTGCCCCTGGCACCGGATCTTCTATTCTTACATTTGCCGATCCCGGGGTTACTTCAATTTCCAAGGTATCAGACAAGAACGTTATCTTCTCCCCAGCCCCAACACTGGCCGCCCCCGTCGTGCCGATAACATTAAAAAGATGCTGTCCGAGACTTAGCCCTCCGTTAGGGCCAGTGGAACCGGTCGGCCCTGGTACACCAACTGGTCCAGGTGCTTTCGTTGGGGGAGCACCCACTTGTAATGGTCTTGTTCGCTCCTTTATCTTTCTTATTTCATGCATATCGATACATCTTAATGCTTGACTTAGATAAAGAAGAGATTTTGCAACTTTCCGCTTAGCTGAGCTTATTTTTTGTTGTTTTGCAAGTTTCTTCGCTACTCGCAGTAACCTCCTGGTTAATTTTATTTTTCTTATCCCCTTTTTCCCCGAGCGTTCCATGTTATTCATGTTGTACTCTTCCTCATTTTTTTCTTAGCTCTCCTGCGTTTTAAACTCACAAGCGCACGACTCAAAATGTTAATGGAATCGACAATATCATTTCTTGCTTGCTTAACTTTTCCGCAATTTAAAAAACGCTCTGCTTTGTATAAACGACAATTAGCATCTTTCAACAATTGGTTAAAACTTCGTCGGCTGGTCATTAATCCTCCCCCATCTAGCTGATTTATTCGGTTAGCCCAGAACTTCCATGTATCATAATAGTCTATGGTTGGGAGGCGAATATCACCACGGTGTTAACCTATATTCAATTTAAAAACACCGTAACGACACTCACACCAGATGTACCAGTAACCAGTTAGGCAATTTCTGAATACATAGCAGTAATTTAGATTAACTCGACCTAGATGGAGGGCATGGAGTGATTACTATAAGCCTGTGCATGATCGTGAAGAACGAAGAAGCTGCCATCGGGCGATGCCTGGAAACGGCGGCTGACCTCGTCGATGAAATTGTGATTGTCGATACCGGTTCGACTGACGACACTAAATCCGTTGTCAGCCGTTTTACCTCGCAGTTTTATACGTTCAACTGGGTCGACGATTTTGCCGCCGCACGGAATTACGCCTTCGAACAGGCGACGATGGATTTTATTCTTTGGCTGGACGCGGATGATGTCATCGAGCCGGCGGACCGGGACAAACTGCGCGAATTAAAGCAAACGCTTGATCCTAACGCGGATTCCGTTACCATGTTGTATCATCTTAGCAAGGACGAGTACGGGAACGTTACGTTCAGTCTGAGGCGTAACCGGCTCGTCCGGCGATCACGGAATTTCCGCTGGATCGGCCCGGTTCATGAATACTTGGAAGTCGGCGGCCATACCGTACACAGCGATATCGCCATTACCCATCTCAGCAAAAATGACGGGAAAGATTCGGATCGCAATTTAAAAATATATGAACGCCGCCTGTCCGTAGAAGAAGAACTCACTCCCAGGGATATCTATTATTATGCTAACGAACTAAAGGATCACGGGTTTCACCGCAAAGCAATCCGGTATTATGAGACGTTCTTGAACGGAGGCAAGGGCTGGATCGAAGATAATATTTCAGCCTGCGGCAAGCTGGCCGACTGTTACCATGCCTTGGGGGACCGCCAATCAGAGCTGGAAGCTACCCTGCGTTCCTTGCAATATGACCACCCACGGGCTGAATTCTGCTGTAGGCTCGGGTACCATTTTCTTAACGAACAAAACTATAAAGCCGCTATTTTCTGGTATAGGTCGGCGATTCAAGCAAAACCGGAGGATGATCACTTAGGATTTGCCAATCCCGCCTTCTGGACCTGGCTGCCGCATTTGCAATTAAGCGTATGCTACGACCGGATCGGCAAATACGAACTTGCTTCCCAGCACAATGAACTTGCCCTGCATTACCGGCCGGAGGACCCGCGGATGCTGAAGAACCGGGAATACTTCCGAACGAGACTTGAGCAGCCCCTTGAAGCAGCAGCAGGGGGAATGTCTTCATGAGCGGGGGAATACTTCGTATTTTGATTGGAAGTCCGATCCGCCAGCAGCCCGAAATTCTCCAAAGATTTCTAGCCTCGCTCGCGAACCTTGAACGAACTTCCTATGAGGCTGTCTTCTTTTTTATCGACGATAACGACGATCCGGCATCTGCCGAACTGCTTCAAAAATTTTCTTCTCATCACGCCGGAACGATCATCAAGCGGATGACCTCGTCCTCCGATTACATCCGCAACGACACAACTCATTATTGGAACGAGCATTTAGTCTGGAAAGTGGCGGGTTATAAAAATATATTTATTCAGCATGCCCGAGAGCAGCAATTCGACGGCCTTTTTCTCGTCGATTCGGATATTCTGCTTCACCCGCATACGATAGAACAGCTTCTGGAGGCCAAGGTGGACATCGTTTCGGAAGTGTTCTGGACCCGGTGGCAGCCCGAGGCCGAACCCCAGCCCCAGGTTTGGTTGCAAGATGAGTACACCCAGTGGGTGCAAAAACGGGGCGAGCAGCTTAACGATGAACAAATTGCAGAGCGATATAAATCGTTCATAGACATGCTGCGTACTCCGGGGTTTTATGAAGTAGGAGGACTGGGCGCTTGCACCTTGATCGGCAGACGGGCACTGGATGCCGGCGTGAACTTTCGGCCGATTCCGAATTTGTCGTTCTGGGGTGAAGACCGTCATTTTTGCATCCGTGCCGCCGCTCTTGGCTTGTCTTTATATGCGGATACTCATTTTCCCGCGTACCACATTTATCGGAATAGCGATTTGCCTGGGGCCGACGACTTTCTTGCTCATTATGAGAAGCCAACCCCCATTCCTGTCCGATCCGAAAAAAACACTAAGGCAGCAATTCCTTCCGCGAGCCAACCGGATGGGTCCGGATGCGCGGATTTCCTTCGCCGTCACCTCCCCCTCACCTTGTCAATGATCGTGAGAAACGAGGCCGGACGGTATCTGAAGCAAGCCTTGCAAGAACATAGCGCCTATATCGGTCAAGCGGTCGTCATTGACGACGGAAGCACCGATGAGTCGGTTGATGTGGTTATGGATACGCTGCAGGGACTTCCCGTCAAACTCGTCCGCAACTCAAGGTCCAAATTCGACAATGAAGTCGAGCTGCGCCGGCAGCAATGGCAGGAGACGATTCGTACCGATCCAACATGGATTCTTAATCTGGATGCCGATGAATGGTTTGAACGGCGCTTCGCCGAAGAAATCGAAGGAATGCTTCAGCAAAACGAGACGGATGTGTTCTGTTTCCGTTTATACGATTTTTGGAACGCAACGCATTACCGGGAAGACGCCTACTGGCGTTCGCATTTGACCTACCGTCCGTTTCTGGTTCGTTACCGCCCATCCTTCACCTACCGTTGGAAAGAAACGCCTCAGCACTGCGGCCGATTTCCCGCAAATATATTTGAATTGCCGCATCGGCTTTCTCCCCTTCGAGTGAAGCACTTCGGCTGGGCCAAGGAAGAGGATCGGCACGAAAAGCTGCACCGCTACCGGGAGCTGGATCCCGGCGGCGCTTACGGCTGGCGGGAACAATACGACTCGATTTTAGATCCCGTGCCGAATTTGGTGGAATGGACTGAGTAAGCGGCTTATCGCAATGAAAGGAGATAACAACTGAAATGGATGTTATTCATACGTTGCCCTTGTTCATCCGCCCGGAAAACCGGGAAGCGGACATCGCGATGGCTTTCGAGTGCTTGAAAAGCCTTGGCGCTTCCCGCGACCATCATGTTGTCATTTACAACCAAGGATCGCTGTCATTCGAGGAAGTGGAATCCCTAGTCACACGAAGCGAAGTGTCGGCCGACATTCTCGGAAGCGGCAACAATGATGGGATCGCGTTCGCCCGCCAGGCATGCTTCAACTATATCGAGCAGCAATATCCGAGTGTTCCGTTTATATCGGAGATTCACGTCGACATGCTGTTTCCTCGGAATTGGTATGCACCTCTAATTTCTTTCTTAACGTCATCCGATGAACCCATGATTTGTCCAGGCCTTCTAACGGCCTACGGAGAGCTGCAGCCGCTGGGAAAACGGATCGATCTTCCCTCTTCGCCCGAAGCCATTTTGCAGCTTCTGGAGCAATTGCCTCGGGAGGGGCTGAAACCGGGATTTGTACATCCGGTCCTGCATCGTGCTGAGCTTCTCCGCGAGTTTGGGGGTTACGATGTTCGTTTTTTGCAGGGCACACAGGGATTCGAGGATGACAGTCTGTTGTTGGCTTATGCCTACTACATGGGCACCCGTAGCGGATGGCGCCCCAAATGCTGTTTATCCAGTTGGGTTTACCACGCCACGCTCGCTCAGCGCATGTCTTTGCCCAATTTTGGAACGGAAGTTCTTCGCAACGAAGAAGGTCTGGCAAGCCAGTATGGTGCTTACGGTTTCCGGCAATTGTCCCGCCTTCATGGAGATCATTCCGGCTTCCGGGATCTCTTCCATAAATACATCCCTTTGAGAAAGAGTGAGGAACTTATGACTTGCGAAATGCAAGGGACATATCAGAATCAGGTTTGGGATCGAATTTGGTCGGGAAATGTCTCTTACGAGTGGGATTAGCTCAGCCAAACGATCTACGAGCAAATTCGAGAAGTAATCACCTTGAATGACCGTGTACAAATTGCTGAAGCTGGTTCGGGGACGGGCAAAGTCTCCTTAAAACTGGCGGAAGAAGGTGCTAACGTAACTTTGATCGACCTTTCGGAACAAGCCCTGAGAAACAGCCGGCAAGCCTTTTTCGAGAGACATGTCCCCGCGACCTTTCTTCAAGCCGACATTCGGAATACCGGACTTCCAGATGCCCGATTCGACTTGACCTGGAATGCCGGTGTGCTTGAACACTTCGAAGAGGATGAGCAAGTCGCGATGCTGCGGGAAATGGCCCGGATTACCAAGCCGGGAGGGACAATACTGGTGATGACGCCAAACGCGAGATGCTTGCCTTATGTGGTGGGGAAAGCGATCGCGGAAAAAGAAGGAACATGGATGTACGGCAAAGAACATCCGGTGACTAGCTTGCGGACCGTTGCCGAACGGAGCGGGCTTGTATTTCTGGAAGAGAAGCACACCGGGTTTCTTGACAGCCTTGCTTTTCTCGATTTCATTCATGAGTCCGAACCTGTTAAAACAGCCTTCCGTTCATGGTATGAGTCGCTTCATTCATCGCAGAAGGATAACTTCCCCGGTTATCTGCTCGTTACCATTTGTCGGGTTCCGCTGCTTGAATATGAAAAACAAATTGAAATGGTAAACCCTTCCTGACCAAGCGAACAGAACTGTCATTACCAGAAAAAAATTTCCCCTTCTCAGAATGTTTAACCAGGCCAACCATTCCTTGTAGAAAGGAAGTCAATAATGCGGTAAACTGGGTAAAGTAAAATAGAGCAGAGCCGGGAGAACTCTGCTCTTTGTTTATTTTTGTAACAAAATTCCCTTCTGCGATGATGTTTTTTACCTTCTCGTTGGAGGTGACGCTTAGCTGTCTCTGCAAAACTCCGTTATCATTTTTCATCAGACCTTCGACCGTGGCCTAAAATAAAAAACTAAACCACCCTATGCGGGTGGTTTTAACTAATTAACTGTACCGAAATAGCCACAACTGACTATTTCTTTAGCAGCATCTTTTTATCAGAAAATTATCGGAGTTCTGTGGCCGTTCCATTAGACCAACTGCCTGTTCCGTTGACACTTTTGGTACCGGTTGATTTGGACAATTCAATATAAACAATATTGCCATTTTTACGTTCCCAAAATAGTATGGCTTCATCAGAGGAGTTGCTTAAGAGAAGGGCTGGAAAACGATCACCAACTTGCAAAGAGTTCTTTCTCTCTTCACTGAAAAAAGCCTTATTAAATGAGCTGGCTTCTTCTTTACTAAGATTTTTGACAAATTCAATATCGACATCACCAACATTTATTAATTTCCAATCTTTAATCTTTTCACCTTTAATCTCTATTAACTTGTTCTTTCCCTTTTCCCAACTCTTGTTCAAAAAATCCAATACTTCCGGTTTTGTGACTTCAGTAAAAGGTTTGTGATCGCGAACTTCTGCTTTTTCATCCAGTAACTGTGGTTTAATATCGGTATAAGGTTTCTGATCATTTATTTCCACCTGTTCTTGATCATTGCTTGCAAATGAGTAGGATGCAAAACCGATTGCCAATATAGAAACTGTGGAAAGCAAGGCTATTATTTTTTTAGCTTTCATTGGAAATCATCTCCTTATGGCCAGTATTCATTACCGCCGAAATCGTCACCTTCACCTGAATCCGTCTCACGGTAGATATTGTACGGCATCCAGTAACTTGACGAACTAGGGTGCGTGCAATATGCCGTTTTGGCTCCAGATGCCGGATAACCATCATCTTCTTTTGAGCCTACAAATTCACCGTCCTGATAAAATTCAAAATAGACGCGAGTATATACATAAACTGGGTCTCCTGGGCCGTCATCCGCTGATACAGCACCCTGAACATAGTCCCGACTACAACCATAACTAATACCGGCGCTATATTCCAACCAAGCACTTGCATTTGACACAAATGAAAAACTTAAGATTAATGCGAGTATTGAAATTGCAGTTAATCGTTTCCGTAGTCCCCTCATTTGTCCTGTCCCCTTTCCTATTTACTTAGCATCACTAGTGGCTTGGCACTATTTAAAAACTTTATTCCCTCCCAAAGACACCTCCAACTACCCTTATTTAGTTTCCACCACCAGCAATTGGTACAGTATAATTATAAAAGGGAAGTATACCCAATTCAAGTCCTGTTTTCCAAAATTGGATTAATGAATGCCTGACAACTTTAACCGTCTATCACTTAAACATTGTAAGAATTAACCCTCATCATTTCACAGTTTGGGCGAACTTTACCTTTTAGTCGCTCATAGGTCGGCAACTATAAATATTGATAGTTACTTCATCTCATAAACCACGTTGATCATTGCTTGCACTTCGATTTCTCCTGCTTCTACGTGGGCACTTCCCGCACTGTCCATGGCAGCCTCGTTAACCGTCTTGTACTGCACCGAAATGCTCGGCATGCTGGCGTTCTCCATGTTGATGCTTACCGCCTGACCCAAGGTGAGGCCAACCGCTTTGACAAGGATGCCCGCTTTCCGGCCCGCATCGGCCATTGCTTTTTGGATGACTTCCTCTTCGTATTGATCCGGTTTCTCGGTGCCAAAGCGGATGTCTTCGATTTGATTGGCCCCCGGCAGCGGAAGTCGCATCCAGGAGCTCTCCTACCTTATCCAGGTTGCGGTAGGTCACATCCAGCGAATAACAGGCCATATACCCGCTGATGGATTCCGCTCCCGTTTTATCGTTATACGTATAATCGGGGCGGACCGAGAATTGACTGGCTTAGATATTTTTTTATTAATGCCACAAGTTTCCTTGAGCAGTTTGGTCAGTTTGGCCGCTTTCTCGCTGTTCGATTTCTTCGCTTCCTGGGCTGTTTTCGCTTTGGTGACGACGCCGATGGACAAATAAGCCACATCCGGCTTCACGGTAATCTCGCCTTTTCCTTGAACGCTGACAACGTTAGTATTAATACTGCTCTCGGGGGCGTTGGTTGAATTTAACTACTAAACACGCTCCACGGACAAATGTTTCAGCAAATAAGAATAATCGGCGAATAAATTAATTCTAGCCTTTTTCACCCAAACAAGCGTGAATTCAACTGTTAGAAATTGAAATCCCGTCTTTTCGGTTAAATAAGCTCGATCGTTAACGACATACTACTGATCCGGGATGTAAGCCCTCGCTAGCTCCAAAAAATGGATTGGCCCACTGATTTTCCGCAAGAGTAAAGGGCATATGATTTTCTGCCCCCATCAAACCGTACGTGAGGTTTTCCCTCATACGGCTTTCCGATGTTCGTCATTCATGGGCATGCAGATTGAGGATTTGACAGAATATGCATGTTTGTCCCTGATACTTGCGAAACATAATCTGCTTAGCATCATGATCAACGAAAATCTCCATAGGGTCCTTTTCTTCGATTTCCAACAATCGCCTTAATTCAATGGGCAACACGACACGCCCCAACTCATCTATCGTCCGAACAATCCCTGTACTTTTCATGAGTTATCCCCCAAATATTTCTTCATATTCCTAACCTTTGTATATTTTATCTTATTATATACTGAATCATGAATAAAAGGGATTTTGTAGCTTCATACAAAGGAATTTCATTCAGAACCGGAATTCAATTTCATTTTATTTTTCTCCATCCATTTGCTTTTCTTCCGCTGTTAGTGCGTCGGAGTAAGGCATATAAGACAGATCAATAACACCACCATCAAATTCTGGAGTCTTGATTCATTATAGATATAAAGACCTACCAAGCAGTTGGAAAACCAGAGATTATTTGTTATTCTAAAAAAGTAATCAGGGTCGTCAAGTACCATTGGTAGCGGAATTTGAATCACCTTTAGGACACGTATTTACTGACGGAGGGCAGGTTCGTTGTTTGTGGTGTCCTTCCTGCATTCAGATCTTCAACTGCGTGTACTCGAACAGTACATAACTTTTCATATAAAAGAATCGCATAGTTTAGCTATAATATATCCCTCCAATTTCTAGAGATCAAACTCAAATATGGTCTCTAGTTGTTCTGAGGGATATTTTTATGTCTTTTGAGTTGCCTTTTTGCCACCTAGTTCCTATTTACCAAATAAGAGACAAATGAAAGGAGAGGTACAAATGGGCTCAAAACTTGGGGCTTGTGAAGCAGTTGAAAAAGGGTTTAGCAACTATATTAAAGTATGTCTTAAACACGCTAGCAGGGATTATTTCAAGAAGCTATATCGAGATTCTGTTCTTGTACCGTTTGATGAATGTGAGCCAAAGATCGCCATTAACATCCGGACAAGTACTACAATAACTTTTGAAGATTATGCAGCACTCTCACAAGCCATTGAGTCTTTGAGCTCCTCAGAAAAAAAGGTGCTATATCTGAAATTTTTTCAGGACAAAACAGATAAAGAAGTCGCTCAATTTATTGGTGTTACGAGACAGGCCATCACTAAATCAAAATCGAATGTATTGGTGAAGCTTAAAAGTCACCTGGAGGTTCAATCATAATTTTTACTGTCGCATGCGTGCTCCTCCTTCTTTAATTGTGATGAAAACATTAATCAAAGGAGGGCATTGCTTATGCGTGAAGTTATAGATCTGATTCAACCCGCTCAAAACGGTGATACACAGGCTGAAGCCGAACTTATTCATCGTTACGAGCCGCTAATTAATAAATACTCGAGACAAAATGGGAGACTTAATGAAGATTGCAAGCAACAATTAATTCTGGAGTTCATTCTTGCTGTTCGTCGTTTCGATCTCAATCGGTATTATCATTAAAATAATAAATAAGCGCTGTATAAGTAATCGGAGCTTGTTTTTATATACTTTTTTTCACCTGCAAGTAGGCTTTTGTGAAATAAATGCGGTCCCTTGAAATTAGGGAGTCGAAAAGAATCCTCACCCCCAATTTTTCCTTTTAAAATTTAAAACAATTGCTATTTTCAGTTGACTTCATTGCGGCAACCTAGCGAAAAATAGATATTGCAGCCTATGGAGATTATCAGTTTTATCGTCTTGGTCGAAAAGGGGGAGCCCCTATGCTTCCCCTTTCTTTTTTATGATGGTTATAAGCGTTCGATTTTTTAACTCATTGCGTAACTAATTACTATCACAAAATTAAAAGATGCTTGTTGATAAAGCTGTCGGGGAAATTGCGGATGAATTAGACTTTGTAGCAAGTCTAGGTGATGCTCTCGAAGGAACTGTACAAAACGCAATTGTACAAGCTATAATAAGTGTTACCTGTGGATCAATCAATAGTTCTGTCGCTAATAGGATCGCTAATGTCTTAGTATTAATTTTCTTATAATTGAGAGGTTAAACAACATGAGTGAAACTATGGAAAAAAAAGTTGAGGCCTTAGAAAAAAAGGTTGAGCGACTGGAATTATACTTACAACTGTTCCGGCAAATTGTACTTGAGCCAGAAGAGTATCGGCTCTGGGATTGGATTATTGCAAACGAATTAACTCCTGATCAAGTGACTGCAATTAAAACCGTTTTAAAAAAGCATGTTCTGATCCACCTAGACAATAAACCTGTTCAGTTGAAAGAATTAAAGACTGAACTAATTCAGGCCCTTTCTCCCATGCAACACCTTATGAATGAAAAAAAAGCCACAGAGCTTCTTAGAAGTGCTGTTAAAATGACACCGTATCATGCCTTGACTACTTATCTGGAATAGGAATACATTACATTGCAGTATTACCTTCACCATCCATTAATCGAGTAGGAGGCTATTCATTAGATGAGTAGCCGACCTCTCACACCACCGTACGTACCGTTCGGTATACGGCGGTTCAACCGCATAAGTGCAATTTACGTAGACGCTCGTATTGCGCAGGAAAGTCATAATATCCTGCCTGTACGAGCTTTTTGTTTGTTATAGAACGAGACAACACTGGACTTCCGGCGATGCGCCAGTACCCGAGACGGGAATTGCCCCACTGGTAAGCCTGCCATTCCGGTATCCCCAGCTTCCGCAGGTTTTGTGCTTTTGTTCGCGGCTTTTTCCACTGTTTCCAGATGTACATCCGCAGTCGTCTTCGCAACCATTCGCTCCAGCTTTGCAAGATCCGTTTCATGTCGGCCACATAGTAGTAACCAATCCATCCCCGAATGTAGACTTTCACCTTTTCCATGACTTGGCGAACATTTCTGCCCTGGCTGCGACTCGTGAGTTCTTTCAACTTCTTCTTCGCTTTTGCGAGGGATTGTCCATGGGCACGGATGTACACACCATTCTTGTTCTTTCCCAGGGCAAAGCCGAGAAATTTGAAGTGCTTTCGGGCCACTACGCTAACGACCTTGCTTTTCTGCGTATTTATCTGGAGTCTCAGTTTGGTCTCGAGGTACTTCCCGCAGGATTCCAGTAGCCGCACCGCTGCCCGTTTGCTTTTGGCAAGCACCACAATATCGTCTGCATAGCGGATGACGTTCACTCCGCGGCCTTTCATCTCTTGGTCAAATTCGTTCAGGTAGATGTTCGCCAGAAGCGGCGACAGGGGGCCTCCCTGAGGGGAACCTTCTTCTGTTTTGCAGTGCACCCCGTTCTCCATAACCCCACTTTTCAGATATCTCTTAATCAGCTCGGTTACGCGCCTGTCCTGAATTTGTTTGCGCAAAAGATGCATAAGCAGCTCATGATTCAGCGTGTCGAAGTATTTGGAGAGGTCGATTTCTACTGCGTAACCGTATCCCTGTTCTGCATAATCTTTCACCTTACGAATGGCCTGTTGTGCGCTCCGACCGGGGCGGTAGCCATAGCTTTCCTCCGAGAAGAGCGGCTCGAACAGGGGCTGGAGCTGCTGGGCGACTGCCTGCTGAATCACTCGGTCCACGACCGTGGGTATTCCAAGCTTCCGTACTCCGCTTCCATCCGCTTTGGGAATTTCCTTGCGCCGTACCGGGCTGGGCTTGTATCTGCCTTCCCGGATCTTTTGCAACAGCTCGTCTCTATGTTCCTGCAGCCATGGTAGCGCGTCTTCTACGGTCATTCCGTCGATTCCTGGCGCTCCATGGTTGCGTTTGACCTGCTTGTAGGCTCTGTTCAAATTGTCTCTGTCCAGAATCTGCTCCAGCAGGTCTGTTGCACCGCCTCTTTCTTTACGTTCCCGAATGCCGGCGCTCCGCACTCCCGCATGCTCTTCGCGTTCCACGCTATCCCTTTGCAGGTAGCCCTTTCGGTATTCTGCTTTCATCGCGTCGACTCTCCTTTCGGTATGTACTCGAGACTTACGATTGTTCGGCCCTTCCCCGAAAAAAAACCTTCCGGGTACTATGGCCTCTGCTGACTTCTCACAGCAAGCTTTACTCCGTCTTTCGGATTTTTTTTTTCCTACTTGTCGTCTGTGAGACCTCCCCGGGTAAGAGCGATAACTTTCCCCTCATCTATCTGCCACATTTACACCATGGGATTCGGGCAGTATTGGACTTTGCTTTGTAGTGCAAGCTCGTCCGTCCCATGATGCCTTCTATGTGATTTCTGTTCGTCAGACCGAGGGTTTGCCTCCGGCTTCCTTCAGATTCCGCCTCGCGGCGGACACCCTTGCCTTCAGCTAGCAGTTCCTACTGCCAAGCCTGTAGCGGACTTTCACCGCCGAGTTATCGCCCATGCCGGGCGCACACCCAAAAAAGCTCATCGTTTGCATTTGGAAACGATGAGCTTTTGTAAATTGGAGGTATAAATTATGAAGCCCTTTCGTTTTTTAATGAAATCATTTCGATTTTGGTTAGTTTTAATTTCATTTTTCATTATAATTGTAAATATTTCGGGAAATGATGACTACAACATACTATTTGCCATATTTAGTCCGTTGGTCTGGTTATACGAATCCTCTCTTTTTGTACGAAAAGTAGATATTCCAATAACGGTAGTTTATCTCACCACATTAGTTTTCTGGTATCTTGTTGGTTTCATTTTAGATCGACTATTACAAAAACTAAGAAAATAAACAAATCCTAAATAAATTTATTCAAAATTCATCCATATAAATCCATTTTCAGAAAATATGGTAATATAAGCACGTAAACCAATCTGTTGTATTCTATCGTTTATAGCATCCCAATAATAAAATTCAAGAAATCTATTATTAGTTATCGTATTTCCGAAGAAGTGGGCGTTTTCTTCCGATGGTGTTGGTGTGCGGTCGAGAATTGAAGCGAGTCTAATTTAATACTGGAGAAGGGGGTGTCCGGTTATTGGATTCTGGAACCGGTAGGAAAATTAAAAAGGTAGGCCATATATAAGCGATTTGCCAAGGATCGAGGGAAGTCTGACTATCATTAGTTTTCCCCCACCCAAATACCATGGAGCTACTAATTGTATTTTGGAATCGACTCTTGCATTGACATTTTAAGTCTCATCGTTGCAATAAGCAATTAATCCCCACTCCATCCTTTTCCAGTAATTGCCCATTTTAATGTCTGAAAGAAATGCCTTATATATTCTTTATATGACCATTTCTTATAATTCTGAAGTAAGTGAATCCTGTAGTCTAAACTAGGGTGTGTATGCCACCTGCTATATCTTTCCGGAAGCTTCCTATACCAAGGTATATTTGTCTCCATATTTTCATTCTGCATTCTTTTAAGCAGCTTTATCAACCCTAATCTGATTTCAGGAATTAACTCACATGCTTTTCTATCTGCACGCATTTCTCGAATCTGATACCAATATCCATGTTTGGCGTACAGCAAGTAAATTAACATACCCAAAAAAACAATCATCATAACAGGGATTGCTAAAACCAAAACAAGTGCTACATAGACTAAGTACGCACTAATAATGCCTACGATATATACATAAGTGAGCATCCCAGCGATAAACAAAAAAATTGTACTCGTAGAAAACAAAGTACTTTTAAAATCATAATCCTTATACTTAATATGTATCAATTCATGAGCAATTAAAGCTTTCAACTCTTCATCTGAGAATTCTTCACAAGCTTCAGTCGTTAAAACAACAGCGTTCCTTCCTTTACGGAACCATGGTTTTAAATATGCATAACCTGGCGATCGACTACTAATTGTTATAAAAAGCTCTATACCGTGCATCCCCAACTGTTCTTGGGTATCCATAAAAATTTTTACTACTCGTTTGTTTGGAGGGAATAGTAGAGTTTCCGACATCAACTTTTCAATCAATAGTTTGCGCTTAAAAAGTACGATTAAAATACGGTTAATGAATAAAATCAACTGCTTCTTAAATCTCGAAATAAATTGCTCTTTAATTGACCTTTGATTAATATTTGTGTGGTTGAAGGGCGGTTCGCTTTCATTGAGATCGAGTTGTTCTTCAAACTTATCTAACACTTCAGACCATATTTTTGTCCACCTATTTCCTGTCATTACTAAAGCAGCTATCATGATTAGATGATAAAAAATCGACACGTTCGATTGAAAAAACATTACAACAATTATTGCGGGGACCAGATGCGATAATAGAATAAGTAAAAATGAATATAAATGCTGGATATCCCTTTTTTGAACAACTAGTTTTGCTAATGAAAGTAATCGAGCATAAGCAAATAGGTTGCCAAACATAAAACTAATGGAATAAATGACTCCCATTCTCTTTCCCTCACATGTTGTACCCAATTGTATTCTACTTTTCTAAAGCTCGTTCTTCGAAAGGAATCTGAACTTCAAAATAATCAAAAGTCAACTATTCTAAAAACGACATAAATCTTTAAAATCACTACTTGGAATTTGAAATGATCTTTCCGCAGTCTCCCTGCCGCTTATACTGATCTCTCCTTCATTATCATGTAGTCCATCCAACATAAAAAGGCACTTTCGCTATTTAACTCATATAATCGTACAACCATTGGTTGCTTTTTTGACGGGAAACCCCATTTAAGTATGTAGAAGATCATTGATGATCTTCCCTGTGTTCATTCTCTAAAATCACGTTCCTTGACAAATTCATACTGCCTATTTCAAGTACGTTCCTCGGCCTCCGTAAATAGCGGAAGCGACGAAGCGGTAGCGCCATGACTGTTTCTAACACGAGCGACCAACTACCGGCTGAAATCAATCTGTGGCGGGTTGAATCGCGATAACTGGCATGAGGGATAATGATACTTCTGCCTGGCCAACGTCACGGTATTGGGGGCAGCCCGCTCGGATGAGGGGGAGCTTCGGAAAACCGAAGTTATGATGCAGGCTTGCCACCTGTAGCTTGAAACAGGCATTCATTCCCTTTTCCACATGATTTCTCTGTTACTCTCATTTCTCCTTCTTCCTACATAAAAAAATTTATTTAAGAGAGGAGATTATTAGTATGTGCCCGCCTGAGCTTTTCAAACTGATGTTTCAAAATTACCCCGATGTCGTCAATGTTCCGCAACTTTGCGAGATGCTAGGCGGCATTAGCACCAAATCGGCTTACAAGCTCCTGCAAGAAAACAAAATCAAACATTTTAGAATCGGCAGAGCTTACAAAATCCCCAAAGCCAACATCATCTCCTACCTTCACAGCATTATGACCGATTCTCTTACTATTCACTGCGACGCTTTAGTGCATTGAACCAATCTCAGCACTATGATATGCTAATAGTGTCAATGGTAGGAGATCGGGCTGCTAACCAAGGAGGGATATCTTCAAATATGGTAGCAGGCCACCTACAGGAAAAGAAGGGGCTTTTTTATATCGTTCTGAACTACAAAGATGGCGGAAAACGAAAAAGCAAATGGATTCCCACCAAGCTTCCGGTAAAAGGCAACAAGAAAAAAGCGGAAAGCATGTTGCTAGAGGCGCGCAAGAATTTTGTGCCCCCCTCAGAAGCTGTCCTGGAGAATGCGGAAGAGCTGGTTGCTGAAGAAAAAATCGAGGAGACATTGGAACTCCAAGAAAACGAAAAAATGGAAGAGGACAACGTTTTATTCGCCGACTTCATGGTGGAATGGCTTGAAATGATGAAATACCAAGTTGAAATCACCACCCATTCGGCTTATAGTTTTGCAGTTAACACCAGGATCGTCCCGTACTTCCGGGAAAAAGGAATTTATCTGAAGGAACTGCAACCCAAACACCTTCACGATTTTTATCAGTATGTCTTGAAAGAATTTGGGCTGACTACAAACACTGTACTGCATTATCATGCCAACATCAGACAGGCCTTGCAGCATGCTTTTGAATTGGACATGATTCCTTCGAATCCAGCAGACAAAGTCAAGCGGCTCAAGAAAAACCAATTTATCGGAAGCTACTACACGAGCGATGAACTAAACGATTTGTTCGAAGTCGTGAAAGGCGATCCGGTTGAGTTGGCTGTCATTCTGGCAGCTTTTTACGGGCTGCGGCGAAGTGAAATTGTTGGACTTAAATGGGGCGCCATCAACTTTCAACACAAGACGATTACCATTAAGCACACAGTTATCCCTGTGTCGTATCAGGGCAAACAAATTATAGTGGAAAAGGACCGGGCCAAGAACAAATCGAGTTATCGTACTTTGCCGCTCGTTCCTGTCTTCCTAGAGTTGCTACTGCGACTGCTTGAAGAGCAGCAAGTGAATCAGGCTATGTACAAGGACTCTTACAGCAACCAATATCAGGACTATATTTACGTCAATAAGTTGGGAGAGCGAATTAAGCCGGGTTACATTACTCAACATTTTCCGCTCGTCCTGAAAAAGCATAATTTACGGCGGATTCGGTTTCACGATCTTCGGCACAGTTGCGCCAGCTTACTGCTTGCGAACGGTGTCAGCTTAAAGGAAATTCAGGCATGGTTAGGGCATAGCCATTATTCCACTACCGCCAATATTTATGTTCATCTTGAATACAGCTCAAAGCTTTCTTCAGCTCAAGTGATGAGTAATACTTTGCAAATTCCAAGTATGCAAAAAGCTCCTGAATCTCCACAAGAGGAAGCTCAAGAGCTCGTTAATTGTTAGATTGGTGCGGTCGAGAGGACTCGAACCTCCACGGGGGGTTAGCCCACACGGACCTGAACCGTGCGCGTCTGCCAATTCCGCCACGACCGCATTTTTTACCTCTCCGATCGCTCCTCAGAAAAAGGAGAGAACTACAGGAGAGAACTTGAAACCACTACTTACGAAAAACCGCATAACACCAAGGTTTTTGAGGGCAAATCCTTGACATCCGCACTAGAACCTGAACCGTGCGCGTCTGCCAATTCCGCCACGACCGCGTATTTTGTCGGTGCATTGTTTTTGCAGCAACGTTATATATAATAACATGTATTTTGATGTAAATCAACAACCTTTTTTTGCTTGGACCGGTATAAAACCTCCCCTTGATTAAAACCGCTCCAATAGGGTATGATAAGAACATAAGTTCGCATATATTCGCATATAAAGGCGGTGTTTTCCCATGGCTGTTCCCGGCCTCAAGGAGGATGAGCTCGCGTTAATCAAAAGCGCGCTGCTGCTAGGATTTTTACAGAAAGTATTTCAGCGGGACGCCCGGATTCTCGAGCAAAGCGGGGTGCTGAAAAGCCCCGAGGTTTACGCCGATTTCATTCGTGGCGGAGAACGGCGGGTGGCCCTCGTGTTGGCCGAGATTCACGGCAAGTTCCGCGAGCGCAACATCGAAATATACCGGATCAGCCAGGACGAGAACGGCATCCAGGCGGAGTACCGCTGCCGCGGTTTCCATGGCAAGATGCGCATTCTGTGGGCCGGCTTGCAGCGGGAGGTGTCCTCGCGGATGCGCGCGTATCTGGGCGGCAGCGGCGGCGCGGCGGCCAAAGGGCGGTCATCCTCCGAAGCCCTCTTCCAGAACGCGGACGATGGCGCCTTCCCGGCAAGTATAGCAAAAAGGGGACCCTCCAAGGTGTGATCCATCACCTGAAAGGTCCCTTTCCTCCGTTACTGCACAGGCGGCGAGGACAAAGCCTGCTGCACGCGGGTTACCCCCTGCGACAGCGCGTTTCCGGCCAAAGCCGCGGAAGCCACGGCGACCGTTTCCAAAATTTCCGCATCGGTCGCTCCCTTTGACTTGACTCATGAAATCAAGGATTTTCACATAATTGGGTAATTTACCCTGCTAACACAACTGTGGCCGAGCCTCCGGCAAAAAGAGCATTAATATTGTCCAGTGAAGTAATAATCGCTTTGCCTTGCGGGCGGCTTTCTACAAAAGAAATGGCGGCTTCAACTTTGGGCAACATACTGCCCGGCGAAAATTGATTTTCATCAATCCATTTTTTTAATTGATCGACGGTGACCGCTTCTAATTTCTCCTGGTTGGGTTGATTGTAATTGACATAAACATGATCGACGCCTGTTAACATGAACAAATAATCGGCCTCGACAAGATTCGCCAGCTTCGCAGAGGCAAAGTCTTTATCGATGACGGCTTCGACTCCCTTATAACCATGTGCTACTTCTATTACGGGAATCCCCCCTCCGCCGGCCGAGATCGTGACATATCCGTTTTCGATCAGGGTTTTGATGATTGGGTACTCGACGATCGTTAGGGGTTTAGGGGAAGGCACAACTTTTCGATACCCTCGGCCCGCATCTTCCACATAGATTTCGCCCGTTTCAGCAGCTGCTTTTTCCGCTTCTTCCTGAGTGAAAAACGGTCCTATCGGCTTAGTGGGGTTGCTGAATGCCTGATCGTTTTCGTCAACGACGACTTGAGTCACAATCGATGCCACTTGATGGTGAAGTCCGGCTTCAACCATAGCTTCATTCATTGTGTTTTGCAGCCAGTAGCCTATACTCCCTTGAGTCATCGCCACACATGCATCGAGCGGTAAAGCCGGGTTTTTATCGGATTTAGCCAATGTTTGTTGCAACAACAAATTCCCGACTTGAGGCCCATTACCGTGGCTAATAATGAGCTGGTGTCCTTGCTTGATTAATTCGATTAATTGTTTGCTCGTATAACGCAAAGCTTCAATTTGTCCCTGAGGGGAAGGATCGTCGTTCAATATAGCGTTACCGCCCAACGCGATTACGATTCTTTTGCCCATAACTTCCTCCATTTGCTTGTTTTAAAAAAGTAAGAACACCTATTAAAGTGTCGTTTCCAGAGGTTGCGCCGTATGCTTGTATCTTTTTTATCGCCTCTGTTAGTTGCTGTTTATTTTCGGATTGAATCGCTTGACAAAGCTTTATCCACTGGGCATTTGCATACCCATCAAACAGAGCCTGATAGTACCCTCGACTCACATCTGTCGTTGAGCGATGCTGTAATTGCCGCTGCGTCATATCGGTTAAGAAAGTTCCGCTGCCGGTTATGCGCTCAAACAGGATCTGCCCTTGTAAAAAATCATCGCCGGCAGGCGTTAAGCCGACTCCCGCGCCGATCAAAGCTCGGACAGCTTCTTCAGATAAACAATTCGGTTCGTTAACGAAGTTTTCGTACAATGGTTTCAGCGGCGATGAAGCGAATCCGGATTGCTCCCAGATAACCGCTTCTTCAAGCAGATGCAATAAATCGCTTTTGTCCAGCTGCTCATGCGGCACGTACGGTATCGATAGATCCACGCTGTGGACCGACGGGATCGTCATCGTTGTCACCTGAGGCCGGGTGTAACAAATAAATATCAGGCTAAGTTTTTCTTCGGGTCGGGAAAAACTGCTGCTTATCTTTACCGGATCGCCGACAGATAGCCCTGCTTGGATAAGCTTGAAATCTGCAGCGTCGATCGCGAGTCCGATTGCCGATAAGCTCTCCAAATCTTTTCCGACGAACAATAAGCGATCTTTGTATGTTAGGTTGAATCCATTCGAAAAAATCGAATGGATTCGCGCAAGGATACTTCCTTTTTGCTGGATCATATGCTGCACGTACGGGCTGATATAAACTTTTTCGCATTTTATATTGCGTTTATTCATCTTCCACTTTGATGCCTAACGATTTGGCGTAAGCAACCAATGCTTTTTCAAAGCACACGAGAGGCGCTCTGACCGTACCCGCACCAATTTGACCGACACCGGCTTCCTTATGAGCAATACCTGTATTGATAATAGGCGTAATGCCGGTTTCTACAACCTTGCGGATATCAATCCCCAATGACGCGCCTTTGAAGTTCCAGTTCGGAATAGCCCAGGCCGGATTGTTCGTAATGGAAATGCGCTGCATCTCTTCCGAAATGGCCTGCGCATCGTTCAGTCCGCTTAATCCGACAAAACGTGTCACACCCGGCGCTGCGATCATAGCCATGCCGCCGACACCGACTGTTTCCGTTATGGCGCTGTCTCCGATATCCGGATTGGCCAGTTCTGCCGAATAGCCCGCAAAGTATAATCCGTCCGGCGTGTTCACGGGACCTGTAAACCATTCATCGCCCAAAGCGCTGATCCGAACCCCAAAGTTCTCCCCGTTGCGCGACATGGTCGTCACGACACAGCCTTCTTTTACTTTACGCGCGTAATCAACCATCGCTTTGCCTGTGGCCATCATAATATTCAGGAAAAATTGGTCGGTATTCGCCAAGAATTGAATCACGTCCGCTTTATCTTGTTCCTCCACGTCAAGTGTGACAATCGCAGGCGTAATTTCTTTTAGAAATACGAGTGACGCCGCGATGTTACGCTGGTGGAATTCATCTCCCATACCGATTGCCCGGGCGATCATGACGTTCAAGTTCAATCCTTCGCCGAACGTTCTTAAAGCCTGTCCCAATACCGGCCCCAGAACATCGCGCATCCATTTCAATCGTTGGATGACGTTTTCATTATTGGCGCCGAAACGAAGCACTTCACCGATACCTTCGTTCATAATGCAGTAGCCGGTTGTACCGTCCGCTTTATTTTCTACGATGAATACAGGAAAATTGGCGGAAGTGATTCCGCCCATCGGTCCTACTGCACCGACGTGGTGGCATGGGATAAATTTCACTTCATTGTTTTCCAATTGACGACGGGCGTCCTCATGATCCGCTGCCCATCCTTCGAATAACATAGCGCCGATTACAGAACCTTTCATAGGCCCGGTCATATTTTCATACTTGATCGGCGGTCCGGCATGAAGAATGACTTTTTCGCCGGTATTTAGTTCCGGAATAACTTCTTTGGCTGGACGCGCATCTACCAAGAAGGGTTGAGATTCCAACAATCGGCTAACGACTTTATCATTTGCCGCGTTGATTTCCGCTTCGCGTTTTTCCAGTTTATTCAAGATGCGAATTAACTTCTGATTGCCGCCGGCTTTTGGCCGCCATGAGAAATGTAAAGCTTGCCCATTAAATTGGATGATGGATTCGGTGAAGCTTTGAAGCCCGACATTAATTACTCTCGGTACGCTATTCAACAAATCCAGGACTTTCTCGCTTGGTTCTGGTACATCCATTTTCGCTTCCGTATATTCGACGCGGCCTTTATCGGCTACCTGCAGTTCATGTCCCATTAATTTCAAGGCAAGTCGAACGGCACGCGCATTGCTGCTTTCAACGATGACGCCGGCCTCTTTTAACGTTTGAACGGCTTGCGCATAATTTTGCGGATCATTGTCTGTTCCGACAACGCTGGCGATGACATACAGCTGGCGCCCTGTTTCTTTAGCTTCTTCCAAAGCCTTTTGGATACTCGGCGCCAGTGCGCCCGCCATATCCGGATGCGCTCCGTATCCCAACACCACATCGACCAAGATAATGCCGGTTGTTTGGTCTTTCAATACTTCCTTTAACTTATTTACTCTGACTTCCGGGTCGATCATCGGATGAGGCTTGCCTTGCGTATAGACATCGTCGCCCAAATCCATCACTTGAAATCCTTGCGTGTTTAAAATATAGCCTTCTTCGCCTTTAACATTGTTTAATCCGAGCGCATCGGAAATAAGGGTAGCGGCTTCGTTCGCCAACGTTCCGCCGGAATATAAGCCTTTTACGGTTTTGCCTGCCGGCAGCGGTTGATCGACCTGGAACTCAATCGGATCGTTGTAGTTCGCTTTGACTTCATCTCCATTGGCGATATCGACCGCAATTTTGGCGGCTTCTTCCAATGTATAGGCCAACGACACATTGCCGACGTGCGCTTCGGGTTTCTCGCCCAAAAACAGGGCAACGACCGGTTTGGATAACGATTGCAGCAGCTTCATGACGTGGTCGCGGACCTTTTTTGCCGGCGGTTTGGAAATAATGAGGATCACATCGGTCGGAGTGTGCTGCTCAAGAGCGACAACCGCATCAATCATCGTCCGCGCTTGAACGTCCTCCTTTAAGTCTCGTCCGCCTGTCCCGATCGCATGAACGACGCCGCCGCCCAGGCGATCGATGATCGTGGTGGCTTCCTGGATGCCCGTACCCGATGCGGCAACAATTCCGATATTCCCAGGATTGGTTACGTTAGTGAAAGCCAATGGAACACTTGATAATACGCCGGTGCCACAGTCTGGACCCATCAAGAGCAAGCCTTTTTCATGCGCTTTTTGTTTGAGGCGCACTTCATCTTCCAGGCTCACATTATCGCTGAACGAAAATACGTGTAACCCTAAATCCAAAGCTTTCTCAATCTCGTCGGCAGCATAGATGCCCGGAATGGAGAATAGGGCCAGGTTGGCGTCCGGCATCGCTTCTAAAGCATCTTTCCAATTGTCAACGCTTGATACCCCACTGTCCTTTTTCTTACCGGAAAGATCGCTTAAAAAGCGCTTTACTTCTTCAACAACCGAATCGAGCACATGCTGATCATCGGATTCGACAACAATCGCCATATCGTTAGCGCCTGCGGCTTCGACTTCGTCGGTGAATAGCCCAGCCGCTTTTAAAATATCTTTATTAGCGTCTGTTGCCATCATAACCTGACCTTGTTTAACGCCATCTAATTCATTAATGGAGTTTGTTAACAACATTAAATTGATCGAATCTTGATAATTATTTTTTTGAATTACGGAATACAACATAATACCCCTCCTTTTCACTTCATAAGTATAACCGCTTTCATAAGGTCGAAATATGAGCACTCTCTATAAAAACGCCTATATTTTTGTGCACTTTAAATAAAAGAGTCGAGGATGCTTTGTGATATATTAATAAATACAATCGTCAAACCAAATAAAAGTTTGTACAAAAGGTGCTGAGTGAATTGTTTGCCTATGAACGCATTACGATTCCGATTCATACGATTAACGAGCTGCAATTATATGGAACTTTTTATCGCGGAAGTAAAAATCAAACCTATAAAGGAACGATTCTTTACTTTCATGGGGGAGGATTGATTTTCGGTCACAGAGAAGATTTGCCCCCAAAATATATATCTCTATTAGCGGAAAACGGCTATGGCCTGCTCGCCCTGGATTATTTGCTTGCCCCTGAAAGTAAGCTGCCGGCTATTATGCAGGCTATACATCGTTCAATCGAATGGTTTATGAAAGAAGGGCTGCATACGTTAAAGATCGATCCTTCTAATTACTATGTAATGGGACGTTCTGCCGGGGGGGTATTTGGCTTTGTATCATGCTGTTCATGCTAGCGTTCGGCCTCGCGGGGTGATTGTGTTTTACGGATATTACACATTGAGCGATGCAAGCTTCACTGTACCTAGTCGACACTTCCTCAATTATCCGAAAGTATCGGATAAGATGATCCAGCAGTTGGCGGGAAATCGACCTATTAGCTCAGCGCCGACTGATCAACGCTATCCTCTCTACTTAGCAGCTCGTCAACGTGGGGATTGGCTCCGTGTTATCCTTGATGATATAGATCATCAAAGAACATATTCTTTAACAAAGGAACAATTGATGGGCTTACCGCCAACATTCATTACTGCGGCTCACCAAGATCCCGATGTATCTGTAAGACAATCAAAATGGCTGCATAAATATATACCGGAAAGCACACTTCATATCGTTGAATCAAATGAACATGACTTTGACCGAACTCATATCGATACTTTAGGAATAAACATATATACGGTATTAGTTGAATGGCTGAATAATCCCCAACAAAAATACAGTTGAAAGGAATTATTTGATGCAAATAGATTTTTTTCTAACTTTACAGAAAGTATTTGTTTTATTTCTACTAATTGTTATTGGATTTATTGCAGGTCGCGTAAATTTAATCTCCGAAAAAGGGCAAAAAGATATAACGCAGTTAGTTCTTTATATAACGATGCCGGCTACAATTTTTTCTGCCATGCAGCTTGAGATGAATCAAGAGCGACTGAACACGTCGTTTGTCATATTGGGAGTTTTGATCTTCTGCTATGTTGTTATGTTTATTGCAGGCTTTTTAGTCTCACGACGACTCTCCTTATCTAAAGGGCAAAAAGATATCTTCCAAACGGCATTATTACTATCCAATACATCGTTCATGGGGTATCCCATCATCCTAAGTCTACTAGGACCTGATGCCCTATTCTATGCCGTTGTTGGAGCTGGCTTTATATTTGAGATCGTATCGTGGTCAGTAGGCGTTTATTTAATCTCCCGCAATGGATCAGAGACTACAGGATTCAATTGGAAGAAAGTTCTCTTCAGTCCGGGAATCCTCTCAATTATCATTGGTTTGATTTTCTTTATTTTCCAGTGGTCAGTACCTGAACCACTTAACAGTGTGATTGATACAATGAGTCCTGCGACATCCCCCCTTGCAATGATAGTGATCGGACTGATGTTGTCACGCAGTAATATCAATGAGGCATTTAAGAATAAATACTTATATATAGCTGCTGCATTCAAACTACTCATCGTTCCATTTATTATAACAATGGTGCTTAAATTGTTTGGTCTGACTGGTCCGGCTCTAGTTATTCCGGCTATGATGATTTCAATGC
This sequence comes from Paenibacillus macerans, assembly GCF_900454495.1. Lineage (NCBI taxonomy): Bacteria > Bacillati > Bacillota > Bacilli > Caryophanales > Paenibacillaceae > Paenibacillus > Paenibacillus macerans. The sequence continues at coordinate 2,681,848 of NZ_UGSI01000001.1, forward strand.
CTACTGCCTCCTATGTGGCCATGTTCAGTAATAATTACGGTAATGATGCTAAATTTGCGAGTCAGATCGTATTCTTATCATCATTGATGTCAATGATCTCTATTCCTATAATTACATTATTATTCTAACTCATACTCCTCTTCCATAAGCTGATCGCTTTGAAAGAGGAGTATTTTCTTGATAGTTATCAACCTGAATTTCGAAAATTAGGTTCAATACAAGTTGACCCCGGAAAGCTAGATTTTCATCTACATTCCGGGGTCACGAACCATTACTAAACGATATTAGGTTTCATACATTTTTCGACTGTATTTTTACAAATTCTCCAGGAAAATCCTTTGTCACACCTTCTGCTTGGGAATAAATGACCTCACCTCGTAAAATCGTTATCGCAACTTGTGCACCAATCTCACGACCGATGTATGGGCTGATCTTGTTGCGGTATTCCAAGTCTTCTGCTTGTAATGTGTAAGGTGCATCTGGTTTGATTAATACAAAATCTGCATCTTTACCTACACTAATACGTCCTTTGTTATCGATCCCGAATCGATCAGCAACGTTTGTTGCAATGATTTCAGCAAATTGTTTTAATGACATCCCGCGTTTTTGGACGCCTTCATCGAATAGAACATCCACATTATTTTGCAATCCGGATATACCGCCCCATGCTTCAAAGGCGTTTTCTTTGTCTTTCAAGTCCGGTGTACATGGTGAATGGTCTGATGTAACAAAGGCAATATTGCCTGCTAATAATTGTTTCCACAAACCGTCCTGATTTTTCTTATCTCTGATTGGTGGTGAACATTTTACAACTGGACCAATCGCATCCAATTCTTCTGTTTCAAAGTATAGGTAATGCGTACATGTCTCACAAGTTACATCAACACCTTCTTGGCGCGCCTTCGCAACAGCTTCAACACCCTCTGGACAAGCAACGTGACAGATATGAATGCGGCAACCGGTTTCTTTTGCGAATAAGATGGCGCGTTGAATAGGTTCAACTTCTGTAAATACGGGCCGTGTTGCTACATAGGCTTTTAGTGTTGTTTCATTGTTTTTGTAAGCAATTTCTCCAAGTCGATCAGTGATCCGGGCATTTTCAGCATGAATAGACAATATTTTTCCTGTCTTAGCAACTTGTTTCATACCTTCATATAGAGAGTAGTCATCAACATTCATGAAGTCACCATCAATAGAACGATCTCCGCATGTCGCCATAAAACACTTATAAGCTATAACGCCGCCTTCATCTAATTCTTGGATACCACCTTCATCGACTGTGTAAGGAACCAGTCCGCCGTAAGAATATACATCGGATTTCAGTTTCCCTTTACCCGCCGCATATTTAATATTCAATGTCTCGCCATTTGTTGTAGCAGGAACTTGATTGAGCGGCATCTCTAAGAATGATGTTACACCACCCTTTGCTGCAGAAGCAGTCCCGGTAGAATAACCTTCCCATTCATCGCGATACCCGCCACCCGGTTCAGTGATGTGAACATGAGCATCGATCATACCAGGACTAACAATTAACCCTTCTGCATCTATTATCTTTGTTCCTTCAAGGTTAGATCCAATCGTAACGATCACGCCATTATTAACACCAATATCTGTTTGGATTTCTCCACTGTCTAGTATCACTAAACCATTCTTAATAACTAAATCATAACTCATTTAGCTTCCTCCTTTTTTTTATTATTTTCAATCCCCATACTTAATTCGTTGGATGATAACTTTGTTAAAACAAAATAAATAGTAAATGCAGACACAAACCCCGCTATCCAAGCAATATCAGAAAGCACGGATAATACCGGAATAAACTGCCCAATAAGTGATAAAATCAAACCTACTATGGTTGCTGTATACGCTTTACGATTAACTCCGTAATATATCCTTTTCACTGAACCGTCTTCAGCATCATAATATAGTTGATCTAAATCAATGACTTGGTTTTTCACAAAATAATAATGAGCAATCATTACACCTGCAACAGGTCCTAATAATGCACCGACCGCATTGAGAAAAGCAATAATCGCACTGCCATCAGCCATAAAACGCCATGGCATAATTAAGAAACTAATGACTCCAGCGATGATAACGCCCTTACGATAGTTGATCGATTTAGGAAACAGTGCTGTTAGTTGATAACCTGCAGGAATAATATTGCCCGTTGCATTGGTTGAAATCGTCGTCATCAAAAACACTAATGTGGTCAATAATATCGCAGGCACGTTATCCCATTGATTAATAAAATCCAATACTCCATTGCCTGAAGTTGGTGCACCATAATGAATCGTGCCGCCAATAATGATAATAACTGACATGATTGCAAAAATGAGATATCCTATAAATAAACTACCTGTCTGGCCAACGGTTTGGTCTTTTTGTGACTTAGCATTCTGGGTAAAGTCAGATACACTCACTCCTGGTGCCGCCCATACTGCTAATACTGAAGCAATGATGACAAGGTAACCAAAGACGGGATTTACGGCAGTTGTTTGAACTCCCTCGTATGAAAGAATATTGCCAATTCCTCCTCCAACATGGATTGCCCAAATCGTCATCCCGCCGAATACAATATAAATAATTGGGCTAAGTACTGCTGTAAACTTATTAAGGGTTCCACCTCCTCCAAGACCAATCGCCATATTCGCAATCCAAAATATGACGAAACTAATTAATTCCGGCACAGATATACCTAAGATATCCGCTCCGCCGCCAATCTCTAAATAGGTTGGCCACACTTTTCCAACCAGAATCGTTAAAGCTGCCGCCCCGGTATATGTTTGAACACCGAACCATGCGATCGCAGCTACGCACCCTCTTAGAAATCCTGGTAATTTCGCTCCTACGCTGCCGTAAATTGAACGCAAATGCATGGCAAAAGGAATCCCATATTTAGCCCCTGCCCGCCCATTAATAACCATGAATAATGCAACAGCCAATCCACTGAGAGTTATTGCAATGATTACATTTAATGATGACAGTCCCAATAACAAATAACCTGCAACCGCAGCATAGTTAGGAATGTTGTGAATCGAACCCATCCACAATGTAAAATAATTCAAAGTACTCATATTCCGCTTATTTGGAGTCTTGGGCAAAATATCCTCACTTTGATAGCCCCTCTGCCGGTATACTTCAATATCATCA